>NZ_JNIO01000008.1:0-1200000 GCF_000702545.1 Selenomonas sp. AB3002 | reverse complement strand
ATGAATAAAATCAGATCTTTTCTGGCGGGCTTGATGTTTTGCGGGGGGATATTTGGCTGCTCTTCGGCAGAAGAGGCGACAGTAGATTATCCTGGTTCCATGGTGGATCTTATTTGCGATTTGAAAGCTTACGCTGTGGAAAAAAAACCTGGCTTTGGTCTCCTGGGCAATGGCGGGGCGGGGCTTTTCCTGGAAATGGACGGCAACACTGGTGAGAATGTGGGGCGCCTCCTGCAGGCTTTGGACGGCACCATGACGGAGTCCATTTATTTCCGCTGGGATGTGGATAAGGGCAGGGCAGAAAAGACTTCCCAAGAAGACACAAAGTATTTTCATCAGGCACTAGCCCCTGCTTTGCAGGCAGGAATGCCTGTCTTGAGTCTTGACTATGTGGATTCCGAAGATATGGCGGCGAAGTCTTATCAACTGAATAAAGAAAAGGGGTATATCCCTTGGGCCTCTTTCCGCAGGGATTTGGATGAACTGCCAGAGGAGGCTCCTCACAGGGCAAATAATAAGGATATCAGAAGCCTCAATCAGGTGAAGAATTATCTGGTGCTCCTGAATCCGGGCAAATTTGCTTCCCGGGAGGCGTATCTTGAAGCCCTGCGGGGAACAGATTACGATTTGCTGATCGTTGACCTTTTCTATGGGGAAGACTCCCTGACAGCAGAGGAGGTCGCTTCCCTCAAGCAGAAGAACGGCGGCGGAGCTCGTCTGGTCTACGCCTATATGAGTGTAGGTGAGGCAGAGACATACCGTTATTATTGGCGGCAGGAGTGGCAGAGGCAGCTGCCTGACTGGCTGGACGAAGCCAATCCGGACTGGCAGAACAATTTCAAGGTCAAGTACTGGCGGAGGGAATGGAAGGAGCTGCTGTACGGTTCCGGGGATTCCTATCTGGATAAGATCATGGCAGCAGGCTTTGACGGCGCTTTCTTGGATGTGATAGATGCTTATTACTACTTCCTGAGCGCAAAATGATTTTTCACATGAGGCAGCAATGATAGAAATAAAATCTTTGGTCAAGCAGTTCCCCCATAAAGATAAGACGGGGAAAGAAACTTTTAAGACGGCGGTGGACAACCTTACCCTGTCCATAGGCCGTGGTGAGGTTTTTGGGCTTTTGGGCCCTAATGGGGCGGGGAAGACCACCACCATCCGCATGCTTACCATGCAGTCCAGGCCTACGTCCGGAAGCATACTTTACGGCGGTGTGGAACTGGAGGGGCATGAGTTGGAGCTGAAAAGCCTGATTGGCGTAGTGCCCCAGCACGTGAACTTTGATCAGGATCTGACGGTGGGGGAGAATCTGGAGCTCCATGCCAGGCTTCACCATCTGGCTGCTGCTGAAAGAAAGCGGCGCATAGCAGAACTGTTGGAGTATGTGGAGTTATCCGAGGTGATAAATGACGGAGTGCGGCGCCTTTCAGGGGGCATGAAGCGGCGGCTGTTGATAGCAAGGGCGCTTATCCACCGCCCCCGCATACTTTTCATGGATGAGCCTACAGTGGCTCTCGATCCCCAGGTGCGAAGGAAAATCTGGGAACTGGTGCGTCAGATGGCGAAGGAGGGCGTGACGGTTTTTCTCACCACTCATTATATTGAAGAGGCAGAGGCCCTTTGCGACAGGGTGGCTATCCTCAATAAGGGCAGGCTGGCAGCGGTTGACAGCCCTGCTCATTTGCGGGATAATTTCCAGGAAGCAAATCTTGAGGAAGTGTTCCTGAAACTCACCGAGGAAAAAACAGGGAAGGGAGGAGCCTGATGGGAAGATTTTTCTCTGATGTCATTACTGTCTTCTGGCGTGATTGGATAGTGCTGAAGCGCCGCATGGTGAAGTTCATCCTCTCCCGCATGGTGGCTCCGCTCCTCTATCTGGTGGCCTTTGGCTGGGGGCTGGGCAGGAGCATTCAGGTGGAGAGCGGCAGTTATCTGGACTTCCTGGTGCCGGGCATACTGGCGCTGAACTCCATGAACATCAGCTTCAACAGCATCACTCCTGTCCATGCGGAGCGGGTTTATCACAAGAGTCTGGAAGAGTATATCATTGCTCCCATCTGCCCTGATGCCTTTGTCATTGGCAAGGTGCTGGCTTCTGTCCTGCGGGGGCTGATTTCTTCTGCCATCATTCTGCTGTTGGCTGGCGTGTTTGGCGCGCACTTGAGCTTTTCCCCGCTGTTCCTCCTGGTGCTGGTACTGAACTGCGTGGTCTTTGCAGAAATCGGATTTCTGGCGGCCATGAAGCTCAGTACCTATGAGGCTATGGCCCAGGTGAATACATATATCCTGCTGCCCATGTCATTTCTCTGCGGCACTTTCTTCAAGACCGCGGCTTTGCCGGAGGGAATCCGGCATTTCATTGAGCTTTTGCCCCTGACCCATACCAGTACCCTCTTGCGGGCGCTGTCGGCAGGGGAGGCCATGCCCTGGCTGTCGCTTTCTGTGCTGGCGGCCTATGCTCTCCTGTGCTTTTGGCTGGGGCGCAGGGCTTTCAGGCAGCTTACCCTTTGATGTGGAAAGGAAAGAGAATTGTTCAAGAATATCATGCACCACAGGGCCTCTTCCAGTGAGGACTGTGCAAAATTGTGCTGTACGCGAATCGAAGATTTCGGGGTGAAGGTGGGACGGCTCAACATTTTCGACCATGTGAATATCCATGTGCACTGCGGCCAGCTCACGGCCCTGATCGGTCCCAATGGGGCAGGCAAGAGCACCCTGCTGAAGGCTATCCTGGGGGAAGTGCCCCATACGGGGAGCCTGAAATACGTCGATGCCAAGGGGAAGCGTACAGGCCATCCCCTCATCGGCTATGTGCCTCAATATCTGAGATTTGATGTAAGCGCCCCTACCAGCGTCATGGATATTTTCATGGCCTGCCTCTCCGATAAACCCGTCTGGTTCTGGCCGGGCAAATCCCTGCGCAGCCGGGTGGAAAAGAGCCTGCAGAGGGTGAGGGCGGCCCATCTTATCGACAGGCGGCTGGGAGCCCTCTCAGGCGGCGAGCTGCAGCGTGTGCTGCTGGCGCTGGCCTTGGACCCTATGCCTGACCTCTTGCTCCTGGATGAGCCTGTGTCCGGCGTTGACCAGAATGGACTGGAGCTGTTCTATGAAATCGTGGCGGAACTCAGGGAAAAGGAGGATATGGCTATCATCCTGATATCCCATGACCTCAACATGGTGGCCCGGCATGCCGATCAGGTGGTGCTCATGGACAAGGGCGTTGTTTCCTGCGGGACCCCGGAGGAGGTCTTTGGCGACAGCCGTACCCAGAAGATTTTCGGCATGCTGGCAGGACAGAATCTGGCAGAACTTCACAAGGTGGAGGCGGCTCATCCGGAAGATGCGGGCAGGCCGCGCAGGGAGGTGCAGGACTGATGGAAGCTATATACAGCTTGATGGACACCTGCCTGCCCTTTGCCTGGGCAGGGCATACTTTCATGAAGCACGCTTTCCTGGCGGTGCTGCTGGTGATGCCGCTCTTTGGACTGCTCAGCACCATGGTGGTAAGCAACCGCATGGCCTTCTTCTCTGACTCTCTGGGGCATGGAGCCTTCACGGGCATTGCCATAGGGGTGCTAGTGGGTTCTGTGTCGCCTTTGCTGTCCCTGATAGTCTTTTCTGTGCTGTTCGCCTTGTTTATCACCTATATCAAGAACAAGAGCTCGGCTTCCACTGATACCATCATAGGCGTGTTTTCCTCCATGGCCATTGCCGTGGGCCTTATGATCATGAGCTATGGGGGGAGCTTCAATAAATTCTCCTCCTATCTGGTAGGAGATATCCTGAGCATTGCCCCGGAGGAACTTGGGGCACTGCTGGTGGTTTTCCTGTTGGTGCTGGTGGTGTGGAGCGTTCTCTTCAACAGACTGCTGGTGCTTTCCATCAATCCTTCTTTTGCCCGCAGCCGGGGCGTCAATTCCTTTTGGGCGGAAAGCCTGTTTGCCGCCACCCTGGCGGTGGTTGTATCCATCAGCATCCAGTGGGTGGGCATCCTCATCATCAATGCCATGCTGGTACTGCCTGCGGCGGCGGCCAGGAATGTATCTTCCAATGTGAAGCAGTATCATCTGCTGTCGGTGCTGATTGCCTGGGCGGCAGGTATAACAGGTTTGATCCTGGCCTATTATTTCAACATGGCGGCAGGTGCTGCTATTGTGGTTATTTCGGCAGGGTTCTTCTTCCTGACTTTGCTATTGAAGCCATATTTTGTGAGATAGGTTTGCCACCCTCTGACTAAGTTGGGAGATGTTTTGTGAGATGAAATACTTGATTACGGGGGCCACTGGCTACATCGGTTCTATGCTGGTGCACAGGCTGTCAGAGTCTGGTCAGGAGGTCATAGCCCTGGTGCGCAGCATGGAGAAGGCCAGGTCTATGCTTCCTGCCAAAGCTGAGATTATGTCGGCAGACCTGACGGACAGCAAGGCCATGGAGGACGTGGATCTCTCCTTTGACTACCTCATACATTGCGCTGCTGTCACGGCTTCAGCCGAAATGCGCAATCACCCGGCAGAGGTGACGGCCAGCATTGTGAATGCTACTCAGAATGTACTGGGGCTGGCCCGCAGGGCAGGGCTTAGGAGCATGGTCTATGTTTCCTCCATGGAGGTCTATGGCAGCCTGGACTGCCAGGACGGGCACCGGGCTGGTGAGGAGGAGGCTGGTGCAGGGCAGGTGGATATCCTGTCAGCCCGCAGCTGCTATCCTTTGGGCAAGCGCATGGCGGAGAATATCTGCGTTGCCTATGCTGCTGAATATGGTGTCCCTGTGAAGATTGCCCGTCTGGCCCAGACTTTTGGGCGGGGGGTACTGCCGGGGGACAACCGTGTCTTTGCCCAGTTTGCCCGCTCGGCAATGAAAGGCGAGGATATCGTGCTCCACACAGAGGGCAAGTCCATGGGGAATTACTGCGATATAGATGATGCGCTGGAAGGCATCCTGACTATTCTGACCAGGGGGCAGACTGGGGAAGCCTATAATGTGGTGAATGAAGAAAACACCATGAGCATAAGGGAACTGGCGGAGCTTTCAGCAGAAGTCCTTTCAGGGGGGCGCAGCCGGATTGTGGTGGATATTCCTGAGGGCAATCTCTATGGCTATGCAGCAGATACGGGCCTCAGGCTCTCGGGAGCAAAACTTCAGGCTTTGGGCTGGCATCCTACGAGGAATTTGAGGGACATGTTCGCTGCGTTGGGCAGCAGCTTGAAATAATTGGTGAAATTCATCAATCTTTCCTTAACCTTTCTGCATTTTTCTACGATATATATTGCATGAGATATCTCTTGCCGCTATGCAGGTTCGGAGGTGGAGATGATGCTGGAAAGGATAGAAAGGGTGACCCGGGTCAAGGGAACGGAACTGGATATAGGGCGTTCCTTCAAGCGGAAAGAGGGCTATGAGGAGGAGAAGGGCAAGAAGCAGGAGTTCTCCAAGATGCTGCAGAAGGAAATGCAGAAGGAAGTGCGCCCAGACAATGACGGGGGGCCGGGGGTGCCCAGGGCTTATGCCCTGACCCTGAACTCCAAGCCCACTCATTCCCTTTATTACGATATGCAGGTGGATATAGCTAAAGCAAGGGAGCTAATTTATGGCAACAGATGAAGATTTTATGCGGCTGGCCCTCCGGGAGGCGGAAAAAGCCTATGAGCTGGAGGAGGTTCCCATCGGTGCCGTGCTTGTGGACGAGCAGGGCCAGGTGGTGGCCTCGGGGCACAATATGCGGGAAATATGGCATGATGCTACGGCCCACGCGGAGCTTATCGCCATTCAGGAGGCCTGCCGCAGACTGGGACGCTGGCGTCTTTCGGGCCTTACCCTCTATGTGACCATAGAGCCCTGCCCCATGTGTGCAGGGGCTATTGTCATGAGCAGGGTGGACCGGGTGGTATATGGCAGCACCGATGCCAAGGCGGGAGCCTGCGAGTCAGTCTTCAATATTCCAGGCAACGAGACCCTGAACCATCGGCCGGAAATCCGGGCGGGGGTATTGCAGGAGGAATGCGCCGGTATCATGAAACGCTTCTTCAAGGAGCGCCGGGAAAAGAAGAAAATGCTGAAACAGGCTGAATAAGCAAGGTAATTATGGGGATGACTTTCTGAGAAATCGGAGGGTTATCCCTCTTTTATTGCAGTATTCTGATTATCTGACTTTTTCTTATCTGACCTATTGACAATGAAAATGAGATAGTTTATCATAATTCTTGTATTTAATTCTCATTATTATTCTCATTATCATTTGTAACAATGTAATAAGGAGGCGTTTCTCTTGACGTTGAAGGATGGAAAAACCGGCATGACGCTCAAGATCCAGCAAATTGGTGATTCAGCTTTGAAGGAAAGGCTGATGACCATGGGGCTCATACCGGGCACGAAGGTGAAGGTGCTTCGTTCGGCTCCCCTGGGAGATCCTATTGCCATCAATGTCCGCTATTATAATCTGGCTTTGCGACGTGATGACGCTGCGCAGATCGAGGTACAGCAGGTTAACTGAGTGCCCTACAGGAAGTTGGAATCAATTCGCAAAGGAGTAGTGAAAGCAGCAAATGTCAACCATAGCAATAGCACTTACCGGCAATCCCAACACCGGCAAGTCCACAATTTTCAATGAACTCACCGGTGCCCGCCAGAAAATCGGCAACTGGCCCGGTGTCACTGTGGACAAGAAGGTGGGCTACACCCGCCACAAGGACCGTGCCATTTCCATCGTAGACCTGCCGGGGACCTACAGCATCAACGCTCGCTCCCCGGAGGAGAAAATCGTCATTGACTACCTGAAGCACAACACCCTGGACATGGTGGTGGATGTGGTGGACAGCACCAACATCTCCCGCAATCTGTTCCTGACGGTGCAGCTTTTGGAGCAGGGGATTCCCCTGCTCATCGATCTGAATATGACGGATGAGGCAGAGCGACGCGGCGTCCGCATCGATGTCAGGAAGCTGGAAGAAGTGGTGGGCATGCCTGTGGTGCAGACCGTGGGACGCAGCTCCAAGAGCACCAAGAAGCTGCTGGATGTGTTCACTACCACCGTTATGAGCAACTATGAGGCCAGCCCCCAGGTAAAGGCTCATATCGAGAAAATCAAGGAAATCCAGCGCAGCGACCTGAGTGAGAGCGATAAGCAGGAGAAAGTCATCGAGGCCCGCTATGCCCTGATTGACCAGATCATGGATGCTGCCGTTGATATGCGGAACGTGGGCCAGTCCACTTCCGAGAAGTTCGACAAGTTCCTGGCCAACGGCGTGCTGGCCCTGCCTATCTTTTTGGCTATCCTCTACGCTGTGTTCCAGATTACCTTCACCTGGATTGGCCAGCCTCTGGCTGATGCCCTGGATGAGCTTATCAATGAAGACTTCCTGGCCTGGGCCGGGGAAACCCTGGAAGCCGCTGGCGTGGCTGAGTGGATGCAGGCCCTCATCACCGATGGCATCATCGGCGGCGTGGGTGCTGTGCTGACCTTCGTGCCCCTGATCTTCGTGCTGTTCTTCTGCCTGTCCTTCCTGGACGGCACGGGCTATATGGCCCGCATCGCCTTCATCATGGATCCCATCATGCGCCGTTGCGGCCTGACGGGCAAGGGCATCATGCCCCTCATGATGGGTTTCGGCTGCGGCGTGCCCGCTATCATGGGTGCCCGCGCCCTGGATTCCAACAAGGACCGCCTCGTTTCTATTCTCATCACCCCGTTCCTCACCTGTGGTGCGAAGCTGCCCATTATGGCACTCTTTGCCGCCATGTTCTTCCCGGATGACGCTGCCAATGTGGTCTTTGCCATGTATATCGTAGGCGTGGTCATGGCCATCATCGTGGCCAAGGTGCTGGGGGAGACCATGTTCAAGGAAGAAGGTTCCACCTTCCTGCTGGAGCTGCCTCCTTACCGCATGCCGGATATGAAGACGGTGCTCCTGGAGACCTGGGACAAGGGCAAGGGCTACCTCATCAAGGCTGGTACCATCATCTTTGCCGCTTCTGTGCTGATCTGGCTCTTGTCCAACTTCAATGCTGAGGGCATGTGCGAGATTGAGGAGAGCTTCCTGGCAACCCTGGGCGGCTGGATGTCCACTCTCTTCGTGTTCCATGGCTTTGGTACCTGGGAAGCCGGTGCTGCCGTTATTTCCGGTATCCTGGCCAAGGAGGCTGTGGTATCTACCATCGGTGTGCTCTATGGCGCTGCTGATGTTTCCACTGAGGCTGAGGAGGCCGTAGAGGCTGCCGAGACCATGATGCAGACCGGCATGGCTACTTCCTTCACGGCTCTGTCTGCCATTGCCTTCATGGTGTTCTCCCAGCTCTACACCCCCTGCGTCACTGCTCTTGGTACCATCAAGAAGGAAGCAGGCGGCTGGAAGTGGATGGGCTTCTCCGCAGTCTATATGTTTGTGGTGGCCTGGTTCGTTTCCCTGCTGGTTTATCAGATTGGCAAGGTGCTGGGCTTCTGATTTTCCCTTTTGGGATAGATTGGAGTATCAATTATGTCTACCTTTATTGTAGGCTTGGTTCTGGCGGTAGCTTTGTTTTTCGCTGTGCGCCATGTGTATCGCAACTGGCGTGACGGCAAGGAAGATTGCTGCGGCAGTGCAGGCGGCAGCTGCAGCTGCTGCAGCGGCTGCCATGGGCTGGAAAAGAAATAACGTGAAAAGGAGAGGCTCCCTGCATAGATGGGGAATCTCTCCTTTTATATTTGTAACCTTGTAAATATCCATATCTTAGGCTAAAATAGATACAGTTGACATTTGTGAGATACAGGAGGAGTACACTATGGAAATCATTCATACCGACAAAGCACCTGCAGCAGTGGGACCTTACAGCCAGGCCGTCAAAGCAGGCAATACTCTTTATCTCTCCGGTCAGATTGCCATCAATCCCGCTGAGGGGAAAATCGTGGCAACGACTATTGAGGAGCAGGCCGAGCAGTGCTGCAAGAATGTGGAAGCGGTGCTGGCGGCTGCCGGCACGGATATGAGCCATGTGGTCAAGACCACCTGCTTCCTGGCTGAGATTGCCGATTTCAAGGCCTTCAACGAAGTCTATGCCAGGCACTTCATCAGCAAGCCTGCCCGCAGCTGTGTGGCTGTGAAAGACCTGCCCGCAGGTGCCTTGTGCGAGGTGGAGGCTTTGGCAGTGCTTTGATGGCAAAGCGCTTTCAAGGAGACTGCTGGTCTGAATTTAAGCCTTCCTGTTCCGGATATGTTGAATTATGTCTCCGTTGATGGTATAATTTTCTATATTGAAGGGTTGGAATCTATCTAACAATAGATATAGCAAGGGATGCACGAGGCACCTGAGGTAAAGGGGAACATCCGATGGAAGCAGAATCAACTATGCAGAATGCACTGGAAGATGCCTATAGTGAATTTACTGATCTCACGGATGAGGAAGTCCTGCTGGAGATCAAGGATAATAACAACAAGGCGGCACTTGACTATCTCATCAACAAGTACCGTAATTTTGTGCGGGCAAAAGCCCGTTCCTACTTCCTCATTGGTGCAGACCGGGAGGATATCATCCAGGAGGGCATGATTGGCTTTTACAAGGCCATCCGTGACTTCCGCAATGACAAGCTTTCTTCCTTCCGTGCCTTTGCGGAGCTCTGCGTGACCAGGCAGATCATCACTGCTATCAAGACGGCCACCAGGCAGAAGCACATACCTTTGAACTCCTATATTTCCTTGAATAAGCCCATCTACGACGAGGATTCTGACAGAACTCTCCTGGATGTGCTTTCCGGAGCCAAAGTCTCTGATCCGGAGGAACTGGTGATCAGCCGGGAGGAGTTCCTGGATATAGAGAAGAAAATGGAAGAGATTCTGTCAGACCTAGAATGGCGGGTGCTCATGAGTTATCTGGATGGCAAGTCTTATCAGGAGATTGCCGAGGACCTGAATCGTCATGTGAAGTCCATAGATAACGCCCTGCAGCGGGTGAAGCGCAAGCTGGAGAAGTACATGGAGAACCGGGGAGACGACCTGGATATCAGCACTGTGTACAGAGGCCTTTCTTCCATCAACAGGCGCCTGAGGGGCGTTATGGATGATGGCTTGCAGGATTGAATACGGTATCGCTATTATTACTATATCAGATTGTAAGCCATGATTTTGATGTTGAGGGCTTGTTCTTAGCAGGGCAAGCCCTTTTCATATATTTCATTTTTATTTTTTATGGAGGGATTTTTCATGAAAAATTGGCAGAAAATGCTGGTAGCTTCTTTGGCCTGCTCCGCCGCTTTCGGCATGGCACAGCCCAATGTGGAAGCTGCCTATCAGCTGAATCCGGAGGTCAAGACGGCAACGCCTGCTCTGACAGCAGCTTCCCAGATTGGCGTGCTTTCCTATGAGAACCCGGAACTCAAGAATCTGGCTGACAAGGATGCCATTGTGGTCATGAGCTTCGGCACTACCTTCAAAGACACTCGTGAGAAGACCATCGATGCTACGGTGGCTGCCATTCAGGCCAAGCATCCTGGTGTGAAGGTAGTCACGGCTTTCACCTCCCACATCATCATCGACCGCGTGAAGGCCAATGAAGGCATCACCTATCCCACCCCGGAGCAGGCTCTGGACCAGCTGAAGGCTGAGGGCTACACCCGCGTGGCTCTGGTGAGCCTGGATGTGATTCCCGGCATGGAGTACAGCTACAACACTGGCGTGTTCCATCATTACAAGAAGAAGTTCAAGAAGATGACCTGCGGCACTTCCCTCATGTACTGGCAGGGTCAGGAAGAGCAGGCTGATGATGTGGCTGAGACCATCAAGGCTCTTGCTACCCAGTTCCCCAAGCAGGGGAAGGAAGATGCCATCCTCATCATGGCTCATGGCACCCCGCAGATTTCCAACGCCTACTATTCAGTCATCCAGGCCAAGCTGGACGACATGGGCTACAAGAACGTCTTTGTCTACACTGTGGAAGGCTGGCCCAGCCTGGAGACCGTGCTGCCTAAGCTGAAGAAGAACGGCATCAAGCACGTGACTCTCATGCCCATGATGATGGTGGCTGGCGACCATGCCAACAACGACATGGCAGGCGATGAGGAAGATTCCCACAAGTCCATCCTGGAGTCCAAGGGATACAAGGTGGATGCCTACATCCACGGCATCGGCGAGAACAAGGCTGTCCGTGACCTCTATGTGCAGCGCGCTGAGGATGCCTGGAATGCCCTGGAGGCCAAATAAGCTAAGGCAATCCTTTAAAGAACCTCAATAAAAATGAAATGAAATGTATGAAAAAAGCCCGGCAGAGGAGAAGACTCCCGCCGGGCTTTTCAGTTAAGAAATGATTATTTCTTCAGAGCTTCTTTGAGGACTTCCGTCATGGCCTGCTGCACTACGCGCATCACATCCTCAAGCAAGGCATTGTACATATCGCCGCCGTCCACTACCCCGCGACCGTTCTCTGTGACGAAGAACTTCTTGGGATGCTCGTTGGCCTTGTATGCCTCATTGAGCTTGTCCTGCACCAGTTTCTCGATTTCCTGTGCTGTCATTAGAGTCACCTCTTTTCAACATAAACTTCATTTATTATTATACGACAGAATTCGGTTTTTTTCCTTGTTTCAGAGAAAAAAATTTGTGAATGGACAAAAAAGTGTTTCTTTGATGGTACGGCGGTTTTGAATTCACGGTGACAAAAGCCTGTGCCTGCTGTATAATTGTATACAGCAGTACAGGTAAGACATGGATAGTTTCTTCTGTTGATGGAGGGATGAATATGTTCCGTACAGTACCTTTCAATCTCAAAGAGAATGTGGGAAAAGGCCAGGAGGCAGTAGAGCGCTTGTTGGAGTTTATGGCTGACCAGCCGGGCAACCCCATGGGCAGGGTCAGCGGTGCCTTCGCTTCTTTCCGGGTGGATGTCATTGATACAGAGGCTGCCTATGAGCTCTTTGGTGAGTTGCCGGGCTTCCGCAAGGAGCAGATCACTGTTTCCTATGATGAGGAAGGCTATCTGCGCATCAAGGCAGAGCGTTCGGAGCTGGAACCCGAGGATGTGAAGTATCTCTGCCGCGAGCGCCGCACAGGGGAGTTTGAGCGCGTCTTCAAGATTGACGGCATTGACAAGGACTCTGTCAGCGTGGCTTTTGACAACGGCATCCTGCATATCGTGCTGCCCAAGGTTTCCAAAGACGCCAACCGGACAATCTTTGATATTGAGTAAAAAGCAGATATTTGATGATAGTCCCGGATATATACAATATCTGGGACTATTTTTTTCTAAAAAGAAGGATTTATGCAGGGTGAAGGGGAATTAACACACACAAGCAAAATACTTCGTGCGAAGTGGCTGCTTCGCACTATGTCCTTACACGCAATCTAAGTTCATCTGTGCTCTGCGAGCTTGATTCACCATGATTTTACAGTGAAATTTGACATTGGGAGGTAAGACCGCTATGATGGATGATAAGGACTGGGCTGGCTTTAAGCAAAAGCTCAAGGCGAAAACGGAAATTGACCTCGATCTCTATAAAGAGCCTCAGATGAAGAGGCGCATCGGCAATCTGGTTACGAGAGCCGGTATGGACTCTTTCTGCGAGTACTTCGACAATGCAGCCAAGAACAAAGATGATTTTGCGGCTTTCATAGAATACCTGACCATCAACGTGTCAGAGTTCTTCCGCACGCCGGAGAAGTTCGGCAAGCTGGAAACGGACGTCATTCCCGACCTCTTGAAGCGCTCCCCGAAGCTCAATATCTGGAGCGCAGGCTGCTCAATTGGGGCGGAGCCTTATTCCCTGGCTATCATCATGAAGGAAATGACCCCGAATGTGCGCCACAGGATACTGGCCAGCGACCTGGATATTGAAATCCTGGCCAAGGCCAAGCGCGGTGTCTACAATGAGGGCGAAATCAAGAGCATGTCCAAGGATCGCCTGAACAAGTATTTCACCAAGGTAGATGGTGACAAGTTCGCCGTCAACAGCGACATCAAGTCATGTATCGAGTTCAAGCGCCATAACCTGCTGAAAGACAAGTTCGAGAATGGGTTTGACCTGATTCTCTGCCGCAATGTGGTCATTTATTTCACAGAGGAAGCCAAGGATCAGCTTTATGCGAACTTCTTCCAAGCCCTGAAGCCTGGAGGCATCCTCTTTGTGGGAGCTACGGAAGCCATCCTGAACTTCCGCAAGCTTGGCTACACCAGCTTCCAGCCTTTCTTCTATCAGAGACCTCTGTGATGGTGTTTCTGGTGAAGAGCCAGAATATTTATCAAAGCGGGTGTTATAGGCATGTATGCTAATCAACATATAGAACAAATGGATAGGGAGTCCATGCAGGGAATGCAGCTGGGGCTTTTGCAGAAGCAGTTGCGCTGGGCAGAGGAAAAGAGCTTTTTTTACCAGCATTCCTTTGCCAAGGCCGGCGTGAAAGCAGCGGAGGTAAAGTCCCTGGAGGATTTGCGCCGCTTTCCCTTCCTGCACAGCAATGAGCTGCACCAGATTGACTCCCTGGATATCCTAACGTTGCCTATATCAAGTATCCTGCGTTTCACCCACATGCAGCAGATGGCAGGAGAGCTGCTGAGGCTCTATACCAATGGTGATATTGCCCACAATGTGGAGATGATGACCCGCTGTCTGGTGGGGGCGGGCATTACCAATACTTCAGTGGTGGCTCTGCAGGGAGACCTCTCTGACAGCCGCCTGCTGGATGTGCAGTATGCTTTGGAGATGATTGGTGCCACGGTGGTGCCAATGGGGGTTGACTATCGTCAGTGGCTCAGGCTCATGGAACTGGTGAGCATGGATACCATTGTCACTACGCCCCAGCTGATTATGCAGCTGGTGATACAGCTGCAGGCTCAGGGCAAGAATATCATTGATTTCCCCCTGACCCAGATTATCTGCATGACCCCCACGGGCATACAGAACCCCATGCAGCGCCATATCCAGGACCGCACCCGGGCCAGGGTTTTCAATCTGTACTCCTCGGCGGAGCTGGGCACGGCAGGCATGCTCTTCCAGTGTGAGGCCCGCAGCGGGCAGCATATTCAGGAAGATTACTTCTATCCGGAAATCATCGCCTTCAACAGCGATATGCCGGTGACAGACCCTCACCAGATGGGGGAACTGGTGGTGACTTCCCTGCAGGCTGAGGCCATGCCCCTCATACGCTACCGTACAGGCCAGGCCGTCAGCATGATTGAGGAGACCTGTTCCTGCGGGCGCACCCTCAGAAGGGTGACCACGCCTTTCAGCTTCGGCTGATAACTTCGTAATATGAGCCTCCCTCACAGAGGGAGGCCTTTTTATGCTGAACGTTGTAGAAAGGTATCTGAAATATGACAGCCAAATTAGATTTTATCGTAGGCCGTTCAGGTACGGGCAAGACCAGATACTGCCTTGATTCCATCTGCGCCGCCATCAAAGAGGTGCCCCTGGGTGACCCCCTGGTGCTTTTGGTGCCGGAGCACATGACTTACAAGATGGAGCGTCTGCTGGCTGAAGCTCTGCCGAAAAATGGCAGTGGCTTCATGCGGGCAGTGGTGTTCGGCTTCCGCCGCTTTGCCCGTCAGGTATTATTGGAGACAGGTGGGGCGGGGCTGCCCCGCATCAGCGATGTGGGACGTCAGCTGTTGCTGCGCAAGCTCCTGCTGAAACACCAGCAGGCAGGTGACCTGACGGTTTTTGCCCGGGCTGCCAGGCAGAGGGGCTTTACGGACAGCCTTTCCGGCATGATCAAGGAATTGAAGAGCTACCGCCTGCCCACAGAGCTCCTGCGGGAAACGGCAGCTGGCCTGGGGAAGGGGCGCCTTTCAGGCAAGCTCACGGAAATTGCCCGGCTGGTGGATGATTTTCAGGAGGAGATGCAGGACCGCGCCAATGACAGCGAGGATTTGATGGCCCTGCTGGCGGCCAAGATTCCCAGGTCCACCACCCTGAAAGGTGCGGAAATCTGGGTGGACGGCTTTACTTTCTTCAATCCCCAGGAAATGGAAGTGATGGGAGCCCTGATGTCCGCGGCGGCTGCCGTCCATGTGACCCTGCCCCTGGGAGGACAAAAACTGCCCGGAGGTGCTGTGAATCTGAAGCTGCCGGAAAATGAACTGGAAACGGGACTTTTCCATCGCTCTTATCAGACTTTGGCGGCATTGGAGGAGGTCTGGCACGGTCTGGGAGGCGGCAGCTTTGGCATGACCCTGCTGGAGGGTAGCCAGAGGGCCAAAGTTCCTGCCCTGTCCTTCCTGGAAAAGCATCTTTTTGCCACTGGGGAAGTTGTGTGCGAGGATAGCAGGGGCTTGCGGCTGGTGGAAGCAGCCAATCGCCGCCTGGAGGTGGAGGCCCTGGCCTCGGATATCCTGCGGCTGGCACGCTCCGGCTGGCGTTATCGTGACATAGGCGTGCTGGTGCGGGATGGCGAAGTCTATGACAGCCTTCTGCAGCTGGTATTCCAGGAGTATGGCATCCCCTATTTTTATGATGGCAAGCGCCCCAGTATACATCACCCGCTGGCAGAGCTCCTGCGCTCGGCGGTGGAGACTTTGCGCCAGGGCTGGCGCTATGAGTCTGTGTTCCGCTGCCTGCGCACGGGCTTCTTCCCCTGTGTCAGAGACGATGTGGACAGGCTGGAAAATTACGTGCTGGAGTTCGGCATAAGGGGCAAGGGACGCTGGACCCAGGAAGCCCCCTGGAACTGGCATCGCCGCAGGAGCATTGAAGGGGAGGAGGAACTGGAGGAAAAAGAGACTGAAAGGCTGCTCTATCTGGACGGCCTGCGCCGGCTGGCAGCCCGTCCCCTGATGCATTTGGGCGAGGCGCTGCATGAGGCTAAGAGTGTGCGGGAGATGACAGCCGCCCTCTATGAGTTCCTGGTAGAGCTGCAGGTACCCCAGCGGCTGGCTGAGTGGGAGGAGCTGGCAGAGGCCGAAGGCCGTCTGGCGGATGCGGCGGAGCACCGGCAGATTTGGGAGGACTGCATGGAGCTCTTCGACCAGCTGGTGGAAATCAGCGGCGGGGAGGCCATGGGGCTCCTGGACTACGAGGCAGTGCTTAGCGCTGGCCTTGATGCCCTGAAGATATCCCTGATACCTCCGGGGCTCGACTATGTGACCCTTGCCTCCTTTGACCAGAACAGCCTGGATAATACCCCGGCTCTCTATATCCTGGGGGCAAATGTAGGCATCATGCCCCGGCGCAGCAAGGAACAGGGGCTCCTGACGGATGCGGAGAGAGTGCATATTGCCGATGTCTTTGCGGCCAGAGCCAAGGAGGGTAGGGGCAAATATGCGATTTCCCAGGGCAGTCAGGAGAGAAGCTTTGGGGAGAGGTTCCAGCTTTACCGTGGCTTTTCGGAAGCCAGGGAATATCTCTGGGTGTCCTATGCTCTGGCGGACAGCGAAGGCTCCGGCCTTCAGCCGGCCTCCCTTGTGCAAAGGCTCAGGAAACTCTTCCCGGAGGCAGAGTTCCTTTCCATTCCTCTGGAGACGGTGGAGCGGGAGGATGAGCTGCTGCTCTCTGCCCCGGGACCTGCCCTTTCCGGACTTGCTTCTGCTCTCAGAGGCCAGAAGGAACTGGGCAATATGCAGCCCTTCTGGCAGGATGTATACAACTGGGCCAGGGAACAGCCTGAGATGAAGGACGCCCTGGGGCTGGCTCTCGCCGGACTTTTTGCCAGAGGGCGGGCAGAGTTCCTGCCACCGGAACTGGCCCGGCAGCTCTTCCTCAGCGGCGGGAGGCTCAGGGGCAGTGTCACCCAGTTTGAGCTTTTCAGCAAATGCCCCTTTGCCCATTTTGCCAGCTATGGCCTGAAATTGCGGGAACGGAGGGAGTACAAGTTCCGCTCTTTGGATCTGGGGCAGCTTCTGCACGCAGTTCTCAGCAGCTATGGCAGGCTGGTGGGGGAAAAGTACCATAATGAGTGGGGTGCAGTGCCGGAGGAGCAGCGCGGAGAAATCTGCTATCAGCTCATTGAAGAACTGGCTCCCAGGCTTCAGAGCGAGGTGCTGCTGAGCCGTGACAACTACCGCCACCTCAAGCGCCGGCTTCAGGCCACGGCAGAGCGGGCAGTGGGGCAGCTCACGGCCTGGGCGGTGCTCTCCAAATTCCGTCCTGCCTTTTTCGAGGAACACTTTGGCGGAGCCGGGGACAAGGTGCGGATGAAGCCTCTGCCCTTGGAGGGGGGATACTCCCTGTCCTTCAAGGGGCAGATAGACCGTCTGGATGTGCGGACGGATGCTCCCTATTATCTGGTGATAGACTACAAGACAGGCCAGGCGGCCATCAATGTCTTTGAGGTGTATTATGGCCTGCGGCTGCAGCTTCTGGCTTACCTGCTGGTGGCAAAGGAACTTCTTGCCCAACAGGGGGAGCAGCGACTGCCAGCAGGCATGCTGTATGCTTTTCTCCAGAATCCTCTGATCAAGGGCAGGGAGAAGGGCAAGCTCTCCGGGGAGGAACTGCAGAAGCAGGTGAAGATGAAGCTGCGCATGCCAGGCTGGGTGGTGGCTGACCGGGAAATCATCGAGGCACTGGAGGCAGGAGCCCAGGGGGAATATATCTTTGCCAAGGTCAAGGAGGGCAAGGGGGAGGAGGAGATATCCTTTGTGCCCCCGGACAGCGTGAAGAAGCCTCAGGAGTTCGAACTCCTGCTGGCCTACGTGGAGCATATCCTAAAGGAAACGGGCAACAGGATCCTTGCCGGAGAAATAGCTGTCAGCCCCTACAGGCTGCGCCATGGCAAGCAGGAAGAAAACGCCTGCACCTATTGCCAGTTCAAGGATGTGTGCGGTTTTGATACCAATCTGCCCGGGTGCAGTTACAGGGACATCAGGCCGGAGGAAGCAGCTGTTCTGGAAGATAAGATGGCAGAGCTGATGGGAAGAGAGGATTGGAAGACAAATGGAGTACACTGACGACCAAAGGAAAGCCATCGAGGAGCGGGGCCGGAATATCCTGGTGGCCGCTGCTGCAGGCTCCGGCAAGACCCGGGTGCTGGTGGACCGCATCATAGGCCGGCTCTTGCGGCGGGAATGCAGCGTGGATGAGCTGCTAGTGGTGACCTTCACCAATGCGGCTGCGGCAGAAATGCGGGAGCGTATCGGAGCCTCTCTGGAGGCGCGGCTGCTGGAAGCGGAAACGGCAGAGGAAGCCGGCTGGCTGGACAGGCAGAGCGTGCTGCTGACGGGGGCTTCCATCAGCACTTTCCATGTGTTTTGCCAGCGGATAATCCGTCAGCATATTGAAGCCATTGATGTAGACCCCCAGTTCCGTCTGGCCAGCGAGCAGGAAATGGTGCTCATGAAGCGGGATGTGCTGGAGGAGATGCTGGAGGAGCATTACCGGGAACCGGAGAGGGAGAGTTTTGGCTCAGAGAGAGAATATCTGGCAGCTTGCACAGGCTGGCAGGAATTCCTGGCCTTTGCAGACGACTATGGCAACGACCACGGGGATGAGGAAGTCTACAAGGCTGTCCTGAGCCTTTATGAGTTCAGCCAGAGCCAGCCTTTGCCTGAGGCCTGGCTGAAGAAGCAGGCGGAAAGGTATCAGGCCACCGAGGGCCAGAGTATCTGGGAAACTTCCTGGGGGAGAGAGCTTTGGGCAAGGCTTGAGGAAGGGCGGCGGAACCTTGAGGACCAGGCCGGGGAGTTTGCTCACTGGCTGAAAGAGGGAGCCCTGAGGGAAGCCGGCACTCCTGACAGGAAGGCCGTGGAGGCAGCTCTTGACCCCTATGGGGAGGTGCTTCAGACTACCCTCTCTGCCATTGAGAACATTTTCCAGGCAGGTCAGGACTGGCAGGGCCTATCAGAGGCTTTCCAGTCCTTCAAGCCGGGGAAGCTGTCTTCTGCCAAGGTCTATAAGCCTTTGAAAGAGGATTACCCTGCCCTGAGGGAAACTTTTGACGCAAGGCACAAGGCCTTGAAGGAAGCAGCCAAGGCTTTGGGTACGGATTACTTTCGCTATACCGAGGAAGAGACCCTTGCCATGCTGGTAGAGTGCGGGCCCACCATCAGGCGGTTCACAGCCCTGGCCCTGGACTTCATGGCAGCTCTGCGCCGGGCCAAGCAGGAGCGCAATGTGCTGGACTTCAACGACCTGGAGCATTATGCCCTGCAGATTCTCTGCGCTGATGAGGAGGGGCTTTTGGCAGAGGTGCCCCGCTATGTGCCCAGCGAGGCGGCGCTGCAGTGCCGGGAAAAGTACGTGGAAGTCATGGTGGATGAATATCAGGACACCAACAGCGTGCAGGAGGCCATCCTGTCGCTGGTGGCCCGCCCCCGCTGCCGCTTTACCGTGGGGGATGTGAAGCAGAGCATCTACCGCTTCCGCCTGGCCAATCCATATCTGTTCCAGCGGCAGTATGATTCCTTTCCCCTGGAGCCGGGGGAAAATGATGAAAATGAGCTCATAACCATGCGGCAGAATTTCCGCAGCCGCAAGGAAGTCCTGGCACCTGTCAATTTCATCTTTGACCAGGTCATGCACCGGGAGCCTATGGAAATCGAGTATGATGAGCAGTCAAAGCTCTACCCCGGGGCAGATTTCCCGGAAGAAGGGGGGAGCATGAAAGGGGGCGTAGATATAGATCTGATCCTTGCAGGCAGCGGCGGGGAGAGTGCATCAGACGAAGAGGAAGAAGAGGCAGAGGAGCTGACCGGCTTTGCCCTGGAAGCCAGGCAGATTGCCCTTCGCATTGAGAAGCTCATAGAAAAAGCCCCCAAGGTCTACGAGGGGGGCAAATACCGCCCCCTGATGTACAGGGATATTGCGGTGCTGTTGCGAGCGGTGAAGGGGAAAGCTGAGATATTGCTGGAAACCCTGCGCAAGCACAGCATTCCTGCCTATGCCGATGTCAGCGGGGGCTACTTCAAGGCGCCCGAGGTCAGCCTGATGCTGGATCTTTTGAGCATTGTGGACAACGCCCGCCAGGACATTCCCCTGGCTTCAGTGCTGGCCTCTCCCCTGGGGGGCTTTGCCATGGAAGACCTGGCCAAGCTCAGGCTGGCCTCTGATGAGGAAGACCTCTATGGAGCCCTGCTCACAGCCCAGGCAGTGGAAAGCGGCCTGGAGCCTGAACTGTCTGCCAGGGTGGCAGCTTTCCAGGAGAAGCTGGCCTCCTGGCGCAGCTTTGTGGTGAGTCACAGCGTGCCGGAGCTCATCTGGAAGCTCTATCGGGAAACTGGTTACTACGACTATGTGGGTGGCCTCAGGGGAGGACTCCTCAAGCAGGCCAACCTGCGCATGCTGGCAGACAGGGCAGCTGACTATGAAAAAACCAACTATCGGGGATTATTCCGCTTCCTGCGCTTCATCGAGGAGCTGAAAAAACGGGAGACGGACCTTTCCACGGCCCGTACGCTGGGGGACAGCGAGAATGTAGTGCGCATCATGAGCATCCACAAGAGCAAGGGGCTGGAGTTCCCGGTGGTCTTTGTGTCCGACCTGGGCAAGCAGTTCAACCTCAGCGATGCCAAGGGCACCTTCCTCTACCATCAGGAACTGGGCATAGGTCCCCAGCTGGTGGAGCGCAGCAAGGCCGGACGGCAGCAGTATCAGACCTTGCCCTGGAAGCTCATACAGCAGCGCCTGACAGCTGAATCCAAGGCCGAGGAGCTGCGTGTGCTCTATGTGGCCCTGACCCGGGCCAAGGAAAAGCTCATTCTCACAGGTGTACTGAAAGCCGGGGAAGAGGACATGGAAAAGGTCATGTGCGGCTTCTGCCGGAGCGTAGGCCGGGAGGAGGCTGCACTGCCGGAAGCTGCCTTGAAGTCCGCTAAATGCGCCTTTGACTGGATTCTCCCTGCCGTAGCCCGCCATCAGGCAGGCAGGAAATTGCGGGAACTGGCTGGCCTTGCCCCGGAACTCCTTGACTGGGAGCTGGACCTGGAGCCGGGGGCGGAATTCAAATTGAACCTCATCCCGGGCGGTGAGCTGCAGAGGGAGGAGCAAACTGAAGAGCTGGCAGATGAGCTTATGCAGGCCGTGGAGGCAGGGGAGCCCCTGCCGGATACAGAAAACAGGGAGGCTGTGCGGGAGCGTCTAGGCTGGCAGTACGACAGCCTGGGACTGGAACATGTTTCTGCCAAGGCCACTGTCACGGAGCTGAAATCCCGCAGCTGGCAGGAACAGGCCAGGGAAGAGCCGTACTCCCTGCTGCCGCTGGGAGAGCAGAGCCAGGCTGCGCCTGCTTTGGAAGAAGAATGGGCCCGTCCCCGCTTCCTCCAGCAGAAGCAGGAGAAAAAGACCTTCACCCCCGCCGAGCGTGGCACCCTCATGCACACTGCCTTGCAGCATATAGACTTCCACACTCCCGCCGATTTTACAGCCGTGCGCCGGCAGCTGGAGAATATGGAATTGGCAGGTATTTTCCAGCCCGGGGAAAGGCAGGCTGTGGACGGAGGAAAGATTGTCAATCTCCTGTCTTCCCCGCTGGGGGGAATGTTGCGCAAGGCCCACAGCATCTACCGGGAGCAGCCCTTCTGCCGCCTGCTGCCCGCCAGCCGCTTCTATCCAGAGGCAAAAGACCCTGAAGCAACTATTTTCCTGCAAGGCGTCATAGACCTGCTCTTTGAAGATGAGCAGGGGAAACTGGTGCTGGTGGATTACAAGACGGACAGGGGGATCACAGGAGAGCAGGCTGTAGAGCGCTACAAGACCCAGATAAGTCTCTATCGGGAATCTGTTGAAGCATTGCTGGGGCGCCAGGTGGACAGCTGCTATCTTTATCTGCTGCAGAATGGCATTATGGCCGAATGTCAAGGAAACGCTGAATAGATCAGTGTTTCCTCAGATGTCTGATTAAGGGGGGGAGATGGCTGTGCTTGAAAAAGGCCGCATTGCCTGGCTGGATGCAGTGAAAGGTATTGCCATTGCTTTGGTGGTGGCCTTCCACTGCATTGGCGGGGAATGGTTTTACCCGTTCTCAACGTTCATGATGCCGCTGTTCTTTGTGGCGGCAGGGTATTCCCTGAATTTGCAGAAGTGGCAGGCTCGGAAGCTTGAGTTCTTTTGGTCACGTGTCCGCCGTATCCTGGTTCCATATTTCCTGATGGAAATATGCTTCTGGCCTTTATGGTCTGTACGGGGGTTATATATGCCGCCGGTGGGAACCAGGCTGCCTCCCCTGGAGGCATTAGCTGGCATATTTGAAGGGAACTGTGCAAGCCTGCCTCTCATCGCACTATGGTTTCTTCCTTGTTTTTTCCTGGCAGAAAATATTTTCTTGTGGGCGTTTCCTGACAGGCCCGGGAAAACACCAATAGTGCGGGATATCTTGGCCGCTCTGGCCTTGAGTGCTCTTGGCTATGGAATCAGTTGTTTTGTGCATCTCCCCTGGGGGCTGGACATTGCGCTTTTCGTGCAGGGCTACCTCATGCTGGGAAGATGGCTTCGCCTGGTGGGGGTGCAGAGGCTTTCTGATGCTTGGTGTGTATTGCTGCCCGTCCTTCTGATTGCATTGCAGGTTTACGTCAATGGAAGTTTTGATATGGCCTCAAGAACGTATGGAGTAAATCCTCTGCTGGCTTATATCAGCAATATTGGCGGCTGCATAATGGTGATGCGCATAATGCAGTGGCTGGTAAGGGAAAGTGAAGCATTCTTGGTGGAAATGGGCAGGCGTTCTATGGCTATTTATATTTTGCACCCGCTGGTGCAGATTATTATTACTGATATTTTGCTTTCAACGATTGTAGAGGGGGATTATGGGACTATTTTCTACGTTTGGCAGGCGGGGGTGCCAATTGCTATTTTGGGCATCTTGCTTCCCATATATGTGTCCCGTCATTGGGCGCAGAAACCTTTTTGCGTTATTTGGGACTCTAAGAGTTTATTATGGGAAAATGATTTATGAAGTATAACAAGTTCATTCAGCCAATAACTGGTGAGCCTTTGCGAGCGCTTCTTCTTTTGACATGGCTTTGAAGGTATCTGTATCGCACATGCCTACAACTTTTGGATGTCTGTAAGGGGCATCTATGCCGTTGTCAGTCATGCAGACGTACCTTGTGTTCTCCCAGCCAGTGCGTTCATCGTTCAAGGTCCTCAGCTTGACTTTGAATTTCGCATCAGGATAGGTGGACAGCCATAGCTTCTTTACATGGTCAAGCAATTCTTCCTCAGTGTCAAATGCGGCTGCTTCAGCCATTGCTCTGTCAAGATCGCTTCTTTGAGGGCGAAATACGATTGCCATGCGAAAAACTCCTTTCTGAATATACCATGGGGCTAATAAAGCAGGGAAGTTTGATTCTGTGATGAATATTCTATACATGAAACATGAAAAGATGAGGTAAGAGAAGGTGGATGATCTGGAAAAAGAAAACCACTAAGTTCATGCTGCATGTGTTGGAGAATTTGGTGAATAGTCTTGATTTTTTTTGCTTATGCGTGTAAAATTAAAAATGGAAATTACGATTTGAAAGTAGCTGTATTTTCGCAAGTCATACCACAAAAACATTTGTTGTAGGGAGGAATTTTTAATGGCACGTCAGGTTAATTACGATCAGAAAATCGAGGCAATCAAGGCAAAAATCGAGACCAAGACTGCACAGCTCAAAGCCTTGAAGGACGAGTTGGCAAAAGTTGAGAAGGCTGCAGCTGCCAGCAAGAATGAGGAAGTAGCAAACTTCATTGCCGGCAAGGGTCTGAACCCGGCAGAGGTTTTGGCCGTTCTCCAGGAGAGATTCGGTCAGAACTAAGTCTTGGATTAAATTAAAATACGCATGTAAAGGAGCCGCCTGTTGATGGAAGTCAAAAGGCGGCTCCTTTGTTAGATTAAGTATATAATTCTCTACTGATACTCATTCTGCAGGTTGTCGGAATTGTTTACCCAGTAAAGATATTTTGAGGATAAGTGGCAGGATGTGTAAAATCCCTATAAGAATGATTGGACAGAAGGGCATATTTTTGGTACAATACATCATTACGAGTTACTAGTAATGAAAGGCAATGGAGCAAGCATGGCAGATATAAATGGAAGAAAATATTGCAAGCTGATAGTCTACGGCTGTCAGGGGAATGTCTCCGACGGGGAGCGCATGGCCGGGCAGCTGAAGGCTATTGGCTATGAGCGGACGGAGGAGATGGAGCAGGCGGATCTCATCCTCATCAACACCTGCTGCGTGAGGGAGACGGCTGAGGACAAGGTTTACGGCAAGATCGGGGAAATCAAGGCCCTGAAGCGCAAGAAGCCGGAGCTGATCTTCGGCATTGCGGGCTGCATGGCACAGAAGGAGGGGGAGGCTCTTATCAAAAGGGCTCCCCATATTGACTTCGTGCTGGGCACCAGCAAGGTGCATTCCCTGTCCCAGACAGTGCGCCGCATTGAGGCGGAACGCCAGCATGTGGTGGACGTGAATCTCACGGAAACCGAGCTGCCGGATGAGTCTGAGGCCCCTGTGCTTCGGGATGGCAAGCTGTCTGCCTGGGTGCCCATCATGTACGGCTGCAATAATTTCTGCACCTACTGCATCGTGCCCTATGTGCGAGGCCGGGAGCGCAGCCGTCTGCCGGAGGATATCGTAAAAGAGGTGGAGCAGGCTGCCAGGGCAGGTTATAAGGAAGTTACCCTCCTGGGGCAGAATGTGAACTCCTATGGCAAGGATCACAAGCAAGCTGACTTTGCGGAACTCCTGGCCATGGTGGATAAAGTGGATGGCATTGAGCGGGTGCGCTTCATGACTTCCCACCCCAAAGACCTCAGCGACAAGGTGATTGAGGCCATGGCTCAGGGCAGGCACCTTTGCGAGCATATCCACCTGCCGGTGCAGCATGGCAGCAGCAAGATACTGAAGGCTATGAACCGTGTCTATACGGCTGAGGCCTACAAGGATTTGGTGAAGCGCATCCGCGTGGCTCTGCCTGAGGTGAGCCTGACTACTGACCTGATTGTGGGCTTCCCCGGGGAGACAGAGGAGGACTTTGAGGGGTTGCTCGCTTTTCTCAAGGAAATACGCTATGATGCGGCTTATACCTTCATCTACTCCAAGCGTTCCGGTACCCCTGCCGCGGAGATGGAGGATCAGGTGCCTGAGGATGTGAAGAAGGCAAGGCTCCAGAGACTGATGGAGGTGCAGAACGAAATCAGCCTGGAGATCAATCAGGCCCTCCTGGGCAAGACTCTGGAAGTCATGGTAGAGGGGCCCAGCAAGAATGACGAAAGTGTCTGGATGGGCCATACCCGCAGCAACAAGATTGTGCTTTTCCCCCATGGGCAGGAAAAAGCAGGGGACTTTGTCCAAGTGAAGATAACCAGCCCCCAGACCTGGGTGCTGAAAGGTGAGGTTTGCTAAGGAGGCAGCAATGGAACTTACGCCAATGATGCAGCAATACCTGGCCACGAAAGAGCAGGAGCCTGATGCCCTGCTCTTTTTCCGGTTAGGGGACTTTTATGAGATGTTCTTCGAGGATGCCAAGACCGTGTCCAGGGAGCTGGGCCTGACCCTCACCAGCCGCAGCGGGGACAAGGAAAACTGCCCCATGTGCGGGGTGCCCTACCATGCAGCAGAGCAGTATGTGGGCAAGCTCATTGCCAAGGGCTACAAGGTGGCCATTGCCGAGCAGATTGGCGATCCCAAGGCCAAAGGACTCACCAAAAGGGAAATCATCAAGGTAGTGACTCCCGGCACGGTGCTGTCGGATAATGCCCTGGTAAATGCCAATAACAATTACATTGCCCTGCTCCATGAGGACGCCGTCAGCGGTGATATTGTGCTGGCTGGGGCGGATATCTCCACTGGTGAGTGTTTCTATGGCCTCTATCAGGGGGCAAACCGCCTGCAGATGATGCTGGACGAGCTCTACCGGCTCATGATGCCTGAGCTGGTATTGGTAGGGGCTCTGAGCTTTATGGAGACTCTGCAGGAGTTTGTGGAACTGCGCATGCCAAACTGCCTCTTTACCCGTCTGACAGAGGTTACTGAGGAGATGGAGGATATCCTGGTGCAGCATTTCGATGCTTCCCAGCGTCCCTCCCAGCAGTTGGTGAAGGAAGGGGTGGCAACCCTGCTTTCCTACCTGCACCGCACGGTGAAGACAGACCTTTCCCAGATCAGCAAGCTGACGGTGCTGGATGCCTCGGAAAATCTGGTGATAGATACCTATACTTTGAGGAATCTGGAAATCACCCGCAATCTCAGGGATGGGGGCAAGAAGGATACCCTGCTGGACGTGATGGATATGACCCAGACTGCCATGGGCACCCGCCTGCTGAAGAAGTGGCTGGAGTATCCCCTGCTCAGCATCATGAGCATCGAGGCCAGGCTGGATGCGGTGGAGGAACTTGTAAATGATATGACCCGCCGCAGGAGCCTGCGTGACGCCTGCAAGGAAGTCTATGATTTCGAGCGCCTGCTGACCCGCATCGAGGTGGGGACGGCTAATGCCCGCGATCTGATTTCTCTGAAGGTTTCTCTGGCCTGCCTGCCCGCTATCCGCAGGTCATTGTCAGAGGCCCAGGCAAAGCTGCTGCAGCAGGGCTATGAGGGCATCCAGGAGTTCCAGCCTTTGGTGGAGCTGATTGAGCGGGCTATTGTGGATGAGCCGGGCTTTTCCGTTCGGGAAGGCGGCATCATCAAAGACGGCTACAATGAGGAACTTGATGAGTATCGCCGTTTGTCCCGGGACAGCAAGTCCATGCTGCAGGAAATCGAGGAGCGGGAGAAGGAAGAGACGGGCATCAAGACCCTGAAAATCGGCTACAACAAGGTTTTCGGCTACTATATCGAGGTGCGGAAAAGCGGCACGGATATGGTGCCGGCCCACTATGTGCGCAAGCAGACCCTGGCCAATGCGGAGAGGTACATCACCGATGAGCTCAAGACCTTCGAGACCAAGATCCTGGGGGCGCAGGAAAAGATTGAGGCCATTGAGTACAACCTCTTTACGGAAATCAGGGAGGTCATCAAGGGGCAGCTCTCTTCCATCCAGCAGACAGCTCATGAGATTGCCATTGTGGATGTGCTGGGCAGCCTGGCAGAGGCCGCTTCCGGCTATAACTATGTGCGGCCAAGATTGCGCACGGATGGGGTCATAGACATCAAGGACGGACGTCACCCCTTGGTGGAACGCATTCTTACTCGTGACCTGTTTGTGCCTAATGATACTCATCTAAGCCACGGTGACAGCGAAATCATGCTGATTACCGGGCCCAATATGGCGGGTAAGTCCACCTATATGAGGCAGGTGGCCCTGCTGACCCTCATGGCCCAGATTGGCAGCTTTATCCCTGCCCGGGAGGCTTCCATTTCCCCTGTGGACAGGATTTTCACCCGCATCGGCGCCAGTGACGACCTGGTCAGCGGCCAGAGTACCTTCATGGTGGAGATGAACGAGGTAGCCCAGATCCTGAAATACGCCACCAAGGACAGCCTGGTGATCCTGGATGAGATTGGCCGCGGCACCAGCACCTTTGATGGCATGAGCATTGCCCGGGCGGTGATTGAGCATATCGAGAAGAAAGTCCATGCCAAGACCCTCTTTGCCACCCACTACCATGAATTGACGGATCTGGAAGACGACAAGATCAAGAATTTCTGCGTGGCGGTGAAGGAGCGGGGGACCCAGGTGGCCTTCCTAAGGCGCATTGTGCCGGGGGCGGCTGACAAGTCATACGGCATACATGTGGCGAGACTGGCAGGGCTGCCCAAGGTGGTGACCCAGCGGGCCCAGGACATCCTTACGGAGCTGGAATCACAGCATGGGGAAGCGGTGCCCCAGGTTTCGGCACCCCAGGCAGAGGCAAAGGCCGAAGCAGAACCTATGATGGCCTCCCTTTTTGCCTCCAGTCTCAGCGACAGCCTGCTCTCCCTGGATGTCATGACCATGACACCACTGGAAGCCATGAATGAGCTTTACAAGCTGCAGAAACAGGCCAAAAAGGAGGCGGGGAGAGCATGAAGAGCGAGAGCATTATCCATGTGCTGGATGACAATACCATTAATAAGATAGCCGCAGGCGAAGTGGTGGAGCGTCCCGCCTCCGTGGTGAAGGAACTGGTGGAAAATGCCATGGATGCCGGGGCTACCCGCATTGAGGTGGAGGTCATGGCCGGGGGCACCAGTTTCATGCGGGTGACGGACAACGGCAAGGGTATGAGCGAGGCTGATGCCCGCATGGCTATCCAGCGTCACGCCACCAGCAAGATTCGTGAAGTGTCAGACCTTAATACTATCGGCACTTTGGGGTTTCGAGGGGAGGCCCTGCCCACTATTGCTTCTGTGTCCCGCTTTTCCATGCTGACCCGCCCTCAGGGAGAAGATCTGGGCACCCGGGTTGATATCACTGGGGGAAAGGACCCTGACTTTTCCGAGGCGGGCTGCAGTTTGGGCACTACCATCAAAGTGGAGGACCTGTTCTTCAACACCCCTGCCCGCAAGAAGTTTTTGAAGACCAACCATACGGAAGGGGCTCATATCAACGACTTCATTGTGAAGTTGGCCCTGTCCCGGCCGGATATCGAGTTCCACTTCATCAACAACAACAAGAAAGCAGTGGTGACCCCGGGCAAGGGCAACCTCTTTGACACCATCGGCGCCATTTATGGCCCGCAGGCGGCAGATTCTTTGCTGGCAGTATCCTTTGAGGATGAGGAAGTGAAAATCACGGGCTTCATTACCAAGCCCACCTTTCTCAAGAGCAGCCGCGGCTGGCAGACCTATATCGTAAACGGGCGCATCGTGCAGAACAGGGCCATTGCCAAGGCCATAGACAATGCTTACAAGTCCCTGATACCCAAGAGCGGCTACCCTTTGGCGGTACTGAAGATAGAGGTGCCCCAGCGCACCATAGACGTGAATGTGCATCCCCAGAAAAGCGAGCTGAAGTTCGAGGACGAAAGCCGCATCTTCAAGGCTGTGTATAAGTCTGTGCGGGATGCTATACGTCCGGCAGAACCCCAGGACCTCACCCAGGTGGCAGCGGTGGTGGAGCGGCCCAAGGCCCATTTCACACCACAGCAGGAACCTATGGAATTTGTGCCTGCGACAGAGCCTTTGACTGCAGGGGGAGGCAGAGGAAGCTCAAGTTCCTATTATCAGGACAGGGGCTGGAGGTCTGCTCCTAACCCGGTAGAAATGCCCTGGCAGGATAAGCCGGCTATGACCCTCAGTGAGGCCAGGGAACAGTTGAAGGTTCAAAACTATGTCGAGCTGGAATCGAAAACTGAAAAGGTTGCAGAGGAAAGCATAGAGCCTTCGGTTGAAATAGGCAGGGTGGTTTCCCATGCTTCCGTGGAAAATGCCGGCGTCAATGAGGAGACGGTCTTTGCTTTTGCAGGGGGACTCATGCCCATCGGCCAGGTGGCCCTGACCTATATTGTGGCACAGGACGGCGAGGGACTATATATCGTCGACCAGCACGCTGCCCATGAACGCATTCTCTTTGATCATCTCTGCGCATCGGCAGACAAGATTCCCTCTCAGCAGCTGCTGCTCCATCAGGTGCTCACCTTTGACAGCAAGGAATATGCGATGATTGAGGAACATCAGGAACTCTTCGGGGAACTGGGCTTTGCCCTTTCGCCTGCCGGGGATAGGGAAATGCGCCTTAGCGAGATTCCCGCTGACGTGCCGGTGGCAGAGGCAGAGGACCTGATCAGGGAAATCCTGGAAGGCCTCCATGACCTGCATTCTGTCTCAGCAGCGGAAATTCGCCAGCACGTGCTGGCTACTACCGCCTGCCGGGCTGCCATCAAGGCAGGAGAGGTGCTGAACCTGAAGCAGATGCAGATCCTTCTGGAAGAATTGATGAATACGGCCTTTCCCTATACCTGCCCCCATGGCCGTCCCACCATCCTGAAGTTTTCCAGTGAAGACCTGGCCAAGATGTTCAAGCGCACCGGGTTCAATCTTTAAGTGATGGCATAGCAATACGGATAATTTGAGTTGTCGTAAAAAACGCCTGGCAGGAAAAATCCCGTCAGGCGTTTTTCGCTCTGCTTGTGCAGAAACATCATGTCTTATGCTTCCGTGTTCATATACACAGCCTCATCCATCATGTTTTCGTGCTTCGACAAGGCTGTTGTCGCGGCAATATCACCTATGGTGTTGATGGAGGTGCGGAACATAGACGTCAGCGGGTCTATCCCCAGCACTATTGCTGACGCTTCCGTAGGCAGGCCGAAAGAAACGATGATTGAGGTCAGGCAGACGAAGGAACCGCCAGGCACCCCTGGTGCTCCGATGGAGAGCGCCACAACGGTGACGAAAAGCGCCCCGATAAAAGCCGGTGTCATTTCCAGGCCGTACATTTTCGCCAGCAGGATTGCCTGGATGGAAAAATAGAAGCAGCCGCCGTCCATATTGACTGTTGCGCCCAAGGGGATGGAAAAGGAGGACAGACGCGGCGAAACTCCCATTTTTTCCGTGCAGAATTTCATGGTGAAGGGCATAGCGGCGTTGCTGCTGCCCATGGAAATTGCTATTGGCACGAAGCTGCCGATTTTTTTCAGGAAGGGGCGGGGAGAAATTTTCCCCATCAGGAGTATGACTGTTGCATAAACCCCAATCATGGCCATGGAGCCGATGAACTGTCCCACCAGCACCCGCCCTAGAAGCAGCAGCGAGTCGGTGCCTACCGTGAACATCAGAGCCATCATGGAAAGAAAGGCAATCAGCGGGATGAATTGCGCCAACAGGGTAATGACGCGCAGACAGAAGGTATTCATGGTTTCAGTGATATTTTTCAGAAGCTGTGCTTTTTCACCCAGCATATTTATGGTTATGCCGAACAACACAGAGACGAAAATGATCTGCAGCATATCGCGGTTTACGATGGGTTCTACCAGATCCTTCGGCACTACGTTCACTATCATGTCCAGCAGGGAAACGCTTACGCCTTCTCCACTGCCGCTGACTGTCCCTACCTGTGGCACGCCGCTGTGGAACATGCACAGGCCGATGATAATGCTGAACGCTGTGGCGATGATTGTGGTACACATATATGTTCCCACCAGCTTGCCGCCAATGCGTCCGATATCGGAGGCGCTTGATATGCTGGTGAGTCCTGCAATGATGGAAAAGAAAACCACTGGGGCAATCATCATATTCAGGGAATTCAGGAACATGGTCCGTATGCTGTCTATGATGTTCTTGTTCAACATCGTGATGAGATCCTGCGGAGCAACTTCCTTGATGAGGGCCCCCACCAGTATGCCCATGACCATGGCTAACAGCGTGTAGCGTATCTGTTTGTTGCCAGCTTCATGTACCTTGATGGTTACGATGTTCTTTCCGTTGCTATGGGAATAGGAAAGCATCTCCTTTTTTGATTTAAGGACAATGGTCCGCTCATAGTCCGGGTCGTTTTCGTCCCATTCCGTCAAGACCTGCAGGGGATTGTAGGCGTTGCCTATGGTTTCCATCCGCAGCGAAATGTCGCCGAAGCGTTTTCTCAGATTGACCTTGACACGGACTTCTGGGCGCAATGCAAGCTGTAGCGAAAAGATATGTTCCGTCAGCTGTCTGGCTGTCTCCGCCTCCTTTTCTGATACGCCCAGCTTTTTCAGGGCCTCGCCGATTGATGCGATGGTCTCTCGGTAACTTTCTCCTGCAAGCTCAAAAGAACGCCATCTTTCGAACATTTTTTTCCCTCCCTGTACTAAATTATTAGCAGTTCATGGCTTTGCTTATCACGTTTGTATTTATTCATCGTCCTGGCGATAATAACCTTTTTTATTTTGCCGTGTTTGATAAATTCCAGGCAGGAAATTGTTGAAAGCAGGGAAGGGAGGTCTCTTTTAAGTATAAGCAAGTATAATAATATTGTTTGCGATACAATAATAAGAATGGAGCCTGAAATTGACAATTATTCAGTATACATGGTATACTTTACAGGATGACTGTACAATAATTTTCAATGATGCTTGTCTGTAAGAGGTGGTTGTATTGGGGAGAGCTTTTCGAATCATTACAGTCCTGACTCTGGTTATGATATTTTTCAGCGTCACAGCCTTTGCCTCGCGGATCATCGTGAAGGAAGGCTGCCGTGGTCATGCGGTGCGCATTGTGCAGACTCTGCTGATTGAGCAGGGGTATCTGGAGGGAGAGGCTGATGGTATTGCGGGGCCTATGACCGCGGCAGCCATCAAGAAATTCCAGAAGGACAAAGGCCTGGAGGCTGATGGCATCTGTGGTGCTGCTACTTTTGAGATACTCTCAGGTGGCGAGGAATACGAGGCTCCTGATGGACATGATGATGATTACTGTGAGACTCATGGGGATCACTTCAAGCCCAAGATGGTTGCAGAAGTGAAAGAGGAGACTCATGAAGCCCATGAGACAAGCCCCTCAGTCTATGCGCGTGGGCATTGTGTCTATGTGGAGGCTACGGCCTATAGTGCCTTTGACCCAGGCAACAAGCCTACTACTGCCAGCGGTACCTTGGTCCGCCATGGGGTGATTGCGGTGGATCCTGCTTTTATTCCCATTGGAACGCGGGTTTTTATTCCCGGTTACGGTGAGGCTGTGGCAGAGGATATCGGCTGGGGCATCAAGGGCAATATCATTGATGTGGCTTTTGATTCCCATGAGGAAGCTTTGGCCTTTGGGCGGCAGCATCTGGAAATCTATATAATCGATTGAATCAAACAGGCACGGCTTCTGTTGAGCTGTGCCTTTTCTTTTGTTTGAAAGGCAGGAACTTATGGAAGAAATGCGACCCTTAGCTCTGGTGACTACCAAGGAGAAATTCTCCACCAAGGCGGTGAGGATTGCCAAAGAGACAGCAGAGCAGCTGGGGCTGCCCTATGTGCCCCGTAGCAGCTTTTCGCTGCCTGAACTGCGGGAGAAGTACGGCGTAGACAATATCCTGGTAGTGAAGAAAGGCTTGCTGTTTTTGGAGGGAATAGAGGAAACTTTGCAATTCCACCCCAATATGGCGCATATCAGGGTGAAGAATTTGCGCTTCGGGCGGGGGGATCATCTGGTAAAGGCCCTTGACATACAGCCAGGCGACAGAATCCTGGACTGTACACTGGGGCTGGGGGCAGACGCCATTGTGGAGAGCTTTGCAGCAGGGCCGGAGGGCTCTGTGACAGGCTTGGAATCCCGGCCTTTGATAGAAGCAGTGGTGAGCTACGGCCTGCGTCATTTTGACGGGGACGGGGAGAAAATCACCGAGGCCATGCGGCGGGTGCAGACGGTCTGCACCGATGCATTGGCTTATCTGAAAGAGCAGCCGGACAATTCCTTTGATGCCATCTACTTTGACCCCATGTTCCGCTATCCGCTTATGGACAGCGAGAATCTCAGCCCTTTGCGCGCGCTGGCAGATGACAGGGCTCTCACGGAGGAAACAGTGGCAGAGGCCTGCCGAGTGGCCAAAAGGCGAGTGGTCATGAAGGAAAATGCCCGCAGCCTTGAGTTTGAGAGGCTGGGCTTCAAGACCATCATGGGTGGCAAGTACAGCAAGGTGCACTATGGAGTCATGATACTTTGACTTGACGTGCAAATCACTTTGGCATGGACAGGGGGAGCAGAACATGGAGATAAGGAAGACGGCGTGCCCGTACGATTGCCCGGATTGCTGCGGGGTGCTGGTGACGGTGGAGAATGGCAGGGCGGTAAAGGTGGCAGGCGACCCGGAACATCCCTTTACCCGCGGTACCCTTTGCCCTAAAATGGCTCATTACGAACGGACAGTACATTCTTCCAGGCGCCTGACTACGCCACTGAAGCGGGTGGGAGGCAAGGGGGAGGGGAAATTCGTGCCTGTCAGCTGGGCTGAGGCAATTGCAATGATTGCCGAGCGCTGGCAGGAGATTATCAAAAGGGAAGGGGCGGAAGCAATCCTGCCCTATTCCTATGCCGGCACCATGGGCACTATCCAGTACAGTGCGGGGCATGCCCTGTTCTTTGCCCTGGGGGCATCCAGCCTGGACCGAACCATCTGCGCCCCCGCCAAGGGGGCGGGATACCGGGCCTTGATGGGGAAGACCATGCCTACTGCTCCTCAGGAGGCTCAGCACAGCGATTTCATCATGCTCTGGAGTATCAGCATGCTGGCCACGGATATCCATTTCAAGCATGATGTGGATATAGCCCGGAAGAAGGGGGCCAGGATTATTTGCATAGATACCTACGCCACAAAAACCGCTCAGTGGGCTGATGAATTTATCTGCGTAAGGCCTGGCACAGATGGGGCCCTGGCTCTGGGCATGCTGCACATCATTGCCAGGGACGGACTGGCTGATGAAGCTTTTATTGACCGGTATGTGCAGGGCTGGCAGGAGCTGAAGCAGGAAATCCTGCCTCGCTATGCTCCCACCAGGGTGGCTGAGATTACGGGAGTTGAGGCTGGGAAGCTGGAAGGTTTGGCTCATGCTTTTGCTAATGCCAGGGCACCCTTTATCCGCCTGGGCAGCGGCCAGTCACGCTATGGCAACGGGGCCATGACCTCAAGGCTTATCACCTGTCTGCCTGCAGTTGTGGGAGCTTACAAGAAAAAGGGTGGAGGCCTTCTGACCTCCGCTTCCGGCAGCCATGCCTTTGACAAGGATATCATACGCCGTCCTGATATGGAGAAGAAGGGCGTGCGTCATATCAATATGATCAAGCTGGGGGAAGTGCTGACTGACAAGTCCTTGCAGCCCCGGGTGAAGGCCCTTTACGTCTATTCTTCCAATCCTGCTTGCACAGCTCCTGACCAGAACAAGGTGCTGGAAGGGCTGGCCCGGGAAGACTTGTTTACCGTGGTGCATGAGCGCTTCCTGACAGATACTGCCCGCTACGCAGACATTGTCCTGCCTGCCACAACCTCGCTGGAGCATGAGGATATCTACTATTCCTACGGGCAGTACGTGATCCAGCGGGGGCCGAAGCTCATACCGCCAGTGGGAGAGAGCAAATCCAACTGGCAGGTCATGCAGCTGCTGGCTGAGGCTATGGGGCTGAAGGAAGACTTCTTCCGTCAGAGTGAGGAAGAGCTGGTAGAAAGGCTCATAGCCAGCACGGAAACTGCCTGGCCCCTGCCTGTTGACAAGGAGCGGCTGGCTACGGCAGAGCCGGTGGCGCTGGACTTGCCGGAAAGCTACAAGCTTGATTTCAAGACTCCCTCCGGAAAAATTGAGATTTTGAATCCTAAGCTGTCACCTGCTTTGCCGGATTTCTTCCCGCCGCATCTTTCGGAAGATGAGGGAGAGTTCATTCTGATCAATTCCCCTGACCCCAGGATACTTGACAGTTCCTTCAACGAGCGTGAAGAACTTGTCAGGGGCAATGTCATGACTCTGTTGCTGAATCCAGCTGATGCCAGCCGTCACGGCTTCAGGGAGGGTGACAGGGTAACGGCGAAAAATCGGCTGGGAGAGGCCGGCTTTACCCTTAAGATCAGCCCATCGGTCCAGGAGGGCACGGTTGTAAGTGAAGGCGTCTGGTGGCAGGAGTACACCCAAAAGGGCAACACCAACCGCCTGACCTCTGCCCGCACTACAGATGTGGGAGAAGGCAGCACCTTTTACGACGTGCGGGTAGATCTTATATCAGGGTGAATCCTTGCTTTTTGAAGCTGAAAAATCCCGCTGGAGCAACTGTGGTTGTTCCAGCGGGATTTTTTGCGTTTATGTTGTTTTCAGCTTAGAGGTTTTGCTCTGTCAGCACCATGTCAAGGGCATTCAGCACCTCGTTGATGTTTTCTTCCGTAATCACCAGGGGGGGCTGGAAGGCCATGACGTTGCGGCCGATGCCGTTTTTGCCGATGATGAAGCCGCGGTCCTTCATGGCTTCCAGGACACTATCCAGTTCCTCCGGAGCGGGGCTGCCGTCTGGTTTCACGAACTCTGCTCCGTCCATAAGGCCCAGGCCACGGATGTCCCCAATAATGGGGTGTTTCTTTTGCAGTTCCCTGAGGCCTGCCCTGAGCTGCTGGCCGCGGGCGTTGGCATTTTCCATCAGCTTGTGCTCTTCGATATATTCCAGCACAGCCAGCCCGGCCGTGGAAGAGACGGGATTGCCACCCAGGGTGGAGGCGCCGGGGCGGGTGTACTTGTCGGCAATCTCTGCGGTGGAGATGAAGGCGGAGATGGGAGCTCCGTTGCCCAGGGCCTTGGCCATGCTCATGATGTCTGGCACCACGTCGAAATTCTCGATGGCAAACATCTTGCCGGTGCGGGCGAAACCTGTCTGAACTTCATCTACAATGAATAGGGCTCCGTAGTGTGAAAGAATCTCTTTCACTCGTTGGAAGTAGCCCTCGGGAGGCACTACGATGCCGGCATTGCCCTGGATGCTTTCGGCAATGAAAGCGGCAGGCTGGCCGGAGGTGGCGGTCTTGATTATGTCCTCTACGGCATTGGCGCAGGCCAGGTCACATTCCGGATACTTCTTGCCCAAGGGGCAGCGATAGCAGTAGGGATTGGGGGCGAAGCTGATGCCCCCTACGGGATTGGGGTCCGTGCGCCACATGCCGATGCCCGTGAGGCTCATGGTGAGTTTGGTGCGGCCATGGAGGCCGTTGCGGAGGGCGATGAATTCGCTCCTGCCCGTGTAGATCTGGGCCAGCAGGGCAGCACCCTCGTTGGCCTCTGTGCCAGTGGAGCAGAAGAAGGACTTCTGCAAGTCGCCGGGGGTGACTTCTGCCAGCTTCTCAGCCAGGTTCACGAAGTTTTCCGTCAGATAGATGTTGCAGACATGCTGCAGGGTGTTGACCTGCTCTGTGACTTTGGCATTGATTTCGGGATTGCAGTGGCCGCAGTTGATGACGGAGACACCTGCGAAGCAGTCCAGATACTGTTTGCCCTCGCTGTCATAGAGGTACTGCATGGAGCCGCGGACGAACTGTCTGGGCTCCCGGTAGAAATGGGCCAGGCAGGGCATGATGTACTTTTTCTTTTTCTCAATGATGCCCTGGGGGCCAAGATAAGTCTTTTCAGCCATAAGTTTACCTGCTTTCTCTTAGATAGAATTGCGGCTCTGGCGGAAGCGGTAGGTGCCGATGCCAAATTCACGGGGGCTGGCCTGCTGGAGCTTTTCAAAAGTCTCTCTGTCAAAGGCTTTGTCACCGGCAGAGAGTTTGTCCAGGCGCTCACGGTAGGCCTTGGTTACCTGGGCAGTGAGCTCCGGGCTGTAGTCCTGAGCTTCAATGCGGCAGGAGGCCAGACCGTTGAATTTCTCCAGATAGGGATAGAGGCAGAGGTCCTTGGCAAAGAGGATGTGGTTGCGGCCATACTGGTCAAGGCGCAGGCTGTGCTTTTCGCCTGCCTTGTCCAAAAGGGCATAGCGGCGGTCGTAAACCTCGGGATTGTCAAGTTCCTGGGCGTGAGGCAGGCTCATGCCCGCAAGGTCATGGTCGCAGATCATGGACTCATAAGAGCCGTGGACGATGACCTCAATGGGCAGGGGAGAAGCTTCTACGATTTCCTTGAGCTGGGCGAAGGAGAGCTCAAGGGAAGCGCAGCCCTGAGCAAGGCCGTTTTCCTTCATAAACTTGGCAGCCAGATGGTTGAAGAGGTTGAAGGAATGGTCGGCGTAGAGGGGATAGTCCGTGAGTTTCTGGGCCAGCTGCAGGGAGCCCAGGTTGCTGACCATGATGCCGTCAGGCTGGGCAGCGAAGCCCTGCAGGGCCTTGAAGAACTGCTCCAGCTCACCGCATTCCCTGCGGCGGGTGGTGCGGGGAGTCATGATCACTGCTTTGGCGCCGGCCTTATGGGCATAGGCAATGACGTCCTCATAGTCCCTGAGTTTCCAGGGGCGATGGGGACGGAAGGCCTCGCCGCCGATGTAGACGCAGTCAGCGCCATTGTCAATGGCTGCCCTGGCTGCATCCGGGGAACCAACCCGCAGGGCAAGGCAGCGGTGCGGGGCATTATCTGCCTCAATGGGCTGCTCCTGCTGCAGCACTTCATCCTGCAGGCCTGCTTCCTTCACGGCGTTGCTGAAGAAGCGGGGCTCACGCTCCCCTGTGAAGCCAATATCCTGTTTGGAGGTGCCGCCGAAAGCAAAGGTGGTGGTGAAGTCCCGGGCGCGGTTCTCGTAGAGGGAACGCCAGCCTTCTTCGTCAACCGTGTAGCCCTGAGGGTCGGCGATGTAGTCATCGATAGCCTTGCGATAGGTGGAGACAATGCGGCGTATGAAGGGGGCAGGACGCATGCGGCCTTCAATCTTGAAGGAGAATACCCCAGCCTGGATGAGCTGGGGGATGGAGCGGTACATGCACATATCCTTCAAAGCAAGTTTGTAGGGACCCTCGCTCTCCTTGTCCAGCACTTCGCCAGTTTCATCATCAATCAGCTGATAGGGCCAGCGGCATGGTTTCAGGCAGCGGCCCCGGTTGCCGCTCTGGCCGAAGAGCACCCCGGAATGGATGCACTGGCCGCTTTCGGACATGCACATATCCCCGTGCATGAAGTATTCCACTTCGATGCCCGTGCGCTCGCATAAGAGGCTGAGCTCGGAAAGAGTCATCTCCCGGCCCACCACGATGCGGGTGATGCCGTATTCCTTGAGCCTTTCGATGGCGTTCTCGTTGTGGGTGTTCATCATGACTGAGGTGTGCAGGGGGATGGTGAGACCCATCTCATGCACCAGTTCCAGCACCGCAAAGTCCTGCACCAGGATGGCATCCGGGCGGATTTTCTCCAGATAGGCCAGGTACTCACGCAGGGCGGGGATTTCCTCATCGCTGATGAGGTTGTTCAGAGTGATGTAGAGGCGCACGTCATGGGCATGGGTGTACTCCACTGCCCGCTTCAGGGCTTCATCGTCAAAGTTGAAGTCCCCTTCGTGCATGCGCATATTGAAGTGCTTGCCACCCAGGTAAACGGCATCGGCACCAGCCTCCACGGCGGCTTCCAGGGCATCCCAGGTGCCGGCGGGAGCCAAGAGCTCTACGGATTTGCGGTTAAGAAGCATTTATAAAACTCCTTTATAAATAAGATTTATCGTATCAAAAAACCTATATCAGTATAACAGGAATTGGGAGGGCTATCAATATTTTGACAAGGCGGGGCTTTTTTGATATATTTTTGAAGGAAAACCTATATGATTTGTCATAACAGGCTTAATCATGTATAATTTTATGAAGATGAAAATGGCAGATGGGAAATGACTGCCAGGCATAGATTTTGGGAGGTTTGTTAGTAAATGTTAGGGGATAAGCTGCGGGCTGAGCGTGAAAGGCAAAATCTTACTATCAAAGATATAGAAAAAGGCACAAGCATTCGTGCCCTTTACATCGAGTGCATAGAGAAGGGCGAGTACGGCAGCCTGCCAGGTGAGGTCTACACCAAGGGCTTTATTCGCAACTATGCTGCTTTCCTGAAGTTGGATGCCAACGCTTTCGTGCAGGAGTTCAACGAGGAAGTGCATCCTGAGGTGTTGCAGCAGCCCGAGGAGACGGCCACTGATGCTGCCGAGGAAAAAGATGATTCCATTGATATGGGCAGTGTCAAGGCAAGTTTTGAGGATAATGCCCACCGGCAGAACAAGATCCTGGCAGCGGTGATATGCCTGCTGGTGCTGGGGGGAGCTTACTTCCTTCTGGCCACAGGTGATGATGGCCAGGTAGCCAGGGCGCCCCAGCAGGTGAAGCAGGAAACTGCCGCTGTGAAGGAAGCCCCCAAGGCAGAGGAAAGCAAGGCCGCAGCGGCACCGGCCAAGCGCGACGATGTGGAAGTCGTAGCCAAGTTTGATGACCGTTGCTGGACCCAGGTAATTGCTGATGGCAAGACCCTCTATGAAGGCACCATGGAAAAGGGCAAGACCATGAGCTGGAAGGCCAAGGAAACCGTCAGCATCACGGCTGGCAATGCCGGTGCCGTGGCCCTTTCCGTCAATGGACAGGATATGGGCAAGGTGGGGGAGACCGGCCAGGTAGTGGAGAAGGTCTTCACCCCGTCAGGTGAGAAGAAGGAAGCCGATAAGAAGACTAAGTAAGGACAAGGATAAATAATGCAGGATTTTTTGCCGATCAGTAAAGAGGATATGGAAAGACGGGGCTGGGAGCAGCTGGACTTCGTGTTTGTGTCCGGGGATGCTTATGTTGATCATCCCAGCTTTGGCCCTGCCATACTCTGCCGCCTGCTGGAAAAGCACGGCTATAAGGTCGGTATCATTCCCCAGCCGGACTGGCATTCTTCCAGAGACTTCATGTCCCTGGGAAAACCACGGCTGGCTTTTCTTGTTTCTGCAGGTAACATGGATTCCCTGCTGAACCAGTTCACTGCTGCCAAGAAAAAGCGCCGTCAGGATGCCTACTCTCCCGGGGGGGAAGCTGGACACAGGCCCCTCAGGGCCACGGCGGTGTACTGCCGCAAGCTGCGGGAAATTTATCCTGATGTGCCCCTTGTCATCGGGGGCATCGAGGCCAGCCTGCGCCGGTTTGCCCACTATGACTACTGGTCGGACGAGGTGCGGCCTTCCCTGCTGGCAGAGTCCGGGGCAGACCTCCTGGTTTACGGCATGGGGGAAAAGGCCCTGCTGGCCATCGCGGCAGATCTCCAGCAGGGAGTGGAGATAGGCAATATCCAGGATGTGCCGGGAACCTGCTACAAGGTGCCGGGCTTTGACTATATCTGGGACTACCTGCCCCTGGCCTCTTTCGAGGAAGTGGCGGAGGACAAGAAGAAGTTTGCCGAAGCTTACAAGCTGGAGTACCTGGAGCAGGATGCCCTGCGGGGCCGGAAGCTGGCCCAGCAGAACGGGGAAATCTGCGTGGTGCAGAACCCGCCTTCCCCGCCGCTGACTGAGGCAGAGATGGATGAAATCTACGACCTGCCTTACTGCCGCACCTGGCACCCCCGCTACGACAAGGCTGGAGGGGTGCCTGCCATCAAGGAAGTGCAGTTCAGCCTGGTGAGCCAGCGTGGCTGCTTTGGCGGCTGCAACTTCTGCGCCATCATTTCCCATGAGGGCAGAGTGATCCAGCGGCGCAGCCAGGCGTCTATCCTGAGGGAAGCGGAAATCCTCACGCAGCTGCCGGGCTTCAAGGGCTATATCCACGATGTGGGGGGGCCTACGGCAAATTTCCGCCAGCCCTCCTGCCAGAAGCAGCTGGAGCTTGGCACCTGCCGGGGCAAGGACTGCCTTTCTCCCGTGCCTTGCAAGAATCTTGAAGCGGACCATGGTGACTATCTGGAGCTTCTGAGGAAGCTGCGGGCCCTGCCCGGTGTCAAGAAGGTCTTTGTGCGTTCCGGCCTGCGTTTTGACTATATCATGCGGGCCAAGGATGGCATGAAGTTCCTGGAAGAGCTTTGCCAGTATCATGTAAGCGGCCAGTTGAAGATTGCGCCGGAGCATATCACGGACCGGGTCACCTGGGTCATGGGCAAGTCAAATAAGCAGGTCTATGTGGACTTTGTGAGAAAATTCGAGGCTGTCAACAAGAAGCTGGGCAAGAAGCAATATCTGGTGCCCTACTTCATGTCCAGCCATCCGGGAGCCACCCTCAAAGATGCAGTGGAGCTGGCGGAGTTCCTGCACGAAATGGGCTATCATCCCCAGCAGGTGCAGGACTTCATCCCCACGCCGGGGACGCTTTCCACCTGCATGTACTACACGGGGCTTCACCCTCTTACCGGGGAGAAGATCTACACGGCTAAGAGCTATGAGGAAAAGCAGATGCAGCGGGCCCTCATGCAGTACTGGCTGCCAGGAAACTATGAGATTGTCTGCAAGGCACTGAAGGCCGCTCACCGGGAAGATCTGATAGGCTATGACAGGCATTGCCTGGTGCGTCCCCGGAAGGGCCAGGGGAGCAAGCCAGAGGTGAAGTCAAACGGGCAGGCAAGGCCTGGTAGGCATGACAACCGCAACAAGCATACAAGGAAAAAGAAGGTGCATAGATGAAATGTCCATATTGCAAGCAGGCAGACAGCCGGGTCATAGACAGCCGGGCTGCCGATGACGGAGCCACTATCCGCCGCCGCCGTGAATGCAACGGCTGCCACAAGCGCTTCACCACTTATGAGGTGGTGGAGAAGGTGCCCTTGATGGTAGTCAAGCATGACGGGCGTCGCGAGCCCTTTGACAGGGACAAGATACTGAACGGCATTATCCGTTCCTGCGACAAGCGGGATATCTCCATGGAGCGCATCCTCAATTTCGTAAGCGATGTGGAGCGGGATATCCGCAATACCATGGTGCAGGAAGTTCCTTCCAAGAAAATCGGTGAGATGATCATGGAGCGGCTGAAAGATTTTGACGAGGTGGCCTATATCCGCTTTGCCTCTGTCTATCGCCGCTTTGCGGACATCACCAACTTCATTGAGGAACTCAAAGAACTCCAGGAGCGCAGGAACCGCCCCCTGGACATCAGGTACAACAAGCAGGACTAAAGAGCAAGTGAGGTAAAAAGTTTGGATTGGGCATTGAAAAAGGAATTGCAGCAGCTGCTGGCAGAGGAACAGGGATACTACCGCTATCCCCCTGGCACCAGGACGAAGTTTGCCCTGGTCTATCCCAATTCCTATTTTGTGGGCATGTCCAATCTGGGGCTGCACATCATCTATGAGCTGCTGAATAAAAGGGGAGATACTGCCTGCGAGCGTGTCTTCCTGCCGGAGCGCAAGAAAATCCAGCAGTATGAGAATACCCGCACGCCTCTCATGAGCGTGGAGTCTCAGCTGCCTCTGCTTGACTTTGAGATCATAGGCTTTGTGCTCTCCTTTGAGATGGACTATTTCAATCTGGTGAAGATCCTGGAGCTGGGCAAGGTCAGGCTGCGCGCGGAGGAACGGGGAGAGAAGGACCCGCTGGTGATTGCGGGAGGGCCCTGTGCCACCTTTAACCCGGAGCCCCTTTCCCAGGTGGTGGATGCCTTTGTCATTGGCGAAGGAGAGGCCGTCATGCCAGGGCTTATGGACGCTTATCATGGGGCAAAGGCTGAGGGCCTCAGCCGCAGGGAAACTCTGCTCAAGCTTTCAAAGGTGCCCGGAGTATATGTGCCCTTCCTTTATGAGCATGAATACGACAGCGAGGGCAGGCTGATTTCTATCAAGGTTCTGCCCGGTGCCCCGGAAAAAGTCTCCCGCCAGTGGGTGAAGGAGCTTGATGCATATCCTGCTCATACAGTGGTGGTGACGGACAATACGGAATTCAACTTCTACCTCATCGAGACAGCCCGGGGCTGCGGGCGCCACTGCCGCTTCTGCATGGCTGGCTACTGCTTCAGAAGGCCCCGCAACCGCTCTCTGGAAGTCATCAACAGGGAAGTGCAGGAGGCGCTGAAGTACAGGAAGCGCATTGGCCTCATGGGAGCGGCCATCTCCGATTACCCGGAGATAGACGAGCTTTGCCGGGATATTCTGGGGGAGGGGCTGTCCATGTCCGTGGCTTCCTTCCGGGCGGATTCTGTCACGGAGGAACTGGTGGAATCCCTGGCCAGCAGCGGACTCAAGACCCTGACCATTGCCCCGGAGGCTGGCAGCGTCCGCATGAGGGCTGTCATCAACAAGGGCATTGAGGAAAAGCACGTCTTCAACACTGTGAAGCTGGGGCTGAAAGCCGGCATCAGGAATTTCAAGCTCTATATCATGGTTGGGCTGCCCTTTGAGGAAGAAGCAGATATTGAGGCCATCATTGATCTGGCGAACCGGGTCAAGGACTACATGGAGGAGCAGGGCAGCAAGGGCACGCTCACTCTGAGCGTCAATCCCTTTATCCCCAAGCCTTTCACCCCTTTCCAGTGGACGTCCATGGCAGACAGGAAGGCTGTGGAGCAGAAGCTGAAACATCTGGAAAAATCCCTGCGGGGGCGCAGGCACATCGTGGTCAACGTGGAATCACCCAAGGAAGCCTATGTGCAGGGGGTGCTGGCCCGGGGCGGCAGGCCCGTGGGAGAGGTGCTCCTGAAGGCCTGCGCTGCAGGCGGCAGCAAGGCTTTCAAAAAAGCCTTGAAGGAAAGCGGTCTCAGGGCAGAAGACGAACTTTACCGCCAGCGCGGAGAAGATGAGTGCTTCCCCTGGGACAGACTTGACATGGGTTTTACCAGAAATTACCTCTATCAGGAGCTGAAGCGGGCAGAGGAGCTGAAACCGACCCTGCCCTGCTTTGACAACTGCCACCGTTGCGGTGTATGCTGAATATAGCTTGATATATCTTAGTGAATAAAGGATGTGCTGTTATGAGCTTTGTCCTGGAACATTTGCATAGCAATCTTTGGCGGGGAAAGTTCACTCACTTTCCCGGGGACGTTCTGGAGCATGGAATCTCTGCCCGCCTGGGTGGCGTGAGTGCAGCTCCTTACAGCGCCCTCAACATGGGGCTGCATGTGGGAGACGACCCGGCCAAGGTCATAGAGAACCGCAAGCGCTTTCTCCACGCCCTGGAGCTCAAGGCTGAGGAGGTCTGCAGCCCCCAGCAGGTGCATGGCACGAAGGTCCTGCGGGTGAACTGGGAAGACAGGGGCAGAGGCGCCCTGGATTATGCTGCGGCCATAGAAGATACTGATGCCCTGATTACCAACGCATTGGGGGTGCCCCTAATGCTCTGCTTTGCTGACTGCGTGCCCCTGCTGTTCTTTGATCCGGAAAACGGTGCCATCGGCGTGGCTCATGCAGGCTGGAAGGGCACGGTCGGCCGCATCGGGGAAAAGACCGTGCAGGCCATGGCCGCAGATTTCGGCACGGAGCCAGCCAAGCTCCTGGTGGGCATTGGTCCCTCCATTGGTCCCGAATGCTTCACTGTGGGGGAGGAAGTGGCAGAGAAGTTCCGGGAGGCCTTCCCGGACTATCATGAAAAGCTCCTTTCCCAGCGGGAGGACGGCCTTCACGCCGACCTCTGGGCCGCCAACCGCCTGCAGCTGGAAGAGGCAGGGGTAGCTGCAGAAAACATCGAGTGTGCTGAGGTCTGCACCAGCTGTGAGCACAAGTGGTATTTCTCCTATCGGGCTGATGGGGGAGACACCGGACGGCTGGCAGCGGTCATGGCTTTGAAGAAATACTGAGAGGGGGGCTTTGATGATAAGGGAGAACTATCAAAAAGTCCTGGACTCCATTGAGGCTGCCAGGGCCAGAAGGACATCGGTGCCCCAGGAAGAACCTGTGCGCCTGATAGCTGTCACCAAGAACCATGATGCAGCCGCCATGCGTGAAGCCATTGACGCAGGGGCGTCAGAGGTGGGGGAAAACCGCATCCAGGAAGCCAGGGGCAAGATCGAGGAGCTTGACCGGCAGGTCACCTGGCATCTTATCGGCCATCTTCAGACCAATAAGGCCAGACAGGCGGTCAGGTACTTTGACCTGATCCATTCCGTGGACAGCCTCCATCTGGCTGAGGCGCTGGAAAAGGAAGCTGAAAAGCAGGGCAAGGTGCAGGACGTGCTCCTGCAGGTGAATCTTGCCCGGGAGGAAAGCAAGTCCGGCCTGGAAAAGGAAGAGCTCCTGGAGGTCTTCCGGCAGGCAGACGGCTTTGAACACCTGCGCATAAGGGGGCTCATGTGCATGGCTCCCAACTATGAGGATGTGGAAATGTGCCGTCCTCTTTTCAGGGAGATGTACGGCATTTACCAAAAGGTAAAGGGAATGGATTGGCAGAGAGCAAAGGTGGACTGCCTGTCCATGGGTATGTCCCATGATTATGAAATAGCCGTGGAAGAAGGGGCCAATATCGTGCGGGTCGGCACAGCCATCTTCGGGCCGCGCCAGTACTAGGGGAGTGAAGGATATGAATATCTTCGATAAAGTTTGCGGGAAAATGGGCCTGATGGACCCGGAGGACGAAAAGGAAGAGCTGGAGGAATACTTCGACGAAGACGAGAAGAAGCCCAGTTTCATGAAGCAGGACGAGGGAAGCAGGATGGATCAGCATAATGAAGGAAGCAGCAGCAACGTAGTGGATTTCCACAGCGCCGCTTCTGCCAGAGAGAGTGCAGCAGCCGCTGTCAAGGTGAAGGTGGTAGTCATTGAGCCCAAGTCCTTTGACGATGCCCAGCAGGTGGCCAACAACCTGAGGGAGAAAAAGCCCGTGGTCATCAACTTCGAGCACACCGATGGCGAGGCTGCCAAGCGCATCATCGACTTCATCAGTGGCACTACCTACGCCCTGAACGGGGAAATCAAGAAGGTGGGGCACAATGTGTTCCTCTGCGCTCCCAGCAATGTGAACGTGAGCTATACGGAAGAAGAGAAGAAGGTATCTGCAGAGATGCCCTGGCTGCAGAAGTAAGGGGAGATGGCGATGCTGGCTGATGTGAAGATTGGCTTTATCGGCGGCGGTGCCATGGCTGAGGCCATCACCGCAGGCCTGGTGGGGAACAAGGTGGTTCCTGCCGGTAATATTTTCATTTCCGACCACAAGGCTGCCCGCTGTGAGGAGCTGGCAGACCGCTACGGCGTCCACGCCAGCGTAGGGGCAGATTTCCTGCCCAAGATGGATTTCCTGATCCTGGCAGTGAAGCCCCAGGTTGCGGCCAAGGCTCTTGAGGAAATCAAGACAGGGCTGGCCAATGAAACGGTGCTGGTTTCCATCGTAGCCGGCCTGACGCTGGCTTCCCTGGAAGAAGCTCTGGGACAGCGTCCCTTGGTGCGGGTGATGCCCAATACCCCCCTGGCTGTAGGGGCAGGCATGACTGCCTTTGCCGTCAATCCGCTGGTGGAGGAGGAGCCCTGCGCTGTGGTGCGGGAGATTTTTGCCTCCAGCGGCGAGGCCATCCAGGTGAAGGAAGAACAGCTTGATGCCGTGACGGGCCTTTCAGGCAGCGGTCCTGCCTATGGCTTCCTGGTGATTGATGCCCTGGCAGACGGCGGCGTAGCCGCTGGCCTCAAAAGGGCTGATGCCATCAAGCTGGCGGCCCAGACCATGCTGGGGGCTGCCCAGATGGTGCTCAAGACCGGCAGTCATCCGGATGTACTGCGGGATCAGGTCACCAGCCCTGCCGGCACCACCATTGAAGGCGTGCGCACCCTGGAGCGGGCAGGCCTCAGGAGCGCCCTGATTGAAGCGGTCATTGCCGCCACGGAAAAATCAAGAGCCCTGGGCAGGAAGTAAGAAGAACAGGTTACAGATATGGCAAAGAATACAGAACAGAAAGAAAAACTCATACGCTTTTACAGGGGCACAGAGGGAGAGGAAACAGCTGTCAAGCTGGTTGATATGGCCGAGCAAGTGCTGCGCAGCCAGAAATTCCGCCTCAGCGGTTTCCTTGACCCCTTTGGCCAGGAAATTGCTGAGACGGTGGCGGCCAACTATCCTGAGCTCAGAGTGGACTTTGAGGGAGGTTACCAGGGGGCAGAGCGCTGCCGCGCAATCTTTGTCCATGGGGACTTCCCAGGGACTCCGGGGGGCTTTGACCTTGACTGTGTGGAAGCCAGGTGGAACGGGCAGTTTGCCCGCCTTTCCCACCGGGATGTGCTGGGGGCCCTCATGAGCCTGGGCCTTGAGCGGGACAGGTTCGGTGATTTGCTGGTGGCCAGCGACTCTGTAAAGATTATCTGCGACAGCAAGATGGCAGAGTATCTGCTGCAGGAACTGAAGCAGATTGGCCCCGTGGGGGTGGAGTGCCAGCGCGCTGCCCTTGACACCATTGCTCCCAGGGAGGAACGGTGCAAGGAGATAAGTGCTACCGTGGCTTCCCTGCGGGTTGACGCCATTGCCGCCGCAGGCTTTGGCTTCTCCCGCAGCCGGGCAGCTTCTGACATTGCCGCTGACAAGCTGAAGATCAACTGGCAGCCGGTGAAGAATGCTTCCCAGACTGTGAAGGAAGGGGATATGCTCTCAATGCGCGGCCGGGGCCGGCTGGAAGTGGCAGAGATCCGCGGCACTACCAAGAAAGGACGCACGGCGCTGACTTTAAGACGTTATTTTTGATTCTGAATCTAATTACGATAGGGGATATGATCTTGCTTACACCAATGGACATACACAACAAAGAATTCAAGCGTAGCTTCCGTGGCTATAACGAAGACGAGATTGACGAGTTCCTGGACCAGGTGGTCAATGACTACGAGAAGCTTTTCCGGGAAAATGACAAACTGAAGGAAGAGACAGCCCGCCTGCGGAAGGAGTCAGAAAGCTATCAGGAAAGGGAAAAGAGCATCAATGACACCCTGCTGCTGGCCCAGAAGACTGCCCAGGAAGTGACGGACAATGCCCGCCAGTCCGCTGCGGACATGAAGGAAAATGCTGCCAAAGAATGTGAGAATATGCGCCAGGAAGCGGAGATGGAGGCCCAGAAGAAACTGGACGAGGCTACAAGCAGAGTCCGTGCCATCGTTTCCGAGTACGACCGTCTGGTGCGGGAAAAGAACCAGTTCCTGCGCAAGGTGAAACTTACCATGGAATCTGAGCTGGCTGTGCTGAACCAGACCATCAATGAACTGCCCAACCCCGAGGCAGAAGAAAAGGCACGGGCTGAGGTTTCTGTGGAAGTCACTCCCCAGGAGAGGGAGTCCCTGGGACAGGCCGTCGCTCAGGAAGAAGTGCCTGACGAGCAGGCACAGCCCCAGGAGGCCTGAGCTTAGTTGGCAGCGGCATTTCTGTTTTTCGGGGTATTGGCGCTGGATCAGCTGGTGAAGGGACTTATCCAGGTAAGCTATCTGCCGGGAGAATCCACGCCGATAATAAAGGGCATCTTTCACATCACTTATGTGCTTAATCCCGGGGCGGCCTTTGGCCTGCTGGAGAACCAGACCTGGTTTTTCATCCTGGCTGCGGCTGCCATCAGTCTGGGCTTTATCTGGTATTATCCCCGCCTGAAGAAAGAATGCGGCTTCCTGCATTATGGCTGTGTGGCATTGGTGGCGGGAGCCATGGGCAATCTCATTGACCGCATGAAGACGGGGCTGGTGGTGGATTTCCTTGATTTCCGCATCTGGCCGGTGTTCAATCTGGCAGATATTGCCATTGTGCTGGGGGTAATCAGCATGGTTTATGCCATACTTTTCAAGATGCGGGACGAGGATGAGAGCTGATGAACAATCTTTTTGAGGCGGATAAGGACGGGGAAAGGCTGGATGTCTTCCTGGTAAGGCAGGAGCCGGAGCTTTCCCGGGCCCATATCCAGAAAATCATAGCTGCCGGGGATGTGCTGGTGGATGGCAAGGTGCGCAAGGCCAACTTCAGGCTCAAGGCAGGCGCTTCTGTCAGCTTTACTATGCCCGAAGCGGCGCCCATTGAGGTAAAGCCAGAGGACATTCCCCTGGATATCCTCTATGAGGATGGGGATATCATCGTGGTGAACAAGGCCCGGGGCATGGTGGTGCATCCGGCAGCAGGAGTGAGCAGTGGCACTTTGGTGAATGCCTTGCTCTATCACTGCCATGACCTTTCCGGCATCAACGGGGAAATCCGCCCGGGCATAGTCCATCGCCTGGACAAGGATACCTCTGGCGTCATGGTGGCAGCCAAGAACGACAGGGCTCACCTTGACCTGGCAGAGCAGATCAGCGCGAAATCCGCCCATCGCAGCTATCTGGCGGTGGTGCATGGCAATATCAAAGAAGAAGCTGGCATCATCAAAGGCGATATTGGCCGTCATCCCACGGACAGGAAGCGCATGGCCATCGTGCAGGACAACGGCAAGCCTGCGGTGACGCACTTCAAGGTGCTTGAGCGCTTCGGGGACTACACTTTGGTGGAATGCAGGCTGGAAACTGGCCGCACCCATCAGATCAGGGTGCACATGACCAGCATCGGCCATCCTTTGGTCAATGATCCCAAGTACGGCAGCCGCAAGACTCCCTTTGGCATCAAGGGGCAGGCACTGCACTCAAGGCAGCTGACCTTGAAGCATCCAGCCACAGGGGAGGAAATGACCTTTGAGGCGCCGCTGCCGGAGGATATGGAAAAAATCCTTGCGGCTTTGAGAAACCGCAGAAAATAACATATTTTGCAGGGAAATGGAGCAGGAGGGATAATATGCCACAGTTTACTGAAAAGGCAGTGCTTATGGACGGGGAAGCCATCAGGCGTTCACTGGTGAGGATTTCCCATGAAATCGTGGAGAAAAATAAGGGCGTGGAGAATATTGTCCTGGTAGGCATCCGTACCAGAGGCGTGCCCATCGCCGAACGGCTGGCAGATGCCATCGAAAAGATTGAGGGCACCCGTCCGCCCGTGGGCGTGCTGGATATTACCCTCTACCGCGATGATCTGTCTACCCTGGCTTATCAGCCCGTGGTGCGTACCACGGAACTGCCAGTGGATATCTCTGGCAAGATCGTGGTTTTGGTGGATGATGTGCTCTACACGGGCCGCACCATCAGGGCAGCCCTTGATGCGGTGATAGATATGGGCCGTCCCACCACCATCCAGTTGGCGGTGCTCATAGACCGGGGCCATCGGGAACTGCCTATTCGTGCTGATTTCGTGGGCAAGAACGTGCCCACCTCCTCCCATGAGGTGGTCAGCGTACAGCTTGATGCCACCGATGGTGCGGAAAAGGTGGTTATCAGGGAACGGGTGGAAGAATAAGGATTTCCGGAGATTTCGTCTGATTGCCATATAATAGTATATGTCTTGGATATATGGTAAAGATACCCTAAAAGGTTAAGAAATATAATATATTCGGTGACCGAATACTTTAGTTGATGAAAGTATTCGGTCACCGAATTTTTTTAGGAGGGCGCAATGAGGCCGTTTCCATGCAAGAATATTTGCCGGCTGGTCCGGGAAACGGCAGGAATTATGCCCCTCACAGCGAAATTTCACAATGAAGAAGCGGGGTGATTTCATGGCATGCAGGAAGCTTACTAAGCATAATCAAATAAAAGCACTTCTCGACCAGACGCTGGAAACGGTAGAAGCCAACAAGGCCCAGGCGTACAATCTCTATGAGGCCAGCTGCAAGGAAGTAGATGAACAGAAGGAGCGCATCAAAGCCATCAGGCAGGAACTGTCTGTGCTGATCCAGAAAGTAGACAGGGCCGAAAAAGAATTGCAGCGAGGGCGCCAGGGCTTGGTGGGAGCAAGCAAGAATTTTTCCGAACGGGATATGCAGGACCTGGTGGCAGATGTGGCACATCTTCAGGAGGAATGGCAGGAGCTGAAAGACCGGGAAGATGCCCTGCGCAAGGAACGTGATGAAATGGAAATACGGCTGCATCGCCTGGTGGACATGAGGAAGGAAAGCGAGAACCTGGTCGTAACCATAGGCTCTGTGGCGGGCTTCCTGAATGCCAAGCTGAGCGGGGTGGCAGAGGAACTGGAATCTGCCCAGCACGGAGCCGAGATAGGCATGCAGATTATCCAGGCCCAGGAGGAAGAACGCAAGCGCATTTCCCGGGACCTGCACGATAGTGTGGCTCAGGACCTGGCCACCATCAAGATGGACCTGGGCTTTGGAGAGCTGATGTTCGAAAAAGGCAGGATTGATGAAGGCAGGAAGATTGTGTCAAGGTCCAAGGAGTTCATTGGGGACTGCATCACCAATGTCAGGCAGGTCATCTTTGACATGCACCCCATGGCTCTGGATGATCAGGGCTTTGCGCCTGCGGTGCATCAACTCTGCCAGAGCATGGAAAGGCGGGGCTTTCTCTATGCCAATTACGAGGTCATGGGGGAAGCTTATGCTTTTGCCAAGCACATTGAAGCAGGCCTTTACCGCATCATTCAGGAGTGCTTCAATAATATTGTCAAGCATTCAGGGCAGAACAGGGCTTCTGTCAGGATCCACTATACTCCCTCTGCGCTGAATATCCTGGTCAAGGATAAGGGCAAGGGATTCAACCAGGATATAGACGTCAATGCAGAGGCCACAGGTGAGATGAAGCACTATGGCCTGGTGGGGATCATCGAGCGGGCCAGGCATATAGGTGCCCAGATACAGATCACCCCCAAGCTGGGCGAGGGCGTCAAAATCCGCATCGTGGTGCAGAAAAAACAGACTGCTGCAGCCAGTTAGCACTGGCTGCAGCAAATTCCGGGAGGCAGGAGCATGGCAGGCAAAGGAAATGTTGCGGTTTTCAGCAAAAAACGCCGCTGGGCGGAAATCGATATCTTCCGCGGGCTGGCTATATCCTGCATGCTGATAGTCAATGCCCTGCCTGATTTTTCGGAGGCTTATCCCCTGCTGCTGCATTCCAGCTGGGAAGGAATCACTCTGGCTGACCTGGCGTTCCCGGGCTTTGTCTTTGCCATGGGCCTGTCCGCTTCCCTGTGGTTCCCGAAACATGGCAGGGAAGCTGCCCTGAAGAAGGCTGCTGTCATCTTGCGGCGGGGCATGATCTTGTTTTTGCTTGGCTATGTCCTGAATCAGGTTCCTTTGCTTTTGCAGCATGTATTCTATCCGGAAGCAGGTGCTTCCCTTTGGGAGGAGATGGCAAGTCACGGGCGCATATTGGGAGTCCTGCAGAGGCTGGGACTGGTATATGCCTGCGGCATGTTTGCCGCCTGGCGGCTGAAAGGAGACGTCTCTCTGGGGTCCTTTGCCCTGCTGCTTCTGGCGGTGTCCTCCCTGGGCTTCCATCTCTACTCCCCTGCTGCTCCCTTCAGCCAGGAAGGCAATATCAGCATGGCCGTGGACAGCATCTTTCCCGGCAAGGAGCACTGCTATATGCAGGGAGATTCTGACCCGGAAGGGCTGTATGGCACTCTGGCAGCCACCGCTTCTTTCCTGTGGGGGATGCTGGCCGGCCGGTGGCTGACCAGGGGCGGGGCTGGCGTTCTTGCCTTGGCGGGGGTGGCACTTTTGCTGGCAGGGGGCCTGTGGAGCTGCCAGGATATTGTCTGCAAAGCTCTGTGGACAGCACCCTATGTGCTCCTGACCAGCGGCGGGTTCATGCTGCTCTTGTTCTTGCTGCAGCAGCTGCTGGGCTGGGGGCCTGACCTGGCTGTCTTATTTGCTCCCTGCCGCATCATGGGGAGCAATCCCCTGCTGCTGTATATTTTCACGGAAATATCACTCATGCTGCTTTGGACCATAAAGACTTCTTCCGGGCAGCTCTTATATGCCTGGCTCTGGGAGAACTCCCTGAAGGGGGTAGTGAGCGTGCCCTTCAGCATTTTTTTGTTTGCTTTCCTCTGGCTGGCCTTATGGCTGCTGGCGGCAGGATATCTTGCCAGGAAGCATATCTTTCTCAGAGTTTGAGGAAAACCTAAAATCCTTTTTGGTGCAGAAGCAGGAGTTATGCCCTTTTTAGCGAAATTCTGTAAACTATAAAACATAGCTGAAATGACTTAACAACATGCTTAAATGACTTACTAAGGGGGAATCCCCATGAATATGATGCTTGTTTATGGCATGTTTTTTGCTTTGGCAGCCTGGTGGACCGGCACTGCTTTCGCTGCCGCCAATCCTTTCTCTGATGTCCCTGCTGATCACTGGGCTTATGAGGCTGTAACCCAGTTGGCTGCTGAGGGAGTCATCGAGGGCTATGGGGACAGCACCTTCCGCGGCGGCCGCAGTATTACCCGCTATGAGATGGCCCAGATGGTGGCCAGGGCCATGGCCAGGAATGATGTTTCTGCTGCAGACAAGGCGGTGATTGACAAGCTGGCCGCTGAGTTCGCTGATGAGCTTGGCAGCCTGGGGGTCCGTGTGGCAGGTTTGGAGCGCAACGCTGACCTGGTCAGGTGGAAAGGCAAGCTGGAGTATAAGTACACCCGCCTTGAGGAGAAGAACGGAGACGGAACCAGAGAGAAAGAGAAGTACGACGAGCTCCTTTTGCGCCTGGAGCCTTCCGCTGAGATAAATGAGCACTGGCAGGTGCATGGCCGTATTGATACCTACCTTGATATGTCGGAAGATAAGAATATTGACGGCTACGACTTCCGCCTGAGGCGGGCCTGGGCACAGGGTGATTACAAGCATATCTCCCTTCGCTTTGGCAGGTTCAATATGTACGGTGATGACAGCATCAACGACACCACCATGTCCGGCGCTGATGTGACGGTAGGCAGTGCCGACAAGCTTTCCGGCGTCATCGGCGGCGGCCGCAGTGCCTGGGCTTTTGAATTCCTTGACGGCGATGAGCCCAATGACGTGTTCTATGCCGGCGTTGACTACAACAAGGCGAAGAATAAGGGCGTGTTCGGCGCTGCCCGCTATTTTCGCTATAACAACGACACCAGGCTGATTGATGGTGACGCGGAGGCAAAAAGGAATAATATCTGGCAGCTGATGGCTGGCTACAAGTTTGACGAAAACAGCACGCTGCAGGGTTATTATGCCAAGAGCGATCGTGATATAGCGGGCTGGGAAGGAAATTCCCGGTCTTACAATATCGAATTTGACTACAAGGGTGCCCAGCAGGAGAACAAAGGCACCTGGGGTGCCTGGGTGGCATACCGCCACGCCGGACTCACTGCTACCCCCTACGGCACCTGGGACGTCATATATGACTGGACCAAGGGCTGGGATATAGGGGTGAATTACACTCTGATGAAGAATATGGTCGGCACGCTGAGGTACGGCGATGGCAAGCTGATCGGCAAAGATGAGGACAAAGTCCGTCAGTTCATGGGCCGCCTTGAATTTTTCTTCTGAGAAATACAGGCCGGCTGGAGATAAAGTGAGGGGAGAGATTAGGGGATGTACTATTCTGTCATTGGCATTCTGGCAGCTATGATATTGCTCATTGAGAATCATGACATACTGTTTAACAGCGACTCCACTACCCAGATGCCTTCCTGGAAGGTTTACCGGAATTTCCTGTTCGCGGTGCTGTTTTATTATCTGACAGATATTACCTGGGGGCTTTTTGAACATCTGAAAATGGCAGATCTATTGTATGTGGATACAATCCTCTACTTTTTTGCCATGGCCTCAGGGGTGTATTTTTGGGCCCAATACACGGTGGCTTACTTGAATGACGAGACAGCTTTCGGAAAGATCCTGGTCTTCCTTGGGCGCGCCGTGGCAGGAATGATCCTCCTGGCCAATCTCATAAACATCTTTGTGCCCATTTACTTCACCATCGATGAGAACAGCGTGTATGAGGGCCTGATGCTGCGGGATGTCATGCTGGTGGTGCAGATCATGCTGCTCATCATGATTTCGCTGTATGCCTTTTCGGCCATTGGCAGGCAGCCGAAGGAGAAAAAGGCAAGATACAGGACCATAGCACTCTTTGGCTTCATCATGGCGCTGTTCCTGACTATCCAGTTCTGGAACGCTTATCTTCCCCTTTATTCCTGCGCCTACATGATGGGCACCTGCCTGCTGCATACCTTTGTCATCAATAATGAGCGCCAGGAGTACCAGGAGATGAAGAAGATGGTCACTGATTTGAAAAAAGAGATTCTAAACATCAATGATAAATGGTCGAAGAGGGATTGAGGATTTTGCAAGCAGATAAGGGCAGACGACTATATTTCCTGGATAATCTGAAATGGTTCATCATCTGGCTCATGGTGGTGTTCCATGCAGCTATGTGCTACATGGCCTATGCACCGGAATGGTGGTATGTGGTGGACAAGGCTGACCCGTCCTTCGGGGCGACGGCCTTTGTGTGCTGGGCTGATGTCTTCATCATGCCCACCATGTTTTTCGTGTCGGGGTACTTTGGCCTGAGGTCACTGGCCCGCTATGACCTGGGGAGCTTCTGGCGGGGGAAGCTGAGGCGGATCATCGGGCCCTGGCTTTTCGGGGCTGTGTGCATAGCGCCCCTGGTGACTTATATCACTCTGGCCAGCCGCAATTCCCCCATGGGGTTCTATGAGTTCTACACCACCCTCTTTTGGGGCGTGTTCTACCAGCAGGCCCAGTATTGGTACCTTGGGGCCCTCACAGCCTTGTATGTGCTCCTGATGGCGGCCTGCCAGGCCATGCCTTCCCTGAAAGAGCGCAGGGAAGCCGGCGTGCCGGGAATAGCTTTCTTTCTGGGGCTGTTTGCTGTATGTGCCATAAGCATCGGCCTGGTCAGCTCCTATATGCACCCGGATACCTGGAAGTATTTCGCCTATATCTTGGTACTGCAGCCCGTGCGCATCGTGAGCTACATTGCCGTGTTCTTTGCCGGGGCCTGGGCCTGGAAGAAGCGCTGGTTTGAAGCAGGCGGGTACTGCCCGTCTGCAGGGCGGTGGGGTCTCCCCTTCCTGCTGACAGGAGGCATCTACCTGTGGCAGAAGCTTTTCCTGGCAGCCTATGGACTGGAAGCCTGGCAATTGGTCTGGGTGGGAGCAGTCATGCAGGCTGCCTTTACCTGCACGGCCCTGTTCTTCCTGCTGGGGCTGTTCAGGCAGTGCTTTGACAGCACCAATGGGATACTGTCAGAGCTCTCCTCCACCTCCTACGCCGTCTACTACCTGCACATGCCCGTGCTTTTCCCCGTAGCCTGGGCTTTTGTGGGGATAGGCATGGGAGTGGGCATGAAGTATCTAAGCGTCTGCGTGCTGACGCTGGGGCTGTGCTTCCTGCTGGGGAAATACGTGCTGAAGCGGCTGCCCAGCTTCTGAGGATAGGCGGCTCACCTGCACGCAGCTTACCATCAGTTCTTTTGCTAAGGTTTGACAGATACCTGCGCCCCTGTCGGATTCAACTGGCAGGGGCGCTTTTATGAGGGGAGGAGAAAGCATTTTATTCGTGCTATAGGAGTTTGGGAAATTGATATCTGGGTGTGAAATCATCAAAATAGTTGACAGAAACGGAGAGGTGTCACATGAACGAAGTCATAAGGTCATTGAGAGAACGCCGGAGCATTCGCAAGTTCAAGCCGGACATGGTACCAAGGGAAAAGATTGAAGCCATCATGGAAACAGGCCTCTATGCCGCCAGTGGCAGGGGGCAGCAGAAGCCCATTGTCATTGCGGTGACTGACAAGGCGCTGCGCGACAGGCTGTCCAAGGTGAACTATATCCAAAGCCCCCTGCCGGATAAATGGCAGGGGGCTTTGGATTATGGGGATATGGGGAATTCATTTGAGAGAGGGGCAATTCTTGGCCAGGAGTTCCTCATAGTGGGCAATCTTGTAGTCCAGCCTTTCCATGGTGGCTTTGAGCTGGTCGTACTGCTCCTGCAGGCGGGCGCGCTGCTCCACCAGGATTTCCTTGCGGGCTGCTTCCGTGCCTTCCTGGAAGAACAGCTCCACATATTCGATGAGGGCTTCCACCTGCACGCCGGCGCTGCGCATGCATTTGGAAAACTCCACCCAGCCGCAGGCCTGCTCATCAAAATCCCGGATGCCGTTCTCCTTGCGGGGCACATGGGGGATAAGGCCGATGCGCTCATAATAGCGGATGGTATCGGGGGAGACGTCGTATTTCTCGCTGACTTCCTTGATGGTCATGAAAAGCACCTCGCTAACCGTAAATTCTTGCTGATGGCATAAGTTTAGCACTTGGAGTACGCTCCAGGTCAATAGTTTGCTGAAAAAATTTTTGAAAAAATTTCCTACCAAAATCCCTTGACTTGAAGTCAAGCACACTACTTTTCATCTTACCGCAGGACGTATCCTTTCTGCCCTTGGCATTGCTTGGGTTGTGGGACTTTTTCTGTGTAGGGGCTATGGGATTTTTTGGGGGCAGTCGGTCAGTGGTCGGTCACGGAGCGTTTTTCGTTTGCGGGGGCAGGTTCTTCTTCCAGCAGGAGTAGCTGGCCCTGGCTCCCAAGAGTTTCTGCCAGTTTTCCTGGCTGGGAGCTATGTAGGGGTGCTTTTTGGGGTGGCTCCCGGCCTGCCGACCGGCCTTTTTTCATAGGGAAATCTTGCCTTTTAGGTGCCGAAGTCATAAAATAAAGATAATGAAACAGGAGGACTGACCATGGCAGATTTTCGCATCAACCGCACCAATGATGCAGTATTCAAAGCAATCTTTGCAAAATACCCCAAGATAACCCTGGCCCTTATCAATGCTTTCCTTGAGTTTCAGGGTACGGAACAATTGACGGACATTGAGTTCATTGACCGGGAACTTGATCCTGACGAGTACGAGGGCAAGGAATCCCGCCTTGACATATTGGGGCGCACCGCCTCCGGCACGAAAGTCAATATCGAAATGCAGGTCAACGCTGTCCTGGCCATGGGGGAGCGTTCCCTGTTCTACTGGGCGCGGAATTACGCTGACCTCAAGCGTGGGGAGAAATATGATCAGCTAAACCGCACCATAGCCATCAATATCCTGGGCTTCAACCTTTTCGATGAAGCAAAGTACCCGGATATGCACAGCTGCTTTGGCATCTATGACATCAAGACCAAGTGCCAGCTGACGGACAAGCTGGAAATACATTTCCTTGAGCTTTTGAAATTCAAGAGCAAAAGCGTGAAAGACATGACTCGCATGGAAAAATGGGCGGCCTACTTCTCTCCTGCCACCACCGATGAAGAACTGGCGGAGATTGCCGCAAGCGAAGAAGCAATACGGGAAGCGATGGAGGTGGAAGACGTGTTCACCATAGACGAAGTGGCAAAGAGGTCTTATGAGAAGGCCGAGAAATTCCGCCGCGATCAGGCGGCACAGCTGGAATATGCTGAAAAGAAGGGCGAGGAAAAAGGCATAAAGGCCATGATAATTACCTTGAAGGAACTCAATGTGGACAAGGCCACAACCGCAGACAAACTTATGGCCCGCTTCGGCCTCCAGCCCAAGGTGGCCCAAGGGTATGTAGAAGCCAACTGGTAAAAGATGTAAAGCTCCGGGAGACCGGGGCTTTTCTTGTATATGTGTGGCTGGCATAGGGGAGGCAGCTTAGCTTTGTAAAACCTTTAGAAAATAAATTGGTGATAGGGCCTTGACTTGAAGTTCACTCCAAGGCGTAGACTACACGATATCAGCCAAATGACAGTGTGTTTTCTCATCATCATCTTCAATGACAATGACATGAGTATTGCTGAGGTCCACGGCGGCATGTATAAAGGCTTCCGTGAACTGCGGGAGATGAAGGTGCTGAATTTCGGCCTGCCCAAGAAATTCTACGACCGCTATGACTATGAGGCGCTGGCCAGGGAACACCACCTCACGGCAGAGCAGGTGGCGGAGGATGTTATGAAGGTTCTGGGGTGATTTTCTAAGTCAGGCAGGAAATTGCAGTTCATGGGCTTTTGCAGTTGGCTTTGCAACGTGCTGCTATGAGTGCCTTTGTAGGAGGATTGGCACGAAAAGAGTATTAAGAGTAATTGCGTCCATTAGTAACTATATTTAGTTGCTGATGGACGAAAAAAATGTTATAATCTTCGCAAAGAAGGGATACTATGGGCAAGAAAGATAAGCTGATTGAGCGGCTTAAATCAAAGCCGAAGGATTTTACCTTTGCGGAAACAGAGTCATTGCTTGAATGCCTTGGTTATGTGCGAAATGACAAGGGGAGGACGAGCGGCTCCAGAATAGCTTTCAAGAATCCGCAGCATAAGACAATCATGCTGCACAAGCCGCATCCACGCAAGGAATTGCTGGAATATCAGGTCAAGGAACTCATTAGGACATTAGACGAGGAGGGGCTGCTATGAGTAGTACTATGCGCTATAAGGGCTATATTGGCTCAGTGGAGTTTTCGGAAAGTGACGGCGTATTCTATGGCAAAGTGCTGGGCATACATTCCCTTATATCCTATGAGGGGGAAAATGCGGCAGACTTGGTGGCTGATTTTCATGGAGCTGTGGACGAATACCTGGCTATGTGCCAGGAGGATGGCGTGGCCCCGGAAACAGCCTACAAGGGCAGCTTCAATGTGCGCATAACGCCTCAGCTCCATGAGAAGCTGGCAATTTATGCACAGGATCAGGGCATAAGCCTGAACAGGCTGGTTGAAGCAGCTTTGCAGGCGTATAAACCCTTGGAGGGTGGAGTATGCTGACGGAGTTGGTCATATACATTCATGGCAAGGGTGGAACTGCTGAGGAAGCGGAGCATTACAGGGCACTGTTTCCTGAGGCGGAGGTGCTGGGCTTTGATTATCAGTCCCGGACACCATGGGAGGCAGAGGCGGAATTTCAGGCCTATTATGATAAAGTGGCGGCAGGCCATGGGCCTGTTCATGTTATCGCCAACAGCATAGGGGCTTTCTTTGCCATGTGCGCTCTGAGCGGGAAGAAAATCCACCAGGCGTTCTTCATATCTCCCATAGCAGATATGGAAAAACTCATTTTGAATATGATGTCCTGGGCGAAGGTGACAGAGGCAGAGCTGCGGGAGAAGAAGGAGATTGCGACAGATTTTGGCGAAAAACTGTCCTGGGAGTACCTAAATTATGTGCGCCAGAATCCAATCAAGTGGACTGTGCCCACCCATGTGCTGTACGGCGCGAACGACCATCTGATGCCAAGGGAAGTCATCGCCGGTTTCGTGGAGAAGATTGGCGGTACGCTTACCGTGATGGAAGGCGGCGAGCATTGGTTCCACACGGAGGAGCAGATGGCCTTTCTGGATAAGTGGATCATGGAACATAGAGAATAATTGGACCTCAATCAAACATCACTTGCAGTCGGCCAAGAAGAACGGTGTCACCCGTGAGGAAATGGCCGAGGTCATCACCCAGCTTGGTTTCTACGCTGGCTGGCCCAAGGCCTGGGTGGCCTTCAATCTGGCCAAGGAAGTGTATAACGAGTCAGTGAAGGACACGCTTGCAGGCGATAAATTTGATTTGGAAACTATCAGGCAGACCAGCCTATTCCCCGTGGGAGGCGAAAATGTCAACTATGCCCAGTATTTTGACGGCAAGAGCTATCTGAATATGCTTTCCCTTGACCAGGTCATCATAGGCAATGTGACTTTCGAGCCTGGCTGCCGCACTCACTGGCATATCCATCACGCCGACAAGGGCGGCGGACAGATGCTCCTTGTCACCGCAGGCCGGGGCTGGTATCAGGAATGGGGCCAGCCCACGCGGGAACTGATGCCCGGCGATGTGGTGCATATCCCTGCAGGCATCAGGCACTGGCATGGAGCCGCCAAGGATTCCGCCTTCCAGCACATCGCCATCGAAGTGCCGGGGGAGAATACCAGGAACGAATGGTGCGAGCCGGTGGATGAGAAGGAATACATGGACCTGCCATAAGTAAAATGAATCAGCAAAGTCCCCTGCGAATGGGTACAGAGCAGGGCATCATTCTGGGGGATTACGAAAAGGAAATCGGTCACCGTATCCGTAGACCGACATTATCGACTGAGTTGGCAAATTATATATGAGCTAAAAAGCATAAAACAAACGAATAGATAAAGATAATACTTGATATTGCTAATGTTTTCTGTTGCCCGGAGGTAGTATACAACAATCTACAGAAGGATATTCAGCATGTGGGGCGAATAGTAATCCTATAAGTGCAATAAATTGATTAACGGGAGAGACCATCATGCTGTAGAAGAAGTATGAATTTGAATAGCTAGCTGCAATGGAGAATGCAGTCGATTCTTTGCTCTATGTCTACATTACTAGTTTTACCTAGGAAACTTTCAGATTATTTTCTGGCAAAGCGCAGAAGATGCTGTGTATAAGGCCTTAGGTGTCGAATAAATCGAGAGATAAGAGTTTAGAGATGGTGGAATATGCAGAATAGTAAAAATGGAAAAAGAAACGATGTAACACAAACGGAAATTTCTGCTCGTGTGACATCGTTATTCAAATATATCCAAGAACTGAATAAATTAAAGCAGAAAACAATTTTGAATGTCAAAGATTATCGTTGGCAGCTATGGTGCTCTGATTTGCCAGATGATCCGGATAATATCAAACTGATTTATCAAGATCGAATGGATGAAGAAAGTGTTGTTATGGATGATGAGCAGGATAATATACTGCTTGCAGTTCATAAAGAAGATTTTAAATCTTGCCCAATGCCGCCTGAAAGCTTAACGGAATGGTTGAAGAATGATGGCTGGAAGGATTATCGTAATAATATAGAATATTTTGACGAAAAAGTTGTGAAGGAAATAGATCCTGATACTGGGGAAGAGATTGAAAAGACTATTACCTTTGATGAGGATTTCAAAAGGACTCAAGATGCTAAAAAATGGGATGGAATTCGTAATCCATGGGTAGCAGATCAAGAACGTATTGCTGGAAATCGTACTATCTTTGACAAGATTTATAGCGAATACTATGCCTTGAAACGTGATGGTGAATCTGAGGAAGTGATTTTGGCAAATGGCATTTTTTGCGATGCACTTAATCCAGCTGTGTGTCATCCTATCTTGACACGTCGTGTCAAATTCGGTTTTGATGCAGACAGTAATACCGTATTTATAAAGGATACGGATATTGAGCCTGAGCTTTATACAGACGTGCTGAAGGCACTGAATGATGTAAATCTGCAGGAACTCAATTCTTTACAGGAAACACTGGCAGAAAATGATTATCATCCATTGGATCGTAATGATATGCCAGGATTTTTGAAGGTTTTGATTCGTCAGCTGTCATCGAACAGTCTTTATTCGGATAATGGTGTTCCGGATAACTGGAAACAGCAAAATCGTTTTCTCCTCTACAATGCACCCTGCTTTATTATCCGAAAAAGGCAGGATGGAACTGTCAGGGCAATTGAGAAAATTATCGAGGCTATTGAATCAGGGGGAGAGATTCCGAAAACTTTGATTGATCTTGTTAGCGGTGGCAAGGCGGATGCACCTTCTGAAGAAAAGGAATACTCCATCGAAGATCAACTGGCAATGGTAGGAGGCGAAAGTGTCGATGTACTGCTTAGCAAAGAAGCTAATCGCGAGCAGATGGAAATTGCTCAACGTATAGAGAACTATAATGCAGTCTTAGTTCAAGGACCTCCTGGCACAGGCAAGACACATACTATCGCCAATCTGCTGGGACATTTCATAGCTCAGGGGAAGAGTGTGCTTGTTACCAGCCATACAACAAAGGCACTGGATGTGCTTAAAGATAAAATAGCGTCAGGTCTGCAGAATCTTTGTGTCTCTTTACTAGATGATTCAAATAAAGACATGGAGACATCTGTTGAAGGTATTACAAGCTTCATGTCTCAGCATTCCTCAAACAGTCTCAAAAAAGAAATGGAGACCATTGGTGAGGAACGTAAAAGTATCATCTCTGGACTGGCAAAAGTCAGAAAAAACATTTTCATGAGCATTCAAAAAGAATGCGCGGCCATTACATATCAAGGAGAAAGTCTTACTCCAACTGAAGCTGCGAAATATGTGGCCATGAATCAAGAGAAGCTGGATTATATTCCTGGCGTCGTTAAGGCAGATTCTGCCCTTCCGTTGACTTTTGATGAGCTGGTTGATTTATATCGCAGTAACGAGATTATAACAGATACGGATGCTGCAGAGTTGAGCTATGATTTGCCTTCGCCGAGTGAATTATTGACGATAACAGAGTTTGAAGAGCTATGTCATAACTTAGCAAGTGTGGAAGCTCATCTGGAATCTATCAATAAAAGTGGAAAGCTGTATGCTAAAGCATCAGTAGAACAACAATACATTCAGTTTCAGATGTTTGGCCGGAACTTTTCTATTGCTTATCCAATTAAGGGCGCTCTTAAGGCACTGAAAGATTACTGCAAGCAGTATGGAGAAATAATGCCTTGGCAGCAGGCGGTCGTTGTTGATGGCAAAGCAGGTGGAGGTTTTAAGACTCGTTGGGAAAGTCTTATCCAGCAAATTGATGTGACCAATGACTTAAGTGCCAGATTAGCAGGTAAAGGTTTAGGTAAGGAGGTTGTTTTTGCTGAAGGCATATTTGCAGATGACTTATTAGAACCACTAAAGGAAGCTAAAGGATTTTTTGTCGAGAATGGCAAGCTGCCATTTATGTTTTCTATTTTTCATAAGACTTGTGATAAGGCATTGAAGTCAGTAAGAGTGTCTGGTAAGGTTCCGTCATCTAGTGAAGACTGCGAACTGGCAATCCTGACAATCGAACTTCGTGCTGCACGAAATACGTGTAACAATTTTTGGAAAGAACTTCTGGTACCGTATGGGGTTTCGGAGTTTCAAATGTTGGGGCCACAGCCGGAACGAGTTGCCATTCAGTATACGAATTTAATCAGAAGATATCTGAATTGGACTATTACGGATTATACTGTTTTCAGTAAATTACTGAAAGAAGTCGGTTTCCCTGAAGATGATGTGTGCGGAATCTCAGAATTCGATTCAGAACAGACTGCATTAACTAAACGATTGACAGCTATCTATGAATCCATTCCATTATGCTGTGATGTGTGTATGGATGTTTGTTCCTTGTCGGTATATAAAAATAAATTGGAACAGATGTCGCAGATTGTGACGAAGGAAAACCGTGTGAATAGCGATATCCTACAGAATATATACCATGCCATAACTACTAGGGATATTGAACGCTACGGATCTTCTTTAGGACAATTGGTTACAGTCTATGATAAGTATAATGTATTGTTTAAACGCAACGATTATCTGAAAAGGTTGCGTCCTTATGCTCCGGACTGGGCTGAGGCTATCAATAAACGTGAAGGTATTCATGGTGAATCTTTGGTGCGTAGTGATATCATGGACGCTTGGAAATGGCGTCAGTTATCTATGCTCATTGAAGAGCTTACTTCGACTCCGCTCAGTGAATATCAGGCGGAGAGTAGGAGAATGAGTAAGGCTTATCGGAAGATTACAGCCGAATATGCTGAGAAGTCTGGATGGTATCGACTGCTTTTGAAGACAGAAAAGGATTTAGACTTGAAGCAGGCATTGCAAGGATGGCGTGTTTTGGTTAAGAAAATCGGTAAAGGAACTGGTAAAAGAGCTCCTGCACTGAAAGCTAAGGCAAGGCAGTTGATGAGTAAATGCCAAAATGCCGTTCCTGCTTGGATTATGCCTATCCACAAGGCTATGGAGAACCTGAATCCAGCCAAGAATATTTTTGATGTCGTTATCGTAGATGAGGCTAGCCAGTCAGATATCTCATCGTTGGCAATACTCTATATGGGCAAGAAACTTATCATTGTTGGCGATGATAAACAGGTTAGTCCGATGGCAGTAGGTATTGATGTTGACAAGATGGTAAATCTGCGACAGATGTATCTTTCTCAGGATATTCCAAACGCTATGATGTATGATGCTCAGACTTCAATTTATGATATTGCCATGACAACGTATCATCCACTGATGCTGAAGGAACACTTCCGCTGTGTACCGGAAATCATTGGTTACAGTAACTGGCTTTCGTATAATGGGAAAATACTACCATTGAGATCAGCCAGCAGCAGCAAGTTATTGCCTGCTGTAGTGAACTATCGTGTGGCAGATGGTATGCGTAGTGGAAAAGGCAAAATCAATGAAGCAGAGGCTAATGCTATCGTTGCATTGATGAAGGCTTGTATGGAGCAGCCGGAGTATGAGGGAAAGAGCTTTGGTGTCATTTCCCTTTTAGGTACAGATCAAGCTAGGTTAATCGAAAAACTCATCAATCAGGATGAAGATATTGATGCCAGGAAAAGAGAAGAAAGACGTATTCTATGTGGGGACTCTTCTAATTTCCAGGGCGATGAACGCGATGTTATCTTCTTAAGCATGGTAGATAGTCCGGAGGTTCCTGCGGAACCATTATCTCTCCGGAATTTTGGCGTTCAAGATTCCATCCGTAAACGCTATAATGTAGCTGCAAGTCGTGCCAGAGATCAGCTTTGGGTGATCAATTCGCTAGACCATAATGTGGATCTTCAAGCTGGAGATATTCGTAAGGGGTTGATTGAGTACGCACTGGATCCCCATAATTTTGTGGTTCGGAAGGACACCGTAACTTCGCTAGCGGATTCTGAGTTTGAAATCCAGGTTGTAATGGCTTTGAAGACTCGCGGATATCATATTGTACAGCAATGGGAAGTCGGTGCCTATCGGATCGATATGGTTGCTGTCTATGGAGATAAAAAGGTTGCCATTGAATGTGATGGAGACAGATATCATAGCTCTCCGGCTCAAGTTCGCAATGATATGGAACGTCAGACTATCTTGGAACGTATTGGCTGGACATTTATCCGCATCCGTGGAAGTGAATACTTCAGACAGCCGGATAAGACGATAGAACGTGTTGTGGGAGAACTGGATTCTTTAGGCATACAGCCTGAATCAACTGAAGAATTATCCGCTTATACGGAAAATGGGGCAGAGCTACTTGAACGTGTAAAGCATAGAGCTGAGCTTTTCTTACATCTGGAATTAGAAGAGGAAGAAGATAATATTGCTACTAGTATGGATAAAGAATCCTCTACTGTAGAAGATGATGCTGTATGTAAAGAAGATAAATCGATTGTAGAGGAGGTTGGTCTAAATGATGTATCAATAGATAAATTTGATGAATCAACGCCCCAAATAACCTATGATAATCAAAGTATGGTTCCTGTCAGAAGTGTTGCAGAAAAAAATAGTGAATTATCTGTGCAGACCAGTTTGTTTTCAGATGTAATGGAACAGTATCCTGTATGCTTGCAAGAAGCAGTTGAGTTACTGATAAAGTACCAGTATCAAGTAATTGATAAGAGCCAAGATATGAATGTGCTGTGGGTCATAGCAACAAAAGATGCTGCTACTGATTTAGCAAATATTTTAGGCGAAAATTACACTATGACATGGAACAAACGTGGCATGATACAGACGGATAATAAATCATTTTTTAGTATAAGGAGCAAATAATTATGCCAAAAGAGAAAAGTGAATTGAAATTTGAAATAGCAAATGAATTAGGGATCATTTCGGAAGGAACAAAAGGTTGGCGCTTTGAATTTAATCGAGTGATATGGAATGGAAGAGATCCTAAGTACGATATTCGTACTTGGGGGCCTAATCATGAGAAAATGGGCAAGGGGATAACTTTATCAGAAGAAGAATTAAGGAAATTAAAAGAGCTTATCGATAGAGAAATTCATTTGTTGGATGAAGAATAAAAAGAGCCGCCACTGACTATAATTAATGACGGAATATAATTAAAAGGATTGTTGCGGTGGTTAGCAACAGTCCTCTTAAATTATGGCAGACTCCGTTTTCTATCACAGCGACATTCCAGGAACAGGTGCAGGTATAGCTTTTGTTGTTCATGATGGATAAGGAAGGTGGCCTGAATGCGTGTCCTTCCAGTCCTTTCAGGGTAGAAGCGGAACAAATCGCCATGCTCCATCAGATGTCCTATCAGTGAGAAATACTCCATGCGATGCTTGACTTTGCCAAAACCAGCACGGTTTATGCTTTTTAACGTGCTCACAGTCATTTTGCCGGACTGGATGCGGTCATAGCCGCTTTTGCCAATGAATCGGCGGTTCTTAGTTATGTGTTGTATGCCGAGCAGGTGGCAAAAGGCTTCACGGTAGAAGATGACATCTAGTACTGTGCCATTGGTCAGGCTATACCGAAATACCCTGTCACACAAGGTCTTTTCGTAATATTGCTGTAAATCTTGTAAATCTGTCATGCAAGTTGTCCCCTAAATAAAAGCAGGGAGGAATGCCGAGCACCTTGCGGGCACAGGACAATTCTTCCCTGCTTGCGAGCAGCGGCGAGTTTCCCTACCCTCGCCGACGGTCAACTCCGCTGTATCTTTATTGTCCCCAAACGGAAGGGATGGCTGCAGCCACTCGTAACAGCCATATATTCTCTTGCTTTAAGGATATACGATTAGCCCTTGTACTGTCAAGCAAATGTTTTGGGCAATAATAGCAATATAAAATTTCGGCAAAAAGCTTGACTTGGAGCCGACTCAAAGTGATAGAGTTAAAGCAGAGTATGCGATATCCAGCATAGGAAAGGAGCCTGTCATGGAAAAGATCACCAGACGCAAGTTCGTGAAAATGGCCGGTGTGGCAGCGGCTGGGACTCAATATGAAAACGGCAGGGGGCGTTGCTGTGGGATAATTCTCTAATGAATTTTGCAAGATTAAAATGGGGCTGTTGCACGTAAGAATAATTTTGGGTGATAGTCGTAATAGATCCAGTCCTCAAACGTATATATAGGCATAGAGAGAACGGAGGGCTGATGACGATGAAAAGGGTATTTTTACTGCTGACTGCGATGATGATCATGATTTCTTCCACCTGCATGGCGTCTTCTTACAAGCTGGTGGAGGCTGAATATAGTGTCCGGGAGGGGGACAGCCTGGATTCTATCGCTGTTGAATATATGGCCAGGAACACCTACGGCCCCAGGGAATTCAGGGAGTTCAAGTCCGGCATCGTCCAGCTCAATGAATGGCTGATGGACAGAGATGTGCAGGCCGGGGATACGGTCCGGGTGAATTACTGGGTCAAGGCAGAGTGATTTGTAGCCTAAGAGAATCTTTTCTGGGTGGACGCATTCGGAGAAATATTTGGACAAATACGCTTGGACGTGGTAGAATAATCGCAGGAGAGCGTTAGATACGTGAAGGAACCCCCAGGGCTAGGTGTATTGGCCTTGGGGGGTCTTGCTGTAATTGAAAATATTTTTCATTTATGTATTGAAAATAATTATCATCTGTGCTATATTATGTACAGGCTTTCGTTAAGCTCTCCTAAATACAATACACAGCCAAAAAGCGGCCGTACTGCTCATGCGGCCGCTTTTTGGTGTGTGAAAGTCTTTTGCGGATAGCGCGCTGGGAGTTTACCTTGTAGCCTTCTTCTTAGGCAACTTTTGCAGCGTCAATCATCTTGAGGACATCTGCATGTGAGATGCTCTTGCCATTGTAAGAATACTTGTTGTCCTTAGACATGAAGCCGGTTCCAAGTACGCCGACGCTCAGGTCATGGGAGATGCCAAGCTGGCTCAAGCCTTTGCCTACAGCTTCCCGCAGCAGGATGTTGACCGGTCCGGCCACGCCGCTCTTGTCGCTCAAAGCGCTGTGGATCTCGGCTACGACTTCTCCGAAGATGCCGCCCTTCTTGGCGAAAGCATCTGCCAGCTGATTGACTTCGGTAAGAGTCCCACCGGATACAAAGTCCAGTTCAAAATCATTCAGCTTCTTGTTGTTCATTGCGTTCTTCATTTTCATCTACTCCCTTCGGTGGTTGACTTTGTTTGTTGTTTTCTGTCTATACATACGCACCGGTGGAGAAAGTATTACAAAGCAGCTTACAAGTTTTTTGATATTTGTCCAGAGCAGCCGCTTGGCATTCAAAAAAAGATTCCAGGAAATCGCAACGGTGGCAACATAGAGGGCAATGTCGCACCAAAGGGTTCCCAGTCCCATGCTTTGGGCTATGCTATGTTTATAACCAAACCTAACAAATAATGTTAAAATTTTTAATAAACTTTACTGCTCACTGATTGTTCTCAACAAGCCGAGTAAGGGCAAGCCCTAACCAAGCAAGCGGTCATCACAATAGCTACTACAGATGGACGTAGCACTACGCCCTCTATCCCATAGGCTATTCGCTATTTGGGAATACTTTTTGAGGTCGTTAGCTTATTTCAAATAGGCGGCTCTGCCGCTGGACGAGATACCCTGCGCCAACTTTGGACATTTTTACGAGCCGAAAGATGATGTCTCCGTCATTCCGCTAGAGAACGAGGCTCTTTTCTCGGCTCAACCTTTCTAAAGTTCAGTCCTCGTAGGTTCGTCACATCTATTATAGCATTGTTTTTAATATTTTTGAATAGTTTGATTATAATTGTTTACTATACCGCATGAGTTTTGCCTGCGAACAAGGACGGCTTGTCGTAAAGACGGACGACAAAGGGAACGGGGTGCAGGGCATATTTCGTTTCGTAAACAGCCCCTGCTGGCGGCTCAGTATCTACCTCCACCTTGATTTTCAAAACTTCATCCTTGGGCAGGCCCTTGGTATCGGCTGCATTGCCGGTAATCTTAATGATTTGTATGCAGGTGCCCCCTTTGATGAAGGCTGACTGAATGGGGCTGATCTTTGTTTTTGGCTTGCGTTCCACTGTCATTTGTAACCCCACAGAGGCCAATTCCTGCCTCATGCCGGAAAGGTAATTTTCCAAATCAAATTCCGGGTTGGGCGACAATAGGGAAAAGTCCATATCCTCCGAAAAACGTTGCAAGCCATGGAAAATACGCAGTGCCGTACCTCCATAGAAAGCACCGATTTGAAAAAACCGCTATGGCTCATGCCGCACAGAGCCACTTCTTGTATGATTTCTTTCAGTGCATTGCGGTAATCCGTGGCATTCCGGCAATCGTACTTCTCCAGCATATCCTGAATAATGGTCATCTTATGGCCACTCCCTTCTCCACCAGTCGGGCCAGCAGCTTTACATTTTGCGAATGATATAGCTTCGTCAGGCTCAGCAGTTTCTCTTGCTGCAAGCTGGCAAATGTCTCCTCATCAAGGCGTAAATCCGCAAACAACATTTCTTTTAGTGCCCCAAGGCTTCTGGCAGGAGGCTTTATGTAAAGCATATCGCAAAGAGCCTTTTCAGGGGAGGCTATAAGATAGCTATATGCACCTTCTTGCTTCCAGTGCACCTTGTGAGGGTATGCCTCTTTTGGAACGTCCCGGTATGAGAAATTGCCCAGGGACGTTTGAAACAGCTTGCTTCTATTTTTGCAAAAGGTGGCAGAGGTGCATGTCTCTACCCGCTCCGGGATAAGGCCATAGCGGGAAAGGGCATAGGAAAAGGAGATGTAGGACGGGCCGTAGATAACCCCCGCTAAAAGATATGCAGGTACATTGGGGTCAGTCTCGTATAATCCCCTGCGTATTTTTATCAAAGAACCATTTTTCACCATGCGTTGAATTCTGGTTTGCGGTGTCCCATAGTCTGACAATTCCAGAAGCAGGTCTTGTGTTGTCCTTATCATAGTATTTCCTCCAATAAGTATCATTATATAATACTTATTGGAGGAAATCAATTTATTTCTCCCCAGCTTCCTGTATCAACCTGTCAAAGTCGTTGACATAGTGCTTGTCATCATCGGCAGTTTGTGCAAATTTTGCACAAACTGAATTTAGCTATGCCCATTACGCCACAACCTTGCGCTTGCCGGTAACTACTTCGTAGATAAGTGATTGCTTTTCAGAAATCAATCCGTCGATATTAATTAATTTCTCACTAAGAAATGATGATATCTTCTTTTGTTCCCCAAGTGGACGTTTGATTATAGGAAGACAGTCTACATCTCCTAAATCTTCGCTGACATAAGGCATCAATTCTTTCCTTTTACATAAGGTTATTCTCTATAAGCTTGCGTCCAATTTGTTTTGCCCTATCGCAAAGGCCGTCCAAATTGGCTTCGCGGTAGGCCCGCTTATCTTCTTCGGAGAACATGTCGGCTTCATACCTGGAGTAATCCTTGAACTGCAGGGTATTGTATGTGCACAGCCGCAGAGGCTTCACCTTCAGGGTGCCGTGCTGGTGCTTCATGGCGAGAAAGCCCATTCCCGTTACTTCGGTGAAGATGCTTTCAAGAAGCTGAAAGGCGAAAACAAGGAACTGGTAATCGTGCCGGGCGCCAGCCATATCGACCTCTATGACAACAAAGATGCAATCCCCTTTGCCAAGCTGGCAGACTTCTTCAAGGCCAACTTGAAATAATCCCCAATCCCCTGTGGAATACCAAAAACCGCCCTGCCAAAGCTGTGCAGGGCGGTACTTTTATGCAGGGCTGAATTTTTCCTGCAGGGCCTGCAGGAATGCCTGGGAGGCCTTGGAAAAAATCTGGTTTCTTTTCCAGGCTATGGTTGGCACGGCGAAAATGGGAGGATCAAGGGGACGGGTGCAGAGGCTGCTGCCCTGGGTGTTTATCAGTTCATCAAGGGTGATGGCATAGCCCAGTCCTTCCTTTACCATCAGGGAAGCGTTGTAGGCCAGCGTATAAGAACCAGCTACTGCCAGCTCTGCCAAAGGCTTCTGCAGCCAGCTTTGCAGCTCGTCGCCATGGGTGCCGGTGGAGAGGGACTGGCGGGAAAAGAGCAGGGGCTTCTGCCAGAGATCTTCGGACCGGATGACTTCCCTTTGGGCAAGTTCATCGTCACGGCGCAGGAGCAGCACCCAGCGGTCGCGGACAGGCAGGGGCATCTCATGGTATTTGGCCGGGTCCAGCCTGCCGTAGACAAAGGCGAAATCAATCAGCCCCCGGTCCAGGCGGGTCATGGTGGCAGCGCCGTCACCGCTGATGATGTGAAAGCGCAGGCCGGGATGTTGCTGCCGCAGCTTCTGGGCAGTTTTCATGAGCAGGGCGAAGTGGATGGATTCACCGGCGCCGATGCGTATATCGCCGCTGATTTCCTCACTGTGCAGAAGTTCCCCGGTGGTCTTTTTTACCAGGGACAGGATTTCCTCTGCCCTGCGCCGCAAGAGCTGGCCGTCATCGGTGAGCAGGATGCGCCGGGGTTCACGGATAAGCAGCTGCTTGCCGAATTCATCTTCCAGTTCCTTTAGCTGACGGGACAAAGTTGGCTGGGAAAGATGCAGTTTTTCCGCTGCCCGGGAAAAGCTTTCTTCCTGAGCCACGGTAAGGAAGTATCTGAGCACGCGCAGTTCCATGGCAAAACAACTCCTTTGGTCTGTGTTGGCTGCTGGTTAAATGAATTACTTTTAAGCATAAGTATGTATTTGTTATAGGTATTTGTAATCAATATACTACCATGTTATCATTAAACCATCAACAGGAAAGGCAGGAAAGAAGTCATGTTGAATAACAAAAATCTCCTGATTTTTATCTTGGCCACAGGGGTCTTCGGCATCCTTAATACAGAGATGGGCTTTATCGGAATCTTGCCCTACATCGCCGAGCGCTATGACGTGACCATAGTCCATGCGGGGCTGCTTATCAGTTTGTTTGCCTTAGGGGTAGCAGTTGCCGGGCCGACCATGCCGCTGGTATTTTCCCGCTTCAACCGCAAATATATCATGTTGCTGGTGTTGGGAGTCTTCACGGTGTGCAATACGATTTCCGTTTTTGCCGAAGATTTTAACCTTCTTCTGGTAGTGCGGGTGCTGCCGGCATTTTTACATCCAGTTTACTGCTCCATGGCTTTTACAGTAGCAGCGGCTCTGGCGGGAGCAAAAGATGCGCCCAAGGCAGTGGCAAAGATCAACATTGGCGTATCGGCAGGGATGGTGGTGGGGGTCCCTATCAGCAACTTCCTGGCGGAAAATATTTCGCTGACGGCCTCAATGTCCTTCTTTGCCATAACGACATTCCTCGTTATGCTGGCAACGGCGTTCCTAGTTCCTTCCATGCCGGCAGAGGGGCGGCTTACTTATGGAGAGCAGCTGGCGGTGCTGAAAAAGCCCATGGTTTGGGCCTCTATTTTCGCCGTCATCTTCCTCAATGGCTCAGTCTTCGGTGTGTTCAACTACCTGGCGGAGTATCTGGCCAGCGTTTCGGGTCTGTCTCCAACCTTGGTAAGTTTGCTGCTCTTTGTTTACGGCCTTTGCAACATCTTTGGCAGTATGATCGCAGGAAATCTTCTCTCTAGCCGCCCCATAGGCACAGTGAAAATCTTCCCCTTTTTCCTTGGGGCTGTGTATCTGCTGTTTCTCTTGGGAGGAAATGCCTTCCCCCTGGTGGCGGTCCTTACAGTTTTCTGGGGACTGCTGGCAGGCATCAATGCCAATATAAACCAATATTGGCTATCCCATGCCGCACCGGAGGCACCGGATTTTGCCAATGGCCTCTTTCTCACGGCGGCTAATCTGGGCTGTATGGCGGGAACAGCGATAAGCGGCATGTTCATTGAAGCCTGGGGAACAGAGTATGTTGTCTGTGGCGGATTGGTATTCATTGTTGCCGCCGGGATTATATTCTGGAGTCAGTGCCATAAGGGCAGCATGAATCCGGCGCTGATCCCTGCAAACGAGCCGGTTTGATTTTAAGATATAAATTGTGTACAAAGTAAGGAGAATGAAAATGATGAAGAAAATTGGCAAGAACAAAAAGATGGTTTTGGCAGCCCTGATGGCAGGCGTAATGTCTTTTGGCATCATGGGCAGCAATGTGACGATGGCGGCAACTCCGGCTAAAGCTCTGGCGGCAGCTTCCCAGATGCAGCGCTCATCCATCAGCGAACTGGACAATGATACCCGTGTATTCGAGATTGACAAGTCCATTGAAGCCAAGAATGTTAAATTTGAAAACCGCTTTGGCTTCGAAGTTGCCGGTCACATGTATCTGCCCAGGGATTTTGATGCCAACAAGAAGTATAAAGCAGTTGTAATTACGGGACCCTTCGGCGCAGTAAAGGAACAGTCCTCCGGTCTTTATGCACAGGAATTTGCCAAGCATGGTTATGTGGCCGTAGCCTTTGATCCCTCCACCACCGGTGAGAGCAGTGGCAGCCGCCGCAATATGGGCTCCCCGGAAATCTTCACGGAAGACTATCATGCCGCCGTGGATTTCGTTTCCAACTTGAAATTCGTGAACCCGGATCAGGTGGGGGCCATGGGCATCTGCGGTTTGTCTGGCATGGCCATCACTGCCGCTGGCAGTGACAGCCGCATCAAGGCGGTGGCAACTTCGGCAATGTATGATATGAGTGAAAGCATCAGCGACCATTATAATGGTGCTTATTACACGCCGGAGCAGCGGGAACTCGTGAAACAGCATCTGGCCAAGATGCGTGATGAAGAAGCCAAGACCGGCAAAGCCATCCGCGGAGCCCATGAGCTGGGGGTGGATGCTAATGGTAATGTGGAGACCTTCGATACTATGTTCCCGGATAAACTGCCTGCGGATGCCAGTCCTGTCATCAAGGATTTCTTCGGCTACTATGTAGGCCGCGCCTTCCATCCGCGCGCCATCAACTCCAATAAGCTGGCCTGGGATTCGGTAACCCCGTATGGCTTCTTTGACTTCAAGCTTATGAGCAATATTGATGAGTTGGGCAAGACGCCGGTCATGCTGATTACCGGGGACAAGGCGCATTCCAAGTATTTCTCCGATAATGTTTATGCCGCCATCAAAGGGGAAAAAGAGGAGATTGTCGTTCCTGGTGCTACCCATGTAGACCTTTATGACCAGATGGACAAGATTCCCTTTGACAAGCTGTTTGCCTTCTTTGATAAGAACCTGAAGTAAAAAGCAAGAAATGCCGCCCTGCGAAATCGTGCAAGAATTTGCTGGGCGGCATTTGTATTATATGGCTTGACTTTGAGTATACTCCAAGTGATAGAGTAAAGCAGGATAATGTGTATGGAGGAGAGAACATGAGCAAGAAAGTAATCATCATATCTACGAGCTTAAGAAAGAACAGCAATTCCGAGGCATTGGCCACAGCCTTTGCCGAAGGTGCCAGAGAAGCAGGCCATGAGGTGGAGCAGATTTCCCTGCGGGATAAGACCATAAACTTCTGCAAAGGATGCCTTGCCTGCCAGAAGACCATGCAGTGTGTGATCAAGGACGATGCCAACGAAATAACGGCCAAAATCGGACAGGCAGATGTGGTGGCTTTGGCCACGCCAGTCTATTACTATGGTATGTGTGGCCAGTTAAAGACACTGTTGGACAGGGCAAATCCGCTGTTCCCTTCGGACTACCGCTTCCGCGAGGTTTATCTGCTGGCTGTGGCGGCAGAGGATGAGGAAAGTACGGTGGCAGGAACCCGTGTCGGTGTGCAGGGCTGGGTGGATTGCTTTGATAAGGCCGAACTCAAAGAGACGATTTTCTGTGGCGGCGTGACAAATATTGGCGATATTGCCGGAAATGCTGCCCTGGAAAAAGCCCGGCAGGCTGGCAAGAATATCTGAAGCCTGTAAAATATTGTCCTGCATCTGTATTTTTAGAAGGAAGTGACGGTGTATGCCAAAAAGGAAGATAATGGGCTGGGTTATCCTGTCGGTGCTGTTATTGCTGTCAGGCTGCACAGGCGTACAGGATGCTGTTGCAGATACAGGCAGCAAGGCACAGGTCACTGCCCAACAGGAAAATGCCCCCTCGTCAGCCTCCGGGAAGGAGCAAGCGATGAAACTGACAATTGATAATACCGTCGTTCCCGTCACCTGGGAACATAATTCCTCCACTGCGGCGTTACATAAACTCCTGCCTTTGACCATAAAGTTGTCGCCCTATGGAGGCTTTGAGCAGGTTGGTTCTATCGGCCAAAGTATTGGCAGCGCAGATGAGCAGATGACCACTCACTACGGTGATATTGTCCTTTATGCGGGGAACAAGCTGGTCATTTTTTATGGTTCCAATTCCTGGTCCTATACGCGGCTGGGGCATATTGAACTGTCTCAACAGGAAATAACAGCTTTATTAAGCCATGATGAAGTATCGGTCACACTTATGGCAGAGTGAATGAGGCTGCGATATCCTGCCCTAAGAAAATAAGCACCCTGCCTTCAGGTTGGCAGGGTGAATTTTTTTATAAAGATATATTGACATCGTGTCATTTTAGATTTATACTACATGCAGCAATAAAAGTTACATGGTGTCATTTTATATAAGGTAGGAGAAGGCTATGTTTATCATCAATCAGACACTCAAGGCAGAAAAGATTCCTGCAGGACAGGGGGACGAACTGTTCAAAAAGCATGTGGAATGGTTCACCAGGCACTTTGAGGCAGGGAATTTCATTTTGGTCGGGCCCTATACTGACCAGAAGATGGCAGGCATCATGATATCCCCAGCCGAGTCAAAAGAGGCAGTGGAGAAGATCCTGCAGGAAGATGTGTACTATGCAGATGGCTTTGCTGACTATGAGGTGCGTTCCTTTACTGCAGGGAAAATAGCAGAGAACTTTGCTGAATTTGTGGGCAAGTGATAGGAGCAAAATCATGAAATATGCGAAATTAGGCAACTCCGACCTGAATGTTTCCCGCATCTGCCTGGGCTGCATGGGCTTTGGCAATGCAGCCACGGGGCAGCATAGCTGGACAGTGGCTGAGGGGGCTACCCGTGAGATTGTGAAGCACGCCCTGGAACTGGGGGTGAATTTCTTTGACACTGCCATTGCCTACCAGAACGGCACCAGCGAGGAGTTCCTGGGCAGGGCGCTAAAGGACTATGCCAAAAGAGACGAGGTGGTGGTGGCCACCAAGTTCCTGCCACGCAGTCAACAGGAAAGAGAGGCAGGAATAAGCGGGCAGGAGCATATCAGGCGGCAGCTGGAGCTGAGCCTGCAGCATCTGGGCATGGACTATGTTGATCTCTACATTTACCACATGTGGGACTACAATACGCCCCTCTATGATGTCCTGGACGGCATGAATCAGATGGTGAAGGAGGGCAAGGTGCGCTACATAGGCATTGCCAATTGCTATGCCTATCAACTTGCCAAGGCTAATGCTATGGCGGAAAAAGAAGGCTTTGCTAAATTTGTATCGGTGCAGAACCATTACAACCTGCTGTTCCGGGAGGAAGAAAGGGAGATGGCAAAGCTCTGCGCTGAGGACAATATCGCCATGACTCCTTACAGCGCCCTGGCCAGCGGCCGGCTCTCCAGAAGGCCGGGGGAGACTTCCAAGCGGTTGCAGGAGGACAGCTATGCCAAATTGAAATATGACGGCACGGCGGAAAGTGACGAGAAAATTATCCTGCGGGTGGCGGAACTGGCAGACCGGTACGGCGTGACCATGACGGAGATTTCCCTGGCCTGGCTGCTGACCAAAGTGACGGCTCCCGTGGCCGGAGCTACCAAGCTTCATCACATTGACGGTGCCGTAAAGGCAGCGGAATTCGAGTTGTCAGAAGAAGATATAGCCTATCTGGAAGAACTCTATGTACCCCACAAGCTGGTGGGAGTCATGGCCCAGAACACCAAGGGCGGCAGCCAAAAGGAGCAGGTTTGGATGAAGAACGCTCCCAAGGGCATGCAGTGATTTTTTTCTTGACTTAGAGTTCACTTCAAGTGCTAGAGTGTACATAGACAGGCAGAAAGATACAAACTTAGCGAGTGTGATGTGTATGAACAGGCGGGAATTCCTGAAGGTCACGGGCATGGGGGCCATGACTCTGTTTTTGGCAGGGTGCGGCCTCAGCGGCCTGGGAGGAGAGGGAACGAAAGCAAATGCGGAAGGAGTACGACAATGAAAAAAGTATGGCTTTTGTGTCTGAGCCTTTTGATGGTCCTGGGGCTGCTGGGCTGCGGCTCTGATACGGGCAAGGCGGAGGAAAAGGCTGCGCCTGCGCCGGTGCAGAAAGCGGAAACCCCGGCTAAACCCGCGGCTGCCGGCAAGGGGAAGATTCTGGTGGCATATTTCTCAGCCACGGGCAATACCAAGGCCCTGGCGGAAAATGCGGCCCAGGCGCTGGGGGCTGACCTCTATGAGATTCGCCCGGAACAGCCCTATACCAGCCAGGACCTGAACTACAATGATGAAACAACCCGGGCCACTGTGGAGCAGAAAAACGACAGTGCCCGCCCCAAGCTGGCAGATTTGCATGCCCCGGTGGCAGACTACGACACCATCGTGCTGGCCTATCCCATCTGGTGGGCCCAGGCTCCCCGCATCATGGACACCTTCGTGGAAAGCTATGATTTCACGGGCAAGAACCTGACCGCTGTATGCACCTCCGGCGGCAGCGATATAGGCTCCAGCGCCGACTATCTGCAGAAGATCACCAAGGGGCAGGCCAACTGGAAGCCGGGCAGGCTGTTCAGCCCCTCTGCAGGTGCAGGGGAAATCAAGGGCTGGTTTGACGGCCTGGGCTTCTGATGATGAAAGGGCGGATTACTTTTCGCATGGCAGTGACGGCGCTTTTGCCGTTGCTGCTTTTGCTGGTTATGAGCTTCCACTATATTCCGAAGCTTTTGCATGAAGTCCTGGGCATGGCCTGTCTGGTACTGGCCGTGGTGCATGTCTATCAGAACAGGCAGTGGTTCAAGAGCCTGGGCAGGGGCAGATGGGGTTTCCTGCGGGCCTTGGGCACCGCTATCAGCCTACTGCTGATAGCCCTGATGCTGGCATCGGTCATAGCGGGACTTGGCATTTCCAACTATCTGCTGAAGGACATCATGCCGCTGGAAATCCAGCGCAGCATTGCTATTCACCAGTATCATGTGTCCCTGCCCTATGCCCTGCTGATCCTATGCGGCCTCCACTGGGGCATGCACTGGCGGGGGTGGCTGGCACAGTGGAAGAAGCTTGTGCCGTTGTCAATGTCTCCCAATACCAGCCGGATAACAGTGGCAGTGCTGGGGCTTTCGGTGGCAGCCCTGGGCATTTACGGCTCATTCCTGAACAGGGTGGGCGACAGGCTGCTGATGAAGCACATCTTCGCCACGGAAGCCACCAACCAGCCAGGAGAAATCTATGTGCTGTTGCTGATGGGGCTTCTGGGGCTTTATGTGGTGATAGGAGTTTTATTTGACTATGTTTATAGAGGGAGGAAAACTCAATGAGCAAGAAATTAGTAGCGTATTTTTCCGCCAGCGGCGTGACGGCCAAGGCAGCCAAGACCCTTGCGGAAGCAGCCGGGGCTGACCTTTTTGAAATCAGGCCGGAGGTGCCCTACTCCAAGGCGGACCTCAACTGGAATGACAAAGCCTCCCGCAGTTCGGTGGAAATGAATGACAGGAGCTCCCGCCCCAAGCTTGCGGCAGGTGATGCCAAGATTGCGGATTATGACGTGATATTCCTGGGGTTCCCCATCTGGTGGTACGTGGCGCCCACCATCATCAACACCTTCCTGGAGAGCTACGATTTCTCAGGCAAGACGATTATCCTCTTTGCCACCTCCGGCGGCAGCGGCTTTGGCAAGGCCGTGGAAGGGCTGAAGGGCAGCGTGTCAGAGACCGCGGTCATCAAGGAAGGCAAGCTGCTGAACGGGACTCCTTCGGTTGCTGAACTTAAAAACTGGGTGGAAAGTTTTTAATCTATCAAGCCGCATAAACAAAAAATCCGTTCCTTAAGAATTGCATTTATTCTTGAGGGACGGATTTTTTTAATAGCGCGATAAACTTTGCAACCTTGGCCCAGGGCCATTATTGCCAGCCCTTCCAAATATCCGGCTCATAGCCCAAGGTGGAGTCTTTGCCGTTTCGCACGACAGGGGGTTTTACTGTTCTACTACAGCATCGTCTGCGGTGTATTCCTCCAGGGAGTTTTCCCGCACCTGGATGCAGATGAAGCTGATGCCTTCGTCCTTGGCGGCGGAGAACTTACGACGGGCTATGGGAGCGACACGCAGCCAGTCACCAGCAGCCAGCTCTACAGTCTCGTCGTCAATGACGGCCTGACCTTTGCCTGAGATAACGAAGTAGATTTCCTCATTTTTCTTGTGGTAGTGCACAAAGGGAACACCGGCTCCAGCGGGCAGGTTGTTGACGCTGATCTCTGCCCCCGTAAGATTCAATTTGTCATGCAGTTCAGTTCTTGCATCGCTTGCCACACTAAGTTTGTTGAAATTTGCCATTTTGATTTCCTCCAATGTTTTTAGTTGTAATGACATCGATTACAATAGAATAATAACATTGCCTTGATGTAATGTCAATAGTTACAACAAAAATTCTGATGCGCACGGTTTCCTCATTGTCATAGGTTGGGCGGGGATTCTTGTTGACATTTTAGGGATGATGTAATATTGTATGGTACAACGATTATTCAGGAGGGGTTCCATGCAATTTTCTTTTCGTCTGCCGGTAGCAACGCACATATTGCTTTGTATAGAGCGGTTCAAGGATGAGTACAAGACAACTTCCACCTTTTTGGCAAGCAGTGTCAATGTAAACCCGGTCATCATTCGGAAAACATTGGGGCAGCTCAAAGCCGCTGGTCTGGTGGATGTGGCAGCAGGCGTCGGTGGGGCAAAACTAACCAAAAGCCCGGAAGACATCACCTTATGGGATGTCTTCCAGGCTGTGGAAGAGGATGAAGATCTATTTCATTTTCAGGAGAACCCAAATCCAAAGTGCCCCGTGGGCAGGAATATCCATGGGGTGCTTGGTGACAGGCTGGAAGAGGTCAGGCAGCACATGCTGGCTGATTTCAAGAAAGTCACCATTGCAGATTTACTGGCGTCTATAGAGGCCAAAGAAGCGGTTGAGTGAGAAAATGCATTGGCTCTGCATCTTTCTGCCTAGGCCTCCGGAATAGCTATCTGCAACTGGCAATTCCTTCCCAGATTGCGACAGTGATACTGCCGTTGCTGTTAGGTGAGTTTCACCAACTGCATCCCGAAATTCAGCTGGAAATTACGGAGCCTGCAGGCGGGGCGGCACTTGATATGGTGGAGAGGGAAGAGGTGGACATCGCCTTTGTCCACGATGCTGAGGGGCGGCCAAATCTGTCCTTGAGGAAATTATCTACTTGGCCTGTATGTATGTGTGTTCCCCGGCAGCATCCACTGGCACAGCGGGAATGTATCTCTCTGGCCGAAGTCAGCACCTATCCATTGGTGCTGCTTAGCCGCAACTTCATCTTGACCAAGCGGATTCTGGCAGAATTTGACAAGCGGGGACTTACACCGCAGGTTCTGCATTATTCTCCGAATCTTTCCAGTGTATGGAATATCGTTCAAAAAGGCATAGCATTTTCCGTCCTGACCGGCAACGGCATCCTGCCGGATAGCAGCCTGGCAGCTGTACCTATTGCGGGATTTGAGCAGAAGGGCTTTATAGTCACCAAAAAAGGAAGACAAATTTATGCTGATGAACGCTCGTTAATAGATTTTTTTAAGCAAAAGTTTGTAGCCAAATAATATAGGGGCTGTTACATGAGTGTAATTCCGCAAACGCTTTCAGTTTCTGCCCTTCCCTAATTCTCCTATAATTATGAAATGATATGATAAGTCCATAATGAAAAATATAGCCTCGGGGAGGAATAAAGATGATAGTATCCATCAACCGTGACGGTGTCTGCATGGGGGACGACGCCATGGACCACCGCAGGGACATCGAAATGGAAGACAGGGCCACTGGCCGGGACCTTTTGGAAAAACTGCTGGAAATGAACTACCTGCCAGACCTTAGCGATGCCATCTGGTACACATGGAGCCTGCGAGCCCCATGCATCGTCGCTTGGTCCTGCAAAAAGAAGAAAATTATCGCAGAACTAAAGAATGTTCCTTTAATGCAGATAGACGGCGACAAGACTTGGTACGATTTCCGCCACATCCTCAAGGAAGACCTTTATCTCCTTAGAGATGATATAAAGAATACCCCGGGTATCTGGTACGACAAGGACTTCTTCGGGGGCAGTCTGTAATGCCGCAGAAACGCGGGGACTGTTGTTTCTTTAACTTGCGTTATCCCTTTTGGCATGATGAGCGGGTCTGGGTACATCAAGGGTTACCGGGAACTCTTCGATAATAGGGGCGTTGACGTGGGCACTCTTGTGGATGTCGATTTTTTCAGCCTCTACAGGGCGTTCTTCGTAACTGCGCACACTGGTGCGGGTAAAAATAGCATTCATATCAAACACATTCCTTTCCATTTTCGATATTTGCATTCATAGATGCCTTTTTTCTGCAAACTTTCTTGGTCACTACAGAAATCCAACTCTTGTGCCAGACAAGGTGGAGAAGTATCCCCACGGACATAAGATAGCCGCTATATGTATGCACCGTAACAAAGGGGCCTTTTGCCTCTCTGCCACCGGGAATCAAATGAAAGTCCAGTAAAAGCCCAGTGGCTATGCAAGCAAGCCCGCTGAGAAACAATAGCCAGTCAAGGCAGTAATTCTTTTTCATGGTAAGCCTCCTATCAACTCATTAACATGATGCACAGCAATAAAAAAAATCGACGCTCCCTAAAAGGGCAGAAAGCCACAGGGACTTTCCACGTCGATTTTCTGCCGCTAGAGCGGCACGGCTCCTACACAGCCGCTTATGCTATTGCCAATAATATATCATAAACGCCTTATGGCAGCAATAGTTACTTTTTAGATACTTGGCATATCTCTGGTCGAATCGTTTCATAAGCGTCACCTTCCTGTAGTTTCGCAGAATATCTTTTTAAGAAAACTTCTTTATCACAGGCCATAATCCTGCCAGGAAAATGTATGAAAGCACGTTGAGAATTATGGCAGGAAAAAACATAAACAGATAGAAATAGACAGCAAGATGCTGTTGGAAAATAGATATGTTTTATACGCAGGTAGTGACGGCAATGCTTCAAAAGTCATTGGAAAATTTCTTCAGGCATATCAATATCAAGCCGGAGAATGTCTAGCTTTGATATGCTTGGCGCTACCAATGTGGAAAGGGTAGTGCAGAAATGAATGAATTTTGAAAGGAGCGAATAGCTATGAAGGCTTTTTGGCAGGCTGGGGGAATCCTGGCGCTTGCGGCAGGTTTTTTCCTGGTAGGTTGTGGTTCCGGGGTGGCAGAGCAGCCTATGGCTAAAGTTGCTGCCCAGCAGGGGCAGGAGGATTTCCCAAGCTTCAGGGCCGTGGATTTGCAGGGCAATGAAGTGACAAAAGAAATCTTTGCTCAAAAGAAAATCACAGTGGTAAACATCTGGGGCACCTTCTGCCCGCCCTGCATCGGCGAGATGCCGGAGCTGGGGGACTGGGCCAGGAATATGCCGGCGGATGCCCAGCTCATAGGCATTGTCTGTGATGTCATGGACAGGCAGGATGCCGGATCCATTGGGACGGCGAAGAAGATCCTGGGCGAAGCCGGAGCAGAGTTTGTGAACCTGGTGCCGGATGAGGCTATCATGGAATATCTTGAGGGCGTGGAGGCCGTGCCCACCACTATCTTCGTGAACTCAGAGGGGAAAGTGGTAGGCAGCCCTGTGGTGGGGGCTGATGTGGAGGCCTATAAGGCGTTTGTGAGGAAATATCTGCATGAGTGAGGGCAAAAGAAGGCTGCTCCTGCAGGGAGGCCTCCTGCTGCTTTCCCTCCTCAGCGTAGCCTGGGGAGTCAATCGGGGGGAGGCAGCCATCGTTTTGCGGAAAGCTGTGCGGGTCTGCATGGAATGCATTGGCTTAGGCTAGGAGGGGAGGCAGCTTGCGACAATCTATCAGGCGCAAACTCATCCAGACGCTGGCCCTTTTCCTGGCTGATCCAAAGCTGGGCAATTTCCTTTCGGGCAGGCTCTACAAGGGAGAGTGGAAGAGCCTTTGTGTGCCGGGGCTGAACTGCTATTCCTGCCCGGCGGCGGTTTTTTCCTGCCCTATTGGAGCACTGCAGGCAGTGACAGCTTCGGCTGGGTTCAGGTTCAGCTATTATGTTACAGGATTTCTTATGGCTGTAGGGGTGTTATGGGGACGGGCAGTCTGTGGCTATCTCTGCCCCTTCGGGCTTTTTCAGGAGCTGCTTCATCGTGTTCCCCTGCCGAAGAAAAAATTATGGCCGCCTCTGGTTTATGTGAAATACGTTATCCTGGCGGTGTTTGTCATGCTGCTGCCGCTGCTTTGGACGGATTATTCCGGCGCAGGCTTGCCGGCCTTCTGTGAGTTTATCTGCCCGGCTGGCACCCTGGAAGGAGGACTGCCCCTCCTTGCCACCCGCCCGGAATTCAGGCAGGCGCTGGGGAAGCTCTTTGCCTGGAAATTTTTGGTGCTGCTACTGGTCTGCCTGGGGAGCATGATGAATTATCGTTTTTTTTGCAAGCTTCTCTGCCCCTTGGGAGCCATTTATGGGCTTTTGAACCGCATCAGCCTTTACCGCCTGCAGGTCAGCAGATCAGCCTGCGTGTCCTGTGGCAAGTGCCAGAGTGCCTGCCCCATGGGGGTGAACCCGGCCAGGAACCCCGGGGCAGCCGAGTGCATACGTTGTGGAGAATGCGTTGTCGCCTGTCCCCAACAGGCTTTGTTGCTAAGATTTTCTACAGATTCAATGAAACATTCTTGATAAAAATTGCCGCTATTGCTGTAAATGAGAATAGCGGCAATTTATATGGGGGAGCTTGAGATGTTGAAGACAATATATCCTGATTTTTACGAGGACTTCTGCTGCAAGGCCGATAAATGCCAGCATACCTGCTGTGCTGGCTGGGAGATTGATATCGATGCCGCAACGGCCGCAAGATACCAGCAGCTGGCAGGCCCGGTCGGCGAGGCTATACGCCAGAATATCGTCGAGGTCGATGGCACCTGGCAGTTCGTGCTTGGTCCAGGCGGACGCTGCCCGTTCCTTCGCAGAGATGGCCTTTGTGAGCTTATCCGCAGGGCTGATGAGTCTGTCCTATGCGATATTTGCGCGAACCACCCGCGCTTTTTCGTAAGCCTGGGGGACTATGAGCTGGCGGGGGTGGGGCTTAGCTGTGAGAAAAGCTGCGAGCTGTTATTGGCAGAGGAAAAGCCACTGCATTTCCGGACGGAAGCTGGCAAGAAGCTGTCCCTCAAGGAAGTGCTGCAGCGCTTATCCCTGCCGGTGAGTGACGAGGACCTGTGCTATCGGGCAGGCCTTACTGCTGATGATGCAGCTTTTGTGCTTGACTGCCTGCAGAAGACGGAGCCCATCGATGAGGCCTGGACGGCTCAGCTGGCCCAGCTGCGTTCTGCAGATATGGAGCTTGAGGCTGACGCGCCGCAGGCCTTCGACCGCATCTATCAGTACATACTATACCGCGCCCTTGAGCATGTGCCGCAGTATGGCTGGGGCACGGTGCTCTCCTATGCGCAGCTGAATACCGACTTTATCTACCTGCATTATCAGTTGACAGGTGAACTGGCAGAGTCAACCCGCCGCTGGTCCGAGCAGATTGAGTACAGCACCGAGAATGTCAGGCTGCTGATGGAGCTGCTGGCTTGATGCTAATTTACTGCCTGTAAACAGATGACTGAACCCTGGCCGGGGAAGGCATGGAAATTCCTGCTTGACTTGGAGTGGACTTCAAGCGTTAGAATTGAAGGCAAGAGATAAAGTATTTGCAGGAGATAGTAATGAACAGAAGAACTTTTATTACGGGGCCCTTGCCACTCTGGGGCTTCTGGCAGGGGGCTTTTATTTTGCCAAGGGGTCCCTCTATCGTCAGGCGGTGAATGGCGTGCGCAGCTTGTCAGGGGAGGTGGAGGCACGTTTCTTGCGGCAGCTTATCACATCTGATGCGGCCCACAGCCGGACCATCATGTGGCAGTCGGACAGCCCCCTCACTAATGCCGGGGTGGAATACCGCCTGGCTGGGCAGGAAGATATCAGGATGACGGCTGCCCGGGAGGATTTTTTCACCGATGACGGGGTGGAGAATAATCAGTATCTGGTGAATCTGCAGAATCTGGAGGCAGATACGGATTATGAATACCGGGTGGTGGCAGAAGGCGCCACGGGAGAGTGGCACAGCCTGCGCACGGCTGGTGCGGAAGATTTTGAGTGTCTGATCTTCCCGGATTCCCAGTCCAGCGACTACAGCGATTGGGAGGCTTTGGCGCAGGATGCCGCCCGGCGCAATCCCCAGGCGGCTTTTTTCATCAATATGGGGGATATCGTGGACAACGGGGAGGACCATACCCAGTGGCAGGCCTGGTTCAATGGGGTGGAGGGCATCATGGACCGCCTGCCCTTCGTGCCCCTCATGGGCAATCACGAAACCTATGACCAGAACTGGCAGGTGCGGCTGCCGGAGGCCTATCTCCACTACTTTGCGGTGCCGGAAAATGGCAGTGAGGATTTTTCCCGCTATTACTATTCCTTTGACTACGGCGAGGTGCATTTCATAGTGCTGAACAGCCAGTGGGATGAGACGGAGGAGTTCAAGCCGGGGCTGAAGGAAGAACAGCTGCAGTGGCTGCGGAAAGATGCCGAAGACAGCGACAAGAAGTGGAAGATAGCCCTCATTCACAAGGACGTGCTGCAATACCGCATCCACAAGCGGCCCGAGCGGCAGGAGGGCATTTCCGACGTGGGTGAGGCCTTCATGCCCCTCTTTGACGAGCTGGGCATAGACCTTGTTTTCACCGCCCATCTGCACACCTACCGCAACCGGGGCCATATCAGGAACTTCCAGCGGGACAGCGGGGGGCCTCTCTACATATTGACCGGCGTGGCAGGCAATGTCCGCTATCCCGGACTCTGGGTGGACCACCAGCTTGATGAAGTGGTGGCTCCCCAGCCGGAGACGGACAACTATCTCACTATGCAGGTGACGGCCCGGGAAATAACCGTCAGATGCTTCCTGCCTGACGGCCGGGAGATTGACCGGGTGACGGTGACTAAATAAAAGCCGTAGGCCATGGCAGGAGCAAAGGATTTGGCCAGTGAGACAGCGAATAAGTTATTTTGAGGTGATGAGGCTATGGAAAACAGGAAATTAGTAATCGGCTATATAGGCAATGGCAAGAGCACCAACCGCTACCATCTGCCCTTTGTGCTGAACCGCCCCGATACGCTTCGGGTGAAGATGATCTATCAGCGTAATCTGGCGAAACAGGACTGGACGAGGATTGAGGGCGTCACATATACGGATGACCTGGAAAAGATCCTCCATGACCCGGAAATAGATGTGCTGGTGGTGACGACGGCCACGGCAGCCCATTATCCCCTGGCCAAGAAGGTGCTGGAAGCCGGGAAGAACTGCGTGGTGGAAAAGCCCTTTGCCACAAGTGCAGAAGAAGCGGCAGAGCTGTTCCGTCTGGCAAAGGAAAAGGGCGTGATGGTGCAGTGCTATCAGAACCGCCGCTTTGACAGCGATTTCCTGACGGCCCGGAAGGTGCTCTCCTCCGGCAGATTGGGGGAGCTCTATGAAGTCAACATGAACTATGATTACTACCGGGCCTATGTGCCGGAAGGGGCAGAGAGCTTCCGGAAGGACGAGGCCTTCCTCTACACCCACGCCTGCCACACCGTAGACCAGGTGCTGGCCTGGTTTGGCAGGCCTTTGGAAGTCCGTTCGGATGTACGGCAGCTTTTGGGCAAAGGCCGCATGAACGATTACTTTGATCTGGATTTCTTCTATGAGGGCTTCAAGGTCTCAGTGAAGTCCAGCTATTTCAGGGCCAAAGCACGTCCCAGCTTCGAGCTTTACGGACGGCGGGGCTGTTTTGTCAAGGAAACCGAAGACAGGCAGGAAGCTGATCTGAAGAAGTTTTACCTGCCTGCAGGCCACCCGGACTTTGGCCTGGACCTGCCGGAGCATTACGGCACCCTCACCTGGTACGATGAAGCTGGGAACTACCACGAAGAAAAAGTCCCCAGTGAGAAAGGGGACTATGCACGGTATTATGATGCCCTGTATGAGACGCTGCTGAACGGCGCGCTGCCGCTGGTGACGGAAGAAGAGACCATGGAGCAGATGCGGATTTTGGCAGAGGCAGGGAAAGAGCTCTGCTGAAGGCAGCAGCATGTCTTATCATTTTTTCTTCACCCGCTCCCAAAGAGGGGATTTGACTTCCCTGGAATCAGCAGCAGCTTTGACTGAAGGTTTCGGTTGCTGGGCAGATCCAAGCTGGGACCAATTCATAGGTGCAAATGTTTGGGGCATAGCGTTTGCGGCGGCCTTATCAGCTTCTTTGTGGTGGTGTGCTTCTATTTCCTCATGGGTAGGGACAGGAATAGCCCTTGTGGTTCCTTGTGCATAATTCGTTTGTGCTTGTCGGATGACGCGTGAGGCAGGTTTTTCCTGCTGCAGGCCGCCGCCCAGTAAATAGCTGATTAGAGCCTGTTTATCTGTATCCAATATTGTCACCTCATTTTCAAAAGAGAATAATGGCACGAATAAACCTTTGGAATCAGGCTGCCATTATGGTGAAAGATTCGCCAGCCGGGTTATAAAAACCTTTTTGGGGAAGCAATGGGGGAAGTATCTGTGAGGGAAAGCTAAGTCGCGGAGGAATATATCTTGAAGATTGTTGAGGCAGAAAATAGAACTACATGTGAATCTGCATATACATTAAGGGTTCTGATGAACGACTGGGTGGTGGATGGCCCTTGGGAACTGGAGGCAGAGCATGGGCTTTCCTTTTATGTGGAAACACCACAGAGCAAGTTCGTCTTTGACTGCGGTCACACGGAAGCTGCCTGGCGAAATGCTGAAAAGATGGGCGTGGACTTGTCCGCTGTAGAGTTTGTGGCCCTGAGCCATTCACATTATGACCATGCAGGAGGCTTCCCTTCGCTGCTGGAATATGTGAAGCCGAAAGTTCTTTATACCGGCAAGAATTTCTGGCAGGAGAAGTTTTCCTACAACAAGGATAAAGGTGAGTATGCCTACAAAGGTTGTGGTTTCACCAAAGAGGATTTGGCGGGCTGGGGCATTGAGCAGTTTGAATGCGATGGTACGGTAACGGTGCAGCTGGATAACTATGCCATGTTACTGACGGGCTTTTCCCGCCGCTATGATTTCGAGACCATCCCGGAAAAATTCGTGCGGGGTGAGGATAAGGAACCTGACACCTTCGATGATGAAATCTGCTTGCTGCTGAAAGAGGGCACAGGCTGGGCTATGGTGGTGGGCTGTGCCCATCGTGGTATCCTGAACATGGTGGCTGAGGTCAAAGAGCGTACGGGGAAGGACGTAGTGCGCGTGGTGGGCGGCATCCATCTGGTGGGAGCCGGAGACGAGCGCATCAGAAGGACGTTCAAGGAACTGAAAGCCATGGGAGTACAGTGCTTCAACCTCTGCCACTGCTCTGCCGACAAGTGCCATCAGTCTGGGGCCTGGCCCGCTAATCTTGAGTCATTTGCCGGTGGCTCAACCATTCAGGTGGAAACTGGGGGATATGGTGCAGGGGATGATGGTTTATTCCGGCGGCAATAATTACGGCAAGCCTATCATTCACTTAGGCCCTGTGGGCATGAGCCAGGACATAGAGAGCTTCCGGGAACTATTCGTGACCTACGGTGAGCGTATGGGAGACACGGCGGTTTCTGTAGTTTGACAGTTGTTATCTGCATGAAAAACGGGGCTGATGCGCGTTCATTACGTGCATCAGCCCCGGAACAACGGCGTTTTGAAAAGATACATAGAATATCAGAGAATTACTCCAGGATGTTAATAATTAACATCCTGAATAGAGAGGGGGCTGCTCGATGCGGCCTCTTATTATTTGTGGTGCACCCGTTTTTCCAGGTGCCAAGCCGGGATTGATGTCATCTGACTTGGTTTTATGGTAATAAGATATTTGATTCGTAAACAAAAATAGTTTACAATAATAAAAAATACTTTATAAAGGGGTGGCAGTATGGAAAAATACCTTGAAGCAGTCCTGCATCAGGATGTGGACATCCTCCCTTTTACTGATACCAGAAAGCTGCCACTGGCATATAGGAACAGATATAGGCTTTCTGAGATGTCCATAGCGGGGCAGGGGGCTGTTTTGGTCGAACCGGTAGAGCAAGAGCCTTTGGCAGCTATTAAGAAGCAACATAGGCAGCTGGAGATTTATACGGGTTCACGCTGTGTATTAGCTCTGAGAAATATGAGCAGCTACGCACGGGATGCCATGGTGAAGGAAGGGATTCCATTTGTTTGGGAGGGGCATCAGGTATATCTGCCGTTCCTGGGCATGCTCCTGGATAGCACTAAAGGCAGGACAGTGCCACAGTGTGAAAATATCTCTTTTCTGACACAACGTATGTTGCTTACGGCCCTGTATCAAAGCTGGGAGGAAGTAACCGTAACCAAGGCTGCCGGGATGCTGGGGGTTACCAAAACAGCAGTATCCCATAGCTTCGATGAACTGGAAGCTATAAATATACCCTATCTTTCAGTGAAAAGCAGGGCAAGGAAGTTGACCATGCCGAAAGATAAGCAGGCAGCTTGGGAAAACATTAAGGATAGCTTGCGGAACCCCGTTATCGCCACATACGCGTTGAAGGAGTGTCCGGCAACCGGCTTGCTGACGGCAGGGCTTACGGCATTAGCTGGATATTCCTTGCTGAGTGACCCCGCTTGCTCCACTTTCGCTGTAAGCAAAAAGGCTATATCGCGCCTTAAGCTTACAAAGAGCAAGCTGGCGCTGGCTGAAGAAACGCCAGCTTGTATCGTGCAGGAAATAGGCTATCAGATAGATTTTGGGGCAGGAACGGCCATAGACCCGCTGAGCCTGGTGCTGAGCCTAAACAAAGAGGAAACGGAAGACCCACGCATCAGTATGGCGGTGGACGAAATGCTGGAGAGGTATGTATGGTAAGAGGCATAGAGAAATTCAAGGAGTATTTTCATGAGTATGCCAATCAGTATGTTCTGATAGGCGGAACCGCCTGTGATATATCATTCAGCCAGCATAGCGGCGACTTCAGGGCAACAAGGGATTTGGATGTTGTCCTTATCGTGGAGGCGCTGACACCGGCCTTCGGTGCGCGATTCTGGCAGTTCATCCGTGATGGCGGCTATCAGAATCGGGCAAAATCATCGGGGCAGCCCCAGTTTTATCGTTTCGACAAGCCAAGGGAGGCAGAATTCCCGTCTATGATAGAGCTTTTTGCCCGGACGGATTTTCTGCAGGACGGGGCAGCAGAAATAACGCCGTTGCATATTGACGATAATGTCTACAGCCTGTCTGCCATCCTGTTGAATGAGGCATATTATCAGGCGCTGCTGTCCGGCAGGGAAATAGTAGAAGGGCTTTCCATACTGAAACCGAGCTGGCTCATACCGTTCAAAGCCAAGGCGTGGCTTGACCTAAGCCAGCGTGTTGCCAATGGAATGCATGTGGATTCACGAGATTTGAAGAAGCACCGTAATGATATCATTCGTTTGACCGCAGAGTTTGTGCTTGAACGCTGTGAGCTTCCTGATGAAGTAAAGGCAGATATGGAGAAATTTGTGGGAAGCATGAATGTAACTGATACCGAGCTTAAAAGCCTGCGAATTCCTAGGGTACGGGCTGAAGATATACGTCAGTTACTTATAGAGACATACTTGTAGTATTTGCTATGGTTGGCAGGAAGAAATGTAGGCAGATTGCAGGATTTGATTCCTGGGACAATGTGAAAGAATATGTCCTGAGCATAGATGACAGCTTGTGGCAGATGAGGTGCCCATCTGATACATAAATCCATATAACATAAGGCCGACGTGCAAAAAATGCATGTCGGCCTTACTTATCGTGTTAAAAATCTTAATTCGCTGGTTTGAAGGCAGCCTTAGGCTGACCGCAGAGGGGACAGACGTAATTTTCCGGCTCATTGTTGATATCGACTACATGCTCAAAACCGCAGACAGGGCAGATGTACTTATTTTTGCTGCAGATTATCCGCCATGCGCATCATGAAGGACATAAGCTGCTCCCGCTCTTCCGTGCTGAAGCCCTGCAAGGCCTGCTGCCTGTGCTCTGTGACAGGGCGGGAGAGTTTTTTCACGGCGGTTTCTCCTTTGGCTGTGAGCCGTATGGCGTTGCCCCGCTCCCTGCCTGACTCCCGGCAGATGATGCCCTTCTTTTCCAGGCGGGTGAGGGTGCGGGAGATGGCAGCGGGCTCCACCCCCAGGCGTTGGATGAGCTCTCCCTGCATGATGCCGGGATGGCGGGCTGTGAGGTTCAGCACCATCCATTCAGAGCTGTGGATGTCCTCCTGGCTCACTGCCCCGTTCAGGGTGCGTGAGAAGGCCCGGGCCGTGCGGAAGAACTGGCGGATAAGGCCGTCATCGTAGTCATCCTGAAGGAGCTTCGTATCAGGCATCTTCTGCCTCCGCAAGTTCCGGCAATTCCTGCGCTCCTTTGGCAGGCCGCAGATAGTACTGGGCTGCCGCCAGCAGGAGGAACAAGGCCATGAGGCCGAAGATGGCGTAAAACATACCTGTAAAGCCCACCTGCCCGGCCACGGCTCCCAAAGCGATGAGGCCTGTGCTGGTGCCGATGTCCAGCATATTGTAGAAAGTGGCACTGGCGGCGCTGTGGCGTGAGGAGGCCACGCTGTTCAGCATCCAGGTGAGGAGCGCCGGCAGGAGTGCACCTGCCCCCAGGCCGTAAAACACAGAGGAGAGCAGGAGGCCTGCGAGGCTGCCGGAGTAAATCATCAGTGCAAGGGCCATGAGGTAGGCAACTGCCCCGGGCAGCACCACCGCAAAGGCGCCGTATTTGTCCAGCAGCCGGCCGCCGAAGGGACGGGAGATAAAGACGAAGATGGTGCCCACGATGAAGAACAGCCCGGCATTATCAATGCCTTTTTCCGCCGCTAGCATGGCGATGTAAGTGTTGACGCTGCCATAGCCTGCGCCGAAGAGGATGGTCAAAAGGGAGGCTCCGGCAGTGCCCTGCTCACAGAGGCGGTTCTTGATGGAGGAGCGGATGGGGGAGGCGGCGTTGATGCCTGCAGGGGCCTTTTTCGTCCGGCAGAGCCAGGCCATGAGGATGGCAGCAGCGCTGAAGGAGATGGAAGCAGCAAAGAGCAGAGCGGGGCTCTCCTCCAGCAGCCAAAGTCCCAGGGCAGGGGCCAGGGCCATGGCCACAGTGCTGCCCATGCCAAAGTAGCCGATGCCTTCCCCCCGGCGGGAGGCAGGTATCACATCAGCAGCCATGGCAGCGGCAAAGGTTGTGGAAAGGCCGAAGCCAAAGCCGTGGATGACCCGGGCCAGGATGATGGCATTGATGCTGGTGAAGAAAAGGTACCCCAGCACCGCCAGTATGCAGAGGCCGAGGCCTGCGTAAAGGCATTTTTTCTTGCCAAAGGCCCGCACTCCCGTATCAGTGAACAGGCGGATAAAGATGGCTGAGTAGCCGAAGATCCCCCCAATCAGCCCCAGCTGCAGGCCCGTAGCTCCCAGGGAAGAGGCATAGATGGTGATGGTGGGCAGGAGAAAGTGGAACCCGGCAAAGAGAAAGCCATTGGCTCCGATCAGGGCGAGGAAATTCCTCGTCCAAAGTTTTTCCGTGGACATGAAGACGCTTCCTTTCATTTTATGAATTGACATGTCAATCAATATAGCAGATTTGGATTGACATGTCAATTTTCCTTGCGAAGCATGGAGATGCCGCCCAGGAGCAGGGGACGGCTTACTTTTGATGGAGAAATATTGCCTTTTAAGTGCCAAAGTCATAAAATAAAGATAATGAAACAGGAGGAATGACCATGGCAGCTTTTCGCATCAACCGCACCAATGATGCAGTATTCAAAGCAATCTTTGCAAAAAAGACATGACCCGCATGGAAAAATGGGCGGCTTATTTCTCTCCTGCCACTTCTGACGAGGAACTGGAGCGGATTGCCGCCAGCGAAGACGCAATTCGGGAAGCGATGGAGGTGGAGAACGTGTTCACCCAAGATGAAGTGGCAAAGAGGTCTTACGAAAAAGCCGAGAAATTCCGCCGCGATCAAGCGGCGCAGCTGAGCTACGCCGAAAAGAGGGGCGAAGAACGAGGGCGTGAGAAAGAAAGAGCCGATGGAATAGTCAAAACTGTTGCCATGCTCAAACGTCTGAAACTCACTAAAGACGCTGCAATACAGGAGATTATTGAAAGTTATTCCCTGCCCCATCAAGAAGCGGCAGCGCTGGTGAAAAGCAACTGGTGAGTTGCTTTTCTGATTGAGGAAAAACTCATTATAAGGACGAACTGAAGAAGCTGCTGGACGAAAACGAGAAATACCAGAAGCTAGACCGCCTGGCGGCCCAGACCATCAGCATTTGTTCCGGAGTAGATTTCAACATCCCCGTGGGAGAGGGGGAGGTCAACGTGTGCAAGGCCATTGAAGATATGAAGACGGAAGCCTGGAATAAAGGACACAGCGAGGGACGTAATGAGGAACGCGATGAAGGGATTTCAAAAGCTATTTCCATGTTAAAGAACTTGAATCTTACCAAAGACATTGCTATCCAGCAGATTGGTGAAAGCTATGCCCTGTCAAGCGAAGAAGCGACGGCATTGGTCAACAGCAGATGGTAATCCCATTGCTTAGTAAGATACGGCAATTGAATGAATGAAGAGCCTGGGGCAATGCTCCGGGCTTATGTTGTATTGGTGGTGAGGAAATGGCGCAGACGGGGCATTGACGGCGATTTCCACGGTGGGGTTCCCTATCGTGGTGACGTTTTACCTCTTGACCAGCTTCCAGAAGTCTATGGACAGGCGGAGCGGGGAGATTGCAAGGCTCACGGAGTTCTTGCAGGCTATGGAACGGGATCACAGAGCAAAATAACGAGGCCGGGCGACCGGCCTTTTTTAGTTGGGTGATTTTGCCTGCTAGAATCCTTTGAAGGATTTGCTATAACATGGAAAGCTATGGAGAGACAATGAAGAGCATTATTCTTATGGGTGAAGAAATAGAGTGTCCCCTGAAATGTTATAACTTACGATTTCGGGAAGGAAAAAGCAACTATTCTATCTTTACCATTTTCAGGAAGCCATCTAAGCAGGAAATCGCGGAAATTATGGCTGGCGTTAGTGAGTACAGTGGTCTTATCCCAGGCCAGGTATATGGTCTGACCTTGGTCATCTTCTGTGCCCAGTGGTTTCACAACAATATCTGGATGTGGATTCAGCATAGCGGCGTAGTCATAACCTATGTTTACAACCTGTTGCTGTAGGATCAGGTCGGCAATAAGCTGCTCATCGGCTGTTTCGGCTACAAGGTCTATTTTCAGCCCGGGAAGCAGGATGTATTTGTCCATATTGTGACGGAAGCAATGATAAGCGCGCCCTTTACTGACAACTCTTGTGCCATCAAGGTCCTTATACGTGATTCTATCCTTCTTGGCCAGGGGATGGTCACAATGAAGACGGACGCAGTAATGGGAGAAGAACAGCGGATCGCCGTAAAAGCGGGTTTGGTCAAGTTCTCCCGTTACAATGGCAAAGTTGCAATGCTTTTCCAGGACTCCTTTTAAGGCTGTGTCATCTGTGGTGTCAACTGTGCTGAGAATTATATCCGGAAAGGTACGATGAAAATCCCAAAGGAATTTAGCTCCTAAAAAGGCAAAGACATGGTCGAGAGCATAGACCGTAACCACACTTTTGGATTGCGAGGCTAGCGTACGCATGCTTTCAATGCTGCGGTATTCTTCTAACAAGCGCTGGACATGGGGAAGAAGTGCAGTGGCATAGTCTGTGGGGACAAGGCCGTGAGGATTGCGGATAAAAAGCAGTTGCCCCAGCTCGTCTTCAAGTGTCTTTATTATCTTGCTGACTCCCTGTCGTGATACATAAAGTTGGTTGGCGGCATTTTGGATATTGCCCTGTCGGTATACTTCCAAGAAATATTCCATTTGTTTTTGATTCATAATAGGCACTCCTTTCGTTTGTTTTTATTTTACAGCAACATTTTAGTTGCTACAATAGAAAGCTTATTTGCTTGTCGCGGTGTAATAAGGGAATTATACTAGACCTATAACAACACGAACGCAATTTATTAGTGACGCAAAGGAGAGTATGACCATGAAGATGACACAAATCCGTAATGCTACCAATCGCCTCGAATACGCAGGCAAGGTTTTTCTTATAGATCCATGGTTGATGCCGAAACATCAGTTTTCTTTTATTGATGTGCCTGGCAGGCCTTATCATGTGCCGGATGAGATGAAGGAGCATCTTCTCATGCCCTTTTATGACTTACCTATGTCGATGGAAGAGATCCTGACAGGGGTGGATTACTATCTGGTAACACATTTGCATCCTGACCATATCGATATGGGCATGGACGGTACCGTTGGTGCGCCGCTGGACAAGAATGTTCCGGTCATTTGCCAAAATCAACAAGACGCGGAAGCTTTTCAGAAGTCAGGCTTCTGTGAGGTGATGGTGTTATCTGAAGATGGCATGATGTGCGGGCAGGCAAAGCTGACAAAACTTCCAGCACGCCATGGAACCGTGGTTCCTTGTGGCGATGCGATGGGGGTAATGTTTGCCGCTGAAGGAGAAAAGACATTCTATCTGGCGGGCGATACGGTTTGGTATCCAGTAGTGGCTGATGTGTTAAAGCGTTACCAGCCGGAGGTGGTGGCGCTCAACTGCTGTGCTGCCGAGACCGTGGAAAATGGCAGGCTTATCATGGATGCTGAAGATGTCCATTGCGTAGCCAAAACTGCCCCGGAGGCCAGACTTTATCTGACTCACTTGGACAATGTGGCCCATGCTGCTCTTACACGCCATACGCTAAAAGGAAGTTTGGCAGAGCGCGGTGTGACCAATTATGATATGCCGCGAGATGGACAGGTAATAACTTATTGAGTTGTTATGAAAGTGAATACAGAAAGCACTAAGAGGCCGGGATTCCCCCGGTCTTTTTTTAATTGACAAAGCGGGAACCACATGATAAAGTATGTTTATAAACTCACTTTATAAACATACTTTCGAGGTGTGAGATGGACAAAAGGGATATGCGCAGGGCCAATCTTGATATGCTCCGCAGGGTGCTGATGGATCTGGGGCAGGCTACCAAGCCGCAGCTGGCGGAGGCTTCCGGCTTCAGCGTGGTGACGGTTAATGCCCTGCTGAAGACTTTGGTGGAAGCGGGGGAGGCGGAAGCGGTGGAGGCTGCGGCCTTGCCTGGCGAGGCAGGCGGGCGGCCTGCGCGGCAGTTTGCTTTCTGCCGCAACAGGAAGCTGGCGCTGCTGCTCTATATGTTTGAGGAGCAGGGAAAGGACAAGCTGGTGCTGGCGGTGGAAAATCTCCTGGGAGAAATCATTTGGCAGCAGGAAGTCTTCCCCCCTGAGATAACGGCAGAGGTGCTGCTGGCGCACTTGCAGCAGGCCAGAGAGCAATTCCCCGGGATCAGCCGGGTGCTGCTGGGGGTGCCGGGGGTGGACGTGGCCGGCAGGATGATGATCATAGATTATCTCCGGCTTCAGGGCATAGCCTTGCGGGAAAGTCTGTCAGAGGCCCTTGCCCTGCCGGTGCACATCTGCAACGACATCAATGCAGCGGTGACGGGATACGGCCGGCAATGGCCGCAGGCGGAGCAGGAAACTGTCATCGGCATCTACTGGCCCCACGGCTATCCGCCCGGGGCAGGTATCTTGCTGAAGGGGCGCCTCTATGAGGGAAAAGACGGCATTGCCGGTGAGATAGGCTTTCGTTACGCCAACCCTGCCCCTTACAGGGAAGGAGATTTCAAGGAATCGGCAGCAGCGGAAATCCTGCGGCTGACCCGCTACTGGAACCCCCATCAGGTGGTGTTCTACCGGGAGGGGCTGACAGAGGCGGCCTTAGCTGAGATCATGGCTGCCTGCCGTGAGGAACTGCCGGCAGCCTTGCTGCCTGAAGTCAGGCTGGGGGCTTCCTTCCAGCAGGACTATGCGGCAGGGCTGCGGCAGATAGGCAGGAATTTGCTTTTGAAAGAATGACAGGAGGTTTCAGTCATGCTGGCAGATTATCATGCCAGCATGGACAGCCCATTGCCCATGACTTTTGATTATTTGATTGAGCGAGGATTTTTATGGAAATGACACAGACCCTGCGGGAAGAATTCAACGCGGCAGATATCTGGACCCAGCACGCCACCAGAGCCGTGTTCTTTATCGGCGGCTTTGGGGCAGCCTCCTGGGCGCCCCTGGTGCCGCTTTTGCGGGAGAGGCTGGCCATTGGGGAGGATATTCTGGGACTTTTATTGCTGTGCATTGGCATCGGCTCCCTCCTCACCATGCCCCTGTCCGGGGCGGCAGCGGTGCGGCTGGGCTGCCGGAAGGTGCTGACTTTTGCCAGCCTGGCCTTTGCCGTCCTGCTGTTTCTCCTGAGCCAGGTAAGCGAAATCCTGGCAGCAGTGCCGGTGCTGCTGCTCTTTGGGGCCGTCATGGGCTGCATTGATGTGGTGGTGAATATCCAGGCGGTGATAGTGGAAAAAGCCTCCGGCAGGCGGCTCATGTCCGGCATGCACGGCCTCTGGAGCGTGGGCGGCTTTGCCGGGGCAGGGCTGTTCGGTGTATGGGTGGGAGGCCTGGGGCTTTCCCCTACCGCCTCCACCCTGATAGCGGCAGGAATCATGACAGGGGCTATCCTCTTTTTTGCCCGCTTCCTGCTGCCATACGGCGGCGAGGCCGGGGGCAGGATGCTGGCGGTGCCCAGGGGTATTGTCACCTTCGTGGGCATCATCGCCTGCATTGCCTTTCTGGTGGAAGGGGCCATCATGGACTGGAGCGGCGTGTTCCTGACTGCGGTGCGGGGCTTTGATATGTCACTGGCGGGCACAGGCTTCACGGTCTTTTCCGCCGCCATGCTGACCATGCGGCTCATTGGGGACAGACTGGTGCAGGAAATGGGCCAGAAAAGGGTCATCCTGGGAGGCAGCCTCCTGGCCCTGGCAGGCTTCCTGGCAGTGATCTTTGCGCCTGAGGCCTGGCTCCTCTATGCCGGCTTCTTCGCCATCGGCGTGGGCAGCGCCAATATCGTGCCCGTGTTCTTTTCCCTGCTGGGCAGGCAGAAGGATATGCCCATAGGCCTGGCCGTGCCCGCCGTGAGCACCCTGGGCTATCTGGGCATCCTCATGGGCCCCGCCGCCATCGGGGCCCTGGCCCATGCTGCCAGCCTGTACGCCGCCTTTGGGCTGCTGGCAGGGCTGGTGGCTGTGCAGTTTGTCATTGCGTGGTATGTGTACAGAAAGGTGCTTTGAAGGGAGGATTTTGCCCCGGCTGGGGCGAAGTAGGCAGACAGGCTATAACGAGTACAAGATGTCCCCCAATTCTATAAGTGGGGGCGGTAACTTACTAACAGGCGGCGAGTTAATATTTCCCGCCTCGTTGAAAGGCCAAGAGGAAGTTTTGCCTTCGGCAAAACTGGAACAATAGCCTTATAATGCATGCAGAAGCGAGGGTGCCGGCAAAGAGAATCTCATCTTGCACATGGACTGGTGACTGCTGCAGGTATCGGCTGAAGGTTGGAGCTTGAATGAATGGAGAGTGAAGCTGTATGTCAGAGAAAATCTATTTGAGCGAAGTGATGATGCCGAACCAGACAAATCCCAATGGCAATGTCCATGGCGGAGAGCTGATGAAGATGATGGATTCCACGGCTTACGCTGCTGCCCGCAAATACTGCCGCTCAAATGTGGTGACTGCCAGGGTGGATGAGCTGGAATTCCATACCCCTATCCTGATAGGAGATCTTGTTACCTGCACTGCCGAAGTCATTTACGTTGGTCATACTTCCATGGAAGTGGCTGTGAATGTAGAGGTGGAGGTTTTGGAAGCAGAGCAGGGCCCCCAGCACGCCCTGTCGGCATATTTCACCATGGTGGCCCTGGACCGCAACGGACGGCCCATGACCGTGCCGCCCCTTAAATTGGTTACAGAGGAAGCCAAAGCTGCCTTCGAAGCGGGAAGGCAGCGCCACGAGCTTTATCATGAACGCAAGAAGCAGCGTGCTGAAGCGGCAAAGAAGGCAGGCACTGTGCAGCAGGAAATCCACGGATGACGAAGCATATCCGGAAAAGAACTGAAGCACGCCCTGCCCGGAGTGCAGTGCCTGGCCCTGGTGCCGGAGCATATCACAGGGAAACGTGTCAATGAATCGTGAAAATTGAGCATGAGTTTGTTTAGCACACAGAGCAGTGGAGGGTGAGATGATGAAGAAGAAACTAGCAGCGGCTTTGCTGGCCTCTATGATGTGCATGGGCACGGTGCTTGCCGTGCCTGTGGCAAGGGAAGGTGTGATACCCTATCCGGCGGGACAGGCGCCGAATCAGGAGGGAGCCTGGGCTGCTCCCGCAGAAATCAATCATGATGATTCTCCATATTTTACGAAGCTGGATGTTTATCAGCTGGAAAGCATCAACGGCCACCGGGTGGTTATGCCTCATTATCCCAGCTACCAGCAGACCACGGAGTATACCTGTGGCCCCGCAGCAGCCCTGACCCTGCTTTACTGGCACGGCAACAAGGACTACGATGAACTGAGCCTTGCCAGGGAAATGAAGACCCGGCCTTATCCCTACGGCACCAATGTCAAGGATATGGTCAGTTTCTTTGGAAAAATTGGCTGGACGGTGGAGAGCAGCCTGAAGGCGGACAAGTTCAGCCGTTACGATGATTTCAAGGATTTTGTCTGGTACCATCTGGAAAAGGGCAGGCCCATTCTGGTAGAGAATGTGGAGTGGGGAGGTCATTGGCGGGTCATCATCGGCTATGACAGTATGGGAACCGAATCTCCTTTGGATGATATGCTGATCCTGGCTGACCCCTACGATACCTGCGACCATAACCAGGACGGCTATACCACCATGAATGCCACGAAGTTCTTCTCTATGTGGTTCGATCATTCCATCCTTCCGAAAAAAGAGCGGTATCAGCCCTGGATTGTGGCTTATCCGAAAGATTGACATAAGGGTAAGATTCATTTGATTGCAGGGGGTTCTAATGCACATATCTATGAAGGGGAGGATTGAATCGCGCCCAGGAAGGCAATCTTTTCGGGGATATAAATAGCGAAGTAGTTTCTGCTTTGAAAAAATGAGGCTGTCCCAAAATCTGTGTAAACTCCATATCGTGATGTGAAAGTGTTGCTAAGACAAGGGGCTTATCGTTCACTTGGCATCCGTTACGCTGAGAAAAGTTTGGCAAGCAAAGGTAAATGCCGCCTGCTTGCAGAATGTAGAGTGATGGGAGCGAAGGAGGATGGTTATGTCAAAAAAGATAACAAGAAACTGTGTCAACCATATTGCTTTTGCAAGGAAAAACCTGGCCTGGCTCAGTTTATCTGTCTGCCTGCTATTGAATCTTTTGTGCTTGCCCCCGGCTCAAGCGGCAGAAATACTTAGAGAAACCATCCCCTTGGAACGGAATGAAGTGCCACTGCATTTGGAGCGTTATATAGAGCAAGACGGAAAGATAAAGCGTCCCATCTTGTTCGTACACGGTGTGACATTTTCTTCCCATGAATTTGATGTTGATTACAAGGATTACAGTTTGGCGAGATATTTTGCCAAACACGGATTTGAGGTTTGGCTGCTCGATATTGCAGGATTTGGAAATTCTGGCAGCGTCAAGGACGGCTTCATGCCGGATTCGGATTATGCTTCGGAAGATATCGCATCTGCTGTGAAGCTCATATTGGAAAGAAATAATCTTGCGTCCATGGATGTTTTGGGCTGGAGCTGGGGAACCGTGACCAGCGGTCGCTTTGCCGCCAAGCACCCGGAGATGGTGCATCGCCTTGTGCTTTATGCGCCTATAGTAGCCGGGCTGGGTGAGCAGGATGTGAAGGAGCCTTTCAATAAAAATACCTGGGAGGCCGCAGCTTCGGATTTTCAGAGGAAAACTGATGGAGACATAGACTTTGACATCGTGGAAAAAACTGTGGCCAGCACCTATATCGATAATGCCTGGCACTACGATAGGGATACGAGTCCCAATGGTGGAAGACGAGATTTGCTTGTCCACAAGAGTGTGCGACTTATTCCGACAGAGAGCATAAAAGCTCCTGTGCTGATAATAGTCGGATCTAAAGATCCCTATGTGTCGCCTGACTTATGCGCTGAAGCGTATAGGACGCTTCCCAATAAAAAAGATTCGGAGTTGGTGATCGTGGACGGAGCCGCCCACGCAATGTTGATGGAGCGTCCTTATTACAAACTGTTTCGGGAAAAGGTATTAAATTTTTTGAATAAAGGCTGATGTGCGATATCGCGAATTGCGAGTTTCACGAGACCGCTCCTGTAAGAAAGGGGGGGACTTATGTCTTTTGAAACTGTTGAAGGTACATTGAATATCAGCTGTACGATGGTCATGACGACGGCGTTTGCCGCCATCCTGCTCCTGATCGGTTTCTGGATCCGGAAGAAGGTGAGCTTCTTCACGAAGTACTGCATTCCGGCTCCTGTGTTGGGCGGCTTCCTGTTCATGTTCATCTCCTTTGCCGGACATCAGAGCGGCGCGTTCGCGTTCAAGTTCGACATGACATTCCAGAGTCCGTTCATGGTGGCGTTCTTCACCACCGTTGGCCTGGGCGCGTCCCTTTCCCTTCTGAAGAAGGGCGGTATCCTGCTGATCGTCTACTGGCTGATCGCCGGCATCGTCTCCATCATCCAGAACTGCATCAGCATCGGCCTCGCCAATGTCACAGGCCTTGAGTATCCCTACGCGCTTCTGGCAGGTGCTATCTCCATGATTGGCGGACACGGAGCGGCAGGCTCCTACGGTTCCACCTTTACAGAGATGGGCTATCCGGCAGGTATCACCGTTGGCGCAGCAGCTGCGACCTTCGGCCTGATCTTCGGCATCTTGGTGGGCGGCCCGGTGGCCCGCATGCTGATCGAGAAGAACCACCTGACCCCGGACAACTCCGAGACCCTGGACACTTCCGCCGAAGAAATCAACGCAGGACACGGCGAGAAGCTCACCAACCTGGATGTCCTGAAGAACGTGACCGCGATCCTGTTCTGCATGGCGCTTGGAGCCGAGATCTCCGGCTGGCTCGGCAAGCTGATTGGAATGAGCTTCCCGTCCTATGTCGGCGCAATGTTCGTCGCTATGCTTGTCCGCAACCTGAACGAGCAGTTCCACTGGTATCATTTCAGATTCCCGCTGGTGGACGGCACTGGCGATGTCATGCTGAACCTGTATCTTTCCATGGCGCTGATGAGCCTGAACCTGTATCAGCTGCTTGACCTGATCGGACCGGTTATTATCATCGTGGCCGCGCAGGTGGTAGTGCTGGTGCTCCTTTCCATCTTCGTCGTTTTCCCGATCCTCGGAAAGAACTACGACGCAGCAGTCATGTGCGCGGGCCTTCTGGGCCATGGCCTCGGTGCTGTGCCCTCCGCGATCGTGAACATGACGGTGGTCAAGGACAAGTACGGCATGTCCAGAAAGGCCTTCATGATCGTCCCGATTGTCGGCGCCTTCCTGGTGGATATCATCTATCAGCCGCAGACCATCGCTTTCATCAAGTTCTTCGTGCAGGGCTTCGCAGGCTGACGGAAAGAATTACGATGATATTCTTTGCGAATTTTTTATACTGGAAGGAAAATCGAGGCTTTGCGGCGAATGACAATTCAGGGATATTTTAAATATAATATTCCTAATATTCCGACAAAATAGAGACGTGGCACACAGCGGTTTACGACCTGGCGAACAGGACGCTTCGCTTGAACATCCAGGAGGATTATTCCAAGCACTACGATTTCAAGCTGGAGTAAAAGGAGATCACTTGCAGGACAAGGAATTGCGGGTTAGCTGAACTTTCTCGCTACAGATAGTACGTTGCAGAGGTCCACGAAGCGAGACCTGCGGCTACATACTTTGAGGTGAAGTGGTAAACTAAAATTGGACACGGAGGGGGTGCAGATGCACCCCCTCCTCTTTTTGCCGAAGCACTGTCCCGTGCGGCTTCAGAGGCATACTCGCTTAACGATAACGAGGGGGTGCAAGGGGGTTCATCGTTAATCGAGTATAGGGGGTGCATCGTTATAAGATGAAAAAGCCCACCAGGGACGGTGGGCTGGGACTCAGGAGTTCCTCCATTTCTTTTTCATCGAGTTTATTGGAGAAGGAGGCCAGCCAATGTTCTACGCGATTCTCCGGATTTTGCCAATGGCCTGTTCCTGACGGCAGCCAATCTGGGATGTGTACTGGGGACTACGGTCAGCGGCCGCTTCATCGAAGCCTGGGGAACCAGGTATGCGGTGCTGGGCGGCTTGCTGTTCTGCCTGCTGGCAGCACTGACGGTTTGGGCGCAGTGCTATCAGCAGCGCATGAATTCGAGCCTGACGGTTCAGGCTGAGCATTGACTGCTGGCAATGCATCATTTTTTGACACAATTCTTCCATATAATCCAGCTTAATGAGTGAATTCTTCCACTCTTGCGGAATATCTTCCCAGCCGTATGCCAGACCTGCGAGACCTCCAACAATCGCACCTATTGTATCCGTATCATTACCGAGAGTGACGGCGGCGAGAACCGCCTCACGATAATTTTTCGTATTCGTAAGACACCAAAGGCTGGCTTCCAATGTGTCAACCACATAGCCACTGCTGCTGATGTCAGCTTTTGTAAGGCCAGCGAAACTGCCAAAATTCCAAAGCCTTCTGTAGTGGGGCACTTCCCTGGCAAACTCGCTTTCCCTTTCATAGAAGGCATGAGCCTCTGACAGGCCTTTTTCTATTGCCTTTAAGAGCGGCTGACCTATGAGCAAGTTCATGGCAATCAGCGTGTAGATGCCGCAAGCCATCTGGCTTCGTGGGTGGGCGTGGGTAAGGCGCGAGATATGGTGTGCCTCCTTCAAAACGTCTTTCACGGTGGAAATATTGTGCTGCCAAAGGTAAATGGCAAGGGGAGCAATACGCATGAGCGAACCGTTGCCGTTGTCGTACTCTCCGCTGCCACCGCAAGCAAGGGGCGGAGTGCCTTGTTCATAACGCTGAATGGCCGCTTGAGACGCTATGCCAACATCGAAGGTGATTCCCGTGGCAGTAAATTCTGCCCTTCTTAGCCAGCTCACAAAATTGTCCATGATGTCTTTGCAGTCGATGCGCCCCAGGCGGACGATGCTTTCCAATAGGCATAGCGTCATGCTGGTGTCATCAGACCAGGTGCCGGGGGGCTGGTGATGTGTGCCGTAGCCTCTCATCTCAGCAACAGGGTCATGGGCAATTTCCTCCCGTGACATAAATTCCACGGGGACGCCAAGGGCATCGCCAATGGCGTGGCCGACAATCATGGCTTTTATCAATTCCAAATCCAATATTCACGCCTCCTCAAAAAATAGCCTGAATAGAGTATATCACGAACCATGCGACATGTGGGTGGCTCAAAAACATGTGAGCCACTCTGATGTCGTTTCTTTTGTGGTATAATAGGCAAAAAAATAAATCTGTTTCGTCAGGGGAGGGGAAATGTATGGCAAGAACTGCGCCGGAAAGCAAAAAGATCTACCTGTACGATATGACAATCGCCGCATGGAGAGAAGTAACAGAGGAGGCAGACTCTCCTGTCGTTATCGTGGCGGATGTTTACTGGGTCAAGCGGGAAGGAGCGTATAGCCATCCCACAGGGCTGAATGCTTGCTATATGAATCCGGCTTATCAAGACTTTGGCTGGTCATACTTTCATACCGAAGCGCATCAGCGGCTGGTATGGTGTCCCACGCACCGTTGCTTTGAGAAGATACATCATTTAGAGCGAATGGACAGCATTCGCTCTGCATCCGGTTGCCGTCTGCAAGGCAAGATTGCTTATTTTTCGATAAATGTTGAACTCTCTTACAAGGAAAACATCGTAAAGACCGTTACCGCGCCTATCGGCTGGGAATTGAAGCGAATGGCAGACGGGAGCGTAGATGTTCAGGCAGAACTGTTTCAGATTCCTGTGAATATAAACTTCACAGACTTCGACATATCCTTGGAGGTAGAGAACATCGAGAGTTGCAGGGTGACCATCAGTGAAAATTTCTGTGTGGGCGAAGGCACGGTAAAATTTGCCCCCAGTGGCAAGGATTGGACAGATTTCGGTCTGGATATTCCGGGAATTGTAACTGAACAAGCAATAACTTATCTCCTTTTGGCAGCAGACGACGCATATATTCCCCCTGAGAGCAATACCAAGGGCTACAGAAGATTACGCGCCTTTTCCCGATGTCCCAAGGATTTGCATATTGAGTACTGGAGGGGAATTATAGACAAGAATTTCGATGGCCTTTTCCCACAAAAACAAAAAAATCCCTTTTGGGCTTTGTGCAAGTATTTGAAGATTCCTGTCACGGCAAAACTCACGGAAGGCTATGAGAAAAATCCTTTTGCGCCTCTGTGGGCAGTTATACTGAGGAGATGGGGATTCCGTGAGGAGGAGAATATAGAGCGGTTTTACAGTCTGGAAGAATTCGCAGGTATATCACCGAATTGCTTCAGTGAGTTTTGCGGTTCGGACGTAGGTGAAATGCTTTCAGCTTCTGCCAGCAAAGAAGTGGAAAACCGTTGGTATATGCTTGACCACTTTGTAAGATGGGCTTTGACCGTAACGAGTGAAGCTGATCTGGTCGGAAGAGGCTTATGGGCTTTGGCTTCACGGCCTTGGACGGAAGAAATCGAGGAAGAACTTAGCAAGGTGTATTGTCTTACGGATGACGCATATCTCTTTCCGGAGGAGCAAAAGCTATCGCCACGGGTGCAAAGCCACCTTTTGGGGCATAATCTGCAATGGCTGGGCCACCACTGGTCGGCAGAACATTTTCAAGCAATGGAGGAATTAAACAGGATAGAGGATTTATGGGAAGGGCGCTGTTGGGGAAAGCCCGGGTATGAGATAGAAAATTCGCCGTTTGCGAACCTTGAAAATGTGGAATATGAGGGGAAAGGAGATTTAACCCGCACACTCAGGCTGCTTGCAGCCTATGATTCCATGCTTTTGGGGAATGAAATCTGTTGCAGTGTGTATCCTCTGCCCTCTATGTTGGGACGGGACATGAAGCTACTTCGTAAATTTGAGCCGACCATATCATATAGACCACGAGATGGCCGATATGAAATAGAGAATGTAATGGAAAGATACCGTGAGGAAACAGATGTAGAACCACTTTTGGTTCAGTCCAGAAAAACTCGCTTGTTAGCGTATATCAGGTTTTTGCATGATTGCGGTTATCTGAGCCGCGGCATCGCTGATAAGCTGAACGGAGCGCCCCTGCCAAGACGCACTTTTGTGCGGGATTTGAGTATTTTGCGCCGGGCATTTCCCGAAAAGGAATTGGTGTACCATGCCAAGGACAAGCGTTATGTGTGGGAATAGGTAGATGAAAATGAAAGCCATTGAACTTATTAAGTCGATTAGGGAATTGAATGATGACATGGTGGATGCCGCACGGAATGTGTCTTTGGATGTCGATGATGATGCATTAGTTGCCGATTTGGCTCGTTGGGCAGCCAAGCGATGCGGAGAAGACGAGGCGGATGTACTGCGTGAGGTAAAAGCATGGGCAGAGACCGATTCGCCATTTCCCACCTTGCGAGATATTTTGGAAGTAGGTGCTGAGTGCAACGAAGAACATGACAATCCGCCACCACCATGGAAATTCCGTGATTTTCTCGGCTTTCGCGGAATGGAAGAGCGCAACGAATGGTATAAAAAGCGTGTGCATATTACCATTCATCGGGGAACAAAACAGATTGGAGGCAGCATCACCGAAATTAATATGGGGGAAACGAATATCGTGGTAGACCTTGGTAGTCAACTGCCAGGGAGTCATGGATCGTTAAGCGATGATGAGATTGTCAAAGAACTATTCCGGCCTTTTCGCTCCCACATTGATGCCGTGTTCTTCACCCATTATCATGGCGACCATACGGGATTGATGGATAAAATACCCTCTGATGTTCCCATCTACATGGATTCGGCCATGTTGACGATTTTACGGAAACTCCATGAGCATACCGGCAATAAGGTTATGCAGGAGCTGCTTGCCAATCATAATGGCCGTATTCACCCATTTACGGCAGGAGAAACCTTACGAATAGGCGATATTAGCGTGCACACCTTCTTTGTTGACCACTCGGCCTATCATGCTAATATGTTCCTTTTTGAGGGCGCAGGGCATACTATTCTTCACAGTGGTGATTTTAGAAGCACGGGCTATATGAGCAAAAGCCTTAATATTATCCCGGGACTGATTCACGACAGTTATCACAAAGAAGTTGATGTACTCCTGATCGAAGGTACGATGATTACTCGCTCGTCGGAGCATCTTTTAACCGAATGGAACGTAAAAAAAGAAGCTATGGATTTTATGAGAGACCATCGACAGATTTTCGTCGTATGCTCTTCCACTAATTTTGACAGCCTCACATCTATTTGCCGAGTGGCGCAAGCAAACCATCTGCCCATTTACGGCAGTCCGTATATCATGGAAATGCTAAAGACTTTTTCTGATATGGCAGGTGCATATACAGGTCTTTACGATTTGCCGCCAATCAAGGGAATCGACGAATTGAAACGAGCACACCCAAAGGAAGGTGTGGTGTTGCTGGGCTCTCTCTTAAATCGAAAAAAAGAAGATGCGTATTCATTGTACGACAGATATGGCTGTTATATGAGCGATTATAAGCCGCATTTGATTTACTCCATGTGGCAAGGCTATTTGAACCCCAAACATCCTGCTTACGATGAGGGCTTGGCAACCTTCGTCAATCGATTCGGTGATGAGGTGAAATATATCCACTCGACAGGCCATGCTGACAGAGCAACCTTGGCGAAGTTTATCAAAGATATTGCTCCACGGAAATATATTGTACCTTTCCACACGGAAAATCCGGCAGGATTCAAGGAGCTTGATGTCGAAGATAAATACAGGGATATGATGATTTTCCCGCAGGACGGGGATACTATTGATGTTGGGGGAGGAGAGATTTGGTATGAATGATTATCAAGCATTTTATGAGATGGTCAAAAAGTGGACGGTGAATGATTATCGGACGCAAAAAATAAAGGCAGAAGTTATCGTCGATATGTTAATTTCCGATTTTGTAGCAGACATAGTATCATATAAGATAGGTGTACCGACAAAACTCATAGCCAAAGAGTTTCCAATAGAGCGGATTAGTCAAACTGAAAGTGAACACCGGTATGCAAGTGTTGATTACCTGCTTTCCGATATGAAAACTAATGTTTATTTGACAGAGCTCAAGACAACCAATGACAGTTTTGATGGTATTCAATTCCTAAATATGCTAGGAGTATGTAAAAGAGGAATTGGTGCATTGCGTAGTCCGTTAGAATACGCCACTGTGGATTATGGCATTAAGCAACGTTTCGATAAACGGGAAACAAAAAAATATTTATACACAATAAAAAACATGGTGAACTGTCACGAATCCAATCAAACAGATTGCTCCTGTTTCGCTGATAAACGGCAAGATGCAGAAGAAATTGCAAAAAGAATGATAAATGAAGTTTTTGGAGAATTAGAAACCTCAAAACCTCAACCGCAAATAAAGATTCTGTATATAAGTCTCAATGAGATTTCAATAAGGGATAAGGTAGAAAAAGCAAAGATTCCATACGATACAATGGAAACAGACATTTTGCTAGAGCCGATTATTATATCAGATCTTATTGGCGATAATAATTTTTTTAGCGTACTTCGGGCGGATAAGAAATCAGCATGGAATCTGACAGGAAAAATATTGGAAGAATTAGTGAAGCCCTACGCTGATTGGTACAGCACAACTCGCTTTGAATGATTTTAGAAAGGATGATTTTCATGATAAAACTCACAAACCTTAAAATTGACGGAGAGGGGTGGTCGTATACAGCTTTGCCTACGCTGGTATCTTTAGGTGATTGTTGGGATTATAATTCCTTTCTCCGCTCAATCAGACATTTGCTTCTTGACACGAACATTGATAAGCGCGATTTTGAAATGGAAGAAACTGATATGAGTGAGCCGATTCTTAGCGATGTTCTTTCTCATACCGATGTTCTTTGCATAGCAACGCAACTAAAAGACGAGCAGGAAATAAAGAGCCTACAAATCATGGTGGATTTAGCGGTAAAAAATAATGTTCGTTACATCGCCATAATGCTGTGCAATACCAAAAGTCGCAATCATGAGCAGGAGCAGGCACTTAGCCGCTTAAAAGGGCAAGTAAATGCAATCATTGATTTCGCAGGATATAATTCGATTTCCAATGGGCAAGTAAACAACGCAGTTTCCTGCATTGTGCGAGCTATATTCGCCCCTCATATTTTCATGGGTATCATCGGGCTAGATCTTGAGGATTTGCGAAGCGGCATCAAGGAACATGATGTTGCAATTGCGGCCATCGTTAAAGAAACTATACATCACGGTTTCGAGAAGAAAATCCTTCAAGCAGCCACCGAACAAATATACATGCAACATAGGGACTTGAGGCAGGCGCATAATGTTTATTTTGCAGTCTTTGGCAATGAGAACACTATAGATATAGGAACTTTGCAAAAAATTTTACCGGGCGCAATGGTAAACAATGTTGTTTCAGCCACCATCGATAATGCCATGAAAGACGAAGAAGTGTTGGTAGTGACAATCGCATCAGGCTTTAAGAAATAGACGTTCGATATTCGCTTCACGTACTCAATATCATCAATGAGTAATGAGCCATGAGGCATGATGATCTTTGTTGACAATCAAATCGATGGATGAAAGATGGATGGTGATGCCTTATGAAAAAGTTCATTTTGGTCGTTTTATCTGCCATTTATTTTATCTTCCCTCTTGTCGCATACGCCGCCAATCAGCCCAAGGGATTTCCGACCCGTGTTACGGGGCGGGTGGTAGATGGTCACTATGAGGAATACTCCATCTATCCATGGTCGATTGAATATGACGAGGAAAGCGGCAAGATGACTCTGCTCTACCAAGTGGAAACCGCCTATGATACGGAGCCGATTTTCCTATATCTTGTCACCATTAACTCCAAGGAAAAAACATTGTATATCCATCGTAACTGGCGGTCAGAAAATCACATAGAATTAGACTTTATTGAAGCTGATGTGCTAAAACATGAGCTGACCTATGAAGAAAAATCAGGCTTTGATTTGGCATTCAAAAAAGCATTGCCACTATGGAAGTACCGACAAAAAATCGAGCGGCAGGGACAAGGGAAGACTCTGTGATAAGGGATGTGAGCCAACATGAAAAGCCTCGGTCGTAAGTTGTTCGATATTTGCCTCTCTATTTTCCTGTTATGCCTCGGATTTTTTGTTCTCGTGTGTGACTATATACTGCTTATGTCTGAGGACATTGAGCCATTGTATCATTTGATCGGTGTCATTCTTTTGCTAAGTCTTGCCTTTGCCTGCTGGCAAAAAGCCGTCAGTCTGCTTTACTATCTCAATGTCAGCGATGAGGAACGAGCCATGAGGCATGATGGCAAATTGTTTTTGTTGGGACTGCTTGCCGGACTTCTTTGGAATAACCGTGACAAGTAATTTATGGGGAGGCTGTCTGCATGGGAGCAAAACTTTTGAAGTCGAGATATGTGTCAGCCGATAGTGGTGTTTTTAGTGGCGATGAAGGCAAATATTATAGGAGATTCTACAATAGAATGGCTGCCATTTTCACAAGACCGGGGTTGATTTCATTAGACGAGGTAGAGCTCGACCCATTTAAGCATTTTAACGGTGATGTTTACATGGGGGAAGCAGAAGCTACGGGAGAAAATGCCGCCGTCCTTGCTGCGAAAGAGGCGGTGTCCAAGGGTAAATCTAAAAAAATCACAAAATCAAAAAATATACTCGTTCACATTTTAGGCGGCACTGGTAAAGTAGATTCGTCCACAGCCGCCGAAGCAGTTTCCACTCTTCGTGAAGTTGCTCCCAATGCAAAGATTATTCTCGGTGCTCATCTTGATGAGAAATTGGGCGACGCTTTGCGGGTCACGGTCTTTGTAAGATTGCACTATGATGGGGAGCGTTTTGACGAATATGCCGAAAAACTATATCGGCTCTTGCGAGAGACACCCAAGCATAAACTGCCGGGACTGAATAATTGTCCCGAATACCAAGAACTTTACGATTCCGCACGAGAAAATGACGATGACGATTGGTGTTGGTTTTCGGAAACGATGGATGTGGTAGCCTATGATTTATCCATGGAGGAATATAATCCAAGAAGATTCAATCCAACGCCGGATATGGAGGATATGCCGAAGTTAATCATGGAAGAAATATTGACGGGGAAGCGTCCGACGCAAACATGATGTCCAGTTTAGGGGGGCAAAATCCTCGCCAAAGGGGCAAGGGAAAGGTTTGAAGCGTTACTGCTTCAGTGCCGCATATTCCTGGCGGAGCCATTCCAGCCGTTGCTTTTCCCTTAGGATGGCCTGTTGGAGGATGCAGCGGTGGCCGTAGTGCTCCTGTCTGGCTGCTTCGTCGGCGAAGAGCAGCTGCCAGCGGGCTTGCAGGTATTGGAGTTTTTCCTCGTGGCGGCAGATTTCTTCTTGAAAGAGACGGGGCACCAGCGGGTCTTTGGCTGAATTTATCAGGTATAGTTTCATGGTGAATTCGTCCCTGGTGGGCACCGGGGGATTCAGGGGTTCTTCCATCCAGGCGGACAGCAGCTGCTGTCCGCTTTTTGTTATGCGGTAGAATTTCTTTTCCAGCTTCTTTCCCACCAGCTCTGTATGGGAAGCAATGAAGCCTTCTTCTTCCAGGCGGCGCAGCTCCGGGTAAATCTGGCTGTGGTTGGAGTACCAGAAATCTCCCAGCTCTTCCTCGAACAGTTTCTTGATATCGTAGCCTGCCAGCTCCCTGTGGGCCAGCATGCCCAGGATGATGTATTTCAGCACGTTCTTCTGTGCCATGCAGATCACCTTTCTTTCTCTCTTGTTGACCCCAGTATATCACATGAAGAAAATCTTTACATGTATTTATTTACATAATGTTGACAAAGCTTTGGGAAAGGGGTATTATAACAGACGTAAAGAATATGTAAATATATACATGATTGCTGAAAGGGGCATTTCTGATGGAATTCAAAGAACTGGACGATTTTCTGGGCACTCACTTTATCTATACTTACGACAACGGCTGGGAGTATGAGTGGTATGCCAAGAATGACCACACGGTGGATTACCGCATCCACGGCGGCATGGTGGCTGGCCGCTGGGTGAAAGACCAGGAGGCCAATATCGTGAAGCTCACCGATGGGGTGTACAAGGTTACCTGGACGGAGCCCACCGGCACGGATGTGGCTTTGGATTTCATGCCCAACGAGCATATCATGCACGGCGTGATCTTCTTCCCTAAGTGGGTGCAGGATCATCCTGAGATTACGGTTTGCTTCCAGAACGAACATATTGAACTCATGAAGGAATCAAGGGAGAAGTACGAGAATTATCCCAAGTATCTGGTGCCGGAGTTCGCCAAGATCACCTACATGGGCAAGGCCGGGCAGAACAACGAGGAGGTCATTGCCGAGGCTCCCTACAAGGGCATGACGGACGATATCCGAGCAGGAAAGTATTTTGACGCCGACTACAAGCGTATCAAGAAGTAAGGACAAGGTAGAGTGCAGGAGGTAATCCTATGAAAGTAGGCAGAGTGAAGAAACTGGCCCTGGCGGCCTTGCTGTCGCTGGCGGTAGCAGCACCTTTGGGGGCAGGCTGCGAGGCGGGAGCCAGGGCGGATGATTTGGTGCAGATGCCGCCCACTTATCGGGATGTGCTGGTGGCAGAGGTGAAAAATGCTGACGGCGCAGACCGAAAGCTCCGCATGAATGTCTTTGTGCCGCCCAAGGCCAAGGGCAAAGTGCCGGTCCTGATTTATGTCCACGGGGGTGGCTGGGCCAGGGGCTCGTATGAAGGTGATGATGCCAAGAACGTGCCCCAGGCTCAGGCAAGCGGGCAGGCAGGGCTGATGGCCAGTGACAATGCCTCCACATACAAGGTCTTCAAGGATGTGCTGAACCATGGCATTGCCTTTGTGTCCGTAGATTACCGGCTGAACAGCGAAGCTGCTTTTCCCGCCCAGATCTATGATGTGAAAGCGGCAGTGCGTTTTGTCCGCGCCCATGCAGATGAGTATGGCCTGGACGCAGAACGCATGGCCATAGCGGGAAGCTCCGCCGGTGCCCATCTGGCAGCCGAGCTGGCCCTGACCAGCGGCAATCAGGCGTTGGAGGGGGACGAGGGCGGCAACCTTGCTTTCAGCAGCAGCGTGAAGGCCTGCGTGGACTACTATGGCCCCACCAATCTGCTGACCATGGCCCCGGAAATGAGCCCTGCTTTGCAGGACCCTGCTGAGGCGGCAGAAACCCATGATTCCGTCCGGGCTATGGAGTCTGTGCTCCTGGGCTTTACAGGAGAAGGGGAGGGGGTAGGCACCCTGCGCAAGGTAGATGAGGCGGGAGACAAGTCCTCACCCTACTGGCAGATGGTAGAGTTGGCCAAACTGGGCAGCCCCGTCTATCAGGTGACGAAAGCTGCGCCGCCTTTCTTTATTGCCCATGGTGGTCATGATTCGCTGGTGCCCATCCAGCAGAGCCTCAGCCTGCAGAAAGCCTTGACCGATGCTGGGGTGGAGAATTTCTTTGTCTGCAACTCCAAAGCTCCTCATGGCTATCAGGGGGAAGATACCAACAAAGCCATGATGCGCTGGCTGTGCCGCCAGCTGGGCGTGGAGTATTGAGCTCCCTGCTATCTTAATGGATGCCCCCAAGATAACCATTGGATTCTTGCTGGGGGATCTTTGGGGGTGGCTGCCATCTGGCAGGAAAAAAATACCAATCCGGCGCTTGATAAATTCGTGGAGTGCATGCAAAGGGTTCACCATCATAGTTGACAGAGGGAAAATAGCCTAAAAATTTTTTAGAATACTGTGGCTTCCGAGCGATACTCGCTTAACGATAGGCAGCTGACCATGATGTTCCGGGATGGGACGACAATACAAATTTAATGTACAATGCAATGGGAGATTTGCTATAGAGTTTGGGAGCCTAACTTCTTTATGTGCTATGCCCGTGTCCCTCTTGTCGTGTTTCCCAAAATTGAATAAAATTTTGGGCTATGCGAGAAAGCGCATAGCTCAGGTATTGCTTTGGAATTATATGTCTATGGCCTTAAGAGGCGGCATCTTCCTTCCCCTTACCCTGACAATTTTTCGACAGCACGCCGTTGGCTCCCACTGTGCAATTCTCTCAATGACAATATCTACAGCCGTAGCAGTGATAGCTGTTATCGTCGACAGTCCGGTTCCGCCCCTTTTCATTGGTCTTGGCACAAGTTTCCTGTTCCTTGCGGCAGGTTATATTACCCATCATGGAGAAGCCGGACTTTCCGCGCGATAAAAATGTTTTGCCGAAGTTGTTAAAAAAAATCATTGACATATCGCGAAAACAAGATACAATATAGGCATGAACACATTAGAAATTTACAAAGCCTTGGCGAACGAAATACGTTTGAATATCATGGAATGGTTGAAAGAGCCGGAAAAGCATTTCCCACCGCAAGGACTGCATTTGCCGGATGGCAGCACATGGACAGGAGGCGTGTGTGTCGGCAGCATTCAGGAGAAAGCGGGGATTTCCCAGTCCACGGTGTCCCATTATCTTGACATTCTTCAGCGTGCTGGGCTATTGAAAGCCGCGCGCATAGGCAAGTGGACATACTACCAACGCAATGAAGAAACAATCCGTGAATTTGGCGAGTATGTCAAGAGCAATCTGTGAAAGGGCAGAATCAACTGCCCTTTTTTAAGAAATATTTATATCTAAAAAAAGCGATATATAGATTTATTAAGGAGTGTTGTATCATGCATTTTGCCAGTACCGTTGTACGTCCGCCTTATGAGGCGAACAGTGTTTTCCTGCAAATAACGTCCGGCTGTTCCCATAATGCCTGCCGGTTCTGCACCTACTACAAGGATGCGCCCTTTGGCGTATCGCCATTGGATGAGGTCAAAGAGGATTTGCAGGAACTCAAGGAGTATGGCGTATCTTTCCCACGCATCTGGTTGCAGGGCGCCGACCCCTTCCTGCTGACTTTCGATAAGTTGAAAACCGTTGCCGAGCTTATCCACGAATACCTGCCTTTTGTCCAGTCCATCGGAGGCTATGGGCGTGTGGACAGCGTAAAGAACAAGTCGGTTGAGCAAATCAAAGAACTTCACCGGATGGGGTATGACCGTCTCGTATTTGGCATTGAATCCGGCGATGATGCTGTGTTAAAACGCATGAACAAAGGTTATGAAGCAAAGGATATCGTGGAACAGCTGGGAAAACTGACGGAGGCAGGCATGGATTATGCCGTCATTTTCCTGAGTGGTCTTGGCGGGCACGGCTACGGTCTTTCCCATGCGGAAAAAACAGCAGATGTTATCAACCAGCTCACGCCGTTTCGGGTCATGGCGGCAGGGCTTACTCTTTTTCCCGATACTCCGCTCATGGAAGATGTGAAAAACGGTACTTTTGTTGAAGCCACGGAAGCCGAACGAATTGAAGAACTTCAGACGTTTTTGCGTAAATTGACGATAGAAACGACCATAGATGCGACCAATGCTTCCATCATCACGCCTATCTATGGGCAATTGCCGAATGACAAGCAAAAGATGCTCGATACTCTGGAAACTATCTTTCGACGTTTCGGAGAAGAAGGCTTGCGTTCGCGGCGGGAAAATCTCCGCATGATTTAACATAAATATCTTGTTTGCCAAATAGTATGTGTCGGGGGAATCATCATGCACTATCATGGTCCGATTGTACGTCCGCAAACAGATGCGGACAGCATCTTTGTTGAAGTAACAGTAGGGTGTACGCACAACAATTGTACAATCCTGCAGGCGGAAACCAAGACTCTTTATGCGTACAATACGACACAGTTCACCGACTATGACAAATATGAGTCCTCGATCTTCGATCCCCAGGCCAAAGCTGCCTATCGTGAAGAGATGTTCCCTAAGCAGTGTGCAGCAGCTTATGAATTGGGCAAGAACTTGCTGGTTTGAATTTAAGAAGGTCAACAGTCCTGATTCCCCTGCCAGATGCAAATGGCAGGGGATTTTCTTTGCTGTTTTCTATTGCTGCTGGATATGGTCAAACCGTATACCTTGCTGGGGTCAAATCTTCAGTCCTCACAAAAGTTGGTCAAAACTTCCGTTCCTTCCTGCTGGATTGGGTGCCGAAGAATGGCAAGGACAAAGTTGTTTGGCCTGTGTGATATTACGCCGAAGCTTAAAGGACTGCTTTGTGATGAAGGCAAATCTATGCATTTATATGTCTGATAAGCATAGCTGTCTATTTCTTATAAGTATTGGTAATTACAGAACATCATCGCTATAATGTAATCAAGCTAAATGATAAAAGGTGCAAGTGAAGCAAAGGAGCATATAAATGTTGAAGAAAATTATCAAAAGCAAGAAGATGGTTCTGGCAGCCATGATGGCAGGAGTGATGTCCTTTGGCCTGATGGAAAATGGCGTGCAGGCAGCAGATAAAGGAGCGGCAGGTATGAAGAGTGCAGAAGTCAAAAGCGACAGGATGATCAAAGCCGAAAAATTGCAGCTTACCCAGGAGTGGGACAAGGTCTTTCCCAAGAGCGACAAAGTTGACCACCGCAAGGTGACTTTTGTGAACCGTTACGGCATTACGCTGGCAGCTGATATGTATGTGCCCCGGTATGCCAAAGGCAAGCTCCCTGCCCTGGCCGTCAGCGGCCCCTTCGGCGCTGTCAAGGAGCAGTCTTCCGGCCTTTATGCCCAGGAAATGGCTGAGCGTGGGTATCTGACCATTGCCTTTGACCCGTCCTTCACCGGGGAAAGTGGCGGCCAGCCCCGTTATGTGGCTTCGCCGGACATCAACACCGAAGATTTTTCCGCAGCAGTGGATTTTCTGTCCATCCAGGAAAATGTGGATAAAGACCGTATCGGCATTATCGGTATATGCGGCTGGGGTGGCATGGCCCTCAATGCAGCGGCCAGCGATACCCGCATCAAGGCTACCGTGGCTTCCACCATGTACGATATGAGCCGGGTAATTGCCAATGGCTATTTCGACAGGGACAAGGACGAGGCAACCTTGAAAAGGGAACGCTACGCCAATCGGGAAGCCCTGAATGCCCAGCGCACCGAAGATTACAAAAACGGTTTCTATAAAAATGCCGGCGGTGTGCCGGATGTCCTGCCGGAAGATGCTCCCTGGTTTGTGAAGGATTACTATACCTATTACAAAACGGAGCGCGGCTACCATCCCCGTTCCCTGAACTCCAACGGCGGCTGGAATCAGACTTCGGCTCTTTCCTTCATGAATATGCCGATTCTCTCCTATGCCGATGAAATCAAGAGTGCTGTGCTGGTGCTTCACGGCGAAAAAGCCCATTCCCGCTACTTTGGTGAAGATGCCTTCAAGAAGCTGCAGGGAGACAATAAGGAACTGGTAATCGTACCAGGAGCATCCCATATTGACCTTTATGACAATAAAGCTCTGATTCCCTTTGACAAACTGGCTGCCTTCTTTGACAAAAATCTGAAGTAATACCCGTAATACCGCCCTGCGAATATACATCCTGGGTCTATGCATTGACAAAATTGTCCTTTTGCCCTATGCTATGAAACATAATATGAGTTGACACCTGTTGCCACCGGGTAATGGGAGGAGCGTCATTTTCTTATCGGTAGGTCTTGGCAGATAAGAAGATGGCGCTGTTTTTGTAGGAGGCAGGATAATATGTTTAGGAAGATGCGGAGATTCAAGCAGCAGCTGCCGGAGGCAGAGTGCAGGGAAGTTTTGCGGGAGCAGAAGCGGGGCGTGCTGTCCATGCTGGGAGACGATGGCTATCCCTACGGCATCCCTATGAATCAGATGAAGGATATCGCCAGGGAAATAGGAAAAGTGTGAGAGGCACCTCAGTTGTTGAATTCCTTTTTCCTGCAGGCTATACTGTAAAGAGAAATCAGCACAAAGGGGGTCGATTTATGCGGCTGCTTAGAAAGATGCAGGAGCCGGAACGCTTTTCTCCTGCAGAGCAGAATATGATCAACTACATCCTCAGCCACAAGCGGGAAATGGCGGAGCTTTCCATCCGGGAGCTGGCAGAAAAGACCTACAGCAGCCCCGCAGGCATCTTCCGACTCTGCCAGAAGCTGGGGCTGAAGGGCTACAACGAATTCAAGCTGCGCTTCATCAGCGAAGTGAACCGCACAGAGTCCGTCCCCTGCGCGGGGATAAAGATAAAGCGTCCCATCACCGCCCTGGACGGCCCCGAGGGCATCGTCCAGAAGATGGCAGCCCTGGAGATAGAGTCCATCGAAGAAACCAAAAACGAAATGAAGATGGAGCAGGTGGTGCGGGTGGCGCAGATGATGCGTGAAGCCAAAGTCATAGATATTTATGCCTATGACCAAAACTTCCAGCTGGCTCAGATGATGGTTTACAACCTGCTGCAGGTGAAGTGCGTGGCGGTAGCCAACATCTCCCTGACCTCCCAACTGGCCCAGGCCATGCTCTCTGATGCTTCCCATCTGGCCATTATTATCAGTCGCACCGGCTCCAATAAAAGGCTTCTCAGGACGGCAAAGATCTTGAAACAGCAGGGAGCTCCCATAGTGCTCCTCTCATCTTCAGAAAAAACACCCCTGGCCAAATACGCCGACGAGTTCCTCTATGTGGCCAATGCCAATACCCTTGACTATATGGATATGGGCAGCATGATCTTTTCCGTGGGGGTGCGCTACTACCAGGATGTGCTCTTTGGTCTGCTGCTGGCCCAGGACTTTGACGGCATAGAAGAATTTTCCGGGCGCATGGATAACTGCCTGGGGCACTATGAAGATAAAGACCGTTTATGGTAACACCAGGTATATCATAAATTGTATACAATTTGTAAACACTGTTTACACGAGAGCCGCCAGGCTCTCTTTTTTTGTGAACACCGTCCCGAAAGCGCCCAAACGGATTGAAGTGAGAAAAAGCCTGTGCTATATTGTCAACTGTCGAAAGGATGATATTGATTTTACAAATGATTTGGGATGCGTGAAATTTTGCCACAGGCAAAATCTCAAGTGAAGCGTTGCTGCACCTGCGCCCCGAGCGTCTTAGCATGAAAAACTTATCTTAGGAGGTTTACATTATGTCATTTTCTGAAGGATTTTTATGGGGCGGCGCTGTGGCTGCCCATCAGCTGGAAGGAGCCTGGCAGGAGGGTGGCAAGGGCATCAGCGTGGCTGATGTCATGACCGTAGGCGGCTACGGCAAGCCCAGGGAGATTACCGATGGTGTCATCGAGGGCAAGATTTACCCCAACCACGAAGCCATCGACTTTTACCACCACTACAAAGAAGACCTGGCCCTCATGGCTGAAATGGGCTTCAAGGCCTTCCGCACCAGCATTGCCTGGACCCGCATCTTCCCCAAGGGAGATGAGGAGGCGCCCAACGAAGCAGGGCTGAAATTCTACGATGACCTCTTTGACGAAATGAACCGCCTGGGCATCGAGCCGGTAGTGACCCTCTGCCACTTCGAGCTGCCCTACCATCTGGTGACGGAATACGGCGGTTTCCGCAACCGCAAGGTCGTGGATTTCTTCGTGAAATTCGCCACCACCTGCTTTGAGCGCTATAAAGACAAGGTCAAATACTGGATGACCTTCAACGAGATCAACAACCAGCGCAATACCGATGTGCCCTTCTTCGCCGTCACCAACTCCGGCTTCACCTACAAGGAGGGCGAAGACAGGAAATTGGTGCTCTATCAGGTAGCTCACAACGAATTCGTGGCCTCTGCCAAGGCTGTGATAGAAGGACATAAAATCAACCCAAAATTCCAGATTGGCTGCATGCTGAACATCGGCCCTGTCTATACGGAAAGCTGCCGCCCGGCAGACGCCATCCTGGCGCTGAAGGAAATGGACAGGACATGGTTCTTCTCCGATGTGCAGTGCCGGGGTCATTATCCCACCTATGTGCTGAAAGAGTGGGAGAACAAGGGCTATCATATCGAGATGGCAGAGGGTGACCTGGAAATTCTGGAGGCTGGCAAGGTGGATTACTTCGCCTTCAGCTACTACCAGACAGAGGTTCTGAGCTCTGTTCATCAGAATGACGATGCAGACGAGTTCTCCCGTGGGGTGGACAACCCCTATCTGAAGAAATCAGACTGGGGCTGGAAAATTGACCCGGTGGGCCTGCGCTATGCCCTGAACCTGGTGCAGGAGCGCTATGAGCTGCCCATGATGATTGTGGAAAACGGCATCGGCCTCCACGAGACGGAAGCAGACAAGCAGGCTGACGGCATGATACACGATGATGCCCGCATCGAATACTTCCGCGCCCACATCAGCGAAGTGAAGAAGGCCATTGACGAAGACGGCGTAGACCTCCTGGGCTATCTCACCTGGGGCCCCATCGACCTGGTATCCGCCGGCACCGGTGAAATGGAGAAGCGCTACGGCTTCATCTATGTGGACAAGAACAATAAGGGTGAAGGCACCCTGCGCCGGGAAAAGAAAAAATCCTTCTTCTGGTACAAGGAGGTTATCGAAAGCAACGGCGAGAAGCTTTAAAAGAAGATTTTAGCCCCAAGGCTCCTGTCAGACCTTGAAATCCGGCTGGTCACGGTAGAAGTGCTGCAAAAGTTCAATTAAGGCGTGCAGGGACTTGCGCTTGTCGTTTCGGTGGTGCTACGGCTTCCTATTATTATGGACCGTTGCAGCCAGACCAATGAATCCTGTTGGTTGAGCATCCTCATAATCCCCTTATGGCCAAAAGCCATAGGGGGATTATTTTCTGCAAAAAAACCTTGACTTGAAGCTGACTCCAAGGTATAGACTTACAGACATCTGCCGAAGATGTTTACAGATATAGCAAAGGAGCATGTCATGTATTTAGAGAAAATCAGTGGGCCGCAGGATATTAAAGCTTTTAACGAAGAACAGCGCAAGGTGCTGGCACAGGAAATGCGGGAGGCTATGCTGAAGCGGGCCAGCGTCCATGGCGGCCACTTCGGTCCTGATTTCGGTATCGTAGAGTGCATCATTGCCCTGCATACAGTTTTTGATTCACCGAAAGATAAATTTGTCTTTGATATCTCCCATCAGGCCTATCCCCATAAGATGCTGACGGGACGCAAGGATGCGTACCTCTATGCGGAGCATTATGATGATGTATCCGGATATACCAATCCTGAGGAAAGCGAGCACGATATGTTCAATGTGGGGCATACCTCCACTTCTATCAGCCTGGCCACGGGACTGGCCAAGGCTCGTGACCTCAAGGGGGGCAAGGAAAATATCATTGCCATCATCGGTGATGGTTCCATGAGTGGCGGTGAAGCTTTGGAGGGGCTGGATACTGCCGGGGAGATGGACACCAATCTGATTATCGTCTTCAACGATAATGACCAGAGCATTGCCGAAGTGCACGGTGGTATGTATAAGGGATTTCGGGAACTACGGGAAACCAAAGGGCAGTCGGAGCGCAACTTGTTCAAGGCCATGGGAATGGAATACCGCTTCGTGGAAGCTGGCAACGATGCCGAAGCCTTGATTGCGGCCTTCAGTGAGGTCAAGGATATTGACCATCCGGTGGTCATCCATATCGTCACTCAGAAGGGCAAGGGATACAAGCTGGCTGAGGAAAACAAGGAAGACTGGCACTGGCACATGCCCTTTGATATCGAAACGGGTGAAGCCAGACAGGAAATGGTAGATCCCTATGCCGAACAGACGGCAGCAACCTTCCTGCGGCTGGCCCAGGAAGATGAGAAATTCATCGCCATTTCTGCTGCTACACCGTCCAGCATGGGGCTTACGCAAGAGCGACGCCGGGCTTTGGGCAAGCATTACCTTGATGTGGGTATTGCCGAGGAGCAGGCCGTGGCCATGGCATCAGGTCTGGCACGCAATGGTGCTCATCCCGTTTTTGGCGACTTTTCTTCCTTCTTCCAGCGCACCTATGATCAGCTTTCCCAGGACGTATGCGTCAATAATAACCCTGCCACCTTCCTGGTGTTCTGGGCGTCTATGTATGGCATGAACGATGTGACCCATCTTGGTTTTTACGACATTCCCATGATGAGCAATATCCCAAACCTGGTGTATTTGGCACCGACTTCGCCGGAAGAATACCAGGCCATGCTGGATTGGGCAATTCCGCAGGAGAAGTATCCCGTGGCCATTCGTGTCCCCCATGCCATGGTGGGCAGTTCCAAGCGTCCCGTGCGTGAATCCTATGATGAACTCAATAAGTATGAAGTGGTGAAGGACGGCAGCCATGTAGCCATCATTGGTTTGGGTAATTTCTACAACCTGGCGGAAGAAACTGCGGCTAAGCTCAAAGAACAGGGCATAGAGGCCACCCTCATCAATCCTCTCTTTATCACCGGACAGGACAAGGAACTCCTGGAGAGACTGAAAGCTAATCATGAATTGGTGGTAACCTTGGAAGATGGCGTCCTGGACGGCGGCTTTGGCGAAAAGATTGCCCGTTTCTATAGTGCAGACAAAATGAAGGTATTGAACTTCGGTTTGTCGAAGAACTTCTATGACCGTTATGATTATGAGGCATTGGCCAAAGAAAATCACTTGACGGCTGCGCAGGTCGCAGAGGATATTCTGGCTAATCTGTAAAGTTATTGAATGACAATAGATTGATTGGGCAGAGGGGCAGCTTTATGAAGCGAAGAACATTTATTTTAGGAGGTCTTGGAGCCTTGGGAATGATGGCGGGGGGCGGGGCGCTTTTTGTGAACCGCCCGGAATTTGGCAGGCTGCCACAGGGGGCGCGACTGGTGCGCATGGAGGCCTCGCCACACTATGTGGACGGCCAGTTCCAGAATCTGGTGCCGGTGCAGGTCATGAATGAGCAAAGCGGCGAGAACCGCTTTGTGGCCATGGCAAAATTCCTCTTTGGGGACAAGTCAGAGCTTTCTCCGCAGGAGCCCCTGCTCAGTCAGAAGACGGATTTGCATGAGCTGGAGCCTTCCCGTGATGCTGCAGTGTGGATGGGGCACTCGACCTTCTTTTTGCAGCTGGGAGGCAGGCGCATTCTCATCGACCCGGTGTTTTCCTCCTATGCGTCGCCCTTGTTTTTCATCAACAAGGCGTTTCCGGGCAGCAATGTCTACACGGCAGAGGATATGCCGGAGATAGATGTGCTGGCCATTTCCCATGACCACTGGGATCATCTGGACTATCCCACGGTGATGGCACTGAAGCCAAAGGTAAAGCATATCGTCTGCCCGTTGGGGGTAGGAGAATACTTTGAGCAATGGGGCTTTGACCTTTCTATCATCCATGAGGAAGACTGGGAGGCGGAAATCAGGCTGGCAGAGGATTTCTCCGTCCATATCCTGCCTTCCCAACATTTTTCGGGGCGGTTCCTGCAGCGCAATCCGACCCTGTGGTGCGGCATGGCCTTTGTGACACCTGCGCACAAGGTCTATTATAGCGGCGATGGCGGCTATGGAGAGCATTTCAAGGCCATTGGGCGGAAGTTCGGCGGTTTTGACCTGATGCTGGGGGAAAACGGCCAGTACAATATGGCCTGGCACGCTATCCACATGCTGCCGGAGGAAACGGCCCAGGCGGCAATGGAGGTGGGGGCCAGGATGCTTCTGCCCGCCCACGGCGGCAAGTTTGCGCTGGCCCGCCACCCCTGGCAGGAACCATATCAGAGATTGCTGCAGGCCAGCCAGGGAAAAGGCTATAAGCTGCTGACGCCGGAAATCGGCGAAGCCGCCTACCTGGATGGAGAGCAGGCAAGGCCCTTTGATGAGTGGTGGGAGCGGATGCGCTGAAAGGGTGTGTTTGTGATTGGGGAGGGGGAGAGCGAAGTTTATGATAAGAAAGACAGTACTTCTTCTTTTGTTTTCACTTTTCCTTATGACAGAAACTTTTGCTGGTGAATTGCAGATAATTGATAAACCAATCCTATGGTCTGACTATAGAGAGCAGCTTATGCGTGAGTATGCCGCAACACACTACAGCATGGAACAAATATATATCATCCCCCAAGCTGTAGTTGTGCATTGGACAGCCTCTGGTACCTGGGAATCCGCTTATAATCATTTTTACCATGAGGCGCGCGCTGATGGTACTCTGAATGTTGCCTCCCACTTTCTTGTTTCACGGGATGGACAAATATACAGACTCACACCCGAAACAGCGCTTAACAGGCATATCATAGGCTATAACTGGTGTGCCATCGGCATAGAAAATGTAGGTGGAGTCAATGGCGTGGAGGATTTAACGGACGCGCAACTTGAAGCAAATGTTGAGCTGATTAAATATCTGCATAAAAAATACGCTACAATTTCCTATGTCTTTGGTCACTATCAGCAGGATGCAGCCAAAAGCAGTGGCTTATACATTGAAAATGTACCTAACTATCGTTCAGAAAAAATAGATCCGGGCCATATTTTCATGACTGCTTTGAAAAGTCGCTTGCAAGGTGAAGGCCTTAAATTTTATGATGACTAGGATGATGCTGAGATCGAGGTTTTCGATAAGCACAGATGATTGAAAGGATATTGCAAGTTTGCTATATAAAAGGGGAGGCTGTTAGCAGCCTCCCTTTTGTGTGTAGAGCGTGAATCCCAAATATTTGCTCACATCTTCGTCCAGATTGATTTTTCCCTGTTCGACCAGCTGCATGATAGTGAATACGGTAAACATCTTGGAAAGGGAAGCTGCGCGAAAGCGGCTTTCCCGAGTAAAGCTATTTTTTCCTGCTTTTGGTCTGCGCCATGGCGTAGCTCTCGTCAATCCGCTGCCGCAGTTCTTCCAAGGGAATAGAGCCGTCCAGGCAGACTGTGTACCCATGTTTCATTTACTTTTTCCATTTTGTGCTCCCTTTTATTCAGCTTTCGTTATTCCCACATTGAAGGATTTTTGAGAGAATGCCCTTATAAAGTCTTTCATGCTGCGGGAAATAAAAGCCTGTTTCCTGGTCAGGGCGTGAAAGGTTCTTTGGGCCAGGGGGGAGTCCAGCTTGTAGTACAGCAGGCTTTCATCCATGGCCCGGGCAATCATGAGGTTGGTAATGAACGCAGCCCCCAGTCCCTGACGGGCGAAGTGCCAGGAAGTCTCCAGTTGTTCGATGCAGAAACGCACCGTGGGCTGGAGTTTTTTTTCCTTGCAGATGGCAAGGCAGCGCTGACGGAACTGGTTGCTTTCCGAAAGCAGCAGGAAGGGCAGGCCGGAAAAGAGGGAGATATCTGCCAGGGGGGAGCAGGCTTCACGGGTGAGGCCAGCGGCTGTCTGCTGAGCAGTCAGTCCTGCAGACAGGGCATCGTCGGGCACCAAGGGACGGGGAATGGCCAGCAGGATTTCATCTTTGGCCACTGCCTGGCGGTGGAATATGCTGGTATCAATTTCTGCACTGTGAAAGCCTATATCCAGGGTCCTTTCGGCCATCCAGCGGTCGATGATCTTGGAATTGTCCTCCAGGATGTTCAGCCTGATGCCGGGGTGGCTAAGATTGTAGCGGTGTAGGACAGTGGGCAGGATATAGGCGTTGAAATACTGGGAGCCGCCTATGGTCAGTTCGCCAGTATCGGCGTTCAGGTAATCTTTCAGTTCCCTGTCCATCTCCTCCTCGATGCGCTTGATTTCCATAAGGCGGCGCAGGTAGATTTTTCCGGCCTCCGTCAGGGCCAGGGGCTGGGTACCGCGTTCAAAAAGGGGGGCGCCGATGGCCTCTTCCACCCGCCTGACGGCAATGGAAAGGGCGGGCTGGGTCATGAAGAGATTGCGGGCTGCCTGGGAAAAACTCCCTGTGCGGTACACTTCGCAGATGTAGGCCATATCCGTTTCCATAAGGGGCCTCCTCATAAAATCAATTTATATGGGCATAAAGTCTATAAAATTGATTTTATATCTAAGGGGGGATAAAATCAAGCATAAGGAACAGGCTTGAGCAAGTGACGCAGAAAGGGTGAAGGATATGCATGCCATCGAAAAACTTTTGGCCGTGAAGTCCGGCAGTGAGAAGGTTCATGCCGGGGAAATCGTGAGCTGCACGGTAGATTATGCAGGCATCAATGACCTCTACTATCAAACGGTGAAGTCCTTTTATGAAATGGGAGGCACGAAGGTGGCTGCCCCGGAGAAAGTCATACTCTTCTTCGACCATTATGCCCCCTGCGCCACGGAGAAGCAGGCGGACAACCACAGGAAATTTCGTGCCTTTGCCCAGGAGCAGGGCATAGGTCATCTCATGGATATCAACGAAGGTGTCTGCCACCAGCTCATGGCGGATTACGGCTTTTCCAAGCCCGGGGAAATCATGGTGATAACAGATTCTCATACCACCACCCATGGGGCTTTCGGTGCCTTTGGCACGGGAGTGGGGGCGACAGATCTTGCCATTATCCTGGCCACGGGCAAGCTCTGGTTCAAGGTGCCGGAGGTCATCCGCATCAATCTGGTGGGAAAACTCCCCCGCGGGGTCTATGCCAAGGATGTGATTCTCCATATCATAGGCGACCTGAAGGCAGATTATGGGGTATACAAGGCTGTGGAATTTGCCGGGCCGGTGCTGCAGGAATTCAGCATTTCAGAGCGCATGGCTCTTTGCAATATGACCACGGAAATGGGGGCCAAGACCAGCTATATCCAGCCAGATGAAATCACCAGAAAGTTTTTGGCGGATAGAGGCGTGACAGACTATACAGTTTATGAGACAGATGATGACTACGCATACGCCGCTGACCTTACCTATGATGTATCAAAGCTTGAACCCCAGCTGGCGGCGCCTTTCAGTGTGGACAATGTTCACCCCCTGGCACATCTGGCTGGAAAGCATATAGACCAGGCCTATCTTGGCTCCTGCACCGGCGGCCGCACAGAGGATTTTGCTATTGCAGCCCAAATCCTGCAGGGCAGGAAGATCCAGGCAGGGACGCGCATGGTGCTGGTGCCTGCTTCCCGCTTCGTGCTGAGGGAGTGCCTGGAGAAAGGCTATATCCAGACCCTGCTGGAGGCCGGAGCCACCCTCACAGCCCCCGGCTGTGCCGCCTGCCTGGGGATTCACCAGGGGCTTTTGGCAGAGGGAGAAGCCTGCATATCTTCCACGAACCGCAATTTCCCTGGCCGCATGGGCAGCGTGAAGGGGGAAATCTACCTTGGCTCCCCTGCGGCCGTGGCTGTGGCAGCCCTGAGGGGGGAAATCGCCGACCCGCGGGAAGTGCTGGAGAGGAGGGAAGCATAATGGAAAAAATGATCAAAGGCAGGGTATATGTATTTGGCAATAATGTGGATACCGACCAGATATATCCTGGCAAGTATGTGGAATATACGGAGATGGAGGACATCTGCCGCTTCGCCATGAGTGGCAGTGAGAAGCCTGAGCTGGCGCAGAGCTTCCAGCCGGGAGAGATCATCGTTGGCGGCACGAATTTTGGCTGTGGTTCCTCCCGTGAGCACGCCACCATGACCCTGAAGGGCATAGGCGTGGGTGCCATCATTGCCGAATCTTTCGCCCGCATTTTCTTTCGCAACGCCATCAACCTTGGCATTCCCGCCATCACCTGTCCGGGAATTTCCCAGTTCTTTCAGGATGGTGAAGAGGCAAGCATTGACCTGGCAAGCGGTATGATAAAGAATGTTTCCAACGGGCAGAGCCTCCAGGCGGAACCCATGGGGGAATACATGGAAAAAATTCTGGAAAATGGCGGCATCAAAGCCATGATAAGAGCGCAGATAGCGAAAGAAAAATGATGAATCAGTGATGAAAAATGCCCGTCATAGTTTGGAGGAGATTCCAAATCTATGGCGGGCTTTCCTGTATGTGAAGAAGAATGGAAAAGACATTCAGTAATAGGAAATCCGGAAATAATCCAGATACCTCTTGAATCTGTCCTGTGCTGTGAGGCAGGTATCCCTCAGGAACCCCGGTTCTTTTTCCCATTCGGAAAGGCCCCGGTAATAAAACAGTTTCAGATCATCTTCGATAATGAAGGGGACAATGTCATGCCTCAGGCACTCTTTGAAAAGAAGCAGCCGTCCTACTCTGCCGTTGCCGTCCTGGAAGGGATGGATGCTTTCAAAGCGATAGTGAAAATCCAGCAGGCTGTTGAAGTCTTTGGGCTGGCCATCTTCGTAGGCAGCCAACAGTGACCCCATTTTCTGCTGCACATCCTCTGGAGCGGCTGTGGCCTTTCCTCCCACTTCGTTGGGCAAGCGCTTGTATTCCCCTACGGCGAAATAGTCCAGACGAGCATCGGCGGTGCCATTCTTGAGCATGGCATGGATTTTCTTGAGCAGGCTTTCTGTGAGAGGGGCTTCCGCCTGGTCAATGATGAGATTTATGCACTGAAAATGGTTGGCAGTTTCTACTATGTCGTTGACATTCACCGTGCCCCCGGACAGCCCGATGGTGTTGGTTTCGTAGATATACCTTGTTTCCTCTGCTGTCAGACGGCTGCCTTCTATATGATTGGAATTATAGGTCAGCTCTATCTGGACTTTGTGATAGATGCCCCCTTTTTGGCAGGTCTTCTTTTCTACCTGCAGGATTTCCAGCAAAGATGGGCTTTTCATGACGCTGCTCATAGTGCCTCCTCTGAAAATTTATTTTTCTATATTGCATTTCGCTTTCATTTCTGCAAATACTTCGGCGGCAGGTCTTGATTTACCATCTAATGCTTCCTGGTAGCCTGTGAGCAGATGGCCGCGCAGTTCATCATCTGTCATCTTGTCTGCATTGACTGATTTTGGAAGATTGTCGAGTTTGTTGTCAGTTTCATCGGCAATGATATCGAAGGGAATGCGATTCTGTCTGATTATCTGATGTGCCAGCATATTTACAGTGGTTGACATATTAAGTCCCATGGATTTAAGTTTTTGTTCAACTTGCTGTTTGAGGGCAGCGTCCATTCTGACTTGAATTGTGGTAGTAGCCATATAAATCACCTCTTATTGTAATTATATCATTAGTACAGATGACGGACAATATAGGTGAATATGCACTTCCTCAAAGCCTGCGAGGAGCAGAATCCCAACGAGGTCTATCTGGTGCTGGCCGACAGCTTCGGCTCCAGGACCTGCTGCGGCAGGCAGCCTGATGGAAATATTGCGTTGTATGGAAAAGCAGCCCATAGGCCGGGATAACACCTGGACTATGCGCTGCTTTTTTGTTGAAAATTTATGATACTTGTTCCATTTCCACCGCATTGGTCACCTTTGCATCAGTTTTTCAGCAGATGCCTCTTCCAATGCCAGACGGTGCAGCTGCCTGCCAGGGCAAGCAGCATGCCGGCCAGCACATCGGAAGGGTAGTGAACCCCCACATACAAGCGTGAAAAAGCCATGAGCAGGGCAAAGGAAAATACTGCATAGCGCACCTTGCCTGATAGAGGTGACCACAGGATAATCCAGGCCACGGAAAAAGAAGAAACCGTGTGGATGGATGGGAAGGAGTAAGAAGTTGGAGGAGCTACCAGGGGAACAAGCTCTGGGATTTCCAGAAAGGGACGGGGCCGCATGACTGTATATTTGAGGATTTCACCCAAACTTACACAGACAAGCAGGGAAAGCCCTGCTATCAGCCCCAGCTTCCTGGTTCTGGGATAGATGAGCAGCATCAGCAGGAATACCAGCCAGATGGCGCCTTTATTGCCCAGAATGGTAATGGAACAGAATAGGCTAGAAAGAAAGTCGGAGCGCAGGTAATCCTGAATGAAAAGCAACAACGTCTGGTCAAAGTTCATAGAGCCCTCCCTGGAGTATGGATAATCAAGATATGCATCAAACTGCTTTATCATAGCACCGCTGTCGTTAATTTGTCTGAAAAAGCATTCCAGAGAACAGGAAAGATTGCTGAGCATGGCGTCAGGATTCCCTTGTGCATGAGGGCAGGAACTATGAGCAGATAGCTTTGCCGGCAGAGGCATGATAAGGGGATGCCGCACGTAATGAAACGTGCAACATCCCCTTTTGTATGCATTAAGTTTTATCAGCGGACAAACACATTGCGGCAAATAGCATCGCCAAGGGTTTCTTCCCAGATGTAGTTGTTGCTGAATTTACCAGCGCTGCGTGCATCTTCATCCTCTTCGATGGCTTCGCCGTTCATGATGTAGACATAGCCATCTTTGGTGTTCGGACGGATAGCCAGCATGGAGAGCAGGCCGAAAGCTTCACCGGTGTGTCCCACCAGATCAATCTCCGTATCCTTGCAGAATCTGGCTGTGCTATTGCCGTCCATCTGGTAAATGCCCAAACCATAGGAGAGAATCGTGCCGCCGTAGTTGTTGCCGTTCTTGGTTTTGTCGTCATAAATCCATTCTCGGCCCAGCATGGCCTTAACAGAAGCCGGGGAGAGAACCTGCCGGCCTTTGTAGGTACCATTGTTAAGCAGCATGGAAAGCGCATGGGAAAGCTCCTCACAGGAAATACGCAAGCCGCCTGCCGGGGAAAACACCGTAGCATTGGTGCCGGGAACATAATCCTTCAGGCTGTAGGTGTCCTGAAAGTCCTCCGCATAAGGATTTTGCAAGGAAACAGTATCCTTGGCCGGCTGTCCCTCCGGATAACCATCCTGCGTAGCGCGCCAGGGCCCGTTTTCATTCCAGACGCTGGAGGTATCTTTTTTCTGGTAAACTGCGCCGAGTTTTTTGAATTCCTTCTGGCTGAAGTTACCAGGCAGATAGTCAGCTTTTATATCCAGCTGTTTTAAGATATGGTTCTTTTGATATTGGTCAAAGCGTTCGCCTGTAACTTTTTCGATGATGGTTCCTAAAAGGCCGTAATTCAGATTGCTGTAGGCAAAGTATTTGCCCGGTTCCTGGCCGGCAGGTGCAAAGTGCGCGCCATCTTCGTAGAACTTGCCGTCTTTGCGGAAGAATTCTTGCAGCCCCATCTGTGGCGGAATGCTGTAAATCTTGCCATCACGCAAAGAGGACTGGTGAGAAGCCAACATTCTCACAGTAATGGGCGTATCCGGGTAATTGGGGTTTCTGAGGGTGAAGCCCAAATATTTGCTCACATCGTCGTCCAGATTAAGTTTCCCCTGTTCGACCAGCTGCATAATCGTGAACACGGTAAACATCTTGGAGACGGAAGCTACGCGAAAACGGCTTTCGCGGGTAAAGGGGTGATTTTTTTGTGGATTTTGGCTGTCGATAATAGCTGAACCTTGAAAGCTGCTGTAAACTTCTTTGCCATCCTTAAAGGCGATTACCCCTAGCCCTGGAACTTTGGTTCCGGTATCCCCGACCATTTGGGCAAGCTCGTTGTCTAAATCGGCCTTGCTTTCCTTGCTCATAGCCAGACAGGTGTTCATGAGCAGGCAGAACATTGCCAGTACAATCACGGTGATTTTTTTCTTCATCCCATTCAACTCCTTTTGCGGTTTTCATGCAAACGGCCATGTGCCTTGACATGTTTCTTTTATAATAGATGTTTTTTTCTGAAAAGTCAATACAAGATACGCAGGCTCCTAAAGAGGTTTTGCAATGTAATCACGAATGATTTTTAAGTTCCCAAAAGGACTTGCCTAATATTTGTCGAAATAATTAGGAAACTGGTTGATTTGATGTTTTGACGTGTTTGGTAATGTAGTGGGGAGGGGATGAATATGGAAAAATCATTTTCAATTCCGATTTCCCGCCGGGCATTTATGAAACTGGTGGGGATGGGAACCGTGGGGGTGTTGGCGGAAACGGCCCTGCCGAACGGCAAAGCCGCAGCAGCCCCGGCAGGAGTGAATGGCGAAGGCCTGCCTACTTTGATGACCGCTGATGTCTGCGTGGTTGGTGGCGGTGCGGCAGGGACGGCGGCGGCCATCAGCGCGGCACGCACAGGAGCAAAGGTTGTGCTGGTCGAGCGGGGGATTTCCCTTGGCGGCCTGGCCACCCAAGGGTGCGTTTTTCCTTGTATGCCTACTTATGCATTTGATAGCGATACTCCTTATATAAAAGAACTTAACAAACGCATAGAGGCTAAGGCGGGATTTTCGCCTGTGCCCAATGTCCCGGAAACGGACACACATTATGGTGAGGGGCTGGGAGTTTATGCGCCGGAATTGCTGACAGAAGTCTATGATGAATGGTGCGAGGAAACGGGAGCAACGATTTTATATGATGCTGCTCTTGCGGGCGCGGTTGTAGAAGCCGGAACCATCACTGCCTGTGTGGTGCAGACAGTAGAGGGGCTGGGGAAAATCCAAGCCAAGACTTTTATTGATGCCACAGGTGATGCTCTGTTGTCGCGATTTGCCGGGGTTCCCACGGAAAAAGGTTCGGAAACAAACGGGCGCAACCAACCTATGAGCCTGCGCTTCGAGATGGGAGGCGTAGATGTACCGAAAGTGCAGCATTTCTTTCATGATACACTGAAGGACACCTGGCTGGAAGAAAACTGGTCAAAAAAATTTAAGGAAGATGTGAAAAAAGGCCGCGATCCGTTTTGGGAATTTGCCAAATGGAAGAAAACAGAGAATCTCTTTCGGGAAGCCGTCAAGAAAGGCGAGCTCACGGAAGATGATATTCTGTATATCCAGGCATTTTCTGTACCGGGCAAGCCATACACCATGTCTATGAACTGTCCGGAAATGCCTCCGCTGATGTTTTCGGCCACAGATGCTGTTTCGCGCAGCAAGGCAGTATCTTTCGGGCGGAAGATGATGCGCCGTTTGGCAGCTTATTTCAAGGGTAATATTCCCGGCTTCGAAAAAGCCTATATCAGCCGCGAAGCCAGTATGGTAGGCGTGCGCGAGTCTTGGCGGATTCGTGGGAAGTACTATATGGAAGCCGATGATTATCTGAAGGCACGCCATTTTCCCGATGCAGTCTGCCGAACGGCGTACCCTATCGATATTCATGATGTGAAGCTGGATTTGTTTGAAAAGCTGAAGAAGGGACAGTATTACGAAATTCCCTATCGTGCCTTGGTGACCAATGAGATGTCCAACCTGTTGGTGGTAGGACGCTGTGCCAGCGGCAGCTTCGCTGCCCAGGCTTCCTTCCGGATACAGCCCACCTGTATGAGCATGGGAGAGGCAGCCGGCCTTGCGGCAGCTTGGGGACTTTCCCAGGGCGTTCCCGTAAATGAAGTGAAATGGGAAGATATACCCGCAGAAAAACGCAGTTATGTAAGCCAATAACACGGCTCACCAAGATATTTTGCTGTGTAAGGGGAAATATCTTGAGGTCGTTGGAAGAAGTTTTGAACTGCTGATGATTTTGCCTGGTACTGATTTCTAAGGAGAACAGTATCGGGCACTTTTTATTTTGCGGCAGGCGTTTGGCCCTATCCATTCTAGAGCATAGGCAAGGATAGAGAACAGGATTTTAGCTGATTTTATCGAATAATAGAAATAAGTATAAACAAAAACGCAAAATAAGGATTATGTTCGCTCATAGCGAACAGTATAGTATATAGCTGAGAAAGAAAATCAGGGTTGTGATTAGAACATGAGAGAGAATGTAATGGAAAAAATGTTTGCAAACTTGCAGCGCATCGGCAGGGCGTTGATGCTGCCGATTGCGGTACTTCCCGCTGCGGCCCTGCTGCTTCGGTTCGGTGCGCCGGATGTCCTTGATATCCCCTTTGTCACCAGGGCCGGCGGCGCGGTCTTTGATAACCTTGCGCTGCTCTTCTCCATCGGCATTGCCGTGGGGCTTGCCAAGGACAGCAATGGCGCGGCAGGTCTTGCGGGCTGCATCGGCTATCTCATCCTGACCACGGCACTCACGGCCCTTGATGCGACTCTTAACATGAGTGTGTTTGCTGGTATTATCAGCGGCATTGAGGGGGGCATTTTGTATAACCGCTTCCATACCGTAAAATTGCCGGAGTTTCTGGGGGCGTTTTCCGGCAGCAGGTTTGTGCCTATTGTGACGGCGGGTGTATCCATCCTGCTTGCGGCGATTTTCGGCGTTATCTGGGGGCCGTGTCAGGAGGTTATCCGTGCTGTCGGCGAATGGATTGCTGGTGCCGGGGTATTCGGCACGTTTACCTACGGCGTATTGAACCGGCTGCTCATTCCCGTGGGGCTCCATCATATCATCGGCAGCTATATCGGGTATATGTTCGGCGAATACACCAACCCGGTTTCAGGGGTGGTGGTGACGGGGGATATCAATCGCTTCTTTGCCGGCGATCCTACGGCGGGCATGTTCATGGCGGGCTTTTACCCCATGATGATGTTCGGTTTGCCGGCGGTGGCTCTTGCTTTGTATCACGCAGCCAAGCCGGAAAACCGTCCAAAGATTGGCGGCATGCTCGCCTCGGTGGCCTTCACCTCCTTTTTGACCGGGATTACTGAGCCCATTGAATTTTTGTTTATGTTCGTGGCTCCTTCCCTCTACGTCATACATGCCCTGCTTACCGGCCTGTCCCTGGCAGTCACCTACTCCCTGGGAGTCCTGGATGCAGGAGCTTTTTCACCGGGCTTCATAGACTATGTCCTTAGCTGGGGCCTGGCTACGAAGCCTTGGCTGATTATCCCCATCGGGCTTGGTATTGGCGCAGTGTATTATGTGGTATTCAGCTGGATGATTCGTCGCTTTGATATACCTACTGTCGGACGCTGTGATGAAGGCATAGAGGCAAGCGCTGACGCTGAAAAGCTCAGTGATTTCTCTAAACAAATTCTGACTGCTCTCGGAGGCACAGCCAATCTGGCAGAAGTGTCCAACTGCATAACGCGGCTGCGCATTGTTGTAATTGACAGTGCCAAAGTTGACCAGCAGGCACTGAAATCTATACCGGGAGTAAAAGGCATCATCGGCAAGGACAAGGCTGTGCAGGTGGTCATCGGTTTGCAAGCAGAGCACATTGCCAATGAGATCAAGGAGGAAATGAAAAGATGAAAAGTTTTTTGCCAGCAAGGAAGAAAAAAGCAATCCTCTCCACCGTTCTCGCGGGCATTTCTGTCTGCGGCGTCACCTTGCCGCAGACCGCCGAGGCTATGGAAGAGTTTGATATCGGCTGGGACGGCAAAACGCTGTTTAATATCCAGTATTACGGAGCAAGCGACAAAAACGAGGCCAGAGACAAGTTTTTCGTTGATAGAAAACATGCTACGCTTAATTATGACTTAACAAGCGACGTAAAAAGCGGCTTGAATAAGGCTTTCAAATGGTGGGCGGAAATTTTAGGCCCGGGCGCAAATATTTCTCAGCCGGCTCAATATTTTGTCGGCACCTACAATGATCAAAATGCGGGAGCAACCGGTTTGAGTATCAAAAATGATGAGTTGACGCATAACCCCAATTTTTTCAAAGAAATTTTCCAAAGCGGTCAAGCTGTACCATACTTTAATGATATTGCAGATTATACTAATAATGATGCTTATTATGCAAATAAAACTCTTGCGATGGGAAAGATTCTTATCGGGCAATATCTTGGATTTGACGCTTTGAATGACGGCGGTTATGGCTTTGTTAACTCAGCTTATTATGCCAATCCCACGCCGCAAAACATACTCGGCACTGACATTTCGGCTGTTATGTTCCATGAAATTGGTCACAGTCTGGGAATCAGCGCTTTTACAGGCAGCTTTTCGTCGACGCTTAATGGTACTACATATACGATAAATGGTTTTAGAGATGTTGACGAAAAGAGTTTTTCTGCGCATCTTTATGACCAATACGGAACAAAAGCAACGCCGAACGCTATAATTTTGCCGTCAAAAGATGATTTGCCAGTTTTGAATGCTATACTTGATGAAAATCCCGACATGAAAGCGGAAATCAAACCGGGAAATACTCTTTATGTGCCGAATACGTTAGAGGCAAGGCAAGATGGAAAAATGTATCTGTATTTTGCGGGGAAAAACGTTGTCGAGGTTTTGGATGGAAAAACTTTCACGCGCGGCGATGGCCAGCAAATCAGCGGAATACCCATCAATTTGTGGGAAGGTGGGACCCCGGAAATCAGCCATTTGGAATTGGCAAGAAGCATGATGAGCCACCAAAATTACAGAAGCTATGTAAACTTTATGGAGGCTGAGTTGGCGGCTCTGCAAGATATGGGTTACAATATTGACAGAAGGAACTTTTACGGACGCTCGATTTATAATGATGGCTTGACCTTAACAAATACGCAGGGGTTTTCAGCAAGACAAAACGGAAAATATGTGGACGGTTACAACAATTCCACTTTTGGTACGGGTTTGCACATTTACGGCTCGAACAACAACATAACGCAAGCTGGAAATATTTATGCAAACGGGGCGGGCGCAGTCGGCGTTCGCGTTGACGGCGTAAATAATACGATTACCGTTCCCCGAGGTACGGAAATTCACGCTGACGGAAGTAATAACAACGGTATCTTGATTGCGTACGGAAAAAATCACAATGTAAATGTTGAAGGCACAGTTACGGCGACAGGCGAAAGTGGAAATGCGCTCTCTTTTGATTTCGGCGCAAATGCTTTGGGAGCAAGTAAAGAAATTCGTGGGTCTTTTATGCGATATGCAAGACTATACAGGAATAACTCCCTTGCATACGCAAAAAATCTTGCGCCTGCAGAATTCTTCTCCCCTAATGATATGTGGAGTTTTACTGATCAAGAAAATGGCGATATGACCGCCCCAATGGTAAATACAGTTAATATTTCCGGCAAATTAATCGCTGACCCGGAAAATTCTGGCAATGCAATCTACATTGATTCAACGGCTTTTGTCGATACGATAAACATAAATGACGGGGCAGAAATCAAGGGCAACATACATTCGCAATGGAAACATTTCAGCCCCGAGGTCGGTATACTTGATAATGAAACGCCGATTGAAGAAATAGATCCCAATGACAAACTGCCAAAACTGCTTGAAGGCTTGAAGCTGCAATACAAGGGTGGTGAATATCTCTACACAAAATACATTCCCGACCTTGTGACAAAATTGAATTTCAACAATACAATGGCGTATGACGGCGACATTGACGGCATGGACAACATGAAAATAAACGTCAACGGCAATTTGGTTTACGGCGGTGCGGCAGACGTGGTGAGCGTCAATGTGGCGAAGGATGCGGGGCTTTTCGGCGGAACGTTCACGGTCAATGATATGACTGCCAAAATGGCCGAAGGTTTCTCGGACGATACGACGGGAAAATTCTACAATCATGGCACGATAGGCTCCGCGTACAGCGACAAATCCATGACGATTAACGGAAACTTGGTTTCCGATGGTACATTAAGCGGTTATGCCGGCGGTGACCTTGGCAATATTGTTGTGAACGGCACGGCGAATGTGGAAGGCTCCACGATTTCCGTCACCAATGCCCTGCCGGATGAAACCATGACTGTGCTGAAGGCCGGGACGGTAACAGGTGCTCTGGCCAATCCTGATGGAAAACCATACGCTGCCACGGGAATGCTCTCGACAACTGGTACCATAGAAGGAAATACGGTGAAAGTCACAGCCCATTCTGCCAACAATCTCGGAGAAGTGACGGCAGAGCAGGCGGAGGCTTATGACGCCATGAATGCTATGCAGAAAAAGCTGGTGGGGGATGCACGGAGAAATGAGATGCGTTCTCTCTACAGTTTAGATTCCTCAGCTGCCAAAAGTGCTCTCACAGAACTCGGTTCCTCGGCAGCACCTCAGATGACATCTCTTGTACAGCAGAGCACCGTGGCTGACAGGGTGATTTCCGACCGCCTGAGCACGGCATTTGCCACCAAGCCCGTAGAGGTGACCCTGCCGGTGAGTCATTTTGCAGATGGGGAAGAAGAGAAGGGCCTCAATATGAATGTGGAGCTTCCCGTGGCGCAGGATAACAATGCCTGGGTGAAGTTCACCAAGAACTGGGGCGACCTCAGGGGCGGTGCGGACTACCATGGAAGTGCCATATCGGGAGGCTATGACCGCATGCTAAGCGAAAACTGGCGGGGCGGCGTATTCCTGAGTTACCAGACCATGGGCCTTGGTGCCCGGGCAGGCAGCGGCAATATCTACGACACCAGGTTCGGCATTTACGCGGGCTACCACAAGGATGCCGCCGATGCTTATCTCTATGCGGACTATGGCTGGATTCGGAACAAACTGCGCCGTGGCATCAGTGCATTGGGCCTTGGGGCAGAAGCCAGGTACAACTCAAATTTGGTAGAGATTGGAGGAGAATATAAATATGATCTCCACGCCAGGGATGGCAAGATCTGGCATGTCAGCCCTTACGCAGGCCTGCAGCTTTCCTGGCTGAACCAGAAATCCTACGCGGAAAATGGCGCAGGCATCTTTAACCAGCATGTCTCAGGAAAGCACAACACCTACTTTGCAGGGCAGCTGGGCGTAGAGCTGAAGCGTTATCTGCCTCGTGGCAGCTACGGCATGCGCCTTGGGGTAAAGCATGCCTTTGCCGGAGCAGATCCGGAGCTTTCCTTCTGCTATGAGGGCAATGACAGCAGATTCTATAGCTTGCGTAACAGTCAGGACAAGACCCATTTCATTTTCGCACTGTCCGGTGATACTGAATTTGCAAATGGCTGGTTCCTGAATGGAGAAGCCCGGCTCCAGAAGGGCGCACACGATAAGGATCTCCTGGCATCCGTTACGCTGAGAAAAGTTTGGTAAGCAAAGGAAAATGACGCCTATTTGCAGAGGAACGCAATCTTGAAAATGTTCCTCCGGCCGCTAATTTGATCTATCATAAGCTGCCCGATGATTATGAGGAAAAGGTTGACCTGGTGACGGTCAAGAATTGTTTTTAGCCATCGGAGGCATAAGGTGAGAATGCTAAGGGAAGCATAGGAGTAAATATGGCAATACAAAGAAAACAATGCTTGTATCTGATATTGGCCATCGTTTTTTTTCTGACAGGGCAATGCCCTTTAGTCCATGGTGCTGCCGTTATTCCTGGGGATGCCAGGACAGAGGAATATTTGCCGTTGCTCGCAGGAAAGCGGGTGGCGCTCTTTTGCAACCAGACGGCCAGAATCGGCGAAGAGCATATTTTGGATGTGCTCCTGAAGGATGGCCAGTATGTGACAGCCCTTTTTTCTCCGGAACATGGCATCAGGGGAGACGCTCCAGCGGGAGAATCGGTGGATAGTGGTACGGATCCTGTAACAGGGATTCCCATCCTGTCCCTTTACGATGGAGACACCGTCATGCCCGCTAAGGAGGATATGGAAAAATTCGATGTGCTGGTCATGGATATTCAAGATGTGGGGCTGAGATATTACACCTATTATATAAACATCTGTGATCTCATGGAGGCTTGCGCCTGTTATGACAAGGAGGTCATTTTGCTGGACAGGCCGAATCCCAACGGTCATTATGTAGATGGGCCGCTGCTGGATATGAGCCTGAAAAGTCATGTCGGACGGCTCCCTATACCCACGGTGCATGGCATGACCTTGGGGGAACTTATGAACATGGCTATCGGCGAAGGTTGGCTGAACCTTCGCCATAAGCCGAAATTCACCGTGATTCCCTGCCAGAACTACAATCATCGGACAGCCTATGCACTGCCGGTGCCTCCATCCCCGAACCTTCCCAATATGAAGGCCATCTATCTCTATGCCTCCCTGTGTCCCTTCGAGGGCACAGCGGTAAGCGTGGGGCGGGGGACAGAGCATCCCTTCCAGTGTTTCGGTGCTCCGGAGCTGCAGGGTGAGTACAGCTATAGCTTTACTCCCACAAGCATGAAATCCGCATTGTCTCCCCTCCGGGAGGGAGAAATTTGTTACGGCGCAGATTTCAGCCAGGAAAGCGAGCTGAAATTGCGGTCGAAAGGTATGGATCTCTCCTATGTGGTGAATGCATATAAAATCTTCCGCAGGCAGGGAAAGGGAGAAAAGTTTTTTTGGAAATTTACTTCCCGAAGGTCTGGCAGAGAGATGGTGTACTTTGATTTGCTCATGGGCCAAACCTATGTGCGGGAAGCTATTATGGCCGGAAAGAGCGCCCAGGAAATCAGTGCTATGTGGCAGGAAGATGTAAGAAGGTTCAAGAAGCAGCGGCGGCCGTATTTATTGTACGAGTAGGTTTTCTGATGTTCACGAACTCTGGTGAAGTTTGAAGAAATATAGAAAAGTATATGAAACGGGGTGCGTTGAATTGTTGAAAATAATATTTATGTTCTTATTGACTGCGCTTTTATTGCCCTGGTGCTCTGCTCAGGCGGGAGGCAGGATACTGTTTATTCCCCATGATGACAGGCCGATTTCCTATCATCAGACAGTAGAAGTGGTGGAGGCAGCCGGCTATGAACTGGTGTTGCCGCCCAAGGAGCTTTTGAGCAATGCTACCAACATGGGGCATCCGCAGGAACTATGGCAGTGGCTGCAGGAAAATGCACCCCAAGCAAAGTCGGCTATCATAGCGTCGGATTCCATGCTTTATGGGGGGCTGATACCTTCGCGAAAGCATGAGGTCAGTCAGGCAGAGCTGGCCGAACGCCTGGAGAATTTCAAACGGCTGCGGCAGGATAATCCCCAACTGCATATCTACGTCTTTGATTCTCTTATGCGCACGCCGTATCAGGGGTGGGCAGGCAATATCGAGGAGCCTGCCTATTATGAGCAGTACGGCGCTGCTATCTTCCAGTACACCCGTCTGCTGGACAAGGGGGAAATAGGCAGGCTTTCTGCGGCAGAGGAGCGGGATTTGCAGGCATACGAAAAAGCTATCCCCCAGGAGTGCCAAAAGAATTGGTTTGGCAGGCGGGCCAAAAATCTGGCTGCCACCAAAGCCTTGATGGATATGACGGCAGCGGGCACCATCGATTATCTGATTTTGGGCAGAGATGACAATGCTCCCTTGTGCCAGACCCATCGGGAAAATCGGGAGATTCTGACTTATGCAGAGCAGAAGAACCTACCCAAGAGCAAATTCCAATCCATGCCGGGGATTGATGAATTCAACATTTTGCTTTTGAACCGGGCTATCAATGATATGACGTGTAATATCCCCTTTGTCTGTGTTCGCTATGCTCCGGGCAAGGGCGGGGACACCGTTCCGGATTTTTCCGATGAGAAGATTTCCAAATCTGTAGAAGCCGCGCTGAAGATCGCCGGGGGGATGCAGGTGAGAACTCCCAAGCGGGCAGATCTGCTGCTGCTTGTCAATACGGAGCAAAAAGGCATAACCATTGAAACCCATAACGGCTTGCCTACAGAGGCGGATTTTGTGCCGGATTTGAAAGCGGATAAGGGTACAAAAGCCTTTGCCAAAATGGTGGAAGATGCTGTCAAGGCCGGCTATCCTGTGGGGGTGGCAGACATAAAGTATGCCAACGGCGCAGACAATGCCTTGCTGAATATTTTGGAACAGAAGAACCTGCTGTTCAAGCTCAAGACGTATTCCGGCTGGAATACTGCCACCAACTCCACTGGCTTTGCCTTGGGTACGGGGATGCTGGTGGGGAAAATGACCGACGCTGCCAAGGATCACCTGCTTGCGGTGCGTTATCTGGACGACTGGGCTTATCAGGCCAATGTGCGCTCACATGTAGGCGCGGAACTGGTGCGGAACTTTGGCAGCTATAAGTATTACTACAAACTGGATGACAAGCTCGCTTTTGCGGAAAAGCGCAACACAGAGCTTATGCAGGATTTCGCCAGGAAGCATATGCCCAATATTTCTGCAGATTTTACCGTCAAGAACCCATGGCTCAGGATGTTCGAATGTGATGTGATCTTTCGTTAAAAACATAGGAAGGTTGGGGAGCAGAATGACATTGAAGATGAAACTGGCAGCTGGTGTGTTTTGCGCGCTGGCTTGCATGCCTATGGTGGCGGAAACTGCCCCAAAATCGGATACTATGCACCGGTGGGAAGTGACTTCCAAGGACACAGGCGGCACCCTGCTGTTTTCCGATAGCCCGGAGTATGTGGACAGACCGGGGATCCTTTATCAGGACACCGTGAATGGCGAGGTGAGGGTGCTTTACTATCATCTGAACAACACCAAGGTGCCCCAGAAAGTGGCAGTAGTGCTGGAAAATGCCAACTCCGAGGAGAATTACAACATAGTACAAGTGACCCGTGGCGGTACAGCCAAGCCCAGCGAATACTATCTTTGGGTGGGCAAGAATACCCAGCGCCAGTATTTTGGCGAAAAGAAATCAGATCTTGTTTTGCTGTTGAAGAACAGGAAGCGCCTGCTTCAGTCCGGCATGGATGAAATTGTCCTGCAGCCCGGAGAGCTGGTGTATGGCGTCTACGATTTCCAGGTGGATCATCCTGTGAAGACCTCCGTCATCATGTATCCTGCCAAGGCGGACCCTGTGGAGTTCATGGAAGGGGCCAAAGTGCTGCCCAGGGACTCCGTGGCCCTTCGTGGTACTTATAAGGGCATGGACAGGGAGATTACCTCTGAGCGGGAATATGACCCGGAACGGGATGGCATTGTCTACATCATGCTGGCGGATAATAAATTAGACAAATACAAGGCAGGGGTGGATGCCACCGATGGCAGCCAGACGGTGAATTATGGCAATTATGGCGTGCTCTATAAGATTGCCATACCTGTCAAAAAAGGGTCTCCCAAAGTACAGTACTATTTGTCACCCTTAGGGGGCGTCTATGCCGGCATCATGACTGTGCGCCGGGGACGCAGTCCACATACGAAACTGATTGAGACGCCAGAAGGCCCCGGCTACTTCGGGGAGCAGACTCCCCCGGAGCCGGAGAATGTATACAAAGCTCTTGAAGAGGGGACAGCCATTTTTGGCAATAACATGGAGCTGGCTGATTTGGGTCGCTATGACAACTCTGTACCCAACTGCTTCGAGTTCTCCCCACCGGGGGCTTCGAATCTTCCTGCCTGCCTGATACTCATGCCGGCAGCCGATGAATGAGCAAGGGACTGCTGTGTGTAATTTAGGAAGGTAGTAGGGAGTGGATGTATATGAGTTTGGCGGGGATTTTGCTTTTATTGGGCTTTGTGTTGTTTGCCATCTTGATGGTGAAGCGCTTGTTGCCCACTTTATTGGCGCTGCCTTTGATGGCGGCGTGGATTGCCCTTATTTGCGGCGTGCCTTTTTTTGACTGGTTAGGCAATATCGTCGTGAAGGGGTCATTTCGCCTGAGTGCGCCTATCGTGCTGGTGGTCTTTGGCTCCATGTTTGCCAAGGTGATCCAGAAGACGAATATTTCTGATGCCATCATCAAAAAAGCCGCCGAGCTTTCCGGGGATAAGCCCATCGCTTTAGCGACTTTGATGACGGCGGCTACGGCCTTTGTTTTTTTAGGGATGACCGGTCTGGGGGCAATCATCATGATTGGTTCCATTGCCATTCCCATTATGACCAGTGCGGGAGTGGAACCGATAGATGCCGTTATCCTGATCCTGCTGGGCATGACGACCGGCAGTGCCCTGAACTTTGCCGGGGCGGCGGCAGGCATTGGCATATTTGGCGCCGAGGCGGTGCTGAAATACTTTATTCCTGGGGCGCTCATTTCCCTGACGGTGACAACGGCGTATATCGTCATCAATATCCCGCGGGGGAATAATGATGGCGGCTCGGCTTTTGCCTTACTGCGCGGATTTATAGGGGGCCTTCTTTCGGTGCCTGTCAGCCTGGTGAAAACTTTGGGGAAATTGCTTGATAAGAAGCCGGGAACGCTGGTCAAGAAAAAGCAGACACTTCCCAACGCTGCTTTGGTTACGCCTATTCTGCCACTGGCGGTTATCGCTGTGATCAACTTCACCGTGGGGCTGGGCAATCCCGCTGAGGGAAAGGTTGACCCGGTGGCGGCGGCGGTCTTGGGCTTTTTCCTTGCCTCAGCTTATGCGGCGCTGCTTGTCCATCCTTCACAGGCGATTAACCTGTTCACAGGTTCCCTGGTGGATGGCATCAAGGATGTGGCCGGGGTTTTGTTCCTTTTCATGGGGATTGGCATGCTGGTGACAGCGACCACCCAGCAGGCCGCCGTAGAAATCCTGAATCCCTTGATGACTGCCATCATGCCCTCTTCCTTCTATGGCGTGCTGATTTTCTTTACGCTGCTGGCACCGGCGGCTCTCTACCGCGGTCCCTTCAATATGTATGGCATGGGGACAGGGATTGCGACCATCCTGACGAATCTGAACTTCCTGCCGGCCTCCGCTTTGTATGGTATGTTTGCGGGCGTAGGTTATCTGCAGGGGATTGCCGACCCCACCAACTCCCATAATACCTGGCTGGCCGGTTTTGCCGGTGTGGATGCCACCGCTGTAATGAAAAAGGTTCTGCCCTACGCCTGGGCAGCCTGCGTCATGATGATGATTTTTGTAGCAATCTTGCGGTGAGGTGGGACTATGAGACAAGTGCGAATTGGCATTGACGTAGGCGGCACCTTCACCGATGCCGTGGCAATTGACAGCGCCACCTACGAGATCATTGCCCAGGAAAAAATCCCCACCACCCATGATGCCAAAGAGGGCGTGGCTGAGGGCATCGTCAAAGTCCTGCAAAATATCCTGCAAAAGAACGGCATTGCCCCCGAAGAAGTGGTCTTTATCGCCCATGGAACCACGCAGGCCACCAATGCCCTGTTGGAAGGCGATGTGGCCTGCACCGGGATTCTGGCCATGGGCAGCGGCTTGGAGGCCGGAAGGGCGAAGACCGTCAGCAATATCGGTAATATACCGCTGGCTTTGGGCAAGGAACTGAAAACTGTCTACTCCTTCGTGGAAACGGCAGATGCTAAAGCTGACGAACAGGAAATTGCCGGCAAGATAAAAGAGCTGAAAGATGCCGGTGCCGAGGTCATTGTGGCCACGGAGGCTTATGGCGTGGATGACCCTGCCAACGAAAGCTTTGTGGTGAAGCTGGCGCGGAATATGGGGCTCTATGCTACGGGGGGCCATGAGGTTTCCAAGCTCTACGGACTGAAAGTCCGGACCAGGACGGCTGTGGTAAACGGCAGCCTGATTCCGCGCATGATGGAAACGGCGGATATGACGGAGGCCTGCGTCAAGCGTTCAGGAATTCCGGCCTCTCTGATGATCATGCGCTGTGATGGCGGCGTCATGACCGTTGATGAAGTGCGGCGGCGTCCGATTTTAACTATGCTTTCGGGGCTGGCTGCCGGCGTGGCAGGTGTCCTGATGTACGAAAAACTCTCGGACGGGATTTTTCTGGAAGCAGGAGGCACGTCCACAGATATTTCCGTGGTAAAGGACGGACGTGTCATGGTGCGCTATGGTGAAATCGGCGGCCATAAAACCTATCTTTCCTCACTGGATGTGCGGACTTTGGGCGTAGCCGGCGGCAGCATGATTCGCGTGGAGGATGGAAAGATAACGGATGTAGGCCCGCGCAGTGCACATATTGCTGGGCTGCCCTATGAGATTTTCTCGCCGAAACTGGAATCGCCGCATTTGGAACTGGTGGCACCGCTGAAAGATGATGAGCAATCCTTCGCCATTGTCATCGGCGCAGACGGACGCAAAGTTTCCCTGACTCTTGCTGGAGCCGCCAACCTTTTGGGCAGTGTGCCTGAGGGAGACTACGCGTACAGCAGCGAAAAGGAAAATGTCCACGCAGCCTGGCAGGCTCTGGGTGATGTCTTGGGCATTACCGCCGAGGAAGCTGCCAGAGCCGCCATGGACAAGGCTGCCGAAAAAATCGGGGCGATAGTAAAGCGGCTGATTGATGAATACCATCTTTCGCCGGAACTATTGTGCCTGGCCGGTGGCGGCGGCAGCGGCGGCGTCGTAGTCCCCTATCTGGGTAAAAAGATGAATGTCCAGTGGAAGATTGTGAAAAACGCCCCCATCATTTCCACGATCGGCGTGGCTATGGCCATGGTGCGCGAAGTGGTGGAGCGCACGGTCACGAATCCCACCGAGGGTGATATGAAGGCTATCCGCCACGAAGCCTTGGAGCAGGTCATGAAATCCGGGGCGGCAGAAGCCACGGTGGAAATCGCCATCGAATATGACAAGAAAACCAACATCTTAAGGGCCACGGCAACAGGTGCTACCGAACTCAAAATGGGTGATGTAGCGGCAAAGGAGTTATCTGCCGCAGAAATCCGGCAGGTCGCACTGAATTCGCTCAGGCTGCCGGACAAGGAGGTAACGGAAGTCGCTGCCGCTGGCAAATGGCATGTTTTTGACGGGCGTGTCTGCAAAAAATTCCTGGGGCTGTTCCCCAGCGAGAAACACATGGTAAGAGTCATTGATAGAAGCGGCGTAGTTACTTTGCAGCGGGAAGGCGTGGGCGTAATCGTCACCAATAAGGTCAAATTGAAAACGGACTTGGAAACGCTGTTTGAGGAAACCGCCACTTATGGCACCGTGGGCGAAGAACTGCCGATGCTGTTTGCCTATTACGGCGAGAAGCAGCTGGATTTGTCGGGGCTGACCGCGAGGGAACAAATGCTCTCGGTGCTAGAAGCCGAGCTGGATGTTCTTTCTGCAGAGGAGCCGGTTATCCTGCTGGCAGCAAGATGACAACAGAGTATCGTAAATAACACGGCTCGCCAAGATATGCTGCTGTGTAAGGGAAAACGCCTGCGTACTTGGGGACGCAGGCGTTTTCCGTAAGCGCATTTACATTTATGGAAAAATGATTGTATCTTGAAGTCAGAGGTGCTGGCCTGGAACAGGAATTGTTTACCGAAATCATTCCCCTTTATCGTTCACATAAAGACAAGCCATATTTAATTAGAATCAGTCGTCTTCACTTACATAACTGCGCTCGCCGGCCGGGAGCTTATCCCATTGTATATTATTGGCCGCTACTTTATTCCTGAGTCCCCAGGCAGCCGCAATGCCTGCCGCTTCCCCCATGCTCATGCAGGTAGGCTGGATGCGGAAGGAAGCCTGGGCGGCGAAACTGCCGCTGATGCAGCGTCCTGCCACAATCAGATTTTCTATTTCATTGGTCACCAGCGCACGATAGGGGATCTCATAGTACGCATCCCTTGCAATCTTCTTGCTGACATTCAGCTTCACATCATGTATATCAATGGGATAGGCTGTGCGGCAAATCGCATCGGCAAAGTGGCGCGTCTCGAAATAGTCCTCCGCATCCAAATAGTATTTCCCACGTATACGCCAGGACTCACGCACTCCCAGCATGCTGGCCTCCCTGCTGATATACGCTTTTTCAAAGCCGGGAATGCGCTTGATAAAGAAATCAGCCAGCCTGTGCATCATCAGCCTTCCAAAACTGACAGCCTTGCTGCGGGAGACGGCATCTGTAGAACTGTAGGCCAGGGGGGGCATCTCAGGGCAGTTCAAAGACATGGTATGAGGCTTGCCGATAATAGAAAAGCCCTGGATATACAAGATATCATCCTCAGTCAGATCCCCTCTTGCCACAGCTTCCTTGAAGAAATGCTCATTCTTGGGGATTTTGGCAAATTCAAGATAGGGCGGACATCCGCGGGCTACATCTTCCTGAAATTTCTCCTTCAAGGGCACCGACATGCGCTCATCCTGCAAGACACCATCAAAGAAATGGAAAACTTTTTCCACATCCACCCCTGTCATTTCAAAGCGCAGGCTCATGGGCTGATTCCTGCCTGTCTCCTCAGAGCCTTTCTCCACAGGAACCCCGGCATAGCGGGCTAAAGCAGCATCCCCCGTGGCATCTATGAAGGTTTTGGCCCGAACCTTTCCCAGCCCTTCTACAGTATGCACCACGCACTCTTTGATTCTGCCATTTTCTGTGACGGCACCTACCAGAGAAGCGTCATAGAGAATCTCCACACCCGCTTCTCCGCACATTTCTTCATACACCAGGGAAAGGACTTCCGGAGCGTAGAGTCCCTTGCCATCGCCGTAAAACCATTCACCGGCATCCACCCCCAGCAGGGGAGAGGCGCCCTGCTTTTCCATGCGTTTATTCAGCTCATTTATATATGGCGTATCGCTGCCATGCACAAAGGTTGGCATACATGGATAGACACAACCCAAAGTCTGCAGGCCTCCCAGCAGAATGCCACGCTCCACCAGCACCACTTTTGCCCCCCTGCGTGCAGCATTGACAGCCGCAGCCGTTCCGGCAGCCCCGCCGCCAACTACACATACATCGCTGTCATATAGCACGGGAAGCCCTTTTCCGCTGAATCCCGGCACAGCAGCAGGATGTGCGGCAGCCGTTGCTCTCCCCATGTCATTTCCCAGCAAAGTCCCGGCTACTGCTGCTCCCATCAATTTCGCGAAACTACGGCGGGACATTGGCAACGAAAATGATTGTCTCATCAAAATCATCCCTTTCTTTTCCTAAAAATATCATAAAGGTGCTATTCGTTCTGAATAGCGCCTATTCCTGCTATCCCATGCAAATTCAGCATGAAGGGATTGTGTCACAGCAGAGTCATGATACCCTATCCGGCGGGACAGGCGCCGAATCAGGAGGGAGCCTGGTCTGCTCCTTTAGATTGCCGGGGTTTCTAATTCACATATCTATGAGGGGGAGGATTTATCCGCATGTTGTAGAAATTAATATAGCAGAGAGCACTTTTGTTTTAAATGTTTTCAGGTAAGGAGGATTGCGCAATGCGGTTTTTTAAGATTTTTGCTATGCTGATGGGGTTCATTTGTCTGGCTGCCAGCAGCAGGGCTTTGGCTGCAGAGGCAGATATGCAGGCTTTTCGGGATGTGTATCTGCAAAATATGAGTGAAGCCAAGGGCTACCATCTGGAACTGATGTTCAATGGGCCTACCCTCCAGTCTAATGTCATAGCCGATGGTCAGCTGTGGAATAATGGCGCTGCCGTGGCTGAGGGGAGGATGAGCTGGGATTATACAGATCTGGCTGCAGGGCAGACCAAGCGGACCGAGATGCCTTTTTACGCAGAGCGGTCAGGCAATGTCGTTGTTTTATATGGGAATCGCGGCGGTCAGTGGCAACGGGAGAATATCCTTGAGGGATTCACCTGGATCCTTAATGCTGTCTGCTCCGATGACAGGGAAACGAAGATGAAGTATGCTGCCACGGTGAAGGATGTGAAGCTTGAAGACGTCGGCAAAGGCCAACAGCGCATGCAGGTCACCTTTGATGGCAAGGAGCTTTCTGCTGTCGAAGATAAAGCTGTCAGAGAGAGCATAGCTGCTATGAGTGAGGCCGATAGCAGAGATGCGATGGCAACTGTAGTCTACCTGAATGCGGCATTAGCTGCGAGCGATCTCAAAATTACCTGGACAGTTGACAAAAAGACCGGGGAGACGGATATGGTAGTCGCAGATCTTACAGATGTCATGCGCAACTATGCCAAAGCCATGCTTCAGGATTCCTATGATGGCAAGATTTCTCTTGCCCAGGAGGAAGTTGACATGCTGGCATCCATTGGCTATTACTACAACCTGCAGCTTTATCTGGTGAGAAATAAAGAGTCTGCCAAAAAGGCTGTTATTCCCGCCAGTGTCAAGAATCGCGCCCAGGAAGGCAATCTCTTCGGGGATATAAATAGCGAAGTAGTTTCTGCTTTGAAAAAATAAGGCTGTACCAAATTCTTTGTAAACGCCAATACCAAGCATATTTCTCTGCACGTCAAGAAATCCTTGATGTGCAGATTTTTTATTCCGTAAAGCCTGTCTTCAAAATACGCTTGGGGCGTGTCAAAAGATGCGGATACGCTCGCCGGAGCTGTGCAGATTTTCCCTGCGACTGATCCAGGCAGCTGGCTGGTTCCTGAATGGAGAAGTACGGCTCCAGAAGGGCACGCACGATAAGGATCGCCTGGCATCCGTTACATTGAGAAAAGTTTGGCAAGCAAAGGAAAATGCCGCTTGCTTGCAGAATGTAACGAGTACAAGATGTCCCTCACTTCCATAAGTGGGGGCGGCAAACTACTAACAGGCGGCGAGTTAATATCTCCCGCCTCGTTGAAAGGCCAAGAGGAAGTTTTGCCTACGGCAAAACTGGAATAATGGCCTTATAAGACGAGGGGGACTATGATAATGATTATTCCAGGTACCGAATCATTCTTCCTTCCCGGAAATTGTGCAGGAGGCGCTATTGTGAAAAAAATATTGCTTGCTACTTTATTGGCGGGGGCAGTGTGCAGTCCGCTGGCTTACGATGGAGGATACAGTCACATTGAGGCGGCTGAGGCGGTGCATGCTGGCGCATACCAGGAAGCGGAGGCTGATAATCTGCTGCTGGTGAACAAGACCAATAAGCTGCCCGATGATTATGAGGAAAAGGTTGACCTGGTGACGGTCAAGAATTGTTTTGGCAAAGAATTTCAGGTTGAAAGAGAAACATATAAGCATTTTCTGTCCTTGCGGGAGGATTTGCTGAAGAGGGGGATTCAGATAGAGCTGGAGTCTGCCTACCGCAGTGTAGCCCGTCAGCGAGAACTCATCGAGGAACTGCGGGCGACAGAGGGCGATGACTATGTGAAGAAATATGCCGCTGTCCCGGGTTACTCTGAGCATCACACGGGACTGGCACTGGATGTTACCATAGTCAAAGATGGCAGCCCTACTAATGATGTGTATGGAACCTGGGAGACGCCCTATCAAAAAATGCACAGGCGTCTTGCCGAGCATGGCTTTATCCTGCGCTATCCGCCGGGGAAATCGGCTATCACTGGCTACGATTATGAGTCATGGCATTGCCGTTATGTGGGCCGGGAGGCCGCCAGGAAGATTTTCCTGCAAGGGCTGACCCTGGAAGAATATCTGTCCGGTGGCAGAGAAACGCAGAACATGCAGGGCAAATACGGTTCAGCTGCATATTGGACAAAGCGGAATCCTGCAGGTGAAAAAGAGCTGCCGGGGGCAGAACTGAAACAGTTGCAGGAAGAAATGCGCCGCCAAAACTCCCTGCTGGTGGATATGGAAAGTTTTCCTGCAGAAGTGACGGCAGAATATATCAGGGAAAAAATCAAGGTGTCACGGGATAATTACCTGTGGTTTGAGCCGGAGAACATATATGAGAACGGCAGGCCTTTGACCAGGGAGCGCTACCGGCAAGTGGAGGAAAACTGTGCGCCGGAGTCCCTGCCAGCCAGACAGGCCGTGAAGTTTGCCCTGACTACCTGCAGAGCGAACCTGCGCTATCTGCCGGAAAGTGAGGGCTGGTATGAAGGCCCACGCGACACCCATTATGACCTGGTCCAGGCGCTGACTCTTTATCCGGCAGAGCCCCTGGCTGTACTGGCGGAGAGCCGGGACAAAAAATACTTCTTTGTGCAGCTCAGGAATTATGTGGGCTGGGTGGACAAAAAAGAGATTGTGCTCGTGGACCATGCCAAGTGGCTGGAATATGCAGCGCCAAAGAATTTTCTCGTCTTTACAGATGGCAAAAAGCGCATAAATATGGGAAATGGCTCCTCCCTGCTGTTCCAGATGGGTGCCCGTCTGCCCTTGAAGAAGCCGGAAGTCCGGAGAGATGGAACATGGCTGGTGGTCATGCCCGTGTCTGCCGAGGGAAAATTCGCGGAGAAGCTGGTCAGCATACCTGCTGATGAGACAGTCCATAAGGGGTGGCTGCCGTATTCAGAAAACAATGTGCTGCGCCAGTCCTTCCGCTTTTTGGGAGAGCTTTATGGCTGGTGCGGGCTGGAAGAAGGGGTGGACTGCTCCTTGTTCACCGCTGATGTTTATCGCAGCTTTGGCCTTGATATTCCCGGCGATGCCGTGGAGCAGAGAAAGGCCATGCCTATGCGCAAAGGTATCGAAGATTTGGGCCGTGAGGGCAAGCTGGCTGTTATTGGCAACTGCCGCCCCGGCGATTTGCTCTTTTCCGAAGGCCATGTCATGTTGTATTTGGGTAAGGATGACAGGGGCGAACCGCATATCATTCACGCAGCCAGCAGCAGATGGTTTCCCGGTGAGGGTGACGAGGGTGCGCTGAAATACTATACCCGCAGGGTGACAGTTGATGATCTTTGGTGGCATAAGACAGACAATGGCCGGTGCATTGATGGCCTTATAGCCATCGGAGGCATAAGGTGAGAATGTCATCACAGCGCCTTTTTATTTGGCTATTTCTTCCTGCTTTTGGTCTGCGCCAGGGCGTAGCTCTCGTCAATCCGCTGCCGCAGTTCTTCCAAGGGAATAGAGCCGTCCAGGCAGACTGTGTACCAGTACTTGCGGTTCATGTGCCAGCCGGGGAAGTACCTTTCGTTATCGACTAATGCCGCCACCTGCTCTGCGGTGCCGTGGAGGTTCATGACACGGATGGGATTTTTCCCCCCAAGGCCAATCTTGACAGGCAGGATCTTCATCAGCAGCATATACCATTTCCTGGTGGCTTGGCAGCGCACCACTGCTGCATCAGTATCTTCCCAGGGATATTCGATCTCATCACCGTACTTCTCCCGGGTATAGCGCAGCACTTCCTCCACATAGCGCCCGTGGAAAGCCCCATGCTCACCGCATTTTTCCCCCAGCCGGGCCAGCACCCCTTCGTAAGCTGCCCGCACCTGGCCCACAAAGGCTCCCGCTGCATTTTCCACCAGATGGAGCACATAGGGAGCCTCCGCTTCCTTGTCCATCAGCAGAGTAAAGATCTTTCCCTCAAGCCCAACCTTCACCAGCAACTCAAAGGCCCCATCCAGCAGGTCTTCACGGAAGATGAGCTCATCACCCTCCTGGACAAAGCCGGCTTCCGGCAAGAGCGCCCGCTGCAGCTTCGGCATTTCCTGGGGAGATAATTCGTGCCATGCTTCGTTTGTGTTTTTCATTATATGCTCCCTTGCATGCTCCTTTTTCGCATCAGCATCATACCAAGATCACTTCTGTCCCATCTGCCCGCAGTTCCTGCACGATGGTTTCATCGGCGTCGCTGTCGGTTACGATGGCTTCGATTTCCGGGAGCCTGGCTACTATCTCGAAATAGCTGCTGCCCAGCTTGGCGTGGTCGGCAGCCACTATCACATGGCGGGACTGGCGGATAAGCACCCGCTTGGTTTCGGCATCTGCATAGTCCGGCACGGTCATGCCGTGGGAGGCGTCAATGCCGTTGGCCCCCAGGAAGATGTAGTCGATGCGGAACCTTTGGATGAAATCCGTGGTCAAAAGGCCCGTGAAGCCCCGGATGGCTTCATTGAATTCACCGGGCACCATGATGAGCTTGATGCCCTTAGCGGTGCTGAGCACCTGGGCTGTGTCCAGGGAATTGGTCAGCACGGTGATGTTCTTCTTGCCCCTCAGGGCCTCTCCTATGCGCTCGGCGGTGGAGCCGCAGTCGATAAAGACGGAATTGCCCTCGCAGACCATGTCCGCACAGCGCTGGGCGATGCGCTGCTTTTCCAAGGGCAGATGGGTCTGCCTGAGTTTCAGGCTGTAGACCACAGAGGTGCCGTGGTTCAGGGCTGCCCCGCCCCTGATGAGGGTGACCAGTCCCTGTCCTGCCATGACTTCGAAATCACGCCGGATGGTCATGGCGGAAACATCAAGCTCCCGGCACAGCTCTGCCGTATAGCCTGTCTGGTGGGCTTGCAGGTACTTCAGTATCTCCTCGCGCCTTGCCGATGCCTTCATGGCTGCCAATCCTTTCAAGTTTGTTTTCTCCATCATACCATAAAAGAACAGATTTTGTTACATTTTCCTGTTATATTTACATGTTTTCCCTGTGAAAGATAACAAAACAACCGTTTTTCTGAGCCAAAATAACAAATTCTGTTCTTTTTCTATTGTTACAGCTTTTTCTCCCTGTTAGAATACAGGTAAAGACAGCATCCGGATGCAGGAAACTTTGATAATGAAACAACTTTGAAACTTTGAAAGGACGATTTCTATGAAGACCATTATCCAGGACCTGCTGCGGCAGGCAGCCTGATGGAAATATTGGCGTGTGTGAAAAAGCAGCCCATAGGCCGGGATAACACCTGAACTATGAGCTGCTTTTTAGTTGAAAATCTATGATACCTGGTCCATTTGCACATCATTGGTCAGCCCCAGGCGCCTCAGCATTTCCCTGTCCTCTTTGATGGTGGTGCCAGAGGTGGTCAGCATATTGCCTGTGATGGAAGCTGAGGCTCCGTGCAGGAAAGCCGTGGCGCCATTTTCAGGCAGGAGTTTCCTGCCTGCGGCCAGGCGGATATTGGCAGTGGGATTGATAAGGCGGAAGATGGCAATGGTGCGCAGGATTTCCTCGCCGGCAAGGGGCTGCTGCTCTGCCAGGGGCGTGCCCGGGATGGGCATCAGGGCGTTGATGGGAATGGACTCGATGCCCAGGGCCTGCAGTTCAAAGGCCATGTCCAGCCTGTCCTGCCAGTTTTCCCCCATGCCGATGATGCCGCCGGAGCAGACGCAAAGCCCTTCCTCCTGGGCAATCCTGATAGTCCTGATGCGGTCTTCGTAGGTGTGGGTAGTGCAGATATGGGGGAAGAAGCGGCGGGAGGTTTCGATATTATGATGGTAGCTGGTGACGCCGGCTTTCCTCAGACGGCGGAACTGCTCCCTGCCGATGATGCCATGGGAGGCGCAGAGATCAATAGAAAGGGTGTCCCTCATTTTTTCATAAGCCGCAATGGCCAGATCGAACTCTTTGCCCTGCAAGGCTCTGCCGGAGGTGACGATGGCAAAGCGGTTCACCCCGGCCCTTTGGTTGGCCCGGGCATTTTCTAAGATTTTCTCCGTTGGCAAAAAAGCATATTCCTCAATGCCTGTATGGTGGCAGGCAGCCTGGGCGCAGTATTTGCAATCCTCGCTGCACCTGCCGCTGCGTCCGTTCAGGATGGTGCACAGATCCACATGATTGCCGCAGAAGGCTACCTGCACTTCACCGGCTGCGGCCTGAAGCTCCTCCAGGTGAGCCTCCAGCAGCAGGGAAAGGTCGTCCTCAGGCTTCAGTCTTGCGCCCTCAATTATTTCTTTTGCCAAAGCGGAAAGGTTGATTATTTTCATGAGTATGTACCTCGTATATATTCAGTCAGTCGAAAAGCGCTGCAAGTTTTTCTGCCTCAAGGCCGGGCAGCGCCCTGTCTCCCCGGGCGACGCAGGCAAGCACTGGCAGGCCTGTCATTTCCTCGCACATGCGCCGGTTGTCCTCCTCCATCACATCACCTGCATGGAAGTTGTTGAAGATGATGCCTTCCAAGGGCAGCTCCTTCTGCTTCATGTATTCGCAAGTCAGCACTACCCCATTGATGGTGCCAAGTCCTGCGTCAGCCACCATCACGCTGGGCAGGGCAAGACGGCGGACAATATCTTCCAGCTGTATGGGTTCCTCATCATAGCCAAGAGGGCAGGTGATGCCGCCGCTGCCTTCCACCACCACATAATCGTATTCACAACTGACCTTTTGAAAGGACTTTTCCACCACCTCCATGGAGACGGGATGCCCTTCCAGGCGGGAGGCCAGGTGGGGGGATACGGCGTGTTCGTAGACGTAGGGACACATGCTTTCAAGGCTCTGGGAAAGATGGGCGAATTCCTTGACAAACAGGGCATCGCCAGGTATAAGAGTTCCATCCGGGCGGCGCTGGTTGCCGCTCATGGCCGCCTTGTAATAGGCAGCCTTCAGGCCGGCTTCCTGAAGAGTCTTGGCAATAAGCCCCGCCACATAGGTCTTGCCAATCTCTGTCCCTGTGGCCGTGACGAAAAGATTCCGGCTCATGCGCATATCTCCTTGTGAGAGATTTCATTTTTCGTTTCCTCTACCCAGACACCGCTTTGCCAGCAGCGCAGGCCAATGGCTGCCGCAGCCAGGCAAAGAAGGTAATCTGGTACAGCTTGCAGGATGCCGCAGTAGAGAATGGCTGTCCAAAGGGGAATAGGCGCATCTATCACAAAATTAGATACCAGATAGAACCAGGTGATGCCAAACAGATAGACGATGGCCATGCCGCCTGTATTCGCCGCCAGCAGACTGCGGAAGGAAATATTATGGGAACGGCGGATATAGGATCCACAAAACCAGGCCTGCATGATAAAGGCCAGCAGGTAGCCAAAAGTTGGCTGGAGCACATAAGCGGGGCCGCAACCTGAGGCAAAGACGGGGACGCCCAAAACTCCCAGTAATACATAAGCGCCTACAGCAATAGCTCCCAAACGGGCACCAAGCACCAGCCCTGCCAGCAGGGTGAACATGAATTGCAGGGTATAGACATCCGTACCCACCGGAATGCGGATAAAGGTGCCAACGGTGATAAGGGCGATGAACAGGCCGCATAAAACGATTTCACGAACAGTAAGATGCTTCATTTTCTTGTCTCCTCGTTAACTAGATTTAATACTTTGGTTGACTATACGATATACACGATACTCCTCTCAGTGCTTATTGTCAACTATTCTTCAGTATGCAGTTTACAATAACTGCCAGCATCCTAAAGCAGGCTGGGCTGATACTATTGACAAGACTCCAAAAGGAGACTGTATTGAACAAATGTGATAATAATAATCGGAACAGCCATTTCGGCTACCATCATGTCTATATCTCTCGCCTGCTGCACGTTTTGGTGGGGGATTTTACTGTTCTATGGCAGGAAAAAGGGGGGCTTAGAAGGAATAGGGGAGTAGGATAAGCTTTTGGGAAGCTCAATAATTAGCAAAGTGGGATTCACGTAATATTGTAAACTGCATAAAAAAAGGGGATGTGCATAAGTGGAATTACACTCATGCACATCCCTTTGCTTTCACGAGGTGAAGATATGGGTCCCTTTGGTGAAGCTTTCAAAAAGCTCCAACTGTCTCACGGAGGTCTCGGGGGAGAGCTTGGCTACCTTTTTGGCGATGGCTTCCGCCACGTAAAGGGCGGGGGTCATGTGGTCCACGTAAGTGCGGTACTCTATATCCACGCCTATGGAAATCTCGGACAGCTCCGTGATCCTGTTGGCGGGAATGGAGGTGACGCAGACCAGGGGGACGCCTTTCTCGTGGAAGAACTGGGCCAGGGCATAGGACATGGCGGGGAAGCGGGGAAAGGTGAAGATGAGGGCCGCGTCCTCCGACCACCCTTCCTCGGGCAGCAGGGGAAAGAGGGAGTTGCCCCAGCCGCTGATGCGGAATACGTTGCGCCTGATGCGGGAAAGGAAATAGGACATATACTCCGCCAGGAAAGCGGAGGCCTGGAAGCCTACTATATATACGTTCCTGGCCCGGGAAAGAAGTTCCGCCGCTTGCAGCACCTGCGCTTCGTCAATGGACTTTTCTGCCTTGTGCAGAGAATCTATGCAGGGCTGGAAAAAGCCACCTTTCTTCCCCTGTTTCTCCTCCGTTCCGTTCTCACCGGCCTCGTCCGCGGAAAGGAACATATCCACCGTGTTGATCTCCCGCTGCAGGATGCGGTGCAGCGCTGATTGGAGCCCCGGGAAGCCGTCGTAGCCCAGCTCCTCGGCAAAGCGTATCACTGTGGAGCCGCTCACCCCCGCCATACGGGCCAGCTTGGTGGAGTTCTGGAAGGCTGCCGTCTTGTAATTTGCCAGGATGAAATCAGCCAGCTTCTGCTGCTTGGCAGAGAGGCTTTCCCTGCGCTCTCCTATCCTGACCAGGACGTCGTCGTTTTTTTGCATGGGATGCTCCTTTCCTGATGATGAGGTTTCCTTTAATAATCAATTATAGTGAATAATTTTATTCAATTCAAGCAAAAAAATTTCATAAACAGGCTCCATGAAGAAATTTCTTCATTTTTCCATTGACTTCTCCCTGGTGCAATGATAATATGTCTACAACGAAGAATAATTTTCTTCAGAATAGGGAGGAAATAAAAATGAGGAAAGAGCATGATTTCTTAGGCGAACTGGAAGTTCCCGATGAGGTATATTACGGCGTGCAGACCATGCGGGCCATCGAGAATTTCAGCATCACCGGCAGGAAGCTGGACGAGGACTTCATCAAGTCCATGGCCAAGGTGAAGAAGGCAGCTGCCCAGGCCAATATGGAAACCGGACGTCTGGACAGGAAAATCGGCAATGCCCTGGTGCAGGCCGCCGAGGAAATCATCGACGGCGAGTTTATGGATCAGTTCCCGGTGGACCCCATCCAGGGCGGCGCCGGCACTTCCATCAATATGAATATGAACGAGGTGCTCTGCAACAGGGCCCTGGAAATCATCGGCGAGGCGAAGGGGCGCTATGACATCATCTCCCCCAACAACCACGCCAACATGGCCCAGTCTACCAACGATTCCCTGCCCACGGCCATCAAGGTCTGCCTCACCTACAAGAGCCACAAGGTCACCTCTGCCCTTGATTACCTGGCCTCCGCTTTGGAACAGAAGGCCGAGGAGTACAAGGACGTGCTGAAGATGGGCCGCACCCACCTGCAGGATGCAGTGCCCATCACCCTGGGCCAGGAAATGGGCTCCTACGCCTCCGCCATCCGCCGCAGCATCCGCCGGGTGGAGTGGGCCATCGACAGCATCCGCCTCATCAATATGGGGGGCACGGCAGTAGGCACGGGGCTGAACGCCGAGCCTGCCTATATCAAGGCCGTGGCCAGGAAGCTGCGGGAGATCACCGGGGAGAACTTCGAGACTTCCACCAATATCATTGATGCCACCAACAATACCGATGGCTTCGTGGATGTGTCTTCTGCCCTGAAGAACACGGCCCTGGTGCTCATCAAGATGGCCAATGACTTCCGTCTCATGGCTTCCGGCCCCCGCTGCGGCCTTGCCGAGATCAGCCTGCCCAAGCGCCAGCCCGGCTCCTCCATCATGCCCGGCAAGGTGAATCCCGTCATCGCCGAGGTGCTGGATCAGGCCTGCTACCAGGTCATCGGCAACGATCTGGCCGTGACCCTGGGTGTGGAGAACGGCCAGCTGGAGCTGAATGTCATGGAGCCCATCATGGCCTACAATCTCTTCAGCTCCATGAACTACATCGCCGCCGGCTGCCGCACCTTCGTGGACAAGCTCCTCCAGGGCATGGAGCCGAACAGGGAGCAGTGCCAGAAGTGGGTGGACAACAGCGTAGGTGTGGTGACGGCGCTCCTTCCCCACATCGGCTACGAGCAGTCCGCCATGCTGGCCAAGGAAGCCTACAACACAGGCCGCCCCATCAGGGAGATCATCCTGGAAAAGGGCATCCTCCCGGAGGAGAAGCTCAACCATATCATGTCCCCCGAGCAGATGACCCGCCCCGGCATCACCAACTGACGACAGTATCGATGAGGCTACTGCACCATAATGAACGCGCAGCAGCCTCATTTTGGAAAAACGGTGCGAATGGCATAAATCCACGGCGTGTCCGTGAAAGCCCAGGTTAAATGATAATGACTTGCAATATCATTTAACCTGGGCTATAATAATATCATGATTGAGAGGAGGCAAAGTCCATGAAAGATTATTTACAGATCATGCAGGTCATTGGCCGGGAAATCATTGATTCCCGTGGCAATCCTACAGTAGAGGCTGAGGTCACCCTGGCAGACGGCTCAGTGGGCAGAGCGGCAGCTCCCAGCGGTGCTTCCACTGGCGAGTTCGAGGCTTTGGAGCTCAGAGATGGTGACAAGGATAGATACGGCGGCAAGGGCGTGTCCCAGGCGGTGGCGAACATCAATGAGAAGATTGCTCCGGCTGTGGCAGGCCTTGATGCTTCGGATATCTACGGCGTGGATGCCGCCATGCTGGCTCTGGATGGCACAGAGGATAAGTCAAACCTGGGAGCTAATGCCATTCTGGCAGTATCCCTGGCCGCAGCCAAAGCAGCTGCCGCCGCCCAGGATATCCCACTGTATCGCTTCCTGGGAGGCCTTGCCGGCAACCATCTGCCTGTGCCCATGATGAATATCCTCAATGGCGGCGTCCATGCCACAAATTCAGTGGATACCCAGGAGTTCATGATCATGCCTGCGGGAGCGCCTACCTTCCGGGAGGGCCTCAGGTGGTCCACGGAGGTTTTCCACGCCCTGCAGTCCCTGCTGAAAAAAGAGGGCAAGGCTACTTCCGTTGGCGATGAAGGTGGCTTTGCCCCTGACCTTTCTTCTGATGAGGACACCATCGAGCACATCCTGCAGGCCATACGCGAAGCAGGCTACGAGCCCGGGAAGGACTTTGTCCTGGCCATGGATGCCGCAAGCTCTGAATGGAAAAGCGAAAAGGGCAAGGGACATTACAAGCAGCCCAAGTCCGGCAGGGAATTCACCTCTGCCGAGCTGATTGCCCACTGGAAATCCCTGGTGGAGAAGTATCCCATCTACTCCATCGAGGACGGTTTGGATGAGGAGGACTGGGAAGGCTGGCAGCAGATGACCAGGGATCTGGGCGACAAGGTGCAGCTGGTGGGAGATGACCTGTTTGTCACCAACACCAAGCGGCTGAAGAAAGGCATTGAAGGCGGCAGCGGCAACTCTATACTCATCAAGCTGAATCAGATAGGCACCCTTTCCGAGACGCTGGAAGCCATCAAGATGGCCCACCAGGCAGGTTACACGGCCATAGTCTCCCATCGCAGCGGTGAGACGGAGGATACCACCATCGCAGACCTGGCAGTGGCCCTCAATACGGATCAGATCAAGACAGGAGCCCCCTCACGCTCTGAGAGGGTGGCCAAATACAACCAGCTGCTGCGCATAGAGGAAGAACTGGGGGAAAGTGCTGTCTACGCAGGCATGGCTGCCTTCAAGCATAAGAAGTGATGACGTTGTCAAGGCAATGAAGGCCTTCACAAATGGCTGCCTGATCCAAAGCACGGAACCAGGGGCAGGTGCATTTGAAAAGAATGAAATGCGCCAAGCAGCCTAACGGGCTTTGACAAATATGAGAAAGAAAAATCACCTTGCCGAGGCAAGGTGATTTTTTAGCGCATTTGTTTGCTCCTTCAGCCAGGAGCTTCAATCTCACATTGAAGGATATTCCCTCACAGAGCAGCAGGCTCCTCTTTTTCCCTGTGCCTGTTGCTCAGGACAATGGCAGCAGCGCTGAGGCACATGGTGAACAGCATGTCCGGCAGGGTGCTGCCTATGGGCAGGTCGGTTTCCATCAGGAAGCGGTAGAGGAGGAAACCGGCCAGCCACACCAGCAGATTGGACCAGCAGAAAAGACTTGTCTCATAGTTGCGGGAAGCCATGAGATGATTGACCAGCTGTACGGCAATCATGGGGGCAAAGACTGAGCCGATGAAGTAGAGGAAGTCCGTGAAATCCAGCAGGGGCAGGAAGACTGCTCCCCCTGTGCCCAGCAGGGTGACGGCTATGGCCAGGGCTTTTCCCTTTACTTTTGGGGACAGGGCTTCGCCGGATACTCCTGCGGAGTAGGCATCCAGGTAAGTGGTAGTGACAGTGGAAAAGAGGATGATGGCAAGGCCCGCCAGCCCCAGCCCGGACTTCAGCATGATTTGGGCGATATCCGCCTCCCCGAAAGTCAGGGCGGCCCCCAGGCCCATGAGGTACATCCAGGAGCTCACCAGACCGTAGACGATGGTGCTCACTGCCGCTGCCCTGACAGGCTTTTGGGCCTTGCGGGTGTAATCGCTGATAAGGGGCAGCCAGGAAAGGGGCATGGCAATGGAAAGCTCCAGGGCCAGGCCGAAGCTCATGGCTTCAGCAGGCAGGGGGGCAGCCCCGCTGATGCTGGCGAGATTGCTGCTGAGCAGCAGGGTGAGCAGCAGCAGGGCCGCCATGGCCAGGGCGTTCAGCCTGCTCAGATTCTCCAGGCCAATGGCCAGCCACAGGATGATGAGCAGGCCTATCAGCAGGCACCAAAGCTCGTGGCCTGCTCCTAAAAGTCCCCCGGCAGCCAGAGCCCCTTCATAGATCATGATGCCCGTCCAGCCCAAAAGCTGCAGGATATTGAGCCCTGCAAAGAGCAGGGCGCCCCTGCTGCCAAAGGTCATCTTGGCAGCTTCCATGGAACTTTTCCTAACTTTGCCGCCTATGACGCCTGCCCCAAAGAGCAGGGCGCAGCCTATGAGATGCCCCATGAAAATCGCCAGCATCCCCTGGCCGAAGCCCAGAGGGGCCAGGAAGGTGCCGGTCTGTATCTCGGCAATGGAAAGGGCAGCGCCGAACCAAATCAGGCCGTTGGCCCAAAGTGAGGTCCGTTTGGGTGATTGTGTCATCTGACAATTTTGCATGGTGATTCCTCCTTGTGTTGGGGAGGGAAAGGGCAAACGAAAAGGGACTATCCGGCTAAAGTTGGATAGTCCCTTGAAATATCGCTATTCCTGCTTCCCTACGTTGGCATTATCCAAATCAGGTGCGGTCGAAACGCATAGTTTCCTCTCAGCCCGTCTGCGAGCTCCCGTGTATGTGATTGTCTGGCTATACTTTAATACTTTAAGCCGGAGTTGTCAAATCAAATCGCTGGTCTGATTTACCGAGATATCATTGACACATACAAACCCATTTTATCTGTCGACAAGATGGGCATTCTAGCGTTATAATGTATACATACTATAAGAGTCGGGGCTGTTGACGGCATCAGACAAGAGGAGGATTTTTTTTTCATGAAGAGCACGAAACCAATTTATACCATCGGGCATCGCAATCCGGATACGGATTCCATCTGCTCGGCTATCGGTTATGCACATCTCAAGCAGGCACTGGGGGAGAACGTAGTGGCTGCCCGTGCTGGCAAGATCAATGCAGAGACCAAGTACGCCCTGGAGCATTTCCATGTGGAGGAGCCCCTTTTGCTCACCGACCTTTATCCCCGGGTCAAGGATATCACCATCGACTGCAAGATCGTAGTGAAGCAGCATGATACCCTGCGCCATCTGGGTGAGGTCATGCGGGAGCATGATTTGAAGTCCGTGCCGGTCACCGACAGCAAAGGGGTGCTGGTGGGCATCGTCACCGTCAGCGACCTGGCTCAGCGCTACTTCCAGGAACTGGGCATGCAGAATCTGGCCAATATGCGGGTGCGCTATCGCGACATCATCCAGGCTACGGACAGCCAGGTGCTGGTGTCCGGCGAGGAAGGCGAGTTCATCAAGGGCAATGTGCGCATTGCTGCCGGCAGCCTCAACACCATCAAGAGCGTCATCAAGGAGCATGATATTGTCCTCATTGGCGACCGCCACGATGAGACCATCATCGACTGCGTGAAGCAGGGCATTTCCTGCCTGATTGTCACTGGCAATGGCCGCGTTTCCGCTGATGTCATCGAGGAAGCTGAGGAGCGCAATGTGTTCGTGCTTTCCACTCCTTACGACACCTATACAGTGGCCCGCCTGATCAACCAGTGCGTGCCCATCCGCCGTATCATGCACGACAATCCCGTGTGCTTCAAGCCTATGGACCTGCTCTCTGATATCAAAGGGGCCATGGAGGAGAACAATTACCGCAACTACCCCGTGGTGGAAAATGGCCATATCGTGGGCCTGGTAAGCCGTGACCGTCTCATGGTTTCCGAGCGTGAGCGGGTCATCCTGGTGGACCACAACGAGCGCGGCCAGGCCGTAGAGGGCATCGAAGAAGCCAAGATCATGGAGATCATCGACCACCATCGTCTGGGCGGCATCCAGACCAGCGAGCCCATCTACACCCATGCAGAGCCTGTGGGCTGCACAGCCACCATTGTGGCCAATATGCATTGGCACAGGGATATTGACATTCCTGCTTCCATTGCCGGCCTCTTGCTTTCCGCCATTATTTCCGACACGGTGCTCTTCAAGTCTCCCACCTGCACTGAGTATGACAAGATGACCGCCAAGCGGCTGGCTGAGATTGCCGGGGTGGACATCAATGAGTACGGCCTGGAAATGCTCAAGGCAGGTTCCGGCATCGGCGATATGACTCCTTCCGAGATTGCCAGGAACGACCTCAAGGAGTTCCGCATCGGCGACTACCGCATCATCGTCAGCCAGATTTCTGTCATGGACGAGAAGGAAGTGCTGGATCTGGAACCCCAGCTCATTGAGGCTATGGGCCATATCTGCGATAAGGAAGGCTTCGACATGAGTCTGGTGATGGTCACCAACATCCTGGAAGAAGCCACCACTCTCCTTTATGCAGGCTCTCCCAAGACCCTCATTGGCGAGGCTTTCCACAAGGATGCCAGCGGCACCCACATCTATCTGCCCGGGGTCATGAGCCGCAAGAAGCAGATTATCCCGCCCCTTTCCGAGGCAGTGAAGCGCATCAAGCAGTAAGGAACTGCTCCTAAGAGAAGATTTGAGCAAGGCATATAAATCGGCTCACCCGTTGGGTGGGCCGATTTTCAGCCTTTAAATTTATGTTTTGAAGTATTTTGCAAGACCAACAAATATAGGAGGATACATTGGATATTTTCAGCGGATTGAACCCGGCACAGAAGCAGGCAGTCGAGCATACGGAGGGGCCTCTCCTCATCATGGCAGGAGCAGGTTCCGGCAAGACCAAGGTGCTTACCTGCAAGGTGGCAAACCTTTTGGCCCAGGGGGCTGCACCCTATAGCATCCTGGCAATCACCTTCACCAACAAGGCTGCCACGGAAATGCGGGAGCGCGTGGACAGGATGATAGGGGAGGCGGCCAAGGATGTATGGCTCAGCACCTTCCATTCCTTCTGCGCCCGCTTCCTGCGCCGGGAAATCGAGGCCACTGGGCTTTACAAGAAGAACTTCGTCATATATGACACTTCTGACAGCCAGGCTGTCATCAAGAACGCCCTGAAGAAGCTCAATCTGGACGATAAGCAGTACACGCCTGCCAGTGTCCTCAATGCCATTTCCAATGCCAAGAACCAGCTCTTAGGCCCCAAGGCCATGGCCCGGGACGCAGGCAGCTTCTTTGAGCAGAAGGTGGCTGAGGTTTACGAGATTTACGCCCAGGAGCTTCGCAACAACAATGCGCTGGACTTTGATGACCTGCTGATGGTGACAGTGCTCCTGCTGGAGCAGCATGAGGAAGTACGCATCAAGTATCAGCGCCGCTTCAAGTATATACTGGTGGATGAGTATCAGGATACCAACGGCGCCCAGTACCAGCTCACCAAGATCTTGGCGGCGTCCCATCACAATCTCTGCGTGGTGGGTGATGCTGACCAGTCTATCTACGGTTGGCGCGGCGCGGATATCCGCAATATCATGGACTTCGAGAAGGACTATCCCGAGGCCAAGACCATCAAGCTGGAGCAGAATTACCGCTCCACCAAGAATATCTTGGCGGCAGCCAATGCGGTGATTGAGCATAACATCAACCGCAAGCCAAAAGAACTCTGGACGGAGAACGCTACGGGAGAGAAGCTTACCTGGTACCAGGGTATGGATGAGCGTGACGAGGCCAACTTCATTGTCACCACTATCCGCAAGCAGCAGACCATTTTCAATGCCTCCCTGGGAGATATGGCCATTCTCTACCGCACCAATGCCCAGTCCCGTGTGCTGGAGGAGACCTTCATGAGGAGCGGCATCGCCTACACCATGGTGGGGGGCCTCAAATTCTACGACCGCAAGGAAATCAAGGACATCCTGGCATATCTTCGTGTCATTTATAATCCTCTTGATACTGTCAGCCTTATGCGCATCGTCAATGTGCCCAAGCGGGGGCTGGGTGCTGCTTCTATAGCAAAACTCAGCGACTATGCTGATGATAATGGCCTGACCCTCTTTGATGTGATTTCCAGTCCCGACCTGCTAGATGCCATTCCCGGCATCACTGCCCGGGTGAAGAAGCCATTGGAGCTGTTTTCCTCCTTTATCTTCAAGTACATGGGGCTGCAGTCCAACCTGAAGGTTTCCGAACTCATTGACAAGGTGCTGAAGGAGTCCGGCTACATCAAGGAACTGGAAGAGGAGAAGAAGCCGGAGAACGAGTCACGGCTGGAGAACCTCAAGGAATTCATCGGCGTGGCCAAGGACTTCGAAAAAGAGGAAGAAAATCCCAATCTGGAGAATTTCCTCTCCCAGCTGGCGCTGGTGTCTGACATTGACAATGCAGAGATGGAGGAGGACAGGGTGACCCTGATGACCCTGCACTCAGCCAAGGGCCTGGAGTTCCCTATCGTTTTCATGGTGGGCATGGAGGAAGGGTTGTTCCCTCATTCCCGCACCCTCATGGAGCCGGCAGAAATCGAGGAGGAGCGCCGTACCTGCTACGTGGGCATCACCCGCGCCCAGCGGAAACTCTATCTCACCAATGCCCAGCGCCGCACGATTTACGGCAGGCAGAACGCCTATCCGCCCTCCCGCTTCCTCAGCGAGATTCCCGACGAGTATCTGGAGAAGCTGGTGCCCAGGGGGAATGCTTACGGCTTTGCCAATGCCAACAATTACGGAGCCCAGCAGCGTGCAGGCCTTATGACCTTCCAGCCCAGCGCAAGGCAGATGGGCAGCGGTGTGCAGCGCAGCGGCCAGCCCCAGTCTGCCCTGCAGGCCATGAGTGCCATGAACCAGCGCAATATGGGAACGGCACCTGCAGGCAGCACTGCCATCCGTCCCGATACCAGCGTGGTCTGGAAGGTGGGAGACAAGGCCCGTCACGGCAAGTGGGGCATCGGCACCGTGGTGTCCGTCAAGGGTGAAGGGGAGGAAGTTGAGTTGAAGATCGCCTTCCCGGACCAGGGGGTTAAGGGCCTGATGCAGAAGTACGCTCCCATCACCAAAGCTTAATTAGACAGGAGGTGGCGGCATGGCAGAAGCCATACCAGCAGATATCAAAGCCGTCAAGGCAGAACTTGCCGGCCTGCGGAAGAAGATTCGCTACCATAACAACCGCTACTATAACGAAGATAATCCGGAAATCACTGATTACGAATACGACCAGCTGATGCTGCGCCTGAAAGCTTTGGAGGGAGCCTATCCCGAGCTTATCACCCAGAACTCTCCCACCCAGATGGTGGGAGGCGAGGCGCGCCGCAGCGCCGGGGTGCTGGTGAAGCACGATGTGCCCATGCTGTCTTTGCAGGACGTTTTCTCCAAGGAAGAAATCTACAGCTTTGTGGAGAATATGCAGGGGGAACTGGAAAGCCCTGAATTTGTGGTTGAGGAAAAGATAGACGGTCTTTCCCTGGCCCTGCGCTATGAGAATGGAGAACTTGTGCGAGCCATTACCCGTGGCGACGGCCTGGTGCAGGGGGAGGACGTCACTGCCAATGCCAGGGTCATCAAAGACGTCAGGCAGAAGCTGAAGGAAAGCCTGCCTTACTTTGAAATCCGTGGGGAAGTCTACATGGAAAAGGCTGCCTTTGAGGCGGTGAATGACCGCCAGGAACTTCTGGGCTTGAAGCCCTTTGCCAATCCCCGCAACTGTGCCGCAGGCACCCTGCGCCAGCTGGACAGCCGCATTACCAAAGAGCGGAAGCTATCCATGTTTGTCTTCAACCTGCAGAAGGCAGAGGGCAGGGAATTTGCCAGCCACACGGAAGCCTATGACTTCATGAAGAAGCAGGGCATCAAGGTCATACATGGTTACCACGTCTGCCGTACGGCAGATGAGGTCTGGGCAGCTATCGAGACCATCGGCGGCAGCCGGGGCAGCCTGCCTTACGACATTGACGGTGCCGTGGTGAAGCTCAATGATCTGGCTGACCGTGAGAAGCTGGGGGCCACCTCCAAGGTTCCCCGCTGGGCTATTGCCTATAAATACCCCCCCGAGGAAAAGGAAACCGTGGTGCGCAGCATTGAGCTTTCCGTGGGCCGCACGGGCCGTATCACCCCTACGGCAGTCTTTGACCCGGTGCAGCTATGCGGCACCAGGGTCGAGCGGGCCACCCTGCACAATCAGGACTTCATTGACAGCCTTGATGTGCGCATCGGGGATACGGTGAAGGTCTACAAGTCCGGGGAAATCATTCCCAAGGTCAAGGAAGTGGTGAAGGGAAAGCGGCCTGCCGGGACCGAGCCATTCATCATCGGTGACAAGTGCCCTGTCTGCGGGGCAGAAGCTGTGCGGGAGGCGGATACGGCAGATATCAAATGCCAGAATCCCTCCTGCCCTGCCCAGCTGGAGAACCATATCCTGAACTTTGTGGGCAGGAATGCCATGGACATCAAGGGATTTGGGGAAGCGGCAGTACGAGGGCTCATTGAGGAAGGATATCTCAGTACCATTGCAGATATCTACCATCTGTCCGACTACCGTGAGGAGCTGATTGCCAAGGGCCTGATAGGCAAGGAGAAGAACACGGACAAGCTGCTTGCTGCCATTGAGGAAAGCAAGCAGAATGATCCCCAGCGGCTGGTGACAGGTCTGGGCATCTCCGGCATTGGCCGGGCGGCGGCCAGGGACCTGATGGCTGCTTTTGGCTCCATTGCAAAGCTCAGCCAGGCCAGCGAAGAGGAGCTCCTGGCAGTGCCGGACATGGGGGAAATCAGCACCAGGGCTATCCTCTCCTTCTTCCGGGATGAGCATAACCGCGCCATCCTTGCAGACATGGAAAAGTCCGGGGTAAACTTCGTGCAGGAGCAGCAGTCAGCTGCAGGCAGCGAGCTTGCCGGCCTGACCTTTGTCATCACCGGCACCCTGCCCACCCTGGGCCGCAAGGAGTGCGCTGCGCTTATCGAAGCCCACGGCGGCAAGGTTACTGGCTCCGTGTCGAAGAAAACCAACTATCTGGTAGCCGGGGAGGCCGCTGGCAGCAAGCTCATCAAGGCCCAGGAATTGGGCATAGATATCCTCACAGAGGAAGAACTGAGGAAAATGCTCCAGCAATAACTCAATGACTGATTTATCCAGAGAGAGGCGCACGCCTCTCTTTTTGCTTTTCTGGCAGGAGTTGTCCTTTTGGCAAAGAATTGAGTTTGTAAAAAGGAGGCGGCAATCATGCCCATAGACGAGACAGCTTTCAAAATCCTCATCAGCCGTGCTGCCGTAGAAGCCCGCCGGGGCCTTGAGCAGCAGGGGGGAGAAAACTCCCCGGTAGTGAGACTGGCAGACGTTCTCTTGGAACGGGCCATTGAGCGCAGGGCCAGCGATCTTCACCTGGAGCCGCAGGAAGACTGGCTGAGAGTCAGATACAGGATAGACGGCCTCTTGCAGCCTGAAGATAACATCCTGCCCAAGGAACTGGAAATCGTCCTCACCGCCCGCCTGAAAGTGATGGCCGGCATGGACACAGCCAGGCATCAGTGCCCCCAGGACGGCCATATCGTCTTTGCCAGCGGAGGGCGGCAGATAGATATTCGCGTATCCGTGCTGCCGGCCATCCATGGGGAGCTGATGGTGCTGCGCTTCATGAATGTGGAAAAGGGCATCCTGGATATAGATGAACTTGGCTTCAGCGGGAAAAACATGGAGCTTTTCCGAAGCATCATTGAAAAGCCTTCGGGGCTGGTAATTTTGTCGGGGCCCGTGAATACAGGGCATATACTGCAACTACAAAAAAGGCCACCGAAAAAAGGTGGCCTTTTTTACTTGCGGAAAAATATCTGGATGTCGAATTGATAATGCTTGCGCCCTGTCCCTGCATCCGTGCGCATGATGTTTATATGGTCTATTACCTGGCGAACGATTTGCCTTTTTGCATCTGGTGTGGGAGGACAATTGCGAACGGCCTCATATACCGCCCCAGCGTCCGTTCTGACGGGCGCTAGGGGTTTGCAGGTATTCACCCTTGCAAGGCGATTTTCGGCGGCCTTGAGCGCTTTTAGGCGGGCTGTCGCATCTTCGTGGCTTATAAGCCCGTCCCCGACCCATTGCAAAATAGACTGCCTTTCCTGGTGGATGCGGGATAGTTCCTGCTGGCGGGCATCTTCTGCACCAGCACCAGGGGCAGGGGGCGGCAATGACTTGCGGATATAATTTTCCACGGCTTCGGGCGACTGGCAGATTGATTCAAGCAATTCCCAGAGTGCGGCATCCGTGGGGGCGCACTGAAAATTCCGCGACCCGCAAGATGCAAAATTGCCGTCGTTTTGGTTGTGTATGCACATATAATATGCGACATTTTTTCCGTTGCGTCTCACGTTAAGCATTCGCCCGCATTGTGTGCAATATAGCAGACCTTGAAATAAAAACGGGGTGCGTTTCCGATGCAGGTCAAAAGTGCGATTTTTGCTCAAAAGTTCAACAGCCCTTTTATGCTCCTCGTCCGAAATTATCGGCGGGCATTGCATTGGAATCCATTCATCGGGCGGGCGTTCAATCCGCCTTTCAGATTTTAAACCCGTCCGAAAATGATACGTTTTATGGGCAAAAAATCTGCCCGTATACATTTCCCTTTTTAGTATATCATGGATGGTCGATACCGCCCATTTACGTCGGTTAGGCGGGGGAAATTTGTCTATATTAGCGTTAAAATGTCGGGCAATTGCAGATGTACCGCCGAAGCCCATGAGATACAGGCGGAATATTTCACGGATGTTTCTGGCTTCCAATTCGTTGATAATATAGCAGTGATTTTCTTTGTCGAAATCGTATCCGTAAACATGGGAATCCTCGATAACTTTCCCTTGTTTCAACATTGCGACCCTGCCCCGCATTGACCGTTCCCGAATTTTTTCCCTTTCATATCCCGCAAAAGCCCCGCGGATTGCGTAAAATAAACGCCCTTCCGCCGATGCTTTATAATCTGCATTAACGAAATGCAATTGCGCCCCTGCTGATTCTATGTCGTCCGTTATTAAAAGCTGATGGCTTAAATTTCGGCTCAGTCTATCAATATCATAGACCACGACAAAATCAAACATTTTCGCGCGAACTGCATCACGCATAGATGTTAATGCAGGGCGGTCAAGATACGCCCCCGAATATCCATCATCTATAAATTCCTGCACGAGCGTAGCACCGAGCGAGCGGGCTTTTGCGGTACAATCCGCAATTTGTGCGCCGAGAGAATAACCCTGCTCCGCCTGCTTGTCGGTGCTGACCCTGGCGTAAATTGCCGCGTTCATTGCGTGCATCCTCCTCCTGTGGTATAATATTAATTGCCTCTGTGATGGTGTTATCGGCATAGTGCAAAATTGTCGTCCGTGGGATTGCGGGCGGCTTTTTTGTTGCATTGCCCCTTGTAAAATACTGCCATCCTGCTTTAAAATAATGTCAATGCGTTAAACCGTGGCGCAGATTATACAGCCCCAGACGGCTGGCGGAAACCTTGCGATTCCGTCCGCGTTTCCGACCCATGGTTTGCGCGGGAATTAGTCGCAAGGAGCATGGCAAAGCTAATTTGCTCAACACGCGCCGCCCTGTTTTGGCTGAATTTCGGGGCGGCTTTTTATTATTACCCCTTGATAAGTATTTTTTGCGGTTTTAAAATAAAAGCATCCCTTCTTGCGATGTGCCTTCTCATTTCCTTTATCCATTTTTTCGGTAGCTTCATCGTTTCAACCTCCTTCTTCATTGGGGTATCTCTCCTCGTAAAGCTCGCCTGTGCCAGGGCGGGCTTTTTCGTTTGCGCTGGCGCGGGCATCTTCCTCGGTGCTGGTTGCCAGTTGCGTTTTTAGCATTGTGTCGATGGTCGTGTTGATTATTTCCTGGTTAAACGGAGTAAGTCGTAAATATTTTTCCGCAAAAGCAGTATTGTGATGAATGGCGGATTCGATGGATTTCGTTAAATCCAGCAATTTATCAAATTTTAATTGTTGATATTCCAGAAATGTCAATACATCAGAACGGGATGGAATTTTGTCCAGGGGGAGCGGGGGCGGAGCATCTGGCAAAGGGGAATCTGCCTCCATGTCTACGTTATAACCCCGAAGCCATGCGGGATTTACCCGTAGAGCTTTAGCTAATGCGTCAAGTTTGTCCTGCTTTGGTTTGTAGCGTTTATTTAGGTAATGACTTAGCGCGGCGGTGGAAATGTTGGTTAGCCTGGATAACTCAGCCGCGGTCATGTCGCGGGCGGCCATGGCTTGCGCCAGCCTTTGGGCGATGGGGGCTTGTGATGATTCAGATGATGTGCTCATTTCGTATCCCTCCTTTTTCTACTATATTAACATAAAGCAAATAAAAGTTAAAGAAAAACCTAGTTTTCTTGCATAATTGCTAACATATCTTATTGACATTAATACAAAATCATGTTATGATTAACCCTGTTGTTTATATAACTTAATACAAAATGGAGGTGACATTATGAGCACTACGATTGATTATTCGAAGCTACTCGGCAGGATTGTCGAAAAATGTGGCACGAGGGAGGCATTTGCTAAAAAGGTGGGGATATCTACCGTAACGCTCGCGAAAAAATTGGCAGGAAAGATTGCATTCAAAAACGATGAAATACTGACCATGGCGAGCGTCCTTAGCATCCCCCATGAGAAAATCCACGTGTATTTTTTTTGTGACGGTCGTTAACGTTTCTTAGTAAGAAAGGGTAATTAAATGAACGACGTACAGATTTTTAACAATGCGGATTTCGGGGCAATAAGAATCCTTGACATTGACGGAAAAATTTATTTTGTAGGGAACGATATAGCTGTTGCGTTAGGTTATGCGTATCCGCGCCACGCTTTGAAGTTGCATTGCAAGGGAGGGGTAAAACGCCCCGTCCTTACAAAAGGCGGCGAACAGATGATGAATGTTATTCCCGAGGGGGATGTGTACCGCCTTGTGACCCATTCAAAATTACCTGCCGCCGAAAAATTTGAATCCTGGGTATTTGATGAGGTGTTGCCGACAATCCGCAAGACAGGGCAATATACAGCACAGCAGGAACAAACCGCCCCGAAAGGGATAATTGCGTCGGCTGTTCAGGATGTAGCAGACACGGCAGAAGTAATCGCCAGAGTGTTTGGCGTAAAACCAGGGCTGGCGATTGCAACCGCCCTTGATTTAACTGAGGCATCCCATGACATCAATATGACCCCACTACGGAAGCTCCTGCCCTCAGAGGAATCCCCGAGCTATATGACGGCTACGGAGATAGGCGTAAAGCTGGGCGGGGTAAAAGCCCGTGAAGTAAATCGGATGCTGGCAGATTGTGGCTTACAGGAAAAAGATGGTAAAGATTGGCGATTGACCGAAAAAGGGAAATCATACGGCGAAGCTGTTCCTTTCACTAGGCACGGACATGGCGGCTACCAGATTAAATGGGGCGAAAGTGTATTAACGCTTTTGGACTAAAATGGACTATCAAAACAGTAAAACCTATTCGGGCACATTTGCTGGCATCCGCATAAATTTTTCGATTGAGAATTTCAGCGAAAAGGCGGTGCAAAGATTTAACGAAACCAGGGCAGAAATAGCACTTCAAAAAATCAAGGGGGAGGAAAATGCGAACAAATGGCATCGAATATAAAGCGTTTTTTTATGCTCTTTGGCTGGCGGTTGTCCTTAAATTTATGATGTTGCTGACAGATTAGGAGGTGAGACAATGGCAACCAGCATCGAACACGCGGCGACCATGCGGGTGGACAAAATAAAGGCGTTGCTCAAAAAATGGCCTTTAACCCTGTTCGGAACTGCGATTGTATTCGGTATTGCAATAGGCGTCAGTATAGGCGTTTATATTTCAGCGCAAGTGATGGCATTGCGCGGATTTTGAGGAGATACACAGCGATGAAGATAAGATATTTAACCCTTGCGAATTTCCGCAATTTGAAAGATAAAAAGCTGGATTTAAGCGGAAACAAGGTCACGATTTACGGGCGAAATGGCTCGGGGAAAACCACCGTCGCAAATGCGATAATAAATCTGCTGGCGGATTCCTCCGTTACGGGTGAAAAAGACTTTTCCCCGAAAACTGAGGGTACACATAAATTAAATCATGTCGCAACTATGACCGTCGTTGCAGATGATGGCGAGGAAATTTCTCTCAGCAAAGATTTTCACGAAATTTGGAAGAAAAAACGCGGGTCGCAAACTGCAACCTTTTCGGGGCACGAAACAACCTACGAAATAAACGGAATCCCCGCAAAGAAAAAGGAATATGATTCCCGTGTTGCGGGCATCTGTGGGGGCGATTCTAAGCGCATAATGATGCTGTCGTTGGCAGGGTATTTTGCCGAAGATTTGCCCATGGACGAGCGCAGAAAAATCCTTGTAGACATTTGCGGGGATATTTCGGACGACGAGATTTTAAATCTTTCGGGAATTGCCCCGTTGAAAGAGTATTTGCCCGTCCCTGGCGTGAATAGTCGGCGGTATACGCCCGAAGAATTTTTGCAGATGGCAAAGGTTAAGCGGCGCGATTTAAATAAAAAAATCGACGAAATTCCCGCCCGAATTGATGAATTATCCCGCACATTGACCGACGAAAATGTTGATTTCGATGAATTGCCGAATGTGCTGAAAGCGTTGCAAGAACAGAAAGCACAGATGCAGATTCAGCCGAAAAATACCACCATATTAGGCATTGAAGCGGCGATGGCGGGCATCAGAACTGCTATCGAAAAAGGCCGTGAATCATATTACAGGGAGCACGTTGATACGACCAAAGAACGACTTGAATCGTATCGGGCGCAGGAAACAGAAATCCAGAAAGAAATCAATCACCTTTCAATCCAGGCATTCGAAGCGGGTGAACAGCTAAAAAAGATGGAATCCGAGCGCGAAAAATGCCTTGCAGATTTCGACGCATTGAAGATGGAAAAATGGAATCCGAAAAGCGAAATTTGTCCCACGTGCGGGCAGGTTTTACCTGTTGATACTGTGCGCCAACTTCGGGAAAATTGGCTGGAAAAACTGGCAGAACGTAAAGCGGAAATCAATGCCAGGGGGAAAGAAGTATCGAAAGAAAACATCGCGGCACAGAAAGAAAAAGCAGATTCTTTTCAGGAACGGCTTACACTAAAACAGGCAGAACTTTCCGAGGTGCAAAACAAAAAGCTCGCGCTGGTAAATTCCGAACCCAATTCTAGCTACGAAGATTCGGAAAAATACAAAGAAAATAAATTGCGACTTGAAGAACTTTCGGCAAAGCTGGAACAGGCAAAAGCGGAGCAGGGCGACACGAAGCCCGACACCTCCGAAATTGATGCTCAAATTGCGGAAGTGCAGGAATATCTTGCACGACATAAAGCACAGGAATCAGCCCGCCAGCGCATTGAAGAATTGCAAAGTGAAATGAAACAGGCATCCGCCGACCTGGATTATTACGACAAGGGCATCCACCTTTGCGAAACATTTTTCCGCGAAAAAATGCGGTACGTTTCCGAGAAGGTTTCGGAGCATTTCGAGACAGTCGGATGGAGGCTGTTTAAAGAGCAAATTAACGGCGGTTTAGCTGAGTGTTGCGAGCCTTTAATAGCTAATGATAAGGGCGTAAAAGTCGAGTGGAAATCAGCGAATACTGCGGCGCAAATAAATGCAGGTTTGGAAATTATCGACGTCCTTTCGAAGCATTTTAATACTTATTTGCCCGTCATTGTGGACAGGGCGGAAAGTGTAACAGATTTGCGGGAAATGCCCCGCCACCAGGTTATCCGTTTAGTCGTTTCCAAAGATGATGCAGATTTGAACGTCGTGAATGAATAAAGAGGAGGAATCCGTATGGCATTAGCTAAAATTAAACTGACAATGCGGGACGAGGAAACGCCCCCGAAAATCGAATTTGAGGGGGAACATCGACACTTGATATATCTTTTAGGCGTCATGGTGTTTTGCATGGCGGAAGAAGCTAAGGTGCATATATTGGACATTATTCGCGAGATTGGCGTGAGTGTGGCGGTAATTGCACATAAGATGGAGGACGAATAAGATGGGCAATTATAACAACCAGGTGCAGACCGTTAATAACGGTGTAGTTGCGTGCGAAACATGGATAAACAGCGACAATATTAAAAAGCGTTTTGCTGATGTTTTGGATAAAAATGCGGCGGCGTTTTTAACGTCCTTACTGGCGTTGGTAAAGAGTAATAATAGACTTGCAGGGTGTGACCCCAAAACGGTTATTTCCGCGGCAATGACGGCGGCAACAATGAAGCTCCCGATAAACCCTAATTTAGGTTTTGCGTACATTGTTCCCTACAAGAACGAGGCAAGTTTTCAGATTGGCTGGAAAGGGCTTACTCAATTGGCAATGCGGACAGGACAGTATAAGACAATTAACGCCGCGCCTGTGCATGAAGGTGAAATCGAGGACGTCGATTTTATCACGGGTGAAATCATTCGCGGGAAACGTAAATCCGACAAAATCGTGGGATATATTGCGTATTTCAGATTGATAAACGGGTTTGAAAAAACGCTTTATATGAGCCGCGAAGAAGTAGAAGCCCATGCGTCTAAATATAGCATGGCTTACGGCTATGATAAGCGTAGCGGGAAATCTAATTCCGTATGGACAACGAACTTCGATGCGATGGCATTGAAAACGGTTTTGAAGCTGATTATTTCGAAATATGGCATCATGTCCATCGATATGCAGGGCGAAAATTTGGCGCGCGCTGTTGAAGCTGATTCGGCGGTAATTCGCGAAGATGGTACTGCTGATTATGTTGATAATTCCGTGGAAAATCCCCCTGTTGATTTCCCAGGCGAAACGGTGGAAGCTGTCATGGAAAAGCCCTCTCCTGCACCTGCACCGCAGACCGAAATTGCTTTTGATGCTGGCGAACCCGAGTTCTAATTATGGACATTAAAATAATAGCAACAGGCTCGTCGGGTAACTGCTATTTAGTGGGGGACGGTTCGACCCGTCTCCTGCTAGATGCAGGCATCCCGTTAAAGCGAATTTCCGAGGGTTGTGATTACAAATTATCGGAGATTTCCGCGGCCTTAATAACACATAAACATAAAGACCATAGCAGGGCTATCGATGCACTAATTCGGCGCGGGATTCCGTGCTATGCGCCGAAAGATATGCTTGATTGGTGGCCTAATATTCGCCCCGTTGAAAAGTACATGACGATGAAAGAACGCCTCTATAATTTTGATGTGGGTACGTTCGATATCCAGGCGTTTTATGTCCCGCATGATTGCGATTGTATTGGCTATTATATTCGGTCAATTAAAACCGAAGAAAGATTGGTTTATTTGACGGATTTGTCCGCAATTCCGTACAAGTTTTTAAAGGTCAATTATTGGCTAATTGAGGCGAATTATAGTAGGGCTATTCTTGACAAAAACGTGGAAAATGGCGCGGAAATTTCCTACGCAAATCGGATAATTGAAACGCACATGAGTATCGAAAAGTTAGAGGAATATTTTTCGACTTATGATGAATTAACCGCGAAAGAAATAACGCTTATTCACATGAGCGACGGCAATTCAAACGCGGAAGATTTTAAAAGGAGGATTGAGCGGGTGACGGGCGTTCCTGTAGTGATTGCATAACGAGGTTAAACAATGGCGGAAAGAAGAATGTTTTCAAAAACAATTATCGATAGCGACAGTTTTTTAGACCTGCCCTTGACGACCCAGGCGTTATATTTTCATCTGGCAATGCGGGCGGACGACGACGGCTTTATAAATAATCCCAAACGGATTCAGCGCATGATAGGCGCAAGCGACGATGAACTGAAATTACTTATAGCTAAACAATACATCATCCCTTTTGATAGCGGGGTGGTGGTTGTAAAACACTGGAAAGTGCATAACTACATACAAAAGGACAGGTATCATCCATCGCAGACGCCAGAAAAAAATCTCGTCAAAGTCAATGATAAAACTAAGGTTTACGAAATGGTGGATACATCCTGTATACAGGGATGTATACAGGATTGTGTACAAGATGGAAGCATAGGTAAGGTTAGGTTAGGTAAGGTTAGGTTAGGTAAGGATAGGGAGGATATTATATATACTAACTCACTAGAAGATACTAGCGAGAATCTATCCACGCCCGAAACCGCCCCCCTCCCTTGCCAGAAAAAATTTTAAATCTGTACCAGCAAAAGATTCGCCCTATCTGCTCAAAATCCGAAGCCGATGATTTAAAGGCGTTATGCTCAGAATTTGGGACGAAACGAACTGAGGTAGCAATAACTAGGGCGGAAGCCCGCGGAAAAAAGAGTTTAGCTTATATCAAGGGCATACTGCAAAACTGGACAGACGACGACGACCGAAAGGATGATGCTCGTGGAAGATTGGGAAAAAGTAGTCAACGACCTCCGCGCAAAACATCAAGCGACTGGACAAATGTCGAATATAAACCTGGTTGGTAATAAGTCGGGGGAAGATATTTCCCGTCAAATGCAGGAAGATGCAATGCGGGAAGCACGGGAAAAAAGAAAAACTGCGGCAATACAAAAACTGCCGAAAAGATTCCAGGCGACCACGCTTGACAGCATCCGTGCGCAGGGAATCCCGAAAAATAAATCCGTTGCTCAAAACTGGCAATATATTTGCCAGTACACAGACCATCTAGCCGAGCATTTAAAGGCTGGCAGGGGCATAATTTTAGCGGGCGGTTTTGGGACTATGAAAACCACGCTCGCGGTCGCGGTTCTGAGGAAATACATCGACGGCGGCGGGTGGGGTGTTATGGTAACAATGGCATCACTCATAGACAAGATATACTCGATGCGAAATACAGATGCGTCCGAAGCGGCGGCATACGAAACCGAAATCCGCGAAGCAAAATTGCTAGTGATTGACGATTTGGGTGCGGAGGATAATCATTTCGCGTGGGTGCTGGCGAAAGTCGATAGCATAATTTCAAGCCGCTATGATAACAGGCTGGCGACAATTATCACGACGAATTATTCTCCCGATGATTTATCGCAGACCTACGGCGGGCGACTGATTGACCGCATCAAAAGCAATTGCTTTTATTTGCCTTTCGTCGGAGTATCTGAGCGCAAGCCGCTTGATTTAAGCATGATTTAAAGCAGGGGAGGAATAGCAATGGCGTTAGAGTTTCACGTGTATGTGGGCGAGCGGATGCCCAATTGCGGGATAAATGAGTTTTGGCAAGTGCAAAAAGCTATCGAAATGCGAAAGGCATATATAGCCACGAACCAGCTTCGGTTTATCCGAAAGGCCACCTGTGATGCGGGCTATAAAGTTTATGTGCATGAGGATAGCACGATAACTTTAATCGACCCTGCACAGATTGACGGCGTGGGTAGGTATCTGAGGTCAAAATAGCAAATATCGCCCAGGGCTGGCGACAGGCCACGAAAGGAGGTGGGGCAATACTGAGATATAGGCGGACAGAATAAAAGCCCTTGTACGCCCTTCTACGGAGCGACAGGGGCATATACACAGATTTCGAGGGGAGGTTTTTACATGGGCTTATCAATGAGCGAGCAAGAAACCGTAATAACGTGGGACAGGTCAAGCGACGAAATGATTTTATACACCGCGGACACATTTCTGCTGGAACGGCTTCGCGGGCTTGATGCTTATAAGCTAGTTAAAGAGTATCGGCAGGAAGGGCAGGTGGTCGGCGCGGCATTTGTGGCGGACAAAAAGCTGATTACAATTCGCAAGGGGCGCAAAGTGATTTCTGAGGAGCAAAAGGCGAAAATGATGCTTGCGTTGCAAAAGGGGCGGGAGGAAATAGACGAAAATCAATTCTGAGCAAAATTTGCCCCGATTTTTCGGGGCAAAAACGAACCGCAATGGCAAACAGGTAACTTTATATGCGGAAGGATTTTTAAGGGGCAAATGAGCCGTTTTTACGGCGAGGAGGACAAAATGGCGGTTGTTTGGACGAAAAAAGCCGAGAAAGACTATAGGGAACGGCATCCGCACAGGGAATGCACCAGGATAGCGGGGCACGTGGCATACTACGAAGGGCAGAAGATTACCAGGGCGCACACGGTTTTTGATGGATTCGTCGAAAGGGGCTGGATTATAGACCAATGCGCCACGAAGATTTCCAGGGCGGAAGCAAATAAATGTACTGCAAGATTTCAAGGCGGATTATGTACGCAGACCCAACGAGAGGATAGGTGGCGGCTGATGCTGGATATTTGCAAGCGGATGCAGATTAAATCATTAACGCGATTAACTATCGAAATGGGGTTTGCAGATTGCGCGACTTTGACTAAATTCTGTAATAAATACGGGCGGGATTTAGCGAAGAAATTCGGCAAATTGCCGAAGATAAACGGGCGTCTTGATAAGGGTGTTTGGCTGGAAATTATGGAGCAGAATTAGGGGGAACAAAACAGATGAAGTACGCACACGAGGTGAAAAAATATGAAGGGCCGCACGGAAAAGATATAACCGCTTTTTTTACAACAGACGGGCAGATATTTTTCGATTTTGTCGAAGTGATGTTTAATTTCGGGGGATATAGTCTAGCAGGTGCAAAAGGGGCATACGAGGTAATTCCTAAAGGCGGTCAAAAAGAAAAAATCTCATGTATACATAATAGGGTAGTTGAAAAGGGAATCAATATTTGCGGAGTGTTGCAGGCATTAAAAAAAAGTAAAGGCAACTCCCGTGATAAAAAAATAATTGCGGATACTATCGAGTTTATTGCGTATGGAATTTATAGACCTGCATTTAAATATGATGAAAATGCGCTAAGTATTTTTCGAATGCCCGCGCATAGTCAAGCGGTTGACGAGTACCGTTTTGAGGGGGAATATATAGAAAACTATCGATTGACGTGGAACGAAGAGAATAAACCTGCGATTTGTATAGCGGACGTTGCAAAAGTCGAGGATGTTGCAAGTGCTTTGGGTATAAAAAAAGGTGACGGTAAGGCATTAAATGCGGCTATGCGCAAGGAAGGGTACGCACTACTTTCAATGTATTGCAAATATAAAGTAAAAGGAGAGAACTACAGGCAAGATGTGACGACATTTGCCATTGTCCCTGTTATGGCCGAATTTCTAGACAAAAATCTTTGCTTGCATAACCTGGCGTCTGAAATAAATGACATCTACAAGGATTGGATTAACTCGAAGGCGGAATACGAAGATGCAATGAGGAAAAAAGCGGAAGCAGAAAAAGCCATTCAAAAGGAATTGCAGTATGATAACAATGATGTTTTTCCCGAAATCAGCAGATTGCTTTCTGGAAAGAGCTTAAAAGAGATACGCGCGATTTTTGGCAGGATTTTAAACAGTTATGACAATAGCATTTATTCCCCTAGCGGAGGTGATATCAATGGGCAAATTCAGCCGTGACAAAGGCAAAAGAGCGGAGCGCGATTTCGTCAATCTTTGCAAAAAATGCGGTTTTGAAAAAGTGCATCGAACTGCTCAATTTTGCGGGAAAACTGGCGAAGCAGGGGACGTCGAAGGGCTGGCAAATATTCACGTTGAATGTAAGCACGTAGAAAGATTAAACCTGCGTGAAGCAATGGAGCAAAGCGAGCGTGATGCGACTGCCAATGGCGGGAATGATATCCCCCTTGTAGCGCATAAAAAAAACGGAAAGCCGTGGCTTGTAACGCTCTCAGCGGAGGATTTTTTATACATCTATGGACGGAGTGATTTGGCCGAATGAATAGCAAACATCGGGATGGATATTGGCAACATTTGAGGGAGCGGGTAAGGAAAGGAAATCGCACAAAAGAAGTACGGCGAATAATGTCGATTTATGCGGGCATGATAATGCAAGAAAAGGCGCAAAATCATGTAATGAGCAAGAAAGAATTTCGGGAGAGATTACAGAAGGATTTAAGACGTAATGGAACGATAAAAAAGGAAAATTAAAATTGAGTTATTTTTTATAAGGAGCGAAAATAATGGTTTTAGAAAAGACAATGAACCACGATTATAATCAAGAAAAAGAGAGAAACGAATACCGCTACATTTACCCCGCGTGGCTGGATTCCGTCGCCCAGGGATTGACAAAAGGCGCGGTGAAATATCCAGGACAGACGTGGAAGAAAATTCCTGCCGACGAGCATCTGGCGCGGGCTATGCGGCACATAAATTTGTATCGCATGGGCGACAGAAACGAAAATCATCTGACTAATGCAAGTATGCGTCTTATGATGGCGTTTTACATGGCAGAAAGGGAAGATTTTACGAGCAAGGGCGAAACCGTCCACGACATTGTTAAAACATTGCCGAACGGCGCGGAGGTGCATCGCTATCGGAATAAAAACGGCGCAGAAATTTCCGCAATTTATTCTATAGATGCTCACGGCAGGAAGGATTTTTATATGTCGTGTTGCAGGGAGGGGGAAGAAGCATTAGTAAAAAAATACCTGCAAGAAATTGAAAAAGAAGAAAATAAAATTCGTAGTCGTGTGGTCGTGCGGGAACTGCAAAAGGGCATCGAATTGCATCGGTATTATCGCGAAAATGATGCTTATTCCGCGGTTGTGATTGTAAGCGGTAAAAAGCCGATTGAAATTTGTGCTTGCAAAATTGATGATGAAAAAGAAATGTTAAAAGATATGGGGTATAGCGATGCGAACGATTGACGAAATAAGAACAAATCCCCAGGTTTTCGATTGGGAAAATTGGATGAACGGTCACGGGGGAATCGTGCAGTTAAAAGGACAGAAAAAAGAGTTTAATTTTATATGTACTGTCGATAAAGACGAAGAAACAGGCAACGAAATGGAGCACGTTTCCGTAAGTATTACAAACTCAAATAAATCGACCCCGACATGGAAAGATATGTGTAGAATTAAAGAGATATTCTGGCGGGATGATGAAGAAGTACACCAGATACATCCAAAGGCCGAAAATTATCTGCATGGCGTGGGAGATTTAGAGAACGTTTTGCACCTCTGGCGGCCTGTTGGCGGGTGGGGACAATTTGAGGAATGAGTAATAGCATAGAGTATGCAAAATGCTCATGCGGGAAGCTGGCGGTCGTTGAACGGGCAGAAGATAAACAGCATCGCGACCGCTTGATTTGCCCGCATTGTGGGGGCATCACAGTAGCCGATTATTTTGAGATTGTACGAAAGGAGCAGGGACAATGGGTGAGGGTGAAAAAATAGTCGTGTGTGTTCTCCTGGCGTTGGCGACGCCGATTATTATTGCCGTCTGGATGTGGCTTATAAAAGAGATTGACGATTGTTATTTTGACGGGCGTTTACACAGAAAAATTGATGAATGGAATAGGAGTAAAGAGGGCGAGGACGATGACTAAAAAACAACTAGAAGATTTGTTGAATTTACTGGCTGATTTTGAATCGGACTATCTATGCAACAGACAGCAGTTGCGAAATGATACTGATTGTGCAAATGCAAGCTATGGGCTTAATCAGTTAGCACCGTATTTAGATAAAATATACTTGGAGGCGCAGGACGATGGCAAAAGGTAAAATTAAATTGTTATGGGAACGAATGGATTTAGAGGTGAAACCGTTGCTTGATAAGCAAATTTATGATAGGTTGATGGATTTACTCGACGAAGCAATGATTGAAGCCTATCAAAAGGGAAAGCGGAGGGCTGGCAATGACAGAAAATAAGATGAAGCAGGTAGCGGAAAATTTAGGCGTTAAAATGGGACGAGAGTTTATTTTCGGCACAGATGCTTTGAAATTTCGAGGGAAAATCACAAAAAGAGGTCTGGTTATTTGCACAAAAGACGGGCAGTTTTTGTCTGATTATTGGCTGGATAGCTTGATAAAAGGAACGAGGGCGAGAGTTTATGGAAAATAAAATGGAGCAGGTTGCTAAGATGTTCGGCAAGAAGCTGGGCGAAGAATTTATGGTGAGGTTGGGAGTCGTCTTTGAAATCAACTGTAAATTCACAAAGGAAGGATTGAAGCAGGAAATATTTGTTGGTGGCTGGTATGACGGTGACAATTTATTACGGCGTTTGTTGACAGGCGAGGCGGAGATTGTGGAGGACGAGGAATGACAAGGAAAGAAGAAGCATTGGATAAGTTGATAAAACTGTTCGAGACAGGCATTATCCTTCGTGGTGGTGTGAAGTGCGACACGCTGATATGTTCGCAGGTGGTGGCGGCTCTAAACGAATTACAGGAGGTTTATAAAGAGCGGAGGCGGTAGCAATGGTGTACGCTTTATATCGTGGAGATAGGTTTGTTGATATAGGAACAATTCCCGTCTTGGCAGACAAATGGGGGCTTAAGAAATCCACGCTATACTTTGCGGCTTCGCCGACGAGAGAAAAACGAATGGAGGGCCGCAGAATGAGCAGAGATACGATAATAATGGTTAAGTTGGATGAGGAGGAGATAAGCAATGACTGATAAGCAAATGGTGCAGGCGGTTAAAGAGATTGTAAAGCATTGCGAAGCTACGGGCAGGGATGATGGCACTTGCCCAGGGTGTGTGTTCGCCAGAGATATGGATAAGGGCACTGGTGGCTGTTTTTTCTTGATTAACGTGGGCGATTGGAGGATGGACATTGTCAAGGACAGAGGATAACGCCTGGTATTTATGTACTGGCATACTCATTGGCATGGTGCTGTGCTTTTGGTTTTGCCCAGATATTGAGTTTTTCAGGACGGTGTGGCCTGCAATTATGGTGGCGTTGATTGCGTGGGCGTTTGCGAGAGGGGAAAGAGAGGAATCAAAAAATGACGGAAAGTAGCATCTGGGCGGTTATTGCGGTAATATCTTTTTTGTCTGCTGTCGTCATGGTGATGTTTGCATGGCGGCTTAATGATAAATGGCAGGAACAGTACAATATGATGCTAAATTTAGCGGAGAAAATCAACGAATCTATTATCGTGATGAATGAAAAATGGTCGAAATTGTTCGTAAAAGTGAAAGGCGAAATGTATGAAAAACATAAGCAGGATTCGTAAAATGTCCGCGTCCGAATTTGCGTGGTGGCTAGAAAGATATTCGAGCGACAATTGCAACGGATGCGCATATCGGGAAATGAATATTTATGGCGTGATGGCCTGCAAATTTAAGGCGCACGAATGGGATAAAAGCCATTGCATAGACGGAAAAATTAAATGGCTAGAAGCGGAGGAATCTAGCGATGAATAAAATAACGTCGTTTTTGATTTGCGTGTGCGTTGGGCTGGCGGTAACTTTGGGCGTTACTTATTTAAAGCTGATTGCCGCCCAGGACGAAATCAACCGCAAAGAAGTACAATTGCACGAAATGACGAAGCAGGTTGACGAAATCTGGCGGGAGTATCGGGGCATCATAAAGCGGATTCAGCAGACACCGCAATGAGCATCGGGGAGGTAAAAACCTCCCTTTTTTCGTGCCCTGGCAACGTACACGCCCGAAATTCCGCTATAATAAAAGCGTGGAACATTCCCCCTAGTAAATATCTCTTACACGGCGAGGCCATCGTGGGGCGGTGGCCTTTTGTCGTACCAGAAATGAGGTGGTAACATGGAACAAATACAGGGCGAAATATGGCGGAGCGTTCCAGGCATGGAAGGTATCTATATGATTAGTAATTATGGACGAATAAAAGCGTTAGAACGGACAATAATGCGTAGTAACGGCAAATGCGTTCATATATCAACGCATTTTGTACGTGGTTCAAAGGACACGAAAGGATATTTGCAACTTGATGCAAACATCGACGGGCAAAGAATATTAAAGTTTGTGCATAGGCTTGTTGCGGAGGCTTTTGTCGAAAATCCTAAGCATCTGGAACAAGTGAATCATAAAGACGGCAATAAGACAAATAATCACGCGGCGAATTTAGAATGGGTGTCCTGCTTAGATAACATTCATCATGCGTGGGAAAATCATCTAAATAAGCCGTTGCAAGGTGAAGCGCATGGGAATCACAAATTAACAGAGGAACAAGCAAGATTTATAAAACGGCACTACATAAAGGGCGACGCGGTTTATGGGGCTAAAGCCTTAGCTGAAAAATTCAACGTAACCGTCACGCCGATTAGATTGATAGCGGAGGGAAAAGCATGGAAACACATAAATTAAAAGTTGAATATATTGATATAGGACAGATTACGCCTTATGAGAATAACGCGAAGGAACATCCGCCCGAGCAAATCGAACAAATTAAAGCTAGTATAAAGGAGTTTGGATTTAACGACCCTATAGCGACATGGAATGGGCAGGTAGTTGCAGGTCATGGCCGTCTACAAGCGGCAAAAGAGCTAGGCCATACTAAGATACCCGTGATTAAATTGGACGGCTTGACGGACGAACAGCGGCGCGCATACGGGCTGATTCATAATCAGCTGACGATGAATAGCGGCTTCGATGTAAAGGCATTAGAAGCGGAATTGAAATCAATATCTTCGATAGACATGGAGGAATACGGATTTAAAACCGCTGAAGAAATTGCGGAAGATGATACATATACAAAAAAGGTCGATATTCCGCACTACGAAATTACAGGGGAAGAAGTCTCGGCATCGGAGCTGGTTGACACTACCAAATCCGAGCAGTTAATGGAAGCCATACATAGCGCAAATCTTGACGAAGATGTTAAGCGTTTTTTGATGCTGGCGACTGCTAGGCACAACGTTTTTAATTATGCCAAAATAGCGGAGTTTTATGCCCAAACAACGCCAGAAATTCAGCGACTTATGGAGGATTCCGCCCTAGTTATTATCGACTATAACGATGCTATTCGTGACGGCTATGTTAATCTCTCAAAAGAGATTGACGAAATGTTAGCGGAGGCAGGTGTCAAAAATGATTGACAGGAATTTTGCGGTATTCATTCTGACGCATGGCAGGGCGGATAATGTCATTACCTATAAGACATTAAAAAAACAAAATTACACGGGTAAAATTTACATCGTAATTGACGACGAGGACGACCAGGAGGAGCGTTATCGGGAGATATACGGCGACCAGGTTGTGCAGTTTTGCAAGGCGGATTATGACGGAAAATTCGACATAATGGACAATGATAATGATAGGCGTGTTGTCGTTTATGCCCGCAATGCAGTTTTTGATATTGCGAAAGATTTGGGCTTTGATTATTTTATTGTTCTCGACGATGATTATAAAGACTTTCAATTTCGGTATGAATCAAAAGACGGCAAAAAATTAAAGATTCAATCGTGCAATAATCTTGATAAATTATATAATGCAATGTTTGATTTTCTGGATAAAAGCGGGGCAAAAACCGTCGCATTGGGACAAGGAGGAGATTTAATAGGAGGGGTTAAATCTGGCACATGGGAACGACAGTTAATTCGCAAAGCGATGAACGTATGGTTTTTTAAAACCGACAATCGGATTGAGATAATCGGAAGAATAAACGAAGATACAAATACCTATGTTGTCGGGGGCATCCGTGGCGAATTATTCTTCACAATTCTTCGGGCGATTGTGGTGCAAACAAAAACGCAATCAAATGCAGGAGGATTGACGGATATTTATTTAGCAAATGGAACATATAGGAAATCATTTTATTCGGTGATGTGTGCGCCATCATGTGTCACGATTGGAGCAATGGGCGGAAGCCATTTGCGCTTACATCATCACATTGCATGGAATAATTGTACCCCGAAAATTTTGGCGGAAAGGTGGCGAAAAGAATGCTAGTGCGGTACTGTGCTCGATGCGGAAAGTTTGTAAAACAAGGCGAAAAATGTTCTTGCTATGCACCGCCAGAAAGGCGGGATAAGGTCGAGCATGATAATATGTATAATTCGTATTTGTGGAAGAAAACAGCGACAGCCGCACGGCACAGGGCGAACTATACAGACGAATATTTATTACAGTATGAACAGCGATTTATTGAAGGTCATACGGTGCATCATATCTGGACAGTTAAAGAGCGACCCGACCTGGCATTGAGCTTAGATAATTTGGTTGTGGTGTCAAAAAGAACGCACGATTTAATCCACGAAGCGTATGCAAAAGGTGGAGAAGTTGCGGAAGAAATGAGAAGGAAACTGCTCGCGATAAGAGGTAAGGCATGAAGGAAAGAACGTGCTTGATTTGTGGCAGGAATTATGTCAAGGTAATTGGCGTTAGTTTTGCTAAGTATTGTTCGGAGGAATGTCGAGTAATAGCCAGCAAGAAAAGATATACGCCAGTAGAGAAAACGCTAAAAATATGCCCTACGTGCAAGACGGAATTTTTAGCATCTAAAAAGAATCAAATATACTGTTGTGATAAGTGCACGCCGAGCTATAAACGCCACCAGGAAAACAAATCCTTAACACATAAGTATATATGCGAATGGTGTGGGAAACTTTTTTATGGTGGCGTAGTAAGAAATAAGCATAGTTATCGATTTTGTTCGCGGGAGTGTTCAGCAAAACATATTGCGCAAGTAAAAAATGATAGGGCGAAACCGCTAAAATATGTGGGAAAGATTGAGGGATGGTATACTAATATTTGTGTAATTTGTGGACAGGTTTTTATGGATAAGGCAAAGCGGTCATGCTGTAGTGTTGAATGCCAAAAGGAATATAATAGACAACAAAACAGACAGCGTGCAGAACAAAGACGCGAAGCAGTTTATAAAGTACAAAGAAAGTATTGCCGAAATTGTGGATGTGAGTTTACGCCGACAGTAAAGAAAAGCAAAGTTTTTTGCTCGGAAGTTTGTCGGGATAAATATCAAAAACGATTACAACACATACACGCTAAAAAAAGATTACGAGGGAAAATTGTTGATAAAAATATTTCACTGGAAAAATTGATTGAACGGGATAATGGTAGATGCAAATTGTGCGGGCGTGTTGTTGATGTGAATGATTATACGATTAGGGATGGAGCGTTTATCGCTGGTGCTATGTATCCGTCAATAGACCATATTAAACCACTATCCAGAGGTGGCGTGCATAGTTGGGATAATGTGCAACTTGCGCACTGTCGGTGTAACACATTAAAGGGGGCTAGGGGTGCGTAATGTCCACCACGGGGGGACATTTGAAAGATTCGACTTTTTGTCCTTCCACCACACCCCCGCTTTTCCCGCGAAAAAACGCCCAAAACTCAACGCCTTAGAGACACTTGAAAGGAGACTAAAAAATGGTAGGAAATAACGGTGGCAGACCCCGAAAAGTGGTGTCCTTGTCCACGAGAAAAACAAGCAAAAAAGAAAAATTGGAGCGAGCCGCCCAGGAATCAAAATTAAAAGGTGACCGCGACCAATTGACAGCGGAAGCCCCTGCCTGGCTCACGGAAGCAGGGAAAAAAGAATATATGCGTGTTGTGACGGAAGCGGGGAAAATTCCCTTTCTTGATAATCTTGATTTACATTACATTGCGATGTATGCAGATGCGGTGGATAAATATATAAAGGCCGCGAATCAGTTGCATAAATATGGCGATGTAATCAAAACTGAAAACGGCTTAACGGTTTCGCCGTTTCTGGCAGTACAGAAAAAAGCGGAAGATACAATTATGAAATGCTCGTCTAAATTGGGACTGGCTATTACTGATAGATTGCGCTTAATTGTCCCGAAACAACCCGAAGAAAAAGCGGAAAACAAGTATTTAAAGTATCTTAATAAGGCGTGATTTTATGGCAAGAAAAACAGCCGATAGAACAACCGCCTATGCAAAATTAATTGTTAACGGCGGGCGTATATGTGGGCGGGCTGAATATCAAGCGTGTAAGCGGCATCTTGACGACATGAACGACCCAAAATGTGAGTATATTTTTGATGTTGCAGAAGCGGAAAGACATATCGATATCGCGAACCAATTAACCATAGGTGAGGGCATTTCCGCGCAACAATTAACCATGAGAGGATTCCAAAATTTTATTATTGGCTCATTGTGCGGATGGCGAAAAAAGAGGTCGAAAATCCTGCGTTATCGGGAAGCCTATATTCAGATGGGGCGGCAAAATGGCAAGTCGTTTTTAGCAGGTGCAATGTGCAATGACCGCGCAACATTTTCGTCGTACCAGCGGGGGCGTATCTTTTGTACGGCGACAAAGCAGGAACAGGCGAACATTGTTTGGGACGAGGTGGATAAATTTATCGAATCCGACAGGGATTTGATGGGGCTTTATAAAATCCGAAAATATGACCGCACGATAACGAGTTTAGTAACAGGAACGACGATAAAAGCCATCGGCAGGGATACGAAATCGGCAGACGGTTTTCGTTCAATTTTGGCAGTAGTTGACGAGTATCACGCACACCCTACAAGTCAAATGTATAAGTTGATGCAGGACGGACAACTTGCCGTCGATAATGCCTTAACTTTGGCGATAACAACGGCAGGATTTAATCTTAATTCCCCGTGTTATGAGCATTATAAATTCTGCAAACAAGTGCTTGCAGGTAACGTCAAAAAAGATTCGTTATTCATCTATATCGCGGAGCTAGACAAAGATGATGATATTTGGGATTCGAAAAATTGGGCGAAAGCAAATCCGCTTCAACTTTGGACGAACGACACTGAAATGGATGCGACGAAGATTGCGCGAATGGCAGAAAAAGCCATAGATGCGAAGGAAAAGCAGGGCGATGAATTAGTTAATTTTTTGACAAAATCACTCAATCAGTGGGTAACTTTTACGGGTGGCGCATTGCTTGACATGGATAAATGGCGGGAATGTGCATCAGAGCGAACCTTGCAGGATATGCGGGGGCGTGAATGTTATCTCGGGATTGACCTTTCCAGCGGTGGCGATTTAACATCAATTGCCCTCCTTTTCCCGCTTGAAGATAACCGCGTATATATATGGTCGCATAGTTATATGCCCGAATTGAGATTGCAGGAACACATAAAAACGGATGATGCCCCGTATGGCGTCTGGGCGGGCGCAGGGCTTATAACATTAACGTCGGACATGTATGGTATTAAGACAGATTATAAGGCGATTGTGGGCGATTTAGCGGTTTGCATCCGTGACTATGATTTAAAGATTGTCGGGTGTGGCTATGACAACCACAACGCGGCGACGTTTTTAGCCGACCTTGAATCTGTTTTAGATTGTGATTTGGTCGAGGTTAAACAATCTGCGCGTAGCCTAAACGACCCGACAATAGATTTTCAGTTGTCAGTAAAGGCGGGACTTGTTGAGTACGACAAAAATAATTCGTTGCTGACATGGAGCGCGGTCAATGCCGTCATTTCACAGCCAAATTCGTTCGGTGAAATTAAAATTGATAAAATGACACAGGCAAAAAGAATCGACCCGATTGATGCTATAATAGACGCATGGAAACTGCATTTCCTCAATAAAAAATCAGTCGATTTTGATTCAGCGGCGGACGAATGGCTAAAAGCCATGGGAGGTGATGACTAAATGGAGTTTTGGAACAGGCTGAAAAGTGCGTTCAAAAATGACGCCCAAACGACCTACAGAATGAGCGATATTATTGAACTTTTCAGCGGTAAAGCGGGGACTTATACGGCGGACATAAGCGAAGTAACATATTTTACCTGCATGAAAGTTTTGTCGGAATCTCTCGGGAAAATCCCCGTCTATTTGATGGATTCAAACAAAAATCGCGTCCAGCACGACACCATGTATGCGCTAGGAATTTCCCCGAATGCGGTAATGACCCCGTTGCAATTCTTCACGACGATGGAATATTTTCGGAATCATTACGGCAATGCCTATGCTTATACTGAGCGCGAAAAAGGCAAGCTAAAAGGGTTGCATATTCTCGACCCCAGGCGAATGCAAGTTTGGGTGAATAATCTTGACGAATTTCCGTTGTGGCGTTATTACTATAAATACGACTATAACGGGCATGAGTATTTTATACATCCCGAGGACATTATTCATGTGAGGTCATGGATAACGGAAAATACGGGGCTTGTTGGTAAATCTGTTCGGGAAATTCTTGCTGATTCAATGGCGGGGAATAAAGAAAGTCAGACATATTTAAACGACCTTTATAAAAACGGAATGACAGCATCCGCGGTGGTTAAATATATTGGCGACCTGTCCGAGCAGAAGCGTCAAAAAGTCATTGATGTAATAGAAACGCAAATCAGTAGAAGTAAAACAAAAATGTTTTCAATTCCGTTCGGGTGGGACGTGCAACCGCTCAATATGAAACTGACTGATTCGCAGTTTTACGAGCTAAAAAAATACAATGCCTTGCAGATTGCGGCGGCGTTTGGGTTGTCGCCCGACCATTTAAATGACTATACAAAATCGAGCTATAACAATAGCGCGATGCAGAATCTACAATTTTACGTCAACACGCTCCTGTATAACATCACGATTTACGAGCAGGAAATGAACCGAAAACTACTCACTAGGCGGGAGCAGGATGCGGGTTTGGGCTACAAGTTTAACGTGTGGACTATTCTGCGCGGCGACCCGCAACAGCAGGCAGACGTCTTGCAGAAAATGACCCAAAGCGCAATTTATTCCGTGAATGAAGCCCGTAATAAATTGGATTTGCCACCGTGCGAAAACGGCGATGTCCACATGGTAAATGGTTCTTATGTAAAACTCGAAGAAATTGGGAAAGCGTATGCGAATAGAGAAGGGGGCGAAGTAGATGCTCAAAATCAAGAATCAGACGGATAAATCCGCTGAAATTTACATCAGCGGCGATATTGTTGATGATGTGGCAGGGGATTCCTTGGCGTTTTGGGGCGTCGAAAAAGGCTATGAATGGCCTGCGAAAATCCGTCAACAGCTTGACGAACTGAAAGGCAAAGATTTAACTATCTACATCAATTCTGATGGTGGTATGATTGGCGCAGGCGTGGCTATGGCGAACATGATTGCACGTCACGACGGGCACACAAAAGCGGTTGTTGACGGCTGGTGTTGTAGTATTGCGACCCAGATTTTCTTCGCGGCAGACGAACGGGAAATGCCCGAGAATGCGTATTTGATGATTCACAAACCGTCCGTCGGTGTAAATGGCAATGCGTTTGATTTGCGCAAAACCGCGGAGATTTTGGACACGTTGCAGGAAGGTCTGGAAACGACTTATCGCAAGGCGGCAAAAGAGGGAATCACAAACGAAAGAATTTCCGACATGGTAAACGAAGAAACCTGGCTGACGGGCAAAGAAGCCGCGGAAATTTTTGATATAATTGTAACAGGTGCTTCGGAAGCAGTTGCTTGCGCGGGCAAGAAGTTTGTAAACTTCAGCAAAGCACCGAAGGATTTGCGTTTCTCGCCGCGTGATAAGCCCGCCACGGCGGTTAATAAAGTTGTCGATACTGTGGATAACACAGCTAATATATGCCGTATAGAAACGGCTCTCGCTATTGCGAAAGGAGCGTTAGCAGAATGAAAAAATCCGATGAAATGAGGAAGGAAATCGATGCCCTTTCCGCGAAGATTTCCGACCTTAAAAACAAAGAGGAATTTGCCGAAGCCGCAAAATGGGCGGGCGAATTGAACGTCCTTGTCGATGAATACAAGGCCGCAAAAGCCCTCGAAGCCGAGGACATTGCAACCGTGGCAAAGGGCACACCTGCCCCCACCAGCAACCTGCCCGAAAACGAACTTGCTAGGCGTGCATTTAACAAGCTCGTTTTGCATGGCGGCGAAGGTCTTACCGACGAGGAAAAGGCCGCTTATAAGAATGTCACGAACACCAGTGGCAACCCTGGCACGCCTGGGCAGATTGAAGCAGTTTCCAGCCGCGGCGGGTATCTTGTCCCGACCGAACAGTGGATGCAGATTCAGGACAAGCGGAACGAATTTACTCAGCTTCGCGACTACATTACCGTCCGCCAGACCCCGTATACTTCGGGCAAATGGCCGACCATTTCCGACCAGAATCTCGTCTTTACGGCGTTCGATGAACTGACGGACATTGCCGAGGATGATGTGGCGTTTGGGCAGGCAAATTATACGGTCGAAGATAAGGGATTGATTATCCCCGTATCTAATCAGATTATTGATGATGCGTCCGCGGATATTGTGGACATTTGCGGGCGTGAATTGGCTCTCGCCGCTGTCCGTTCTGAGAATGCCGCCGTCCTGGGGCATCTGGGAACATTGGCAGGCACTAATGGCGCAAATGCGACCACGATTTCCACGCATAAAGCACTTAACGAAGCGTTGTTTAAAAACCTGCCCCGCAAGTTTTACAATAACGCAAAAATCTACACGAACCAGAGCGGTTTCCTGTTCCTCGCCAATCTGGACGACGGCAACAATCGCCCCCTGCTCGTCCCCGATGTTACCGCGCCCGATAAGTATATGTACCGCGGCAAGGAAATCGTCATCGTCGAAGATTCCTTGCTTGAAAATTGGAGCGTAACCGCCAGCAGTACGACCACGGAATATGCACCCTTCTACATCGGCAACCTTGCGGCCTACGTCTGGATGTTCGAGAAGCAGGGACTTGAACTTTCGATTTCCACCGAATACCTGTGGCGGAAATATGGCACGGCTCTCCGCGGCGTGATTCGTTTCGGCACTGTTGTCTATGACAGCACCGCAATGGTCGCCCGCAAAGTTGCATTGTCTTAAAATGAGGGGGCGTAAAACATGGCTGTTACACTTGCGCAAGTTAAAGATTATTTGCGTATTGACGCAGACCATGAGAACGCCTTGCTCGGAACATTTATGGCGGCGGCTGATTCATATCTGGTTGCCGCCGTAGATGGTTTTACCGACAAATTGAGCGATACAGATTTCGCATCAAAGGCGGACATGGTAAAACTTGCGTTGGTGTCAGAAATGTACCGAAACCGCGACCCTAGCAACGACCAACGGACGTCATTCCCGTACTATATTCAATCCATGATTGCGCAGTTGCAATACTGGGGCGATGTTGTCACGGAGGAAAATTCGTCATGATTAACACGGGCAGTATTTTAAAAACCACGATTGATGATTTGACGGAGCGTATAAAGATTATTTCGTTTGTGAATTTCCGAAACGCTCAAGGAGACATCCTTGCCAGCGAGGAGCGTGTTCGGGGGGAAATGTGGGCGAAGGTTTTGCCCCTTTCTAATCCTATTTCAGACGGAGGAATCGAGCGAAAATCAGAGATTCATTATCGCGTGGTTGTGCGGTATCGTGACGATATTCTTCCCGACGATTTGCTGGAATGGCGCGGGAAAAGGTTGCGCATAACGGCAACGCCGTATGACGCGGAATCCCGCAAAATCTGGACGGTTTTAGATTGCGTTGAGGTGGTGCAAGATGGCGCGGCGCAAACGCAATAACTACAAAGCTAAGAGCTTTTCGCGCGGTGGCATCACGACAGGGCAAACAGAAAAGCATCTGAAAGACCTAGGCGAGCACGTTTTGAAGGCGGCGAAGGATGCGCTTGCCGAATGTGCCGAAAAAGTTGTCAATGATGCGAAAAAGAATTGCCCAGTTTATGAGGGTCATAAAAAAGAAAACGGAAAGAATTATTTCGCAAAAGGCGTACAGCCTGGGGCGTTGAGAGATTCGATTAAGGCCGAGCCGAATGACAAAAAAACTGTCTATCAAATCTCAGCAAATGCGAAATCCGAAGATGGATTTCTTTACGGTCAAATCGTTGAATTTTCGCCCCGTGTGAATCATCCGTTTTTATATCCCGCGCTTGAGGAAAACAAGGCTTATGTGCAAAAATACATTTCCGAAGCCATACAAGCCGCAATAAAAAGGGGGGGATAACGTGGAAACTATGGTGCTAGAAACGCGGGTTTATGCGGGATTAAGCGGCGATACCGCCTTAACTGCATTGCTTGCAAATGGTGCTGATTCGATTTTCCATCTACAAGCACCGAGCGACAAAATAACACGTTATCCCGCCTTGGTTTATAAGCCGATTTCTGACGTTCCTGCTTTAGCTGGCGATGATGTCGAATTAACTCATAGAGTTACATTCCGCATACACATATTGACCCGCGATGGGCAGTATGGCGCGATTTATCGTCATGTAAATAGGATTATGCAGGGCATTGGTTTCGCCCGCGTACAGGCGATGCCATACGTTGAGAACGGCGAAAAAATATTGATTATAGATTACAGAATAGGGGTGAGTGCAGAATGGCAACAGTAGGACTTAAAAATCTGTATTATGCTCCCGTTTCCGCGGACACTTCATCTGGCGCAACTTACGGCGCGATGAAGAAGATTGCGGGCGCAATACAGGTCGATATCAACCCGTCCGTAACGTTTAACACACTTTACGGCGATGATGCACCTTTCGCAACTGATTCCAGTATGACGGAAATCTCTGTTACTATCGAGACGGCGGATATGCCGCTGGAAGATGTTGCGGCATTGCTCGGGCATACTGTCAACAGTACGACGAAACAGTTGGAGGCAAAGGCATCTGACACCGCGCCTTATGTCGGCCTGGCGTTTGAAGCGAAGAAACATAACGGCAACACCCGTTATGTAAAACTGCTGAAAGGCAGATTTTCCCCGACGCAGGAAACTATCCAGACCAAAGGCGAAAGCGTTCAGTTTACGACCCCGAAGCTCGAAGGGCGGTTCGTGGCTCGTGAATACGACGGCGCATGGAAGCGAATTGTTGATAGCGACAATTCCGAAAGTGCGACACTTATTTCGGGCTGGTATTCCGCAATGGAACCGAGCTAATATAGACGTATGGGGCGGGTACACCCGCCCTTTTTTAGAAAGGATTTTTCGGGATGGAAATACCAAAAATTACGCTTATTGATGGGCAGGAAATAACCCTGCCGCGCCCCACGATGCGTATGTGGCGCAGGGTTGCAGAATATGATGAAATCGACAAAGATGATTGGTCGATTATTAAAATCATGGACGAACATTCGAAGATTATCGCGGAAATGTACGGGCTGGAAGATGCGGAGAAAATTGACCCTGCCGATGTTCTCCCGCAATATATGGCGACCGCCTCTTATGTTATCCGCATTGTAAATGAAAAGCTGAAAAAAATCCCAAACGCAGAAACGGCGGAAGCGCAGAAATAGAACTTTCGCCGTATGAGCAGATTTTGAGTTTATACGCAAAATTCCAGGACGGGTATGGATGGACAGTTAAAGAAATAGACGAAACTGATTTAGCTTTTCTACTCGACCAATTATGCGTGATGGAAAAAATCGAAGCGGGCAAAAACATGGCAAATATCGAGGATGTTTTGTGAGGTGAAAACATGGCAAAAAAAGACGCAATGGGGCAGGAAATAGATTCGCTTTATCTATCATTGGGGCTTGATATTGCCGACCTAGAGTTGGGGTTTCAGACGGCAGGGCAGACGGTTAGGCAGGCCATGTCGCGCCTAAATTCCGAGGCGAAACAAATCCGTTTGCAGGCGGATATCGACGTAACAAAACTGGAAACCGCGGGGAAATATGTCGATGCGCTCAAAGCGAAGGAAAAAGCATTAACGGACGAATTAGCCGTCCAACAAAAAAAGTTGGATTTGCTTAATCGGGCGTATCAATCTAACGCCCAGACCTACGGCACAGACCACGCACTAACGCGCGGGGTTGATACTAAACGCCTTTATCAACAGAAAGATATTGCTCAACTGCAAGCGCGAATTGCGCAGGTCAATGCAGAACTAGCAAAAACCGCCCAGGTATCAACGGGAGCATTCGGAAAATTGGCGTCTGCGGCTCAGAATGCACAGGGTCGGATAGTAGGTACAGTGGGCGCAATATCGAAGCTCAACGGGGCTATTACGGGCATTGTAGCGGGGGTTTCGGCGGGTGCTGGTATCTTTGCTTTGACCGACAAGGCAATGAACGCGGGAAATGATTTGTATAAGCTGTCAAGTCGCCTGCATACAACGACCGCCGAAGCCAGCAAATTGCAAAAAGTTTTCCGCCTTTCTGGTGTTGATATTGATTCAGTTGTGCCTATTTTCGCTCGTCTCGATAAACAGGTTTTAGCATCTGCAAAAAGCCAAAATGCGCTATCGATTGCAATGGCCGAATTTGGCTTTTCGCTCACTGATTCAAACGGCAATTTACTTTCCTACGAGCAACAGCTTGCACAGCTTGCAGGGGCGTATCAAAAGGCGATTGCATCTGGGCGCGAAGCTGAATTTGTGAGAGACGTCCTGGGTGCAAAAGGGGCGCAATTAGTCCCGCTTTTGCAGGATTATGCGACGAACATGGAGATTGTATCGCGCATAAAGACCACGGGACTTTTAAACCCGAAAGAAGCCCACGAATTATATATCGAATGGCAAGCGATGCAGATGCAGGCGGGGCAATTGACGGGCGCAATAGGGCAAGCGTTAATGCCTGTGGCATCTGAGCTAATGCCCGAAATAACGGCAGGATTTGCGGAATTTGCGAAGCTGATTTCGGACAACAAGGAAGGTATAAAGGAGTTTGGCCGCGCCGCAGGAACGGCGGTAGGCGGGCTGGCATCAACTTTGACGGCGTTAATAGGTGTCTTAGGTGATGTTAAAAAAGCCATTGGCGAAGTTACGACGTCTGCCGAAGATTTGAACGTATTAAAGGAATTAGGCTACGGCGACCATGTGAACCGCGGGAAGATGCTTGGCACATTGGCTGGCGGCGTCGGTGGCTTTATGGCTGGCGGTGTTCCTGGCGCGATGGTCGGCGCGGGCGTCGGTGCAAATGCGGGCGAAGGTATCTTTGCGGGGTGGGCGAAATTATTCTCCACCGACGAAGAAGTCGCCGCCGCAAAAAAGCGACTGGAATTAAAAGAGCAGGAACGCAAATCAATCGAAGAATTTGAAAAACAACGACTTGAAGCGACTAAAACCTCCGTTGGCGAATCTGTAAAACTGGAAAAACAAGCATCCGAAGTAAAGGCAGAACTGGAAAAAAATCTGGCAGGCGCAACGAGCCAAAGATTGCGGGAACAGCTTGACGCAATAAAAGACAAGGTGCAAGCATCTATCGACCAGGGGACGACCGAAGCCGCCGCGTGGGTGAAGGTTTCGGATGATATAAAAAAGGCCATGAAAGATGCGGCAAAGGAAGCCAAAGAAGCGAATGAAGCCCTTGACCGCTCAATCTATTCCCTCACGCATAATGACTTGCAAAATTCCCTCCGCGGTGTTGAAAATTCCGCAAAAGATACGCTCAAAAAAGGCGCAGACCCCGAAAAGGTCGCGCTTGAAGAATCTTTGAAAAAAGGGAAAATCATCGAGGCGCATGAGAAAGAGGTCGCGCAATATCTCGACGGCATTTATGCTGATTCTCTTACGCAACGATTGAATCAGATTGAGCGTGAAAAGCGGGCATGGATTCAGAAGGGGCTTGACGAAGTACAAGCGACCCGCGCCGCCGAAGAACAGAAAAAGCAGGCCACAAACGATGCTGTCAAAAATATGTTTACGAGCCAAAAAAAGTATTTAGACACGTATCGGAAAGCCTTGCGGGGCGATATAAGCGGAAGCGGAATGCAGATTATAGACCGCACATTATCCCCCGAAGCCCGCCAGCAAAACGCGGTAAAAGCCCTGCAACGGCAGATGATGCGGGAAGCGGGCGTGCCGTCCTGGGAATCCACGAATATGCAAGAAGTGCTCGGATTCCAAAAAGCGATGAAAGAAGCTAATAATTGGGGCGCGAACATGGTTAAAGATGGCGGGGATTTGTCTCAGCTGTCAAACGTGCTGGCGCAGGGTAACGAGCAAGTGACTGGAATCCTGGGGCAGATAAACGGCGAAATTCCGCAAATGAATAACAATCTACAACAGATTTTAGGGGCGATTCAGCAGAAATCGAACCCGCCCCAAATCAACGTTAATCCGTCGATAAATGTCAATCTAGGCGGGGCTTATGTGTTCGACAATGCGATGAAAAAACAGCTCACGGATGATATTACCCGCGACGTTGCGAACGGAGTAACATCGGCAGTTGAGCAGGCTACAAGCCGCCTTAATACAAGTTACGGAAATTAAGGGGGGCGATAACTATGAAAATTAAAATTAACGAGATAGAAAGCTATCGCTCGCCCGAAAGTTGCATGATAAATTTTGACGATAGAATCGAAAAAATTCCGCTCATTGGCGGGAATACCGTACAGGATTACGGTCATATTTCGAGCGGTGATTCCATCACAGTTTCGGCGTTGTTTTCGTGGGACAATGCGGCGGCTATATATTCCCTTTGGGAATCCAGAACGCTTGTAAATTTCACGGATGAATCGGGGGCAATTTGGCAAGATGTGCGACTTGTTTTGCGCTCTTATAAATATTTCCCACGGTTTAAAGATTATGTGTTACTCGACTTTGAGGTTTGGAGGGTTTAAAAATGTCAAACGCTTATATTAACATCTACAAAGGCAACCCCACGGCGGCGGGCACTGATGGCACGGCAGTTTCCACGGGTGGGACTTACACCGAGCCTATCACTGTCGCGCTAAATGCGTCCGAAGCCGAAACAAAAAAGGTTAAGCTGGCGATTCGTTGCGAGACGGGATATACCACCGTTGGCGATACAACTATTGCAGATAGCGGCGACACGAATGACCGCTGGAAACTGTGCTTGACGGAGAATGGCACGTATGCAGACAGTATTACTATTACGTCGGCTATCGGCACGACAAATACGATTTTTTGGGCGCAGGCATCCAGCGCAAGTACCGAGAATCCTGGCACAGATAGAAGCGTTAGCCTTGCAGTAACGGCGACAATTACGGCAGTATAATAAGGCGGTGTTGGTATGGATATCGGCAATAAATATCTGCGGTCATGGCTTAGATTTGACGAATCGGCAACAAAAGATTTTATTGCCGATAACCAGTGGGCATCAACGGGGAACCCCACTATTTCCGCTACAAATGCGATTAGTGGCAAGGCGTTGCAATTGGACGGAAATAGCTTTATTAAATTGTCGGGCGTGGAATTAGGCGGAAGACCTTTTACGATTGATTGTATTGCTCGTGTTGATTCTTCATCTCCCAATAATGCTAGATTGTTTTCGATTATTAATCCTACAAATGGTTATTTTCTAGCATCTGTACGCAAGTCCGCAAATAATTCGTCTCTCTTTAATTTGTGGGCAAATAGTTATGCAGATTGTTCGCAGGATTACGGCTACAATGTTGATAATACTGAACCAGGAATAAATACTAGGGTTCACGTAGCTTTGGTTTATAACCCAGATACATACGGTAGTGCGTCTTTATATCTCTGTGTAAATGGCAAGGTCGGAAGATTATACAATATTCCAAAATATAATAGAGATGAATTCGATATTGTCATCGGCGCACTGCCGAATGGAAATCAAGGGCTAATTGGTTCAATTGACGAATTCCGCATTTATGATGGCGTTGATTTATGGACATCAGGCAGTAATTTCACGCCACCTGATGCATCTTTTTATAATATTATTGAGTTTTACCCCGACGTTATTAGACGGGCAAAAATCCCTGCTAGCGAGTGGCATTATGAAAATATCGGGGAAATTGATACGCTGATAAATACAACCACGGCGGTGCAATTAACAGATTTACCAGCGACTAAAAGCAGGACGGGCAAGGCATTTTATCAGACCACGCAGACGAAAATTTTTGATGTGCCCGCGTCGAAAGAAGTCTGGATTAAATTCGATGTTTATTTTGATGGGGTGAACCGTTGGCGGGCGTATGACATTTCTACGGGTAGCGGGAACGCTACGGGTATTACTGCTCAGACGGATGGCCGCATTTCGTTTTTTAACCGTAGTACGAATGTGTATTATTGGTCAAACTTGGCAAAAATCAATTCGCTTCAGACAATCATCCTGCACATGAAAGCCGATTCGACGAACGGCTTAATCGAAGCATACACGGACAATGGCGGCTTGTTGTACGCGTATACAGGGGAAGTTAATAGCGGCACGAATTTCGGCAATTTATATTTGCAATCAGACGGTAGCGGAACATTTTTTTCGAGCATTGAAATTTCAAATTCGCCGTTGTGGTTTAACGAGACATTTCTTTATTTAAAATTTGACGCTATCCGAATGCCAAAAATTCCCGCGACTTTATGGCAGTATGAAAACGCGGGTACGATTACAGATTTAATTAATACTAACACCGCCGTACAGGTGGACAACCTTCCGCAAACTCAAAGCAAAACAGGTTCGGCGTTTTATCAGACGACGGAAAATATAGCGCTGTTTGATATTGCCACGGGAACAGCGGAAATCTGGATAAAATTCGACGTTTATTCACAATCCTACGGATGGAAAATTCTTGATTACACAAATTACCAAAGCAATTCAGCTATAGTCGTCGGGATTCTCGCATTGTGTAACTATACCCCTGGCACGGTTATTCGGTTTGTTAACTACGACGGGAACAGTTACGGCATTATTGCGGATGTGTCAATGTCGGTTGAAATTGACGACACCCTTCGCACGTTTATTTTGCACATGAAGGCCGATTCAACAAACGGAATTATTGAATTGTTCTCGGATGTTGACGGGCTTGTGTATTCTTTTAATGGCGCAGTAAACGGCGGGATTCCTTTTTCTAAAATTGACATTGTTTCTGGCGTTGACAGTGGTGACGCAGACTTATTTTCTAATGTCATTATTTCGAATAATCCGCTCTGGTTTTATGATAACGTTTCTGCCGATATATCTGTTAGCTTCTCAGCAGATGCACAGCGCGAAATTTTAAAAAGTCTGTTACTGTCTTTTGATGCCGAAAGACAGCTTGTTGGCGGTTCAATCCAGCAGAATTTTTATGCGGATGTTGAAAGAGTATTAGCTATAAGCGCCGCTTTTTCGGCTGATGTTGAGCGCGATATTTGTGCAGATTTATCGGTTAGTTTTGATGCTGAAAGATTGCTTCAGAACGCTGTTGTTGTGTATTTCGATGCGCAAAGAAATATTACCGACGAGGAAATCTGGCGTTATGAAAATGTAGGTTTGCTTGAAGGGTTGCTGAATACATCAAACGCCAAACAATATAACAACCTCCCCGTCAGTAAAAGTAAAACTGGCGTAGCCTTTACGCAGTTTGAGAAAACAAAAGGGACTTTTCCTATCCCCGATACCGACAGAGTTTGGATAAAATTCGACGTGTATCGTGAAAATGGTGATGCTCAATGGACTGTTATTGATGAATACTCGACTAGATTTGCGACGGTAATTAGAACAGATTTCTGGGATACGGACGATATTGATATAGACAACACTATGGCCGCGGGCGGTTCATCAGCTATTGCAACACTAGAGAACGTTGCGAAAACGGATGGATTGCAGACTATTATTTTGCATCTGGAAGCTGACGACACCGATGGCATCATCGAAGTTTATACCGATGATGGTGGCTTGATTTATTCGTATAGCGGCCCTGTTCATGTGGGAATGCCGTTCAAAAATCTCGTGCTTAATTCGAGTTATTTGCTCGATAGTGCGCCTTATGCGTTATTTTCAAATATCGTTATATCGAACGGCAAGTTAGATTTTACGGATAATGCGCATTGGCCAGACATTTCCCTAACGCTTGATATCGATACGCAACGCGTATTAACGGCGCAGGCGAATTATACAATAGACGCGGAAAGGATTGTTTGCGGTAATGCTATAAACGTAGATTTGCAGGTCGATGCAGAAAGGTATCTTGACGACTATAATAAAAACATTACCGAAACATTCTCAGCGGAAAGAGTAATAATTAACACGGTGGAAATTCCGATTGATATTCAGCGGAATCTTGTACGGAATATTGTTGTCCCTGTGTATGTACCGCCAGAGTATAATCCACCGTCTCACGACACGCCAGTTTTCCCACGCCCCGTAGACAATTCGGTTATTCAGAGTTGCACTATTTCGATGCAAGAACAGCAATTGACGGATAATATTTCTTTTGTTTATGCGGCTCACGTAAACATCATGGATGCGGTCAATCTGCAATTTCTTGATTATATTATTCGCGGGCGGGTGGAGGAAACGACGACAAAAGGCATTTTGGAATCTTGCCATTTAACGTGCGATGTTGACGAGATATTATATCGGCAGTTGGCGTATGAAATCCCCGAAAATAAGTTTGAGTGGACGGCGGAGTATTTAGCGGAAATTAACAGATACAATGCCGCGCATGAGGAACAAGTCGAGAAAATTCCGTCCGCGCCCGCAAGTGCTCATATTACGGAAATAGCAAGTAAACTAGGGAAAAATGTTTCTTTACAGTTTACTGATTTTATATCTACTATGAGCACAACCGTACAATCTGGCTCGAATTATTCTGGATTGATTTCGGAGCTTTTTGGATGGACTTCACGAATCCCGCATTTAATGATTAACGTGTATATGCGAAACGAAACTATTTACGTTATTCAGCGCGGGCAGGAACAAAATACGATTGTTCTGGATAATTTAAAATTAGCCGAGCCGACAATAAAAAGAAAGCTCATGCGCATGACATGGGGGAGCGACCCGTGGAGCAAAACGGAAGTCGTTTCACGCATGAAAGAATGGAGTGAGTTCGATGAAGAACCATATAACCCACCCGAAGAAAGTGAGGAGGAAGAAGGCGGGGGGACGGCAAAATACGAGGATGATAATTTAGTAAAAGAGACTACAGTAGAGCACGGAGAGGAAAAAGTCGTCACGACGTATGAATACATCACAAAAGGCGATGGGCAAAAATTCTTGCATAAGGAGACGGCGGAAACGTATAGCGGCGGTGAATTGGTCGATAAGGTCGTTACAACTCACGAGCCCGTAAGCTATACTCAAGCGCACGTTTATAGCACCGACGACGACGGCGTTATTGGTGGCGTCGTCACTAATTCTAATTTTGATGACCGTATAACGCCGTATCAGCAAAATCAAATTGCAGGCGGGGGTAATTCTGGGCGTAGTGGCGGAATTGTTGTCAGTGATAGCGATGGCAATAAATATTTATTGTACGGAATTATTCATCACCAGGATAAAGAGCAAATCGGAAACCGTACAATAAACGGTGTGACGCTCATAGACACATCGTTCCCCGTTGACGGTGAAGCCATGCTGAAATCATTGACGGATGCGATTGTTTGGCTCGACCGCAAAACCGAAGAATCAATCACTGTTGACGTTTATGATTATCCGCACGTGATTGATTTCAATGATAAAATTTCCCTGGGCGGAAATATTTATTATTTGCGGTCTAATACGGTAACTGTAAACGAGAAAATCAGAAATAAACAGACAATCGAAATCGTGAGGTGGTATTAAATGGCGGATTTAAGCAGGATGAAAAACGCGGTGTCTAATCTGGTATCACAGGCCATTTACGACCGCACGAAAAACCAAAAAGCACGGCGCGGAATTGTGCGCGGTGGGAGCGTGGTTATTGGGGAGAAAGTTCTCCCATTTGCCCCTGCCGTTGATATGTTTTTTAAAGATGGCGACGCGGTTTGGTGTATTATCTCAGATAACGGAATGGCGGTGGTTGTCGGTGTCTAATGGGTATGAGTATCTGAGGGCAGTTACCGTCGCTTCCGTGGGCGGTGGCGGCATCACAGACGAGGATGGGCGCTTTTTACGAATGATTGGAAATTTGCCCGTAAAAGTTGGCGACAGAGTTTGGACGGATGGCCGTATCGTTTACGGCCATGTTCCCGTCCGTCAAACTGTGACAGATTTTAGTCGGGTTTCGGGGTATCTTTTTTATGGATTTGGCGCGGGTTTATTGCGCAAAAATGGCACGCCCTACGGGTGGTCGGAATGGAAGTACCCCGACATTATGTGGTTTAATTTGCCTAGCGAAATAAAGCCCATAAATGGTAAAGGCGGCGTTGTTGCGAATTGGATGTATACAACAAAAGACGCGATTTATTGCGCATATTTAACAGATGCAGGAATCCCGCAACATTATGCGGGCGACTTGAATTGTTTTCTCGATATGCGGGTGACTAAAACAAGCGTTTTCACGGCAGAATTTTTGTCGCAGAAAGCACCTTGGCATGGGTTGAACGCAGATGCGCCGCAAGGCAAAAATCGACCTTTCCGTTTTTTTGCTATCAATTTTTATTATACGCAAAGTGAGGGGACGGATGATTTCGGTTTTAATTGGGTGACAGGGAATCCGTGGGTCGCAAATAATCCGATTTTAGTAGTCAAGCAGAACGGCACGCCGATAGCTCAAATGAATTTAGGGCAGTTCGAGTTTGCGATTGATAAGCTGAAAGAAATTTATTTAGAGTATAATGACGACGGAGGTGATACGGAAATTTGGAAACGCTATTCGCAAGAAGGGAATTATTCGGGAGAAGAATTAACGAACGTTGATATTTGGGTATCATATCTGCATACGCAAGTTTTAAATTTTGTATTTACGAACGATAGTGGCGCATGGGAAATGATAATTTTGACGATTGCCGAGGGTGTTTGTTCTCCGCATACCATCGACCAGGAATATGATAGGGACGAAGGAGAATACAAAGATGTTTCGTCATATTATCATGTTTATTGCCCTATTGTGTGTTATGTTTTGCGGGTAAAATCTACGGGAGCAATAGAGATTTTGCAACACTGGCTAGTCGTAAATAAAAACACAAATAACGGGATATCGAAGCGAGAATGGACGAATGCGCAGGGAGCAGAAGTAACAGAAATAAACGAAAAAGAGTTCCCCGTCGTGCGGATAAACTGTCCCGACAATTGCTCAATAATGACCGATTTTAGGAGAACATTTTCGGGAGTAGCGAACGGACGAAGAATCCAGTATTTAATCGACCCCGATGTATGCGGTTATCTCGAAACAACAAACCCCGACAAAAGCGTTATGACAGAGGGCGCAGTGAGAAGTTATCGCCGCGAAAGACTTTGGACGGGGAACGCCGAAATTAAATCTGAGCATCAAATCGGCCTTTGGGCGTATGAAAGTAAATATACATTTTGCGAAAGTGTCGAATCTGGTTTTGCACAATTAACCACGGGCGCGACTTCTTATTTTGGGCGGCTTGCGTTCTGGGAGATTAACGACAATCGGTGGGTTTATTCCGTCTTTCCTTACGGATGCGTCTTGATTGACAACAAGGCGATTAACCCCGACGAGCCATCACCAACAGACCAGGAAACGGAGTTAAAGAGATACTGCTTTAATATCAATTTTGAATACGTAAAAAACCTGCGCCGTGCAACACATAATATAAAAAATATCAATGACCTAATTGCAGATGTGAGGTCAGGGAAACTCTCAAAAGATAAAAAGTCCTCTGCACAGGGGGTAACGGGTGATAGACGTGGAAATAATCTTGCAGAACGCAGTATCGGTAACGCTCTTATTAGGTTTCGTATGGGGCATTTTTTCATATTCGATTTTAAAGCCGCTTAATACATCAATCAAAAATTTGAATGATGCTATTAAGGATTTGCGCATGGAATTATTAACCGCCGAAGATAGACGACACGAACTGGAATTGCGGGTCGCAGAATTAGACCAACGAACCCGTTCAGACCATTCCAGGCTCGAACGATTGGAGGGAAAAGTCGATGGCATGGAGCACAGATAAGATTATAGCCATGGGCGTCTTGGTGGCGTTTTTTGGCGCGATAATTATGGGGAGCGATAAAGACCTACAGACATTCCTGGCGGGCGGTTTGCTCGGGTATCTACAGCGGCATACGGAGGGGAAAGAGGGGAAATAGGGATGCGAAAACTGTGGGATAAACTTCGGAATTTGGGACATACAACATTCGAACGCAGAATGCGTGTGATGGGGTTTTATCCAGGGGCGGAAACGAATAATTTCCGTCTCTGGTTTAATGATGAAGATGAAATGATTGTCGAGCACAAAAAGGGGGCTAAATTATGACAAATGGCATTGACGTAAGCGAAAACAACGGTCGTGTAGATTGGGAAGCGGTTGCAGATGCAGGCATGAAATTCGCGATTGTGCGGAGTTCTTACGGGCGTTACGCGATAGATGAAGATTTTGTGCGTAATGTCAACGGGGCGCACGACATGGGCTTGCTGTGTGGCGCGTATCATTATTCGTATGCGCTTAATCCCGAGCAGGCACAGCAGGAAGCGCGGAACTGCAAACAGGCCATTGATGAAGCGGGCGTGCTTTTAGAATTGCCTGTATGGTTCGATATGGAAGATGCGGACGGATATAAAAAAGCCCACGGTTTTGACTTCTCCCGCGAAAATGTAACCGCTATATGCAGGGCGTTTCTTGACGAAATAAAACCGCTGGATTGCGGCGTATATGCGTCCCTGTCCTGGTTCGAGAACTATATTGATTGGCGGTCTTTGGGGTGCGCGGTGTGGAATGCACAGTGGGGGCAGTGTGACGATATAAAGGGGTATATGTGGCAGTTTACCGATTCGTTGAATATCGGCGGGAAGGCGTTTGATGGCGATGTTTTGTATCTCGACATTTAACGCAAACGCATTTTTTGCGTGTGTTAAATCGTGTTAAAATCGTGTTAAAATCGAGTTAAATCATGCGAAAATAACTTGCATTTTTGGCACATTGGTGCGCCATATATGACGCAAATCCAGTATTTATGCGGGCATTTTAACTTGCCTGCAACTTGCAAAAACTATCTAAAACTATCTATATTTTATCTATTTAGTTAGATAAATTAGATAAAGGGGGGCGTGTATAATGTCAAAATGGGTTGAAATTAGGGATGCGGTCATAAAGCACATTGACGTCGAAACCGTCACGGAAAAAACAAAGCAAGATTTCGTCCTTTGGCTGTCGGAAATTGTTCTGCCAGTCGTCCGTCCGTATGCAGATAAGTTTATCGCCCAGGTGCGGGAGCAGGCGGAAAAAGAATCTGGCTGGACGAAAATCCGCGACTTGATTGTGATTCCGTTCGCGGTCGAGGGTGGCCTATGGCTCATTGATAAATTTTTGACAAAGGCGGTTGCTAATACTGGCGACAAGTGAGACAATAATTATTGCTTGAGGAGCTATAGCCTTTAGTTACGACAGCAAAGGGGCGTTTTGACGATGCGCCCTTTTTTGCTATAATGATAGATGCTTATAGATTTACTTTTGAATAGCCGTGGCAGTAGTAGCCACGGCCTTTTTTTGTGGTTTCCTACTATTATAAGTAATGCGGACAGGTGTGCGCCATGCGTGGACATTGTAATTGATATGTGTTTTGCGGTATACATAAAAATATAGGGCGTACCCCATTGACAACGTATGGGGTATGCTATATACTCTAATTAGACAAGGGGAACACAACACAAAAACAAAAAGGCTCAATGACAACTACATAGGGAGGGCGACAACATGAGGAAAGCCAAAAAAATCCAGGTCGGAAGCGTAATTCAATTCCCGTGGTATCAGTTTGAACCATCACGGAGCGGCTGGAATGGCTGGATGTTCCGAGCAGGCATCGTCGAAAAGCTATATGTAAATAGCAAAGGGCGGAAATGTGCAACGGTCAGATATTGTTCGAATATTGCAGACCGTTATCAAATGTTACCGAACACCGAAGCCACAAAAAATATTTATCAGGAATATTTATTCGAATTTAACGTGGATTTGGAGCAAAAAAATTATAAGCGGTGCAGGGCACTCGAAAAAGAAGGGCAAAAAGTTTGTTGGGGTTGCGACACCGCGCTACTTGTCAATCACGGGATAATTACAGAATAAAATTTAATCCTTGCAAATGCCCGTTTATTTCTAAACGGGCATCATGGAGGGATTAACCTCTAAAATGATTCTTGATAACTACATAAGGGGGCGCACATCATGGCAGTATCAAGGCAGGAAGTTAAAGAACTGAGCAATAAAGACCTGCTGAGACAATTCCAGAGCATTACAATTACATCCATATTCGAATGCAACACCCGCCGCGGCTTAACAAAATCAACAGCCAGAGCGGAAGGAATTATTACACGGGAGCTTTGCGAAAGGCTCGGGGTTGAGTATTACCCCGAGGACTGGAAATATTAAAGAATGTAAAAGGGGGCGTAAATGATGAAAGAATACTTAGTGTTGGCGCAACACAAATTTCAGTGTGAAAAACACTTATGGACTAATGTCCGTTGGTCGATGGAGACTAAATGGACATACGACAACATTGAGGAGGCACGAAAAGGATTGACGGAGTATTTGAAGGCGTGGAAAGGCGAGCACAGCTACAACAAAGACGGGACACGAACCGAAGTAGACAATTTCAACGGCTTCGGGATTGCAACTAAAATTACTAAATCTGAGGACGATAACTGGCGTGTGGTGGCGTGGAAAATCAAGGTTAGAGAGGTAACGCCGTGGGAAGAATTGGAATGTGATTGGTACGTGAAGTAACACGTTAATTCTTGCAAGTCGCTCCTTCCTCGGAAGGAGCGATAATGGAGGGATTAACCCCCAGGGCATACACAAAGCAAACACGGCTCGACCCGAGGGTAAAGGGCGGAGGATGTGGCGGACAGCGAAACGAACTTGTAAGGATTTTTTAATAGTTGAGGGGGGCACACATGAGGAAAGCAACCATAACGCATAATGATGTCTCGTATTCCATGACGGATAAAAATTTTGTCCGTAATGGCTATGGGGCGATAAGAAACAGCAGGGAAAAAATGGCTTTAGATGAACATTTAACGGAACTGCTGAACGATGTTTTTAGCAATTTTTCGGGGCTGGATTTATGGCACGAAGTTAATGCAATTTGGATTGAAGCCCGATTAACTCACAGCCTTAATTAAGGGGGTGCGAATATGATTAAAGCATACACAGAGGAGGAAAAAGAGCAGATTAAAAAAAGGTGTGCAGAATTTAACATTGAGATTGACCCGTATATGATTAAGGTGTGGGGCTGGAAATATTACGACAGAACGCCCGAAGAATGGCAGGAATATATCGCACGTGAGGAAGAATCAGAACTAGAAAGTTTTCGGATTTATTGCTGTCATACAAACCCGCATTATCGGGCTTATAATTAAAAAGGGGGCAAAGAATATGTTATTAAATATTATGCAGGCAAAACGTATCACCCAGGCCAAAACGTCCGATTTAATCAGTATTATAAGCGTATGTGCAAAAAGGCAGGGCATTGCAAAAGAGAGAAACGACAGTAAAAAAGAACAGTTTTATCGGGAAATGGTAAATCTTGCCGATTTTGAATTACGCAAGCGGCTCGATTTCATGAGGGGGTAACAATGGCAACCAGCGAAGCACAAAAGCGGGCGACCGCGAAGTATCAAAGGAATCTCGCAAGCGTGACCTTCCGCATAAAGCGGGAGGAGCTAGAGCGGTACAAAGCGACCGCGGAAAAAATGGGGCTGTCGTTCCGAGCATACATACTGCTCGGGATGGAGAGACTAGCGAAGGAAAACGACCTGCATTGATGGACTGGCGAACTCAATAGCGGCGGCGGGTGTATTAGGTAGGGGGCTGATTGAGACAACGCCAGGGCATCTGATTTTTCGGCGGTTGTTTGAAAGGAAAAAGCCGTCAACGGAAGGCACATATTTTCTCGGTACTCTTTTGAAAGCATCCATCTGCAAGAAGGGCAGGCGGGGGAACACTTAGAAAAGAGGACGCGCGAGCCGAGGCGAAGTCATTCGGCAGGGGGCATTGACAGTAGAATAAGGAGGGGCGAACAATGAAAAAGTTGATTATAGACCGCGCACACGAAGCGGAAATAAATGCGGCTTTGGTAGAAGCCCAGGGCAAAGCAACCGCCAGAATTATTAGTGATTATGACGAATTGGAGGAATACGTCGAGGACTACAAGAAGGAATTGCCAGACGTGCCAAAGCTGGCATTTGAGGGGTGCGAGTTAATCATCAGCGTGGGCGCAGGCGCGTTCCCGAGTGCTTATAAATATCGTCCTATGGGGACATACTGCATAATAAGATTTCGCAAAGATGGAAAAGGCGAGGTTGTAAAAATTGGGCGCGCGGATTGCGAAGGGGGCAAATCCTGGCGGTGGCGCGTAACTGAGAAGATGCGGGCATACATAATGACCGCAATGCGCTGTGAAGTCATAGAGGAGGAATAACAATGATTGATAAAAACGGGCGCGAAATTCGCACGGGCGATGTGGTGCAGATTACGGGCGCATACTTCAAAAGTGATAACGGTTTTTGGTTTGTCGATTATTCCCCTGGCGACCCGAATTGGTGTGGGGGCGACCATAGTTTGTCAAAAATCAGCAAGCGGGGGAAAATCAGCACGGCGAAATACCATCTTTGTTCGTGGCCGATTATGATATTCACGAACAATATGCGCAAGCGGGCAGAAGGGGATGCGTGGAACAAGGAGCACGCCGAAATCGAAGTCGTGGAGAATGTTCCGACGGGTGGAATACTGCTATATTTCGAGCAGAAGAAACAGAAAGCAAAGAAGGATGGGGAACGGGAAGCCTATTTCTACGGCGCAGATTCCAAACGTGCGCGGGAATATGTCGAAATAGTTCGACATTATGATGCGGTTATTGAGTACATCAAAAGGGGGGCTTAATCATGGCGATGGTGATTTATGCAAGCCGTGAGGGCTACGGCATCGACCAGGTTAAAAGCACCATGACCGTGGGCGAGCTAATTGAATATATGCAGGAGAATTTTCCCGAAGATGAAAAAATTTATATTGCCCACGACAACGGGTACACCTACGGGGGCATCCGCTGGAATATTATTGACAGCATGGCCGACCCCGACCCCGACGACGAAGATTATGAGGAGGAGGAATAACAATGGCACACGAAACCATTATGATTAACGATGTGGTTTTCAAGCTCGGGCGGAAATATTTCTCCCGTTATGAGTATGATTTCGGCAAAGAGCGCAAGGACAGGATTTTATTGACCGAAAGCCTGTATTCCGAAATCCATGATATTTTTCACGACGAGGACTTGCTAGACGGTGAGATTTGGAGCGCGTGCGCCCGCATCTGGTCGCGGGAATGGGCATTAGTGTAGTTTCAATTTCCCGCCCGTGAATTCTGGCAAGACCACGACTCTCTATGCCGCCCTGCAGGCTTTGAATAAGCCGGAAAGCAATCTGGTGACGCTGGAAAATCCGGTGGAGCGGGTCATGGCGGGCATCAACCAGGTGGAGATAAATCCCAAAACGGGCCTCAGCTATATGGCAGGGCTGAAAGCTCTCCTGCGCCAGGACATCACGGCGGTGATGGTGGGAGAAATACGGGACGGGGAAGTGGCTTCTTATAGCGTGCGCATTGCCCTTACAGGACATCTGCTGATGACTACCTTGCATACAGAAAATGCGGTGGGGGTGATCTTCCGCCTGCGGGAAATGGGGATTCCTCCCTACATGATAGCAGCCACGCTCACGGGGGCTGTGGCCCAGCGGCTGGTGAGAAAGTCCTGTCCGGAATGCCAGGAAGAACATGAGGTAAAGGCAGGCTCGGCTGAAGCGCAGATGTTGGGAAAGGACTGGCATCCTGGTCTCAGGCTCAAGGGAAACAGAGGCTGCCCTTCCTGCAGCAATACTGGCTATAGCGGCCGCCTGGCCCTGCAGGAAGTGCTGGTCATCACCCCCCCTGTGCGGGCAGCGATCCTGCAGGACATGGATAGGGAGAGTTTGCAGGCCGTGGCGGAAAAGGAAGGCATGAGGACCCTCTGGCAGGATGGCGTGGACAAAGTGCTGGAAGGCAGGACGACTCTGGCTGAGCTGAAACGCGTCATATAGTTTTTCTGCACAGGGCAAAGGGAGAAGGAATCAGGCGCTGGCAGTCGAATAACACTTATATCAGAATCAGTGCCGTCAGAGGGAGGTGTTTGCCCTTATGGGGAAATTCAAGATGATTGCCATATTGGTACTTATCGTGGGTCTGGTCACGCCTTTGGGAGTGATAGCTATTCAGCATTATCAGGAAACCAAGGCTGTGGTGGCAGAGCGCCAGGAAAAGGAATTGCAGGAAAAGATGGAAGCCATAGAAGCCAAAGAACAGAAGGAACTGGCGGAGAAAAGAGCCCACTGGGCAGAACAGGAAGCCAAGACTTTGAAATCCGGCATCAAGGATGACAAGCCGGATGAGGTATTGAGGGGGCTTACCATGCAGATGGAAGAACAATCCCTTGAGGGGGGCGGTACGGTCTATTACTACGCCAGGCCCACAGAATCGGGGGTTTTTGTGCAGCCCTATGTGGTGCACAATGGCGGCACGGATGCCCAGCTCTGGGTCTTTGTCTGCCACATCGGCCAGAATCCTGTGAATTTTACCGGGATTGACTTGCAGCTGTCTGATGAAAAGGTGTTTCCCATCAAGGCCCGGTCAGAGGTGAAGGAACTGCCCGATGGAGACGGCATGATACAGTTCTTCAATCAGGTGGCGGATAAGAATGATGAGGATGCCTTGCGCTACATGGGATCCTCAGGTGTGGGCAAGATATTCATGCCCCTGCCGGGCCCTTCCAATGATGACCGTTATCTGAATGCCCATGAGTGTGAACGTGTGCAGGATATGCTGGACCTTTACGATATCCTCAGGGGCAAGAAGAAAACGTAAAGATTTCCAGGCTGGAAGCGAAGGAGGGAGGACGCAGGATGGAGAAGCTTTATCAGATTTTTATCGCCAACGATGCCTGGATCACTATAGGCAAGGGCATCTGGGTAACGGTGGAGATTTCTCTGGCATCCCTGCTGGCAGGTACTCTCCTGGGGGCGCTGCTCTGCTTTTTCCGCATGGGCAGGAACCGCTTTCTGCGGCTGCTGGCTATGGTTTACATTGCTTTGGTGCGGGGCTGTCCTGTGCTGATGCTGCTCTTTTACGGGGGCTTTGCCCAAAGTGGCCTGGTGCCCGTTGTCGTAGCCATACTGGCCTTTTCGCTTCACACCGCGGCTCATGTGGCAGAGCTTTTGCGCTCCGCCATCCTGCACAGGCAGGCTTTCTTTCTTCTATACCCAGAAGGTAGCAATGGAGGAAAGAGGCAGGGTATATGTATCGGTGGACAAGGTATTGGATATGCTGGAAGCTGAAATGAAAGCGATGCTCTCAAGAAAAGCAGGAAAGCATGAGGTATAAACAATAGCAATGGAAGAGACAACGGAAATACAGGAGCAGCGGAGGCTGCTTGATGCCAAGTATCGTAGAGAGATTCCAAAAGCTGGAGAATTGTGGCATCATTTCAAGAGTAATGAGTATAAGATTTTGGCCTGTCCTGTCATGCACACGGAGACGCAGGAAATTTACTGCGTGTATCAGGCATTGTATGGCAGTTGCGGCATATACTGCCGACCTCTGGATATGTTCATGAGTGAAGTTGACCATGAGAAATATCCCCAGGCGGAGCAGCGATATCGGTTTGAGAGGAAGACGGAAGGAGGTCAGCAGGATGACTGTCATAAGGACTGAATTAGGTGACATCACAGTCAGGCACTTTGCTGATGCCATTGTCAACGCAGCTAATGAGAGCCTGCTTGGGGGCGGTGGTGTTGATGGGGCTATACACCGGGCGGCTGGACCGGAGCTTTTGGCAGAGTGCCGGACGTTGCATGGCTGCAGTACAGGTCAGGCGAAAATCACCAAGGCATACAGGCTGCCCTGCGACTATGTGATACATACGGTTGGGCCAATCTGGCATGGAGGCAGCCACGGCGAGGCAGAATTGCTGGCAGGTTGCTACCGTCACTCTCTGGAACTTGCCATGGAGCATGGTATTCGTAGCGTGGCCTTTCCTTCTATCTCCACGGGGGTGTATTCCTATCCCGTCCAGCAGGCAGCGGAGATTGCTGTGCGGACGGTCAGGGAAGTAGTAAAGGAGCACCCGGAAGCGTTTGATGAAATCTTGTGGGTGTTGTTCGATGAGCGGACGAAATTGATATATGATGGAGCATTGCAGGAATGATGACAGTAAAGAACCTGTGGAAATTATCAGATAAATAATAAAAAGGTTGCCTGGCAGGCTACCCACAGGCCATGAAACCTGCTATAATGAAACACAGAAAACGAAATGTGAAATCATCCCCTTTTTGAAGAGACAGGAGTGGCAGTGCTTTCTAGGAGGAAGGCTGCTCAGAATTATTTTGCTAGGCAAATGGGAGACTGGTATCAGTCTGCCTATTTGCAAGTCTTTATAGCTGTCTCTGCGGAAAGGGGAATTTTTATGAAAATCCAAATGGACTTCGATGAGCATTGCATTAAGTATATCCTTGAGCACAATCTCTCCGAAAAGATTATGCCCTATATTAGTTTGGGAGAAGTCCTGCTCTGGATGACCGAACACCCGGATGTGCTCGAAAAGGAAGAACCGCATCACTTGTGGACTGGTGGCAGGGAGGTTGGTGTGGTTCTGGAAATGAAAAAAGAGGATGATATCTATCATGTGACAGTATATGATGTCATACCTGATGATGGGCTGTCTGAAAGATAACATGATACTGGGAGCTGGCTGTCATAGGCCAGCTTTTTGTTTGGAGAACTAACAAAAAATTCTAGATGTTGCCTGCAAGGCAACCTTTTTTACATAGTTGTCATATATAATGGGGCTGTAAGTAGTAAGGCTTGGAGGAGAAACATCACATGGATTACGCATACAGCTTATCGGACTATTACGATTGCGGGGCAGTTATTGAGCAGAAGAGCTTAAGCTTTGATGCAGAGAACCAGCAATGGCTGGAAGGGGCAGGCCCCGGGCGGGATATCGAAAAGGAAATACGGCAGATGCCTTATGAGGACGGTTACCAAATCCTGCTGCCTAAGGACATCGATTAAATACGAGCCTACGGGCGGGAATTCCAAAACTGTGTAGCCAGCTACTGTAACAGCGTGCTTGAAAAAATGAAGTATTGCAGGAGACATACCACTATATATATAAACTTGATTTGATGATGAACTACTATAGATACTTAGCATGGAAATTTCTGAAAGAGGAAATATGGGAGGCTGCTATGCTTTGTACACAGATGAGTATGACTTTTGCTGATGATTTTGAGATGATGTTGGCTGAGGGGCTTATGGAAAGAATAAATATGACATGTGACTCTCAAATAGAGTGGCCAGAGGACGAAGAAGAGAAGATGAAGGTATGGAAAAGTCTTATGAACAAGTATAATATCCCACAGTTCAAGGCTGATGCAGAGGTGCTTAATTTAGCAATGTTCCACTGGCAGGAGAGTGAATTGTATGGTGATTATGAAAAAGCAAAATATTATAAAGAAATTTATAAAGATTTAGCAAAAATGGATGATGAAGGATGAAGTGACATGGAAAAAAGCTGGTTAAATAAAGGCAGGAGAGCCTATAATCTAAAACAATATGACGTGGCGATAGATTGTTTTGAAAAGGCAATAGCTGAAGGTGATGCCCAGGCAATGTACTTGGCAGCCTGTATGTACCAATCCGGAATGGGGGTTCCTAAAAGTATTTGCAAAGCCAAAACTTTATTTAGACAAGCTGCTGATAAAGGGCATAAAAAGGCTGCAAACGCATTGGTGCTGATGGTTGACCCGTCTTATGTTAATAGATGTGCCTATATAGTAGAGGTTTGCAAATTAAGAGAAGCAGGAAAATACAAAGAAGCTATGGAAGAATTTCTTTCCATAGCTGGTGCAAACGTAAAGCCTGATGATTATACTGGAGAGTGTATGTATTGGATAGGAATGATGTACAAGTGGGGACAGGGGGTTCAAAAAGATGAAGTGATTGCGGATGAGTGGCTGAGAAAAGCAGTAGATAATTGCAACTGGAAAGCTTTGAAGGAACTTAAATTGGATGAATGTGTGCCAGAAGTTATATGCGATGGAAAATGTGCCAAAGCAACTGCATATGTATTTCATAACATCAGACGCCGTGATAATCCAGAGATCATATTATCACAGCTGGCTAGGTCATTTAAATCTGATATAAAAATTTACGTTCGTGGGAGATGTATAGATGCTAAGGATTGTCTGATGATGCTTTTTAAACCTGTGTCATGGACTCGGGGGACCAAGCTGGATATTTACGCTGAGGGAGGTGACGCAGGAGAAGCAGTAAAAAGTATAGTTGATTTGTTTTATAGCAGGTTTAGTGAAGAATATCTAGAAAAATTAATTTCACAAGAAAGGATAAAAAGGCCAAAATCGATAGATAAGCAAAGCAGCAATACTGAATATAAAGAATTTAATGAAGCTGAATTTTTAAGTCAATGTATGTCTGAGTTTGCAAATATTCGTAAGCAGTACAATCTAGACGAAGATATACTTAGGAGGGCAGAAATGAATCCGATGCTTGAGGAGTTAGCTGCCCTGGTGATTGAAGGCTGTACTGAGCAGGGTATTCTGGAAATGAAAAAGAGATTACCAGAATGGGAAAAAGAGCAAGAAAAGTACAGGCCACACTATATGTTCGGCGGTATTATGTGCTTTTTATTTCCATGGGTGATTGATGCTACTGCTGACAGTATTAGAAGTATAACAAGCTACTATAATGAGAAATGCAGACTACTGTGTGGCAAAATGGAGCAGTTGCAACATTTTGATGAAGTGATTAACAGCAAAGAAAAATTGGCAGCTGATGGTGATGTGTCAGCGATGCTCTTTTTGGGAAAAGCCTATGAGAAAGGAAGGCTAGGGCGGTTACAGGATAATGAAAAAGCCTGTTCATATTATCAAATGGTTATGGATGCATGGGCAGGTGATTTATCAAAAAGGTATACGGTTTGGCTTGAGCAGGCTGTAAAGAATAGCGGTTTAGAAAAGATTGGGCAGCTTGGTCGTGAATATATTGAAGGTTCCTTTGCAGAAGCTGCTAGGAAGAATCCGAACGCTAAGCTTAAAAACGAAATAAAATGGTTGAATAAAGCAATAAAAGAAGGTGATGGGTGGGCTGCTTTTACCAAAGGAAATATTTGCTATTATGGGTATGGCCGTTGGAAAGAACGCAAGAAAGAGGCATATAACAATTATATCAAGGCATCAAAGTCTAAGGAATCAATATGGCCACTAGAGTTGGAGAAAATGTCTTTCGATAAGACTAAAACTATAGAGTATGAGATGTTGGAAACCGTTCTTCGTATTTATAAAGAATGAAGACTAATATTCGTTAGGGGGCGAGCTTTTGAAAATATTATTTTTAGATGTGGATGGTGTACTGAATTCCAGGAAGGACGGAAATTCGATTAAATTGCGTATAGATTCACATTTGAGATTGCTACAGGAGATTGTCAAAGCTACTGGGGTTAAAATTGTCTTGTCTTCGTCATGGAGAGTAGGTCCCGCAAAGGCATTTAGGAATCTAAATAACCGATTGGCGGAATACGGACTGGAAATCATGGACAGCACACCCGTGTTGCCTGGTTCGTCATGTAAAGGCGATGAAATACGTCAATGGCTTAGTGATAATGGTCAATCTGTCGAAACCTTCGTTATCCTGGACGATGATGAGGATATGGCAGAATTCACGGATACAAATTTGGTGCAGACTGATTCAGAGTATGGACTTCAAGACAAGGAGGCTGGTAGGTGCATAGACATGCTTAATTCATAGGATTGTCAGCAATTTGGAGTTGCATATGAGCTGTTCATCCTCAAAAAAAAAGAGCCGTTCCCTGCTTTGCGTAGGGGACGGCTGGTCGGTTTGAACTTAGTTGTAGGCGAGCTTATTCATTTGGGCAATGCGGATTATATTATCTTTGGTGGTTCCAGCAAGCTCAACAATTTCATCGCAGCTATAATGCTTTTTTAGCATATTGATGACAACTTCTGTGGTCTTTGCGTCAGCGGCTTCTTCAGCCCTGACTTCCATAGCCCTGTCCCAATCCCATTTGAAGCTAACCATATCGAAAACCTCCTCTTGTTCCTTCCTGGCGAAGTAGTCAGCCAGAAGGTCGTGTTCTTTGCAGTATTTGATGGCTTGGCTGATGGCCTGGCGCAGTGTATTGCCGGAGGCCACTTCTTTGCGTACCTGGTCGACGAAGATGCTGTAGCACTTGAGGTCGTGGCATTTCTGCAGGAGCTCGCTGTTCTTGGCGTAGTTGATATTGAACACCGTGACGACAAGCTCCAGGGGATTGCCATTTTCCTCGAAAGCATCAGAGAGACGCATAGTCCATTTGGCAGGAGCATCGTCCTTGCCGTTGTAGAACATGTAGAAATGCGGTGAGGGAAGTGCTATACGGGTTTTCTTGTAGGGAGCATCTGGATCAACTCTCTGCCTGTAGAGCTTGGCAATATACCACAGCATACGTAGCGGCATATTTTCCGAGAGGGTAGACTGGTGCTCCATGAGTATGATGTGCTGGTTGCCAGCCATGAAGCTGATGTCATTCTTTATGTCTTCAAAAAAGGTGCCCCTCAGCGTAGTAATCGTTATATCGCTCAAGGAGATGTGATTGCCTGTTAGTGCCTCATAGATTCGTTGCAGGCGGCGCTTGTTGTTGAAGATGTCTCTGAAGAGTGAATCTTTGTATGTACGTTTGGCCTTCATCTGATGTCCCCCTTATACGGTGATTATACCATGAAACCAGCGGGGAAGGAAGATTGTTGTTGATAGTTGTACCGCCTTGAGAGCCAGATGCTTAGAGGATTTCGGAGAATAGGGGAGAATTATATCACTATAGCCACGTAACCTCACCTATAATAGCGAAGCCGTGCTAGTGGTAGGGCATACCCAGATATGTAAGCTGATTCTTGGGAGGCACACTTCTCTGGTAAGAGGCAAGGTCGTCACGATGGACACCTCCGCCAAAAGGCCGGAGGGAAAGCTGTCCTGTATGGATGTTCTTACATCCTGTACAACAGGCAGCGGAAATTGCTGTACAGACAGTTCAGGCAGTGGTGAAGGAACATTCGGAGGCGTTTGATGAAATCCTGTGGGTGCTGTTCGGTGATACCCTGCTTAATATGAATTTTTCCTAAGGTTGCCTGGCAGGCAACCTTTTTCATGTATGTGTGGTATATATTTATAATAAAACTGATAGAGCCAGGCAGATATGTGCCGCTGGTAAGGAAAAACATTATAATGATGGACACATCTGCCAAAAAGCCGGAAGGGAAGCTATCCTGCATGGATGTGCTCTCTGGAACGCTTTGGCAAAGTGACTGATGGTAATAAGGGAAACAGGAAGGACTATACCAATGGTGATGAATGCCTACGAAACAAATGATGAGCCTCGCATAAACTACGATGATAGTGTGCTGGAGATGTATTATGGCAAGAAGGCCGCCGTTCTTAAGAAGAAGACCTTTGGTTATGACGCATCAACCCAACAGTGGGTGGAAGGCGAAATTTTCGATGTAAATCTGGATGATCAGGTAAGGAAATTTGCACGTGGGTATAATCATAGGCTGTTTATTCCCCGTCAGTGGATTGTAGAGTTGAGGGAAGATGGCATCGTAAGTGCAGCCTTGCAGCTGGATGCGGTTAATATAGTTGGCGGCAAGACTGAATCCGTACAGGAAAAGGAATGGTTGTTAGAGTGTGATGTCACCAATGGTATCGTGCAGGCATGGCCTAAGGCCATGATGAAAGGCAGGGTTGATGGATGGGTGGGTGCATTCTCCTGTACTACATCTGTCATATTTCCAGATATGCTGGGAGCTTCCTATGTGGATGTCCCTACGGCAGTTACAGAAACTGCTATATCCTATATGCAGGAGCTGGTAGCTAAAGAATATGGTTTTAAACCCTCTTATATGGGCAATATCCATGGGATAAGGCATATGGTTGGCTTTTGTAAGAGACCTCTGGACTTGAACATCCATCTGTTCCGTCATTTTGTGGGTGAACAATACGAAGAACTTTTTCCTAGGGACCAAAGGGATAACTATCGTCCCCTGTGCCAGTTCTTTCGGATTGCGAATCCCCCTAAAAGCCTGAGGAAAATCTATGGGGAGTCCCCGGAAAGCTTCGTAGCTTATATTTTGCTCAGTCAGCTGGGGTTCCGGGACATCAACGTAATCAGACGTTTCTTCCATAGGGAAAAGCTGTTTGGCTGGACGCTGATGGAAATGTCATACATGCCAGAGCAGTCTAGAATCTCCAGGGGCAGGCACCTTTACGAAGAGCGTATTCATTGGCTGGAAAGGTTCTGCCATTGGTATCTTCGCAATCGTCCTGAAACTGATTTGGCTAACTGCCTGCGGCCGTTGGCGGTAGCAGATGAGTGGAATCAGGATGCCATAGATATCCTTCGTATGTTTACGGGAGCAAATGTAGACGGAGATGACCGTGTGCTACATCAGGAAACAAAACGCAGACTGCTACGGGAGGGCTTTACCAGAGAAGTCCATGACCTTTTGATGGAGGAACTCCCGGACATATTGCCACGCAGACAGAATATATTCGATCTATCAGTACCACCGGCTCCTAGAAAGAATACTCCCATAAGCTATACCAAGGCAGAGAAGAAGTATGTGGACAGCCGTGAGGGTTACAGCATAGTGCTGCCTAAGGATACTGATGAGTTGCGCAGCTACGGCAAAGCATTTCATAATTGTGTGGCCAGCTACTGCGAAGGTGTGTTGGAGAAAAGGACATTGATTCTTGCCATGAAGCGGGGAGATAAATATATCGCATGTTTGGAAGTAAGACAGAACCGGCTGGCGCAGGCTTTGGGGCCATGCAACCAGAAGCTGCCAATGGCTGTGGGAGAGGTCCTGTGCCGTTGGGCTGATGACAAGAGAATTGCCTATAAAGTGCGACAAAGAACATGATGAGCAAATTTTTTGAAAAATAAGTGGCAATATGCAGCCAAAGGTGTTAAAATAGACACATAAGAGTTGCATATTGTTTTACCGGGCATAGAAGGTTCCTGTTTTCTGGAAAAATTACCTTCCGCCCGGTTTTGCTTTATATAGCGGTTACTGATTTGTAGCCGCTTTTTACATAGCTTGTATAGGGGGGGCTTGATGATGCTTAGTGATTATGAGTTGGCAGTGCTCACATTGTTCTGTGCTGTTCCGCGTGCGAATGATGGTAAGGGGAAGATTGATAATACAGAAAACGTGAAGCACGGTGTCTATGTCACGGAAAGCGCGGTCGCAGCTTGCCCATCCCTTACGGAAGAGGAATCCATGGAACAAATATGGGATATGTATGGATATGACATGCTGGACATGAACAGAGGGTTCTATAAGAACTTCCATGAGGTACAGGAGGCTTCGGAGGACAAGTGGCTGATACATCAGCTGCTGCATTACCTTTCTGTTGGCTTGCAGAATGAAGATATGACAGATCCTGTCCAGGTAGACAGCAGCATCGTCTTTGTCCCGACCACCAAGTTACAGCTTCCTGAAGGTGCGCCAATCAAGCTGACAGTGATAGACGTTATAGAGCGGGATGACATCATTAAGCGCACCCAGTCTATGATTAACTCGGGCATGGCCCTTTCCCAGGAGTCTCTGCGTTGCATTGTCCATATTATTAAGGAAATGGGAATAGAGGTGGACATTCAGTCTATCCCCAACAAAGAGCTGAAAATATATCTTTACGATATGATGCAGCAGGTGCCACAAAGAGCCCAGGAGTTCTTGCGGCTGCTGATATTTAAGGCTACAAATTCTACCTTGCTCATAAAAAGCCAGGATGTCATCGAACGCATACGCAACGTAATAAAAGAGGGTAAGACGGGACTGCTATATACAGATATGTTCCGTGCCTTTGTGAGCCAAAATGGCATGGGCGCACTGGCTGCGGAGTTTTTGCGGTACAAGAAGCTTTGGCTGGCTTTCAAGGGAGAATCGTCAGAACTGGCTCATATCCTGAACCGTGCCAGGAAAATGGCTGAAAAGCACAAGTATGTGAAAAAGACTGGACTGTTGGAGCGCATTACCTGGGATACTATGATAGAGCCTGCTGAAGTGGCCAAGGAAATTCCCAAGGTTACGATCTACAGGAGGATAAGTCTTGCCAACAACCTGCTCTATTGGGAGCATCACCCCACATCTGCTATGTATTTGATAAGGAATGGCAAGACCTACGCCAAGGCTGTGACCGAAAAAAGAGTTCTGACAGATAAGCAGAAACAAATTCTAGAACTGTTGTTGGAGTCAATCGTTTCAGAAATAAGGCCGCGAGTTCAGGGCAGGAAATACTATATTCCCCCAGAAGTAGAATATGCTTTGCCGGTAAGTGAGAAACGCTTTGTTGGAGGCATACCATTTTATTCCTCCCTGAAGCTGTCCAAAAGCGCAGTGATGGGCATTCACTGGGAAAACTTGCCAAGACATAGGGTGGACCTGGATTTACACTATGTTTCACAGAAATATCGGGTTGGTTGGAATACGCAGTTTGATAGGAAAGCGGAAATAGTATTCTCAGGGGATATGACAGATGCTCCGCCGGAAGAAGGCGGAGCTACGGAAGCTTTCTTCTTAAGTGACAAGTTGGTGGATGATTGGGCGGCAGTTATGCTTAACTGCTTTACCTCAAACGATGACCCAGTACCCTATAAATTCGTAATGGGACCGGCTGATTCAGAGCAACTATCCAAGGATTATCTGCTGAATTGCCATAAACTTGCCGTAAACATCAATATTGTGAATGAACGGGACCAGGACTTCCTGGGATTTATGCACACAGATAAGACAGGAGAGAAGACGTTCTACTTTATGGAAGTAGGTTTTGGCCATAGTATCGTGGCAAGCTACGGGAAAAAAGAACGCATTGCGCTGGAAGCGGTGCAAGCTACGGTAGAGTCGAGCCTGAAGCTGAGAGAGGTGTTGAAGAGGGCGGGGGCCATACTGGTAGAAAGCGCCAATGAGGCAGAAGTGGACTTGGGACTGGATAAGGTGACCAGGGAGAAGTTTGTGAATTTGTTGGCATAGCAGGATAACTCTTGCATGTGGCGAATTAGGAGGTCATGAGATTTACACTGGAACTATGTGAGGTGCCGCTATGCAAATGGGAAATGACCGCCTGACACAGGAAATCGACTGGTACATAAAACAGAACCTGCGCCCGGAAGGCTTCAAGCTAAAGGACTTTTTTGATGTCATAGGTGGCGGCAGCCATGCCGCCGGCCCATCGACCGGTGGGGCCAAATGGGCTCTGGACTTCCTCCTTAGCAAGATGGAACTGTCCTTCTCAGAGAAACTGATGAAGCTTATAGAGAAGAAGGGACGCAAGCCGTCTGAGGTATATAACAAGGCTGGCATTGCCAAATCTGTCTTCTCCAAGATAAAGTCAGATAGTGAATACCATCCGACCAAAGAGACTGCTCTTGCCTTTGCAGTGGCCCTGCACCTGAATCTGGAGGAAACTAGCGATTTGATAGGTCGGGCCGGGTATACCATCTCGCACAGCTCTGAAAGCGACCTGATTGTGGAGTACTTTATTGAACACCGCATGTGGAATATTGATGAAATCAACTATCAGTTGGACTTCCGGGGACACAAGACTCTGAGTAACTGGCGAAAAACAAAGGATTAAAAGTTTCTAAAAGGTTGCCTGGCAGGCAACCTTTTTCCATAATGATTGCCTTATACTGTAGGTATAAGTTCGATGGACATGATGAAATGTTACGGAGGTAGCGGTATGGAAGATCTGAAACCAATCTCTTATGAGGATAGGGACGCTGAATTTGATTTTACTAGGACACCGTATGACCCTAGTATAACGTCGGATTTGCTATTGTATGACTACGGGTGGATGAACTATAAATTGATTTCCTTTCTTCCAACAAGGAAATATGGAGATTTAGAGTTGTGTTTCAACTATTGTTGTGGAGCCGTATTATATATCAGGCAGACTATGGGCAATAAGGTGCGCTCTCATCGTATCACTTTTGATGATGATATATTTGCAAAATATATCACTATGTATATGGAAAAGCATACCACACAATGGAAGCGAGAATATGCGTTTTTTGGAGGAGAAATTGTAGTAGATTTTTATAATTATGTTCTTATGAACCATATAAAGCATGAAGTGGGACCGATTAGAGCTTTCAAGAAAAAGAGGAGAAATAAACGTTTTCGCAGTCGTAGCAGGGCTGAAAAACTGCAGGACGTGTTTGAATCGGTTTGTTTCTGATATGTGCAGCATATGATAAAAGCGATAATTATAAAAAAGCTATAAGAGGTGCAAGCACTATGCGACGAGCTATCAATATTCGGGTTGATCACCGCTGCGCCTTCTGCCAGCATTGCTATGATTCCACTAACACTGCAATAAAGCCCATACGTCCAAAGAATGCTGTATGGGAATACGATGATACGGTCGTTAACTACTGCTAGAAGATGCGATTGGACAGGAACGCTGATAGGTGCTGCAAAGAATTCATAGGGAAAATCCAGCCATAAAAAAATATTTTGCAAATTGTCCCCGCAGGATAACAATTTCTGCGGGTGTTTTGTTATGCTTTGATAAAGGATAGCTTGCAGAGACGCTTGTCGTGGAAAATAAATCCAAAGGTTTCCTGACAGGCAACCTTTAGCTATAAAATCTGGATTATACTGAACTCAAGCAAGATTGGATGCAGTGCCGCAGATGAACTAATGGTGACTTAGTGAGGAGGAAATTGGCTTCTCCGGCTGTAAATATCATTTTGGGGGCTACAGTGGATAATAACCTAGGTGACACCGTCAAAGCCGTTGTAATTGCTACCGGTTTTGAGGGCGTATAGAAAAGAGAGAAGATTTGATAAGCATGGTTGTGGTATTAAAAATGTGCTATGGGGGAGGGAAGTTCCATGGCTAAAAATCTGCTTGGAACGTATTATAGTGGCGGATTTACAATCTAAGTGCAACAGCACATAGCTCAAAATAAAATAACGCATAGACCTCTGGTATAATGGTGTTTGCGACAACCCATTTCCAGGAGGAGCTATGCGTCATTACAAACATCTTACACTATATGAGAGAGAAAATCTACTATTTCTTAGGGCCAAGGGCTATTCCATTACTGCCATAGCCGAAAGTATGGGGCGCAACAAGGGAACCATATCCCGAGAGCTTCGCAGAAACTCTGTTGGCAGCCAGTATATGCCTGTAGTGGCACAGCACCAGTATCATGCACGCCGTGCATATTGCAAGCCCCATAACAGGCTGGAACACACCAGTCTCTTGGAGCATGTAAAGCACAGGCTGCTCGAATGTCAGTGGTCTCCAGAGGAAATCGCCGGACGGCTGAGAGCCGAATATGGCCAGTGTGTAATAAGCACCACGACCATCTACCGTGCGATATACAGCGGATGGCTTAACGCCCCAAAAGCTTCTACGGCAAGCGTCATAAAAAAATTGAGGCACCGTGGCAAGCGCAGGAGGAAGCGTTCCGCTGAGGAGAAGCGTGGCAAAATCCAAATCAGCCACGATATTACAGAACGCCCGGCAGGAGCCGAAAACCGCTCAGAATTAGGTCACTGGGAAGCTGATACCGTTGTTGGCAAGCAAGGAAAAGCCTGCCTTTTAACCCTTGTCGACCGAAAAAGCCGCTACCTTATGTGTGGCAAAGCTGACAAGAAAAATGCTCAGGCCGTCAGCAGGACAATGATTGACCTGCTTCTTGGTGCCACAGCCCTGTCGGTAACGCCTGACAGGGGCAAAGAATTTGCCCGCCATGCAGATGTGACAGAATACCTGGATGGCCTGCCTTTCTATTTTCCGCAGCCTCACCAGCCGTGGCAAAGGGGTTCCAACGAGAATACTAACGGCCTGCTTAGAGAATATTTCCCAAAGGGCAAGGACATAACAGAAATCCCTGATGACTACATACAGAGAAAAGTCGCTATGATGAACTTGCGCCCAAGGAAATGTCTTAACTACAGAACACCATATGAGGTCCATTTTGAGAAAGTGTTGCACTTAGCTTGACAATCCGTCGTATATTAGCAGAGTATATGGAAATTTGTTTCAAATGTTGAATGCCAGGCAACCTTTTGGAGTTAGATAGGGTATATCATAAGCAAAGATTGGAGGAGATTTATATGACATGGTGGAAAAATGGTTTGCTGCTGGCTGCAGGAGGGGTAGCTGGTCTGGCCCTGGCGGCTTGGCTGGAGTCGGAGTGCGAGAATAGCCGTGAAGGGAAGGATTCTCAGGCAGACGGCATGGAGCTTCTGGTGGAGAAGGTGCGGAAGGAAGCTGAATGGGCTATGGAGGAATGCACTACCGATGAGGAGCGGGAGAAGGTCTATGAAGAAGTGGCAAGTTCTATCCGTGACCTCCAAGCAACGCTGAAGCAACGGGGGGATGAGATTATAGCCGACCTCAAGGAACAGGCTCTCAGCGGCAGTGAGGATGATGAGGAAGAAGATGGGGAAGATGCAGTGCGAAAGTTCAAGAGCAGCATGGAAGATCTGACCAAGGCGCTGGATGAAACTCTGGCCTCTATAAAGCCTGCGCCATCTGTTTGAGGGAGAAAAGCTTATGCAATTGAAAAGAAATCAGCAAGTCATGCTGCGGGACGGCAGAAGCATCACTGTAATGGACAGGCTTGGCATCGGCGGTCAGGGCATTGTCTACAAGGTGCGTCTGGAGTCAGGCGGGACGAGGGCGCTCAAATGGTATTTTGGCGATAAGCTTGGCAACCCCGAGGTATTCTATCGTCATTTGGCCCAGAACATTGAAGCGGGAAGCCCGTCACCTGCTTTTATCTGGCCAGAGGAACTTACGGAGTGGAGCAATGGCACCTTTGGCTATATCATGCCCCTCTATCCCCAGGGTTACGAGGGCTTTTCCAAGTTCATTACGGCAAGGGTGAACTTCAGGAGCATTGACGCCATGCTGGACGCTGCCCTGAACATCGTCACAGCCTTTATGGACCTGCACAACAAGGGCTACAATTACCAAGACCTGAACGATGGCAACTTTTCCATCAATCCTGCCACTGGCCACGTGCTGATCTGTGACAATGACAACGTAGGCGGCCACGGTTTTGAATCCGGGATATTGGGCAAGGCCCGCTACATGGCTCCGGAAGTGGTGCGGAAGGAGAAGAAGCCGGACAAGCTGACGGATAGATTCTCCTTGGCAGTGGTGCTTTTCATCCTTCTCATGGGTGACCATCCCTTGGAGGGGAAACACACCAATGTACCGGCTCTGACCAGCAAATACGAAAAGCGGTTCTTTGGGGAGAATCCCCTGTTCATCTTTGATCCCAAGGATGAAAGCAACCGCCCGGTACCGGGGCTTCATCGCAATGCCATAGCCAAGTGGCCCTATTTCCCCAGCTATGTTCAGGAAGCTTTCACGACCTCCTTCAGCCAGGAAAGCCTGAAGGAAGGGAAGGGCCGTCTGCTGGAAGCCATGTGGAAGCATGTGCTGATGAGGCTGAAAGCGTCACTGGTGAAGTGCCCCCATTGTCATGAGGCAGTTTTTGCCGAGAAAGGCGAGTTTGCATGTCCCGCCTGTGGCCAAGGCATAAAGCCAGCCGGGTATATCAAATTCCCCAAGCGGGCTAATACGGAAGTCCTGGTTCCCGTCATGGGTGGAGCAAGGCTTTTCGAGTATCACCTGGACGAGAACGCCAAGGAGGAGAGCAAGGTGGCGGCCCATGTGCTGGAGAAGCCGGGCAAGATTGGACTCAAGAACGAATCCGGCAGCAAGTGGACGATTACGGCTCCCGATGGCTCACAGGCCGTGAAGAATCCTGAGGAAGTGGCTGTCATCGGTGATGGCTTCAAGCTGGATTTCGGTCATGGTGTAGTCGGCGAAGTAGTGAAAGGTTAAGGAGGACATAATCATGGCAGGTATTTTGGATAAGGTAGAAATGACCAGGCGTATGTGCCCAGTGATTTTTCTGGTGGATACTTCCGGCAGCATGGACGGAGCGCCTATCGGAGCAGTGAATTCGGCCATAGAGGGAGTGCTTCCTGAGCTTTGCGCTATGAATGATGAGAATGCGGATGCGGAAATCAAGACAGCCATCATGAGTTTTTCCGGGGGCGCAGACTGGGTGACAGGGGACAAGCTGGTCTCCCCGCAGAATGTAGCCTGGAACGGCATGGATGCCATGGGCCCCACCGAAATGGGAGCAGCTTTCCGGGAACTGGACAAAAAGCTTTCCATAGAGACAGGCTTCATGCGCCGTGCCAGCGGCTCCGTAGCCCCGGTGCTGTTCCTTCTCTCCGACGGGGCGCCTACCGATGATTATCAGTCGGCGCTGGCCAAGCTGAAGGAAAACAACTGGTACAAGGTGGCAGTCAGAGTAGCTATTGGCTATGGTGATGCAGATGATAATATCCTGGCGGAATTCACGGGGAACAGGGAGACTGTGCTGCACACAAATTCACCTGAGGATCTGAAGAAGATGATTCGCTTCGTTTCCATTACTTCTTCCATGGTGGCCAGCCGCAAGGTGGCAACCAATGCTGCCGAGGAGGCTTCAGATGACAATACAGCCGCGCTGGCTGAAGAACTTGAAGCCCAGGGCGGCGAGATGACTGCAGCTTCTGCTGATGAAGATTGGTAAGGAATAGCAGGAAGGAGGGGCGAAAGGTGCCATATAGAATCTTTTCCCTGTCCAGACCGGGCGAGAAGTATGCCAGGCGAGGCTTCAGATGCCAGGACAGCTCTGGTACCTGCACCAAGAACGGCATACAGATTGTGGCTGTAGCAGACGGCCATGGGGCTGATGACTGTTTCAGAAGTGAAATCGGAGCCAGTATTGCCATTGACACGCTAATAGCTGAGGCCCTTCCTTTATTATATGAAGAAAGCCTTCCTTTCAGCGAGCAGGGCATAAAAAGCTTCAAGTACAAGCTCTGGCAAAGCTGGCGAGAGGTGGTGAGGCGTGACTGGGATAGCAAGCTGGCTATAGGTGCCATAGGCGATAATGAACCCAGGTATGAATTTGTCAGCGAGAAATACAGGCTGCGCTATCAGAACGAGAGTAAGAACTATCTTTATACTGCCTACGGAACCACCCTGCTGGCAGCCATTGCCATAGAAAATGAATTGCTGCTGATTCAGATAGGCGATGGTTCAGCTGTTGTGCTGTGCGCCAATGGACTTTTTGATATGCCGGTGCCACAGGACGAGGAAAACTATCTTAATGTCACCACCAGCCTGTCAGATGAGAACGCCGACCAGAAGATTCGACATGCAGTGCTGTCCCTTGATAAAGGAGCCTGCAATTGCCCGGTGTCAATATTCCTGTCCACCGATGGCGTGGATGATTGTTTTCCTGCTTACAAGAATGAGGAATACCTTTTCAAGTTCTACAAGGTACTGGCAGAAACGGCCATCAGGGAGGGCACAGAGGCACTCTTTGATGAACTGGCTCGGGAGACATTGTCAGAGATGTCCGCCAAGGGAAGCCACGATGACATATCCCTGGGGTTGATGGTGACTGATGACAAGGAACTTTTGCAGAATGCCTTTGAAAGCATAAGCTTGCCCCAGAGCATTATGGATAATGAGGAAACGGAAGCGGGTGAGGAAGAATGATGCTGGCCCTGTCAGATTTGGGAGAGTACCTAAGAAAGAATCCGGCTGTCATGGAAAACCGTACCATGCTGCAGGGCATACTAAGGGATATCTTCCCCCAGGACAAGCTGACGGTGAACCTCCTCCTTATGGGATTCGATGAAGGAATCTTCTCCCTGGTGGGCGAGAATTGTTCAGAGGCAAGGCTGACAAAGTTTGCTAATACCATCGTGGACAACCACGGCATCAGGGAAGAAAATGCCATCTATATCATTGAAACGTGGCTGGGGGAGGTATTCAAGGAGAATCTCCCCCCTGGCTTTGGGACAACTGGCAGACAGCAGGGGTACAGCATGCCCGGACAAAGGACGGGAAAACCTGCAGGCTCCATAATTATGAATATGTCCGTACCGTCTACCAGGCTGCGTAACTCCCGCCTGTCTGTAGCTGATGTAAGGGAAGTTTTCTTTCGGACTAAAGAAAAGCTCATGAAGAAGTGCAAGATTACCAGAAGCCAGGATATGGGCACCTGGGATGTGGTCGACATGCGCAGCAATGAGCACTACAGCAGGAGCCTTGGCCAGAGGGAAAAGAGTCTCATAGTGAAGAAGTTGGGCAAGGGGCACTATCAGGAGGGAGACTTTGCATATATCAGAACCAGCACCGATATGACCCGCTCTTGGGGTGTCACCTATGAAAGCCTCGTCGTATCAGCAGGGGAGGATTGGCTGATTCCCTTTGCTGACATCGACTATGTGGAGTCAGAACGGGGATTTTTCACGGACACCATGACAATCTACTTAAAAAATGGCATGAGCTATGAGACAGATGAAAATAAGATGCTGTCCACCCCGGTGTATGACAATATTTGCGACCTGGCGGGGTTCTTGAACGTTATAAAGGATATGTGAGGGCTAGACTATGAAAATTGTAAGCGAAAACGACTTTCAGGATATTGATATGGGCAAATATGCAGATGAGTACACGGAGGTGGGGCTCTGGGAAAAGATTCGGGACAATGTGACCAGCATTGGGCTTAAGCTTATCTACAAGGCCCTGCAGCTTTACTATGTGGCTCAGTCGCCCAATTGCCCCACGAAGGTCAAGGCTGGCATCTATGCAGTTCTGGGGTACCTCATTTCACCCATTGATATCATCCCTGACTTTACGCCGGTCATGGGATATGCCGATGATGCCACAGCCATTGGCATGGCGCTGTTCCTGGCACAGATGTATATAACCGAGGAGGTCAAGGCCCAGGCCAGGAATAGAATCCATGGCATGTTCGGAGGAGAGGCTGTGGCGAGGCTGGATGAAGAGGAAAAATCTTCATAAAATGCAAAAAAAGGCAGGATTTTCAATGTTTATGTCGAAGATACACACATGATTATGGGGAGGAAACATCATGAATCTGAAAGAAGCCTTTCAAGCACAGAATAAGCTCAACAGTTTAATGGCGTATGTTGTCAGGTACCTAAACGATGAGGATAATGTCATGACTGTCACGGAGAAGCATCTCCGCAGCAAGGCATTGGCAGGGCAGCAGGATGAGTCTGTAGATGTCAGTGAACGGTCAGAGGAAGGGTTCGATGTAGCAGGACTGCTCACTATATGGCAGAAACTGATGAAGGAAAAGGAAAGTCTGGGGGCAGCTATCGGCAAGGCCAAGGCCGGAATGGACTTCAACCTGGATGCAGCTGTGGATGCCAACAAAAGCAAACGCATGTTCCTATCCACTCTCCAGGAGATGGCAGGACGCAAGAGCAGCCACAGGCTTCAGAAAGGTGAAGGCCGGGGCTATGTATTTAATAACGATGGCAACCAGACCTCGTATTGCTATGACATAGACCGCATTATGACTATTGACTACGATAGGAATAAAGTTCGTGACCTAGCCAAGAAGCTCCACAGCGAGGCTGAGGAGATTTCCCTCAAGATTGATGAGGCATTGCTCCATACCCAGGTGGACTATCAGTTGGAGTTCGACCTTTCAGGTGAGGACAGGCTTATCATTGAGGAAATGCTGGAGAGCTAATAAACAAGCGGCATTCGGCCGCTTGAACAGGGACAGAGATCGGAGGGAATCTGGTTCAGGTGCAGATGAACTATGAAGCTGCATGAAAAGAACGGTCGCAGGGCTTGGTTCAATTACATGAAGAGGAAAAACGGCAACGGATCCGTATGTGGCAAAGACCCATGAAATCCGCCGCTAATCGTTTCTTCATGACGTTATGACCATCTTGCGACATACGCTATATCGATAATTCGTCAGACACCAGTTCACCAATACGATTCGGTAAAACAGATATGGCTTTCTGATAGGGAAGCAAGAAAATCTTTAGGCTGGCATGTCTTACAAGGTGAGGCATGCATTGCAGACGGTGGCCTATGGCCATCAGAAGCACAGCAATGGGAGGAACGACGGTGTCTGTCTCTGTTTAAACGTGCTGAGGTCATATATGGAAAAGTGTTTTTCTGTAAGCATAATAATGGGGACATAAGAATAGGATATGTGAATCTGTATAAGCTAAAAAAATTTTTTTTTCAGGAGGAAATAGCTCAGATATGTAGAAACTATCATAAAGAGTTATTTTAGATAACTTAGTATGAAAAAATTCATTTTTTTGTTCAATATGAATATATAGCAGAATATTCATGTGAGATTAGCGGTTTTTTGTGCGAATATTCTCTATTGTAGATTAAAATAAATAATAGGACAACTTGGATTGGGGAGAGAGTATTGAAACTTTCACGTTTTAACTTTCTGGAGGATTATAAAGGAAGAAAAATTTTTTTTAATGCTCGTACATGTGCGCTTGCTGTCGTAAACCAGGATTTTACAAGAATCTACGAATCAGTAAATCAGGGGTGTTATGAACCGATACCTAAAGATGAGGCATTATTGAAGGACATGTTGCGTTCAGGATGCTTAGTGGATGATGAGGTAGATGAATTAAAGTATTTAGAGTATAGAAGGGGGCTTTCTGTATACAGTCCATTAGGGTTGTCGTTGACGATTGCACCGACTTTGGCTTGCAATTTTCGTTGTACCTATTGCTTTGAAAAGCATGTAAATAATAGTATGAACATAGAAACGCAAAATGCTATTATAATGTTTATTGAAAAGAAAGTGCAGTATTTAAAGGAGCTTGCTGTTACTTGGTATGGCGGAGAGCCTTTTCTGGCAAAGGAGACTATAGCTGACCTTTCAGATAAAATTATGGAGCTTTGTAAGAAGCATGGGGTAAATTATCGTTCGGCAATGATTACCAATGGCAGTTTAATTACAGAAGACGCTGTAGATTTCTTGAAAAAGAATAGAATACATTTTATACAAGTCACTCTGGATGGCCCACAGGTTATTCATGATAGCAGAAGAATTTCTTTGAGTGGGAAGAGTACGTTTAAAACAATAGTTAAAAACGTTGACATGCTATTAAAAAATGACATAGAAGTATCGATAAGAGTTAATATAGATCAGAAAAATGAAAATCATATACCAGAATTGTTATCATCTTTAAAAGAAGATATGGAATATTATAAAAAAGTAAAACTTGGTTTTGCTCCAGTTATGCCAATAAATGAAGTTTGTCAATCTGTTCATGAGGCATGTTTTGGAGCGGATCAGTTTTCTGAAAAAATATTGCCTTTATACGAATTGGCATTTGAGGAAGGGTTCTCTAATTGTAAGATGATGCTTTACCCTTCGTTGAAACAGAATTATTGTGGAGCTGATCAAGCAAACTCCTTTGTTATTGATCCAGAAGGAGTTTTATACAAGTGTTGGAGCATTGTAGGTGATAAAACACAAAGCTGTGGAAATGTAAAAACAGGCTGCAATACAAAGCATGATAATTATCTTTCATGGATGGTGCGTAGTCCTTTTGCTATCGAAAAATGCCGTGAATGCAATCTTTTGCCTGTTTGTATGGGAGGATGCCCACAAATGGCACGGCAGAATTCGAAAGATGGGGCAATATGTGACAGCATCAAATATAATATACGGCAAGTGATGAGGTTTTATTACGATCATTTGCAAGGAGGATCTTAAGTTATTGCATGGAGGTGTATGTTTATGGTTTTTCTGATGTTTTCAAATGATTTATTTGAAGATGGTGTATTTTTAGCTGGTTGTAATGGTAGATGTACTTTTAGTTTTTAATAACTATTATTAATGGAGGTGAAAAAAATGGAAATGCTGATTGCTTCTGTTGTTTGTGAGGAAGAGTTTGTAGCAGTTGCTTTTTGTAATGCAAATTGCCGGTTTAGTTTTTAAGTGTAAGGACAATATAATGCGGAGGAACTATGTTAGTTTTAGTATGTCCCATTGATTACGATGAAGATGTTATTATGGAAATTTGCAATTTTGATTGCTCATTTCGATTTTAACTTATTTTGTTGTGTATATTTGTCAGGAGTGTGATTTTATGGAATTCTTGATTCAGCCTGAGGTAAAGAAATATGACTTGATGAGTATTTGCGAATTTTCCATAGGTCTTTGAGAGGAGTGTTTCTTATGGAATATTTGGTATTACCTGAAGTTGAAGTTTGTAGCTATGTGTTCGCATGTAAGTTTCATATAGGTATATAAATTGTAATGTACAACGAAAAGCGACGTAGATGGTAATTTATGCTGGCTGCGTCGCTTTTTGTTGGTAGAATTTTAGGACAGGAGGTAATTGAAGTGAATGATTCCTTAAAAAAAATTGTATCTTCGTTTGCGGAAAAAGCAATTGAGCATATGAATAATCAAAAGTCTATTACCAAATGTATTAATTTGGAAAAAGACTTTCATGAAATAGATTTACTTTCTGAAAATGGAGATATAAATATATTACATAAAAATGATATCGAAAATGCAACATTAAGATTAGAAATTACCACTTGTAATCCTGATAATGATTTGTTTGATTTAAGTTGTGATAATGGAATTTTAAAATTGCGTCCTTTGAAAAATGTAGTTGATGGAATGGATGTTTTTTTATATTTGCCGTTTAGAAAGGCTGATACAGCTACATTAAAAACGGATAATGGAACTGTGGACGTGAAGAATATTGCTGTTAATAAACTTAAGGTTAAAGCGTCTAACTCAAAGATAAAATTACAGGGGGTAGGCATAGAAGATATGAAGATGCGTGGAGATAATGGAAGTGTTTCATTGGAAGATATATATGCTATAGGGAATGAGAATTTGATTGATTGTAAGTGTAGAAATGGTAGAATTAGTTTAAAGCTCAGGCCGGATGATATAGCTTCTCATTATATTAAAGGGGAACTATCAAGTTCAAATGGAAAATGTATAGTAAAATTACCTAATTTAAAATTAAAAAAAGAAAGTGGGCTAGAGTTTGATTATGGTGATAAAACAGGGAAGTGTATTAACGTCAAACTGAGTTCTGAGAATGATAATGTTAAGGTTGGGGTCTATGGTCAAGAATAATGGAATAATAGATTCTAAAGTGTATAGAGAAGGGGAATGTTGGGATAAAATCCTTTCTATTCAAACAACTGGGAAGGAGAAAATTCCTTATATGCATGGGGATGCTCCTTATGAACCTACAAATTATAAAGTGTTGAAACGATTGGCTGACAGTGGATATATTACATCTGGAAATACTCTTTTAGATTACGGTTGCGGAAAAGGGCGTGTATGTTTTTTTTTGTCATACTTAATAAAATGTAAGACTATTGGAATCGAGTATAATCCTACCCTTGTGTCTAAAGCTTATGAGAATCTTTCTAGTAGTGTGATATCAGATAATGTATCTATAGTTCAAGAAGACGCTGCTAATTTTAAAGTTCCAGTTACAGTTGATCGTTTTTATTTTTTTAGACCGTTTTCACTAACTGTATTTAAAAAGACAATACTTAATATTTTTGAATCGTATGAGAAAAGTATGCGTCAAATGTTAATATTCTTATATTATCCGGCGACAAGTTATATAGAGTATTTAAATAGTAGACGTACCTTGGAACAGTTGGATAGCATAGATTGCAATGATTCTATGCTTTTAAAAGATCCTTACAAAGTAATTTCAGTGTTCCAATTCAATAGCAATTAAAGGATGATAACTTGCCACTAAATTTCATTTCTAGCTATTGAAAGAAGTTTTGTGTTTATATCCTCAACGCTTTGTTAGTCTTTTATGCATGCCGAGCTTTTTCATAAGCTCGGCATCTTTTATTTCCTCTGTATCCTTGTATAGCGCCACCTGCAGATGGGCGTTGGCTCTGGAGCAGCCGACGTAGAAAATACGTTTGGACAGTTCACTGTCAACTTCGCTGAACCTGAAATCCACGATAAGCACCGCCTGGGCTTCCAGCCCCTTGAATTTTCGTATGGAGGTGAACCATATTTTGCCTGGTTCCCTTTTCTCGGAAATTGGAATTCCGGCGAGTGTTATTATCTCGTGAAGAGGATTGGTTTCTGTGCGGTGGATGCTGAGGATTACGATGTCTTCAACCTTGATACCGTTTTTCAGCATATCCTTGACGAAGTTGGCAGCAATGGTCTGAAGGTCCTTGCCATCCCTGTAGATGGAGCACTTTGGCATGGTGCCATGGATGTCGTTGATATAGCTTTCCTCCCGCACTGGCACGAGGCCGCTGATGAGCTTGGCTATTTCTGAGGTGTTGCGGCAGTTGCGATAAAGTACCAGGCGGCAGTCGGCGTGCTCGTCAATCCACTTGGAGGGCTCTTTCTTCATAATGGCCTGATTGCGGTCGTAGAAGGTGTAGAATACGCCACCGCTTATTTCCATGAGATAGGCCAGGTGCTCCAGCAGGGTATCGCTCAGATCCTGGGCTTCATCCACGATAATGTTGGGGTAGGGCCACAGGCTGTCATCGTACTCCTCATCCAGATAGCTCTCAAAGGTAGACACTATCTTCTCAATGGGTATATCATCCCGACCCAGAATCTCCTGTCCGAGGGTGCGTACGTTGTGGAAAGTGATGTACTTATCGTTTGGATATGCTTTTCGCAGGGACTCCAGCAGAAACTCGTTGAAGCAGAGATAGAGGGTTTTCTGTCCCGTAGCAGAGAGCATACGGGCTTTTTCTACGGCCAGAAGTGTCTTGCCTGTCCCGGCTGGGCCGTGGATTGAAGCGGTAGGTTGCTCTCCAAGAAATTCCAGTATAGCGGACTGTTGGCCGGTCATGCGCACATATTGCTGACGGTTCTCCCTGATAATGCTGCTGATGGCGGGGGCTATACGGAAACTTGGCATAAGGGTATCGACTACCTGGGTGAATTGAGCAGCAGAAAGGTCTGTCTTGCCTGCCCCAAGGTTTTCTTTCCAGAAGTCAAAGACTTTCTTTAGTCCTTCTTCAGGGGTGTCTAGGTCTGTCTCATCCAGAAGTATAGCCGGGGAGGCCGATGGGGGAAGAGGCAGTTTCCTGTCCAGAATCACCGAGGTGAACCAGACTGCTCGGCCTACGATGGGGCGGGGGGAGAGGTTCGGCAGCTTTTGGCGCAGCAGGTTGATGATGTGGTGCTGGCTCTCCGCTGCCTGCCCCAGAGGGTCAATAATTTTCTCTTCACCTGTATGCCGGTTGATTTGTATCCAGTTCCCTTCCGTGTAAGCAATGCCGCCGGCCTTCACTTCGATGGCAAGGATACCGAGCGTCGGGTGCAGGATGACAAAATCGGCCTCACCTTCGCTTCTCCGCTGTTTTTCATTGCCCAGCCATACGAAGGAGTGGAAGACAGTGTAGCTGTCGGGAAGGTTCTGCCTCAGTGCCTCATAAACTATCTGTTCACCGTCGCTGCCGTGGAAGTTCTGGTCCATAGTGGGGTAGAATTTAGCCATTTTCACCGCTCCTCTGCATATATATGTTTCTACGGTTCAACATTCTATGAGGGCAAGGTGTTTCCTGCTTCAGATGCTATTTTGCAATAGAAAAATCAAGATCCGTAACGCATGGTGCAATAACGAGAATTGTTCCCATGTTTGTGATGCTGTTGTCGACGGTGAGTCTGTTCGCTAAGGTCAGGCTGGTGCATCACATCAAGTTACTGGCAAAAGGGGGCACCCATGACGAGAGCAACCTGCAGATTCTTTGCATCAGTTGCCATGAGAAGATTTACCAAAGAAAAAAGCCGTCCTAAATGGACAGCTTATTCATCGAATAGTTCTGCGTGGGTTCCGGTTTCTACCAGGGTCAGAGTAAGGATATCGTTCTCGACCAGGTAAATCAAAAGCCAATCCGGCTGGATATGGCACTCACGAAAACCGGCCCAATCGCCATGGAGTTCATGGTCGCGGTATTTGGCATCAAGTTTATGTCCCTGCCGGAGTTCCTCGACAACGTCATCAAGCAGCTGAAGGTTTAAGCCACGCTTCTTGGCTCGTTTGTAGCCCTTCTTGTAGGCACTGGTAAATTTTACGTGGTAGGTCATTCTTCAAGTGCCCTCTTCAATTCATCCATGCTGTCATAGCTAGGTACGCTGGGGTCACGGGAGATGCGTCGTGCTTCTTCCATAGCAGCCAAGGTACTTTGCCTGTAGCGGGGCATTTCGATGGAAAATGGAATGCCTCCACGAAGGACGCACTGGTGCAGAAACATATTCACGGCACCGGACATATCTAGTCCCAGGCCAGAGAAAAGAGCACTGGCTTGTTCTTTGATATCACGGTCAATTCGTATCTGAGTAGGTACAGTTGCCATGATAAACACCACCTTTCAACTCAATTATAAACAATCTGGTTTACGATGTAAAGTAAATTGATTATATAGATGGGGAGGAAAAGCACTTCCGGCGGAGGTGCTTATTTTTTTGCAGGTATTAAGCTGTGTATGTAGAAAAAATACACCATCATTAGAAATTTAGAGGTGATGGTGTATGTGTAGTGATGCAGATTGGCAAGGACTCATAGGCAGAGTCATAGAAAACGAAGCCTCAGATATACACATGACAGTGGGGCAGAGGCCGTATATGCGGTGCCAGGGGATACTGAGTTCCATGGATACTGACCCGCTGACAGAGCGATTCATGTCGGATTTTTGTGCGGTCATCTTAAGCGAGGCTCAGCGGGAACGGCTGGCAAGGGACAGGGACATTGACCTTTCCTGGACCTATGCGGGGCGGCGGTTCCGGGTCAATGCTTACTACCAGCAGGGGTTTCCCGCTCTGGCTATCCGCCTGCTGCCGGAGAGGATTCCGAGCCTGGCGGAGTTGGGGGCGCCGAAGGCCTGGCAGAAGCTGAAGGAAGTGGACCATGGGCTGATTCTGGTGACTGGCAGGACAGGTAGCGGCAAAACAACAACGCTTGCAGCCTTTATTGAGGAGCTGAACCGGGAGAAATCGTATCATATCGTCACCTTGGAAGACCCCATAGAGTACGTTTTCACTCCCAGGAAATGCTTTTTCAGCCAACGTGAGCTGGGCAGAGATTTTCTGGATTTTTCGCAGGCTTTGAAAAGTGCACTGCGGGAAGCACCAGATGTGATATTGGTGGGAGAGATTCGCGATGCCCTGACCATGAAAACAGCTATGATGGCGGCTGAAACAGGCATTTTGGTGCTTGCGTCCCTGCATACGCCCTCTGCGGAGGAAACAGCCCTGAGGGTGGAGGGGCTGTTCTCTTTGGCGGAGCAGGAAATCGTAAGGGCGGAGTTCTCTGAAGTGCTGGCAGGGATAGTCAGTCAGCAGCTCTTGCCGGGGAACGGGGGCGGCAGGGTGAATGCCAGCGAGGTCTTGCTCAGAGATCCTGCGGTCAGGAATATCATCAGGCAAGGCAAATATTCTCAGTTGAGCAGTGTCATGCTCAGCCATCAGCAACAGGGCATGCAGACAAAAGACAGGGCGCTGGATAAGCTGCTGCAGGATGGCCGTATCAGCCAGGAGATTTGGAGAAGATACCATTGCTAAGAGGAAGGTAATATTGTGGGGATATTTCATTATCGTGCCAGAAATAATCATGCAGAGCTTTTTACAGGAGAAGTCACTGCCAAAGATATCCATGCGGCGGCTATGCAGATACGGAGCAAGGGCTTGTGGGTGGTTCAGCTTGAAGAGGAGGTGCCCCGGCGTCCCTGGTGGGAAAAAGTGACGGCTTTTCTGATGCAGGACATCAGCATACCTGGGATTTCTGCCAGTTTGGGCAGGGAGGAGGAAGCCCTTTTCCTCAGCCAGCTTTCCTCTATGCTTCAAGCCGGCCTGCCTTTGCCTAAAGCACTTTGTGCCATGGGCAGATATGGGGAGCAGGAATCATATCAGAAACTCAAGAAGCAATTGGAGCATGATGTGTCAGCTGGCAGGAGCCTGTGGGAATCCATGGCCCGCTATCCGCAGGTGTTTTCGGAAACAGTGCGCGCCTGCGTGAAAGCAGGTGAAGCCAGCGGTTCTTTGGGAGAGATACTCCAGCAGCTGTCATGGTACTTGAAGAAAAGTCTCAAGGCCAGGGGAAAGCTGAAGTCAGCTCTTGTATATCCGGCTATCCTGCTTGCCATGATGGTTATCTCAATATCCATTGTGGCAGTGTTTGTCCTGCCTACCTTTGCGAATCTGCTGGAAAACCTTCAGGGGGAATTGCCCTGGTCTACTGCTTTGATGTTGGAAGCTGCGAATTTCCTGGGTGGCTGGCAAGGGAAGGCACTGCTCCTGGGACTGATGCTGGCATTGGTTTGTGGTGTGGCAGCAATGCTTAAGGAACAGCGCTGCCGGCTGCGGATTGACAGGACATTGCTGTCTCTGCCTGCTTTGGGCAGGCTGATTGTGCATTTGGAATGGCTGCAGATCTTGGGAACGCTGGCCGTGCTGTTGAAAAGCGGCATACAACTGGCAGCAGCCTTGAAGATGGTCAGGGCAGTGCCGCAGAATTCATACCTCAGGAACTGCCTGGATAAGATAGGGCGGAAGGTGGAGCAGGGACAGACTTTCATGGACTCCCTGACTCTTTGCCAGTACGTTCCCTGGCAGGTCCAGGAACTCATTGCGGCAGGCGAGGAAGCAGGCCGTTTGGAGGAAATGCTATCAGAGTCAGCGGCCCTCTGCCAGGAACAAGCTGGTCAGGAAGCAGAGAGAATGATAGCTCTGGTTGAGCCGGCGCTGACTCTGGTTATGGGGTTGCTGCTGTTGTTTCTGGTGATGGCAATCATCATGCCGGTTCTGAATGTGATGGATGTGCTGGTATGAGAGGGGGTTATAAGGACAAGAGCCTTGCTTTCAGTTCCCTGTATTTGCGGGTATAGTAAGGTCCGTTCTGTGCTTCCCGGTGGTCAAAGCCATAGGCCCGGCGGCTCACAGCCAGGATGGGGGGAGCCTGTATGCGCTTGGCCACAGCCATGCCGGTGAAGAGGTTCCACCAGCGTTCAAGGTCGGCAATGAACTCAGCCGGGGTGGGGAAGTATTTATCCACCAGTCCTTTTTCGCAGCCCAGTTCTTCTTCCAGCCGTCCTTCGCTGTACCAGGTGAGTATGTCTTCCGGGGCAGCTTTCTGCCAGCGTTCTACGAAGGAGCGGAAGAGATAATCGTGGTAGGGGTACTTGATAGGATCACCCTTGCCCTCGTCTACGTTCTGGGCACTGGAGAGCTCCGCACTGGGCACGATATCGATGATGCCCTGGGGGATGGCTTCCTTATGGAAGACTTCCTCATTGAGGTAATAAGCCAGAGCGTAGACCTGATGCTTCCAGAGGTCGGCCAGAGCTGCCAGGAAGCCGGACTGGTCACCGTAGAGGGTGGAGTAGCCCACGGTGGTCTCCGCCTTGTTGGCATTGCAGGTGAAGCCTGCCCCGAAAGCTGCTGCAGCTCCTGCCAGGACTCTGGCGCTGCGGTCACGGGCCTGGATGTTTTCGGCTACGAAGGAGGAAACTTTCAGGCTGGTCTCCGTGCCTTCCTGCAGGAAGGTCATTGGGGTGCCCTCCAGCTGTTTTATGGTATGATCCACGGAATGCTGGATGGGGACTACCATGTAGCGGCACCCCAGATTATTTGCCAGCTGGGCAGAGAGTCCCTTGGTGGTTTCGGAATTGTAGACGCTGGGCATATTCACCAGCAGCACCTTGTCAGGTCCCAGGATTTCCGTGTAGAGGGCGGCGGCCACGGCAGAGTCGATGCCGCCGGAAATGCCAATGACGACTTTTTCCATGCGGATGTTGCGCAGGAAATGGCTGACGCCGTATTTCAGGGCGCGGTGAATCTGGGCCATTTCCGTGAGTTTTTCTTCTTCCTGCACAGGCATGGCTGCAAGCTGGTCGAAATCCAGCAACGTGAGTTTTTCTTTGTATGCGGGAGTCATGGCAACTACCTGGCCTGCGGCATTGTAGGCGGTGCTTGCTCCGTCAAAGGTATAGATGGTCTTGCCGTTGTTCTGCAGGCCGATGGCGTTCACATAGAAAAGAGGGGCCTGGTTTTCTTCCGCCTGCTTGCCGAAGACTACATTGCGGCGGTGGTTCTTGCCCAGGGTGTAGGGGGAGGCGGAGATATTGACCAGGAAATCCACCTTTTCGCCATTGGTGAGTTCTGAAAGCGGCGTGATTTCGTAATTGTCGCTCCAGCCGTCCTCACAGAGCAGGCAGCCTATCTGGTAATCCCTGCCCTTGAGCTTCAGGCTGATGGGAGACAGCAGCTTGCCCGGGGTGGTGCCCAGCTCACGGGCCAGCTTTTGGAGGCTGAAGAAATGGCGGGTGTCGTCAAACTCACGGTAGTTGGGCATCAGGGTCTTGATTACAAAGGGGTAGGGCATGCTGTCAGGCTGGACAAGCTTGCCGCCCTGGGCAATGAAGAGAGCATTGTATTTCCGCACCCGGCCGTCGTTGTTCTTCTTTTTCCAGTCCACGGCGATATTGCCAAAGATGATCGTAAGCTCCGTGTCTTTGGTGGCGGCGATGATATCTTCTCCGTAACTTTCGCAGTCGGCCAGAAAGGAACTCTGTTCCCAGGTATCTCCCAGGAGGTAGCCGGGGACAGACATTTCCGGGAATATCACAAGGTCGGTGCCCTCCTGGCGGGCATCTTCCATCATCTGCAGGATTTTCCCGGTGTTCAGGTCAGGACGTCCGGGGATGACTTCCATCTGGGCCATGGCGATTTTCAGCACAAAAAACACTCCTTAAAGTATATGAAGACTTAAGGAAACACTGATTAATTCAGTGTTTCCTTTGCTTACGGCGAAATTTGAACAATGGTGCTATAATTATATCAGATAATATATGATTAGAAAGACATGGTGACAAAATGGCAAAGAAAAAACAGCAAAAGACCAACGCTGCCCGTATCCTGGACAGGTTGGGCATTGACTATGAACTGAAGGAATACGAGGTAGACGAGTCAGACCTCTCTGCTGTTCACGTGGCAGCTTCTGTGGGCATGCCCATTGAGCGGGTCTATAAGACCCTGGTGGCCAGGGGAGACAAGCATGGGATTGTCATGGCCGTCATACAGGGAGATCTGGAACTTGACCTGAAAGCTCTGGCAGCAGCCTCTGGCAATAAGCGGGTAGAGATGGTGCATCTGAAGGAGGTTTTTGCCCTTACCGGCTATATCCGAGGCGGCTGTTCTCCTTTGGGGGCCAAGAAGGAATACCCTGTTTACCTTGATGCGAGGGCCCGGGCTCAGGAAACTATAGCTATCAGCGCCGGCAAGCGGGGAGAGCAGATTATCCTGAAACCAGATGATCTGGTTTCAGCTACTGCTGCCACTGTGGCCCAAATTGCCAGATGAGCTTCCTGAATAGTGTACTACTCACCAGCCAGGGCTGTCGAGGTGTTTTCCTATAGAAAGAAAAAGTTGTAGCAAGTATTTATACAAATATAAACAACTTGACACGGAGCGTGGACATAGTATACAATACTTCCAGAAATATTCAGGTGGAGGCGGTTAATTTTGCTTAAAGTATTGGTAAATGGCGCCTGTGGGCGCATGGGGCAGATGGTAGTCAAGACCGTGCTGGCCGATGAGGAAATGGAACTTGTCGCGGCTGTTGACATCAAGGCCCAGGAAGATGTGGGCGCAGTGGTTGGCGCCGGGAAATGCGGTGTGGCTGTCAGCGACAATCTGGATAAGGCTCTGGAGGATTCCGGGGCTGAGGTGATGATTGATTTCACCCGTCCTGATGTGGTGTATGGCAATGTGATGACGGCTTTGAAGCATCATGTGTCTCCTGTGGTGGGCACCACGGGGCTCAGCAAGGAACAGCAGGAGGAAATCAGGCAGGCAGCGGAAAAAGAGAACACGCCTGCCTTTATCGCTCCCAACTTTGCCATCGGTGCAGTGCTGCTGATGGTTCTCTCCGCCCAGGCTGCCAAGTATATGCCGGAGGTGGAGATCATCGAGCTGCATCATGACAAGAAGCTTGATGCTCCTTCCGGCACGGCTGTGCAGACGGCCAATATGATTGCCGAAGTCAGGAAGGCTCATGTGCAGGGCAATCCTGATGAGAAGGAAAAGGAAGGCTATGAGGGGGCCAGAGGTGCTGACCAGGAGGGCATGCACATCCACAGTGTGCGCCTGCCGGGCTATATCGCCAGCCAGGAGGTCATCTTTGGCGGACTGGGCCAGACCCTGACTCTTCGCCACGATACCACCAGCCGCGAGTCTTTCATGCCCGGGGTGGCACTGGCTGCCAAGAAAGTCAGGAGCCTCAAGGGGCTTACCATAGGGCTGGATAAATTGCTCTAAGCAAAAAAGCAGTATTTGTCAGGGAAGTGTATTCATCGTTTAGGGGAGGATCACCGCATGAAAAAGTATAATGTAGCAATCTTGGGCGCAACCGGCGCTGTTGGCAAGGAATTCCTGAATCTCATTGAAGAACGCAATTTTCCTTTTGCAGAGCTGAAGATGCTGGCTTCCAAGCGTTCTGCGGGCAAGGTGATAAACTTCATGGGCAAGGATTACACCGTGGAAGAAACCACGGCTGACTCCTTCAAGGGTGTGGATATTGCTCTCTTTGCCGGCGGTGCTGCCAGCCAGGAATTTGCGCCTGCTGCTGTCAAGGCTGGTGCTGTGGTTATTGACAATTCCAGCGCCTTCCGCATGGATCCTGAGGTGCCTTTGGTAGTGCCCGAGGTGAACCCTGAGGATATTGCCAAGCACAAGGGCATCATTGCCAACCCCAACTGCACCACCGCTATCCTTCTGATGGCCCTGAAGCCCCTTCATGATATCGGCCATGTGAAGCGCCTGATCATCTCCACTTATCAGGCAGCCTCCGGTGCCGGCAAGGAAGGCATGGAGGAACTGGAAATCGAGTCCCAGCAGCTGGCCAAAGGTGAGGCTGTTGAGCCTAAGATTTTCCCCGTGGGCAAGCTGCCCAAGCATTATCAGCTGGCCTTCAATGCCATTCCCCAGGTGGATGTGTTCCTGGAGAATGGCTATACCAAGGAAGAGATGAAGATGGTCAACGAGACCCGCAAGATCCTCCACGAGCCCAACATGCCTGTGACGGCTACCACCGTGCGCATTCCTGTTTACCGTAGCCATGCCGAGTCCATTACGGTAGAGTTTGACAAGAAGGTAACTTTGGAAGCTGCCAGGGCCGCCATCGACAAGTTCCCCGGCGTGATCCTCCGTGACAATACTGCTGAGCAGGTCTATCCCATGCCCCTGGATACTTCCGGCAAGAACGATGTGGAAGTGGGCCGCCTGCGCTATGACGAGTCCGTTGAAAATGGCTTGAACTTCTGGGTTTGCGGTGACCAGATCCGCAAGGGGGCTGCACTCAACGCCCTGCAGATAGCTGAATACATGATTGAGCATGATATGGTGTGATTTCCTCAGGAAATCCTTTTTCGGGCTGCGTCCTTCCGGGCGCAGTCTTTTTATTTTACTTGTTGCTATCCCCCTGCACGTGAGATAAAATAGAGGCACAGTTTTTTTTGGAAAGGAAGGCAGCACATGCAGAAGTATCGGATTGTGCCCAAGCAGGGGAATCTCCTTTGGGAATTGGTCCAGGGAATGAGGCTGGAGCCTGAGCAGAAGGAGCTCTTCAAGAACAGTGCCATACAGCATGTAGAGGTGCAGGGATCCAGCTGGGAGATTGCCATGATTTCCCAGAGCCTGATACCTGAAGGCCTTCTGGCAGACGCTTCGGCCCATATCGCTCAAAAGTGCCAGTTGGGGGAAGTGATCTTCTACCAGGATGTGGTAAACCTGGAAGATGAGCTGAACAAGGTCTGGGGGAAGCTCATCAATATGTCTGCCGATGGCAATGCCACGGTATTCCAGCTCCTGAAGCGCTCCAAACACAGTGTGGACGGCAGCCAGGTGGTGCTGGACGTACCCGGTGAGCTGGCAGGGGAAATCATGCGGGCCCATGCGGTAACCCAGATGATGGGCAAGGCCATCAAGAAGCTGCTGGGCTTCTCCTGCCATGTCATCTGCAATGCCAGCGACGAGGTGCTGCCGGATATAGAGGTGGACTGCGCCTTCAATACCCCTGACTATGTGCAGGCGGTGAGAAATGAGCGGCAGGAGTCTGCTGTGCATGAGAGTGCCACAAACTACAGCCAGCCTGTCAAGGCATCTGAGGCCAGTGCTGCCAAGCCCCAGGAGAAGAAGGAAGCTGCCAAGAAACCTGCACCCAGGGCTGGGCAGCAGAAGCCTGTGGTCATACAGGGGGCGGGCAAGCTCATCTTTGGCCGTGGTGTCATGGGCGAGTCCATGCCCATTGCCGAGCTGGAGGGCGAATCCAAGAACGTCATCCTGGAAGGTACGCTGCTGTCTCTCAAGACCATGGAATTCAAGACCGGCACCAAGATGCTGACCTTTGCCCTGGCAGATAACACCAACGGCATCAGCTGCAAGAAGTTCTTCAAGCCCAAAAAGGGCAACAGCGAGGAGGAGGACTTCGAGCAGATTGCAGCTTCCCTGAAAGAGGGCATGGAGGTGCGTGTCCGGGGCTCTGTCCGCTTTGATACCTACATGAATGAGTATGCCCTTTTCGTGGACAGCCTGGCGAAGAAGGACAAGGCCAAGCGTGAGGATCATGCCGAGGTGAAGCGGGTGGAGCTTCATGCCCATACTACCATGAGCAGCATGGATGCCGTGGTGTCCGTTAAGGATCTCATCAAGACCGCTGCCTCCTGGGGCTGGCCTGCCATTGCCGTTACTGACCACGGCGTGGTGCAGGCTTTTCCTGATGCCGCCAAGACCGTGAAGGAAAACAAGCTGGACATCAAGGTCATCTACGGCATGGAAGGCTATCTGGTAGGTGATGACTTCGAGCAGAAGCGGGCCAACCATATTATCCTTTTGGCCAAAGACCCCAATGGCCTGCGCAACCTCTATCAGCTGGTTTCCCTGTCCCATCTCAAATATTTCCATCGTCAGCCCAGGCTGCCCAAGTCCATCATCCAGGAATACCGGCAGGGGCTGCTCATCGGCTCTGCCTGCGAGGCGGGGGAGCTGATCCGGGCCATTGTGGCGGGCAACAATGATGATGAGCTCATGGAAATCGTGGAGTTCTACGATTATCTGGAAATCCAGCCCATCCACAATAATGACTTCCTGAAGCGCAAAGACGAATTTGCCAATGTGAATACCGATGATGACCTGAGGAAAATCAATCTCAAGGTGGCAGAACTGGCGAAAAAGGCCGGCAAGCTGCTGGTGGCCACCTGCGACGTGCATTTCCTGAATCCTGATGATTCTATTTACCGTGCCATCCTCATGAAGGGCAAGGGCTTTGATGATGCGGAGATGCAGCCGCCCCTTTACCTGCGCACTACGGAAGAAATGCTGGCAGAGTTCTCCTATCTGGGAGAAGAAGAGGCTTATGCGGCGGTGGTGGAGAATCCCCGGAAGATCAGCGAGATGATAGAGAAGTTCAAGCCTATCCCCGATGACCTCTATTCTCCCATGATTCCGGGGGCGGACGAAGAAATCCGCTCCATGTCCTACAACAAGGCCAAATACATGTATGGGGATAATTTGCCAGAAATCGTGGAAGCAAGATTGCAGCAGGAGCTCAAGCCCATCATCGGCCACGGCTTCTCCGTGCTGTATCTCATTGCCCAGCGGCTGGTAAAGAAGTCGAATGATGACGGCTATCTGGTAGGCTCCCGTGGCTCTGTGGGTTCTTCCTTCATAGCCACCATGACGGGCATCACGGAGGTCAATCCTCTGCCGCCGCACTACCGCTGCCCCCACTGCCAGTACAGCCACTTCATCAATGACGGCTCCGTAGGCTGCGGTTACGACCTGCCTGACAAGGAGTGTCCTGTCTGCGGCACCAGGCTCCTGAAGGACGGCCATGATATTCCCTTTGCGGTGTTCCTGGGGTTTGACGGGGACAAGGTGCCTGATATCGACCTGAACTTCTCCGGCGTCTATCAGCCTGTGGCCCATAAGTACACGGAAATCCTCTTCGGCAAGGACAATGTCTACAAGGCAGGCTCTATCCAGACTGTGGCGGACAAGACCGCCTTCGGCTATGTGAAGAAGTTCTTCGAGGAAAAGGGGGAGAGACGTCACATCGCCTATATTGACCGCATGGCCAAGGGCTGCATGGGTGTCAAGAGCACCACCGGGCAGCACCCGGCAGGCATCATGGTTGTGCCCCGCAATATGGACGTGCATTTCTTTACCCCCATCCAGCACCCTGCCAATGATATGAACTGCGGCATCATCACCACCCACTTCGACTATCACTCCATCAGCAGCCGTCTGGTCAAGCTGGATATACTGGGACACGATGATCCCACGGTGATAAAGATGTTGGAGGATCTCACCAACCGGGACCCCAAGACCATACCCTTCGATGACCCGGCCACCATGTCACTCTTCAATTGCACGGATGCCCTGGGGCTTACCCCGGAGGAGCTTGGGGCCACCTCCGGCACCTTCGGCATTCCCGAGTTCCGCACTCCCTTTACCCGGCAGATGATAGATGATACCCATCCGGACTGCTTCTCAGACCTGGTGCGCATCTCCGGTTTCTCCCACGGTACGGACGTGTGGCTTGGCAATGCCCAGGACCTCATACGCAGCGGCCAGTGCACGCTGAAAAACGCCATCTCGGCCCGTGACGATATCATGATGTACCTGATTCACAATGGCATCGAGCCCCTGCTTTCCTTCAAGACCATGGAGAAGGTGCGCAAGGGGAAGGGGATAGCAGAGGATGTGGTGGAAAAACTCAGGGCAGGTGGCATACCCGAGTGGTATATCGAATCCTGCCAGAAAATCAAGTACCTTTTCCCCCGTGCCCATGCTACGGCTTACGTCATGATGGCTTACCGCATAGCTTTCTGCAAGGTGCACTATCCCCTGGCTTACTATGCAGCGTATTTCTCCATTCGCGCAGACGAGTTTGATGCCAACGTGGTGTCCCGGGGCAAGGACTTTGTGAAGCAGCAAATCGATGAACTGGAGGCAATCTCCAAAGAGCAGAAGCTTGATGCCAAGCAGAACGCCACCCTGATTGTGCTGCAGCTGGCCTGGGAACTTTATCTCCGGGGCTTTGACTGCCAGCTGGTGGACATCTACCGCAGCGATGCGGAAAAGTTCATCATCGAGGGTGATTCCCTGCTGCCTCCTCTGGCTTCTTTGGCAGGCATGGGGACCAAGGCAGCTCAGGGCATTGTGGAGGCCAGGAAGAACGGCGTCTTTACTTCCATAGAGAATCTGCGCCGCCGTTCAGGCATTTCCAAGACCAATATCGAAATCCTGCGTGACCACGGGTGCCTGGCAGGCATGAGTGAAAGCGACCAGGTTTCCCTGTTTGGGTGAAATGGCATAGAGAAAAGGCTTGCTTCCTGAAAGAAAGGAGGCAAGCCTTTTCCTTATGTCTGACCCTTATAATGAAAGTCTTTCGTCCAGTATCTGGTAATTTGTCAAATCAGTAATCAGGGGAGTGACGGAGATGAAGCCCTGTTCTGCAGCATAGATGTCTGTGGCTTCGCCCTTGTCCGTGTCGTAGATTTCTCCTGCCACTGAGTAGAAGACCCGGTCGTCACGCTCTTCCCTGATAAAGGCGTTCAGGTAATCACGGCGTCCCTGGCGGCTGAAGAGAAATTGCGGCTGGCGTCCCCGGAAGGATTTGGGGAAGTTGATATTGTAAAGGAAGGGATGAGTCATTCCAGCCATGGTTTTTTCCAGATATGCCTTGAAGATGCCAGCAGCCTCATCAGCTGTGATTTCGCTGTGGACATCAAGGGAAACGGCAAAGGAGGGGATATCGTGCAAAAAGCCCTCCCGGGCAGCTCCCACGGTGCCGGAGTAAAGTATATCCGTGGCGAGGTTTGCGCCGTTGTTGATGCCTGAGAGCACCACATCTATCTGCCTGTCTTTGCCCAGCTCCTCAACGTAGAGCTTGATTCCATCCACGGGAGTGCCACCCACACCCCAGGCCTCAATGCCATAAAGGGATGCAAGCCGCTCATTTCTTACCAGTTCCATGGTATCACCGATGGTCAGGGCATGGGACATGCCGCTCTGCTGGTGCAGGGGGGCAGATACGATCACTTCATGCTCCTTGCACAGGGCTTTCACCAGCGCCTCCAGCCCCGGTGCCTCAACCCCGTCATCATTGCCTATGAGAATGCGCAAAAGGATACCTCCTTGAAGATTTCATATTAGAATACTACTATACTAACATATCCACAATAATATGTGAAATAGTTATTGACATGAAAAACCGCATAAGCTAATATTGTATTTATTGTTGAAAACGAGAGGGATCAACCCGCTATTTTATAGGAGGCATATTAACAAGAATGAGCACGAATGAAAAACTCAGGAACATTGCCATCATCGCCCACGTCGACCACGGCAAGACTACCCTGGTTGACGCTATGCTGAAGCAGAGCCATGTTTTCCGCTCCAACGAGAAGGTGGAGGAGCGCGTCATGGACTCTGGCGATATCGAGCGTGAGCGCGGCATTACCATCCTGTCCAAGAACACGGCTGTCATGTACAACGACATCAAGATCAACATCGTTGATACCCCGGGCCATGCTGATTTTGGCGGCGAGGTGGAGCGTGTCCTGAACATGGTGGACGGCGTGCTCCTGCTGGTAGATGCCTTTGAGGGCCCCATGCCCCAGACCAAGTACGTGCTCCGCAAGGCTCTGGAGCAGGGCCTGAAGCCCATCGTGGTCATCAACAAGATTGACAAGCCCAACCAGCGCGTGGACGATGTCTATGACGAAGTGCTGGAGCTCTTCATGGAGCTGGATGCTGATGATGAGCAGCTGGATTTCCCTGTCATTTACGCTACGGCCCGTGACGGTATTGCCAAGTACAACATGGACGATGACAACGACAATCTGGAGCCCTTGATGGAAACCATCATCAAGGAGATTCCCTGCCCCCAGGGCAACGCTGATGCTCCCCTGCAGATGATGATCACCACCCTTGAGGCTGATGCCTTCGTGGGCCGCGTGGCTATCGGCCGCATCATCCGCGGCAAGGCCCGTGTGAACCAGAATGTGGTCATCACCAACGGCGATCAGGAGTACAAGGCCAAGATCGGCAAGGTCTTCACCTATCAGGGCCTCCAGCGCGTGGAGACTGATGAAGCTATCATGGGCGAGATTGTGGCCCTCACCGGCCTGGGCGATGTGAGCATCGGCTACACTGTGGCTGACGCCGAGAACCCCGAGGCTCTGCCCACCATCAACATCGATGAGCCCACTCTTTCCATGACCTTTGGCGTCAACACCAGCCCCTTTGCCGGCCGCGAGGGCCAGTTCGTCACCTCCCGCCACCTGCGTGACCGTCTCTTCAAGGAAGTGGAGACCAACGTGGCTATGCGTGTGGAGGAGACTGACTCCGCTGATGTATTCAAGGTTTCCGGTCGTGGCGAGCTCCATCTCTCCATCCTCATCGAGCAGATGCGCCGTGAGGGTTACGAGCTGCAGGTAGGCAAGCCGGAGGTTGTGTATAAGACCATCAACGGCCAGCTCTGCGAGCCTATCGAGAACCTCACCGTAGAGGTTCCCCAGGAGTACATGGGCACTGTCATGGAAGCTCTGGGCACCCGCAAGGCTGAGCTGTCCAACATGACCGAGACGGCAGGCTACATGCGCCTTGAGTTCACCATTCCGGCCCGCGGCCTCATCGGTTTCCGTTCCGAGCTGCTCTCCAGCACCAAGGGCAACGGCATCATGAACCACATCTTCCACGGCTATGCGCCTTACAAGGGGGATATCCCGGGTCGTACCCGCGGTTCTTTGGTGGCTTTCGAGCAGGGCGAGACTACCGGCTACGGCATTTACACCCTGCAGGATCGTGGCACCATGTTCATCTCTCCGGGCGAGAATGTCTACGAGGGCATGATTGTGGGCGAGAACTCCCGCGAGATGGATATCGACATCAACCCCTGCAAGAAGAAGAACGTTTCCAACATGCGTACTTCCTCTTCCGATGAGGCCATCCGCCTGGTGCCGCCCCGCATCCTTTCTCTGGAGCAGGCACTGGAGTACATCAACAAGGACGAGCTGGTGGAGGTCACTCCTGAGCACGTGCGCCTGCGCAAGGCTATCCTTGACCGCACCATCCGCGGCCGCGCTGCCAAGAATGCACGCAAGTAAGAACTTGGATAAGTGAATCTGAAAAAATCCTGAGGGAAATTGATTTTCCAGCAGGATTTTTTTTGCTTTTTGCGAATAACTATGGTATCATGAAGAAAGGTTTATGGGTGAACTTAGACTTAGAATTAGAGAATATGTGGAATCATATATGGATACTGTGACAAAAACGTTGGAAGGACGAGATGGCAATGAGTGCATGGGCTAGCGTACAAAAGAAATTTGACGGATTGGTGAACATCCTTATGCCTCCCGAGGCTTATGTCGAGGACGAGGTACAGGAAGAAGAAGAGGTGCAGGCAAAGGCTGAGGAGAAGGTGCAGCCTTTGCAGCAGAGTGCCCGCAAGGTGGTGAACGGTGCCCCCGCCTACAGTGAGGAAAGTGCAGGCAGGATGAGCCGTTATGAGAAGGCTGCCGCCCGCAGCCATGAGGAGCGTCCCAAGCTTACGGTGCACACCACCAAGACCCCCAGCCTCAAGGTGCGCATTTATGCGCCGACCAATTTCGACCAGGTTACCGCCATTGCCGATGACCTGAAGGCTGGCAAGGCTGCTGTGGTGAACTACGAGCGCATTGAGGCAGAGGAGCAGCGCCGTATCTGCGATTTTGTCAACGGTGTCTGCTATGTGCTGGACGGCTGTGCCAAGCGCATTTCAGAGCAGATCGTGCTGTACGTCCCCGAGGGCGTGGATGTGGACGAAGCCATGTCCGTAGCGCTGCCCTATTGATTCTTTGATTTGGTTTTGGTCAGGCAGTCTCATGCAGGCTGCCTGTTTTTATATTGTTTTTTGGAGGTTTCAAAATGGCTAAGAAAAATGAAATCCTTGAAAGTGTGCTTGATGAGTTCAAGCAGCTGGCTGCTATTCCCCGCCAGTCGGGCCACGAGCAGGCAGTCAGCGACTTCTTGAAAAAATACCTCACGGAGGCAGGCTTTTCCGTTCATCAGGATAAGGTGAACAACATCATTGCTGATGCCCCCGCATCTCCCGGTTTTGAAAAAGCCCCTCTCACCATCCTGCAGGGGCACATGGATATGGTCTGCGTAGCAGAAGAAGGCTACAGCTTTGACCCCCAGAAGGATCCCATCAAGCTTGTACGCGATGACAAATATCTTTCTGCCGAGGGCACCAGCCTGGGAGCAGATGATGGCATCGGGGTGGCAGAGGGCATCTACGTGCTGAAAAATGCCAAGGACCATGGCCCCCTGCGCCTTATCATTACCGTGGATGAGGAGAGAGGCATGACAGGTGCCATCAATCTGGAGGAAAAATATCTGAAGGATGCCAGCTTCCTCATCAACTGCGATTCGGAAAACTGGGATGAGCTCACCGTGGGCAGCGCTGGCAGCGTGAATCTTGATTTCTCCCGGAAATTGAAAAAGGCAGCGCCTCAGGGGAAGACTGCCTGGAAGATCACCGTCAGTGGGCTTCTCGGCGGCCACTCTGGCGAGCGCATCGGCGACGGCCGGGGCAATGCCATCCGCACCCTGGCCCTGGCGCTGCAGGCGCTGCAGGATAAGGGTCTGGTGGAAGTAGCAGACTTCAGGGGAGGCAAGGCCCGCAACGCCATCCCTGACAGTGCTGTGGCAGTAGTGGTTACGGATTTGCCGGAAAAAGATATCAGGGAGGTTCTCTCTGCAGAAGAGGAACGCTTCGGGAGGATTTACGGCTCCGTCGATCTCCAGGGGAAGATCCAGGCAGTCAAGGCAGAACTCCCTGGTGAGGTGCTGACCGCAGGGGATGCCAAGCGCCTGCTGACCCTGCTCACTACCCTTCACACGGGTGTCTTTGCTATGTCCACTGTCATTCCAGGGTTGGTGGAAACCTCTGCCAACCTGGGCGTAGTGGAAATGGACGGCGAGGAAGCAGCCATTCAGTATTTCCCCCGTTCTGCCGTGGATCAGAAGCTGGACGAGTTCCGTCATCTGGCTCAGCAGATGGCAGAGCTTACGGGCTTCACTGCTCATATCGGCACCCAGTCCCCTGGCTGGAAAGAGAACAAGGACAGCCGTCTGGCCAAGATCATGGCTGAGACCTTTGAAGCGCAGAATGGCCAGCCCATGAAGGTGGAAACCATCCATGCCGGTCTTGAGTGCGGCTGGCATTTCCGCAAGAATCCCGAGCTGGACATGGTGTCCATTGGCGTCACCACCATGGATATCCACAGCCCCAAGGAGAGACTGGAACTGGCTACCGTGGAGCCTCAGGTGAACCTTATTCTTGAAACCTTGAAAAGAATTGCTGCCCTGAAGTAAGGCAAGCAAAAATCCCTGCAAGCGTAAAAGCTTGCAGGGATTTTTGCTTATGAAGTCAAGGCACCAGCAGCAGGCGTGCCAGGAACTCATGCCCGTCAGCGCGCAGGTTCCTTTGCAGTTCGTCCAAAGGAGCAAAGATAGGAGCGCAGCTCAGGCGCAGCTTGAAGCGCAGCAGGGTGTGGGAGTTGCTGCCGAAGACCGGCACACGGTCAAGCTGCAGCCGGTTCTGGTCAGGTTCTGCCAGGCCGTAGTGGACAGTGAAGGCGCCCTTGTAGCCGGCGGCCAGGGAGCTTTCCTCAATCTCCTCGTTGAAGGCACCGCAGGGGTAGGCGATGAAGCGCACATCCTTTTTCAGATGCCAGTCGATGGCCTGCTTCGATTCCTTCAGCTGCTTGTCCAGTTCAGCCCGGGAGGGCAGCTGGTCAAGCTGGGCATGGGACAGGGTGTGGCTTTCGATATCGATGATGCCGCTGTCGTGCATTTCCTGTGCCATGGCCCAGGTGAGGTAGTTGGGGTAGGTCCCCAGGTAGTCAGAAATGACGAAGATGGTACCTTTGAGGTTATACTTCTTCAGGATGGGATAGGCGTTCTTGTAGTTGTCGGCGTAGCCGTCATCGAAGGTGATGATGACGGGCTTCTCCGGCAGCTCCCTGCCTTCGTCCCAGGCTTCCAGCATTTCTGCCGGGGTGATGGCGTGATAGCCGTTATCCGCCAGATACTTCATCTCGGCCTCGAACTGGTCAGTATGTATGGTCAGGGAATTTTCATCACGGTCATTGATCTGATGATAGTTCAGCACCGGCACGCCGCCTGCGTGCTTGTGCATTTGGTATGCTCCTGTCAGTACAGCCAGCAGCAGGAGCAGGATAGCGGCAAGAATCAGCCGCTTGAACAGTGCTTTCAATGAAGACACTCCTTTGATATATTTCCTTTGTGTTGTTCACATAAAGACAAATATATAACAACTGTTTATGGGTGTCAAGGAATGCTGAAAATTTTATGGGCATTGAGAGATTTTTTCATTGGCAAAAGCACGGCAGCTGGGGTATAATATAGGATACTGTATTGCATGGGACGCGGGAGAGTCGTGTCAATGATAAAGGAGATATTGAGATTCATGTCAAGAAATGACCTTTGCTGGTGTGGCAGCGGCAAGAAGTACAAGAAGTGCCATGAGGCGTTTGATGAGCGTCTTGACGAGATAAAATTTGATTTTTTCAAGGGTCAGGTGCGCCCGCCCAAGAAAATCATCAACAATAAGGAAGATATTGAGGCCATCAGGGCTGCCGGCGTGATCAATGACGGTGCCCTGGATCTGGCGGTGAGCATGGCCAAGCCCGGTGTTTCCACCTATGAGATAGACAAGGCTGTCCATGACTACATCATGGATGCCGGCGGCTATCCTTCCTGCCTGGACTATGAGGGCTTCCCCAAGAGCATCTGCATTTCCATCAATGATGTGGTATGCCACGGCATTCCTTCCAAGAAGACCGTTCTCAAGGAAGGGGATATTGCCAATATCGACATCACCACTACCCTGAACGGCTACTATGCGGATGCTTCCCGCATGGTCATGATTGGCGAGGTAAGTCCTGAGGCAGAGCGCCTGGTGCGTGTGACCAAGGAGTGCATGGAATTGGGCATCGCAGCTGTGAAGCCCTGGCATTTCCTGGGAGATGTGGGGGCTGCCTGTGGCGCCCATGCCCACAAGAACGGTTATTCTGTAGTGACTGACCTGGGGGGCCATGGGGTAGGCAAGGACTTCCATCTGGAGCCCTTCGTTCCCCATGTGGGCCAGGTAGGCACGGGCATGCTGCTGGTGCCGGGCATGACGTTGACGGTGGAGCCCATGATCAATGAGGGCAGCTACCATGTGGTGGTGGACCAGGGCGATGGCTGGACAGTGCGCACCAAGGACCACAAGCTCTCTGCCCAGTGGGAAAAGACGATCCTGGTGACGGAAACAGGTACGGAGGTGCTTTCTTCGTAATGGAATTCAAAGATTTGGGCATATCCCAGAGTATCTGTGAGACTCTGCGCTATCAGGGCATCAAGGAAGCTACGCCTGTGCAGGAGCGGGCCATTCCCGTGGTGCGGGCTGGCAGGGACTGCATTGTGAAGGCTCAGACCGGTACGGGCAAGACGCTGGCCTTTCTCTTGCCCATCATGGAAAAGATCAAGCCCCAGGCTGAAGTGGCCCAGGCTTTGATTGTCACTCCCACCAGGGAGCTGGCTATACAGATTGCCAAGGTGGCTGGCCTCCTTGGAGAGGCAGCCGGCATTTCCTCCCTGGTGATTTACGGCGGGCAGGACATTGAGCGGCAGAAGCAGAAACTCAGGCGCCATCCGCAGATCATCATCGGCACCCCGGGGCGCCTGCTGGACCATCTGCGCCGCGGCACCATCGATATTTCCAAGGTGAACAAGGTGGTGCTGGATGAGGCGGACGAGATGATGAAGCTGGGCTTCATCGAGGATGTGGAGGTGCTGCTGAGGGCTTCTGCTTCCGACCGTCAGTTCATGCTGTTTTCCGCCACCATGCCCGACAGGGTGAAGGCTCTGGCAGCCCAGTACATGAAGGCGCCTGAGCGCATAGAGATCAGGAGCGGGCAGGTGACGCTGGAGACCATCGAGCAGGTCATCATAGACACCACCGAGGATACCAAGGTGGACAAGCTCTGCGAGATCATCAACGGGGAGCAGCCTTACCTCATGATGGTTTTCTGCCATACCAAGGCCCGCGCCCATCAGCTGACCATGGCTCTGGCAGCCCGGGGCTATCTGGTGGATGAGCTCCATGGCGACCTGTCCCAGGTGCAGCGCACGCTGGTGCTGAAGCGTTTCCGCAAGGCAGAGCTGCAGATTCTTTGCGCCACGGATATCGCTGCCCGGGGGCTGGATATCGAGGGTGTCACCCATGTGGTGAGCTACGATATTCCCCATGATACGGAAAGCTACATTCACCGCATTGGCCGCACGGGCCGTGCAGGCCAGCAGGGCAAGGCCATTACCTTCGTGAATGCCCGTCAGTATGAGCTCCTGCGCCGCATCGAGACAGGCATCAAGGAGCGCATCAGGAAGCAGCGTTCAGAGCGCAGCAGCCATAAGGAAAAGCAGGAGAAGATCCTCAAGGAAATCAAGGAACAGAGAGAGGCACAGCAGCCGAAGAAAAAGCCTCTTTCTAAATACGCCAACCGCAAGGGGGCTTCCCACAAGGGACGCAACGGCCGCAGCCGCAGGGCAAAGCCCGGCAAGACCGTTACCAACCTTGGAGGACGTTCCAAGATGGGCAGGCATTAAGTTGTAGAATAAAGGGGCATTAGGCCCCTTTTTCTGTCATAAGGAGGCAGGCATGGAAAATATGGACTTGTTTTCTGCGGCAGCCATGTCGGGGGGAGAGGCCAGGAGTTTTGAGCCTCTGGCTCAGCGCATGCGGCCCAGGAATTTTGATGAGCTGGTGGGCCAGGAGGAAGCAGTGGGCAAGGGCCGCTTCCTGCGGCAGATGATTGAGAAGGACCAGATTCCCTCCCTGATTCTCTACGGTCCTCCCGGCACAGGCAAGACCACCCTGGCCCAAATGATAGCCAGCCTCACAGGCAGCAGCTTCCATCGCCTGAATGCCGTGGCGGCGGGGATACAGGACATACGTGCCATTGTCAAAGAGGCGGAAGAGCAGAGAAAATATTACAGTAAGAGAACCATCATCTTCATCGATGAGATACACCGCTTCAACAAGAGCCAGCAGGATGTGCTGCTGCCCTATGTGGAGGACGGACGGCTGGTGCTCATTGGCGCTACCACGGAAAATCCTTTTTTCGAGGTGAACCATGCCCTGCTTTCCAGGGTGCGCATCGTGCGCCTGCAGGCCCTGGAGGGAGGCCATCTGAAAGATATCCTTCGTCGTGCGCTCACGGACAGGGAAAGAGGGCTGGGAGAGCAGGCTTTGAAGGCCTCTGATGAAGTCCTGCTGGCCCTGGCGGAATTGGGAGGCGGCGATGCCCGCATGTGCCTGAACCTCTTGGAAAATGCCGCCGCCATGCTGCCGGAGGGGGGAGAACTCACCGTAGGACTGCTGGAGCAGATTGTGGGGGAGCGGGTGCAGCGCTATGACAAGAAAGGTGACAATCACTACGATATAGTGTCTGCCTTCATCAAGAGCATGAGGGGCAGCGATCCGGATGCGGCCCTGCACTACTTAGCCCGCATGCTGGCGGCAGGGGAGGATGTGAAGTTCATCGCCCGCCGGGTGGTTATCTGTGCCGCTGAAGATGTGGGCAATGCCGACCCTATGGCCCTGGTGCTGGCCAATTCCGCTGCCCAGGCTGTGCAGTTCCTGGGCATGCCGGAAGCCAGGATTCCCCTGGCCGAGGCCGTGACCTATATCGCCTCTGCTCCTAAGAGCAATGCTGCCTACATGGGCATAGACAGTGCTTTGGCAGATGTGCGCAGCAAAAATTGCGGCGAGGTGCCTGTGCATCTCAGGGATGCACACTACAAGGGTGCTGCCAAACTGGGTCATGGCATAGACTATATCTATCCTCACGACTACCCGGGTCATTTCACCAGGCAGCAATACCTGCCTGGGGAAATGACAGGCATCCGCTATTACCGGCCTACAGAGAATGGTGCCGAGAAGCGCATGGGCGAGTACCTTCGCCGGTGCTGGCCGGAGCGGGAAGATAAATGATCAGACTTTGCAAGGCATATAAAAAACGCCCCGGCTTGGGGCGCTTTTTATATGAAGTCATGACATTATCAAAAGTTCTATGCAGCCATACTCCAGCAGGGGGCTGGCATCAGTGGGGGTGCCGTTCAGGATGGCGTCTCTGATAGCTTCCATATCGGAGGCTTTGATTTTGCCAGCGGCCAGTTCTGTCTCGATTTTTGCCAGCAGGGCTTCCCTGCCGGAGACAGAATCGATGTAGGCTTCATCATTGAACCTTATGTTCATGGAAGCAGGAGCTTTTTCGGCATCACAGTTGAAGAAGATATAGGCATTCTTCGCTTCAGCAGAGGCGGTTGAGCCTGCATCTTCGACAGCCTGAGGCGCAGCTTCCACTTCCTTGGACTTGCCCGTGATGGTCCTGACGGCATCCTGCACGGCCTTCCTGGCAATATCAGCGGCTAATTTCTCTATATATGAAGAATTTTTCCTGGTCAAATTCAATCCCTCCCAGGGGAGATTATATCATGTATTGCCGATTATGACAAAGTTGGGAATTATGATGTCGTCTGGATAAATATTCATTGACAGGCAATAAATATTCAAAAAAATCCTTGACAAAATGATCGTCTCCTCCTATCATGGGAAGGGTGTCTATATACACTATGACAAAATAAAAGAAAACCATAACAAATAAGATGAGGAGTTTTTGCATGGAGAAGGAGATGACATCCTCCGGCCTGAATAGCCGGAGCAGCAGCCTGAAGTTTTTTGGCTGTTCCATTTTCGGCCTCGCCATGTTCCTGTGCCCCATGGGGGGCGGGGAGGGGTTCAATACCCCGTTGAGCGTGCTGACGGATTCGCTGGACAAGTGGATTGGAGCGAATGCGCCCTGGCTGCTGGTGTGCCTGGTTGTGGCGGCGGCGCTGCTGGCCTTGGGTGGGCTTTTTATGAAGCCATCAGAGCGTGGCGGGTATAAATTGCTCAGGGAAATTGCCTGTGTCTCCAAGGTCTATCTCCTGACCCGCCTGGCGGCGGCTGTGATTGCCCTGGGCGTGTTTTTCGGCTTTGGGCCTGAGTGGGTTATCGGCGATGACGTAGGCGGCAGCATGATGGGGCTGGGCCAGACCCTGATTGCCCTGGCAGTGACTTTGAGCTTCATCCTGCCCTTCCTGACGGACTCAGGAATCATGGAGTTTGTGGGCATCTTGCTGAAGCCTTTGGTGCGGCCCCTGTTCCATGTGCCCGGCCGGGCTTCCGTGGATCTCATTGCCTCCTGGCTTTCGTCTTCCAATACTGCCGTGCTGATCACGGCGGGGCAATATCAGGGGGGCTTCTACAGTCGTCGGGAAGCGGCCTGCATCATGACCAATTTCTCACTGGTGTCCATTCCCTTCTGCCTGGTGGTGGCGGAGACCCTGAAGGTGGCTGACCACTTCCTGCTGCTCTATGCTTCCGTCACTGCGATTGGCCTTCTTTTGGCGGTTATCGGGGTCAGGTTGTTTCCGCTGGCTGCAGTGCCAAATGACTATCGGGGAGAGAAACGCCTGGCGGAGGAAGTGCCGCCAGAGGCCACGCTGCTGCGCTGGGCTTTCAGGGCGGCATTGGAGCGGGCCGGTGAATTCAGTTTCAGGAAGGCATTCGAGCAGGCCACGGCCATGACTCTGGGCATAATCTTTGACCTTATCCCTGTGGTGGTCGCCTGGGGAACCATTGGTTCAATCCTGGTGAATGAAACGAGCATTTTCCACTGGCTGGCCTATCCCATGGGCATGTATATGCAGCTTTTGGGAGTAGAGGGAGCCTTCCAGATTGCTCCTGCCACTTTGGTGGGCTTTATCGACATGTTCATCCCTGCCCTGATCACCAGTACCGACCTGCCTTATGCCACACGCTTTGTGGTGGCTGCCCTTTCGCTGGTGCAGATCATTTACCTCACGGAGGTGGGCAGCATCATCGTCAAGAGCGAGGTGGGGCTGGATATGAAACGGCTCTTCCTCATCTTCATCGAAAGAACCTTGATTGCTTTGCCCTTGATTGTCCTGGTGACCAAATTGCTTTAATTCTGTATACATACCGCATCTGTCGTCTGGCAGGTGCGTTTTTTCTTTTGCGCTGGCAGGCATTTTGGCAGTTGAGGCAGAATACTAGTAAGAGAAATATTTTGCCTATCGGGAAGTATTTGGAATAATGGACTTTGAATATAGTTATTGACAGAAGAACAAGGTGGGATGGACGATGGCAATGGAATGGGAGAACATGGCGGCATTGCCGGTGCCGATATTCATTTATTCATATGAGGAGGACGAGGGCAGACAGTGCCTGAAGGTTTCCAAGGGGCTTTGTGATTTCCTCAGGCTGGAGGAAGAGGCAGCTTGCCATTATTTGTCTCAGTCGCTGGATTTGGTGACACACCCTGAGGATACCCAGCGGATCAGACAGGCTACCCAAAGGGCTTTGGATAATGGGGAAGAGCAGTGGCGACTGAGTTTCCGTATGCTTCGACCTGATGGCACTTATGCTTGGGTTATCTGTCATACTGTGCAGGTGAATCTGCCAGAAGGAGGCAGGCTTTTTTACAGCAGTCTCATGGATGTGGCCCAGGAACATGAGCAGAATGAGCGGCGCCGGGCAGAGCAGAAACACATGAACCTGCTTTTGGACAAGATACTGGAGACTACCCAGATCGGCATTTTCTGGAAGGATAAGGACCGCAGGTTCCTGGGGGCGAATAAGGCGTTTCTGGAGTATTACGGTTTTCCCAGTGAGTCCGTCATCATAGGCAAAACCGATGAGGATATGGGTTGGCATGAGGAGGACGGTCCCTACAAGAATGATGAGCTTTGGGTGCTGGAGACAGGCCATTCAACTCACAGGGTACGCGGCAAATGCCTGAGCCACGGGGAAATGCGTGATATCGTTGCCAGCAAGAGCCCCCTGATTGAAAATGGAGAGATCGTGGGGCTGGTGGGCAGCTTTGAGGATGTCACCGAGGAGTACCGCCAGCAGCAGAAGATCGTGGAACTGAATGACAGGCTGCTGGCCTCCCTCAAGCGCACGGAAATGGCAAACCGGGCCAAGACAGCCTTTCTTTCCAATGTGAGCCATGATATGCGCACGCCTCTGAACGGCATCCTGGGCTTTGCCCGGCTGGCGGCGGCTTCCAACAATATGGAGAAGGTGCAGAATTACCTGCAGAAGATACTCAAGTCTGCGGAGCTGCTCCAAAGCCTGATTGATGATACTTTGGAGCTTTCCAGGATTTCCGCTGGCAAGCTGCGGCTGGAACCGGAAATCGTCGAGGCAGAGAACATGTTCGATGCCTTGCTCACCACCATCAGCTCCATGGCGGAAAATAAAGGGTTGCATTTTGAGACGAAGGGAAGCCTGGCTGAGATGGGGACGGTGAAAGTGGATGCCCTGAAGCTCAACAAGGTTTTCCTGAATCTCCTTTCCAATGCAGTCAAGTTCACCCATGTGGGAGGGACGGTGACTTTTGCTGCCGAATGCCTGCCTGAAAGGCAGGGGGGGCGGCGGAAGTGCCGTGTCAGCATCAAGGATACGGGCATAGGCATGGAGGATTCTTTCCTGCCCAAGATGTTCGAGCCTTTTGTCCAGGAGCACAGGCTGCCTGTGCAGGGGACGGGACTGGGGCTGGCTATTGCCAAGCAGCTGGTGGATATGCTGGGGGGCAGCATAAACGTGTCCAGCAGGGTAGGCGAGGGCACGGAGTTCAAGGTGGAGTTCTATATGGAGCAGGTGATGGCTCCTGTGCCGGGCAGAGGGAACGAGGTCATTCCCAAAGACTTCTTTGAGGGGCGGCGGGTGCTGCTCTGTGAGGATAATGCTCTCAATCAGGAACTGGCCAAGACCTTGCTGGAGGATGAGGGCATGGCGGTGATCTTGGCAGAGAATGGGCAGATCGGTATAGAGATTTTCAATGATTCGGATCTGGGCAGCATAGATGCTATCCTGATGGATATCCGCATGCCGGTGATGGATGGGCTGCAGGCTGCCAAGCTCATACGTGCCATGCCCCGCAAGGACAGCAGGGCAGTGCCCATCCTGGCTCTGACCGCCAATGCCTTCAGGGAGGATGCGGAGAAGTCCAAGGCAGCCGGCATGAACAGCCATCTGACCAAGCCCCTGGAGCCGGAAAAGCTCCTGCATGACCTGGCTCACTATATGGAAGCTTATGACGAGGCCAGGACGGGCTGGCCGGAACTTGATAAAAGGTAGCGAAAAAAATTAAAAAACATATTGCCAAGTTTCCAGGGCTTATGATATACTTTTCCACGGTGTAAAAATAAACATGCTGGCCCGATAGCCGTACTGTGCCGCGTAAAAGCGTGGTGACGCGGAGGATGAGGGCAGCAGAAGTACAAAACAGGAGGTGCACCACTATGTCAGTTATTTCTATGAAACAGCTTCTCGAGGCAGGTGTCCACTTCGGTCATCAGACTCGTCGCTGGAACCCGAAAATGGCCCGCTACATCTTCACCGAGCGCAACGGTATCTACATCGTTGATCTCCAGAAGACCGTGAAGAAGATCGATGAGGCATATGCTTTCCTGCGCAGCGTTGCAGAGGAAGGCAAGTCCGTGCTCTTCGTGGGCACGAAGAAGCAGGCTCAGGAAGCTATCCGTGAGGAGTCTGAGCGTGCAGGCCAGTTCTATGTCAACGAGCGTTGGCTGGGCGGCATGATGACCAACTTCCAGACCATCCAGAAGCGTGTTGCACGCCTCAAGGAGCTGGAGGCTATGGAAGAGGACGGCACTTTTGAGGTCCTCACCAAGAAGGAAGTCCAGGTTCTTCGTCATGAGATGAACAAGCTGGAGACTTACCTCGGCGGTATCAAAGAGATGAACAAGCTGCCGGGCGCACTCTTCGTGGTTGATCCCCGCAAGGAGCGCATAGCTGTGGCTGAGGCTCGCAAGCTGAACATCCCCATCGTGGCTATCGTTGACACCAACTGCGATCCTGATGAGATCGATTATGTCATCCCCGGCAACGACGACGCTATCCGCGCCGTGCGCCTGCTGACTGCCAAGATGGCTGACGCTGTGCTGGAAGGCCGTCAGGGCTCCGATGCTAGCGAGGCTCAGGCTGCTGAGTAATATCGCTTGATATTTGACAAATGACCTAGACGGGGTAAGGGAATCGTTATCCCTTGCCCCGTTATTTATTCTAAGGCGTTCGGGTCACAGACACAGCAACGCTTCACTTGGAATTTTACGATCGAGTCTATGCTCCCACTGCGCCTTTCGGCTTGTGTTCGCTAAGACTCATCGTAAAATTCCACACGTTCCGCTTATGCTGTATCTGTGCCCCTCACTCACGCACATTTTATAAAAAGGTTTTAGGAGGAAATATAAATGGCAATTACTGCTGCTATGGTAAAGGAACTGCGCGAGACCACCGGCGCAGGCATGATGGACTGCAAGAAGGCTCTGACTGAGGTAGGCGGCGACATGGCAAAGGCCATCGACTTCCTGCGCGAGAAGGGCATTGCCAAGGCTGAGAAGAAGGCTGGCCGCGTGGCTGCAGAGGGTGCTGTCGGTGCTTATGTTTCCGAGGATGCCAAGAGCGGCTGCGTAGTTGAGATCAACTGCGAGACCGACTTCGCTGCTGGCAACGACCAGTTCAAGGCTCTGGTGGCCAAGGTTGCCAAGCACATCGTGGAGGCCAAGATTGCTTCCGGCGATGTTGATGCTCTGAACAACAGCGAGATCGAGGGCAAGAAGGTTTCCGACCTGCTCATCGAGGCTACTGCTACCATCGGCGAGAAGATTTCCCTCCGTCGTTTCGCTCGCTATGAGAGCGCTGGCCAGGTTGCTTCCTACATCCACATGGGCGGCAAGATTGGCGTGCTGGTTGACCTCACCGGCGGCAGCGAGGAGCTGGCTCACGATGTGGCTATGCAGATTGCAGCTGCCAACCCCACCGCTATCGACCGCAGCGGTGTAGATGCTGCTGACCTCGAGCACGAGAAGGAAGTGCTCCGCAAGCAGGCTCTGGAAGAGGGCAAGCCCGAGAAGATCGTGGACAAGATGGTTGAGGGCCGCATCAACAAGTTCTACAAGGAAGTCTGCCTGAACGAGCAGATTTTCGTGAAGGATTCCGACAAGACCGTTGCTGACGTGCTTGGCAGCGAGAAGGTCAATGCTTTCACCCGCTTCCAGCTGGGCGAGGGCATCGAGAAGAAGGAAGAGGACTTCGCTGCAGAGGTTGCTGCACAGATGAAATAAGAAGGGGCTTCCCTTTTATGAGAGGACATCTTAACTGATGTCCTCTTTATTTTTTTATGGAAAAAGGCTATACATTTATGTTATAATGGCAGATAGTGAAACTTGATAAATGGAGGGTTTGCTTTGGAAACAGCTAAATATAAACGTGTGGTTCTGAAATTGTCCGGCGAGTCCTTGGCTGGTGACCAGGGCTTTGGCATCAATCCTGAAGTGGTAGAGGATATTGCCAGGCAGATCAAGGTCATCCGCGACCATGGCGTGGATGTGGCTATCGTGGTAGGAGGCGGCAATATCTGGCGCGGCCTTTCCGGCAGCGCCAAGGGCATGGACCGTGCCTCTGCTGATTATATGGGCATGCTGGCTACTGTCATGAACTCTTTGGCCCTGCAGGATGCTCTGGAGAAAATCGATGTGGACACTCGTGTCCAGACTGCCATCGAGATGCGCCAGGTGGCAGAGCCTTATATCCGCCGCAAGGCCATCCGTCACATGGAAAAGGGCCGTGTGGTCATCTTTGGTGCAGGTACGGGCAATCCCTACTTCTCTACCGATACTACTGCTGCCCTGCGGGCTGCTGAGGTAGAGGCAGACGTGATCCTCATGGCCAAGAAGGGCACTGACGGCATCTACGATTCTGACCCCAACAAGAACCCCGACGCCAAGAAGTACGACCATCTGGCTTATATCGACATCCTGAACCAGGGTCTGGCTGTGATGGACTCCACGGCTACCAGCCTGTGCATGGACAACAAGATCCAGCTGGTGGTCTTCAACATCGACGACCATGAAAACATCGCCCGTGCGGCTTTGGGCGAGGAGATTGGCACCACCGTAGGAGGGAAAGAGTAATGGCTACCGTAAAAGAAATCCTGGCAAATGAAGAAGAACGCATGAAGAAATCCCTGGAGGCTGTGAAGCGTGAGTTCGGCACCCTCCGTGCAGGCCGCGCTACTCCGTCCCTGCTGGACAAGGTCATGGTGGAGTATTATGGCACGCCTACCCCTGTGAACCAGGTGGCCAAGGTCTCAGTGCCCGAGCCTCACATGATTGTCATCCAGCCTTGGGAGAAGACTATCCTCCACGACATCGAAGTGGCTATCATGAAGTCTGACCTGGGCCTGTCTCCCAACTCTGACGGCACTGCCATCCGCCTGTCCATTCCCCAGCCTACCCAGGAACGCCGCAAGGAAATCGTCAAGACGGTGAACAAGAAGGCCGAGGAGGCCAAGGTGGCTATGCGCAATGTGCGCCGCGATGGCAACGAGGCTATCAAGAAGCTGGAGAAGGCCAAGGAAATCACCGAGGACGAGTCCAAGAAGGGGCAGGAAGATGTCCAGAAGCTGGTGGACAAGTACATCAAGCTGGTGGATTCTGCCCGGGCTGCCAAGGAAAAAGAGGTCATGGAAGTCTGATGGACTGCCAATCGCTTGTCGCCCTGCCCTGGGAGGAGGCAGAAGCTCTCCTGCAGGATTCGGGTGTACCTTATGAACGGGAAATTACACGCCCCGTGCGTGATTTTTTCAAGACAGACGAGCAGCGTCTGTACGTCCTGCGTGTGCAAGAGCATGGGCAGGGCATCAAAGTGACACTGGGGGCCAAGGTAATACCTAGTGTCCAGGGTCACCAAGATAAGGAGGTGTAAGATAATGGCATACAAGATCGGTGATGACTGCATTTCCTGCGGCGCTTGCGCGGCTACTTGCCCCGTGGAGGCTATCAGCGAAGGCAGCGCTCATTACGAGATCGATCCAGATAAGTGCGTCGAGTGCGGCGCCTGCGCAGCAGGCTGCCCTGTATCGGCCATCTCTGCTCCGGAATAATCGTCAAGATTAAGGAGAAGCTGGACGAAATCCTGCAGGGCAGGCCCTTCTCATTCAGAGGGGCCTGCCTTTATGCTATTTAGAGATTAAATCCAAGAGGTTCACATATATGTGGAAAAAAATATTTGGCAGCGCAGATGCCTACAAGGAAATCCCCAAGCGGGATGACCCACTTTTTGCTCCCATTGAATGGGAGAAGCTGCCCCGCCATGTGGCGGTGATCATGGACGGCAACGGCCGCTGGGCCAAGGGCCAGGGGCTTATCCGCACTGCCGGCCACAAGGCCGGGGTCAAGACCCTCAAGGGCATTCTCAGCACCGCCATCGGCCTGGGGCTGGATGCTTTGACGGTGTATGCTTTCTCTACAGAGAACTGGAAGCGCCCCACAACGGAAGTGGACTTCCTCATGAAGCTCTTTGCCGAGTATCTGGAAAAAGAGCTGCAGGAAATGCATGATGACAATGTGCGCATCCGTTTCCTGGGAAAAAAGGAAGGCATGCCCAAGAGCCTGCAGCGTCAGATGAGCGATGCCGAAAGGCTCATGGCAAACAATACAGGCATCCACTTCAATGTGGCGGCCAACTACGGCGGCCAGGACGAACTGCTCCGGGTCATGCAGAGGGTGGCTGCCCAGGCAGCCGCCGGCAGCCTGAAGCAGGAGGAAGTGGATGCTGAGCTGGTGGAGAGCCTGCTGGACACGGCAGGGGACCCGCCAGTGGATCTCATGATCCGCACCAGCGGCGACCAGCGCCTCAGCAATTTCCTGCTGTGGCAGTCTGCCTATGCGGAGTTTTATTTTACGGACAAGAACTGGCCTGAGTTCACCCCGGCGGATTTTGTGGCGGCCATGACGGATTTTGCCCATCGGGACCGCCGCTTCGGGGGACTTAATAAGAAATAAGGAGCTGTTCATTTGTTAGTTAGAATCATCACCGGCGTCATCGGCATTGCCTTGGCGGCTTTGGTCATACAGACGGGAGGGCAGCTCTTTGCCCTGTTTGCGCTGCTGCTGGCCATCCTGGCCTGGGTGGAGTATGTGAGAGCCTTCAGGCAGAAGGGGGAGCACCTTTCCTTCCTGGTGGGCACCCTGGGCCTGGTAGGTCTTTGGGGCTGTGCCTGGCTTGGCAAGGCAGAGGTTATGGGCGCCGTCATAACACTGGCTGTGCTGGCTATCTTTTTGGAAACTGTTCTCCTGCACGGCAAGGTCAGCTTCCCGGCGGCGGGCCTGTCGGCGGCGGGCATCATGTACCTGGGGCTGCCCTTTGCTCATCTTGTTTCCCTGCGGGGGCTGGGAGCAGGTCTGCCGCCTATAGAGACATCACTGGGAGCCTTTGAGCCCGGCTGCGCTCTGGTCTGGGTCATGTTTATTGGCACCTGGTCCAGCGACAGCTTTGCCTATTTCGTGGGCTCTGCCATCGGAAAACACAAGCTCTGCCCTGCCATCAGCCCCAACAAGACCATTGAGGGGGCTGTGGGGGCAGTAGTTGGTACCACCGCCATGACTGTGGCCTTGGGAGCCTTCTTCGGCCTGCCGCTGCCTCTCATGGCTCTACTGGGTGTGCTGATTGCCATTTTCGGCACTTTGGGGGACTTGGTGGAATCCGTGGCCAAGCGCCATACGGGCATCAAGGATTCCGGCAATATCATCCCGGGACACGGCGGCATTTGGGACCGCTTTGACAGCGTGCTCTTCACTGCGCCGCTGGTGTATTTCTTTGCCCAATTTTTCGAGTTGCTCGGCCGCTAAGGAGGAATTCTTTCATGAAGAATATAGCCATACTAGGCTCCACCGGTTCCATCGGCACCCAGACTCTGGATGTGGTGCGGGAGCATCCGGAGCTTTTCCATGTGTCCGTGCTGGCAGCCAATGCCAGCGATGAATTGCTGGAAAAACAGATAGAAGAATTCCAGCCTGAGCTGGCGGTGCTTTCCGATGAAGCTGCCTATCAGAGGCTGAAGGAGAGATACAAGGGCAGGACCCAGCTGGCAGGCGGTCGTCAGGCCTTTGTTGACGCAGCTGCCTACGATGATGTGCAGACGGTGGTCACTTCTATGATGGGCTTTGCCGGCCTGGAACCCACCATGAAGGCTTTGGAAGCGAAAAAGGACATTGCTCTGGCCAACAAGGAAACTCTGGTAGTAGCCGGCGAGCTGGTGACCCGCAAGGTGAAGGAGCAGGGGGTACGCCTCCTGCCCGTAGACAGCGAGCACTGTGCTTTCTTCCAGTGCCTGCAGGGGGAGCAGAGCTCCAAGATTGAGAAGCTCCTGCTCACCTGCTCCGGCGGTCCCTTCCGCGGCAAGAAGCGGGAGGAAATAGGCAATGCGACGGTAGATCAGGTGCTGGCCCATCCCACCTGGAATATGGGCAGGAAGATCACGGTGGATTCCGCCAGCCTGGTGAACAAGGGGCTGGAAGTCATCGAGGCCAAATGGCTTTACGATGTGGACTACGATAAGATTCAGGTAGTGGTGCATCCCCAGAGTATCATCCACTCCATGGTGCAGTTCGTGGATGGTGCGGTGATGGCTCAGCTGGGCAGCACGGATATGCGGCTGCCCATCCAGTACGCCCTGACTTATCCCGAGAGGCAGCCCGCCTCCTGGCCCCGCTTGGACTTCTGGCAGATGAAGGACCTGACCTTCAGTGAGCCTGATATGGAGACCTTCAAGGGGCTGAAATTTGCCTACGAAGCCGGCAAGATCGGCGGCACCATGCCCTGCGTCTTCAACGCTGCCAATGAAGTGGCGGTAGCGGCTTTCCTGGCCGGGGATATTTACTTCCTGGATATCTACGACATCATTGAGGAAACCATGCTGAAGCGGGAAACCATCCTGGAGCCGGAGCTGGAAGAGCTCTTCGAGGAAGACCGCTGGGCCAGGGAGTTTGCAAAGGGGCTTTTGAAAAAGCAGTAATACTAATTCCTGCCTTCCCCTTGAGGGGAAGGGGGACCGCGAAGCGGTGGATGAGGTGTCTCGCTGGGGTTGAGTTTCCATAGGAGGCCACCTCATCCGTCAGCCTTGCGGCTGACACCTTCCCCTCAAGGGGAAGGCAAAGGACGGTGAAACAATGTTAATTACTATAGCGGCCACTATCTTCGTTTTAGGCCTGCTGGTGCTGGTGCATGAGCTGGGCCATTTCATTACGGCCAAGCTGGCGGGCATGCGGGTGGACGAATTTGCCATCGGCTTTGGGCCTAAGCTCTGCTCTTTCAAGAGGGGAGAAACGGTATATTCTATCCGCGTTGTGCCTTTGGGAGGCTTCAACGACATCGCTGGCATGAACCCAGAGGAGAATGATGCGGGGGAGCGGGGCTATTGTGAGCGCCCCGTGGGCCACAGGATGGTAGTCATCCTGGCAGGTGTCTTCATGAACTTCCTGCTGCCTATCTTCCTTTTCTTCGGCATTTTCTTCTTCTCCGGCGTTTCCACGCCGAACCCGGAGCCCATCCTGGGCACGGTGCTGGCGGACAAGCCTGCTTATGAGGCGGGACTGAAGGACGGGGACAGGGTGCTCTCCATAAACGGCGAGGCCATTGCTACCTGGACTGAATTCACCGAGGCTGTTCAGGCCAGTGAGGAGGGAAGGCCTCTCTACCTGACTGTGCAGCGGGGAGGCGAGGAACTGCAGGTTTCCGTTGCACCCACCTATGATGCCAGTTCCAAGCGGAATGTAGTGGGGGTTATGAGCGCCCTTGAGCACAAGGACGTAGGTTTCGTTGATTCCGTGACCATGGCAGTGCAGAAGACGGGCTACCTCATGTACATGATGGTGGATGCCCTCTACAGGCTCCTGCTGGAGCTTTCCGGCAAAGACCTGGCAGGTCCCATCGGCGTGGCTCAGATGGCTGGAGAAGTGGCCCAGATGGGCATTGTGCCCCTGCTTAATTTCACGGCCTTTTTGAGCATCAACCTGGGATTGGTGAACCTTTTCCCCATTCCGGCTCTGGATGGCGGCCACTTCATCACACTTTGCATCGAGGCAGTGAGAGGCAAGCCCCTTTCTCCCAAGGCGCTCTACTATATGCAGAGCGTGGGCGTGGGGCTCTTGATTCTCCTGATGCTCTTTGCTACGGCCAATGACATCATGCGGGTATTCGTGGGAGGCTAAGATGGTGTTTGAAAGAAAGAAAACCAGACAGATACATATAGGCAGCGTGGCCATCGGCGGCGGCGCTCCCATCTCTGTCCAGTCCATGACCAATACCAAGACGGCGGACACGGAAAGCACTGTGCAGCAAATCAAGGCCCTGACGGCTGCAGGCTGCGATATCGTGCGCCTGGCGGTGCCTGATATGGAAGCCGCCGCTAATCTGGGCAATATCATCAAAGAGGTGCAGGTGCCCCTGGTGGCGGATATCCACTTTGACTACAAGCTGGCCTTGGAGGCCATCAGGCAGGGAATTTCCGGCCTGCGCCTGAACCCCGGCAACATCGGCGGGGAGGAAAAGGTCAGGGCCGTGGTGCAGGAGGCCAAGGCCCACGGCATCCCCATCCGCATCGGGGTCAATGCCGGTTCCCTGGACAAGAAGATCCTGGCCAAATACGGAGACAAGGTCACGCCTGAAGGCTTGGTGGAGTCCGCCCTGCAGCATGTGCGCATCCTGGAGGAGCAGGGCTTCTACGATATGAAGATCTCCCTGAAGGCCCATGATGTGCCCATGACCCTGGCGGCCTACCGGCTCATGAGCGAGAAGGTGGATTATCCCCTGCATCTGGGCATCACCGAGGCTGGCACCCCCAATACGGGCATCATCAAGTCAGCTGTGGGCATTGGGGCCCTTTTGGCTGAGGGGATCGGCGACACCTTCCGCATTTCCCTCACCGGGGACCCGGTGGTGGAAGTGAAGGTGGCCAATGAGATACTGAAGGCACTGGGGCTGAAGGAATACGGGCCTACTTTGGTGGCCTGCCCCACCTGCGGCCGCACCAGCATCGATCTGCCCGCCATTGCAGAGCAGGTGGAAAAGAAGCTGGAGGGCATGGCAGAACCCATCGAGGTAGCTGTCATGGGCTGCGTGGTGAACGGCCCCGGGGAGGCCCGTGGTGCCGATGTTGGCATTGCGGGGGGCAAGGGCGAAGGCCTGGTCTTCCGCAAGGGGGAAATCGTCAGGAAGGTCCCCGAAGAACAATTAGTCACTGAGCTTTTCAAGGAAATAGATGCAATACTGGAGGAACGGAAAAAGAAATGAGAGCAAGCAATTTATACGCACCCACCCTGCGCAACACTCCTGCCGAGGCTGAGATTGTCAGCCATCAGCTCATGTACCGCGCAGGCCTGATGAGAAAGTCTGCCGGCGGCATGTACAACTTCCTGCCCCTGGGCTGGCGCACCATCCGCAAGATCGAGGAGATCATCCGTGAGGAAATGGACGCTGCCGGCGGCCAGGAAATCATGATGCCCATCCTGCAGCCCTCTGAGCTGTGGGAGGAGAGCGGCCGCTGGGCAGCTTACGGCGCTGAGATGATGCGCATGAAGGACCGTCATGGCCGTGAGTTCTGCATGGGCCCCACCCATGAGGAGATGATCACCGCTCTGGTGAGGGATGAGGTGCGCTCCTACAAGCAGCTGCCGGTCATGCTCTACCAGATTCAGGACAAGTTCCGGGACGAGCGTCGTCCTCGTTTCGGCCTCATGCGCAGCCGTGAGTTCATCATGAAGGACCTCTATTCCTTTGACAAGGATGTGGAGGGCATGAACGAGTCTTATCAGAAGATGTACGATGCCTACAGCCGCATCTTCACCCGCTGCGGCCTGGAGTTCCGTCCCGTAGAGGCGGACAATGGCGCCATAGGCGGCGGCCATTCCCACGAGTTCACCGTGCTGGCTGAGGCCGGTGAGTCCAGCATTGCCTGCTGCACCAAGTGCGAATACGCTGCCAGCGACGAGAAGGCAGAGCTGAAGGCCATCGTGGCTGAGCAGGAAGAGATGCTGCCTTTGGAGAAGGTGGCCACCCCTGGCACCAACACCATCGAGAAGCTGGCTGAGTTCCTGAAGGTGCCCACGGCCAAGACCATCAAGGCCATTGCCTACCAGACTGACAAGGGCGAGCTGGTGCTGGCCTTTGTGCGTGGCGATCATGAGGTCAATGAGGTGAAGCTCATCAACCTTATCGAGGATGCACAGGAGCTCAACATGGCCGAGGATGAGGCCATCAGCGCTGCAGGCGGCTGCCCGGGCTTCATGAGCCCCATCGGCATCAAGGAGGGCATCAAGGTCATTGTTGACCACACGGTCATGCACATGTACAACGCCGTCACCGGTGCCAACGAGGTGGATGCCCACTACAAGAATGTGACCCCGGAGCGTGACTTCAACATGGAAGCCATCACCGTGGCAGATATCCGCATGGTGGCTGAAGGCGATGCCTGCCCCAAGTGTGGCGCGCCTCTCACCATGAGCCGCGGCATCGAGGCAGGCCAGGTCTTCACTCTGGGCACCAAGTACAGCGAGGCCATGGGGGCCACCTTCCTTGACGAAGCAGGCAAGGAGCAGCCCCTGGTCATGGGTTGCTACGGCATCGGCGTAGGCCGCACCATGGCTGCCGCCATCGAGCAGCACAACGATGAGGACGGCATCATCTGGCCCCGTGCCATTGCTCCCTTCGAGGCAGTGGTGGCCGTGGTCAATGCCAAGAAGGATGACCAGCTTCAGTACGGCGAGGAAATCTACGCCGAGCTGAAGAAAGAGGGTATCGACGTCCTGCTGGATGACCGCAAGGAGCGGGCTGGTGTGAAGTTCAAGGACTGCGACCTCATCGGCTACCCCCTGCGCGTCACCATCGGCCCCAAGGCCGTGGAAGAGGGCGTCATCGAGCTGAAGGTACGCAAGACCGGCGAGGTCATCACCTGCAGCAGGGAGGAGTATCTGGAGAAGGTCAGGGAGATCCTCAAGACCCTCTAAAAACAAATAAAAGCAAAGCTCAGAAGCTGGGAAGGAATCCGGTTTCTGAGCCTTTGTTTTGCCCCACTTGAAACTTTTCTATTTTTAGGGAGGAAATAATGCTCTTGTTGTGGAATATTATTTCAAAAGCTGTATCTTTTGAGATAATTCCTGCGACACAGTTGGTGTGCAGTGATTTCATACCATTTGAGAGGGGTGAGACTATGGCTATAAAAAGCAGACTCTTATCCAAGTTGAGATCCGCATATGCATTTCTGAACATGGCTGGGAATGCGCACCCTCAGAAAATGAATCCTATCCTTCACCAATTGACGGAGGCCAGAGACCTCTGCCAGCAGGGGCTGACGGAGAGCAACTATGCCAGGTATGGGGAAGTGTATGATGGCCTTATCATGGCTATGAAGCAGATTCTCTCAGGGAAGGCTGGGGATGATGCAAAAGAGATAATAGCTCTTTGTAAGGATCTGCTTCAGCACATCGTGCAGGAGACCAGCAAGGAAGAGAAGTTCAAGAAAGAAATGGTGTTCCTGCCCTACAAATATTCCATGTGGGACAGCCTGGAAAGTGTGTGGCGGGCAGCGTATGAGGATAAGGACAACTGCATAGCCTATGTGATTCCGATTCCATACGCTGACAGGAACCCGGATGGCACTGCCAAAGAGTGGCATTGCGAGAGGGAGTTTTTTCCGGCAGATATTCCCACTCTGGACTGGCAGGAAGTGGATTTGAAGACCATGCATCCGGATGTGATATTTATCCATAACCCTTATGATGACTGTAATTCTGTAACATCGGTTGATGAGATTTTTTATAGTAGGAATATAAAACCATGTACGGATAAGCTGGTTTATATTCCTTATTTTGTGCTGGAAGAGCCAGAGTTGGATTATGATGCCCCGGAGAAGGAAGAGGAAGTTCTGGAATATGAGAATAAAAGGGCACATTACATATTGGAGCCAGGGATATTCAATGCTGATCTTTCGATTGTCCAGTCTGAGGCTATGAAGAAGCTTTATGTGGATGTGCTGACCAAGTATACCAATGCACCTCGGGAGTATTGGGAGGAGCATATTCTCGGGCTGGGGAGTCCGAAGTTTGACAAGGTGACTTGTAGCAAAAGAGAGGATTTTGAGTTGCCAGAGGCATGGGCAAGGCTGATAAATGGCAGGAAGGCTGTCCTTTATAATACAAGTCTCAGTGCTATGCTGAAGTATACGGACATGTACATGGATAAAATTCGTTCAGTGTTGAAAGCGTTCAAGAATCAGAATGAGGTGGTGCTTTGGTGGCGTCCCCATCCTCTTTTACGGTCCACGCTCGAGTCAATGCACCCGGAGCTGCTTGCTGAATATGACGATATTGTCAGTAAGTATCGTAGCGAAGGCTGGGGGATTTTTGATGATACCGCAGATATGAACAGATCTGTTGCTTGCACTGATGGGTATTATGGGGATCGGAGTAGTGTGGTAAAACTTTACGAAAAGAGTAAGAAGGCGATGTTGATACAAGATGCACAACTTCTTTGAAATATTACAAGCATTGTATCGGCAGTATTGGGGCTAATGTTTTTTCGGATATGTTATATGCAAGTATGATTGTGCTTGCGTGAATAATTAGGAGGTGTAACCAATTGATGAAAATTTTGCTGTGGGGATCTGGAAGACAATATAATAATATCTCGAATAAAATTGTTAGCCAGTTGTTGGGCGGTGCTGAGATTGTCGGAATAACAACAAATGATTGCATTCATGGAAGCATTGATGGGATTCCAGTCATTCCTAAAGAAGAAATAAAGAATATGACTTTTGACTATATTGTGGTAATGACAGATAACTTCCCATACTCTAAAGTGTGCAAGGAAGCAAACTTATTGGGAATCGATATGGACAAGTTGCTTTCAATAGATGTTCTGTTTTTACCAGGGTTCACCATAGAAAAATATAACAAGTTGAGGAAATCTAAAATCACTATTATAGCACCTTGTTGTTTGGGAGGGTATATTTATCATCGTTTTAGATTGCCATTTTTGTCTCCGACTATTAATTTATGGTTTTCTGAAAGTGATTATATAAGACTTCTCAAGAATTTCAAGAGGATTATAACATCTGATTTAAATTTCTATGGCATAAATTACGACGATAGGCAAGGAAGGGTTTATCCAATATTCTCATTGGATGATGCCGTTTTAGTGCATATGAACCATACATCAGATTCAATCGAAGCAAAAAACAAATGGGATAAGAGAGTAAAAAGAATTAACTATGACAATCTTTTAGTAATGAATTATACGAGTAATGAAGAGGTTTTGAGTGAATTCGATAGTTTGCCATTTTTAAAGAAAGTTTGTTTTGTGCCATTTAAATCAAATATAAGTTCGGCTTGGTATCTTCCGGATAACATTATATCTATTCTTAATTATCCAAAGGATTTGCACTTGGGACATTCAGTTAATAGATGGGCTGATGGTAGATTGTCGGCATATGATATGTGGGATTTATTGTTAAGTTACAAAAAAACTTCTAGGATGAGTGCGTTGGAATAGTGGGGGATATAAACAGAGTGATGATTGATTAGCTGCTTTAGAATAGGAGAATAACAAATGGATTATGTATACCGATATCGTTCGACAGAAAATATACTAGGAAAATATAAAGAGTTGAAGAAATAAGATGTATTTTTTGCAAAATCGTCAACCTTGAATGATCCGTTCGAGGGGGTTATTGTGCCGTTCTATAGAGGCACAGACACACATTGGTTAGCATTAATGAGGTGCAATCAGTCAAATGGAATTTATACACTTCTTGAGGTGTGATAAATGGAACTGTTAAAGCAAAGAATAAATGCAAATGCTAATTTTGAACAATTAGCAACCCCTTTATTTCCTAAAAAGAATTTACTTGTTGAAGTAACAAATTATTGTAATCATGCATGCGTCTTTTGTTATAATTCTAAAATGACAAGAATTAAGCGCTTTATAGAGAAGAAGTTAGCGTATGATGTATTAAGACAAGCATATGATTTGGGGACTAGAGAAGTAGGATTTTACGCAACTGGCGAACCGTTGATGAATAAAAATATTGCTGAATTTGTTAGTTATACAAAATCCCTAGGATTTGAGTATGTATACATTACTACAAATGGCGCGTTGTTATCTAAAGAAAAAACTATTGAACTGACAGCAGCAGGTATTGATAGTATTAAATTTTCAATCAATGCTGGAACTGCGGAGACGTACAAAAAGATTCATGGTCGTGATGATTTTAAAAAGGTTATTGATAATCTTCGTTTCTTTGATGAATATAGAAAGCAAAAGAGAATAAAGGTTAATCTCTTTGTTTCATATATCGTAAATAAATCGAACGTATCGGAAATTGGGAGTCTTCGTGATAAAGTCGGTACGTTTGCTGATGATGTTGTGTTTATTAACATGGTTAATCAAACAGGACTTATGTATGAAGAGACACAAAGAATGAAACTCTCTAATGAACAACTAAAAAAATTTGAGGGTATTAAATCGGCTATACAAATACCATGTGCGCAATTATTTAACGCAGCAACAATATCGTGCGAGGGATACCTTACGGCGTGTTGCGCTGATTTTCAAAATTATCTTGCTGTAGCTGATCTTCATGAGATGACCCTCAAGGAAGCGTGGGAGTCAAAGACATTCGCTGAACTAAGGGAACGTCATTTAAACGGAAATGTTGAAGGAACAATTTGTTATAACTGTGCATATGATAAAAATACACCAATTTATCCTATAGATTGTCGATATGCAACGTTGATAAAGTAATATAAACCTACATGTATAATATGCGTTTTATTAAAAAGTTGGCATAATTAAGTTTAGATAGAGGGGGAAAATATGCGTTATTGTAAGAAATGTACGATGCCAGATACACGGCCGGGGATTGTTTTTGATGAGAATGGTGTGTGTAGTGCATGCAATAATTATGCAAAGAGAAAAGAAATTGACTGGGATAAGCGCTTTAAGGAATTTGAGGAATTCTGTGATAAATATCGGAATTGCAATGGGAAAGGGCAGTATGATTGTGCAGTAGCTGTTTCTGGTGGCAAGGATAGTCATTTTCAGGTGCATATGCTGAAAGAGGTTATGAATATGCACCCTATACTTTTTACTGTTGAAGATAATTTTACAATGACTGAGGCGGGAAAGCATAATCTTAGAAATTTAAGCGAGGAATTTGGATGTACATTGATTTCTTGTAAGCCGAATATTAAGGCACAAAAAGCATTAACGAGAATGTTTTTTGAAAAGTATGGCTCTCCGACATGGTATATAGATAGATTGATTTATACATTTCCACTGTATATGTCTATAAAATTCCATACACCAATGCTTTGCTATGGTGAAAACGTAAGTTTTGAGTATGGCGGTGTAGATGCAGAGGAAACATATAGTGCAAGGAAACAAATAGAAAATGGTGTGGCTGTCAGTTATAGTGATGAAGAACTCCATATTGAAGGAGTGACAGAGGAAGATCTTTCACTAATAAAAGCACCGCCGCAGAAAGATTTAGATATGCTTGACCCTTTTTATTTGAGCTATTATGTTCCATGGAACTCATATGCAAATTATATATTTGCTAAAAAACGAGGATTTCATGACCTTATAGGTGAGTGGGATAGAACACATTGTGCTGAGAATTTTGATCAAGTGGATTCTATGGCATATTTGGTTCATGCATGGTTGAAGTATCCTAAATATGGTCATACATCTGCAACTGATTATACAGCAAGATTTGTTAGATATGGCATGATGTCAAGAGAAGAAGCGATTGATATTGTTCGCAGGAAAGATTCGGCTTTAGATTCACGTTGCGTAAGAGACTTTTGTAGTTTTTGCGGATATCGCGAATCGGAGTTTTATGAAATAATTGACAAGCTTTATAATCGAGATATTTTTGAAAAAAATGAATTTGGTGAATGGGCTTTAAAAAAACCTATTTGGGATGAAAGGACCAATAAAAGAGATGTAAATAGTGTAGAAAAGTAAATTGTGAGAATATATTGTACAGGAGCTAGTATGTGATATGAAGAAGATTTTAGTAACTGGAGCAGATGGCTTCATTGGTTCACACTTAGTGGAGAAGCTAGTTTGTGATGGATATGCAGTGAAAGCATTTGTTCTTTATAACTCTTTCAACTCATGGGGCTGGCTAGATGAGTCACCATTAGATGTAAAAAACGAACTGGAGGTCTTTGCTGGAGATATCCGTGATGCTCATGGGGTAAAGACGGCCATGGAGGGTTGCGATGCAGTGCTAAATCTGGCTGCATTGATTGCTATTCCATACTCATATCACTCTCCTGATACTTATGTTGATACCAATGTGAAGGGTGCTCTTAATGTTGTGCAGGCTGCTAGGGAGTTAGGCATTGAAAAGGTTGTGCAGACTTCTACATCGGAGGTGTATGGCACAGCACGGTTTGTACCCATTACAGAGGAGCATCCTCTGCAGGGACAGTCACCTTATTCAGCCAGCAAAATTGGAGCCGATCAGATTGCCATGTCATTTTATCGCTCCTTTGGCACGCCGGTAGCGCTGATTCGCCCATTTAATACTTATGGCCCTCGTCAGTCAGCACGTGCAGTGATACCGACGATTATCACTCAGTTATTGAATGGGAAAAGGAAGATTAAGTTAGGCGCACTTACTCCAACACGCGATTTCAATTATGTGAAGGACACAGTACAAGGCTTTATTTCAGTTATGAATTCGCATAATTCTATCGGCGAGGTTATCAATATAGGCAGCAACTTTGAAGTATCCATTGGGGACACAGCAAAAATTATCGCTGAGGCTATGAATGTGGATATTGAAATTGAGACTGATGAGATTCGCCTGCGTCCAGAAAAAAGTGAAGTTAACCGCTTGTGGGCAGACAATAGCAAGGCTAAAAGACTTCTTGGATGGGAACCACAGTATGGGGGACGCGAAGGCTTCAAGCGAGGCTTGAAAGAAACCATAGACTGGTTTGCTGATAAAGATAATCTCAAAAAGTATAAAGCGGATGTGTATAACATATGATGGATGAAGTGAATAAACTAAGCAATGTGCTGGATACGTTGCAGGCCGTCCTTCCTACAGAGCATTTTCTGCCTTTGCACGAGCCGTTGTTTAGGGGCAATGAAAACAAATATGTCAAAGAATGTATTGATACGGGATGGGTTTCCTCAGTAGGGAAATTTGTTGACCGCTTTGAAGAAGACCTGGCTGCCTATACTGGTGTAAAAAGAGCAGTGGCGGTGGCGAATGGCACTTCTGCCTTGCATATATGCTTAATCTTGGCGGGGGTAAAGCCTGAAGATGAGGTCTTAGTTCCAGCGCTGACATTTATAGCTACAGCCAATGCCGTGGTTTATTGCCAAGCGGTGCCTCATTTTGTTGATAGCTGCTATGAAACATTAGGGTTGGATCCAGATAAGCTAAGAGACTATTTGCGAGAGATTGCTGAAATAAAGAACGGAGCATGCTACAATAGAAAGACAGGCAGGCGGATATCTGCTGTGGTACCAATGCATACCTTTGGTCATCCTGTGGATATGGATAAGGTAAATGCCCTTGCCGAAGAGTACCATCTGGTGGTAGTAGAGGATTGTGCTGAGTCTATTGGTTCTTTCTACAAGGGCAAACATACGGGAAATTTCGGCCTTGTGAGTGCCATGAGCTTTAATGGCAACAAAACAATCACCACCGGTGGTGGTGGTGCTGTGCTTACTAATGATGATGACATGGGCAAACTGGCCAAGCACTTGACTACTCAAGCTAAGATTCCGCATAAGTGGGAATTCCGTCATGATATGGTAGGATATAACTATCGTATGCCAAATATCAATGCGGCATTGGGATGTGCCCAGCTGGAAGAATTGCCAGAGTTCCTCGCAAAGAAGCGCGCTTTGGCAGAAAAATACAGAAAGGTCTTTGAAGGAAATGAATCCGTTGACTTTTTCATAGAACCGGATTTTGCCAAGAGCAACTATTGGTTTAACGCCTTGCTTTTAAAACCGGAGCTGGCGCACATGCGAGACAGGCTGCTGGCACTTTTGAATGACAGCAACATTATGAGTCGCCCTATCTGGAATCTTATGTACACATTGGAGATGTACAAAGACTGTCCGCGTATGGAATGCAGCACTGCAGAAGATGTTGGACGAAGGTTGGTCAATATCCCGTCTAGTGTAGTATTGGGAGAATAAGTTCAATGGATAAACCTGTAATAATCATCGGTGCTGGAGGCCATGCCAAGGTGCTATACGATAGCTTGAGACTGCTGGGGGTAGAGATGCTGGGTATGCTTGACAAGTGCCCCCCCCCAGTAGACAGAACGGTGATTTGCCCATCATAGGAGATGACAGTGCGATTTCTGCCTACTCCAATGATGCGGTGGAGTTGGTCAATGGGCTGGGATCTGTAGGAGATACAGCCCTTCGTGCAAGCATCTATTACAAGTTCAAAAAGCTTGGCTACGGCTTTCGTCAGGTGATACATCCAGCTGCGATAATTGCATCGGATTGCATCCTTGGGGAAGGTGTACAAGTCATGGCGGGGGCTGTGGTGAACACAGGCACTAGGATTGCCGAGGATTCTATCATCAACACCGGGGCTGTGGTAGACCATGACTGTGTCATTGGCAGTCATGTGCATATTGCATCGGGAGCTATCTTGTCTGGTGGTGTGCAGGTAGGTGATGGAAGCCATATTGGCACTGGGGCAACGGTAATTCAAGGGATATCCATTGGCAGGAATGCGCTTGTGGGAGCTGGAGCTGTTGTCCTGAAGGATGTGCCACCAGGTGCTAAGGTAGTGGGCGTTCCGGCGAAAGCTATGTAACCAGGCATAAAATACCGCATCACAAATTGTGTGAGGTGGTTTACGTGAAGATTGGTTACTTTGCAGATGGCCCTTGGGGCCATAGGTCGTTCGAGAAGATAGTTGCTGACAAAAGCTTGGAAATTGTTTTCGTGACTGTGCGTTACGACAAAAAAGATCCTGTGTTGATAAAGATGGCTGAGGAACAGGGCATACCTGTTGTTCTTCACGAGAATATCAATACACCAGAAGCACGGAAAGAATATGCTGGCTATGGAGCGGATATTTTTGTCTCCATGTCCTTCAATCAGATTTTCAAGAAGGACTTTATTAATATCCCGCCTATGAAAACCATCAACTGCCATGCAGGTAAGTTACCCTTCTATCGGGGGAGGAATATTCTGAACTGGGCTCTCATCAATGATGAGAAGGAATTCGGAATTACCGTCCACTATGTGGACGAGGGCATAGATACAGGGGATATTATCCTGCAAAATACATATCCCATCACAGATGATGACACTTATGCAACCTTGTTGGAAAGAGCTTATGCTGGGTGCGCGGACATTCTCTATGAGGCCATTAAGAGCCTCCAGGAGGGAACGGCTGAGGTTACTCAGCAAAAGGATATCGACCCAGTGGGTTTTTACTGTGGTATGAGGCAGATAGGAGACGAAATCTTGGACTGGAACCAGAGAAGCCGGGATGTGTTCAATTTTGTCAGGGCTATCTGTCCTCCTGGTCCTGCAGCGAGAACCTTTTTGGATGGGGCGGAAATGCGCATCAACAAGGTTCGTGAAATAAAAGGTGCGCATGTTTACAAGAATATTCCTGGACAGGTGCTTGGGAAAACGGAGCAGGGGTTCTTAGTGAAAACGCAGGATACCATGGTGGAAGTAGTAGACTATGATTTTGCTGGGCGCGTACGAGTAGGCGACCGGCTGGGCAAAAGGAAGCAGGTTTGAAGGGACTGGGTGGATATGCGAAAGATATGCGTGGTGACAGCCACCAGAGCGGAATATGGCTTGCTCTCTCCGGTAGTCAGGGCACTGCGTAAGGGAGAAAGCGACACATTTAGGGTGGAACTGATAGTTACCGGCACCCATCTGAGTGAGCAATATGGTATGACTGTACAAGAGATAGAAGCGGCAGGGCAACGGATAGATAAGAGAATTGAAATTTCGGTCAAATCTGATACTGCTTTGGATATATCTTTCAATCAGGCAGATGCATTAGTTAAATTCACAAGATTGTTTGCCACAGAGAGATACAGCGGCGTGGTGTTATTGGGAGATCGCTATGAAATACTGGCAGTGGCTATGGCCGCAGGGAATACGCAAATGCCAATATTTCATATTTGCGGAGGCGACACCACCGAAGGAGCCATGGATGAGTGGATCAGGCATTCCATATCCAAGATGAGCTATCTTCATTTCACGACCAATGAGGAAAGCCGCAGAAGGGTTGTGCAACTGGGAGAAAGCCCAGACAGGGTTTTCAACTATGGCTCCACCAGCATAGACAATATATTGTCAGTGGCAGATATGGAAAAGGCTGAAGCGCTGAAAAGCATTGGGCTGGATGACTGCGAATACGCGCTTTGTACCTATCACCCTGTGACAATGGAAGAGGAGCAGGTCGAGCAGAATATAGATGATTTCTTGGAGGCCATAAAAGCATTTCCACATATGCAATTCATCGTCACTAAGTCAAATGCTGACCAAGGTGGAGCGAAAATCAATGCCTTACTGGATAAGGCAGGCTTGTCTAATCTGCATGTCTATACTTCCTTAGGCGTACGGCGTTACCTATCACTTATGAAACATGCCAAGCTAGTGTTAGGGAATTCTTCCAGTGGTATTATCGAAGCTCCGGCTTTGCATGTTGCTACAGTAAATATTGGTGACCGCCAAAGAGGGAGGCTTCAGTATGCAAGTATTGTAAACTGTGGCTCGTCAGCAGCAGAGATTGTGCATGGTATAAAAAAAGCTATGAGCCCCGCGCATCAGGCGATTTGTCGAGAGGTTATCAGTCCGTACGGAACTGGCCATGCGGGTGAAAGAATTGCCCAAAAGATTATGGAAGCATTGCAAGGCCACATAGATTTGAAAAAGAGATTCTACGATTTGCCGGGAGGCGCGAGGACTTGAGTAAGAAGCATGTATATATCATAGCCGAAGCTGGCGTGAACCATAATGGTGACATGGAACTGGCCAGAAAGCTGGTTAGGGCTGGGGCAGAGGCTGGAGCAGACGCAGTGAAGTTCCAGACTTTTCACCCGGAGAATTTAGTAACCAAGACAGCAGAAAAAGCGGCCTATCAGAAGGTGACTACGGGAATGCAGGAAAGTCAGCTGGAGATGTTGCAGAAACTGACATTGAAGGATGAGGATTACATAGAGCTGGAAAAACTATGCAGAGAGTGCGGCGTGGATTTTATATCCACACCTTTTGATAGTGATAGCCTGCATTTTCTGACTACAGCGCTGAATATGCCATTCATCAAGATTCCTTCGGGCGAGGTAACTAACGCGCCCTTCTTGATAGAGATTGCACATTCCCAAAAGCCCGTAGTGCTGTCCACGGGCATGGCGACTTTGGGAGAGATCGAAAAGGCCTTGGCGATGCTGGCCTACGGATATATAAAGTCAGATTTTCCGGCCAACTACCAGGCTGCTCAGGATGTGTATGTATCAGAGGAAGGCCAGAACATCCTTAGGGAAAAAGTGCAGCTTCTTCATTGCACTACCCAGTACCCCGCACCTGCATCCCAGGCTAATTTGAAGGCTATGGAAACTATGAAAAGAGCTTTCGGCCTGCCGGTAGGGTATTCCGATCATACTAAAGGAATAACTATTCCTGTGGCGGCAACAGCGCTGGGGGCTGTCATTATAGAGAAGCATTTCACTCTGGACAAAGATATGCCTGGCCCTGACCATAAGGCTTCCCTGGAACCAGAGGAGCTGCAGGCCATGGTGCAAGCCATTCGCACGGTGGAGCAGGCCATAGGGTGTGGCGTGAAGATTCCAGCTGCTGATGAGGTTGCAAACATCAATATAGTGCGAAAAAGCATGGTGGCAGCTTCGGAAATTTCAGAAGGAGAAAATATTACTCTGGAAAAATTGACAGCTAAGAGAGCAGGAGCAGGTATCAGCCCTATGAATGTATGGCACATACTGGGTAAGAAAGCTGGTCGTGCTTATGGAATAGATGAGAAGATTGAGTGGTAGAGGGAAGTAATGACTATGAATACATGGAAAAATTGCTGCATATCCAGAGATATGTCAATCATAGATACATTACGGGTTATAGATAGGGCGGCCCTGCAGTTTGCTCTAGTAGTTTCGGAAGGTAATCATCTGCTGGGAGTAGTAACTGATGGCGATATAAGGCGTGGGTTATTGCGTGGTTTAGAGCTTTCTGCTCCTGTGGTTGATGTCATGAATACAAAACCCCTAGTAGCAACTATAAACCAAGAAAAGAGCTATGTAGCCAACATCATGCGCAAATCTACGCTGCACCATATTCCTGTGGTAGATGAGAACAATGTGCTGATTAACCTTTACACACTAGAAGATGTGCTTTATAAAAAGGTGCGGGACAATGTTGTCATACTTATGGCAGGTGGCCTGGGCACCAGGCTTCGACCACTGACAAATAAAGTTCCCAAACCGCTGCTAAAAGTTGGGAATAAGCCCATTTTGGAAACAATCATAGAGAACTTTATTGAGAGCGGTTTCCATCGTTTTTACCTATGTGTAAATTATAAATCGGAAATGATTGAGAAACATTTCGGCGATGGCAGCAGATATGGTGTGGAAATTAATTATATTCACGAAAGAAAACGCATGGGGACGGCTGGTGCTTTATATTTTCTGCCTGAAAAGCTGTTGGAACCTGCCATTGTGATGAATGGAGATTTGCTTACGAAAGTTGATTTTGGTGAGTTTGTAGACTTTCACAAGGAAAAGCAGGCTTTGGCTACAATGGGGGTACGTGAGTACAGCTATCAGGTACCGTATGGTGTTATTGACTACAATGGAACTGAAATAGTGCAAATTCGTGAAAAACCGTCGCAGCAGTATCTTGTAAATGCTGGTATGTATGTTCTTTCGCCTGAGGTGCTGGACTATATTCGAGAGGAAAAGTATCTTGATATGCCAGATTTATTCAATCAGCTGATTGAGGGCAAGGAAAAGACCACTGTGTATCCTATTCGTGAATATTGGATGGATATAGGCAGGATAGATGATTTCGAACAAGCACAGAGGGACTATGAAGATGTCTTTTCCACTTATGAGGAGGCGAATTGATAATTTGAGATTTCTTGGTGGCAGAGTCTATGCTGAAACTGGAGTATATCTCGTTGAATGGTGGGTAACCACTTTGAGGGAGGCTAAACAGTGGAAGAACTGAATGTGGTTATCATTGGCTTGGGATCAATGGGGAAAAGGCGAGCCAGGATTGTGCGTAGGTTGTATCCTGGGTTTCATGTAGCAGGCATCGACATCCAGGAAGAGCGGCGGAAAACTTTTGCAGAAGAATTTTCTGTGCCTGTATTTGCCAGTCTGGCAGATGCATTGGCGAAAATACCTCTGGATGCATCCATAATCTCTACCTCTCCGCTATCCCATGGGGATATAGCGCATGAGTGTCTGTCTGCCGGACTTCATGTCTTTACAGAACTTAATCTGCAGCCTTATAGGTATGAAGAAAATATGCAATTGGCGCAAAGCAAAAATCTGAGGCTGTTCCTTTCTTCAACCTTTTTATATCGTAAAGAGATACAATACACAATTCGCAAGGCCGTCATGACTGAATATCCACTCTCTTATCTGTATCATGTGGGACAGTATTTGCCGGATTGGCATCCTTGGGAGGACTACCGTAATTACTTTGTAGCCAAACGGGAGTCCAATGCTTGTCGGGAATTGTTTGCCATAGAACTCCCATGGCTCACTTCGGCATTTGGTGCCATAGAGGAGGTTCATGTGGTATCAAGTAAGATGACGCAGTTGGAACTGCCATACCATGATAATTATATGGTGACAATTCATCATCAGGGAGGATGCAAGGGTGTGCTGACAGTGGACGTAGTGTCACGGGAGGCAGTACGTGATTTGTGCGTCTATGGTGAAAACTTGTTTATACAATGGGATGGCACTCCTGCTGGCCTTAAAGAGAAGAATCTCGATACGAAGGATTTGGTATCGGTGGAACTATATGGAAGCGAGGCAGTCCGCCATGATGACAATTATAGCCGTAACGTCATCGAGAATGCTTATGAAAATGAAATAGAGGCCTATGTTGCTTGTATTACCAGAGATGAAAAGCCTGTCTATGGTTACAAAGAAGATTTAAAAATTTTGTCCTGGATTGATGAAATAGAGGGGATAAAATGATGAAGGTGCTGTTTTGTGGTCTGGGATCCATGGGTTCTCGTCATTTGCGGAATATGAGTCAGGTTATGGCTGAGAGGCAAGTGGGACTGGTGTGTCATGCTCTGCGCAGCACTAAAAGAGTCTTGGGTGAGACCGAGCAGAAGGCCTTGAGCAAGGAGATATCCTCCTGGGGCGAGGTAGATGCCTGTTATGACTGCATTTTTATCACTAATCCCACAGCCTTCCACTACAAAACGTTGCAACAGGCAGTTACGCACACCAAGAGAATTTTTATTGAAAAACCGGTATTTTTAAGCGGGCAGGAAGATATGTCAAAACTGGGGCTAACCCCGGAGCACATCTGTTATGTGGCGGCTCCCTTGCGTTATACAAGGATTGTGCAGTATCTGAAGGATTATCTGCCTGGCAAAAGAGTTTACAGCCTACGTGCTATCTGTTCCAGCTATCTGCCGGAGTGGAGACCAGGCATGGATTGGAAGAAATGCTACAGTGCTAATGAATCCATGGGAGGTGGAGTGGACATAGACCTCATCCATGAGTGGGACTATATTTCTTATCTCTTTGGTCTGCCGGAGGAGGTATATTCTCTTCATGGCAGATACAGTGATGTTACTGTTGATAGCTGTGATAACGCTCTCTACATAGGAGTGTATCCAAATATGTCCGTGAGCCTTCACCTGGATTACTTCGGGCGCTCGGCTTGCCGTGAAATGGAAATATTTATGGAAGATGATGTCTTGAAGGCCGATTTTATTAAGGGAAGGATATCTTTCTTTAAAAGCGGAACATGCATTGATCTTCCACAGGAGCGGGACGAGATGCAGAAAGCAGAACTCAGGTACTTCCTTTCACTAACAAGCAATCAGGAGAATACCAATAGTATAGAACACGCCATGCGTGTTTTGCGACTGGCAAGGGGGATGAAGCAGTGAATCTTTTGTTTACCGTCTGCGGCAGGGCAGGCTCTAAGGGCATAAAGGGGAAGAACTTTAGAGAATTCTTGGGGCATCCCTTGCTATTCTATACCTTTGCAGCGATTGTCCTTTATCGTGATAAACATCCTGAGCATCATATAGACATAGCACTCAATACCGATAGTTCGGAAATGAAAGATATGATTGAGGGCAATACGCAAATAAATGCGCTGATTGTGCCCCGTAAGGAGGATTTGGCAGGAGACAGAGTGGCCAAGAAACTGGTCATATGGGATACTCTGAACGAAATTGAAAAAATTACAAGAGTAGAATATGACTTAGTAGTGGATTTTGATATCACATCTCCGATTCGGACAGTAGAAGATATTGAAGCCTTAGTTGACAAGGCAAAGACGCTTGAATATGATGTTGTTTTCTCTGTGGTCGATGCTAGACGTAATCCTTATTTTAATATGGTCAAGGAAAATGAGGATGGTACAGTGTCATTGGTGTACCCCAGTGAATGCACAGCTCGACAGCAATGTCCCCCAGTTTATGATATGGATGCTTCTATCTATGCTTATAAGCCTGAGTTTCTTAGAGATGATGCTATGTTGCTGGCAGGTAAGTGTGGGATTATAAAGAGAAAGGATACTGCTGTATTGGATTTGGATCATGAAATGGATTTCGAGTATATGCAGGTTATAGCTAAATATTTGATTTATGAGAAGCAGGATGCTGGTTTAATCGAAGTTATAAATAAGACCGCAGAATTAAATTCAGACTAATTAAGAAATTTTTACGCGTAATCAAATGCATTATCTGAGGAGTGAGTACGGCATGGATGGGGCTGTGAACTCATATGATTTATTCATTAGAAAACTGAAAAAAGAAAAAGATTTTGAAAGATATTTGAATCTGTTAAAAGTAGCAAAAGAGACATTTGTTGTTTTTATTGCAGTGGGGGATACTGGAGCTGGAGTATCGTTCACGCCTGATCTATCCCACCATTTCATGAGATGCCTTGGTACTTCAGTGAATATGGCTGACAAATTTCGCAGACCATATGTGGTTGTTTTGGATAAGGGAACGGTATTGCAGGAAATTTGTTCTGAAGAACTGGATAAACCAATTGTTTTAAGAGGAAATATCGGCAGACATACATTTGAAGTTTATAGTGCAGGATTTGGATGTAATACTGGATTCGGTATGGGCGCTTATTTGCAAATTGATGGTGCAAATTATTTGCATGGAGGTAGAGGCTTTAATTTTCTGGTTTTTGATTTAGAAGGAGATTACTTGATTGATACAAAAACTTTCGATACTTTCGATAACTGTATCTGCCATAGTGAATTGAATCCGGTTGATAATGCACTAAGGCAATATTCAGAAATTGGGGGGGTGACGCTGTGTGTATTGCGTATGCCTCGTCGATTTATATCTAAGCATAATATTGATTTGAGTCTTCACGAGAAATTCATACGTTTACAAGAGAGGGAAAATCCAAAGTGGCTGGATGCGCTGGGGGCGGATACTCAGTTATTAAAAGAGGTGTGGAAGGAAAAAGCATTTCATTTTTGTGGTGATTTCGACTCATTTGATGAGTTTAAGGATTCGTTTATAGTGCCTAATTCGTATTTGAATTTGGATGGGTCAAGAAGATTTGAAGAGTGTGAAAGTGCTTCTGTGAATACTAGAAATGGTATAAGGGTTACCACAAATCAACCAAAGGAAATACAAAGATCTATATTTTTTGTAGGCCCTTCTACGGTTTTTGGTCAATATGTGTCGGATTTTAACACGTTTGAGTCCTTTCTTCAAAGGAAATTAAATGAACTAGTGCCAGATAAACAATTTGCTGTGTGGAATTATGGATTTCCAGGACCTGATTATGTTAGGGACGTGGCTAATTTGAAATCACTGCCTTGCAAACAAGGAGATATCGTTTTTTTTGTTGCACACCCATGCTGGGGATTGCCAAACTACGGTGTGTGGGGGATTCCTTATTGCGACTTGTATCTGAAATCTATTCGTCCACATGATTATGGAGAAATATATACAGATGGTCACTTCTCAAAGAATGGAAATCGCATGGTTTCAGATGGAATATTCGATTTTTTGGATAGAAATAATTTTTTTGGAAAAAATATTGGTGAAGAAGTACCTATCGTTAATGATAAGAATAAACATTGTGGCCTATTAGGTGTTGAATCCGATGATTTAATATATTTCTATAAGAAAAAACTTAAAATAATATATGATGAGTATCTTCGGCCTAAAATAGGATCAGTAGTCATGAATTGTAATCCGTTCACTAAAGGCCATCGTTATTTGGTTGAAACAGCATTGAAACAATGTGATTACTTAATTGTATTTGTTGTTGAGGAGGATAAGTCAGAGTTTTCATTTGTAGACAGATTCAAGATGGTTGAGGATAATCTTGCTGATTTAGATCGTGTACTAATAATGCCAAGTGGCGAATTTGTTATTTCTACTAAGACTTTTTCCGAATACTTTAATAAAGAAAAATTGCAGAACAAAATAATTGATGCATCGAAAGATATAATTGTTTTTGCAAAAGAAATTGCACCTTGTCTTGATATTACAGTTCGTTTTGCTGGAGAAGAGCCTTTGGATAATGTAACACGTCAGTATAATGATGATATGCGTAAAATTCTACCACAGTATGGTATACAGTTTATAGAGATACCTAGATTGAACAATGATGTTGGTGTAATTAGTGCATCAAAAGTTAGAGAGTTGGTGCATAAACAGAAATTCGAAGTGCTGGAAGGGTTTGTAACGGATTTGACATTTAAGTATTTAATTAATAGGTTTAAAAAAGTAGAAACGAGTATGATATGAGTATTCATGTGGTATCAATCGGAGGAAGTTGCAAATGGAGAAAGCTTTACAAATAGATGCTACATGTTTTGCGGTAGATAATGATGACTTATGGTTTGTTCCACAAAAAAATTATTTTTATGGACTTTATAAGATGAGTTTGTCTGATGATAAAGTTGTATGCTTGGCTCAATTGCCTTGTGATGAAGAAGGTTTAAAAAAAGGTCGTCCACAGTATGGGGTGTTGGCAAAAGTCGGTGATAAAGTAATAATTGCTCCTAGATTTATAAAAAAACATAGTGATTTTTTGGAATTTGATACGAACAATGGAACTTTTGATGAGATTTCATTGGATGTGCCATATATAGATTCTCCATTTGTTGATTCAAAGCAAGCATATGATTTAGTGGTTAACTACCATGACAAAGCATTCTTTATTTGTTCATTTAATGGGTATATTGTTGAGTATAATGGTAATTCAAAATCGTATAAAATTCATACACGGTGGAGTGATGATGTAGAAGACATAATTCCTAAGAGAAAATTGTTCTTCAATCGTGATTCGTTTGTTGTAAAAGATCATTATTTATATTTGACTCCGTACGAAACAAATAAAATTGTTATTATTGACCTAGATATAATGCGTAGCGATGTAGTAGAGATGCCATTCGAATTTAAATCATTATCTTTAGTGGCTATGAATGATAATGTTATCGTGCTTAGTGCTGATGGTGATGATATAGTATTTTGGAACCCAGCAATTAATGAATTTAAAAAAATAGAATTACCTACAGATAACAGTTTATATCCTCGTTTTTTTGGGGGGGTCACCTACGGTGATAATCAAGTTTTGTTTCCGTGTTATGGAAATAAAATTTTGACAATTAATCCCCGGAATGGAATTTCTTCTGTGGATATCATGGATTTTTTATCAGAGAATGATGAAACGGGCATAGAGATGCCATCAAAATATTTTAGGTTTCCTGTTATTACTCATGATATATTGAATAACCGTTGCTTTGTACTTCATAGCAGGCAAGGAATACTATACGAAGTGGATTGCGTAAATGGACGAGTTAAGCAGCATAAGAAAAATACAATGGAGGATAATGAAGTCGAATTATATATCAAGTCAGGCATGAGACAAAATGAAATTTTACCAGAGATGTCGCAACGAAGTTTGCCTGTTTTTATTAAGTGTATAATAAATTTAGAATTTGCTTTGGATAAAATAGATAGAGAGCATAGTGAGAATATAGGAGAAAATATATACAGTATGGTATTGGAAGGAGTCAAATAACAATATGGGAATAAGACAAGATATTCAAAGAAAAAATATCCATCATTACTTGCGGACGAAAGTTCATAAACTGGATATAGGTACATTGTTCAATAAGAAGCAACAGATTGTTATATATGGTTGCGGAGACTTAGGGAAATATCTGTGTGATGACATTTTTGAAATCTATGATATACTTTGTTTTATAGATAATGCTTCAAAAGCAGAAATGTATCATAATATTCCAATATATTCTTCATTTTCCTTGGATTTAAGAGAGGTGTTAATTAATTCTGAACATCTTATAGTCATTGTGACGCCTGTATGGGATTTTTCAAATATATATAATTATTTAATGTCAATTTCAGATAAGAATGAAATATTACCCGTTAATCTGCTGTTTACAGCACTTGAAATGGGCATTGATTTTAGCAAGTATAGATTTGGTAGTATTTATGATGAAGCATTGCGAACTATGCTTCATAGTCATGTAACAATTAAGGAGATTATGTGTGCTAGTTCTGCTTATATGTTTCTTCAATACTTGCTTTTGAAAGATGACTGGGAGAATACCTATTTCTTCCTTAGTGATGTCTTTCCCAATAAACTGTATCATCGGATGCAAGCAATAGGAATTAATTGTTGTAAAACAGCATCGTATGATAAAGAGGAAAAAGCTCGTCTGTTTGATTGTATTAGATTGTTGGCTTTGTATGCATCGGTGCGTCGCTTAGAAGTTTACGCACCAGATGGGATGCCAGAAGATGTTTATTTTAGTCGGGATAAATTTACTGTATTGGAAGATGGCACTACAAATTATTTGCCTAAGTATGTAAATAGATTTAGATTTATGTTGCCTGTGCTAGGTGATTGGCAGAATGCTACAGTTTATGGATATAATCAGTATGCAAAAAAAATAATCCTTACTGGAAGATTGAGTATTCCTGAAGTGATAAAGGACAAAGTAGAAGTAAAAAACTTAAAATCTTTGTGGTATGCAAAAAATGAAGGCGTCAAGGAAAAAATCTTGGAACTTTTTGATGTTCCTATTGAAGATATCAGAAAATATGTAAAAGATGGTTTTGATTATATTTTGCTTACACAACCGATGAAAACATTTGTATATTCTTTTACTAATGATGAACAGTTGACAATGTATAAAAAAATATTAAATAAATATGATTGTTCTCGAGTGTTGATAAAACCTCATCCAAGAGATGATTTTGATTATAAAAACGCATTTCCAGAGTGTGAAGTTATTCGTAGTGATTTTCCGTTTGAATTTTTCTATTTTTTAGATGTTCCGCTAGAAAAGATTATAACAATACAATCGAGCGCAGCTATGGGACTATATCCTAAGGAGAAAGTTGATATGCAATTTGAATATATAAAAATGTTTGATGAGGATTTATATGACGAGTTAACTGATATATATAATCGTTCGTAGAAAATGTATGGTTTTGGAAAGCCCTCTGAGAAAGAATGTTTGTAATTATGGGGAGTGTTCACATTGAAGATTACAGTAGCAGGTGCTGGTTATGTAGGGCTTGCAAATGCTTTAGTTTTAGCCCAGAGAAATGAAGTGTCTGTACTGGATATTTCAATTGAAAGAGTTGCCAAGATAGAGAAGGGTGTATCTCCAGTATGCGATGATGGAATGGAGGATTGGTTAGCAAGAGGACGTGTGAAGCTTTCTGCTTTTACGGAGGTTGATAAGTGTATGCAGGGCGCAGATTTGGTGCTCATTGCTACGCCTACTGACTATGATGCGGAGAGAAATTTTTTTGATACGTCTTCTATAGAGTGTGTTATTGAAGAAGTGCTAGAGTTTGCTCCTGCGGCAGACATACTTATTCGATCCACTGTGCCAGTGGGCTATACTATGTGAATTAGAAAACCTCGGCAATCTAAATGAGAATTGGCAATCATCGGTATTGAGGTGATGTGAAATGCCCTTATACAAGGTTGGAATACCGTAGCTTGAAAGTGTATGGAAAAATTGGCGCAGGATACCCAGCCCTGAAAAATTGAATTTTTTTCAGGGTTCATGCACTCTCACATTTGCGCTCATGCCAAGCATCTATGTGAATGACGGACAGTATGGCGAATAATCGAATATACCACATCATGGATGAGCGATGGCGCCCTTCTTCCAGCAGTCCGTCAATCTTTATGCGTTTGTTGGCCCGTTCAGCAGATGTGCGCTTGTTGTAGGCTTGCTTCCATTGAGGCGAACCTCGTGGAGGGTCGCAGAAAAGCCGTGGGTCATCCTTGAGGTTTATATTTACAACACGTCCATAAGTGGATTTTGTGCAGCGATTGTCGCACAGGCACAGCCTTTCAGCGTATTTTGTCTTCGGGCAAATATATTTGGCTCTGTGCCGCTTCTTGTCAGTGCCATTGGGCTTCATGGGAAGTCCCAGAGGGCAGATTGGCACACCGTCATCTCCAATGGTATATCTCTTGTCCTCAGCAGATTTCGTACCGCGAGGGTTCAAGTCTATGAAGGGTGTTATGCTGTTTTTGCTGCACATCTCGTACACAGCTGCTGCATTGTGTGCAGAATCAAGGATCAAAGCGGAAATATTCCAGTCCGTGAAGAATGTCTTGATGCAGGCAAGTCCGTGCAGCATGGCAGGAAGGTCGTGGCGGGAAGCACGCTCCAGGACAGGGAAGACAGGCAGTCCAGAGTTGGTATCTGTGAAGAGATAGAGGTTATAGCCGTAGTAGAAGAAATTTCTGGACGTTACGGGTTGATTAAATGCTTATGATGTAGAATGCTGAATGTGAAGGTGTATATTATGTACTTAGAAGATAGATTAGAATTTCTTAGTCAAACTAACCCTGACGTCCAAGATAAAGTGAATCAGTGGAATGTTATTAAAATGGTGACTGCGAAGAAATTGGAGACTGTTTGTGTTCATTTTCCACATTTTAGTAAACATGATATATCTCATTCAAGAAAAATAGGAGAGCATATAAGTAAACTGTTGGGGGTAGAGAGAATAGAAAAACTATCATGTTCTGATCTTATGATGATGTTATCAAGTTTTTATTTACATGACATAGGAATGGCTTTAAAATATGAGGAAATTTATTTTAAATTAATATCTGAAGAATTTCAAAGATATCTAAATGATTTAGCTAATGATTCTGAGTCTGAATTACAACATATTGCTAGGAGGCTATGTAATTTTACAATTAATGATAATGATTACGAACATTCGATTGAAGTATATAATGATGTGATAGAAGTAATAGAACATGTATATAGATCGGGTCACGCTGAGCGTAGCGCCGGATATATAATAAGTAATGAAGCAATAAAGCATTGCTTCGGGATTCGTAACCAGAAACTGTTAGCATCAATTTGTAAGCAGCATCAAAAATCAATTAAACATATTATGGATATCCCTCATAAGGAAAACGGAATATTTGATGATTATATGCATCCACGTTTCATAGTTGCTATGCTTTGCTTGGGGGATTTATTAGATTTAGACACGGATCGATTTAATGAATACTCTTTGGAATCATCAACGCCTATGCCTCATTTATCAAAATTGCATTTAAAAAAACATGAATCAGTTGAGAGATTTCTGATAGATTATAATGAAATCTATATAAAATCTAATGTTGAAAATGATGAAGTATATAGGATAATGCGGCAATGGATGGATTGGATACAGAATACTTGTGAATACATTGCACTACATTGGAGTGAGATTGCACCGGAAAATTTTGGAAACTCTCCTCGGTTGGTTCAGCGTGAAATTATGTTTAAGGGAAGTAATAAGTGGGCTGAGTTAGCCAATCTTAATTATCATATATCTAGTAAAAGAATGTTTCAGCTATTTGCTGGTGGCGGTATTTATCGAAATAAGTTGGTATGTATACGTGAGATTATACAAAATGCTGTAGATGCTACAATTTTTCGATTATATGATGAGAAGATACTTGATGGAACACCGGAAGATATAATTAAAAAATTAAAAGATAATTATATTGATTGGAAAGCATATCAAATAAAGGGGTATGTAAAAGAAATCGATAATACACATGTGGAAATATGTATACGCGATAATGGAATTGGTATTTCTGTAGAAGATATTCATAGAATTGCAGAGGTCTCTAATAAAAGATCGGCATATTCTAGGAACCTTTTACGCAAAATGCCGGATTGGATGCGTCCATCAGGCGCTTTTGGTATGGGGATGCAATCTATATTCTTGCTAGTTGACCAATTTGTTATTGTAACTAAAACAATAAATGAAGCCCCCAAGAAACTCACATTTCAAAATGCTACGCGTGATGCTGGCTATATAATCGTAGAAGAGTATAAGGAACGTTTTGCGCAAGGGACGGAAGTTAAGTTAATAGTGGATTTGACAAAACTAAATGCAGATGAATTGGGATGTCCTAATTATTATTATTGCCATAAGATATTGAGTCCGTGGTTTCTTAGAAAATTGAGGGCTGAATATGGTGATTTGCATCCGTCACAACATATGCGTGGTCTGGAAATGAAAAAGAAGAAATGGGATGTTGTCCCTATAGATATAAGTATTACTGATCATAGAAATGGCGAAGATATACCTTTGTTAAATATTCCGCCTTTTTTTTCGAATGGTTTAAAAGAAGTAGATATAAAAAATGGTTGCGTGAAAACAAGCGTTTTTTTTCCTGCTTTAAATTGTCACTTAATGTGTAAAATATTATTGCAGAATGAAGTTGATAGGAAACATCAATATGGAACCATTAACGATTCGATAGAACTGCCTTATAATGTAATTTTTTATAGGCATTCTCACGTGTGTGATTGGATGTTTGGACAACAAAATAATATCCCATTTTTGCCTTATGTGACTTGGTGCATTGATTTGATGGGGGAGAATGCTGACAAAGTTGTTAATATTAATCGTAATACGATAAGAGAGGAATATTGTGGTTATATTTGGAGAATACTACTGACATCTCTAGAGGAAACTGCAAAATTACTTATAGATTATTTATTGGATGATAAAATTGGTAGAAATGAACGTCCTCAAATTAAAGATACAATTTTATTAGTATATCAATTTGCTAAGCAATATTCGTATAAATCTGATGAATTATGGCATGAGTATAAGGATTTGCTAAAAGATATTTCAATAGGAAATTATTATTCGTTTGAATCAGAGGAAGAAATATATGTAAAATGTTGTGATCTTCGTAATCAAAAAGTCTTTTTTGTATCAGAAAAATTGGATGAAATAAATTTACCAAATAAACTAGTTAGCAAAATAGAAAAATATAGCAGTAATAGTATGCGTGTATTTAACTTAAATGGAGCATTAAAAAATCATATTTTAAATCATCGTGCTGAAAAAATAATTGTTGCTAAAGTGGACGAAGAATTTGTGGAACTAGTGCAAACTGAGCCTTTTTCCTATGCGGATGTTTTGAAAAATGCACCGAAAATAGATGATTTAGTGCTGCTCAAACAAACTTTACGTATGTTACTTAGGGAAATGAGAGGGTTGCCTGTATTTAATGGGTATGAGATTCTAGCTACGCCGGTTGATAGAGAAAGCCCGTCATTTAACTCTTATATATCGGAAATATCTTATTTGATTGAATCTCCATTTGTTGATTATGTTGATGTTTTTTGTGATATAATCAACAAAAATTATTTCATTAATAATGCAATGGATGAATATTATCAGAAGATAATAGATTCAGATGGGTTTAAGCATAATCTTAAGTATATTTTAGTGTGTCACAATAATGAAAAAAATAAAGTGGAAAAAGCCTATAAAAACCTTGTAGAGAAAATTTTGAGATTGCTTAGCTCGGAAGAATATATAGAGTTAAACAAGTTTTATGTACGTAAGTATATTAATCCTGATGTAGATGGCTATATTTATAATGTTAGAGATATATTGGAGGATAACAGATACTTGTCAACGTTTTCCTTTAAATATGCGCATAAAAAACATAATCCAAAATGAGAATTGTTGATTGTCTTTAATGAGACTATGATAAGGCACTGCGAATTATATTACATAATAACGCAACAGATAAAAAATAATCAAGGAATGACTGTGATTAGATGTTATGTTCTAGGGAGTGTTGGGGTTGAAGATAACGGTAGCAGGTGCTGGATATGTAGGTATGGCCAATGCATTAGTGCTGGCACAGCATCACGAAGTATCAGTTCTGGATATCTCTGCTGAGCGGGTAGCTATGATTAGGCAGGGGAAGTCTCCAGTGCGGGATGAGGGCATGGAGAGGTGGCTATCGGAAGGCCTGGTGAAGATTTCTGCTTTTTCGGAGGCGAGTACGGCTCTGTGTGGAGCCGAATTGGTGCTCATTGCTACACCTACCGACTACGATGCGGAGAAAAATTTCTTTGATACTTCATCAATTGAGTGCGTCATTGATGAGGTGCTGGAGTTTGCGCCTGGGGTGGATATCCTGATACGCTCCACTGTCCCCGTGGGCTACACTTTGCGACTGCGGGAACGGTATGGCAGGGAAAATATCTACTTCGCCCCAGAGTTCCTGCGGGAGGGGCATGCTCTACATGACAGTCTGCATCCGTCACGCATCATACTTGGCGACAAGGGCGAGGCGGGCAGGCGGCTCTCAGGACTTTTCCTGGAGGCAGCAGAGAGTGATGAAGTGCCTGTGTTGCTGATGGGGCCAACGGAGGCCGAGGCAGTGAAGCTTTTTGCCAACACTTATCTGGCCCTACGTGTGGCGTATTTCAATGAGCTTGATTCCTACGCTGCCATCAGGAATTTGTCTACGGAGGAAATCATTCGGGGAGTGTGTATGGATCCTAGAATAGGTGACCACTATAACAATCCATCCTTTGGTTATGGTGGCTATTGTTTGCCCAAAGATTCCAAGCAGCTATTGGCTAACTATGAAGATGTACCACAAAATCTAATTACTGCCATAGTGCAGGCTAACAGGACTCGTAAGGATTTTATAGTCGGAGAAATCATAAAATGGAAACCAAAGACTGTAGGAGTTTATCGCTTGACTATGAAAAAGAACTCGGATAATTTTCGTTCTAGTGCTGTGCTAGATGTAATAGAAAAACTGCAGGAGTATGGAGTTGAGTGCCTTATATATGAACCTACGATTGGAGAACCTAAATTTAGAGGTTGCAGTATTGTGAATGATTTAGTTCTATTTAAGAGATTGAGCGATATCCTTATTGCCAATCGTTGGCATAAGGACTTGGAAGATGAGAGGGATAAAGTTTATACTTGCGATGTGTTTGGTCGAGATTGAGATGAATGGAGAAGATCTAGATGGAAATTCAAGTTGGAATAAATAAAATAGAAGAATGCTTGAATTCATCTGTTCGTGTGTTTGGTTATGGCGCTGGCCATTATGGACATGCTTTGGCATGGATGTCAAGACAAATGGAATGGAATTTAACTGGATTTCTAGTATCGAACGGAGAAAAGCATCCAGATGAAATATCTGATTACCCTGTCATGCAAGTATCAGAAGCAGGAGATTTAAGCGATGTTTCTATTATTTTAGCTGTAAATGAGAAAAATAAATCTGCAATATTATCATCTTTATCTGAAACTGGACTAAAGATAGTAATTTTATCTAGTGCTTTTTTTGACGATTTAATGTATAGATATAGAATTATGGATGATTCCTTTGCGCTGACAGCACAAAAGTTAAGATTTTGGCGGGAGGGGATATCTTATGAATCTATGAGAGTGTTGTTTTTTACTCATGGTTCAGAACTTTTGGGAGCTAATAGGAGTTTGTTACAAAATTTGCTATATTGGCAAGCTATGGGAATGGAATCTTTGATTGTATCTCCTAATGCAGGTGATTTAAATAAGGTTCTTAATAAACATAATATTCCTAGTTTGGTAGCACATTTTTTATGGTGGGTAGGAGATTGTGATGGGGGTAAGATTCCTGATAATACTCTAGTAGTGGATAAACTTGATTCGTTGCTGAAGAATTGCTGCTTTAATCTCGTCTACTCTAATAGCAGTGTGATTAATATCGGTGCCAATATGGCTCGGAAATTAGACCGGCCACATATCTGGCATATTCGGGAATTCGTTGAGGAGGATTTTGGCTGGCATTTTTTTCTAGGCCGAAAGGAAGCTTTAGAATATATTTTGAATAATAGTAATAAGGCTATCTGTATATCAAAAGCGTTAATGTCTAAATGTGAAGATGTTGTAGAACAGAAAAATGTATTTTGCCTAATACCGAATGGAGTTAGTCTTGACTATGCAGGAACACATAAGAAAGATGAATTCTATCAAGATGTTTTACGGATCGGTATGTGTGGCTTTGTTAAAGAGTGTAAAAACCAAAAAGAGGTTCTAGAAGCATTGAGTTTATTACCCAAAGAAGTGTTGAAACATTATGAAGTTGAATTCTATGGTCCGCAGGATCCTATATATCAAGAAGTACTAAATGAATATGCTAATTCGAATTTATTAAAAGATAGAGTTAAATTTTTGGGGTATACGACTGATGTAGCAAGTCATTTATGCAACTGTCAAATTGGTGTGATGGCGTCGCGCATGGAAGCTTTTGGCCGAGTAACTGTTGAGTATATGCTATCAGGGTTGTTGACGATAGCATCTAATACTGGAGCAAATCCTGAATTGCTAGAAAATGGTAAGTATGGATTGTTGTATGAGTTTGGAAATCCCAAAAAACTTGCCGAATGCTTGATATGGTGTGAAAAACATCGTTCAAAAATGCAAAAAATGGCCAGGCAGGCACAGGGAGAGGCATTAAAAAGATTTGATCCTCAAAGAACGGCAATGTCAGTATACGATGTTATCGCTAATGCTATAAATAATAAATAATATATTGAGATAGAAAGTATGATATTAAATTATGTTGGTTCGTTAAGTGACAAATGTTAAAAATCATAGGAGAAATAGAGAATGGACAAGAATGATGAAATTAAGAATATTAACCAATCATCACCACGTGTTATAGCGATGTACTTGCCTCAATTTCATCGTGTGAGGGAGAATGATGATTGGTGGGGAGAGGGATATACCGAATGGACTGCGGTGAAAAAAGCATGTCCTATGTTTAATGGGCATTCACAACCCAAAATTCCACTAAATAGTAATTACTATGACTTAATGGAAAAAGATGTAATGGTTTGGCAAGCTTATTTGGCGAGGAAGTATGGGGTAAATGCATTTTGTTTTTATCATTATTGGTTTAAAGATGGGAGACGCATTTTAGAAAGACCGGCAGAAAATCTGTTAAAATGGAAAGATATAGATATGCCGTTCTGTTTTTGCTGGGCGAATGAGACGTGGGCTAGAACATGGGAGGTTATGAATGTAGAGGTGAATTCGTGGACATCAAAAAATAACAAAATTTTTGATAATGAAATTCTTTTGATGCAAAATTATGGAACGAGAGGTGTGTGGGAAAAACATATTGAATATTTAATTCCGTTCTTTAAAGATTCACGTTATATTAAAATAAATAATAAACCTGTGTTTGTGCTGTATTATCCGCACAATATTCATTGCTTAGTAGATATGATGGAGGTTTGGAATGAGGTTTTGAAACGAGAAGGATTTGATGGGGTTTATTTAATAGGTGATATAAAGGAGTCTATGCCAGTAATAGATATTAATGATATAAATTCATGGATGATACGTTACCCTATAGCAGCTAAACATAAAATCAAAAAGCATGTTGAAGATGTTGCTACGTTGGATTATGATGAAATGTGGGATTCTATACTATCATATGATGATATTCAAGGTATGAATAAGCCTTGCTATTGTTGTGCTTGTGTTAATTACGATGATACTCCTCGTCATGGGGATTTAGGAACTGTATGTATAAATTTTAATGATGAAAAGTTCTACAGATATTTTCGTAAATTATATGGATACTGTAAGTATAAGAAGTTAGATTTTATTTTCCTTAATGCATGGAATGAATGGGGGGAGGGAATGTACTTAGAACCAGATGAACAAAATGGATTCGGCCTTTTAGAAGCTGTAAGGAGAACTGTATACAATGATGAAATAGAAGATAATCCCGGCATAAATAATGGTAGAATATCTGAAAATAGTGGAACTGATGGAAGATATTATCTTGATATGAAAAAACAAGGTCTTGTAATTAATGCGTTGAGTCAATGGTTGAGAATAAACGAGAAGGGAGAGGAGGTAAGGAGTTTTTTTTATAGGAATAAATATAGGAGAATAGCTATTTATGGAGGTGGAAGGCTAGGTAAGCATCTAATTGCAAATTTGGTTGGCAGTGATGTTGAGATAAAATATATTATTGATAAAAATAAATCTTTAAAAATATGTTCTTACCCTACATTTACACTTGAAGATAAGTTGCCTCCAGTAGACGCTGTTGTTATTACTCCGATTGGAATGTATGAAGCATTAAGGAGTGAATTGCGGAAATATGTAGATTATGATACTGTTTCGTTAGAGTATATTCTTTATGAGTTCTGTTAAAGTGATTTATGATAATTATGCCAGTGATGATGTGGTGTTTGTCCATAGCGGGAGGCTTATGATGATAGTTAACCCGAGAAGATTTATAGAAAAAAAAGAAGAGTTGATTAATTCATTGACAACATTCGCTGGCAGTCATGAGGAGGTTTATCTTTGGGGGGCGGGAAAACTTGGCAAATATGTAAAAGATTTTCTAGAAGAAATAAATATTCATCCTAAGGGATTCATAGTGTCTAAAGTGAGTAATGAAAGGTTTTATTTAGATTTACCTATAATGCAATATGATGAGATGAGTATATATGGAGGAATAGGAATAGTTTTATCTTTGGGGAATCAATACCATGAAGAAGTGTTGTCAAATAGTAACCTTGATTTAAGTCATATGTTTATTCCTAGTCAAGAAATGTATGAAATTATGGGGGCTTCTCAGCGTATTATATCAGACTACAGAGTTTCAGCATTAGAAAAGTTATTTCCATATAAAATTAAATTAGAGAATATTTCTTTACGGGATTGGAGGGAAATACTGATAATTTGTATTGAAAATATAGGCGATGTGATAATGTATTTACCGTTTATAAGAGAACTCAGAAAGAATTGCGCTCTTGATGTAAATATTACTGTGGTTGTGCAACCGCAGGTGAAAATATTTATGGAACTATGTCCTTATATTGATACGGTTATTGTTTATGATTATAGGAAATATTTTGCTTCAGATATACATGGAGCTATTGAAATAAGCAAAATGTTTTCTGAAGCACATTTATGTCAAGTGCAATATGATGTTGTTTTTATACAAGGATGGTATAATATACATATAGAATCTCTATTACTTGCGGTCTTTAGTAGTGCAACCGTGAGAGTTGGTTTTTCTGAGACAAATATGCCAGCGAAGGCTATATTAAATAGGAATTTTGATAAATTCTTATCTGTAGCTATCAAATCAACTGCTCCTATGCATGAGGTAGAACGTAATTTATATATTGTAAAATTTTTAAGGGGAAAAGTATATTCTAGTGGATTAGATTTTTGGCATACTGCTGAAGACGAAAGGCTGGCAAGTAAAATTTTAAGCGGTGTAAAACTGGGTGATGAAGGTAAAATGATTGCCATAGTTCCCTATGCCAATGATCCGAGACGGGTTTGGGATAAACATAATTATCTTGAGCTGTTGCTTGCTCTTCATGGAATAAATCAGAAAAATTATTATTTGATTTTAGGAGGTGTTGAAACGGTTAGAATAGGGGATTACCTGATTAAAGAGTCTAATATTAATAATATAATAAATTTGGCTGGCAAGACATCTTTGGGAATAGTATCGGCTGTTATAAAAAGGTGTTCTTTATATATAGGGAGTAATACTGGATTGACACATATAGCCGCTGCATGGAAGGTTCCGGTGATTGAGATTATTTGTCATCCTGTAGGTGGAGATCCATTAGAGTATTCATCACCAATTAGATATCATGCTTGGGAAACAAAATACTCTATAGTGCGTCCTGATCACGCTTTGCCAGGATGCGGAGCTACCTGCTATTCAGAGACGCCACATTGTATAAATCTAATAAAGGCTGATGATGTGTTAAGTACAATAAAATGTGAACATCCTGGAATTATAAATTCCAAGCTATAGATTGGAATTAAGTGGGATGTGTGAATGGAGATTTTTCATGAAATCATATGAAAGGTAATGTTGATTCTTAGGGGGGGTTGCATGCAAAGGGAGTTTATCATATGGGGGACTGGGAGAGAGGCATCAAGACTCATAAAATGGATATCTGAGGCTAACTTTTTAGTTGAGGAAATTTTAGGTGAGAAAGCCTGTGAAGTTCCTTGGTTCTTAGATAGTAACGTAGAAAAAAAAGGAAAGAAGTTTTACGGCAGGGAAATAAAATTGCCAAAAGATATCTGGCATGAAAATAGATATCCTATTGTGATAGCTGTTGCACAAAATGCTGCTATAGTGGCTGAACTGGAGCAGCATAGCTATTGCAAGTTGTCTGATTACTTAACCTTAGTAGATTTTTATGCTTGGCTTTGGCGAGAATCAGGCTTGTTTTGGCAGTTGGCAGAAGCCTTAGGTTTGCGGTCTGAAGGTAGCGTTGGTGATTGGTGGGATTGTAGAGTACCTGAGGAAATTTCTGCTAGATTCCATAGTTTTAGGCAGGATTTGCGTGCTGCGTGTGAGTTGCGGGGGCATGCTGATTGGATTGAACCTATACAAGATATGCTGGCGATGTGTGTACTTTTTGCAGATAATGCATGGACTAACAGTCAAGTTGTTGGCAGTCAACTGCTAGATATGGTAGGTATTTCTAAATACGTTGATTTTTTGGAACTTGTCTTTAGAGAGAATGTGGCCACTGCTACTGAGTGGATGCCTCTTGCTAACAAAAGAACTATGGAAGATAAATTGCCTAGAACAATTGGAATATATTATATGCGTTATTACAACGGTGGCATTGAGAGGGTAATATCAAAACTTTTGCAATTATTTCATGTACATGATTATCAATTAGTGCTGTTCACTGATGAAATCAAGGAGGATATGGAATATTCGTTGCCGGATGAAGTAAAGCGCGTATTGCTGGCGCATGAGTGTGGACGGCAGGGGCGTTGCGAGCAATTGCTTAAGGCACTACAGGATTATCATGTGGATATCTTTTGTAGTCATGCAAGAGGGACAAATGCACTCTATGATTTATTGTGTGTACAACAGGCTGGTGTACCTGTGGTGCTGGAACTGCATAATAATTTCAGCTTTATTGAAAATATGCCGAATGAAAATATTTTATCTATAGGGCGAAGGGTGGATGTTTTGGTTACTCTTTCCAAGGTAGATGAAATGTTTTGGCGTTTGTTGGGCTGTAACAGCGTGTATGTACCTAATCCTATAGATCCTCCAGTAGAAGTAGATACAGAACCTATGCCTTATACTATCCTATGCTTGCAAAGGATAGATCAGACGCAGAAACAAGTGCTTGAGTTACCTGCAATTTTGGAAAATGTTGTTCAGGTATTGCCGGAAGCCAGGTTACAGATAGTAGGAAAGGCTGACAATCCAGAAATTGAAGCACGCCTGCGCAAAATGTTCGAGGAACGTGGCCTATTGGGCAATGTTGACTTCTTAGGATTTCACACTGATGTAGAGAGATACTATCGACAAGCTTCAGTCATGTTGATGACCTCTAAGTTCGAGGGATTCCCCATGAGTGTGGCAGAAAGCAAAAGATACGGCACACCTTTGGTCATGTATGAATTGCCCTACCTAGAGCTTTTAAGAGATGGGCGTGGATATATTGCTGTACCACAGAATGACCAGAAAGGGGCTGCGGATGCTTTGGTGAGAATACTTAGTGACAGTGAGCTTCGAAAGCAACTTTCTAGTGAAGCAAAATCAAGTTTGGAAGTGTTTTCAAAGGTCAACCTTATGAAAGTGTGGGAGAATGTTTTTTCAGTAGCTATTCGTTTAAATCAGCCAGGGTTATTATCAGAAGAAGAAAGGACTTTCAGTGAGATTGAACGCTTGCTTATGCAGCTTGCAAAGAGGGTTAAATCTGAACGATTAACTTAATAGAAGCATGGATGAGGAGAGTATTATGGACGAAGTGTTTTATGGAAATCTAATACATAAGATGAGACAAAACGGGGTAGCAATTTATGGTGCGGGGGATCGTGGTGAACTCTTGTTTGATATATTAAGTGAAAATGGATATGTAGTTAAGTGTGTTGTTGATAGAGTGGTAGGAAAGAAGTTCAAAGGTTTAATGACAATTGGTTTAGGAAGTTTGGAAAAAGGCAATGATTACGTGTGTATTATAAGTCCGAATCTTTCTAAGCAGGAACTTGATGCTATTAGAAATGAGGTGTCAGAGGTTTTTAAAAATGTTTTATATATGAATGAAATAGAGTGGATGTATCATTTTCATCCAGAGTTTACTGATGATATGGATTATAAAGCGGCAAAACCGTTTAACTTTTATGAATCGCCTTATGCAAATAAAATGGAGTGCGAACTATCTAAAAAGTGGAGAGGTAATTCAATAAAGAATGTTGCAATGAATATAGAAGGCCAACTTGCGTTCATGAAAGTGATAGGTGCTTTTGCTAAAGAATTTTATAAACATTATAGTGATAAATTTTTTAGGTATAGACATAATGATATGTTCGAATATGGAGATGCCATTGTATATCACTCTATGATAAGGCATTACAATCCTAAAAGGATAATTGAGATTGGTAGTGGTTATTCTACTGCTGTAGCGCTTGATACTATTGAGTTTTGGGATTGCAGTGCTGATATGACCTGTATAGAACCTTATCCAAATAGATTATATTCAATTATGAAGAAGGGAGATGAGCAGAAATTAAAGATAGTCGATGACTTTGTACAGAACATCGATTTGAGTGTGTTTGATGAACTCGAGAAAGACGATGTGCTATTTATAGATTCCTCACACGTTTTGAGAAGTGGTGGGGATGTTGTGATGGAGTTTTTGCAAATTCTTCCTCGTTTGAAGAAAGGTGTAATTATACACGTTCATGACATCTTCTATCCGTTTGAGTATCCATCAGCATGGATAAAAAGTGGCCGTCCATATACAGAGGCATTTTTGCTACATGCACTGCTAATGGATAATCCGAACTATGAGTTGCTTTTTTGGGAGGATTACATTGGTAAATATCACAAAGATGAATATGAGAAAGAACGCGGTGGGGTTTCTGATGTTGGGAGTAGTTTTTGGATGAGGAAAAATTGAAAGGTGTTATGTTTTATGAAAACATGGTGGATATTTCAAGAGGTTAGGTGATGCTAAATGAACATTTGCATTAGCATAATTATACCTATGTATAATGTGGAAATGTATATAGAAGAATGCTTAGGCAGTATTATAAATCAGACGCTGTATGATATTGAAATTTTGTGCATCGATGATGGTTCTTTTGACAAAACTATCAGTATTGTTGAAGAAGTTATAAAAAAGGATTATAGGATAAAACTGTTGAAACATTCGCATGAAGGCGTATCTTTTGCAAGAAATGCCGGTATAGAAATTGCTTGTGGCAAATATATAATGTTTGTGGATGGAGATGATATATTATGCGATTCGTCTGTTTTAGAAACATTATATGTGAATGCGGAAGTTAATAAAGTCTCCATCTGTGGTGGGAATATAATACAGTTTGAAAAGGAATGGGTAAAGGGGGTGAAGTATCCTTTTAACAAGGTTCCTATATTTATTAGGAATGAGGAGAAGTCGTTTGATACATACGGAAATCCGTATGGTTTTACGCGCTTTATTTACAATAGGTTATTTTTATTAAGGAATAATGTGCGGTTTCCTTATTATGATAATTGGGAAGATCCTGTATTTTTGGCAATCGCTTTGTCAAATGCGGAAAGGTTTTATGTGATTAAACAATATGTATATTGTTATAGAAAAGGAATCCATAAAAAGGATTATCGTGTGAAGGATATTGTTGATTATTTAAGTGCTTCGGTTGATTTGATGAGAATCGGATATGAAAATAATAACGATGCTCTGCAAGAAAATACATTAGATGTTTTACATATGAATGAATTGAAACTTTTGCAAATATATAAATATAATCCATCTATTTTACAAGAAAAATTAGATCGGATGCAGAAGTGGGTTCTTTGTTCGGTTAGTGATAGTGAAAAAAGTGTTTTTTTGAAGGAGGGTTATTACAGGCGTAAAATGGAGGATTTTAATAGTTGTGAAAAAAAATTTATAGATAAATGTGTTAAGAGAAAAATAGTAATATACGGTGCTGGAGATTATGGAAATAGACTTTTTGGATTGTTAAAAAAGTATGAGATAAAAGTGGATGGATTTAGTGTAACTTGTATGGAGAAGAATGTAGAGTACTCATACGATGTACCTGTAAAGAGCATTGATATATGGCTTAGAGATAGTGATATTCATGAAAAATCATTTGTTATAAGTATTTATGATGATATACAAAGAGAAAAAATCAAGAGCAGATTGATGAGTGAGAATTTGAATGTGATTGATATGAACGTTGATCTACTTGAAAAATTAGAGGTGTGAGAATGGCTAATATAGCACTTTTGATAGCCGGCGGCTCTGGTAGCCGCATGAAGCAGGATATACCCAAACAGTTCCTTACTGTCAATGAACGACCTGTCATCGTCTATACGCTGGAAGCTTTTGAGAAGCATCCTGAGATAGACGAGATTGCAGTAGTTTGCGTTGAGAGTTGGGAGAATGTCCTGTGGGCTTATGCGAAGCAGTTCAATATCAATAAGCTAAAATATGTTATGAAAGGTGGGAAAAACGGTCAGGACTCTATACGCAACGGCGTGTTCGAGTTGGAGAAGCATCATGCGGCAGATGATATCGTCCTGATCCATGATGCCATCAGGCCAATGGTCTCGGCGGAAATTATTTCAGATAATATCCGTGTGTGCAGGGAGTATGGTAATGCCATCACAGTCATTCCTTGTGCAGAGGCTATGCTTCGGACTGAAGATGGGATAGAGTCCTCGGCTCTATATCCGCGTGATAATCTGAAGCGGACACAGACGCCGCAAGCCTTCAGGCTTGGTGAGATCTGTGATCTTCACAGGAGGGCCTTGGAGGCGGGGATTACCAATTCTGTGGCTTCATGCACGCTGAAGGTAGAGATGGGAGAGAAAGTGTACTTCTCCAGAGGCTCCGAGAAAAATATCAAGTTGACTACCGTGGAGGATATAGATATCTTCAAGGCCCTCCTGATGGCGAAGCGTTCTGATTGGTTGAAGGGATAATAAGGGATAATATGGAACTTTATAATAATAAGCAATGGATAGCAGATATCGATGAAGTGCTGCAGACTTTGCCGGAACTGGTGGAACTGGCAGGCAGCAGGGTATTGGTGACAGGCAGCACCGGTCTTATCTGTTCGGCACTGATAGAATTGCTGGCCAGGTGGAATGATACCCATGAGACGAAGATAGCCATCATTGCCACAGGCCGGATGGAAGCGGGAGTGAGGGCGAGATTCGCGCCATTGCTTGACAGGTCTTGGTTTGATGTGGTGGTCTTCGATGCGGTATCAGGGGAACTGAAGGGTGATATCACCTGCGACTATATCATCCACGGCGCGGGGAATGCTTCGCCCAATAAGATTGTCAGCGAACCGGTGGAAACCATGCTGGGGAATTTCATGGGCACATATAGCCTGCTGGAATATGCCAGGGCAAATCACATCAAAAGGCTTCTGTATATTTCCAGTTCTGAGGTTTATGGCCGCTCGGAGAGCAATGAGCCTTTCAAGACCACAGACTATGGATATGTAGACCTTTTGCAGCCGCGCAGTTCTTATGCCGTGGGGAAAAGAGCTGCAGAGACGCTGTGTGTGTCTTACGGGGCTGAGTGGGGCGTGGATTCGGTGATAGTAAGACCGGGGCATATTTACGGACCTACGGCTCGGGAATCGGATAACAGGGTTTCTTCTGCCTGGGCTTATGCGGCAGCCAGGGGGGAGAATATCGTCATGAAGAGCGACGGCTCGCAGATCAGGAGCTATTGCTATGTGCTGGACTGTGTGACGGCTATCCTCAAAGTGCTGCTCAGAGGCAAGGCTTTGCAGGCCTACAATATCTCAAACATTGAGTCTGTCATCACCATCAGGCAGATGGCGGAGATTTTGGCCAAAGCCGGGGGGTGCGAGGTTCGTACTGAACTGCCAAGTGAGAAGGAGAAACGGGGGTTCAATCCCATGCTGAATTCTTCCCTGGATGCCTCTGCCTTGATTGCCCTGGGCTGGAGTGGCTGTTTTGATGCTTATAGAGGTTTTGATCATACGGTTAAAATCATTAGGGAAACCAGTTTGAAAAAGCTTTGATTTTCGTTTTGCAAAGGAGAAACCATGACAGTTGAAATTCTTCCAGATAGATTTTATGTATATGGAGCAGGACATTACGCCAGAATCTTTATGAGCTGGCTTCAAATGAACAAAATGGAGAATCGAGTCAAAGGGATTGTTGTAACTGATAAAGCAGAAGGGGAAACGGTATTTTGTGGATGTCGTGTATATGGGCTTCAGGATATAAAAACTTATTTGAATAGGGAAATGGTGTACATTGCTGTATCGCAGGACATTTCGCATGGCATTATAAATGAATTGGATATGCTTGGGGCAGAGAATATTCAATTGACAGATTTGGATTTTGAAGATATGGAAGCTGATTTATTTGCTTTTTTTTCTGAAGAAGGAAAATTGTATAATCAAATTGTTGTGTGGAATTTTTGGGGTATGGGATATTATGATCAGTGCAAATATATCATAGAGGAGGTGCATAAGAGGGATAAGGATATAAAGGTTTATTGGGTGCTAAAAGAAGAAAACACAGCGTTGCCAGAATGGATTGAGCCGATAATAATTGGTTCTTATGAATATTATATGGTGATGAGCAGGTCGAGACTCTTGGTAACAAATGTAAATTCGCCGAGCAGTTGCAAATTTAAGCAAAAAAATCAATATTATATATATACTTGGCATGGCATGGGGCCTTCAAAACGACTTGAGTGGGATAGCCCTCTGCACAGAGCGAAAGCTGGAAATGACAAGGAGGTTGTAAAACGACGGTGGAGTGGTGCTGATGTAATGATAGCAGGCTCAAATTTTTGTCATGAGGTGTATCGAAACTCCTTTTTATATGATGGTGTGATAGAAGATTGGGGATACCCGAGAAATGATATTTTTTTCAAAGGAGTATCATTTGAGGATGCAATTAAGGATAGATATAATATAGGAAAAGAAAAGAAAATCATTCTTTATGCACCTACATTCAGGAATGAGCTTATGGAAAGCAGAGACACTGACAGGTTGCAAGAGATTTATGATATAGATCTTTCACTGATCCGTGAAGCAGCTGAAAAACGATTTGCTTCAGAATTTGTTGTTATGTATAGATTTCATAATTATGTTTATAGATATGTCGATATATCTTCATATCAGCAAAATGGAATTGATGTAACTTATTATCCCGATATGCAGGAATTGCTGTCGGCGATTGATATATTGGTTACAGACTATTCTTCATCTATGTGGGATTTCTCATTAAAACGTAAGCCAGTATTTTTATACTATCACGATGCGGAAGAATATGAAGAGAAGTATCAGGGTTTTTATGTGTTTCCAGATAATTATCCATATCCTAAAGGCCATACTACAGAGGAACTCTGTAATGAAATATTGGCTTTTGATGGTGATGTTTATCAAAAAAGACTTGATGAATGGTTTGGAAAATATGGGACCTATGATGATGGCCATGCTTCGGAGCGTGTTGCAGGCAGAATATTAGATGTCATGAAGAATCCAGCTAAATACGGCAAAGGATAAGGAGGGGGGCGCTATGCCTAAAATTTCAATCTTGATGCCAGTTTATAACACATCAAGATTTCTCAGGCAATGTCTGGATAGTGTCCTGTCTCAAACCTTGTCTGATATTGAAATCATATGCATAAATGATGGCTCCACAGATATGTCTTTGGAAATATTGCGAGAGTACGAAGTAAGATTTGCCAATATGCATATTATAGACAAAAAAAATACTGGCTATGGCAACTCACTGAACAGGGGGATTTCTCTGGCAACAGGTGACTACATAGGTATAGTGGAAAGTGATGACTATGTTGATGCTGGCATGTTTGAGCATCTTTACTCGCTTGCAAGCCAGCATGGTTGTGATGTTGTGAAATCCAACTATTTTGAGAATCTCAATGATACTGACGTGTACATCAACAATCTGCATGGCTGCAAAATGAGGCGACCTCTTAGTCTGTTGGATAATAGTGAGCTGCTCTATTGCTCACCGAGTATTTGGTCGGGAATATATAGAAGAGATTTCTTGATCAAGAATGGCATACTCTTCAACGAAACTTCTGGGGCATCATACCAGGATACAGCGTTTTATTTCAAGTGCATTATGATGGCAAAATCAATTTGTCTGACACCTGAAGCATTCCTGCATTACCGTGTGGATAATGCAGATTCATCTGTGAACAGTAATAATAAAATTTTCTGCGTGTGTGATGAATTTGACAATTTAAATGCATATTTAAAAGATAGGGATTTCCCTGTTTCGATTCTTGCGAAACTATGTGAAGTGAAGCATTCTATTTATTGCTGGAATCTGAGGAGAATTTCATCTGATTATAAGGATGAATTTTATCAGCGATTCATAAAAGATTTCAGCAGTGTGGACGATTCAGTCCTGGCTGACTTTTCCTCGTGGAAAAATGCTGAGGCTTTGATGGAGGTAATTAAAGCAAAACACTTTTCAAAGCAATTCAGTGTAGACACTTTCATCAAGCATAGAAGTAATATTTTCATTGCTGATAAAATTATAGATTACTTGGCTCATAGAGGTTTTTGTATATACGGCGCAGGATTGGTTGCACAAAAAGCTATGAGAATGTTAAAGAAGGAGGGGCTTGTTCCAGATAAGGTGGTTGTTACGCATACGGAACGGCATGAAAGTATCTATGGGGTGGAAATTGTCGCCATAAGTGATGCTGGAATCCAGAAAGATGAAACTATGCTTGTGGCTGTGAGCGACAGATATAAATATGAAATTGCAGATATGTTAATAAATGAAGGGTTTAAAGATGTAATACTGATGGATGAAGATGTTATTGCTTGTATGAATATGTAGGATACATATGGAGGTATTTATGGATATAATTACAGTTATTATTCCTGTATATAATATGAGTAAATATCTGGATAAATGCCTTGAATCATTGATGAACCAAACATATAAGGATTATAAAATCATTATGATAGATGATGGCTCTACTGATAATTCTATGGAAAAATGCATGAAATGGAAGCGGCGGGACGAGCGTATCACCGTGGTAAGCCAAAAAAATATGGGACAAGGAGCTGCGCGTAATCTTGGTGTCAGGATGGCTGCATCAGAATATATTACCTTTTTAGATGCGGATGACTGGTGGCATCCTAAGTATATTGAACTCATGCTCAAAGGGACAGAATATGGCAAGCATGATATAATATTGTGCGATATGGTATTTGCATACGCAGATAACTCAATGATTAGTCAAAAAATATCGAGGATAAGGTTGCCAGCTGGGATTGTAGATATTGCAAATGAAAGAAATGTTTTGGGCAGGATTCGCACATTTATGTGCGGAAAAGTTTATCGCAGAAGCTTGCTTACATCATATGGCGTGGAGCAACCGGACTATCCATATGAAGATCTTGCAACAATTCCTTATGTTGTTTCAAAAGCAAAATCAATTTATTATGTACCTCAAGGGTTGTATTATTATCTAAGGAATAGAACAGACAGTACAATAAACAATTTTAAGGCTTTGTCTTTTTTTCCAGATGCTTTGATGGCACTATATAAAAGATTTGAATTAGACAGGACTCTGGACAAGAATTATAATCACCTTAGGCATTTGTTTTGGGGGCAGCTAGCTTTTATTTTCCATAAGATAGATGGTTCTTTCTCATTTGAAAACGAAGGCAAGGCTATAAAGAATCGTACGGTTGAAGTTGTGTGTGGATGCTTTCCGGAACTAAAGAAGATAATGAATGCAAAGTTTATAGTTCCATCGCATAATCATTATCTTTTGGGTGCACTTAAAAAATTGGCTTTGGCTGATGAGGCAATAATTGCTGATGAAACAATAAACAGTGCTGACTATATTATTCGCTTCCGAGGTGAAGATAGTAGCAATTCAAAATATGAAGGAAGAGAGGTATGTATAGATTCTCCAACTGATTTTGCAGATGATGAAGAAAAAATAATGTGGGATTTGGCTGATGACATTTTTTATAATGTAGCCTTGATGGAGTTTCTTCCTTAATTGTTATTGTTTTTGATTTTATTATTGCGGCCTCTTAGGGGCAAGAAGGGACTGAGGTATATGAGTTTTCAGCTGATGGCCTCTATGATGTGCGCAGATTATCGTAATCTGCAGCGGGAGGTAGAGGCGCTTGATGAGGGAGGGATAGATTCCTTCCATATAGATATCATGGACGGAAGATATGTGCCGAATTATGCCATGTCGCTGAATGACCTGCGGTGCATACGTTCGCTTACGGATAAGCCTTTGGATGTGCATCTCATGGTAGAGCACCCAAGCAATACCATTGATATCTTTATCAACAGTCTTCGTCCTGGGGACACTATTTATATACATCCCGAGGCAGAGTATCATCCATCTACAGCATTGCAAAAAATTATCAATGCGGGTCTGATACCTGGCATAGCCATTAATCCTGGCACCAGTTTTGAGACTGTGCATGAGATGCTGCGGATTGTGAACAGCGTCCTGGTGATGGCTGTGAACCCAGGAAACGCGGGGCAGATGTTCCTACCTTATGTGGGGGATAAGATAGAGACACTTTTGTGTGTGAAAGATGATATGAAGTTTGATTTGTATTGGGATGGCGCTTGCGGGGCTGATAAGATCAAAAAGTTTGCGCCCATGGGAGTGAAAGGATTCGTGCTTGGTACGACCTTGCTTTTTGGGCAGTCAAGGTCTTATGGAGAAACATTGAAGGCTATCAGGGAGATGAACTTTTCATGAATATTGTAGTCTTATTGGCAGGAGGCATGGGGAGCCGCATGGGGCAGGATATACCAAAGCAGTTCATCCATGTGAATAATATACCTATCATTATCTATACCTTGCTGGCTTTGGAGCATCATGCCGAGATTGATGCTGTCCAGGCGGTGTGCATCGAGGGTTGGGAGCAGGTGCTGTCCGGCTATGTGAAGCAGTTCAATATCTCGAAATTAAGAGGCATTGTGCCCGGGGGCGCTACCAGGTTTCTTTCTACCAAGGCAGGCATGATGGCACTGGGAGAAGTGGCGGATGATGATGTGCTTATCGTCCACGATGCAGTGCGACCTCTGGTGGCGGCGGATTCTATCTCAGATATGATTCGTGTATGCCATGAGCATGAAAATGCCATGACGGTGCTGGACTGCGCGGATACTATGTACCTGCGCCAGTCACCTGATTCTACGAGCCAGGTGGTGGAAAGGGCAGGGCTGGTGCGGGGGCAGACTCCGGAATGCGTGTCAGGCAGGCGTATGAAGGAGATGTATGCCCTGGCAGCTGAGCAGGGGGTGGAAATAGATTCCATCTCTGCCCTGCAGGTGGCCCTGGGCTGGCAGATTTACTTTGCCAAAGGCAGCGAGAGGAATATCAAGCTGACCCGCACGGAGGATATAGATATGTTTAAGGCCATGCTGGCTACGGAAAGGGATGAGTGGCTGAAATGATGGCATTGAATCTGCACGGTGTGGGGGATTTGCGCTATGAGGAGGTTCCCCGTCCGGAGCGCAAGCCGGGAGAGGTGCTGCTGAAAGTCAAGGCTGTGGGCATCTGTGGTAGCGATATACCAAGAGTGTTTTCCAAGGGAACTTATCATTTTCCTACCATTATAGGGCATGAGTTCGCTGGGGAGATTGTGGAGGCGGAGGACAGTGCCTTAGTTGGGCGTGGCGCTTCCGTGTTCCCTTTGCTGCCCTGTGGACATTGTGAAGCATGTAATCAGGAGCAGTATGCCCGTTGCGCTAACTATGATTACTACGGCTCTCGCCGGGATGGGGCTATGGCAGAGTATCTGGCGGTGAAGCAGGAGAACCTTTGCCTGCTGCCGGAAGGTGTAAGCTATGAAGAAGCTGCCATGAGCGAACCTGCGGCAGTAGCTCTCCATGCTTTTCGCAAGAGTGGCGTGGGGCAGGGGGACACTCTGCTGATTTACGGCATTGGCGCCATTGGCTTGATAGTGGCACAGTGGGCGAAGGCGGCAGGGGTGAAGAATATCATCCTGGTAGCCAGGACAGATGACAAGGTGGAGTTTGCTAAGAAACTCGGCTTTTCTTTGGCAATCAATGCAAAAAAAGAAGACCTTGGCAAACTTGTAGAGAAAGTCACCGAAGGTCGGGGGGCAGACACTTGCATCGAGGGCACAGGTGCGTCGGAGTCTTGGGCAGAGTGCATCTGCCTTGCCAAGCCTGGCGGCAGGGTAGTTTGCATGGGCAATCCCCTTGGCGGCATGAGTCTTCCCCAGGATACTTATTGGAAAATCCTTAGGAAGGAACTAACATTGGTCGGTACTTGGAACAGCAGCTTCGGCAGCCGGGAAAACGACTGGCGAGAGGCTGTACAGGCCATGCAGGACAAGCGGCTGGATTTGGAGAGTCTCATTACCCATAAGTTTTCTTTGGATGAGTACAAGGAGGCATTTGCCCTCATGCACGAGCGCAGGGATATGTACTGCAAGGTTATGTTTGTTATGTGAATGGCTGGAGATTGACTATCAACTATTGAAAATTGCATCTATTTACGTTATAATACGGAGCATAGTTAAGCCTATGGGCATTACTTACATTATATCGTTATTGGCTTCTTTTACCGTTGAGTTACTAAAATTTATATGGGGATGTTCTCTCTCTGATATAACAGTGAGTTCTTTGGTAGGAGTGGTTATCATGTTACACTTTGCTAAATATGTTTTTGTGTGGGCATATCATGGGGCAGTTGCATTGGCATTAGCCCACACATCTAGGACATTTTTATATGGAGTGGAGCTTTAAGCGATTCTTGTGGTAATGGTTGGATGATATGCCCCACCAGAAGATAATGACCAGCGAAAAGGACAATTTTTTGCTGGTTTTTATTTATAGTAAAGTTAGAATACGATTACAATAGCGTAAGAAGACGCTTATAATTAAGTGAAAAAATTCCCCACTCAGCCGCTTGATAGGGCGGAGGGGGAGATAGCTACTTAAAGCATGCCCAAGTTGTGCGCCAGTTCCTTGATGCGCGGCAACGACAGATGGGAGGCTCTCCACTAGAGACAGGTCCATATGGTCGAGAATCATGTTCGTGGCATGTTCTTTAGTCTCTGCCAAGGCTTTAAGGCTATCTTCTTCGCGTGCATTTTTCTATACCAGCGCTAAAATTGCACATATCAGCCATTACTTTCTCAAGTTCTGGGGTAATTTCAATGTGGAACTAAGCGATGGCAGTTTTAGCAGGAAGAATCTACATTGTCAGGCGATACCGTATTTCTTGTATAGTTCATTGCGTAGCTTTTCGCTTTCGGTAGCTGCCTTGATTTCATCGCTTTTACCTATCGAAAGTAGGTGAGATATAAGCCTGGCGAGGCGGTTCTCACCCTCGACCCGGCCTTTCTCAATCCCTCGTCTCTCTATACCAGCACTAAGATTGCACATATCAGCCACTCCTTTCTCAAGTTCCGGAGTAATCTCAATATGGAACTCATTAGCTAATTTCTCTCGCTTTTCTGCAGCAGTGAGATCGTTATCCTTAAACACAAGATTTAGCATGCCAAGCAGTCCGGTCAGCTCGCTGTACTTCTTCGGCCCCAGGCAGACCATGACAACATCCAGAAGGTCGTAGTTTGCCTTCTTTGCTTTGACCTTGCCTTCGATGTTCTCCTCCGTCATCTTGTAGCGGGTGATGGTGTATTCCATCTACTGGCTGGGATTGGTGCAAATCCAGATGGAGTAGACCTTCTTGATCTTGCCGTAGTCGGACTTGACGAATACCGTGCCGTACTGGCTGGAAATCATACGACTGCAGTAATAGATACCACGTTTCGTATAGGGCACCTTTTGGGTCTTTGGATGTAGGTTCTGCCATTGGAGGCTCCTTTCTTTCCTATAGGGATATTCTACCATAAGAAGAAGGTTCAGACAACGAAATGGTGCACTATGAAGCTGGATAATAACTTATGAAGCAAATAAAGTAAGGGTATAGTGCTTAATGAGATGCCCGATAGCTATGGCCTGCCTTTTATATTGCAAGGTGTCCTTGTATTTTCCTGCATCATGTAGTAATATCTACCAATACATATGAAAGAATCTGGAGGTAAGCAAATGTCCGAGACCCATAAGCGCCGTCCTCACTACAGCGGCAAGTATCCCCGTCGCTTCGAGGAGAAGTACAAGGAACTGCAGCCGGAGAAGTACGGCGGGGAGATAGAGCATGTGATAGCCAAGGGCAATACTCCTGCAGGGATGCATATTCCCATCATGGTGAAGGAGATATTGGAGGTGCTGGCCATCAAGCCCGGGGAGAAGGGCTTTGATGCAACCTTGGGCTATGGCGGCCATACCAGGGCTATGCTGGAGGCCTTGCGGGGGCAGGGACATCTTATCAGTGGGGATATTGACCCCCTTGAGTCGGCCAAGACTGAGAGGCGCCTTCGCGAGGCGGGCTTTGGACCTGAGCTTTGGGAGCTTCGGAATATGAACTTTTGCCAGATTGATGAATTGGCAGAAGAAGCAGGGGCTTTTGATTTCATTCTGGCAGATCTTGGCGTGTCCTCCATGCAGATAGACAATCCGGAGCGGGGCTTCAGCTATAAGGCCGACGGGCCCTTGGACCTGCGGCTGAATCCTGAGGCAGGGCTTACCGCTGCCCAGCGGCTGGCTGAAGTGGGCAGGGAGGAACTGGTGGGCATGCTCTATGAGAATGCTGATGAACCCTATGCTGAGGAAATTGCCCGTCAGATCATAAACAGCAGGAAAAAGGGAAAATGCCCCCGGACAACGAAAGAACTCTACGATGAAGTAGCAATTGCTTTGGCAAAGATTGACCTGCCTAAAGAGGTGTTCGAGCGCACAGGCTACAGCAGCAAGAAACAGGAAGCTGCTCGCAGGGATATGGTAAAGAAGAGTGCCACCCGCGTATTCCAGGCTCTGCGCATAGATATCAACCATGAGTATGAGGTGCTCTATGAGTTCATGGAGAAACTGCCTTATGCCCTGGCTCCGGGAGGAAGGGTGGCTATCCTTACTTTCCATTCCGGAGAAGACCGCATTGTGAAGAAAGCTTTCAAGGCCTTCAGGCAGCAGGGCCTGTACAGCGAGGTGGCAGATGAGGTGGTACGGCCTGGCAGGGAAGAATGCAGAGCCAATCCCCGGGCCCACTCCACCAAGCTGCGCTGGGCCGTGCGGGCTGATGATTTATGACTTTTCCTTGCCTGTCGCTTCTGGCAATGGTACAATGAAATGTACTAGTTATGTAAGTGTTCGTTTTATTGAGAGGTATGTTTAGCATGAGACGCTATACATCACTGCTGGTGACAGCCTTCCTGCTTTTGATAGTGGTGGTGCTGGGCTCCGGCTATCTGGCGGTGGCTGACCATGACGGGGGGAAGAAGCCCCTCAGGGAAATCACTGCCTATACCAATCTGCCTACGGAGACGGCGGTTGTGCTGACCAATGCCTATGAGTCTGCCAGCGGCGTCAGGGTGAATTTCGTGCCTCTGGGCCGGGAGGAGATACTGGACAGGCTCAAGGCTCAGGCAGAGGGAGAAGGGGCTGGACAGGCTGCTTTGGTGCTGGGGGACAGCGAGCTCCTTTACAGGGCGGCTGCTATGGGCTACCTTTTGCCCTACATGTCGGAGCACGGGGATCAGGTGCCGGAAAAGTTCCGCCAGACGGAAGGATACTGGATTGGTGTCTGGTATGACCCCATAGTCTTCTGCGTCAATCAGGATTACCTGAAGGCCAGGCAGCAGGTGCCTGATACCTGGCAAGCTCTGGCTGCGGCGCCCAATGTGCGGGTGGGGGTGACGGATTTCCTGGCGGCAGATGCCTCAGCCAATCTTCTCCTCAGCATGATTGCCCAGTTTGGCGATACGGCAGCCTATGATATCTGGCGGCAGATTCATCCCAAGGTGGTGCAGTATGCCCATTACCTTTCCAATCCTGTGCGCCAGGCAGGCATGGGCGAGGTTGACGTGGCGGTGGCAGTGGAGAGCGAGACTTTGCGCTATATCCATGATGGCTACCCCTTGAAAGTCATCTATCCTGCCGATGGCACGTCTGCCATGGTGACGGGCACGGGCATTGCTTTCAAGACTTCGGCTCAGGATGAGCAGGCTGCCAAGGCCTTTGCTGACTGGCTGCTGTCCGATGAGGCCCAGCTGGCCTTGCAGAGCCAGGGCTTCTATTTCCTGCCCACCAATCCGGGCACTATGGCTTACAAGACCTTTGCGGGAAAGAATCTCCTGCTGTTCAGCGTTCGTCCCCAGTTCAATGCCCAGCAGAGGCATGATTTGCTGGACCGTTGGGTGAAGGAAGTTCGGTTCAATTGACAAGAGGGCTGCTTGCGGGCGGCCTTTTATTTGCATGATAGTTTTATCGATAGTTTTTAGGAGGTTTATCAGAAAGTGAAAGCAGGTTTCATCAGTCTTGGCTGTTCCAAGAACCTGGTAGATACAGAGATGATGCTGGGCATCCTCAAGGAGCACGGCATTGAGATTACGGCAGATCCTTCGGAGGCAGATATTCTCATTGTCAATACCTGCGCCTTTATCCAGTCTGCCAAGGAGGAGTCCATCACCACCATCCTCAATATGGCGGAGTACAAGGAAAGCGGCCGCTGCCGCAGCCTGATTGTGGCAGGATGCCTGGGCCAGCGCTATGGGCAGGAACTGCTGGATGATATGCCTGAGGCAGATGCCATCATCGGCACCGGTGCCTGCAAGGAAATAATGACGGCGGTGGAGGAGTCCCTGAAGGGGCGCCGCCTGGTGATTGCCGGGGAGGACAAGCTCCTCTATGATGCCAAGAATCCCCGCATCCTCACCACTCCCAGTTACACGGCTTATGTGAAGATTGCCGAAGGGTGCGATAATCACTGCGCTTTCTGTGCCATTCCGCTTATCCGCGGCAGATTCCGCAGCCGCCGCATCGAGGATATCAAGGCAGAGGTGGAGCAGCTTTGCGAGAACGGGGTGAAGGAAATCATCCTCATTGCCGAGGACAGCACCCTGTACGGCAAAGACATCTACGGCGCTCCGGCACTGGCTGAGCTTTTGCGCGAGCTGGTGAAGGTGGAGAAGCTCCAGTGGGTGCGTACCCTTTACTGCTACCCCAAGTTCTTCACTGATGAGCTCATTGACCTTTATGCCAAAGAGCCGAAAATCTGCAAGTACATCGACATGCCCCTGCAGCATGCCCATGACGCCATGCTGAAGTCCATGCGCCGCCCGGACACCAGGGCGCAGATTGTGGCACTGGTGAAGAAGATAAGGGAGCGCATTCCAGGGGTTACCATCCGCTCCACTTTCATTGTGGGCTGCCCCGGAGAGACCGATGCCCAGTATCAGTCTCTGCGCAATTTCCTGGAGGAGATGCGCTTTGACAAGGTAGGGGTGTTTACCTACTCCCGGGAAGAGGGGACACCTGCCTACGATATGCCCAACCAGGTGCCGGAAGACGTCATGCAGGAAAGATATCATGACCTCATGAGCCTTCAGAGCAAGATTTCTGAGGAGATCAACCAGGAACTGGAGGGGCAGGTCATCGAGGTCTTGGTTGAGGGGCGTGATGAGGAACAGAATATCATTGCCGTTGGCCGTTCTTACCGTGAGGCTCCGGATGTAGACGGTCAGGTCTACATTGAAGGCGATACTGACAGCCAGCCCGGGGACATCATCAAGGTGCGTGTCCTCCAGGGATTCACTTATGATGTGGTAGGGGAGAAAATCAATGAGTGATTACTATCTTGTCATCAAGAACCTGCAGACCATGAGGGATTTGTCCACAGCTGCGGGCAAGGCTCTCCTTGAGCGGGAGGCTACTATCTCCTGTGCCGAGTCCTGCACAGGAGGGCTCCTTTCCAGCCTGCTGACGGATGTGGAGGGCAGTTCTGCCTACATGCAGGGAGCAGTGGTGGCCTATGCCAACGAAGTGAAGGAAAAGCTCCTGGGCGTGAAGCATGATACTCTGGAGAAGTACGGTGCTGTGTCCGAGGAGACAGCCCGGGAAATGGCCCGGGGGGCGGCAAAGCTCATGGGCACCGATATCGGCGTGGGTATCACGGGCATTGCAGGCCCGGGGGGCGGCACGGAGGAAAAGCCTGTGGGACGGGTTTACATTGCCGTGGCAGGTCCCCAGGGAGAGCAGGTGCGGGCGAATGATTTCTGCGGTGACCGGGACGAAGTGAAACTGCAGGCTGTTTCCACGGCCCTGCGCATGCTGGTGGATTACTACACACTTTAATGGAATTCTAATTTGTTTTTCAGCTTTTTTAGATAAAAGCAAGATATACTTAACATCGTCAACTTATTCAGGAGGATTTATTTGAAACAGGAATTAAAGTCATTCGGAGATATCGAACTCAGCCGCAAGGTGCTCCACGCCATTGCCGACATGGGCTTTGAGGAGCCCTCTCCCATCCAGGCAGGGACTATACCCCTGGTGTTGGAAGGCCATGATGTGGTGGGGCAGGCTCAGACGGGCACTGGCAAGACGGCTGCTTTCGGTATCCCCACGGTGGAAAAGATCGTGGAGGGCGTCCATGAAGTGCAGGCGCTGGTGCTGACTCCCACCCGGGAGCTGGCTATCCAGACGGCAGAGGAGCTCAACAAGATTGGCCACTACAAGCGGGTGCGCACGCTGCCCATCTATGGAGGCCAGTCCATTGACCGCCAGATTCGCGGCCTGAAGCGCGGCGTCCATCTGATTGTGGGCACGCCGGGCCGACTGATCGATCATCTCCACCGGGGCACCATCAGCCTTGACGGTGTCCGTACCCTGATCCTTGACGAAGCAGACGAAATGCTGGATATGGGCTTTATCTCGGATATCGAGGAAATCATTGGGGCTATCTCCAACGAAGAAAGGCAGACCCTGCTTTTCTCCGCCACCATGCCCGCGCCCATTGAAAAGCTTTCCCAGCGGTACATGAATCACCCCCAGCGGGTGAGCATTACCAAAGAAAATCTCACGGTGCCCCTGATTGACCAGGTCTACTATGAGACCAGGGAGAAGTTCGAGGGCCTGTGCCGGGTGCTGGACATTGAGGAGACGGGCAAGCTCATCATCTTCTGCCGCACCAAGCGGGCAGTGGATGACCTGACGGCTTCGCTGGAAGCCCGCGGCTATCTGGCCGGCGGCCTCCACGGTGACCTGTCCCAGGTGCAGCGCGACCGGGTCATGAAAAAGTTCCGTGACGGTCGCATCGACACCCTGGTGGCTACGGATGTGGCTGCAAGGGGCATCGATATCGACGACATCACCCATGTCATCAATTACGATATTCCCCAGGACCATGAATCCTATGTGCACCGCATCGGCCGCACTGGCCGGGCAGGCCGCAAGGGGGTGGCTATGACCTTCATTTCCCCCAGGGAATACCGCCAGCTGCGTCTGATCATGAAGCTGGCCCATACCAAGATCCAGCGCAGGGAGCTTCCCACGGCTTCAGATGTGCTGGAGCGGCAGAAGGAACTGGTGACGGAGCGCCTGCTGAAGGTCTTGAAGCAGGACCGCTATGATGATTACCACACCATTATCTCCGATGTGCTGGAAGAGGGCTATGATCCGGTAGATGTGGCTGCTGCTGCCCTGCAGCTTTCCCTGGAAGGTGAGGCGGGGAGCCGGGAAGAGGAACAGGCGTCCTTTGAGAATACCGGCGGGGCTCCGGGCATGGTGCGCTTCTTCTTCAATATCGGCAGGGCACAGAAAATCCGTCCGGCTGATATTGTGAGAGCCATTGCCAGCGAAGCTGACATTCCCGGTGATACCATCGGGGTTATCAATATCTATGAGAAGTTCTCTTTTGTAGAGGTGCCGGAAAAGGTGGCAGAAAGGGTGCTGAGCACCATGCACCGCAATACGGTGAACGGCTTCAAGGTGAATGTGGAGCCTGCCCGCAAGAGATAAGTTTTTTCTTATTTGGTGATTGCATACTATGTAATAGGAGTTGAAGATTATGTTAAAGAAATCTTTCCAGACCTTCGTAGCAGCTTCGGTGGCAGCCGGCCTGATTTTTGGCGCAGTACAGCCTGCAGATGCCGCCAAGAAGGCAAAGCAGCCCCAGGTTGAAACCCAGTCAGAGAAGTCTGCCAAGAATGTGCAGGCTCCGGCAGAACTTCCCTATACTTATAAGAGCCAGGAGTATGGCTACACCATCCAGTGCCCCAAGAAGCCTCAGGTGATTCCCGCCAGCGCTCTCTATGAGGACAGGCAGGGAGAGGTGCTGATTTTTGACAATGAAGGCTATGATATCAAGAACGCCTGGGTGATTGTGAAGGATGCCTTCGCAGATCAGAGTGTGCCAGACCTCAACAAGATCAGCGATGAGGAGGCAGGCAAGCTTTTGCAGAGCATCATACGCAGCAACGGCTATGAGGCTATTGAGCTGGTGCCGGTAAATGACCACAACAAGGGCATTTACGCCATCACTGCCAAGGTATTGGAAATCGATACCGATGGGGACGGCCAGCCGGACACCACTGCTGAGGCCAACAGCCAGAGTGCAGTGACCTTCTTCCGCGGGGACAATGGGGAGCGCTACAGGATAGAGCTCATTGATAACCCTGAGCTGAGGGATGAAGCTGTGGATCTGTACCAGAAGGGTATAACTACTTTTAATACTGCAAAGAAATAACAAGCAAAATCAGGTGCTCCCGCCTCGGCGGGGGCATTTTTGCTGTGTGTGCGCGCGCATAAAAATGTTTATAACGAGGAATACCTTCCTCGTTGAAACGTTAAGAGGTAGTTTTGCCTTTGGCAAAACTGGAACAACGACGTTATAAGCATATTTAGTACCTGATTTGACATGACATACTAAATGTGTTATAATCGTCAACGTTGGTGTAAGTTGTCAGGATGATCGCGGCTGTGCCTTGTGCACAGATGAGGAAAGTCCGGGCTCCACAGGGCAGTGTGCTGGATAACGTCCAGCGAGGGTGACCTTAGGGAAAGTGCCATAGAGATTTAGACCGCCGGAGGATTCCGGTAAGGGTGGAAAGGTGCGGTAAGAGCGCACCAGCAGTCAGGTGACTGGCTGGCTTTGGTAAACCCCACACGGAGCAAGACTGAATAGGGAAGGGTTGATGCGGCCCGCGGACCTTCCGGGTTAAGTCGCTTGAGCGAGGGAGCAATCCCCCTGCCTAGATAAATGATCATCACCGCCATCCGGCGGCACAGAACTCGGCTTATTGATTGCTTACGCTGACTTATATTTGCTTGAAATATGGACTGGCTGCTCCTTTTGAGGCAGCCTGTTTCTATGTTTGAAGCAAATCTGAAAATTGTCTGAAACAAATGAATGTAGTGTGAGGAAGGGAGAGGTTTTTTGAGTAAGGCGTTTCGCATTATGACTTTATCGGTTGTCCTCATGTGCTGGTTTACAATGGTGGCAGCGGCTTCCGCATTCCGCGTGGGAGATCAGGGCAGCGATGTAGCAGAAATCCAGGGACAGTTGGCTAGTTTAGGGTATGATGTTGCTGCGGATGGTGATTTCGGGCCGGCGACGGCCGAGGCCGTCAAGGCATTCCAGGCTTCACAGGGGCTGGAGGCTGACGGACTGGTTGGTCCTACCACTTATACCGCACTTTTGGGCAAGGCAATGCCTGAGGTAAGCCGTGGTTCTAACTATATTTCCCGCCGTGTAGTGGCGGACTCCATGCAGTATATCGGCGTACCTTATGTCTTTGGCGGTACGACGCCCAGCGGTTTTGACTGCTCCGGCTATGTGCGCTATGTATTTGCCCAGGCAGGCATTTATCTGCCCCGCATGGCGGACGAGCAGTATGAATGCGGCTATCCTGTCTCTACCGATGAACTGGTAGCAGGTGACCTGGTATTCTTCTCTACGTATGACTATGGTGCTTCCCATGTGGGCATCTATCTGGGGGATGGCAGCTTCATCAATGCCTCTTCCAGCCGTGGCGTTGCCATTGACTCTTTGTACAGCTCCTATTGGGGTTCCTGCTACATTGGGGCACGCCGTGTAATGTGATATTGCGTTTTAGGAGAGGCGGTAAGCCTCTCCTTATTTTCTTTTAATCTGAGGAAGGAATAAGCTTATGGGAGACCTCTTTCTTTTGGCACTGGTTGGTCTTATGGCCGCCTATGCTTTTTGGGATAAACTTTTTACGAACTAAGCAGGATTTTTGCCCAATGTAGCGAAATATGCAGGTAGTTAAGCAGGATTCTCAGCTTCCAAAATAATTGCTTGTATAAGGAGTGACCGTAATGGCAAAGATCAGGATTCACAACATGATGTTCTATGGTTTCCATGGTGTTTACGAGTATGAGCGTGAGCAGGGGCAGAAATTCTACATTGATGTAGAGGTTGAGACCAAGGATGACAAGGTGGCTGAGACTGATGCCCTGAGCGATGGTGTGGATACAGCCGCCATCTATGATATTGTAAAGGATGTCACTGAGAACAAGCGCTTCCAGATGCTCCTCACCCTGGCTGCTCATATTGGTGACAGGATCTTGGCTAAGTATGCTCATTTTGCATCGGTGAGGACCACCATCAGGAAACCTTCTGTGCCTATTTCCGGACCTATCGATTATGTAGAGGCAGAGATTACCCGTCATGCCAAATAAATAAGTTTTGTGAAGCTCCGGCAGCTTATGTTGCCGGGGCTTTTTTACTATGAAATCTTAGTGAATCAAGCCCGACAGGGCGCAGATGAACTTAGATTTCGTGTAAGGGCGCAGCGACACGAAGTTAGTCCCTTTAGGGATGCGAAACGTTGTTTCGCACGAAGTTTTGTAGTGCCAGCCAGGAAAAGGAAAAAAGATATTGTTGTCGAAGTAAGGACAAAGAGATACGCTCATCCAGTGAGCCAGAGGTCATTTCCCAGGTTTCGGAGGAGGTTTCCAGGAGGCTGAAAAGGGCTGGCTTGCCGGAGAACAAAGCGAATATTGCGGGTCTGGCCGTGGAGGAAATGGCTGTCTATACCAGCCAGTATCAAAAGCAGGGCCAGCCGCTGGATGTGCTTTTGCGGCTCTATGAAGACAGGGTGGAGATAGATTACCGCAGCCTGGGTGAGTCCGGCAATCCTACGGAGTACAGCGAAAAGGATAATCTGGTGAATCTCTGCCTGCTGCAGAAGCTGGCCAGCCAGATCACTTATGACTATATCATGGGCATGAACAGCACTCATATAGTGCTAGATACCAGGCATTCCTGAAGGAGGAGGCAGCATGGGGGATTTCATGCAGCACGCCGCAGGCGTGATGAAAAAATACGCGGATAAAATTGCCCTGCTTGATGAAAACAGGGCAATGACCTATGGGGAGCTGGACGAGGCTTCCGGCAAGATTTATGGCTGGCTGAAAAAACAGGGCATAGGCCGGGAGGACTTCGTGCAGCTGGTCATGCCCCGGGGGGTGACGGGCCTTGCGGCCATGCTGGGCGTGTGGAAAGCAGGGGCGGCCTTCGTGATTTCGGAGCAGGATTATCCTGCCCACCGCATTGAGTTTATCCGTAAGGATATGGGGGCGAAGGTGGTTATTGACGAAAAGGCCTACCAGCGGATTATGGCGGAAGAAGCCATGCTTGACGGTTTCCAGGAGACTGACTCCCATGATGCGGCCTTGGCCATTTACACCTCTGGTTCTACGGGGAATCCCAAGGGCATCTTGCATGAGTATGGCAATCTGGACCTCATCGCCCTGTACGATGAGCGGCAGCAGGAGTACCACCAGGAGCCGGTGGCTCTGGTGGCACCTTTTTCCTTTATGATCACCATTATTTATACTGTCAACTGCTTCAACCATCTGCGGCCACTGTTGATTGTTTCTGCAGAACTGTTGCGTGATTTTGCCGGTCTGCAGGCCTTCTTCAGGGAAAAGAAGGTTTACAATCTCTTTGTCACCCCGTCATATCTGCGCATGTACAAAGACCCCAGCCCCTATCTGGATTACATTGTCATCGGCGGAGAAAATGCCAGCGGTATCTATTATGAAGGCGGCAAGCCAAGGGTGCGGGTCCTTTACTCCCTTAGCGAAGCAGGGTTCTATGTGCTGCAGAAGGATTTGGACAGGAGCTACGACAACGCACCTCTGGGCAAGCCTGTGATTGCCAGTCTGGACGTGCATCTGGAGGACGAGGAGGGCAACCGCATAGAAGGACCTGGCGAGGGAGAAATCTGCTTCAAAAACATATATATGCGCGAGTATATGCATCTGCCGGAGAAAACCGCCGAAGCTTTCCGGGGGGGATATTTCCATACGGGGGACCTGGCCAGGCGGGATGCGGATGGGATGTACTATTACATTGGCCGCTCTGACGATATGTTCAAGATCAACGGCAACCGGGTGGAGCCGGGAGAAATCGAGTCAGCTTTCCGCAAGGTCACAGGCCTGTCCACCGTGATGGCCAAATGCTTTGAGGAAAAAGGCCGCTCCTATATCTGTATGTATTATCTCCGTGGCGAAGCGGAGACGGCGGGAATCTTCCATGCAGGCGAGCTGACGGTGAGCCTGTCGCAGCTTGCGGATATACTGCCACGCTATATGCTGCCCACTTACTATCTGCCTTTGGAAAAGATGCCAGTGAATGACCACGGCAAGATTGTGCGCCGCCTGCTGGAGCCGCCCAAGGTGGAAGCGGAACAGCAGGCCTATGCAGCCCCGGCCAGCGAAATGGAAAGCATTATCTGCCAGCTTATGTCAGAGGTGCTGGGACTGGATTGTATAGGCGCAACTCACGACTTTTACCTGATGGGTGGGGACTCTTTGCGCACTATCCGTCTGGTGGCCCTGGCAGGGGAGCGGGGCTATGCCCTGAAGGCGGGGGATATCTATGCAGCCCGCACCCCCAGGAAACTTGCCCGGCTGTTGGAAAAGGGCAGCGGTACAAGTCCGGAAACACTGCGGAGGCTGGCGGAAATCCGGCAGCATTTTGCCGGGGACTATCAGCAGTATCTGGCCACCGGGAAATTGGATTCCTATACAGGCAGCTTCTTCACCCGGAACAAGGACGAGGTCATGTCTGCTGCCGCAGGAATCAATTTCAAGTTTACCCTGCGGGAAGAAGTGGACGGAGAAAGGCTGGAGCAGGCTGTGCGGAAGGCTGTGCAGGCCTGCCCATACATTGCCTTTGGACTGGAGTTCCACGAAAATGTGCCCCGTCTGACGTTCAAAAGGCTGGATGACATGATTCCTCTTTTCCATGGTTATCTGCCTCAGCGCTTTGATGAACCAGAGCTGCAGGGACACTTCGCCTTTGCCAGCTATCGGGGAGGTGAACTGACTCTCTGCGTATGTCATGCCATCACCGATGGACATGGCTTTATGAAGTTCGCCCAGGCCCTTTTGGAAGCTTTCAAAGGCAGGGAAATCAGCTTCGGGGACGCTCAGGAAGGCGCGTCGGCTGATGTGATGAAGTACGAATGGCCTCTGCCGGAAGGATTCAAGCTAGAAGATACAGGAGCAGGGGACATCTTCATGGTTTCAGAACCGCAGGAAAACGGGGGCAGTCTTTGCCGGGACTTCCTGATAGACCGCCAGTCCTTCGAGGCCTGCCGGGGGAAAATGGGTTTGTCGCCCCAGAGCTTGTCAGCTTATATTTTGGCCAGAGCTTTGCAGATGGTATCGCCGGACAATGACAAGACCATCAGGATTCGCTGTCCCATTGACACCAGAGATATCCTGGGGGTGAAGGAAACCTTCCAGAATGCCAGCGTGCCCCACATGTATCTGGACTTTTATCCCGATAAGCTGCTGCCCGGCCTGCCCCGGGAAGAAGCTGAGAGAATCAGCGCGTCTTTCTATCGCCAACTGTCCTATGAGCATATCGCCCATGAGACCAATCTTCTGGCCGGAGCGGCCAAGGGTGATGCGGCAGAATTCACGAAGGTAATCCTTGACTATGTAGGAAGAAGCAATCTCTGCGTCAGTTACATCGGCGGTGCAGCAGGGGAGGATATGAGCAAGGCTGTGGTGAAGATGGAGCCAGCCTACAAGGACCAGCCGCCTTTCCCTGTGATGCTTTATTTCTGGGAAATGGGAGAGAAGATAAGCGTCCAGTATGCACAGGGATTTGCTGGTGAAGATTACTTTAGGGCGATTGAAAAGACTTTTGTAGAGTTGGGAATAGCTTTCGAGCAGTGAATTATTACATTTAGGAGAGCTACGTTACTAGCAGATATTACCTCCACCGCTTGCGGGGGAGGGGGACCGGCGAAGCCGGTGGAAGGGGGAATCGAAGCCGTTACGCTCTCTTTCGCCCCTTCCACCGCCTAGCGGCGGTCCCCCTTCCCCGTTTCACGGGGCAGGTAAGGTCTACGATTTACGGGGTAATTCTAAAATCAGCTATACATACTAGCGAGCATAAATTATCTATGAAAATACAGGTCAAAGGAGGACAACCCATGCGGCCCTTTATGGAACAACTTGCCCGCAACTGCACGAAGTTTGCCGGGCGTTTGGCCTTTGCGCTTGATTATAGGGAGGAAACTGATCCTCATGATGCCTGTTTTGCCGTATACACTTCTGGAACCACGGGCAACCCAAAGGGGGATTTGCACGAGTATGGCAAGATTGAGATGGTCATTGACAGCTATCATGTAGAACCTGATTTTGCGTACGATGCAGGGTGAAGTTTTACCAGACTGAGGAAAATTGTTATCTGCTGCTCCATGCCCATCATGCCTATATGGATGGCGGGGGCCTGGCCCTTCTTCGTGGCTTCGGTGGTGGACGATGCGGAGGAGGAGATGCTGCGCCTTTGCGTGATCTGCTCCCCGGAGCGTTTCTCCGAAGCAAAGGTGGAGAAGTTCCAGAAGCTTTACCTGGAAGCAGTGGCTTATTTGAGTGAGGGATAGGCATGGGAGATTTTATGCAGCACGCCGCAGGCGTGATGAAAAAATATGCGGACCGAATAGCCCTGATTGACGATAACAGGGAAATGACTTACGGGGAACTGGATGAGGCCTCAGGGAAAATCTATGCCTGGCTGAAGGGCCAGGGCATAGGACGGGAGGACTTTGTGCAGCTGGTCATGCCCCGGGGCGTGACGGGGCTGGTGGCCATGATGGGGGTGTGGAAAGCCGGGGCGGCCCTGGTGATTTCGGAACAGGACTATCCTGCCCACCGCCTTGAGTTCATACACCAGGATACGGGAGCGAAGGCCCTTGTTGACGAAACAGCTTATAACCGTATCATGTCGGAAGAAAAGGTGCTTGAAGGTTTCGAGGAGACTGCCCCCCATGATGCTGCCCTGGCCATTTACACCTCCGGCTCCACAGGCAATCCCAAGGGCATCCTGCATGAGTATGGCAATCTGGACCTCATCGCCCTGTATGAAGAGCGTCGGCAGGAGTACCATGAGGAGCCTGTGGCCCTGTTGACACCTTTTTCCTTTGTGGCCACCATTATCTATACAGTAAATTTCTTCAACTACCTGCGCCCATTGCTGATCGTTTCTGCAGAACTGTTGCGCGACTTCGCAAGGCTGCAGGCTGTCTTCAAGGAAAAGAAGGTATACAATTTCTTTGTCACCCCCTCCTATCTGCGCATGTATAAAGACCCCAGCCCCTATCTTGATTACATTGTCATCGGCGGGGAAAGTGCCAGCGGCATCTATTATGAGGGTGGCAAACCACAGGTGAGGATTCTGTACTCCCTCAGCGAAGCAGGATTCTGTGTACTGCAAAAGGAGCTGGACAGAAGCTACGACAACGCCCCTCTGGGGAAGCCTGTAATTGACAGCCTGGACTTGCATCTGGAGGACGAGGAGGGCAACCGCATCGAAGGGCCCGGCGAAGGAGAGATTTGCTTCAAAAACGTATATATGCGCGAGTATATGCACCTGCCGGAGAAAACTGCCGAAGCCTTCCGGGGAGGTTATTTCCACACGGGGGACCTGGCCCGGAGGGAGGCAGACGGTATGTACTATTACATGGGCCGCTCTGATGATATGTTCAAAATCAACGGCAACCGGGTGGAGCCGGGGGAAATCGAGTCAGCCTTCCGCAAGCTCACGGGTCTTGATACCGTCATAGCCAGGTGCTTCGAGGAAAAAGGCCGCTCCTATATCTGCCTGTACTACCTTGAGGGCGAAGCGAAAGCGGCGGGTATCTTCAAGGACGCGGACTCAAAACAGTCGCGTCACGCTCCTGGGTCCGCACTAGCGCATCCTTGCGCATCAGGTGCTCTGACGGTGAACCTGGCACCCCTGGCGGATATCCTGCCCCACTATATGCTGCCCACTTATTATGTGCCCTTGGAGAAGATGCCCACCAATGCCCACGGCAAGATTGTGCGCCGTCTGCTGGAGCCGCCCAAGGTGGATGCTGGCAGTCAGAAATATGTTGCGCCTGTAGGTGAGGCAGAACAGGACCTTTGCCAGATCATGGCAGAGGTTTTGGAACTGGGCGTGGAAGACTTTGGCGCAGAGCATGACTTCTATTTGCTGGGGGGAGATTCCCTGGGCACTATCCGCCTGATTGCCCTGGCAGGGGAAAGGGGCTGGACTTTTTCCGCAGCAGATCTCTACAAGGCCAGAACTCCCCGGAAACTGGCTCCGCTGATGAAAAAATCGGCGGCAGATATAGAGGAGAGGGAGAGGAAGGCGCGGCAAAAGGATATGCCCCTGCTGCAGCTGATGTGCCTGTGGCAGGACAGGCTGGGGACGGAGCTGAATTACCCCATTGCCAGAGTTCAGACACTCCTGAAATTGAAGGAGTCTGTGGAAATGAACAGATTCCTTCGGGCAGTGGATCAGGTCTACCGCCATCATCCAATTCTGCTGACCAGGCTGGTCAAAACGGAAGCAGGCAGCTTCGTGCAGCGCTATGACCCGGAACTCTTTGCGCCTACCGAGGTGGAGGAAGTGACGGAGGCAGAGATGTGGGAGCTGGTGCAGGGAGGCAGTTACGCCTTTGATATGGCTAAGGGGTTGCTGCATCACCGGCGCATCTTCAAGACGGAGCAGGGCATTTACTTCTATATGCTGTTCCACCATGTGCTGATGGACGGCACAGGCCTGCAGGTAATCCGGGACAATATCTGCCGTGCCTATGAGGGCGAGGAACTGCCCCCGGACTATTACTACTATCTGCTGGAGCAGGAATTCAGCGAGGACAGGGAGGCTGTGCTGCGGGAATATGAGGAGAAGTATGGCCTGGAAAATTGCAGCGGCCTGCTGGAGCCTGACCTGCCCGGTCCGGATGCAGCGCCCCATGTGCTGACGGAAACATTTTCCCGTTATAATGCTGATGAAAACACCTGCCATCTGGCCGCGGCGGCTATGGCTGTTGCCAGGTGCAACGGGGAGGATAGAGCTGCTGTTTACTGGACTTACAATGGCCGGGACGATTACCTGCGCAGCAATAGCGCCGGGGGCTTTGTGAAGTACTTGCCCCTGCAGCTGGAAGTGGAGCCAGGGGCTTCCCCTGGGGTTATCAAGGGCCGGGTGCAGGCCCAGACTGCCTTCACCCTTTCCCATAACAGGGCCTTCCAGGGAGGGCTTTTCAAGGATAACCCGACGGTCAATAGCCTGATTTACCTCTACCAGAAGGATATCTTTTCCCTGGGGAAAATCGCCGCTTTGGCGGAGGAAGTGACCATCCCGGCTGACCGCTCCCAGCCTATGGGGGTGCTGCTGCTGACTTTGGTGGATACGGAGGGGGAGGAGAAGCTCACCCGCCAGTTCGTCTATTCAGGGGGCTTTTACTCTGAGGAGAAGGCTGAGGCCTTTGTCAGATACCTGCGGGAAAGCCTGGCTTATTTGGGAGGTTGAGACGATGCTCAAAATCGTACCCTATGACAAAAATAAATCCTACCGCATGATTCCTCATAGCCCGCTGGTATTCCATGCGGCTCAGGAGGGCATCATGGATGGGGAAAGATTTTTCCATGTGGAGCGGGAAAACGGCGAAATGTATGACCTGGAGTATGTGGACAATCAAGCCTGGGCTGAGGCCTCTCCTGACTATTCCACTGCTGAGCTTTTCCGCACCTATTACTCCTTCCCCCCATACCACGATTACGATGAACACAGCCACTTGCTATGTTTCACCCTGCTGGAGGGAAAGGACAGGGTATGGTTTGAGGAAGCCAATGAATACACTGTGGCGCTCACGTTGATTTTCCTGCGGGATACGGAAGTGAAGATTTTCTGCCAGGATGAGCGTATGATGTGGTTTTATCCGGCTTCTGACAGGCTGCAGGTGGGAGGGAAGATGCCGGAGAAGGATGAGCCGGGGCTTCTGAGGGTGATAGCCACCTACTTTTCCTCCATGTTCAACAAGAACTATGACACGGTGGATTCCATCACCTGCTTCCACCATGTGATGCTCCATCAGTGGATTGCCAAGGGCAGGCACAGGAGCGCCCGCTATTTGGAACTGAATCTGCCCAGGGATGAGGGCATCGGCTCCATCCTGGGCACCTATACGGATCTGGTGAATTTCATGAAGCCCACGGGGCTGAAGGTCACCGCCCGTCCCGGCACCTCCCGCTACAGCGACAGGCTGCTGTCAAAGTATTTCAATGTGAAAATGACGCCGCTGGATGCCTACAGCAGGAACAGTGTCATCAGCATCGAGAATTTCCTGCCCCTGCTGATTTGCAAGGACTTTGGCGGCAAACGTGTCACCAGCTTCAAGCTCAGCACCTTGAGCCCCACCTTCCTGGAACATCTGCGGGAGTACGAAAGCTTCGTGTTGCAGGGCAGGAGGATGCTTGGAGTGCTCCTGCGTGGCTCGGACTTCTTCAAGGCCAATTTCGAGGGTGGCGCAGCTGCCATTCCTGCCGAAACTGCTATTCCCATTATCAGGAAATTTTTTGAAGAGGGGGGATATGATGGCATTATGCTGGCCACGGAGGACAGGGATCTTCTCCATGCCACGAAGGAAGCATTTCCCGGCAAGGTCATCACCGTAGCCCAGGAGCGTTATAGTGTCTCGGATTTCGAGGTGGCCCAGACCATAAGCGAGCTGGAAACCATGCGCAGAAGCCCGGAGGAATACGAGCGTTATGTGGAAGACACCACGGTGAACTATTTCTACGGCATTTATCTTGTCTCCCGCTGTGATACCTTCATACACTCCAACAACTGCTGTGGGGCACAATTGGTCAAATCCTTCGGGGAAGGGATACTCAAGCGGACCTACTGCATTGCTGAGGAACTGATGAAGAAGAAATAAGAGAGGTCACTTATGAAAAAAATGTTTTTGGCTGCTTCTATGGGAGTGGCTATAACCTTGGCTCCCGTACCTGGCATTTCCTGCCTGCCTCAGTGTCAGACAGCGTTGGCTGCGCCACAGACGGAGAAAATGGAGGTGGTGCGAGGGTGTGCCCTGAGCCCTGGAGACACCATCGGGGTATTGGCCCCGGCTTCCAATACGGATGTAGATGAACTGAAAAATGCTGTCAGGTATTTGGAAAAATTGGGCTACAAGGTGAAGCTGGCTCCTTCCTGCAAGGCCCAGTACGGCTATTTTGCTGGCACAGATTCACAGCGAGCCGCTGACCTCAATCATTTCTTTGCTGATGATGAGGTAAAGGCCATTCTTTGCCTTCGGGGGGGCTACGGTTCCTCCCGGGTGCTGGACAAGCTGGACTATGAAGCCATCCGCCAGCATCCCAAGCAGTTCATAGGTTATAGTGATGTTACGGCTCTGCATATCGCTTTGGGAGAAAAGAGTCGTTTGTCTACGGTGCATGGTCCCATGCTGACTTCTTTTGAAGACAATACTTCCCAAAAGGCTTTCACCAGGGAAATTTTCGCCAAGGGTGTAAGCGGCAGCCTTTATCCCGGAGAAATACCGCTGCCAGCTGGCAAAAGCTTGCAGGCTATAAGCGCAGGGCGGGCTGAAGGGCCTGTCATCGGCGGCAATTTGACCATTGTGCAGTCCCTGATTGGTACTCCTTATGAACTGCAGGGGGAGGGAGCTATCCTGTTCCTGGAGGATGTGGGGGAGGCCACTTATGGCATTGACCGGGCCTTGCAGCAGCTTTGGCAAAGCGGACTGCTCTCACGGGTGAACGGCGTTGTTGTGGGTGATTTCACAGGGGCAGATGATGATTACGAGGAAGGGGATTTCCGTCTGGATGAAGTGCTGGCCTATTATGCCAGACTTTCCGGCAAGCCCTGGCTGAAGGGGGTGCCCGCAGGCCATGACAAGGACAATATTTACCTGCCCTTTGGGGTCAGGGCTGTCATGGAGGCCCATGAGGACGGCACCGCCAGCTTGTGCATAAATGAGATTCCAGTTAGCAGGCAAGAGTGATGAAAATATGCGTGAGGCACTTTACGTCAAAGGAGAGACAATGAGAGTGAAAGCAAAAAGCGTTTTAGCAGCTGCAGTCATAGGTGCCGTGAGCGTGAACATATTTTGTGCTATGCCCGTTACAGCCGCACAGGAAAGTCCGATGGCAGCAGTTGGCAGTGTTATTGACTATGGACTGCTTGTAAACAAGACCCATAAGCTTCCGGATGATTATGAATCAAACAAGTGATGAATATCTGCAGTGGGAAACACCTTATCATAAGATGCACCGCAAGCTGGCAGAGCACGGCTTCATTCTCAGCTCTGAAGGTGAACGGCATCCTTCAGGAGGCGGAAGTGGCTGTGCCGGATGATGAGACGGTTCACAAGGGGTATCTACCCTTTTCCGAAAACAACCTGATTCGTCAGGCTTTCCGTTTCTATATGGACCTTTACGGCTGGGGCGGCCTGGAAGGGGGCGTTGACTGCTCCCTGCTCACGGCTGATGTGTACCGCAGCCTGGGCCTGGATATTCCCGGTGATGCCAACAGACAGCGTGACTTTGTGCCGGCCAAGGTATCTTTTGCCGAGGGAATGAGCAGGAAGGAAAGGCTGCAGGCTTTGGGGCAGCTGCGTCCTGGGGATATGCTGTTCAGCCCGGGGCACGCCATGATGTATTTGGGAACCGATGACAGGGGAGAGCCCTATATCATACAGGCGGGCAGCAGCCGCTGCTTCCCCGGCGAGGGTGATGAAGGAGCGCTGAAATATTATACGCGCCGGGTTACGGTAGATGATTTTTACTTTTACAAAAGGCCGGACAAGCAGCTGATAGATGCAATTGTAAGCGCCAGTGGATTTTTGTCGCATTCAGAAAATACCTTTTTCTAAACTAAAAGAAGCAGACACACATCAAGTATGTCTGCTTTCTTTAATCTTACGGCTGCTTTAGGCTGGCATCCAACCCTTAGACTTGCTGTTATGTTTGAATGACTGTCCGTTGGACAGCACGAAGGTGGCATTGTCATCTACATGGTTCAGCGTAAGGGTGCCGCCGTCAACCATGGTGACGGTCATGCTGGCGCCATGGTCATCGATGCCTGCTATGCCTTCCAGTCCCGTGTTGTAGAGCATAATCTTATCGTTAGCATTGGCAGCGGTGATGACATCCCTGCCGTCGCCCAGGCCATAGTAATAATCGTTGGAGCCACGCCCCCCGGTGAGTGTGTCTGCTGAGCTACCCTGACCGCCCCACAGGCTGCTGGAGGCCGCGCCACCTATGATGGTTTCGTTGACATTGCCATTGCCGGCCAGGAGGACGTTGTTGGCGGCAGAGCCGTCAAGCTTGGTGATGCCGTCAAAGACTTTGCCCTGGGTACCGTTAGCCCAGACCTGGGGGCCGTTGCCGGTCACCTTCAAGGTGCTGTTGCTGCTACCCAGGTAGACATCCACATTATCCTCGTAAGTGATAATGCTACCAGCCTTGCCAAATTTGACATGATGGGTAGTTTGGTTATCTGTGGTGAAATCTACCACATTGGAACCAACTCCTTCTATGGTCAGTTGGTCGCCGCCAAGTTGCAGATCGACATTGTTGCCATTGATGCTGTAGCCAAAGCCGTGGTTGAGGTCAAGATAAAGCTTGTCCTTGCCTGCCCCCCAGTTGCCGTTCCTGATGGTATCATGGCCGTCGCCACTGAGGAAGAAATATTCGGCCTGTCCACTCTTGTTGCCTATCAGAACATCAGAAGAAGCCCCGCCTCCCCAGAGGCTGGTCTGGCCGGTGCCGGCTTGTATGACATCATTGGTAGAGCCGTTGCCGATCAGTTTGCCGCCCTCCTGGATAGGCGTCTGGGAAAACTGTATCAGTTCATTTGAATAATAGACATTCAAGCCGGATATTTTTGAGAGGTTGCCGCCCAAGGCTTGCCAGCTCACCGGGCTGGTGTTTTCCGGCACTACGCTTTCCACTGTCTGCACCGGACCGCCGTAATCAGAGCCGGTAATAGCTCCAGTATCATCATCGTCTAAATTGATACCACAGGTCTGGCGCAAGAAATCATGCCATTCGCGGCGATATGTGTCTCTCATATTTGGGTTGCCAGCAGGGGTATTGCAGGCATCCTGCACAAAATTACCTACGTCATTTTGATTGGTGACCACGCCGTTAGTGATTGTTTTTAGCATGTCATCGACAAGCAGGCCATTGACAGTAGTATGGCTATTGCTAAGGAAGGCAACTGCATCACTCAAAGTCTGCTGGGGTGTTTTACCCCAAAGATGGCTATAATTGAGCAGTGATTTCATGTAGAGATAACCGCCAGCATCTTCTCCTTTGAATGGACGGCCAAAGATGTCATGCTGCACCTGGTCTATAAGAAAAAGCGAAGCGTTCTCCAGCGTGGGACCATCTGCACCTACCAGCATCTCACCGAAACCATCGGCAATGAGGCTCTCCAAATCATTGGGATTGTCGGTGCGGTGCATATTGGCATAGGCAAGAGCCTTGCCAATAGCAACGGTTATATCTTTGTCCAAGGCACGTGTGCGGTCAAAGGTAAGACCGCTGGTTGTGCTTGTATCAATCTTATCCAGATGCGCCGTATTGATGACCAGATGCATGTCCTCATGAATGTAGGAGCTAAGGGGCAAAGTAGCATAATACGGATTGCCGTTTAGATAGGCCAGACGACAATCGTTGGGGTCGTTGGCTGTAGATATGCTGATTCTGTTAAAATTGACTCCACGGTTTTCAAAAGACCAACCGTATACGCTCTTTGCCTTGGCCAAGGCTTGTGGAATCCACTCGTTGTTCAAGCCCCGCAAAATGTAACTCGCGATTTGTTCCATACTTGCCATAGTATCTCTCCTTGAAAATTTTTCCTTTAAAAATGAGCGTTAGCACGCCTGCTCACCTGAAAACATCTATATCCTGGCATATAGAATGTAAAACATCAAGCAGGCTGGCTTCGCACGTGGGCTATTATAGCATAGGCTACTGTAGATGAAAAGGTCGTAAGCGTCAAAGCTGCCAGAATGCCATAAAACTCCGTGCAAAACAAAGTTTTGCACCTACCCGACTTTGCCACGAAATTTAAAATCATACACCTAAAAAAGTAAGGAATTTCAAAGGTTTTCCTTGCTTTTTTATTGCTTTTATGTTATAATTATTTAGTAGGTATATATTTACATAAGGAGAGGACTATGTTTGTCGAGCTGTGCAAGAACAATGGCATCCCTTACCTCCGTCTGATGCAAAGCTGCCGGGTTGAAGACAGCCAGGGGCGCAAGGTCTCCCGCAAGAAGACCGTCATGAACATTGGCCCCTTGTCCCGCTTCGATGACGGCAAGCCGGATTTCGTGCAGCGTCTGAAGGATTCATACAAGAACGGAATCCCCATCATTGATTCTCTGCTTCCTTATGTCGATTCCCCACTGCCGCAAAAGCATGTCGTAACTTACGTCGAAGGAGAGGCTGCCTGTATAGGCGCGCCAAAACTCGTTGCCCAGTTTCTGCTTGACCGACTGTTTGGGCAGCTGGGGCTGGACAAGCTTTGTGCAACTTTGAAGCACTCATTGGGACTTACATATGACCTGGCCGGATTCATACGCCTGCTCATTTTCGGGCGCATACTGCAGCCTGCTTCCAAGTGGGAAACCGCACAGCAGAACGAGCAGTATTTTGCCCCGTTGGCAGATGTTTCCTATCCCTACCATATCTACGATGCACTGGATGTGCTGGCGGAGCACAAGGAACAGTTCATCCGCCGGATGCATTCTTCCATCTGCAAATCCGTAGGACGTTCCACGGCGCATATTTACTATGATGTCACGAACTTCTTCTTTGAGATAGAAGATCCAGATCCTGATGAGCGCGTAAACGGTGATACGCAAAAAGGCCTGCGGCAGAAAGGCGTTTCCAAGGAGAATCGCAGAGAGCCAATCGTGCAGATGGGGCTTTTCCTTGATGACAACGGCATCCCCATAACCATTGAGTCATTCCCCGGCAATACCCTTGACCAGGCTACGCTGCGTCCTGCCCTGAAGAAAAGCATGGGGAGACTTGAGACGGAACGTTTTGTTCTGGTGGCTGACCGAGGCATGCATTCTTTCTACAACCTCTGTCATCTTGTCAGGGATGGACAGGGCTACATAGTAAGCAAGAGCATACGCAAGACCCCGAAGGCTGAGAGACATTGGATTCTGGAGCAGGAAGGCTATACATCCAAGGGCAGTTCCTTCCGTCTGAAATCACGTATTCTGACCCGCAGGGTAAAGGATGAGGACGGCAATACCGTGGAACTCAAAGAGAAAGTTGTTGTCTACTGGAGCGAACGCTTCTACAAGCGCGAGTACCACGAGCATAAGAGATTCCTGGATTTTCTGGAGAAACTGCGCAATAACCCGTCAACATTCCGCGTGACGGCAACACAGTCCCGCCAGCTCAAGAAATATTTCAAGAAAGAGTTTGTCCACAAGGAAACCGGGGAGATGATCGAGTCCGGCAAACTGCTGGGCATGCTGGATGAAGAAAAGCTTGAGGAACTAACGGCATACATGGGTTATTACCAGATTGTGACTTCGGAAACAGACATGGCCGATGAAGATGTTGTGGAGGCTTACCACGGGCTGACGCAGATCGAAGACCAGTTCAGGGAAATGAAAGGAACGCTGGCCACACGCCCAATATATGTCTCAACCAGGGAGCATATACAGGCGCATCTCCTGGTATGCATGATGGCATTGACAATGCTCCGCCTGATTCAGAAAAAAGTTTTATCTGCTACCCCTGGCGGAAATGCTGACAGCCTGTGGAGTTACGGCCTTTCTGGCAGACGTGTCCAGTCAGCCCTGCAAAAGTGGCAAATTGACAAACTGCCCGGAGACCTTTACCGATTCAATAACACAATGGATGATGACCTAAAGAAGATACTGTCTGCGTTCTCACTGGATATTGTCCCGAAGCTTTACACAAGAGGTGATTTACGAAAGATGAAGGCTGATATGGACCTTTGAAGTGTAGGTGTATATTATTTTCGAAAAAATAAGCACGAAGCCATATGTACTGTGGCTTCGTGCATTTTTTACGTGGCAAAGTCGGGTTATAGCATAGGCTACTGTAGATGAAAAGGTCGTAAGCGTCAAAGCTGCCAGAATGCCATAAAACTCCGTGCAAAACAAAGTTTTGCACCTACGCCCTTAAACGAAAACAACCAATCAATCTGCGTCCTGTGGACTTGATTTCTTGGGTTTTCATAATAAAATAAGCCAGTTTTCTAGAATGTCTTGACTTGTCTGCAAGCTGTCTGCATGATATACTGTGAACTTGGAATAATGGGAAATGGCTTCAGACAAAAACATTGAAATATTAAAGGAATTTTTAGACTGAACTGATAGTATCTGATACAGATAGCTAGAGGATTGAAACGTATAGACAAGCATGGAAGGCTGAAGCGGGGATGGTGAGGCAGATGGAGGGAATGGAACCCTTTTACGGCGCAGCGGTATCCCGTTGCCCGGGGGTGGGCGGCAGCAAATTGCAGGCGCTGGTGACGTGCCTGGGATCTGCCCGGGCGGTCTGGGAGGCTGAGCCTGCAGACTGGCAGGTGCCTGGCATGGGTGAGAAGCTCATCAGGCGGCTGGCGGAGTTCCGCAAGGAGGAACCCGGACTGCCAGAGAAGCTGCAGGAAGAGTGCAGCCGCCTTGGCGTCAGGCTGCTCACCATCTGGGATGAGGATTATCCCCCCATGCTGAAGGAGATTTACGAGGCTCCCGCCATCCTCTATGTGAAGGGAACTATCCAGAAGGAGGCTGCCCGCATTGCCATGGTGGGGGCCAGGAAGTTTTCTCCCTATGGGGAGGCCGTGGCCAAGAGTTTTGGCATGGGTCTTGCCAAGGCCGGGCTGACAGTGGTCAGCGGCGGCGCCAGGGGCATTGATACCGCCTCCCACAAGGGGGCGCTGCAGGCTCCAAATGGCAGGACTGTGTCGGTGCTTGGCTGCGGGGTGGATGTGGTCTATCCTCCCGAGAATCGCCGCCTTTTTGAAACCATCGTGGAGCGGGGCGGGGCGATTATTTCGGAATATGAGCCGGGCACTCAGCCTTTGCCAGCTTATTTTCCTGCCAGGAACCGCATCATTGCCGGCCTTTCCAGAGGCACGGTAGTGGTGGAGGCGGCAAAGCGCTCCGGTTCCCTGATTACGGCGGAACTGGCCCTGAGCGAAGGGCGGGAGGTGTTTGCCGTGCCTGGCAGCATTTTTTCCAGCACGAGTGAAGGCTGCCATCATCTGCTGAGAGAAGGGGCCAGCATGGCTGCTTCGGTAGAGGATGTGCTGGAGGGACTGGGGCTGGCTGCAGAGGAAAAGAAGCCCCGCCAGGAGCCAAAGCTCACCCCGGAGCAGCGCCGTGTGTATCAGGTGCTTTCTTTTGAGCACCCTTTGACTATGGATGAAATAATAGAATGCCTGCCGGAAGGGGAGGTTTCCACCTTGTCCTTCCTGCTCCTGCAGATGGAGATGGAAGGCATTGTGGTAGAAAACGAACTGCATGCCTACAGGCGTGCGGAGAGGGAGTGACAGTTTGGCTGCAGCAGTTGCGGAAGCAGAAGAGAAGAAAAAGGTAAGGCCAAAGAAGAAAGCTACGGCCAGCAAAGTGAAGAAGACCCTGGTGGTGGTGGAGTCACCGGCCAAGGCCAAGACTATAGAGAAATACCTGGGCAAGAAGTACATGGTGCGTGCCTCCATGGGACATCTCAGGGATTTGCCCAAGAGCCAGTTCGGCATCGATGTGGAGAACGATTTCGAGCCCAAGTACATCAATATCAGGGGCAAGGGTGACCTCATCAAGGCGTTGAAGAAAGATGCCAAGAACGCCAGCAAAGTCTATCTGGCAAGCGATCCTGACCGCGAAGGTGAGGCCATTGCCTGGCATCTGTCCTATATTCTGGGACTGGACCCTGCCGGGGACTGCCGCATTGTCTTCAACGAAATAACCAAGCCTGCCATCCAGGAGGCAGTCAAGCATCCCCGCTCTATTGACCTTGACCAGGTGGATGCCCAGCAGGCCCGCCGCATGCTGGACCGCATTGTGGGCTACAAGCTGTCTCCTTTGCTTTGGCGCAAGGTAAGGAAGGGGTTGTCTGCGGGCCGCGTCCAGTCTGTGACGGTGAAGTTAATCTGCGACAGGGAAAAGGAAATCCAGGCTTTTGAATCTGTGGAATACTGGACAGTAGGGCTGAAGCTCAGGAAAGCCAAGTCCACCCAGTTTGAAGCGGAACTGGTTCAGGTGGACGGCGAGAAGCTGGAACTCCATACAGAAGCTGAGACTATGGCTTTGGTGTCTGACCTGCAGAAGCAGGACCTTGCCGTGCAGGCCATCAAGAAGAGCGAGCGCCGCAGGAAGCCGTCAGCGCCCTTCACCACCAGCTCACTGCAACAGGATGCTGCCCGCAAGCTGGGCTTCACCTCACGCAAGACCATGATGCTGGCCCAGCAGCTCTATGAAGGTCTGGAACTGGGCCACAAGGGGCCCGTGGGTCTTATCACCTACATGCGTACCGACTCCACCCGCCTTTCCGAGGTGGCACAGAATGAGGCCCGCAGCTACATTGAGGCGAACTTCGGCCAGGATTATCTGCCAGAAAAGCCCAATGTCTATGTGGCGGGCAAGAAGGCCCAGGATGCACATGAGGCCATCCGTCCCACTCAGGCGGAGCTGACTCCTGAGGCGGTGGAAAAGTATCTGAGCAAGGACCAGCTGAAGCTCTACACCCTGATCTGGCAGCGGTTCATTGCCTGCCAGATGGTGCCGGCAGTGTACGATACCATGAGCATTGCCATTCAGGCCGGCAGCCGCTACGGCCTCAGGGCTGCAGGCTCCCGCCTGAAATTCCCGGGCTTCACGGCAGTCTATGCCGGGGCAGATGCCACCAAGAAGGAAAAGGATGTCATCCTGCCGGAGCTGGCGGAAGGGGATGCTCTGGATCTCGTGAAGACACTGCCCCAGCAGCACTTCACGGAGCCGCCTCCCCGCTACAACGATGCTTCCCTGGTCAAGACCCTGGAGGAAAAGGAAATCGGGCGCCCCAGCACCTATGCCCCAATCATTGAGACCATTCAGGCCCGGGGCTATGTGCAGCGCATTGACAAGCACTTCCAGCCCACGGAGCTGGGCTTTGTGGTGGTGGATATGCTGGAGGAGTATTTCCAGGATATCGTTGATGTGAAGTTCACGGCAGACCTGGAGAACGAGCTGGACGGCATTGCCGAGGGCCAGGTGAAGAAGAACGACCTGCTGGGGGGGTTCTACGGCCCCTTTGAGGAGACTTTGGAAAAGGCTGACGAGGCCATAGGTCATGTGGAGCTGCCGGTGGAGGTTTCCGATGTGCAGTGCGATCTCTGCGGCCGCATGATGGTGGTGAAGCAGGGGCGCTTTGGCAAGTTCCTGGCCTGCCCGGGTTTCCCCGAGTGCCGCAATACCAAGCCCCTGCTGAAGGACACCGGTGTGACCTGTCCCAAGTGCGGGGGACGCATCGTGGAGCGCCGCACCCGCAGGGGCCGTACCTTCTACGGTTGCGAGAACTACCCTGAGTGTGATTACAACACCTGGGACCAGCCCTTGCAGGAGAAGTGCGAGAAGTGCGGTGCCTTTATGCTGAAGCATCATTATAAGAACGGCAGGGGCATCACTTATTGCAGCAACGACGATTGCGAGAGTCGCATCAATCACCCCATCAACAAGGAGCTGGAGAAGATTCGCCAGCGGGCCGAGGCCAAGCGGGCCAAGGAATTGGAAAAAGCTGAGGCGGAGGCCGCAGCCGAAGGAGAAAAGGCATGAAGAAAGTTATCATCGTCGGCGCAGGCCTGGCAGGGGCGGAAGCCGCCTGGCAGGCAGCCAAAATGGGCGCTGAGGTGACCTTATATGAGATGCGCCCGGAGAAATCCACTCCGGCCCACAAGACTGCAGGCTTTGCGGAGCTGGTGTGCAGCAACTCTTTGCGTGGGGCTGGCATGGAAAACGCCGTAGGCGTATTGAAAGAAGAAATGCGCCGGCTGGGCTCCATCATCATGGAGGCTGCTGATGCTACCAAGGTGCCCGCTGGGGGCGCCTTGGCGGTGGACCGGCACGGCTTCAGCGATTACATCACCGAAAAGGTAAGCAACCATCCAAACATAACGGTGATTCATGAGGAAGTCACTGCCATCCCCGAAGAAGAGGGGTCGGTGACCATCATTGCCAGCGGCCCCCTTACGGAAGGAGCCTTGGCGGAAGATATTGCCCGCCGCACGGACAGTGATTCCCTGTATTTCTATGATGCGGCAGCGCCCATCGTGAGCCTGGAATCCGTGGACATGACCAAAGCCTACCGTGCTTCCCGCTACGGCAAGGGAGAGGCTGCCTACATCAACTGTCCCATGACTGAGGCAGAGTATCGGGCCTTCTGGCAGGAACTGGTAAATGCCGAGAAAGCTCCCACCAAGGATTTTGAGAAGGAGAAATTCTTCGAGGGCTGCATGCCTGTGGAGGTCATGGCGTCCCGTGGCGAAGATACGCTTCTTTTCGGTCCCTTGAAGCCTGTAGGGCTGGAGCACCCGGAGACCGGGGAACTGCCCTTTGCCGTGGTGCAGCTGCGTCAGGATAATGCGGGAGCCACCCTTTACAATATCGTGGGCTTCCAGACTCACCTGAAGTGGCCTGAGCAGCGCCGTGTCTTTGGCATGATACCCGGCCTGGAGCATGCAGAGTTCCTGCGCTACGGCGTCATGCACCGCAATACCTTCCTGAATTCTCCCCGCCACATGCGCCCTACATATCAGCTGAAGGGCAATGACAATCTCTTCTTTGCCGGGCAGATGACGGGAGTGGAGGGCTATGTGGAAAGCGCTTCCTCAGGACTGGTGGCAGGCATCAATGCCGCCAGGGCAGCCATGGATTTGGAGCCGCTGGTGTTCCCGGAGGAAACCTGCCACGGAGCTCTGGCTCACTATATCACCACCAGCGAAGCCAAGCATTTCCAGCCCATGAATGTGAATTTCGGGCTTTTGCCGGATGCGGGGCTGACCAAGCAGGATTTGAGAGCTATCCCCCGCAGTGAGCGGAAAAAATACAAGAAAGAATGGCTGGCCAAACGAGCTTTGGAAAGCCTGGAGAAGTTCAAGTCCCAGCTTAATATCTGACACATCAATATCTGACACAGCCTTACTAGGAGTTGATCTTATGGAAAGCAGAATGGAATTTCATGCTACTACTATCTGTGCCGTGCGCAAGAATGGCAAGACTGCCATTGCTGGTGACGGCCAGGTGACCTTTGGACAGAGCGCCATCATGAAGGCCAATGCGCGGAAAGTGCGTACTCTCTATCACGGCAAGGTGCTGGCAGGTTTTGCCGGTTCTGTGGCTGATGCCTTCACCCTCTTCGAGAAGTTCGAGGGCAAGCTGGAAAGCTACAATGGCAACCTGCAGCGGGCTGCGGTGGAGCTGGCCAAGGATTGGCGCACGGACAGGGTGCTCAGGAAGCTGGAGGCCCTGCTGCTGGTAGCTGACAAGGAGAAAATCCTCATGCTCTCAGGCAACGGCGAGGTCATTGAGCCGGACGGGGATGCAGCAGCTATCGGTTCCGGCGGCTTCTACGCCCTGGCAGCAGCCCGGGCCATGGTGCAGCATACGGATATGGAAGCCAAAGAGGTGGCCAAAGAGGCTCTTTCCATTGCCGCAGACATCTGCGTCTACACGAACCATAATATCAAGGTGGAGGAACTGGCATGAGCGACATCGAGAAGAAGATAGAAGAAATTGGCGTGAATGAGCAGACTCCCCGGGAAATCGTGGCGGAGCTGGATAAATACGTAGTGGGGCAGGGGGAGGCCAAGCGTTCCGTGGCTATCGCCCTGCGCAACCGCTGGCGTTCCCGCCAGCTTACGGGAGCCATGAAGGAGGATATCATACCCAAGAACATCCTCATGATCGGCTCCACCGGCGTGGGCAAGACGGAGATTGCCCGCCGCCTGGCGAAGCTGGTGAAGGCACCCTTCATCAAGGTAGAAGCCACCAAGTTCACCGAGGTGGGCTATGTGGGCCGTGATGTGGAATCCATTGTCCGTGATTTGGCGGAGACTGCTGTGCGCATGGTGCGCCAGCAGCGCATGGAAGCCGTGCAGGACAAGGCCAAGGAACTGGCAGAAGAGCGCATCCTGGATGTCTTCGTGCCCCAGCCCAAGAAATCCCAGAATCCTCTGGGCAAGCTCTTCGGGGCTGCCGAGGAGGAAGAGGAGAAGCCAGCAGAACCAAAATATCCTGCCGGACGCGAATGGGTGAAGAAGCGCCTGGACAAGGGCGAGCTGGAGGAGGAGACCATCGAGATAGATGTGGAAGAGTCCTCCAAGCCCATGGTGGGCATGTTCGCAGGCTCCAGCCTGGAGGGCATGGGTGACAACCTGCAGGATATGATCGGCAGCCTGATGCCCAAGAACCGCAAGAAGCGCAAGGTCACCGTGGCCCAGGCCCGCAAGATCTTCGCCCAGGAAGAGGCTGCCAAGCTCATCGATATGGAAGCTGTGGCAGAAGAGGCCGTGAAGGTAGCCGAATATACCGGCATCGTGTTCCTGGATGAGATTGACAAGGTGGCAGTGAAGAACGGCACTTCCGGCGGCGCTGATGTGTCCCGGGAGGGCGTGCAGCGTGATATCCTGCCCATCGTGGAAGGCTCTACGGTCATGACCAAGTACGGCCCCGTGAAGACTGACCACATCCTCTTCATCGCTGCCGGCGCTTTCCACACGGCCAAGCCCTCCGACCTGATTCCCGAGCTGCAGGGCCGTTTCCCCATCCGCGTGGAGCTGAAGTCCCTGCGCAAGGAAGACTTTGAGAAAATCCTCACTGAACCCCAGAATGCCCTGCTGAAGCAGTATGAGGCTCTGCTGGCTACTGAGGGCGTGACCATTGAATTCAGGCCTGATGCCATCAGCCGGGTGGCTGAGCTGGCCTGCGATGTGAACGAGCAGGCTGAGGACATCGGTGCCCGCCGTCTCCACACTCTTCTGGAGAAGCTCCTGGAGCAGGTGAGCTTTGACGCTCCCGACCTTACCGAGAAGCATGTGACCATTGACGCATCCTATGTGGATGAGAAGTTATCAGATATTGTGGTGAACAGGGACCTTTCCCAGTTCATACTTTAAGTAACTATTTCAGAAAGTTTATGGCAGACGGCAGCTTCTTTGGCTGTCGTCTTTCCTTTTCTGTCTTTGAAAGTGAGTAAAAGCAGAAAATTTAATTAAAAAAATTTCCTTGCCATCTATGATAATTGTGAAAAATATGATAAAATAACAATGGTATGTAAAAAGTGCGAAAATACAGCTATTGTGTTTTAAAGTTTCAAAAGTCAGAAAGGGAGAGGCTTACATGTCATCATTGCTGGAAAAAACAAGGAAGATCAACCGTCTGCTGCAGCGTTCCGAGAACGTGGAGTACGATGGCATCTCCCGTGTCCTTAGCAACGTGCTCAATGCGAATGTCTATATCACCAATAAGAAGGGCAAGATTTTTGGTTATGCCTTTGTGGACGATTTCGAATGCGACCTGATGGTGGACAAGGTCATCAACCAGGGCGAGTTCCCCAAGCACTATGTGAACTGGCTCATGCGCATGGACGAGACCAATGCCAACTTGCGCTCCAAGACTGGCATGTGCGCATATTCTGAGAACAGCCGCTGCCTGTTCAATGGCAAGAATACCACAGTTGTCCCCATTTATGGCGTAGGAGAGCGCATTGGCACCCTTATCATCGCCAAGTACGATGAAGAGTTCACCGATGATGACCTCCTGCTCTGCGAGTATGGCGCAACCGTGGTGGGCATGGAGATGCTCCGCGACCACGCCCAGAAGATTGAGATCGAGGCACGCAAGAAGGCTACGGTGCAGATTGCCCTGAACACCCTGTCCTTCTCCGAGCGCAAGGCAGCCATCGCCATCCTGTCTGCCCTGGACAGCACCGAGGGCCTGCTGGTGGCTTCCAAGATTGCAGACGAGGTGAAGATCACCCGTTCTGTCATCGTCAATGCCCTGCGCAAGTTCGAGTCCGCCGGTGTCATCGAGTCCAAGTCCCTGGGCATGAAGGGCACCTACATCAAGGTCCTCAACGAGTACCTGCTGGATGAAGTCCAGAAACTGAAGAACGAACAGTAATGATAAAAAGGCATCTGCCGACCATCTCATGATGGTTGCAGATGCCTTTTGCATTGCTTTTTTTACTTGTGAGCCTTGCGGAAGCTCTCCATGAACTCTGCCAGCTTGGCTACGCCCTCATAGGGCATGGCATTGTAGATGGAAGCTCTCATGCCGCCGACGCTGCGGTGGCCCTTGACGCCGCCCAGGCCAACCTTTCCGGCCTCAGCTACGAATTCCTTCTCCAGCTCCTCACTTGGCAGACGGAAGGTGACGTTCATGAAGGAACGGCTGTCCTTGTCTGCATGTCCCTTGTAGAAGCCTTCGGAGCTGTCGATGGCCTCATAGAGCAGGGCTGCCTTCTTGGCATTGCGCTCTGCCATGACGGAGAGACCGCCCTGGGCCTTGATCCAGGCTGCCACCTTGCCTACCATGTAGATGCAGAAGGCAGGGGGGGTGTTGTAGAGGGAGTTCTTTTTATAGAAAGTGTCATAGCGCAGCATGGTGGGCAAAGTTTCAGGGCTCTTTTCCAGCAGGGACTTCTTTGCTACTACCAGCACGGTGCCAGCCGGGCCGAGGTTCTTCTGGACACCGGCGTAGATAAAGGAGAACTTGGAAAAGTCCAGGGGGCGGGAGAGCATGTCAGAGGACATGTCTGCAAAGAGGGGCACGCCATTGGTCTCAGGGATGTAATGGTACTCAGTGCCGTAGATAGTATTATTGTAGCAGAGGTGCACGTAGGCAGCCTCAGGGTTTATCTTCAGCTCATCCTGGGTGGGGATGTGGCGGAAATCCACGTCCTTGCTTGAAGCAGCTACTTCGCCTACGCCAAGGATTTCGGCTTCCTTATATGCCTTGCTGGCAAAGCTGCCGGACAGCACATAAGAACCCTTGTGTTTTTTGGTGGCAAAATTCATGGGAATCATGTCAAACTGCAGGCTGGCGCCGCCCTGGATGAAGAGGACTTCGTAATCATCGCCCAGGCCCATCAGCTCTTTCACATCTGCCTTGGCTTTCTCCAGTACTTCGTCAAACTGCTTGGCGCGGTGGCTGATTTCCAGGATGCTCATGCCGCTGTGGTTGAAATTCAGGAATTCGCCCTGGGCTTCCTTCAGTACTTCCAGGGGCAGCACAGCCGGCCCCGGATTGAAATTATAGATACGATCTGCTTCCAATGATAATACCTCCTAAAACAAAGAGATTCATGGGACTTCTTGCTTTTGGCGACACTGTTTTATTTAGTGTAAACAGCGCCGTTTTTAATATTGTAACTGTAATTTTGACTAAAAGCAAGGATGAAAATAAACTTTGTTTTTCTCAAGAGAACACTTGACGTTCGAAAGAGGATGGCTTATAGTATTGTTAGTCTGAAAAAGAATATTGTATAATCTATAAAAAGGAGAGTCGGAGAGATGGGTATGAAGGTTTTGGCAGCTGATGGCATTTCCCCAAAGGGCATTGAGCTCCTGCAGAAGGAGTTCGAGGTAGTGGTGAAGGACAAGATTTCCGCAGAGGAACTCTTGGAAATTATCCCTGAATTTGACGCCCTGATGGTGCGCTCTGCTTCCAAGGTTACGGCAGAGGTCATTGAGAAGGCAGAGAAGCTGAAGATCATCGGCCGTGCAGGCGTTGGCGTGGATAACATTGATATCCCTGCGGCTACTGCCAAGGGCATAATCGTCATCAATTCCCCGGGTGGCAACACCATTGCCGCTACGGAGCATACTATGGCCATGATGCTCTCCATGTCACGCAATATTCCCGTGGCCAACGAGACCATGCAGAAGGGCGAGTGGAATCGCAAGAAATATGTGGGCGTAGAGCTCAGAGGCAAGACCTTGGGCGTGGTGGGCCTGGGCCGCATCGGCAGCGGCGTGGCCAAGAGGGCTCAGGCCTTCGATATGGATATCATTGCCTATGACCCCTATGTTACCGAGGAGCGTGCCAAGGCGCTGGACGTTAAGGTGGGCACTTTGGAAGATGTCATCAAGGAAGCTGATTTCATCACCGTGCACATGCCCCTGACCCCGGATACCAAGGGCATGATCGGCTATGAGGAAATGAAGAAGATGAAGCCTGGTGTGCGTCTGGTGAACTGCGCCCGGGGCGGCATCATCGATGAAGAGGCTCTGGCCAAGGCTGTGAAGGAGGGCATCGTGGCAGGGGCTGCCATCGACGTCTTCACCAGCGAGCCCATCCCCGCTGACCATCCTCTCATTGGCGTACCGGGCATCGTGCTGACCCCCCATCTTGGTGCTTCCACCGTTGAGGCACAAATTGGCGTGTCAGTGGATGTGGCCGAGGGCATCTGGGCAGCTCTCCACGGCGAGCCGGTGGCTACTGCCGTGAATATGGCTCCTGTATCCCCCCAGGCTATGAAGGTCATAGAACCTTACCTCACGCTGGCAGAGCGCCTGGGCGGCACCCTGTGCCCCCTGGCCGAGGCTCCCATCAAGAGCGTGGAGGTCACCTACAACGGCGAGATCACCGAGGTCAATACCAAGCTCCTCACTACTGCTGTGATGAAGGGCATGCTGAACCCCATCATGGAGAGCGAGGTCAACTATGTCAACGCACCCAGCCTGGCTAAGGAGCGCGGCGTGAAGGTGACGGAAATCAAGGACAAGGAGCCTGTGGACTTTGCCAACCTCATTACGGTGAAAGCCAAAGCAGGGGACAAGGTGCTTTCTGTTCAGGGTACTCTCTTCGGTCAGGAAGGACGCATTGTTTCCATAGGCGACTTCCGCGTAGATGTGGCGCCCCATGCCCGCATCCTGATTTGCCCCCACATCAACCGCCCCGGCATCATCGGCAAGGTGGGCTCCATCATGGGTGGGGATGGCATCAACATCTCTGCCATGCAGGTGGGCAAGACGGATAAGGAAGGAACCAACCTTATGGTGCTCACCATCGACAACGACCTGCCTGCTGCTACCCTTGAAAAGGTCAAGGCCGTGGATGGCATCTTCGATGCCAAGCTGGTCAACTTCTACGCTGTGTAAGGTTTTAACCTCCACCGCTTGCGGGGGGCGCGAAGCGCGGAAGTCCGGTGGACTCCCTGGATGGGGGACCACCGAAGGTGGTGGAAGGGGGAAATGGCAACGATGCCAATATCCCTAACTTAGCTAATTATATTGCAACATTCCAGGCCCGCCAAATTATGGCGGGCCTGTTTAAGTATGGGCAGCTTTCTGACGATAACAAGTATATAGACAGCATTGAGAGGAGGCACCCTTTATGATAAGCAGCGCTGAAACCCTGAAATACCTTCAGCAGCTCCAGAATCTGGCCAATAATGCCGTGTCGTCAGCCACAAGTGCACGAAATGCGCAGAAGCAGACAGATGATGAAGATGATTACCAGAGCATCTTTACCAGGATACAGAAAGAGCAGGAGGACTGGGATGCCAAGATGAAGGAACTGGACATCGCCCAGTACAAGATACAGGCCATGGACAGCTTTTGGACCGGCAGCCACAAATACCAGAACCTGGCCTACAAATACGCCATGCGGGAGCAGCAGAATCAGAACCAGCAGGCCATCAACAGCCTGGTTTTCCACATTTCCGACCTCCAGCGCATGAACTTTGCAGACCTGGCTAACGGCAATATAGATGCCAAGTCTGCCGTGGAATTGCACAAATCCCTGAACACCGCCCTGCAGAGCGCTGTCATGCTGTCCATGATGAACAGCACAGTTATGCAAAGCATGCAGGGAAGCAACAGCGGAGGATTTTACTTTTAAAAGTTCATAAATGCCCTCAAGTTTGTAGCAAAACATCTTAAATGTTATACTATAACAATAAGAGCTACGAAAATGAGGGCATTTTTCATGAAAATACAGTTGGCAGATGTATTTGCACCTGGTTCCATGCCGGACCATACATATATCAACCGTTCCTCAGAAGAGAATGGTGTCACTTATGAGGCGCGGCTTGAGAAAGCCTTGATGAAGAAAGGCAATCTGATTTCCATTACTGGCGGCACCAAGACAGGCAAGCGTGTCCTTTGCATTAAAGTAGTGGGAGCAGGACAGTGCGTAGTTATCAACGGTTCGGAGGTAAATAAGCCTGAGGACTTCTGGCAATATATTGCAGAGGCTTTGGAAATACCTGAGGAAATACAGGTAAGCCTGTCACAGCAGGAGTCGGAAGGAACGAAGTTTGCCGCTTCGGCCAAAGCCGCCTTGTTCAATCTTTTATCCACAAGTATTGCTACCGGACAGGACAGCACCCAGACCAGTGGGCAGAATACGTTGAAAAAGTTAAGGCGCAGCAATGCGCTTATTATGAATGCCCTCATAAAAAGCGGCATTACGCTGGTTATAGATGATTTCCATTACATCGATAAGGAAACTCAGCTTTATCTTGCAAGGGTGCTGAAAGCCCAGATATTCCATGGCCTGCGGGCGGTCCTTTTGTCCCTGCCGCATCGTGCAGACGAGGCTATTCGCCTGAATCCTGATTTGATTGGCAGAGTGTCCTTCATAGAGCTGGCTCCCTGGTCAAAGAGCGACCTTGAGCAGATCGGCAGAAAGGGCTTTGCTCTTTTGGGAATGGAAATAGGCGATGAAGCGCTTGATATGCTTGCCAGCGAAAGTGCCCTGTCACCTCAGCTGATGCAGGAGAATTGCTTCAATCTGGCTTTTGCCATGAGAGGGCAGGAGCGGGCAATAACTCTAGAGGATGTCAGGGCAGCTTTCCATGATACAGTAACGGAATACAAGCATTATCAGGATGTGGTGGCACAAATTCTGGAAGGCCCCAGCAAGGGCCGAAGCCGCCGCAGGTTGTATAAGAACAAAGATGGCAGGGAAGGAGATATCTACGACATCTTCCTGCTGGGCATAAGCGATGACCCGCCTATGCTGAAATTCTCCCTGGAGGAGATTCAAAGGCGGATCAAGAAGGTTATAGCGGAAAATGAAGCAATGCCTGCTCCCTTGAATTTGAGCAAGACGGCCAAGAATGTGGAAAAGATTGTCAAAGAAGCCATGCCCAATGCGGACACTTTGGATTGGAAGGAGGGGGAACTTTATATACTCGACCCGTTTTTGCTGTTTTATCTTAGGTGGAGTAGGGAGTGGAAGAGCGGATTGAGGGATATTTCCTTATAAAGCTAATTGGAGAAGATGTGTAGGGGGCAGGGCAATGGGGAAAGTTTCTGTAGGGCTGTATGAAAAAATTGTCAGCAAAGCATTAAAAGAGAAACTTCAACAATATCCAGAATTGGAACCTACATTTGAAAAATTAGACGTACAGGAAGGTACACGTTACCTGGCAGAGTATGTTCAGAAATTGTTGAAGCTTCATCTTAGTGATTTGACGGAAAAGTCTGATGACGAAGAGGAGAATCGCACTGAGATAGTAAGCTTTGCCAATAGAGTTATAAAAATGATGGCAAGTGAGGATGGGATTGGACAGCAGGATGAGGTGGAAGAACCGGGGCGGATTTTATTGCAGGTTCTGTTCAAGTATAATTCAACCCTGGCCTTGCAGGGAAAAAGCGACATTTCGCGTCCCCTGACGTCTATTACCAGACCATATCTTTTCACCGGCAGCAAGAAGGAACCACAGGTGGCTTCGGAACTAACCAGGGAAATATATTCTTCGGACAGGATAGATTTTCTGGTTTCCTTTATCAGATGGACAGGCTTGCGGATAATTTTGCCGCAACTTCGCCGCTTTACTGGACAGGGTGGCAAGCTTAGAATTATCACCACAACTTATATGGGGGCTACAGAGGCTAAGGCAATTCGTGAGCTTTGCCAACTGCCAAATACGGAAATTCGCATTTCTTACAATGTCAAGGAAACACGTCTGCATGCTAAGGCATATATTTTCCACAGGGATACAGGCTTTTCTACGGCCTATGTGGGTTCGTCAAATCTTTCCAAAGCCGCTATCAGCGAAGGGCTGGAGTGGAATGTAAAGGTGACGGAACAGATGATGCCGGAAATCATGCGTAAGATGTGGGCAACCTTTGAGACATATTGGCATTCAGGCGAGTTTACTCCCTTTATGGGTTCTGAGGAGGAAATAAAAGAACTAACCGAAGAACTTCAGCGGGCCAAGGGGGAGAAATTGGGCCATGAAGTGGTGGGAACCTATAGCTTTGACATTCAGCCGTATCCCTTTCAGCAAGAAATATTGGATGAATTGGCAGCAGAGCGGGAAATCCGTGGTCACATGCGGAACCTGGTGGTGGCAGCTACAGGTACGGGCAAGACAGCCATTTCAGCTTTTGACTATCGCCGCCTCTGCAAGTTGCGCCGCCCTGAGCCTACAAGATTGCTGTTTATTGCGCATCGGGAAGAAATACTGCAGCAAAGTCTGATGGCCTATCGTCAGGTTTTGAAGGACAGAACTTTTGGCGAACTTTGCGTAGGTGGCTCCAAGGTCCGCCAGACTGAACACTTGTTTATGTCTATTCAGACCTTTATGTCGAAACGCTTTTGGGAAGGAATGACACCTGACTACTACCACATGATTGTGGTGGATGAATTTCATCATGCCAGTGCACCGTCTTATCAAAAGTTATTGAATTATTTTCAGCCACAAGTCTTTTTAGGGCTTACGGCCACCCCGGAGCGTATGGATGGCGTGTCTGTACTAAGTTACTTTGACAATCATATTGCGGCTGAGATAAGATTGCCTGATGCTATAGAAAGAAGGCTTCTCTGTCCTTTTCATTATTTTGGTGTGGAAGATGCTGTAGACATAAGTCAGGTGCGGTGGGTAGGTACGGGCAATACAGGGCACTATGATGAAAAGGAACTGAGCAATGTTTATGCCATTGATCAATACACTGCAAAAAAGCGTGCCAATGCCATTTTCAGAGCCGTAGATGAATACACGGCAGACTGGTTAGGGATAAAGGGGCTGGGCTTTTGTGTCAGCAAGGTTCATGCTCATTTTATGGCGGATTACTTTAATGAGATTTACGCCTCACAAGGTTTGCGGGCTATAGCCCTGGATGCAGATAGCAAGGAGCAGGAGCGGAAGTCTGCCCAAAGAAAACTGGAGCAGGGAGAACTTAAATTCATTTTCGTAGTAGACTTATACAATGAAGGTGTTGATATTCCTGCGGTGAATACAGTGTTATTCCTGCGGCCTACGAACAGTTTGACGGTGTTTTTACAGCAGTTGGGCAGGGGGCTGCGGCTGGCTGAGGGGAAAGATGTCCTAACGGTGCTGGATTTCATCAGCCCTGCTAATCGCAACTATGATTTTGTCTCAAAACTTCGGGCACTCTTCACCAGAAAAGATGTGGCAGTAAAGGATGAAATAAAAGCGGGCTTTGTTCATATACCCAAGGGATGCTATATCCATTTGGAGGAAAAACCGCAAAAGGTTATTCTGGATAGTATCAGACAGCAGTTGAGAAATCAGAATTTCTATCTGGAAAGACTTAGGGAATTGTATGCTGTTTCTCATAGGATTCCACGACTTAGTGAGTTCCTTAGTTCTGTAGGGCAATCTGTAAATGAATTTTACAAGGGGAAGAATACCTACACTGAGATATTGATGGATGCAGGTCTCATTGGCAGATGTGATTCTGAAAAGGTACAAGTTTTGCAAAAGGCTATGCCAAGGATTTGTCACATTGATTCAGTTAGCTGGCTTAGGTATCTAAAAGAAGGACTGTCTCAAGGAGACGGCCCTAGAAATGAACTTGAAGAACAGTATTTGCGCATGTGGCAGTACACTGTTTGGCAGAAGGAATATGATGCCATGGGGTTCAAGGAGGAAAGTGAGGCCTTGACATATTGGCGGGATTCACCTTGGCAGACAGAAGTGGAAGATGTAATAGATATTCTTTATGGAAATATCAATCTTGCCACGAAAAAAGTAGCGTTGCCATATCCCTGTGCCTTGGAAGTTTATGCTACCTACTCCCGGGATCAGATATTTGCAGCATTGGGGCTCAATAATCCGCAGGCGGTTCGCGAAGGGGTTAAGTATCTGAAGGATTTACATACGGATGTGTTTTTGGTTACCTTGAATAAATCCAGCAAGGAGTTTTCTGACACAACCAGATATGAGGATTATTCTATCAGTGAATACTTCTTCCACTGGCAAAGTCAGAGTACCACGTCCGTTGAATCAATGACAGGACAGCGCTATATCAATCAGCTGAAAAATGGCAATCATGTCCTTATTTTTGTGCGAGAGCAAAAGAGTTCCAAGGGACAGGCTTTACCCTATACGTTTTTGGGTACGGCTAAATACGTTGAGCATAGGGGAAGCAGGCCCATCAGTATTATCTACAAATTGGACCAGCCAATACCGGCCAGATATCTGCAGACTACTGATAGTAGTGGGGTAATGTGAAGATATGGATATGTGCTTCATAGGAGGGTGGTAGCTGTGAAATATAGAGAGCTTGGAAATACCGGAATTATGGTCAGCGAGATTGGCATGGGCTGTGAAGGGTTCGGAGAAAGCAATTGTGCCATGACCAGGAAGCTCTTTGATTTGGCGGAGGAGCGCGGGGTCAACTACTTTGACCTATATACCAGCAATCCTGCTATCAGAAGGGCTGTAGGGGAGGCCATGAAAGGGCGCAGGGAAAAGTTCATCGTGCAGTCCCATATTTGCTCTGTCTGGCAGGATGGTCAGTACAAGCGCACCCGCAAAATCGCTGAAGTGAAGGCTGGCTTTGCAGAAATGCTGGAGCTTTTGCAGACGGATTACATTGATGTGGGCATGATACACTATTGCGATGCCTTGTCTGACTGGGATGAGATAGTAAGTGGTGGCGTGCTGGACTATGCACGTCAGCTGAAAAAGGAAGGAAAGATACGTCATATAGGACTTTCCAGCCATAATCCTCAAGTGGCTCTCAAGGCTGTGGAAAGTGGCGCCATTGAAGTTTTGATGTTCAGTGTGAATCCCTGCTATGACCTTCAGCCAGCCAATGAGGATGTAGAGGAACTGTGGGCGGCCAAGAACTACAGCGGCACCCTGACAAACATGGATCCGGAGCGGCAGAGGCTCTATGAAACATGCCAGAGGCTGGGGGTAGGCATCACGGTCATGAAATGCTTTGGTGGCGGAGATCTGCTGGATGCCAAGCTGTCTCCCGCCGGTGCTGCGCTTACCGTGAATCAGTGTATACACTATGCCTTGACACGTCCCGGGGTAGCAGTGGTGCTGGCAGGTGCCCATTCCATAGAGCAGCTGAAGACGAGCCTGGCCTATGAAGAGGCCTCAGAGGCAGAAAAAGATTATGCCGAGGCGTTTGCCTCCTTCCCGAAGATCAGCTGGACAGGGCATTGCATGTATTGCAGCCACTGTGCTCCCTGCCCACAGAAGATAGATGTGGCATTTGTCACGAAGTTCTTGAACCTCACTGTAGCCCAGGGAGAGATTCCGGAGACAGTGCGGGAGCATTACAAGGCGCTTGAGCACCATGCGGGGGAGTGCATAAAATGTGGTATCTGCGAAACCAGGTGTCCCTTCGGTGTGAAGGTTCGGGAGAATATGGAGAAGGCTAAGAGCGTGTTTGGATACTAATCAATGAGGGCTGCTGAGGGGCTGGGATACTAAGGGAACAAAGCAGGATACAAAAATAAAAGGGGTTGTCGCATGGTTTGTGCAACAGCCCCTTTTGTTATTCTGTTATTCAAACCGCCGTAAAACCCCTAGCTTCAGCTATGGGGATATAAGGCGGGTCTGGCGAATTTGCGAAAGCAATTGAAGCCAGACAACCTAGATAGTGTTGTATTAGTTTCCTTGGAGTAGTATAATACGAATATGGGAGAAATCAAATACCACTCGAGTCACAATGTAGTATATTCATGCAAATACCATATTGTGTTCTGCCCCAAATACCGCCGAAAAGTCTTGGTCAATGGCGTTGACACCAGACTGAAGGAGCTGGTCAAGTCAATCTGCGAAGAAATCCAGGTCGATGTAATCGAAATGGAAATCATGCCAGACCACGTACACCTTCTGCTGGAGGTTCACCCTCAATTCGGCATACACAAAGCCGTAAAAACTATAAAAGGGAAGACCTCTCGTATCTTGAGGCAGGAATTTCCATGGCTTACTACTAAGTTACCAAGCTTGTGGACAAACAGCTATTTCTGCTCTACTGTCGGCGGTGCTCCGCTTAACATCGTGAAGCAGTATATCGAGAGCCAGAAAACATCGCAAAGGAAGTGAGAAAATGGACAAGTACACAATGGGCTTCAAATTCAGAATATATCCGAACCATGCCCAGCAAGAACTAATTAACCGTACTCTGGGCTGTTGCCGATTTGTGTTCAATCATTTTCTCGCCATCCGTAGAGATGAATGGACTGCAAACCATAAGTCTGTAACCTACAATCAGACAAGTGCTATGCTGACAGACTTGAAAAAGTATGAGGAGTATAGCTGGCTGAAAGAGGTGGACAGCATGGCATTACAGGAGTCCTTGAAAAATCTCGATATAGCATACCAGAATTTCTTCAAGCACCAATCAAGATACCCACGCTTCAAGTCTAAGCATAACCATAGCCAATCCTACCGCACCAGGAATCAGGGAAACGGTATCCGTATCATAAGGAATCGAATCAAACTGCCAAAAATCGGAGCTGTGAAAATCAAGCAAAGCCGTGAATTTGACGGGCGAATCCTCAATGCTACGGTCAGCCGTGCTGCTTCTGGCAAATATTTTGTGTCTTTGTGTGTAGAATTGGACAGGGGAAGTTTGCTCAAGAACAATGACGGCGGAGAAATAGGCATTGATGTAGGTTTGAAAGAGTTCTATTCAGACAGTAATGGAAATACTGTTGCCAATCCCAGAATCTTGCGGTGTTTGACTAGAAAGTTGGTTCGAGAGCAAAGAAAGCTTTCTCGAAAAATGCCAAGGTCTGCAAATCGCGGCAAAGCCAGAATCCGTGTTGCCAGAGTACATGAGCGTATATCCAATATCCGCAGGGACTTCCTGCACAAGACATCAACTGTATTGGTCAGGCAGAATAAAACTATAGCCATAGAGCACTTACAAATCAAGAATATGCTGAAGAACCATAAATTGGCTCGTGCCATATCAGATGTAAGCTGGTCTGAGTTCTTCCGTCAGCTTGAGTATAAGGCAGAATTGCATGGCTCTGAAGTTCTGAAGGTAGATACATTCTACCCGTCTAGCCAAACCTGTTCTGAATGTGGCTATCAGAACACGGAAACTAAAAATCTTGGTATCAGGGATTGGACTTGCCCTGCATGTAGCTCACACCATGATCGAGATACCAATGCCGCAATAAACATACTGCGAAAGGCAATAGAGCAAAAACAGATTGCCTAACATAAATCAGTACCGTGGGACACACGGAAATTCACGCTTGGGGAGAACGTGTAAGTCGGAATAACTACGGTTAGGCCGCAGTGTTCAGCGAACCAAGAATCCCCTGCGTTTACGCATGGGGAGTGTCAATCTTCTAAGAAACTTTCTTTAACGACCTGTAGACAAGCAGAATGGAGCGATTGCGATTATTGATGCAACAGTTCCTTATTCCAGGCTGCGCAGCTTCTCCCTGACCTGCATCAGGGCATAGCCAAAGAGATTTCTGCCCAGCCAGCGCTCCGGGTGGGTGGCGTCCTCGTCAAGTCTGTCCAGGCCAATGCCACCTGTCCTGTCATAGGGACTGGCTTCAGCCAGGGTAGCGTCCCCCGTGCTCAAGAGATATGCCTTCATGTCCGGGTGCTGGCTGAATTTCAGGAAATTGCCTGTACAGGATATGCTATGGCTGAATTCCTGCCAGACTGCATTGTCCACTCCCTGGATGCGCATACTGATGATCCTGAGGTCCTTTGGGTCGGTATTGACCCTGATCTTCCTGAGATTGACGCGATCGCCGAAGAGCATTGCTTTCTGGGCGACAATATACTGTTCCACTAAGGAATATGTCACGCCGTCAGCCTCGAATTTGCGCGCGAACCAGGGCGAAAGGCATTCCTCGGCCAGCTTGCCATCCGAATGGGGGCGGCTGCGCCAGAACATCACGAATTTCTCGCCCTCACCGTGTACAGGTTCCACGAAATCCCAGCGCGGGATGCTGTACCCTTTATGCGTAAGCACTTCCATATCCTCCAGGCCTTTGATTTCCGCAGCCATGCAAATCACCCTCCTCGTAAAGCTCGACAGCATATATTCCACTTTCTTTTACTTCGCTCTGCCCCAGCCGATTTCCTGCTCTATGCTAAAGATGATATAGCGCATTATTCTCCCCAAAATAAGAGGATAAAATAAACGATAAAATACTTTCATACGAAAACATAATGCTTTTGTAAAAGCCCCCTTTATGCTATACTTAACACAAAGGGGGCTTTGGCTATGAATGAGCGTCAAATAAAAATCCTGAATATTGTCAACAAGGAAAAGCGCAGTGCTGTGACTGAGCTGGCGGCAGCTGTTGGCGTGTCGGAGGTCACTATCAGGAAAGACCTGTCCGTTTTGGAGGACAAGGGACTCCTGAAGAGGGAACATGGCTTTGCCACTATGGTGGAGATTGACGATGTAAGCAAGCGCATGGCCATAGGCTACGAGGTCAAGCGCCGTATCGCCAAGTGCGCTGCGGCTTCTGTGGCTGATGGGGAGACTGTGATGATAGAGTCGGGGTCCTCCTGCGCTCTGTTGGCAGAGGAACTGGCAACTGTCAGGAGAGATATCACCATTATCACGAATTCGGTCTTTATTGCGGGCTTTGTCAGAGATAAGCCGGGGGCACGCATCATCCTGATGGGCGGGGAGTTCCAGAAGGAGGCCCAAGTGATGGTAGGGCCGCTGGTCCGGAAGTGTGCCGAGTCCTTTTATGTGGACAAGCTTTTTGTTGGCACGGACGGCTTCAATGAGCGAGGAGCCATGTCCGGTGACCTTATGCGCACCGAGGCGGTGCGGGCCATGGCGGATAATGCCAAGGAAGTGAATATCCTGACTGAGTCTGCGAAATTTTCCCGGACCGGGGTGGTGTCCCTCTTTTCCTATGGAGAGATTTCTGCTGTATATACGGATGAAAATATTGATCAGGTTTATCTGGAGGTCCTGCGGGAAAAGGGAGTAGACGTGCATACGGCTTAGGTTGTTGGGCACCCTCAGAAGAAGGCCTCTATTCCCGCTGCCAGGAACACCTGCCTGTATTCCTCCAGGTCCTCCGGGTACAGGGCCTTGACGTTTTCGAAGGCGTAGTTCCTGCCCAGCATGCGGTATTTGTTCTCACCGAACTGGTGGAAGGGCAGGAGCTGGACTTTGTTTGCTCCTGCTTCCTGCAGGCGGAGGACAAAATTTTTGGCATCCTCCAGGTCTGCATTCACGCCGGGAATCACCGGCAGGCGGGGCAGGACTTCCTTGCCTTGCTGGATGGCGTATTTCATATTGGCCAAAATGGGAAGATTGGATACGCCTGTATATTTCTTGTGTGCCCCTTCGTCCCAGTGCTTGATGTCAAAGAGCAGCAGGTCCAGATAGCCGATGACCTGCTGAAAGACGGCTGGGGAGGCAAAGCCTGTGGTCTCCATGGCAGTATGGAGGCCTTTTTCTTTGCAGGCTTGCAGCAGGGCTATGGCAAAATCCGGTTGCAGCAGGGCTTCGCCTCCGGAAAGGGTGACGCCGCCCCCGCTCTTCTGATAGAAGGGCTCATCCTGCATGACGATGCGGACAATTTCATCTACACTTTTGCGCTCCCCCTTGAACTTCAGAAAATGAGGGGGAGCTTTCTTTTCGTCCCAGGGAATCTGCAGGTCGGCAGACTGGCTCTCAGGGTTGGCGCACCAGGTGCATCTCAAAGGGCAGCCCTTGAAGAACACCACTGTGCGTATGCCTGGCCCGTCGTTGAGGCTGAACTTCTGTATATTGAAGATGGTGCCAAACTTGCCTTTTTTGTCCATTATCATCATTCCTTTTTCGAGAGAGTATCGTTCCTGTCTTCTTTTGTATAATAGCATATAAAAAGAATACTTTCAAATGAAAGTATGAAGACTTCTTATAGAATAAAAATCTTGACATATGGTTAGTATTAATATATTATTAGGTTACAAACGAAAGTAAAAATCTTGTTATCAAAGAGGAGGCTGTGCCATGGAAAACAAGGAACACTTTGGCGCGTTGACAGAGCGCATGCAGGCCTTCCGGGAGGAAGTGCTGGATGAAAAGCCTTATATAGATGCAGAGCGGGCTCTGCTGGCAACGGAGGCTTACAGGGCCAACCAGAACCAGCCCCAGGTGATGAAGCGGGCGCTGATGCTGCAGAAAATACTGGAGAATATGTCCATCTATATCGAGGATAAGACTCTTATAGTGGGCAATCAGGCCACCAAGAACTGCAATGCCCCCATTTTCCCGGAGTATACCATGAAATTTGTCATGGATGAGCTTGATAAGTTCGAGCAGCGGGATGGGGATGTTTTCCATATTACCGAGGAAACCAAGGAGCAGCTGCGCTCTTTGGCGCCTTTCTGGGAAAACAACAACCTGCGGGCCAGAGGAGAGGCTTTGCTGCCGGATGAGGTGGCTGTCTTCATGGAGACCGGGGTCTTCGGCATGGAGGGGAAGCTCAATGCCGGGGATGCCCATATCGTGGTGAACTATGGGCGGCTGCTTTCTGAGGGTTTGCGTGGCTATGAGCAGCGCACCCGGGAAATGAAGGCTGCCCTTGACCTCACTGACCCTGACAGCGTGGATAAGTACGTTTTCTATAAGGCAGTGCTTATTGTCATCGAGGCTGTGAAAGGCTTCACACTGCGTTATTCCCGTCTGGCGGCAGAAATGGCGGACAAGGAGCAGGAGGGGGCACGCAAGGCAGAGCTTGCGGAAATCTCCCGTATCTGCGCCAGGGTTCCCTATGAACCAGCCGCTTCCTTCCGGGAGGCAGTGCAGGCAGTCTGGTTCATCCAGCTGATCCTGCAAATCGAATCCAATGGCCACTCCCTTTCCTATGGGCGCTTTGACCAGTATATGTTCCCCTATTACAAAAAGGATATGGAAGAGGGGAAAATCACCCAGTCAGAGGCCTTGGAACTCCTGACCAATCTTTGGATCAAGACACTGACTATCAACAAGGTGCGCTCCCAGGCTCATACCTTCAGTTCTGCCGGCAGCCCCATGTACCAGAATGTCACCATCGGCGGTCAGACCACTGACAAAAAGGATGCGGTGAACGACCTTTCCTTCCTGGTGCTGAAATCTGTGGCCCAGACCCGGCTGACCCAGCCGAACCTGACAGTGCGCTACCACGAGCATCTGAACAAGGCCTTCTTTGACGAGTGCATCGAGGTCATGAAGCTGGGCTTCGGCATGCCTGCCCTGAACAATGATGAGATCATCATACCGTCCTTCATCAAGTGGGGAGTGAAGGAGGAAGATGCCTACAACTACAGCGCTGTGGGTTGCGTGGAGACGGCAGTGCCCGGCAAGTGGGGCTATCGCTGCACGGGCATGAGCTATATCAACTTCCCCAGAGTGCTGCTCTGCGCCATGAACAATGGCGTGGACATGACCAGCGGCAAGCGCTTCACCAAAGGCTATGGCTATTTCAAGGACATGAAGTCCTATGAGGAACTGCTCTCTGCCTGGGACAAGACGGTACGGGAGATGACCCGCTACAGTGTCATGGTGGAAAATGCCATTGACAAGGCTTCGGAAAGGGATGTGCCGGATATTCTCTGCTCGGCCCTTACGGACGACTGCATTGGTAGGGGCAAGACCATCAAGGAAGGCGGCGCGGTCTACGACTTTATCTCCGGCCTGCAGGTGGGCATTGCCAATATGGCAGATTCCCTGGCGGCCATCAAGAAGCTGGTCTTCGAGGAAAAGAAGGTCACCCCGGCTGAGCTTTGGGAGGCTATAGAGGACGACTTCCAGTCGGAGAAGTCACGCAGGATTCAGGAGATGCTCATAAATGATGTTCCCAAGTACGGCAATGACGATGACTATGTGGACAGCCTGATTGTGGAGGCTTACGACTCCTATCTGGACGAGATCCAAAAATACCCCAATACCCGCCACGGACGCGGGCCCATTGGCGGCATCCGCTACGGCGGCACTTCTTCCATCTCTGCCAATGTAGGGCAGGGCATGGGCACCATGGCCACCCCGGACGGCAGGCATGCTCATGAGCCGTTGGCAGAGGGCTGCTCACCAGCCCACAGCGCCGACAAGAACGGTCCCACGGCTGTCTTCAAGTCTGTGGCCAAGCTGCCCACGGAGAAGATCACCGGTGGGGTGCTGCTGAATCAGAAGATGACGCCCCAGGTGCTTGCCAAAGAGGAGAACAAGCAGAAGCTGGAGATGCTGATTGCCACCTTCTTTGACACCCTTAAGGGCTATCATGTGCAATACAATATCGTCTCCCGGGAGACCCTGATAGATGCCCAGAAGCATCCTGAGAAGCACAAGGACCTCATAGTGCGGGTGGCGGGCTACAGCGCTTTCTTCAACGTGCTTTCCAAGGCTACCCAGGACGATATTATCGGCAGGACGGAACAGAGTATTTGACTTAGGAGGATGAGACCATGAAGCTTATCATCGACGATGCCCATATTGACCAGATCAGGAAGATTTACGAATATTATCCAGTAGATGGTGTCACTACCAATCCCACCATCCTGGCCAAGAGCGGGCGGCAGCCCTATGAGGTGCTGAAGGAAATCCGCGCATTCATCGGCGAAGAGGCGGAGCTTCATGTGCAGGTGACGGCCCGGGAGGCAGAAGGTATGGTGGAGGATGCCCATCGTATTATCAAGGAACTGGGAAAGAGCACCTTTGTGAAGGTTCCCTCTGTCCCCGAAGGGTTCAAGGCCATGATGGCCCTGCACCATGAAGGCGTGAGACTAACTGCCACCGCCATCTACACCCCCATGCAGGCCTTCCTGGCGGCCAAGGCCGGGGCTGACTATGCCGCACCATATATCAACCGCATTGACAATATGGGCTACAATGGCGTGAAGGTGGCCAAGGATATCCACGACATCTTCCGCAACAACGGCCTCCAGACCGAGGTGCTGGCTGCCAGCTTCAAGAACTCCCAGCAGCTCCTGGAACTCTGCGAGTATGGGGTAGGGGCTTCCACCGTGTCCCCGGACGTGATCTTCGCCCTGGTGAAGAACAAGGCCATCACCTCTGCCATAGACGATTTCATTGCAGACTTTGAGGGACTGGTAGGAGCCGGCAAGACCATGAAAGATTGCTGACTAATTGCAGCATTGTCTATTTGCGTATACTTGTATACATGCAAATCTCTGTTGACAACATTACAACTGCTTGCTATAATTTCCACATCGACATGAACTTGAGGCAATGAGGCCCCATGCAGTCAGGTACCGGACTGCGTGGGGCTTTTTCTATTCAAGGGCTTGTTGACGTCATTATTCAAGGGTGAATAATTTTGGAAGGGATTTGATTTTATGCTTAATACAGGAGATACCGCCTGGGTGCTCATAAGTGCAGCCCTGGTGTTCATAATGACTCCCGGCCTGGCGCTGTTCTACGGCGGCATGGTGCGGAGCAAGAATGTACTGACTACCATTATGCAGAGCATGTTTGTGCTTGGACTTATTTCCGTTGAGTGGGTTATCTTAGGTTATGCCATGGCCTTTGGCACGGATATCAATGGCTTTATCGGCAGCCTGGACAAGGTTGGCCTTGAGGGTGTGGGCCTGGCCATCCTGGAAGGCGGCACTATCCCTGAGCTGGCTTTCGTGGCCTTCCAGTGCATGTTTGCCGCTCTTACCCCGGCCCTGATCACCGGTGCTTTTGCCGAGAGGCTCCGCTTCTCCGCTTTCTGCTTCTTCATCCTGCTCTGGGCCATCCTCATTTACAACCCCATGGCTCACTGGGTATGGGGTGGCGGCTTCCTGGCCGAGCTGGGAGCTCTGGATTTCGCTGGCGGCCTGGTCATCCATATCCTTTCCGGTGTGTCCGGTCTGACTATCTGCCTGCTCTTGGGCAAGCGCCACGGCTATGGCAAGCGTGCCATGCTGCCCCATAATCTGCCCATGACGGTGCTTGGTGCCGCGCTCCTCTGGTTCGGCTGGTTCGGCTTCAATGCAGGCAGCGCCCTGGGGGCCAATGAACTGGCTGCCAACGCTTTCGTAGTGACTCAGGCGGCAGCAGCTGCTGCCTTGGTGGCATGGGTGATCCTTGAGTGGAACTTCAACGGCAAGCCTACCCTCCTGGGTGCGGTTTCCGGCTGCGTGGCAGGCCTGGTGGCTATCACTCCTGCAGCAGGTTTTGTAACTCCTTTGGCTTCCCTTATCATCGGTGCTGTAGGCGGTGCTGTTTGCTACTTCGCTGTAGCTGTGCTGAAGCAGAAGCTGGGCTATGATGATTCTCTTGATGCTTTCGGCATCCATGGCATTGGCGGCACCTGGGGCTCCATCGCCACTGGTATCTGGGCAACCACCGCTGTGAACCCTGACGGTGCCAACGGCCTTTTCTATGGCGAGACTCACCTGTTCTTTGCACAGATCATCTCCACGGTGGTTGCCTACGCTTTGGGCATTGCCGGTTCCTATGTGCTTTACAAGATTGTTGACCACTTCATCTCCATGCGTGTGGACGAGGCTGAGGAGATTGCCGGCCTTGACCTGGTGGAGCATGGCGAGCAGGGCTACAGCGGCGGCACCATCGGCGGCAGCCCCATCCTGGGCGCTTTGGAGAATTCTTCCGAGCTTTTGGCCCGTACCGTTATGGCCAGCGGCCACAGTGCAGTGAAGTAAGGGGGCAGGGACTATGAGTGTACAGAAGATAAACAAGGTAGAAATCATCACCCGCTCCAGCAAGCTGGACGAATTGGTGCAGGCTTTGAACGATATCGGTGTGCTGGGCATGACCGTGAGCCAGGTTTTCGGCAGCGGCCTCCAGCGGGGACATAAGGAGGTCTATCGCGGCCAGGAGTACCACATCAATCTGGTGCCCAAGGTGAAGATTGAGACGGTGGTCTGCGAGGTGCCTGTGGAAAAGGTGCTGGAAACCGCCCAGAAGGTGTTGCGCACCGGCCAGTTCGGTGATGGCAAAATCTTCGTCACGGAACTTTCCGATGCAGTGCGCATCCGCACCGGTCATCGCGGCCCTGAGGCCATCAAGGATATTCCGGGAGAGGTGAAGGAGAAGGATTGATAGGTAAAATTTGATACAGAAAATCGCCGCAGGACTTGAAGGTTCTGCGGCGATTTTTTGTGTTTGGTTGTCAGTATCAGCCGTAGGCCAGGGTGCCTTTTTCGTTCACCGAGCAGATATCCGTCTTGGAGTCTCTGGTGAAGCCGGAACTCTGGTCGAAGTAGAAGCCGTTGGGGTTGGTGAGGAAGTTCCAGTATTCCTGTACGGCAGGGGACACGGCGATGGTGTGGCGGAAGGAGTAGGGCAGGGTATCAATATAGCGGACGGAATGGCTGCCAATCTGTACGGCCAGGGTCTTCCTGACGCTGGTGCCAGGCTGCAGGCCATCTATGTAGAGGTAGTTCCTGCCGTCTTCCATGTGGATGAGCACAGGCTCCAGATCCTTGAGAGGGACAGGAATCGCTTCTTCAACGTCATTTACCTTTACATATACAGCCTCATCGGTGAAGCGGAGGCTGATGACATCCCGCTGGCCGTTGTCCTTCAGGGAAGTGACAACGGGATAGTAGCCGATGAAGGGCTGGGCATAGGCGGTGGGAGTTTCGCAATAGGTGCTCTGGAAGAGTGACGGTTTTTCCTTGAACAGGATGGTGGCGGTCAACAGCCCCTCAGCATAGGAAGCGATTTCGTAGGGATTGAAGTAGAAGGTGATTCCCTGAGGGTCAAGTGTCCAGTTCAGGGTACCCTCTGCGGCGCGTTGGGCTATGGTTTCTTCCAGCTTGTCAAAGGGGCTCTGGGGATAGTCCTGGCGGAGACGCTCACAGATGGCTTCAGCAAGGGCGCCCTGATCCGTGATGACTGCTTCCAGAGGCAGCTCCGTGCCGGTGACGGTATTGAGGTTCACCCCATGCCAGGCGTAAATGCCATGGACGCCGCTACCTCCGGTGTAATTGTATTGCAGGAAGCTAACTGCCATGGTATCGGCCCGGCGCATGAGCACGTCAGTATTATACGCAAAGGGGTGATAGTAACTTGGATTTTCCTGGCGGAAGGCGGCTGCTTCTCCCTTCATGCGGGTACGGTTTTCCTGGGCGCACTGCCATTCCTTCTTGTTCATCCTCTCGATGGTCTGGGTGAGCAGTGGGTAGGCTGCGCGAATTTCCTTGTTCACGCCAAGCCCCGCAAAGCTCATGCGGAAGAGTTCGTATTCTCCCCTTCCGTCTCTGTCCATGTCGTTATGATGATGGACCTGCTTGAAGAAACCGCTTATGGCCCTGGGAGCGGCGTCAGCATTGGCGATATAAGCCAATGTGAAGCAGATTGCCCAAAGGAGGCTGGCAACTACCAGCATTATTTTTTTCACGTTTATCCCTCCTAACAATAAATAGATCAGGCTTTATAGTAACCTGACTGCATATTCGTCGCAGACAGGCAAAAATCCTTTAGGTGGGAAAATAAAGGCCGGTTGACGTTTATGCATCCATGTGATAGAATTTCCGCTGTAAGATTGATTTGTTATCACTTTGCGAAAATTGCATACGCAAGGGAGCTCGCAGACGGGCTGAGAGGAAACTGTGCGTTTCGACCTTTGACCTGATTTGGATAATGCCAACGTAGGGAGGGAAAGCTGCAACGAATGTCCTGCATCAGGTTTCGCTGCAGCTTTTTTGTGTGTGATTTTCTTTAAGAGGGCCGGAAACAGGAGGTAATCATCATGCTGGATTTTGAACTTATTCTTGCCAATGTACGCCAAAAAACACCCCTGATACACAACATCACCAACTATGTCACGGTCAATGACTGTGCCAATATCCTGTTGGCTTGTGGCGCTTCGCCTATCATGTCCGATGATGCGGATGAGGTGGAGGAAATCACCTCCATCTGTGGCGGCCTGAACATCAATATCGGTACCCTGAACAGGAACACCATTCCCTCCATGCTTTTGGCGGGTAAACGGGCCAATGAGCTGGGACATCCCGTGCTGCTGGACCCTGTAGGCGCAGGGGCTTCGAAATTGCGCACGGAGACTGCCTGCCAGCTCATAAGGGAGCTGAAACTGGCCGTCATACGCGGCAATGCCTCCGAGATAAAGACACTGGCCGTGGGCACGGGCAGTACCAAGGGGGTGGACGCCGACGAAAGAGACCAGGCTACGGCTGACAATTTGGAGCGCATCATCGCCGAGGCCAGGAAGCTGTCTGTCAGTACTGGTGCAGTGATTGCTATCACCGGTGCAACGGATATCATCGTGGATGGAAAGCAGGCCTGCCTGATTGCCAATGGTCACCCCTTGATGAGCAAGGTCACCGGCACAGGCTGCATGCTTTCCGCTTTGCTGGCGGCTTTTGTGACAGCCAATCAGGAACAGCCCTTTGAAGCCACCTGCGCCGCCGTCATTGCAATGGGGCTCTGCGGCGAAATTGCCCAGCGCCGTCTTTCTTCGCTGGATGGCAACAGCAGCTACCGCAATTACCTTATCGATGCGGTATACAATCTGACCGCAGATCAGCTGCAGGAAGGGGCAAAGTATGAAATGCGCTAAGGAATGGCTTCCTCTCTATGCCGTCACTGACAGGAGCTGGCTGGCTGGCAGGACTCTTTATGAAGTGGCAGAAGCGGCCCTGAAGGGAGGCGTCACCTGCCTTCAGCTGAGGGAAAAAGAGCTGAACCATGAGAGTTTTCTGCGGGAGGCAGGTTCCCTCAAGGAACTTTGCGACAGGTATCAGGTGCCGCTGATCATCAATGATGAAGTGGAAATAGCCATAGAAAGCCAGTCTGCAGGTGTCCATATAGGGCAGCATGATGAACCTGCCGCTGAGGTGCGGCGGCGCCTGGGGCCGGATATGCTGCTGGGGGTCTCGGCCCAGACGGTGGAGCAGGCAGTCAAGGCAGAACGTGATGGCGCAGACTATCTGGGAGTGGGGGCGGTATTTCCCACCGGCACCAAGCTGGATGCGGAGGATGTGAGCTATGACACCCTGAAGGAAATCTGCGCGGCAGTTTCAATTCCTGTGGTGGCCATAGGCGGTATCAAGAGGGAAAATCTGGGCAAGCTGTCAGGCAGCGGCATCCACGGGGCAGCCGTGGTGAGCGCCATCTTTGCCGCCCCTGAGGCAGAGGTGGCGGCCAGGGCGCTGCGCGCAGCGGTGCGGACAGAACTGGGGGTGTGATGCCATGAAAAAAGTATTGACCATAGCTGGCAGCGATTCCGGGGGTGGCGCCGGCATCCAGGCGGATATCAAGACCATGACCATGAACGGGGTCTTCGCCATGAGTGCCATCACGGCCCTGACAGCCCAGAATACTATAGGCGTACAGGGTATCTTTGAGGTACCGCCGGAATTCCTGGCCAGGCAGCTGGACAGCATCTTCACGGATTTGCGGCCGGAGGCAGTGAAGATAGGCATGGTTTCTTCTGCGCCTTTGATTGAAGCCATTGCGGAGCGCCTGGTCTTTTACAAGGCGGAAAACATCGTGGTGGACCCCGTCATGGTGGCCACCAGCGGGGCAAGGCTCATAGCGGAAGAGGCGGTGGAGGCCCTGACATCACGTCTCTTTCCCCTGGCTGCCATACTGACGCCCAATATCCCCGAGGCAGAAGTGCTCTGTGGTGGTCACATTGAGACAGTGCAGGATATGGAAGAGGCTGCCGGAGTCATCGGGGAGAAATTCGGCACATCCGTGCTACTCAAGGGTGGTCATGCGGTAAATGAGGCCAATGACCTGCTGTACAGCCAGGGAGAGCTTGAATGGTTCCAGGGCAAACGCATTGATAACCCCAACACCCACGGCACAGGCTGTACTCTGTCCTCGGCCATTGCCTCCAACCTGGCTAAAGGCTTCACTATGGAGGAGGCCGTAAGGCGGGCCAAAGCATACATCTCCGGCGCTTTGGCTGCCGGACTGGATTTAGGAGCCGGCAGCGGCCCCATGGCACATAATTTTGCCCTGACAGGCTGTTTTGCGGAGGAATGCCATAGCAAGGCCTGAAGACATAAAATTGGGAGACAATATCCTTCAATCTTCCTGCATGTTTAGAACTTCACCATATTTTCCTCATCAATCAGCTCGTGCTCTCTGACGTAGGTTTCCCATCCACTCTGCAAGGCTTGCAGTACATCTGTGGTGTCAGCGGAAAGGGCATCTACGTCTTTTTTCTTGTCAAAAATGCCGCTGTCCTTATACTCGGGCTGCGTTTCCTCTCCTACATGTGCCAATTTCTTGTGCTCTTCCGGGTTGAAGTTGTCATCAGGGGCGCGTGAGGCCAGCTCTGCTGCCGGGAGTGTCCCAGGTATGTGCGTGCAAGAATGACAATAGATTGATTGGGCAGAGGGAAAGCTTTATGAAGAGAAGGACATTTATTTTAGGAGGTCTTGGAGCCTTGGGCATGATGGCGGGGGGCGGGGGGCTTTTTGTGAACCGTCCAGAATTTGGTAGACTGCCGCAGGGGGCGCGGCTGGCGCGCATGGAGGCCTCGCCGCACTATGTGAATGGCCAGTTCCAGAATCTGGTGCCGGTGCAGGTCATGAATGAGGAAAGCGGCGAGAACCGCTTTGTGGCCATGGCTAAATTTCTCTTTGGAGATAAGTCAGAGCTTTCTCCTCAGGAGCCCCTGCTCAGTCATAAGACGGATTTGCATGAGCTGGATCTTTCCCGTGATGCTGCAATATGGATGGGGCACTCGACCTTCTTTATGCAGCTGGGAGGCAGGCGCATTCTCATTCACCCCTGGCAGGAACCATATCAGAGATTGATGCAGGCCAGCCAGGGAAAGGGCTATAAGCTGCTGACGCCGGAAATTGGCGAAGCTGCATACTTGGATGGAGAGCAGCCAAGGCTGTTTGATAACTGGTGGGAGCGCATGCGCTGAGCAGTAAAGCTTGATTGAAAAAGGTCTCAATGTAATTATTTGTCATTGCAGTGAGGCCTTTTTACTAAATGGTGAGGAAATCACAGGGGAGGTATTTTGGATAATTATATTGACGTTGTGTCATTATAGAGACTATAATATGGGTATCTGATGAAGGTAACGTTAGGTCATTCAAAGGAGGAAACAGATGCCCAAAATTTCGGAAGAGGAGATGCAGGCGCGGCGGGAGAGCATTATTGATGCTTGCGCCAAGTTGTATGAGACCATGAGCTTCAAGGATATCACCTTGAAGGAAGTGGGCAAGGTAACCACTTTCAATCGCACAGCCATCTATAATTATTTCAACACCAAGGAAGAAATCTTCCTGGCGTTGCTGCAGAGAGAATATGAGCTGTGGGTGGCAGATCTGAATGGGATGATAGCAGAGCACACCAGCATGAGCCGCAGAGAGCTGGCCGCTGCTCTGTCCCAATCTCTGGAAAAGCGTCAGCGGCTCCTGAAACTGCTGTCCATGAATCACTTCGACATGGAAGAAAACAGCCGTCAAGAGAATCTGGTGGAATTCAAAAGAGCTTATGGCGCTTCCATCAAGGCGGTGCACCACTGTCTGGACAAGTTTTGCCCGGAGATGAGTGAGGAGGAAAAAGTCAGTTTCCTCTATGCCTATTTCCCCTTCATGTATGGGATCTATCCTTATGTGGTGGTGACTGACAAGCAGCGGCAGGCCATGGAGGCAGCAGAGGTGGGATTCAAATATTACTCCATCTATGAGATAAGCTATAACTGTCTGTGCAAACTCCTGGAGGTAGAAAAGCGGTGAACTGCTCCTGGAAAGGGCCAAGACCTGCCTGCAGATGTTGCCGAAAAATTGCACAAAAGTTACCAAAATCCTACTGGAAGGTTGAGTTCTAAAAGAATATTGCACGCAAAAACAGGCCCCGCAGCTTGAGCAGTGCGGGACCTGTTTGCCATTTATGCATCGTATCCATCGGTGGGATGCCGCTAGGGAAGCTGGATTCTTAGAAAAAGTGTAGGCGGAATATGGAGCGTGGCCAAGCGAAGCTAAAATATTGACACAGTGTCATTATTAGAGATATAATAAGGTCATCTGATAGGAATTGCAGGGTGTTGCGCAAAGGCAATTGCTTTGAGTTTTCCCGGTGCATGCTGACCTTACAGGATTGCCGCCCATGCTGATCCGGACTGGCGGCTATGAGCTTTTCCTGGATGAGAACCTGGCCCTGGCCAAAAAGGCTGCTGAGGCAGGAGTGGATATAACCTTGACAGTATATCCCGCCATGTCCCATGATTTTGCCCTGCTGCTGCCGGAATTGCAGGAAAGTGTGGATTCCTTCAAAGAAATCCGTGATTTTGTCAGACGGCATCTTGATTGAGGGCCTTCATGGCAAACAAGGGGCATCCTTGCAGCTCAGGGGGTCTGACTTCTTTTTGTGAGCAGGGGGAAAGGACTTTGGGGCACTGGCCGCGAAGTAGGAAACAGGCATGTTGATGGCGGTATGACAGGAGAGCGCGGTTATGTGGCAGAAAAATTATGCATATGAAGATATCCCTCAGGCGATAGAGGCCTTGCCGGAGCTGCGGCGGGAATTGGAGAGGCATCCGGCCTCTAAGGATGTCCTGCTGCAGATTTTCGTGGCGGGCTATGGCTGGCAGGAGGCGACTGAGCTCCTTGACAGTCTGGACAGGGAACTGCCAGGGCTGAAGCGGACAGGCTGCTCCGAGTACATTTCCGGTGACATGGAGCATCCGTGCGGGGTCAAGCTGAACCTCCTGGGAACTGAAGAGGCAGAGATTTTGGTGGTGGATCTGCCCTGCACTCCCGGAGGAGAGGAAGGGGCAGCCAGTCAGCTGAAGGAGCTTTTGGACAGGCAGGAACATGTCCGGGGACTGGAACTTTTTCCCGTGAACCCTGCCCTGGCAGTCACCAGGTTCATGGACAGGGTGGTCGAGGGACGGGAGGAACTGCCTGTCTTTGGGGCCATGGCCAATACCATCGGCCAGTCCCTGCGGGGAGAGGCACAGGAGAAGGAGGTCTATGCCATAGGCCGGAAACTGCTTTCTTCCGGCTTTGTGGTGGTCATCTATGCCGGGGAGAGTCTGGACATCTACATGGACTATATTCTGGGCTGGCAGCCTGTGGGCCGGGAGTTTGAGGTGACACTGGGTGAGAGGAAGCCCATGGGGGAGGGCTGCGTGAAAGAGATTGACGGCAGGCCCGCCCTGGAGGTGTACAAGAAGTATTTTGGCGTGGAATGGGATGAGTTTTTCGTTGTCAATGTCTGTGAATTTCCCCTGATGGTACAGCGGCGGGGCAAGCCCATCTGCATGGTGCCCTTGGCCAAAAGCGATGCAGGGGCGCTTTATTTCTCTGCTCCTGTCTATGAGGGGGAGAAACTCTGCTTTTCCTATGGCACAGAAGAGGAAGTGCTGGGCTCCACCATGGCGGGCAGTGAGCGCATGAAGGCCTTTGGCCCCGAAGCTGTCTACATGTCCCTCTGCGGCAACCGCCTGCAATTTCTTCAAGAGGAGGCTCATCTGGAGTGGGACTACTACCGCCGCTATTTCCCGGAGCTGGTATACTGTCACGGCCATTTTGAGATTTCCCTGCAAAGGGGACAGGGCGGGGTGCTGAACAGCTCCTTCGTGGCGGTGGGGTTCCGGGAGGGCAAGGCGGGAGAGGGCGCCCCTGCGGAGGTGCATAGCCAGCCCTACCATCATCAAGGCGATGGCATCATCCCCCTGTCCTACCGCATGAGCCGCTTTTTGCACATGGTCACCCATGAGCTTTCGGAAATGGCGGTGGAGGCCGAGGCTGCCAACCGGGCCAAGTCAGCTTTCCTGTCCAGCATGTCCCATGAGATACGCACCCCCATCAATGCAGTGCTGGGCATGGATGAGATGATTCTGCGCAGCACCGGGGAAGATGACACCTACGGCTATGCCAGGGATATTCAGACCGCGGGCCGCAGTCTGCTGGGCCTGGTAAACGATATCCTGGACTTTTCCAAGATCGAGGCGGGCAAACTCTCCATTATTCCCGTGGAATATTCCCCGGCAGACGTCATGCGTGACCTGGTGAACCTGATCCAGAAGCGGGCAGAGGACAAGGGCCTCAGCCTGAAGGTGGAAATGGACCAGGCCATTCCCAAAGTCCTCTACGGGGATGAGGTGCGCCTGAAGCAGGTCATCACCAACCTCCTGACCAATGGGGTGAAATATACGGAAACAGGCACCGTGACTCTGCGGGCAGGCTTCAGGAAGGTGCAGGAGGGGCAGATTGCCCTGGAAGTGGCTGTGGAGGACACGGGCATCGGCATCAAGGCCGAGGATTTGCAGAAGCTCTTTGCTCCCTTTGAGCGCATCGAGGAAAAGCGCAACCGCCATGTGGAGGGCACGGGGCTGGGCATGAACATCACTCGTCAGCTGCTGTCTCTGATGGGAAGCAGCCTTGAGGTGCGAAGCGTCTATGGGGAAGGCTCTGCCTTTTCCTTCAGCCTGCTGCAGGATGTCATCAGCTGGGCTCCTGCCGGAGATTTCCGTCAGGCGGCGCAGGCACCCGGACTGGAGGAAAGGAAGGCTTATAAGGCCCGCTTCACAGCACCTGGGGCCAGGCTGCTGGTGGTGGACGACACCCCCATGAACCTCACGGTGATGAAGGGGCTGCTGAAAGCCACCAAAGTAACCGTGGATACAGCCGGGGGCGGCAGGGAGTGCCTGGAGAAGGTCAGGGAAAATGCCTACGATATCATTTTCCTGGACCACCGCATGCCGGATATGGACGGACAGGAAACCCTGGCAGAGCTGCGCCGTGAGCCGGGCAGATCCCGCCCGGAGGTGCCGGTGATTGCCATGACTGCCAACAATGTCATTGGCGCTAGGGATATGTATCTGCAGCAGGGCTTTGCTGAGTACCTGCTGAAGCCCGTTGACCCGGAACTGCTGGAAGAACTGGTGGAGCGTTTCCTGCCCGCCGGGCTGATAGAAAAAGAGGGGGCGGTGTCCCAAGAAGACAGCCAGCCCCTGCCAAAAATAGAGGGCATAGAGACAGAAAAAGCCGCCCAGGCCATGGGCAGCCCGCAGCTCTACCTGGAAGTGCTGAAGGAATTTGCCAGGGCTGCCGGGGAGAACGCTGACGCCTTGGAGAAGTTTGCAGCTGGCGGCGATATCGCAAACTACACCATCAAGGTACACGCCCTGAAAAGCTCTGCCCGCATCATTGGGGCCGGCAGTCTGTCAGAGATGGCAGCCGGGCTGGAGAGCCTGGGCGACGAGGGTCGGTTGGAGGAGATCAGGCAAAAGACCCCGGCCTTGTTGGCAGATTATCGCAGGCTGGGGGAGAACCTGCATTTTTTGCTGGAGAGTGAGCCTGCAGAAGCAGCTCAGGATAAGCCTCCTCTGGAGGAGGGGCAGCTCACTGAAGCCATGACGGCCTTAGAGGAATTCCTTCGCGTGTTCGACTACGACAGCGCCACCGAAGTCCTGGCTATGCTGAAAGAGTACGCCCTGCCAAAGCAGGTGTCAGAAAACGTGGGGCAGCTCGAGGCCTGCATCGGCAGCTTCAAGCAGGAAGCTGCTCTTGAACTGGTAAAAGAGGTGCTTTCCTGTGGAGAGCATAATGGATAAAGGCGATAAGAAGTGAAATACTGCCTTGACTTGGAGTCCGCTTCAAGTTGTAAAGTAGAAACAGGATAGTACGAAAGTTAAGTAGCAGCTGAGGAGGTCAATGTCATGAACCGGAAGATGACGCGCAGGAAATTTGTGAAGCTGGCAGGGGCGGCGGTGGCTATGGCCGCTCTGCCTGGCTGTGCTACTTTTGCCGCTGATGCGGTGGAGAAAGACAAGGGAGCCAAAGAGCAGGTGGGGAAGGCGAAAGTGGCCGGCACCGGCGGGGAGCATTATATTCCCTACAGCGAAAGGCAGGGGGCAGAGTCCGTGGTGTACTTCACCCGCGATCTGTCGGCAGCGGGGATGCTGAAGCTCTATGACAGGGTGAAGGACAACCTGGGCGGCAAGGTAGCCATCAAGCTGCATACCGGCGAACCTCATGGCCCCAATATCATTCCCCGTCCCTGGGTGAAAGAAATGCTGAATAACCGCCTGCCAGAGGGCACCATTATCGAAACCAACACCTATTATGGCGGCGGGCGTGACACCACGGAAAAGCACAGGCAGACGCTGCAGACCAACGGCTGGACTGATTTCGCTGATGTGGATATCATTGATGCTGACGGCACAGCCATGCTGCCTGTGCCCCATGGCAAGTGGTTCACAGAAATGTCTGTGGGCAAGGATATGCTGAAATACGATTCCTTCCTGGCTCTTACCCACTTCAAAGGCCATGCCATGGGAGGCTTTGGCGGCTCCAACAAGAATATCGGCATTGGCTGTGCCGATGGCAAGATTGGCAAGAAGATGATTCACGCCGGCGATTCAGGCTCCAAGTGGGGTGTGAGCAATGAGGAATTCATGGAGCGCATGACTGAATCCACCCAGGCCACAGTCAGCCATTTCAAGGATAAGATTGCCTTTATCAATGTGATGCGGAATATGAGTGTGGACTGCGACTGCGCCGGAACCTCGGCCCAGCCTGTGGTCACGCCGGATATCGGCATGGTGGCTTCCCTGGACATACTGGCTGCTGACCAGGCTTGCGTAGACTGCGTCTATGCTCTGCCCGAAGAAAGCAAGCATGACCTGGTGGAGCGCATGGAATCCCGCCATAGTATGCGCCAGCTGACTTACATGAAGGAAATGGGTATGGGCAATGACCGCTATCAGTTGGTTGATATTGATAACGGTGACAAGATTATCACGGCAGCCGAGGCCGTGAAGGGTGTCAAAGGCACCTGGGGGCCGGATGGCAACTGATTGATTATCGTACCGCAGAATTGACCGTTATGTTTGACGGTCAATTTTTTGCCCTGACAGGTTGTTTGGCGGCGAAGGAATGGATTTACAGAATGTCATCAGGGATTTTCTTGTTCTTGAAATAATATTGACGGACCACGATAAAGCTTGGGGACATATGTTATTTTTGTCAAAACTTCAACGGACGATTTCTGGTATGTCAATTACAATGGAAAACTGGGATATGTCTTAAGCAGATATTTGGATTGAATTGGTTGGGTTATGCTGTATGGCAGTGTACATGTGGGGAAAATAAATTAAAGGCAAAATCCGCCATTCCAAACGGGAAGGCGGATTTTGCCTTATGAGTATTTACGGATATGTGTGAAAAATAGGGAGAGTTGACTGTCAGCCAGCGCAAGATATAGGAATCTGGTGGAGGGCTTCCGGCTGTGCTTGAGCTTTTGGCAGCTGGACTTTCAGTACGCCGTCCTTGAATTCTGCCGTGGCTTTGGAATCATCAATACCGGCAATGTAGAAGGAACGGGACATCTGGCCGTAGCTGCGCTCCCGACGTAAATATCTGCCTGCCTCATCCTGCTGGTCATTGTTTTCCTCCCTCTGAGCGGAGAGGGTCAGGTAGTCGTGTTCGTAGCTCAGGGTTATATCTTCCTTTTTAAGGCCGGGAAGATCGGCGGTAAGTTCATAGGCTGTGCCGTTGTCTTTGACATCGACTTTGAAGCCAAGGCTGTTTGCGGTGGTTAAGGGGGTATCAAAGGCATCCCACAGGCGATTGAACAAGCTGCCTTCTCTCATGAGCTCATTACTTGATGCAAATGGAACCAGACCAAACATAGTGATCAATCTCCTTTCACGGATGTTTAACTTTGTCTGCTAAGGGGGAACCCTCTATCTGAGTTCCTTTTCCCTTTGCAATTATTATTATACCCCCTAAAGGTCAAAAAGTCAATAGGTCAAAAAGAAGAATATTTTTAGAGATACATCGTAGGTGCTGTGATGAAATGCTTTCACGTTTCATCACAGCACCTTTTTTGTATGCTATATAGTTTTCCAAACTATGTCTCTGGCACCGGGCGGCATTTTTACCTGATTATTGTATGCTATGCTCTGGGCTGTGGCTTCGGCCACTTCTTCGGGGGTGGAGGCAGGATTTTTGCGAATTTCGTAAACTTCGTGGGATGCTTGCTTTATGGCGTAGGAGTTAGGGGTGTGGAACTGCAGCTCAGTCTTTACCCCGGCAGGGCTTAAAAGCTGTACATTGATGCCTTGATAGAATTTGCCTCCCCAGGCATTGTGGAATTTCACCACCTGATAGCCGCTGTCTGTGAGCTTCTGCATGGCCTCAGGTACTTGACGGCTGTAATCCTCATCTCTTATGACCAAAGTGTAGCGCAGTACATCGCTGATGCTGTCAGCAGCCTGTGCCAGATTCACATTGTCCTTTATCGCATCGGCTAATATCTTTTGCATCAGTCTGTCTTCTGCCTTTATGCGATGGGGGAGGCCGGTAAGGTAGGCGCCGTTTACCTCCAGCGCCCTGACATCTCTGGTAACGTCAGGTTCAGCGGCCTGGGCCTCGGCAATCAGGCTCTGGGCTAGAACCGTCATAGTCATGACCGCTACTGTCGTGAGCTTGGTCAGGGAGTGGCGGACGTATTGCAAGTATATGCTGTGTGCAACATTATCGGATATGTTTTTGCTGATCTTCTTTATTTGTTTCATGTCTGCTCCCTCCAGTCTTGGTAGGTCAAGCCCTGTGAACAAGATAAAGTGTACCAGAAGTATATGGAAAGAATATGGTTGACTTTGAAAACTAAATGAAAGTTTATAAGCAGGAATGCAAAGCGAAATATAGAACTATTACATTAGTGATGCGGTGTGGAGGCTTGAGGTTTTGCAGTGCGCACCGCAGTTGGTCACGGAAGAACAGACTATGGAACAGATGCGTATACTGGAAGATGCCGGGCAGGAATTGGTATAGGTGGAGATGTATGAAGATTGCTTTACTTTTTGGGGGGAGGTGTAATAAGATAGGAAGCGAAAGCTTATTTTGAAATGGAGAATACACGTTGCGAAATCTAATTATTGGCTCTATGCTGCTGTCCTTGGCAGGAAGCATCTGGGGAGCTATGTTCATTGCTGTTCGCCTTACGGTGGGGGTAATCACACCTGTGGCGCTGGTGTGGATGAGGTACGGGGTTGCTTTGGTGCCCCTGGTGCTGATCATGCTCCATCAGAGAATTTCATGGAAAATAGAGCGCAAGGACTGGAAATTGATGCTTGTTGCGGCTTTGACTGGGCAGACAATATCCATTGTCACTCAGGAATCCGGCACAATGCTGACTTCAGCGCAGATGGGCTCGGTGATAACAGCAGCGACACCGGCATTCATGGTGGTTTTTGGCTGCCTGATGCTGCATGAGCGGTTCAATTTGAGTCGACTGATGTCTGTTATCCTGGCCACTGCAGGTGTACTGCTCATAGTGGTAGACCCGGAAAATCTTCAGACTGGCAGTTTGCTAGGGGGAATATACCTCTGTATAGCGGCAATCACTTGGGCCTTGATGTCCATACTCTTGAAGATGCTCAGCCACTACTCTGTTTTTGCCCTGACGTTCTATGGCGTGCTGATATCATTTACGGTGCTGACTCCCTATGGGCTTTGGTGGCTTTTTAACGAAGCTGACTTGAATGCGATGGCTATGCCGCAAATATGGGGTTCGGTGCTCTATGTGGGTGTTGTTTCAACTACAGCAGGCTTTGTTCTATGGAGTAAAGGCCTGACTTACATGGATGCTTCCATCGGTGGACTGTTCATGTTTTTCCAGCCGGTGGTTGGAACTATCCTTGGGTACTGGTTACTGGATGAAGCTATGACCAGATACTTCCTGCCTGGTTTTGCGCTTATTTCAATCGGTGTAGTGCTGGCCATGAGAGGCGGCAACACAACAGCAGAAGAAAAACTGGCGCGTAGCCGCAAAAATGGGGTACTGCATGAGTGAAAACAACTTATGCAGCACCCCATTTACTTATGTCCTGTTCTGCGCTTGGGTAGAGATAACTTGCTGATGTCATTGAGGTAGTCTGTGATTTTCTGCCTTGCGGCCGGAATATCGCTGCTGTAGATATCCAGAGATAGCTTTCTGGGAATTTGGCCTGTGTTGCTTTATGGAGGGCCTTGAGGCTCTCGCCTATACCGCTGCCGCCGTGGGTTACGATAGGGATAAGTGTCTTTCCTGTCAAATCATATTGCTTCAAGAAACCTTCTAGGGCCATTGGCAGTGTATTCCACCAAAGCGGATAGACAAGAAAAATCAAATCATTTCGGCGTTGCCGATGATTTCATGTCCATCTTTCATGATGGAGGCACCGGATACAGCATCTACATCGGACGGGAAATTAGTGTTGCCCACACGGCTGAAATATACCGTCAGAATTCGCTCGGACATGGGCACCTTGTCTCCGGCAATGGCGGCTTTCCTGTCTACATTTACCTGATGGTACCAACGGTCAAAGGTAGGGCATGCCGAAAACCCCGGCTGCCGCCAGCATGAACGTAATTCCTGCCAGACCGAAAAACACTCTTCCGCGTATATATAGCCTGGCATGAAGCAGCAGATGGACAAATAACAGAACCATAGCACCGATGGCTGCACCCAGATGAAGGGAACGCCAGTTCCATGTACTCTCAAATCTAAACCACGGAAACAGATCCTGGGACAGTACCATTCCCGATAAGGTGAGGAGGGCGAGGCTCACGGCGAAAAGGATAATGATGATATTTTTCGCCAAGCGCGGGGAAGAGTATGTGCCAGCAAGGAAATGCGCATAGAAATGACGATTCTTGATATTGTGCAGAATCGCCAAGGCTATAACGAGTACAAGATGTCCCCCACTTCCATAATATCGGCGGTTCTGTAGATGAAGAATGGAATATTTAGCTGAAGGTTTATGCAATGCACGGAAAAGCTTTTTCCTGGCGGAAAATTTTGGTAAAATGTTACTGAGGGTAATTCCTAGGAAAATGTGTATTTTAGGGAGTGTTTGCAATGAAAGTCATGATGGTCAACGGTTCTCCCCATCCCCAGGGCAATACGGCAATGGCTTTGCAGGAAATGAAGCAGGTCTTTGAGGGAAATGGTATAGAGGTCGAAATGGTTCAGGTGGGCAATAAGGCTGTTCGTGGCTGCATAGGCTGCCGGGCCTGCGCTCAGAAGGGGAAATGTGTCTTTGATGATATCGTCAATGAAACCGCGCCCCTGTTTGCTGAGTGTGATGGCCTGGTGGTGGGCAGTCCAGTCTACTATGCTTCAGCCAATGCTACCTTGGTCGCTTACCTGACCCGCATGTTCTTCAGCACCAGCTTTGACAAGACCATGAAGGTGGGGGCAAGTGTAGTGGTGGCTCGGCGTGGCGGTTTGTCGGCAACTTTTGATGAGCTCAATAAGTTCTTCACCATCTCGGGTATGCCCATTGCAGCCAGTCAATACTGGAATAGTGCCCATGGGGGAGCGCCGGGCGAGGCTGCGCAGGATGCTGAGGGCATGCAGACCATGCGGACACTGGCGCGTAATATGACATTCCTGATGAAGAGCATCCAGCTGGGCAAGGAGCAGTTTGGCTTGCCGGAAAAAGAGCCGTGGCAAGCCACTAACTTTATTCGCTGATTGGCGGCGAGGCTTCGGCTGCTGGCTTGTGCCATAGGATTGAGGGAAAATGACCGTTATGTAGGCGGTCATTTTTTTACGGATGATATTGACATTGTGTCATTATAAATATATAATAGTCAGCAAGAAAGATTACATGGTGTCATTTATTTACAGGAGTGGTGTGTGTGAATAGACGAGAGTTTTTGAAAGTCACCACTGCGGGCGCTATAACCTTGTTTTTGTCAGGCTGCGGTCTGTCAGCCTTGACCGATGGCGGGCCTAAGAAAAATGTGGTGCCGGAAAAAGGAAGCGTGTCGGGGGGAACAAAAATGAAAATTGTCGTGATTACCAGCAGTCCACATCCCAAAGAAGAATCAACCTCAATTTACCTGGCGGACAGGTTTACCGAGGGGGCCAGAAGTGCTGGCCATGAGGTCTTTACCTTTGATGCAGCCCATGAGGAAACGCATCCCTGCCAGGGGTGTGACAAATGCGGCATGGACGGCCCCTGTATCTTTAAGGATGCCATCGAAAATAAGCTGATGCCCAAGATGCTGGAGGCTGATCTTATTGTGCTGACGACACCTCTTTACTATTTCGGCATGTCGGCGCAGCTGAAAGTCATCGTGGACAGATTCTATTCCCGCACGGGAAAATTGCATGGCAAGAAATCTATCATGATGGCTACGGCCTACAACAGTGCTGACTGGACGATGGAGGCGCTGGTCAATCACTATGAAACACTGGTACGCTACATGGAATGGCAGGATGTGGGCCAGGTGATGGCCACCGGCTGCGGGGCACGTTCCTTGGTGGAGAAATCTTCCTTTGCCGATATGGCGTATAAAATTGGGGCTGCGTTATAACCTGGCAGGGGCTAGGGCGTGTTGATTAAACATATCCTTGCGACAGAAGCGGGCAATCAGCGGGAGGAATATCTGCGCTCTCGAAAATTTTGCTTGACTTGAAGTGAACTTCAAGTGCTAGAGTGGCAGTCAGAGGGGGAAATGAGCAGGAAAAGGAGGCCTGGATGAAGAAGAAAATCATTGCGGCAGGACTAGTAGCCGCAACTTTTATGACAGTGAATTTATTTACCGTGGAGGCAGCAGCAATGGGAGATACGAATAAACGTGCAGCAGTGAAGGTAACACAGACGGCAGGACGGCAGCAGCTCGGTGAGTTTGCCCCGGACTTTGCCCGTTATAATGACGATATCCTCTTTGGCGAGGTCTGGTCGAAGAACGATGTTTTGTCCTTGCATGACCGCAGCATTGTGACGGTATCGGCACTGGTAGCCAGCGGCATGGTGGACAGCTCCTTGAAATATCATTTGCAGTCGGCCAAGAAGAATGGTGTCACCAAAGCAGAAATGGCTGAGGTCATTACCCAGCTGGGCTTCTATGCCGGTTGGCCCAAGGCCTGGGCAGCTTTCAATCTGGCTAAAGAGGTCTATAACGAACCTGCAGCTGAGCATACAGCAGCCCAAGGCAGCGATAATATGGATCTGGCAGCCATCCAGGCAACCAGTATGTTCCCGGTGGGCGGCGAAAATGTCAACTATGCCCAGTATTTTGATGGCAAGAGCTATCTCAATATGATTTCCACCGAGCAGGTGGTCATCGGCAATGTGACCTTTGAGCCGGGCTGCCGCAACCATTGGCATATCCATCATGCCGACAAGGGCGGCGGCCAGATGCTCCTGGTCACCGCCGGACGCGGCTGGTATCAGGAGTGGGGCAAGCCGGCGCAGGAGCTGAAGGCCGGTGATGTGGTGCATATCCCTGCCAATGTCAAGCACTGGCATGGCGCGGCCAAGGATTCCGCTTTCCAGCATCTGGCAATAGAAGTGCCGGGAGAGAATGCTTCCAGCGAATGGTGCGAACCGGTAGAGGAAAAAGAGTATAATAAGTTGCCGTAAGAGGCAAAAGGGAGAGCTTGCTTGAGGCAGGCTCTTTTTGCTTGCGAAGGGCTGTTCTTACTTTGAAGGTTGTTCCAGGTGACAAAAATTGAAGCTGGCTTCATAAATAATATTGACATAGTGTCATTTTAAATATATAATAGTAAACAAGAAAGGTTACATAGTGTCATTTTTATACAGGGGGAGGAATTATATGCCAGGGATTTCGGCCGTGGGGATGCTGGCATGGCGGGTGGAAGGCGTAGAAGCCTGTCCTGGATGCTGGCAGTCAGGAAAGGAGCAGATGAAGCTTGAAACGGCGTGATTTTTTGAAAGTCGGTGCTTTGAGTGCTTTTGCCCTGCTGGGCATAGGGGAAGTTTGGCAGAGCGAAGCCTATGGGGCTTCGGCGGGGGCAGTGAAACTGCCGTCAGGCCGCAAAATAGATATCCATGCTCACGCTATGTTGCCTGCTTACATCGAAGGGCTGAAAAAGCTGGGCATAGATCCTCTGGCGGAGGAGGGCTTTCCCTTGCCCCAGTGGTCGGCGGAAGCTCACCTGGCTTTTATGGCTGAGGCGGGGATTGACTACACCGTCTTATCCTTGGCGACACCGCATATCTATAACGGAGATGAAGCGCTAACCTGTGAGGTGGCCAGGCAGATCAACGAGGAGACGGCAGCCTTGTGCCGTCAGTACCCGGACAAATTCGGCTTTGTGGCCACGGTGCCCTTCCCAAGCATAGATGGTTCCTTGCAGGAAATCGCTTATGCCATGGAGAAACTGGGAGCCTTGGGAGTAAAAGTTCCCAGCAATGCCCGCGGCATTTATCTGGGGGATGAGCGTTGGGAAGAGATCTTTGCAGAGCTCAATCGCCGCAGGGCGCTCACCATCATCCATCCCAGTCCCGCACCGCAGTTGCCGCGGCAGGGGACGGTGACAGGCAAGGTCATGGCCTTGTACGAATATCCTGCCGATACCACCCGGGCCATGGTGAATCTCCTGGCCAGCGGCATGCTGGCACGCTATCCCCAGGTGCGGGTGGTGGTGCCGCATTGCGGTTCCTTCCTGCCCTATATGAAGCAAAGAGCCAAAGCGATGTTCCAGATGCTGGCGGGCATGAAGATGATGGAGCCGGTGGATATGGAACAAAGCATTGGCAACCTGTACTTTGACCTGGCCGGCGATCCCACGCCGGATGCCCTGCCCATGCTGCTGCAGATAACAGACCAGGAGCACATTCTCTACGGCAGTGACTATCCCTATGTGCCCGCCAGGGCCTTGCTGGGCAAAAAGGCCGCCCTGGATCAGGAGCTGGCAAGGCGGGGGTGGCTGGAGCAGGTATATTGCCAAAATTCACAAAGGTTAATTCATTAAGTTAAAGAAGTTTGCCAAAAGGAGTGCATCAAAATGCCATTTATTGCTGTAAAGACCGCCAAAGCAACGACGGAACAGAAAGCCAAATTGATTGCCGACATTACGAGGGTGGCCAGTGAGGACTTGAGCATGCCGCCCCAGGCGTTTTTCGTGCTGGTGGAAGAAAATGAGCCGGAAAACTGGGGCGTGGGGGGCAAGACGTTGCCCCAGATAGCCGCTGAGAAGAACAAGTGAGAGGAGCTTCAGCCATGAAGAAAGACATAGGTTCAGTACTTGGTTTATATCCCACGCCGCTGGTGGTTGTGGGGGCTATGGTGGGAGGCAAGGCCAACTGGCTGCTGGCCGGACATGTGGGCATCATCGGTCATGACCGGGTGATGGTGAGCATGGCCAAGCCCCATTACACCAATAAGGGCGTGAAGGAAAACAGGGCTTTGTCCTTGAATATTGTCAGCGAAGCCATGCTGCCGGCGGCTTCCTATGTGGGCAAGGTCAGCGGTGCCAAGGTGGACAAGTCGGAAGTGTTCGCCTATACCACAGGGGAATCCGGCGCCCCTCTGCTGACCGAATCTCCTCTGACCATGGAATGCAGCGTGGAAGATATTTACGAGACGGAAACCTTTGAAAGCTTCATCCTGAAAATCGACCACACCTTTGTGGAAGAAGATAAGCTCACGGAAAAGGGCAAGATTGACTACCGCAAGCTGCAGCCCATTCTCTTTGAAATGCCTACTTATGAGTATGTGAAAACAGGAGAAGTGCTGGGCAAGTGCCTGGGCTTTGCGGAACAGTATCAGAAATAAGAGAAGGGAGCGTGTTTTGCCGTGAGTGAGAAAAGGAAAGGCGAGAAGAAAATGATGGATTTCAAATTGAATCTGAAAAAGACGATGTTGTTGGCCTTGGGAGGAATTTTTATGGCAAGTTCCCTGTCATTTGCTCAGCCTATCCGCACGCCGGAAGGGAATATGCCCATGGTTCACTGGGCGGTGCTGGAAAGCACTCCCGGCAATATGCAGGCCATGGGTGAAATCGGCGCTCGTACCGTGGCGCCGCAAACTGCCAAGGAGGCTGGCACCTATGCGCTCTATGGTGCTATCGATGCAAAGAATCACGACCTGATGCGCTTGCTGGAAATCTATGAAAGCTACGAGGCTTACCGCATCCATAGCACCAGCGAGGCTTTTCAGGATTATCGTGCGGCACGGCTGCCGATGCTGAAGAGCCTCAAGATATTGGAGGCTAATGGCATCGCTCTGGAACAAAAAACCAGTGGCGTAGCAACGGTGGTCTTTATGCATCGCTATGAGGTCAAGCCGGAAAACCTGGCTCAGTACCAGGCACTGGCAAAGCAGGAGGCAGTCCGTGCCGTCAGAGATGAGGCAGGTGTGCTGGGCATGTTTGTAACGTCAGAGCACGACAGGCCCAATGTGATTCATACCATGGAAATGTACGAAGATCAGGCAGCATATGAAAAATATGCAGGCTCTGCTGCCTACAAGGACTTCCAAAAGCAGGCCAAGGGATTTTTCGTAAATGTTCATGAGGTGGTCAATCTTCCTGCCAAGATTACGTTGAGCCAGAAGGGCTTCCGCCATTTCTGAGACTTGGCACGGTACAATCTGACTGATTCAAGCAGCCCTGCGGAACAAAATAATTCTGCACTAAACCTAACCGTATAATCAATGAAGCCCTCCTATGCGTTAAAATTGAGAAAGAGGATTTTTTCGCGAAGGGGGCTTTGTTCATGATGAAACGCAGAGACTGGCTTCTACAAATTGGGGAGGGAAGATACCCATTTAGCAGAAAATTGAAAAATATTTTGAGCATTATAGGGAATTTCTGCGCTAAATTTCAGATGATGCCAGTGATTAAGCGTTAAATCGGTAGACAACTGGTGAATGAAGGCGATGTAGCTGGGGTGAAAATATTTATTCCGCAGGGCTGGGTTTACTATTAAGCATTTTACCCCATGTGCCGATATATACTATGAATGATTGTCTGACCAGACTTCAGGGAGGAACGGAATAGCTTTTCATGAAGAAAGGGGAACTCATCATGTCCATGATAGGCAAAATCAGGGAGGACAGCAGGAATATTCTCCAAATGGAGAACATTTACCAGAAGATCCAGAAGTCTGCGGGAGGCGCGGAAAATATTTTCCAGAGGCTCCAGCAGCCCGATGGGGAAAAAGACGACGACACCGTTATCGGCAAGGCTGCGGAAGTGCAAATCAGCGCGGCTGGCCGCAAGCTCTCGGAAGAAGCTCTGGACCCCTTGAGGAAAATGGGCCAGACCGACTTCATGACCGAAGGGGAAAAGAATCTACAGGAGCTCAACGACAAGATTGCCGCTCGTGAGGATTACAAGAAGCAGGCGGAAAAGCTCCAGGAGCGCATTGACACGGATACCAGCCTCACGGCGGAGGAAAAAGCCCGCATGCAGGAGGAGGCTGACGAGCTCAAGGAAAAGGGCATGAGCCCCGATGACAAACTCCATGAACTTTATGGCAAGAAGCAGGCCCTGCGGGAAAAGATGGAAGCTGGCTCCCCGGAACTGACCGAAGCGGAGCAGGCTGTGGCCCAGCTGCAGATGCAGCTTGAAATGGCAGAAATCGAGCGCGGCATAACAGAGGCGGATAACCAGATAGCCAATGAAGGCGCCCTCAAGGAACTTTACACCCAGGAAATCATCCAGGAGCGGGGGGATATAACTCTGGCCAAAAGCCGTGCCAAAGACCTGAATGTCACCCTTGACATGCGCAGCAGCGAGCTCTCCATGGCAGTCCGCACCGAGGAGCAGGTGGCCGAGCAGGGCGAAAGGAATGTCACCCGCGACCCCAGGCCCGAAGACGTAGTGCAGGAAGCCATCGAGGAGGGAAAGGAACGGACAGAAGTTTCCTCCTCTCCCGCCCCGGACAAGGGCATGGCCGCTGCCATGGACGTACAGCAGGATATGCAGGCCACCAACGGTACCATCAAGCATGTGAGTCAGGCAGAGGAACAGCTTCAGCAGACAGAGCAGCTTGAAGCCATGCCCCTTGAAGACCTGTTGGAAAGGTGAAGGAATAAATTGCCTCCTATGACAGCAAAATCGCGTTCATCATAGGAGGAGAGTAACAAATCGTGATAAACAATATAGTGTATATGACAAAAGAGGAGCTGCTCAGCAAGCAGCTCCTCTTTTGTCATATATGTGATAGTGAAATTCAGCCGGGAATCAGTCGGAAGACGATGGTCTGGGCGGCTATGATCTGGGCGTGGCGGGCGAAGAAGATGGTGCCCTTCTGGGGGGCGCGTATTTCTTCCAGCACCGTTGCCGTATAGGGATCGACGATGTTGGCAATGATTTCGCCAGCCTGTACCTGGCTTGAAGTGGGGCGGCAGTGCAGCAGGATGCCGCCGCAGGTGTTCCTGATGGTGACGAGGTTTTTCTCACTGACGGCCTGGGTGGCTTCGCCTTCGGGCAGAGGCACGTCTTTCAGGAAGCCGTGCCGGGTGAGGAAGCGCAGGATGCTGTCGGTAGCTTCCTGGGCGCTTTTCTCATCTATGAAATCCGTGGCTTTGGTGTAAAGGGAAAAAGTGCGGGTTTCCCAGACCTGCCAGTTGTAGTTCAAAGTGGTTGTGTCGTAGGGGCGGGGCTTCCTGGTGATGAGGTAGGGCAGCCCGAAGTCCAGTCCTTCTGCATTTTCCTGCCAGCCCGTATCCATGATGCGGATATGGGGGATAAAATCTCCCGACAGGTAAAGGCTGGTCAGGTGGATGCCGTAAGTATAGCCCTTCAGGGCCTCAAAGATTCGCCAGGCCAGCCGCTGGGTAGTTTCGCCCTTGTCATAGCCCGGGAACATGCGGTTGATATCCGTATTGTCCAAGGGCCAGAAACGCCGGCTGACATTCATGGAGAACTGTCCGGCGCAGGGAATGACCAAAAGGCCGCAGTCCCCGATGATTTTCCCCTCTGCTTCCAGGCGGGTGAGTTCCTGCACCAGTTTGGCAGCCGTATACATCTGCTGGAACTCATCGCCCCTGATGGCGCCCATGACCGCTAAGGTCTTTTCCTCTGAGCCGAAGAAATAGCCATAAACCGGGATGGGCTGGCGGTAGGGCTGGGCGTCGATGGTGAATAAGGTTTTTCTCTTCATAGGGCGCCTCCCAGGATCCTGGCAATCAGTGAGCCTTCATTGACCACGGGATATTCCCGCAGGGTGAAGATGAGGCCGCTGGCGGGACTGTGCAATTCCTCCCTGACACCGCCGCTCAAGGGATCGGCGATAAGTCCCAGGAGCTGTCCCTCTTCCACCCGCTCTTCGTGCCGTACCCGGGGAATGAAGATGCCCGAGGCGTTGGCGTTGACAAAGGCCACGTTGCCGTCTGTGCTGACGATGGGAGGCGCTACCGGGGGACAGGGCTCCTCCAGCATGAAAAGCTGGGACATGACAGAGAGGATGCCCGTGATGAGCTGGTCGCCGTAACTTTTGGTGATTCTCATGCCTACCCCCATTTCCACCACGAGAGTGGGGGTGCCAAGGGAGTTGAGACTGTAGGCCAGAGTGCTTTCCAGCACCGTGGCTGCACTGTGTACCCAGAGGAAATTCATGTTCAGGAACTTCGCCAGGGGAAGCAGCATTTCGGCGCTTTGCTCATTGATGCGCACCTGGGGTATCTCCCGCAGGAAGATATTGCTGGCATGGATGTCAATGCAGAGGTCAGCCCCGGCGATATCCTCGATGATGCCGCCAGCGATGTATTCGTACATGGTCTCCTCGCTGCTTCCGGGGAAAATCCTGTTCATGTCCAGGTCAAAGCCCGGCAGTCCCCGGTAAATGGTGCTGATGCCCAGTGGGTTCAAGGCAGGGTAGATGTCCACCGTGCCCCGCAGGAGCGGCTGCCTTTTCTTCAGCACTCTGGCCAGCTGCCAGGCTACATACTGGCCCTCCAACTCATCGCCGTGGGTGCCGGTCACGATAGCCAGGCGGCGCTTTTTGGGTTCTGCGCCCTCGATGCGGTTCTTCTGTATCCTCAGGGTCTCGCCCACAGGCAGGTGGGCAGATACCACTTCCTCTATCATGTTCATGCCACCGTCACTTTCATGAATACAGTCTGCGTCTGGTCGGCTCCGCCTGTGAACATGCCCCGTTCCAGGGGACAGTCACTGTAATCCCGTCCCACGCAGAATTTCAGGTAGCTCTCATTTGCGGGGCAGTCCCGGGTGGGGTCAAGGCCGTACCAGAGGCCGTCTTCCCAGACTTCAGCCCAGGCATGGCTGGCCCCTTCGCCTATGGGCAGGCCGCTGACATACCGGGCGGGAATCTTTGCCAGGCGGCAGAGGGCCAGGAGCACATGCACATAATCCTGGCAGACTCCCAGTCCCAGCCGGAAGGCTTCCCCTGCGGAGGTGGAGACATTGGTATGGCCCGGCACATAGGTGAAATGCTGGTGAACACGGGCAGAGAACAGCTGCGCCGTAGCCAAGGGGCTGCCCTTTTTAGGCAGGGCGGCAAAGAATTCTTCTATTTCCCTGGTGGGCTGGGTGAGGGGAGAAGGATAGAGATAAAAGGGAGAAGCCTCCGACTTCTCCCGCAGGGAATCGTCACGACAGCTCCGGCCTTCCAAAGTGTAGCGGAAGACCTCATGCTTTTCATCTATCCTGCCTGCGCAGTATGCATTGCCAAAAGCATCTTTCCCCCGGCTGGTCACGGCGCAGTGGGGCAGAAGGGTCAGGTTTTGCGTCTCGATTTGCTGCTCCGGGGCTTCGGCAGGGAGGCAGCGCAGGAGGAACTCATGTTCCGCGACAGGCTGGGAAAATTTCAGTTCGGTGTCAAAGTAAAAATCCAGAGAACGCCCCATGGCAGTTCGCCTCCTTTCTTTTGCTACGAAATCATAGTGAGAAAAGCTGCTCTGCAGCTGCCAGCAGCTTCTGCTTGTCTGAGTCATTATAGGGCTCGGACAGGTTTTCCAGCACCTGCAGGCAGCCGGGGAAAGCGGAAAGCCTGGCCCTCCTGGTGCGGTAGAGCAGGCGGCCCACTTCGGTGGGAACCCGCTCCAGATGCCAGCCCAGGCGCAGATACAGGCTCAGCCTTTCTACGCTGGCACCGCATTTGATGATGTTCCGCACTTCGATATCGGCAATGCAGTCATCATAGCAGCCCCGGAAGGCCATGATGTAGTCGATGGTACGCTGCAGGGGCAGGGTGGGGGAGAGGCTGCTGACGCCGCTTTCCATGGCAGTCACAGCCAGCTCCAGGTAGGACAGGGTGCGGCTGCCGATGGTCTCCCGGAGCATCATGCCGTTGCCCAGCATATTGTCTGCGGCGGTGCGCAACGATTCGGGATTGGTTCCGTCAAAGACATAATCCTGCAAGAATTCCTCCGTGCTGAGATAGGGGCAGGAGATTTCCAGGGCCCGGCAGAAGTTCTTGCAGTCCGGCGGCACGCCGTCAATCATCTTGTCGTACCAATCCCATAGATAGGTGAGAGTGGTAGCGACCCGTTCGTAGTAGCGTCCCAGCCAGAAGAGCCGGGAGGCTTTGCTCAGTGGCATAGAATCCATGTATCCTTGAAACCTCCTCCTTGTGACGAGTTGACAACGAAGCTGTCGGGATTGCGGGAAAAACGTGTCAGGCCGCTGGGCCAGACAACGGGGCTTTCTGCCGTGAGCACAAAGGCCCTGAGGTCTGCCTTGCGTTCGACTGTCGTTTCTCCTTCGGAAACCGGCAGGTCCTGGAAGTCCACTACTTCCTGGGCGATGAAGCGGCGGGGCGCAGCCTTGATGGCCTTCTTCAGTTCCTCCAGCTCTTCCTGAGTGAGGTTGCTGCCGAAGATGACGCCATAGCCGCCGGCCTCTGCCACATCCTTGATGACCAGCTGGTGGGCATGGGACATGACATAGGCGAAATCCTCCGGGAAATAGGGCAGGTAAGTGGGGGCGTTATGCAGGATGGGCTCCTCTCCCAGATAATAGGAAATCATGCGGGGGACGAAGTAGTAAATGCCCTTGTCATCTGCCACGCCGTTGCCAGGGGCATTGATGATGGCCACGTTGCCTGCCATATAGGCATCCATGAGGTTTGGTATGCCTATGAGGGAGGAGGCTTCGAAGAACAGCGGGTCGAGATATTCGTCGCTGACCCGGCGGTAAAGGGCTCCCACCTGAGTAGCGCCGCAGCTGGTGCGGCAGTAAAGTCTGCGGTTTTCCACGAACAGGTCGTTGCTCTCTGCCAGCACAGCTCCCGCCTGTTCTGCCAGATAGGCATGCTCGAAGTAGGCGGCGTTGTACCTGCCGAGGGTGAAAATGACATTGATGCCTCCCGTGTTGACATGGTCCATGGTGTGCTTCAGTAGTTTGCCGTAGTCCCGGTTGTCCAGTACCCTGTGCTGCTGGAAGGTGGCGGGGCTGCAGCGGCGGCAGAGAGCCCTGGCTATCAGGGGATAGGAGGCTCCTGAGGGAATGCGCAGATTATCCTCCAGCACATACCACTCGCCATCCTTGCCCAGCACCAGGTCGATGCCGGAAATATGGCTGTAGCAGCCGTGGGGCGGGGTGATGCCCTCGCATTGGGCCAGATACCCCGGGGAACGGTAGACAAATTCCTCCGGCACTACCTGGTCTTTGATGATTTTCTTCTCATGGTAGATGTCGTAGAGAAAATTGTTTAGGGCCACCACCCGTTGGGCCAGTCCCTGCTCCAGCTGCCGGAACTCCTCTGCCCCGATCATGCGGGGATGGGGGTCAAAGGGAAAAAGCCGTTCGTTGAAGCTGCCCTCCTTGTAAATCCCGAATTTCACGCCATAGCGGGCCAGTTGTTCATTTATTTCGTCTTTGTGTGCCAGCAATGCTTCCATGAATCTCCCTCCTCCCGGCGGTATTTTGTCAGGCCCTGGCCTTGGCACGTTCTTCCAGCAGCTGGGCTTTGGTATAGTCGTAAATCACTCCGTACTGCAGCCAGCTGTCGATGGAGTCGATGATGATTTCCATCATGACATGGGCGCTGAGCTCCAGATTGCTGATGGAGCAGATGAGAATCTGCTCACCTGTCTTGACATGCTGGAAGTGTATGTCAAGCTCGTAGGGATGGATGGCCAGGATGTAACAGTTATCAGTGGCTGCCTCAGTCAGCTGCAGGATGCCAGGGGAGGCTTCACTGGCTGGGGCGAAGCCGAACTCCTGCAGGCGTTCCATCAGCACGGGCTTCACATTATGATGAAAGGCCTCATTGGCTTTGTCACGGTGTGCTTCAAGTTCGGAGAATAAAGGGAATGAGCGCATATTACCAATTCCTTTCTGGCGGGAAATTTCGGCAAGAAAAAAGGCGCCAGGCAGCTGGGGATATACCCCTGCTGCTGGACGCCTTTGTCCTGCCTTCGACAGATTTGCATCAATAGCGTGTGCGTGTGAAAACATTTTGTGAAATAACATTGTGAAGGAGAGAAAAAGCCCAAACGAATCATCACAATCCGTTTGGGCTCCTTTGCCTCGCTATTGATGAGATAATTTTATCCAAGAAGTGTAACTTTGTCAACTACTGGTGAGGAAAAATTTTTATGGAGAGATAAAACGCATGTATATTTATGCTTGCTTAATATGTTGAGAAACTGTAAAATTTTAAGAGCGATTAACGCAGTAATGTAAAGAAGTAATGATTGTCAGGGTATTCATCTCTGGAGGGAAAAATGGATCGTATCAAGCAACATACAGCGCCGGTTTACGAGGCGATGCTGGAACTTCGCAAAAGGCGTGTGGTTCCTTTCGATGTGCCCGGGCATAAACGCGGCCGCGGCAATCCCGAACTTGTGGATTTCCTGGGTGAGAAATGCGTGGGCGTGGATGTCAATTCCATGAAGATGCTGGACAACCTGAGCCATCCCGTCTCGGTCATCCGGGAGGCAGAGGAACTGACGGCAGATGCCTTCGGCGCCCAGCATGCCTTTTTCATGGTGCACGGCACCACCTCCGCTGTGCAGGCCATGGTGCTGGCCACTGTGCGGGCAGGGGAGGAAATCCTGCTGCCCCGCAATGTGCATAAGAGCGTTATCAATGCGCTGGTGTTATGCGGCGGCATACCCGTGTATGTGCCGGTGCGGGTCAATCACACCATCGGCATTGCCACTGGTATGGCGCTCTCTGATGTGGAGCGGGCTATCAAAGAGCACCCCAGGGCCAAGGCCATCTTTGTCAACAATCCCACTTACTATGGCATCGCCTCCGATTTGCAGGGCATCGTGAATCTGGCTCACGCAGCCGGCATGAAGGTGCTGGTGGATGAGGCCCATGGCACCCACCTGTATTTCGGGGATAATCTGCCCATCTCTGGCATGGCAGCCGGGGCAGACCTGGCTGCGGTGTCCATGCACAAATCCGGCGGAAGCCTCACCCAGAGCTCCATCATGCTCTGCGGCAAAGGCGTGGATGCGGAATACGTGCAGCAGATTATCAACCTCACCCAGACCACCAGCGCGTCCTATCTCCTGATTTCCAGCCTGGACCTTTCCCGCCGGAATCTGGCTCTACATGGCCGGGAATCTTTTGAAAAGGTCAGCTCCATGGCGGAATATGCCCGTACGGAAATCAATGAGATAGAGGGCTTCTATGCCTATGGCAGGGAGCTTATCGACGGGGATAGCGTCTTTGACTTTGATGTGACCAAGCTGTCCATCTTCACTCAGGGCATCGGCATGACGGGCATCGAGGTCTATGACATGCTCAGGGATGAGTACGATATCCAGATTGAGTTTGGGGATATCGGCAATATCCTGGCATATATTTCCATCGGTGACCGCATCCAGGATATCGAGCGCCTGGTGGGGGCACTGGAGGACATTGCCGACCGCTTCGCCAAGGACAAGCGGGAGCTGTACTGCGGCGAATTCATTGCGCCGGAACTGGTCATGAGTCCCCGGGAGGCCTTTTATGCCCAGGGAGAGAAAATGCCCCTGCAGGAAACCGTGGGGCGCATCGCCGGGGAGATGCTCATGTGCTATCCGCCGGGAATCCCCATCCTGACTCCGGGGGAGCGCATCACAGAGGAGATTCTTGAGTACATCGAATACGCAAGGGAAAAGGGCTGCTCCCTGCAGGGAACCCAGGATCCTGAATGCCGGGAAATGCGCATTTTGACGGAGGTTTGACCTAATGGAAATATGGTTTTCACAGATGGATACGGAAAACGTCAAGACATCTGTGCGAGTGGACAAGCAGCTTTTCTCCAAACAGAGCGAGTATCAGCGCATAGATGTGTTTGAATCCCGGGAGTTTGGCAGGATGATTGTGCTGGACGGCGAAATCATCTTTTCGGAGGCTGACGAATTCATCTATAACGAGATGGTGGTGCATGTGCCCATGGCAGTGCACCCCCAGGTGAAGAATGTGCTGATCATCGGCGGTGGCGATGGGGGCGTGGCGAAAGTTCTCACCCAGTACCCGGAAATCGAGTCCATTGATGTGGTGGAGCCTGATGAGATGTTCATCGAGGTTTCCCGGGAGTATTTCCCTGAGACTGCCAAGGGCTTTGATGACGAGCGGGTCAAGATCACGAATATGGACGGCCTGCGTTTCCTGCGCCGCTGCCGTGACAAGTATGACCTGATCATCAACGACTCCACGGACCCCTTCGGCCATACGGAGGGGCTTTTTACCCGGGAGTTCTATGGCAACTGCTATCGTGCCCTGCATGATGACGGCATCATGGTCTATCAGCATGGCAGCCCCTTTTATGATGAGGATGAGGCAGCCTTCCGGGCCATGCACCGCAAGGCCTATCAGAGCTTTCCCGTGAGCCGCGTCTATCAGGCGGGCATTCCCACCTGTCCTGCAGGGCTCTGGATGTTTGGCTTTGCGTCCAAGAAGTATCACCCGTTGAAGGATTTCAACGCCAAGCGCTGGAATGAGAGGAATCTCACTACCTGGTATTATACGACTCATTTGCATAAGGGAGCCTTCATGCTGCCCAAGTATGTGGAGGATATTCTTTCAGAGGAGGAAATGAAGAAATGAGCAAACTGATGATTATCGGCTGCGGCGGCGTGGCCAGCGTAGCTATCCACAAGGTGTGCCAGAATGACGGTGTCTTCGACGAACTGATGATTGCCAGCCGCACGGTCAGCAAGTGTGACGCTTTGAAAGAGAAGTTACAAGGGCAGACTAAGACCAAGATCACCACGGCCCAGATTGATGCTGACGATGTGGAGGCACTTACCAAACTCATCAAGGAATATCAGCCCGATGCTGTGCTCAATGTGGCTCTGCCCTATCAGGATCTCACCATCATGGATGCCTGCCTGGCTGCCGGGGTGGACTACATCGATACGGCAAACTACGAGCCGGAGGATACGGAAGACCCGGAGTGGCGCAAGATTTATGAGAAGCGCTGCCAGGAGCTGGGGTTCTCCGCTTATTTTGACTATTCCTGGCAGTGGGCTTATGAGGAGAAGTTCAAGCAGGCAGGCCTCACGGCTCTGCTGGGCACGGGCTTTGACCCGGGTGTGACTTCGGTCTTTGCCGCCTATGCCAAGAAGCAGTATTTCGATACCATTGATACCATTGATATCCTGGACTGCAATGGCGGTGACCACGGCTATCCCTTTGCTACGAACTTCAATCCGGAAATCAACCTGCGGGAGGTTTCCGCCCCCGGCTCCTATATGGAAAATGGCAAGTGGATTGAGATTCCTGCCATGAGCATCAAGCGCGAGTACGATTTCGAGGGTGTGGGCAAGAAGGACATGTACCTGCTGCACCATGAGGAAATCGAGGCCCTGGGCCGCAATATGCCGGAAGTCAAGCGCATCCGCTTCTTCATGACCTTCGGGCAGAGTTATTTAGACCATATGCGCTGTCTGGAGAATGTGGGCATGCTCTCCACTACGCCCATCAATTACAACGGCCAGGAAATCGTGCCTATCCAGTTCCTCAAGGCCCTGCTGCCGGATCCGGCTTCCCTCGGTCCCCGTACCAAGGGCAAGACCAATATCGGCTGCATCTTCACGGGCAAGAAGGATGGCAAGGAACGCTCCATCTACATTTACAATGTCTGCGACCATCAGGAGTGTTTCAAGGAAGTTGGTTCCCAGGCTATCTCCTACACCACGGGCGTGCCTGCCATGATTGGCGCCATGCTGGTGGTTACCGGCCAGTGGAAGAAACCCGGTGTCTTCACCACTGACGAGTTCGATCCGGACCCGTACATGGAAGCCCTGAACAAGTGGGGCCTGCCCTGGCAGGTGGATGAAAACCCGGTGCTGGTGGACTGATTTATGGCAATGAAATTAGACAAGGTGCCAACTCCTGCCTATGTGGTGGACGAGCAGGCACTGGAAGCCAACCTGAAAATCCTGCAGGAAGTCAAAGAGGTGGCAGGCTGCAAGATTCTGCTGGCCCAAAAGTGTTTCTCCATGTTTGCCGAGTATCCCTTGATTGCCAGATACCTGGACGGCGCCACCGCCAGCGGTCTCTATGAGGCCCGGCTGGGCCACGAGGAAATGGGGGGGGAGAACCATGTGTTTTCCCCGGCCTATCGTCCAGAGGAAATTGAGGAAATCGCCTCCCTCTGCGATCATGTCATCTTCAATTCCTTTGCCCAGCTGCGCCGCTTTGGGGCCAGGGTAAAAGAAATACAGGCAAAGCGCGGTGTTCAGCAGGGCATTGGCCTGCGCATCAATCCTGAGTGCTCCACCCAGGACCATGCTATCTATGACCCCTGTGCTCCCGGTTCCCGTCTGGGCGTGACGTCAGAGGACTTTGAGAGGGCAGTGGAAGACGAGCCTGAGCTGTTTGAACAACTTGACGGCCTCCATTTCCACACCCTCTGCGAGCAGGACAGCGATGCTCTGGCTGAAACCCTCAAGGCCGTGCAGGAGCGCTTTGGCCGCTGGCTGCAGGCAGATTCTATTCACTGGCTCAATATGGGAGGTGGCCATCATATCACCCGCAAGGATTATGACCGGCAGTTGCTGATTGACCTTATCAGGACAGTGAAGGACAAGTATGCGGTGGAAGTCTATCTGGAGCCCGGGGAGGCGGTGGCTCTCAATGCAGGTTATCTTGTCACCGAGGTGATGGATATAGTTGAGAACCATGATATCAGGACCTTGATTCTTGATGCCTCCGCTGCCTGCCACATGCCCGATGTGCTGGAAATGCCCTATCGCCCGCCCCTGAAGGATTCTGGCGAAGCAGGGGAGAAGGCGTACACCTACAGGCTTTCCTCCTGCACCTGCCTGGCAGGGGATATCATCGGAGACTATTCCTTTGATAAGGCCATTGAACCGGGCGACAGGCTCTATTTTGAGGATATGGCCATTTACTCCATGGTCAAGAACAACACCTTCAACGGCATGGCCCTGCCCGCCATCTGGAAGATGGATGCTGCAGGGGACTGTACCCTGGTGAAGAAGTTTGGCTATGAGGATTTCAAGGGAAGATTGTCATGATGATTACCGATACCACACCAAAGGCAGATGGATTCCATATGCCGGCAGAGTTTGCCCCCCATGAGGGAACCTTCCTGATCTGGCCTGTGCGTCCAGGCTCCTGGACCAATGGTGGCGCAGATGTGCAGCCCGTCTTTGTGGAGCTGATCCGGGAGATTTCCGCTGTGGAGGAGCTTTACCTGCTGGTGGAGGGGGCGCACCGCACCCAGGCAGAGGCCATGCTGAAAGACCTGACTCAGGAGCATATCCATTATCTGGAGATTCCCACCAATGATGCCTGGGCCAGGGATATGGGGCCTACCTATGTGGTCAATGGGCAGGGCCAGCGCCGTGGCATCAACTGGCGCTTCAATGCCTGGGGGGGCGATTTTGACGGCCTTTACCCTGATTATGAGCTGGATGATGCGGCGGCGGCGCAGATGTGCGCGGCCTTGGGCGATGATATTTACGATGCAGGTGGATTCGTGCTGGAGGGCGGCTCCATCCATGTGGACGGGGAAGGCACGGTAGTAGTGACCGAAGCCTGCCTGCTGTCAGAGGGACGCAATCCAGAGCTCACCAGGGCGCAGATTGAAGCGAAGCTGTTGGACTATCTGGGCGCGGAGAAAGTCATCTGGCTGCCCAGGGGCATTTACAACGATGAGACCAATGAGCATGTGGACAATGTCTTTGCCTTTGTGAAGCCGGGCGAAGTTGTATTGGCCTGGACAGATGATAAGTCTGACCCGCAGTATGAGCTGAGCAGGGCAGACTTGGATGTTTTTGAGCAGGCTGTAGATGCCAAAGGGCGCAAGTTCAGGATCCATAAGCTGCCTATCCCTGAAAAGCCTGTCTGCATCACGGAGGAAGAAGCCAATAGCTTTGCCTTTGAGGAAGGCGAGGACAGGCGGGAGCCGGGTGAGCGACTGGCGGCCAGCTATGTGAATTTCTATCTTTGCAATGGCAAGGTCATCGTGCCGCAGTTTGGTGATGTGAGGGACGAAGAAGCTTTGCGTATCCTGCAGGATTGTTTTCCGGAGCGCAGGGTGGTGCCCCTGCAGGCGCGTTCTGTCATAGTGGGGGGCGGCAACTTCCACTGCCTGACCCAGCAGATTCCCTTGGCAGGGCAGAAGGAATAGAGGTGAAACTATGCGAGAGGTAACCGTGGCTGCCATTCAGATGCAGATGGTGGCAGAGGTCAGTGAAAATATCCGCAAGGCTGAAAAGCTGGTGCGGGAAGCCGCAGGGCGGGGGGCGCAGGTAATCCTGTTGCCTGAGCTCTTTGAGCGTCCCTATTTCTGCCAGCAACGACAGTATGAGTTTTACGCTTTTGCCACGGCTTTGGAGGATAATCCTGCTGTGAGGCATTTTCAGCCTATAGCTAAGGAACTTGAAGTTGCTATGCCCATCAGCTTTTACGAGAAGGACGGAACCCGTCTCTTCAACAGCATTGCCATGCTGGATGCGGACGGCTCTGTTTTGGGGGTCTACCGCAAGACACATATTCCCGATGACCATTATTATCAGGAGAAGTTCTACTTCACCCCGGGCAATACGGGATTCAAGGTCTGGGCCACCCGCTATGGCAGGATAGGCGTGGGCATCTGCTGGGACCAGTGGTTCCCAGAGGCCGCCCGGGCAATGGCCCTGCAGGGGGCGGAGATGCTGCTCTATCCTACGGCCATTGGTTCTGAGCCCATCCTGGACACGGACAGCATGCCCCACTGGCGCCGCTGCATGCAGGGGCATGCCGGCAGCAATCTTGTGCCTGTTATTGCGGCCAACCGGGTGGGGATGGAAAAAGTGGAGCCCTGCGAAGAAAATGGCGGGCAGTCCTCCTCCCTGAAGTTCTATGGCTCGTCCTTCATCACAGACAATACCGGTGGTATTATCGCTGAGGCCAACCGCACGGACGAAACGATTCTGACGGCCAGCTTCGACCTGGAGCGTCTGGAGAAAGACCGCCTGAGCTGGGGGCTTTTCCGCGACCGCAGGCCGGAGATGTATCAGGATATAGTGAAGTAGAGAGCAATGAGTAAAGCCTTCCTCTGGCGAGGAAGGCTTTTTAATGCTCGTCTATTTGTTAAACATCCCTATTTGCGTTATAATGTGTACTATCGACGAAAGGGGGCGGATGGATGAAGAAAATATTGATTTCCTGCCTGCTGACAGCCGTGGTCATGACCGTTTCTTTTGTGCTGGGGGCAGGTTATTTTATTGGCAATTATCTGGTTTCTTTTGGCCTGGAACGGGGTACCTTTGGTGGACATACGGAGCCGCCCCGGGCCTTTGCCCTGCTGATGCCGCCGGAGAGCCGCAAGTATGACAGGCCGGATTACCTCAGCGAACCCTGGGAATTGCAGTCTGAGGATGGGCTGCACCTCACCGCCACTCATTTTTCACCGGAGGAAAGTTCCAATAAGTGGGTAATCGTGGCTCATGGCTATGGCTGCAACCAGACTAATTCATATTATATAGCAGAAAACTATCTAATGATGGGGTACCATGTGCTGACGCCTGACCTCAGGGCTTCCGGGGAAAGCCAGGGGCAGTTTCTCACTATGGGGTATAGAGAAAGTGCGGATGTGACTGCCTGGGCAGGGCTGATAGCCATGCGCTATCCTGAGGCCCATATCGTGCTGCATGGCGTTTCTATGGGAGCCGCCACGGTGATGCTGGCCTCTGATGACGAGAACCTGCCGGCTCAGGTAGTGGCCTGTGTGGAGGACAGCGGCTATACCAGCGCCTTTGACCTTCTGGCTCATCAGATGAAGGATTCCTTCGGCCTGCCGCCCTTCCCGGCAATGAACCTCCTGGACTGGCGCTGCAGGGAAGTGGCCGGCTTCAGCCTCAATCAGGCGGTGCCTGTCCAGGCGGTGAAAAATTCCAAGGTGCCCATGCTCTTTATCCACGGGCTGAAGGATACTCTGGTACCTCCTGCCATGGCGCAGGAACTTTATGATGCGGCTGTGGCTCCCCGCAAGGAAATCCTCTTCATCGAGGAGGCTGTCCATGGGGCTGCCAGCCAGACTGGACAGGAGCAGTATTTCAAGACCATCAGGGATTTTGTCAAGCCCTATATGACGAAAGGATAAGAGATGAAAGCAGTAGTTACACGGGTGAAGTCAGCCTCTGTCACCATTGAGGGAAAAGTAGAAGGGGCCATCGGCCAGGGCTATCTGGTGCTGCTGGGGGTAGGCCCGGAGGACTCTGAGGCTGAGGCTGATTATCTGGCAGAGAAAATAGTGCACCTGCGGGTCTTTGAGGATGAGCAGGGGAAGATGAACCTGAACATCGAGCAGGTGGGGGGAGAAATCCTGGTCATTTCCCAGTTCACCCTCTATGCTGACCTCAGCAGCCGTCGCCCGGGCTTTTCTCATGCGGCGCCGCCCTCCTTGGCAGAGCCTTTGTACAATTACTTCATGGCAAAGCTGGAGGAATTGGGGTTCCCACCCCAGCATGGCAGCTTTGGAGCGGATATGCAGGTGGAGTCCATCAATGACGGGCCCGTTACTCTTATCTTTGACACTGAGGAAATGAGGAATAAGAAGAAATGATGAAAAAGTTGGTAGCAATTCTTGCTGTGGCAGCCTGCCTGGGGATAGCTGCACCATCTGAGATTGCCAATCCTGCCTGCTTTGGCGCAGCTGAAGCGGCCAAGTCTTCCCTGCAGGACAGCGACTTTGGCTACAAAGGACTGAAATTGGGGGACGAAATCTCCCAGATGCTTGATATCCTGGGGGAACCTCTGTTTGATAAAGAACAGACGGTACAGGGAGTACCTTTGACCATCTACGAATATCCTGAGGTCAGAGTGGGGATTGTTAAAGCCACAGGCAAAGTGGCAGATATTGCCCTGTCTGGCAAGGATTATACCCTGCGCCATAATGTGCGTCAGGGGGCGACTTCCTACTGGCTGGAGAAAACCTATGGCGAGACGGAGCGTCAGTGGCACGGGGGCGTGCCATATTTCATCTATGAACGGCCTGGTCATGCCCATGAGCATTTGCTCTTTGAACTGGATGTGGAGACGTGGCATCTGGTGAGCGCCCGTATTACGGCTCTGCCGCTTACGGACGAGGAAGCAGACCGCATGGCCATCGAGGGCGCTGACATTGAAGAGGGGCTGGAAGATGCAGCCTTGGCTGAGAAGCTGGGAGCGAAGGAAATTGACATTTCAGCGCTGCCACAGGAGGAAGTCCCTCAACTCAGAATAGGAGGAAAGGCTGAATGATACAGCTGAAGATGCTCGAACACCGGCTTTTGCGGTATCTTGGTATCTCCCTGGGCTGCCTTATTGCCAGCTGTTCCATCAACCTCTTTCTGGTGCCTGCGCACCTGCTGACAGGCGGCGCCACGGGCATTGCCATCATTGTCTACTACCTGAGCCATCTGCCCATAGGCTTGCAGACCTTTCTTTACAATATCCCGCTGCTTCTGGCGGCCTGGAAGACCTTGGGCAGGGGCTATACCTTCGACGTCATCATAGGCACGGCTATCTTTTCCTTCTTCCTGGATTTCACCAAGCCGCTGAATGCCTATGCGCCTGTCAATGACATCATGCTCTCAGCCATTTTCGGCGGTGTCTTCAACGGCATCGGCTACGGCATTGTCTTCCGCATGAACGGCAGCACCGGCGGCTTTGACATCATCGGCGCCATTGTGAAGAAGTATTACTCCCTGAATATGGGAGGCGTGATCTTTGCCTTCAACTGCCTGATCATGGCGGCGGCGGCTTTCCTCTTTGGCGTGGCGCCGGCCATGTTCACCCTGATCTGCATGTACATGAATGCCAATGTGACTGACAAGGTCATAGCGGGCTTCAATAAGCGCAAGGCAGTGCTCATCATCTCCGACCAGGCCCAGCATATAGCCGAGGGCATCATCACGGAGGTGGGCCGGGGGGTCACCTTCCTGCACGGTCAGGGGGCCTTTACCCGCCGGGAACGGAATGTGGTGTTCGTGGTAGTGAATCTTACCCAGGTATCCAAGATAAAGCTGATAGCCAACCTCTTTGACCCCGGGGCCTTCATGATTGTCATTTCTGCCAACGAGGTCATGGGCCGGGGCTTCAGCACGCCGGGGGTGGACATCGAAGAAATGCTGAAGCGCAGGAAGAAGAAAATGGAGCAGGAGGCGCTGAAAAGCGCAGAAAGGAAGCAATAGATGGAACAGGAACTGCTGAAAAAATATGCCAGGCTGGTGGTCAGAGTAGGGGTGAACCTGCAGGATGACCAGATCCTGGTCATCAATTCCCCCCTGGAGTGTGCAGAGTTTGCCCGCCTCATTGCGGCCGAGGCCTTTGCGGCAGGCGCCCATGATGTGGTGGTGAGCTGGGGAGATGAAGAACTGGCCCGCATCCGTTATGCGGGTGGCAGGAAGGAAATCTTCGCGGAGTTCCCTGAGTGGAGAGTGCGCTTCTATCAGGATTACGCAGAGCAGGGAGCGGCCTTTGTGTCCATTGCTGCCCGCAATCCTGAGATTTTCAAGGATATAGAGCAGGAAAAGCTAACTCTTTCCGCCCAGGCGGCGGGGGCTGCGCTCCTGGAGTATCGCGCGCGCCTTATGAACAATGAGAACACCTGGTGCGTGGTGTCCGTGCCTACGGCAGGCTGGGCGAAGAAGGTTTTCCCGGAATTGGGTGAGGAAGAGGCCAAGGCCAGTCTCTGGCAGGAAATCTTCCGCACGGTGCGCATTGAGCCAGAGACAGACCCGGCTGAGGCCTGGAAGGAGCATATCGCTACTTTGCAAAAAGCGGCTGAGTTCCTGAACAAGCAGAACTTCAAGGCCCTGCACTACAAGAACAACCTGGGCACAGACCTTACGGTGGAACTGCCGGAGGGCCATATCTGGGCAGGGGGAGCGGAGAAAGCCGCCACGGGAGTGACTTTTGCCGCCAATATGCCTACGGAGGAAGTCTACTCCCTGCCCCTGCGGGAGGGGGTGAACGGCACGGTTTACGCCTCCAAGCCCTTGATTTACAACGGCAACCGCATTGAGAATTTCCACCTGACCTTCAAGGAGGGTCGTGTGGTGGACTTCGGGGCAGAAGTTGGAGAGGAAACTCTGAAGGAACTTATCAATATGGACGAGGGTTCCCATTATCTTGGCGAAGTGGCCCTGGTGCCATATGATTCACCCATCTCCAACAGCGGCATCCTCTTCTACAACACCCTCTTCGACGAGAACGCCGCCTGCCATCTGGCTCTGGGCAAGGCTTATCCCACCTGCCTGGAGGGCGGGGAGAAGATGGACAGCGTGACACTGCTGCAGCATGGAGTGAACGATTCCCTGGTCCACGAGGACTTCATGATAGGCACCGCTGACCTCTCCATTGTGGGCATTACCCGTGAGGGGGAGAAAGTGGAGATTTTCAGAAACGGCAATTTTGCCCCCGGAGTTCTTGACTAATTTAGGGAAACTATTGAAAAAACCTCAGGAGGTAAGGTAAAATGAAAAAGATAATGATTTTGGCCCTGGCGCTCATGCTCCTGCTGACTGGCGGGTGCCTGGCCCAGGCGGACAATAATGGAGGCACGAAGAAAGTGGCAAACCGCATCGCAGTTTTTGAAACCAATCTGGGAACTTTTGAAATCGAGCTTTTTGAGGACAAGGCACCGAAGACCACCAAGAACTTCATTGACCTGACGGAGAAGGGCTTCTATGACGGCATTATCTTCCACCGCGTCATTGACGGCTTCATGATCCAGGGCGGCGACCCCACGGGCACCGGCATGGGCGGCCCTGGCTACACCATTGATGATGAGTTCGGTGACGGCCTCCGCCACAGCAGCGAGGGTATCCTCTCCATGGCCAATGCAGGCCCCAACACCGGCGGCAGCCAGTTCTTCATCACTTTGGACAAGACTCCCTGGCTGGACGGCCATCATGCAGTCTTCGGCAAGGTCGTGAAGGGCATGGATGTGGTGAAGAAGATTGGCAAGGTCAAGACTGACTTCTCCGACCGCCCCCTGGAGGACGTGGTGATGCAGAAGGTCACCATCAAAGAGGCGGAGTAATTGCCGGCCTTCACTTATATGCTGGAATGCGGGGACGGCAGCCTATATGTGGGCTGGACCAATGACCTGGAAAAACGCATCAGGACCCATCAGGCGGGGCAGGGAGGCAAGTACACCCGGTCCCGCCTGCCTGTCCGTCTGGCATATTTCGAGGAACTGCCGGATAGGCACACGGCCATGAGCAGGGAGTGGCATTTGAAGCGCCTTACCCACAAGCAAAAGCTGGCACTCATTGACAAGGCCAAATAAACTCCGTATACTAAATAAGTTAATCTATATTAGAAAAAGGGGCGTTAAACATGGCAGACAAGAAAGTCATGCTGACCGAAGACGGTTATAATAAACTGGTAGAAAAGCTCAAATACATGAAGGAAGTGCGCCGCATGGAGGTGGCTGACCGCTTGAAGGCAGCTATCGCTCTGGGCGACCTTTCCGAGAACTCCGAGTATGATGATGCGAAAAACGAGCAGGCTTTCCTGGAAGGCGAGATCCAGGAGCTGGAGAACAAGATTCGCAACTCTGAGATCATCAAGGCTGGCAGCGGCGACGTGGTGCAGATGGGCAGCAAGGTCGTGGTGAAGGACCTGGAGTATGACGAGGAGGACACCTTCATGCTGGTGGGCTCCACCGAGGCAGACCCGGATGAGGGCAAGATTTCCAATGAGTCTCCCCTGGGCAGCGCTTTGCTGGGCCAGAAGGTAGGAGCTACCGTGGATGTCCACGCTCCCGCAGGCGTCATCAAGTATCAGATCGTGGAAATCAAGGGCTAATAGATAGGAGCATTTGAGCATATGTCAGACAAGAACCAGCAGGCTCAGGCAAATGAGTCTACTCAGGATATCGGCGCCCTCATGAAGGTGCGCCGTGACAAGATGGAGGCTTTTCGGGAGATGGGGGTGGCCCCCTTCGGCCACCGCTTCGAGGTGAGCGCTTACGCCCAGCCCCTGAAGGATAAGTATGATTACCTCCAGGAGGATGAAGAAGGCGAAGAGGAAGTGACCATCGCCGGCCGTCTTATGGCTATCCGCGGCCATGGCAAGGCTTCCTTCTCCGTGCTGAATGACCGCACCGGCAACATCCAGATTTACTTCAAGCTGGATGTGCTGGGTGAGCAGAAGTACAAGGAAGAGTTCAAGCGCCTTGACATGGGCGACATCATCGGCGTCAAGGGCCATGTGTTCAAGACCCGCCGTGGTGAAGTCACTGTGCGTGTGGAGGACTTCGACCTGCTGTCCAAGTCCCTGCGTCCCCTGCCGGAGAAGTTCCACGGCCTGAAAGATGTGGATGTGCGTTATCGTCAGCGCTATCTGGACCTCATCGTGAATCCCGAGGTCCGGGACACCTTCCGCAAGCGCAGCCAGATCATCAAGTCCATCCGCAGCTACCTGGATGAGCGCGACTTCCTGGAAGTGGAGACCCCGGTGCTCTCCACCATTGCCGGCGGCGCTGCAGCCCGTCCTTTCGTCACCCATCACAATGCCCTGGACATCGATCTCTACCTGCGCATTGCTACGGAGCTCAGCCTGAAGCGCCTGGTGGTGGGCGGCATGGACCGTGTGTACGAAATGGGCCGTGTCTTCCGCAACGAGGGCATGGACGTGCGTCATAACCCTGAGTTTACCTCCATTGAGATCTATCAGGCTTTCGCTGACTATACTGACCTCATGGACATCACTGAGGGCATTGTCTGCAACGCAGCACAGGCTGTATTGGGTACTACCAGGATCAACTATCAGGGCGTGGATATTGACCTTGCCAATGTCAAGCGCATCAGCATGAATGATGCGGTGAAGGAAGCCACGGGCAAGGATTTCATGGCCTGCCAGACTGTGGAAGAAGCCCGCAAGCTGGCTGATGAGATTGGCGTGGCCTACGAGGAGCGCCACGGCATCGGCGGCATCCTCAACGAGGCCTTTGAGGCCAAGGTGGAGGAGAGCCTGATGCAGCCCACATTCATCACCGGCCATCCCACGGAGATCTCTCCTTTGGCCAAGCGCAATCCGGAGGATCCCCGCATTACGGACCGCTTCGAGTTCTTCATCTATGGCCGTGAGCTGGCCAACGGCTTCACGGAGCTCAACGACCCCATCGACCAGGAAGGCCGCTTCCTTGAGCAGCTGAAGCAGCGTGAGGCTGGTGACGATGAGGCCCATGTCATGGACCGCGACTTCATCACCGCCCTGGAGTATGGCCTGCCCCCCACGGGCGGCTTAGGGATAGGCGTGGACCGTCTGGTGATGCTGCTTACCGACGCACCTTCCATCCGCGACGTGCTGCTGTTCCCGACTATGAAGCCGGTGGCAGAGTAAGGCAAATTGCATAAGGCTGACTGAAAGAGAGCCTGCCCTTGACCTGAATGGTCAGGAGCAGGCTTTTACTATGTGCAAATAAATTGCAGGGAATTTTCGGGAATGATAGAAATAGTAACTATGATGAAATTTACGCAAGGGAGAGCTGCCTATGAACATGAAGGATCTGCACTTGGCGGAGCTTTCTGTTTTCTCCGGCCTGACCATGGGGGAAATACAGGAGTTCATCCAGCATACGTCGGCAGTGCTGAAGCATTATGGCAAGAAGGAAAGACTGCTGGAGGCCTACGAGAAAAATGATCAGCTGGGGGTTATCGTGACGGGAAAGGCCCAGATCCTCACGGAAGACTGGCTGGGCAATGAGAACGTGGGGCACAGCCTGGAGCGGGGAGCCCTGGTGGGGGTGACCTCTGCCATCCTGTCTTCGGAGTACAGTGGCAGTGCTGTGGAGGCCATCAATGAGATGAAAGTTCTCTGGATTCCTTACAAGTCCCTGCTGATTGCCGGTCCGCGACTGGGGCGCATCCATGGCATTGTCATGAAGCATATCCTGGAAGCCTTGGCCAGGAAGAACTTCCTCATGGTGGAGAAGATGGAGGTGTTGTCGAAGAAATCCCTGCGGGAGCGCATCATCATCTATCTCCTGCAGAGGGAAAAGCGGCAGAAAAATGAGCAGGTGGCGGTGCCCGGACGGGTGCAGCTGGCCAAAGAACTTGACTGCAACCGCAGCGCCCTGACCCGGGAAATCGGCCTGATGCAGGAAGAAGGGCTGCTGGAAACAGGTCCGGACTGGCTGCGGCTCATAAAGTCCCGGGTACTGGGGCGGGATATCGTTTGAAGCAAGAGCATCAGAAAAATTTCAGCAATATATCAATTCAGCATTGGAGGAATATATATGGCAGGGGCTGCGAGCCTGGGATTTACTTTGGCCTTTTCCTTACTGGCCGTGTTCGTGTGTGCCTTCCGCAGGAAGGCCGGGGAGAAGTGGGGGGCTTATCTGGCCTGTGGGGCCTTGGGAGGAACGGCTGTTGCTAGTGTCCTCCTGATGGCTGCCATCTTCCAAAATGACTTCGGTCTGGAGTATGTGGCAAATTACTCGTCAAAGGATTTGGATCCGCTGTACAAGTTTTCTGTTTTCTGGGCAGGGCAGCAGGGCTCCTTCCTACTGTGGCTGCTGATCCACGCCCTGGTGGGCGGGTATCTGGCCTGCAGGAAGAAGCTGGCGCCCCAGGGCATGGCGGTGTATATGCTGCTGCAGGCCCTGCTGGCTGTACTGGTGCTGGGGAAAAGTCCCTTCCTGCCTGTGGCGGAACTCATGGAAGATGGGGTGGGGCTGAATCCCCTGTTGCAGGACCCCTGGATGGCCATTCATCCGCCCATTATCTTCATTGGCTATGCCCTTTTGGCAGTGCCCTTTGCCTACGGGGCAGGAGCCCTTTGGCAGGACCCGAAGGATGATGGCTGGCTGGAGCCTGCCAGGAAATGGACCCTCATAGCCTGGGCTTTTTTGGGAGCGGGCATTTTCATTGGCGGCTACTGGGCCTACAAAGTGCTGGGCTGGGGAGGATACTGGGGCTGGGACCCGGTGGAGAACTCATCCCTGGTGCCCTGGCTGCTGGCGGCTGTGCTGCTGCATTTGCTGAAGGTGGCCAAGGTTCGTCCCAATGTGCGCGTCATGGCACACCTGGCTGCCATCTTCACTTACTCTTTTGTGCTTTATGGCACATTTTTGACCCGCAGCGGCATCCTGGGGGATTTTTCCGTCCACTCCTTCAGCGGCACCAGCATCGGCCTATTGATTGCGGTGGTGAATGCCCTGGTGCTGATGGCCGCCCTTTGCCAGCTTATTTGGAAGCTGAAGGAACTGCCCCAGGGGGAAATCTATGAGGGCTATGGCAACCGGGAATTCCTGCTTTCCCTTGGCATGCTGCTCCTGGTCTTTATGGCGGTGATCATCTTCCTGGGCATGTCCATGCCCCTGCTCACCCAACTGGCAGGCAAACCTGCGGCGGTGGATACGAATTTCTATGTCAGGACGACCCTGCCTTTGGCCGTGGCCATGCTGGCGGTGCTGACCTGTTGCTCTATGCGGGGCTATGGCGGCAGCCGTCTGCTGCAGGGGCAGAAGGTGAAAATGGTTTTGGCCGGATGCTTCGTGCTGGGAGCGGTCCTGGCCCTGGCAGCAGGTGTCAGGGGAATCCTGCCCTTGCTTCTGGCGGGGACAGCCTTGCTGGGAGTGGGAGCTTCTGTCCTGGGATATCCCCGCAGCGGCCTCAGACTGGGAGGAACCATTGCTCATGTGGGGCTGGGGCTGGGGCTTCTGGCCATCGTGCTTTCCGGCAGCGGCAGCCAGACTCTTTCGGAAGAGTTCCAGGCAGGAGAGACCAGGAGCCTGCTGGGTCATGAAATAACTTATAGGGGACAGGACTTTTCAGAAGATGGCAAAGGGAAGGCCTATGTGTATGAGGTGGACGGGCAGGAAGTCCGCGCCCACACCAAGCTGCACTCAAATGGTTCTGATGCCGCCAGGGAGCCAGCCATCTATAAATCCTTGACAGGGGATATCTATATCGCTCCCACGCCGCCCCAGGAAACGGGGGTGGAGGAACTGACCCTGAAAAAGAAGCAGATTGCCCTGGCAGGAGAGGAGGCATATCTGCTGGAAGATGTGGAGGCCGAGGAGGAGCCCGGGGGACGCCTGAGGCTTACGGCGGAGATTTCCGTGACCGACGGGGATGTGGTTGATACCATAAGGCCCGTTATAGAGGTATCTCAAAACCGCACGGGAAATTCCCAGCCGGTGAGCGTGCTGGAGGGCAGGAAGCGCGTGCGGCTGACAGGCATGACTGAAGATTACAAGAAGGTGCGCCTGGAAATCCTGCCTTCCCTGGAAGAGGCTGAAAAAGCTGCAGTCACCGCTTCCGTCAGCACAAAGCCCTATATCTGGCTGCTCTGGCTTGCCTGCACAGCCGTGACTTGCGGCTGTCTGCTGGCAGCAAAGAAATAAGCAAGAATAGTGTGCCGCCTCGTCCATATATGAACGGGGCGGTACATTATTATGTGCGGAGTTTGTTGTTCGTACTTGCCAGATGGGGAAAATAAAGTTAGAATAGCATTGTCTGCTGTCAAGACAGTAGACAATGCTATTTCTTATGTGAGGAGTTTGTTTATGGAAGATATCATTGAGGAAATCATGGAACTGAAGCGGCAGCGCAAGGCCGTAATCCTGGCCCATGTCTACCAGCCGGAAGAGATTCAGGAAATTGCCGATTTCACAGGGGACTCCTTTGGCTTGTCCCAGCAGGCTGCCGCCACTGATGCGGAAGTCATCGTCTTCTGCGGAGTGCGGTTCATGGCGGAGACCGCCAATATCCTGTCCCCGGACAAGATTACCCTGCTGCCTGCGGTGGATGCCGGCTGCCAGATGTTCACCGATGCTATTACAGGAGAGGTCCGCAGGGCCAAGGCCGAGCGCCCGGAAGCGCTGGTGGTTTCCTATGTGAACACCCCTGCAGCTGTCAAGGCCATGAGTGACATTTGCTGCACCTCATCAAATGCTGCTGCCGTGGTGGCTTCTTTGCCCCGGGAACAGGAGGTCATCTTTGTTCCCGATGCCAACCTTGGCTCCTGGGCCGAGGAGCAGTGCGGCCGGGAACTCCTGAAGTGGCAGGGGGGCTGTCCCATCCATGGACGGCTCACGGTGGAAGATGTGCGCCGGGCCAGGGCAGAGCACCCTGGAGCCCTTGTGCTGATGCACCCGGAATGTCGTCCTGAGGTGCGGGAACTGGCAGATTATATCGGCAGCACCACGGGCATTGTCAATTTTGCGCAAAAAAGCCAGGCAGAGGAATTCATCATCGCCACGGAGGAAGGGGTCATGTACGAATTGACAGAGCGTTGTCCAAGCAAGAAATTCCATCTGGCATCCAGGAAGCTCCTTTGCGTCAATATGAAGAAGACCTCTCTGGAGAAGGTGCGTGACGCCCTGAAGAACATGGAACCCCGGGTGGTGGTGCCGGAGGAAATCCGCCTGAAGTCTGTGGCGGCTTTGGAAAAGATGCTGGCTGTAAAGGGGGAAGCAGCATGCAGCGCTATCTGATGAATTTCGACACCAAACGGATGGAGAACCGCCGGACAGAATGCCTGGTGATCGGCAGCGGCGTGGCCGGCCTCACTGCCGCCTGCCAGCTGGCCCGTCATGGCCATCATGTGCTGCTGGTGGTGCGGGACACTCTGCAGGACAGCAATACCAGCAAGGCTCAGGGGGGCATTGCCGCCGCTTTGGGAAAAGATGACAATCCGCAGCTGCATTTGGAGGATACCCTGGTGGCAGGAGCCGGGCTCAGCAATGAATCCGTCTCCCGCATGGTGGTGACAGAAGGGCCGGAGGAAATCCGCTGGCTGGCAGAAAACGGCGCCGAGTTTGACAGGAATGAAGATGGCAGTCTAGCCTTGGGGCGGGAGGGCTGCCATGGCCGCCAGCGCATTGTACACAGCCATGGTGATGCCACCGGGGCAGAGGTGGCCCGGGCCCTCAATGATATGGCAGCCAAAGAGCCAAACATCAGGACGATGGAGGGCTGCTATGTGGTAGATTTGCTGACCCATCGGGGCCGTTGCTATGGGGTTACAGCCCTCTGGCATGGAAGGAAGATATGTCTGCGGGCAGAGCATACGGTCCTGGCTGCCGGCGGCCTGGGACGCCTCTTTCAGCACACCACCAATCCTGATGGTGCCACCGGCAGCGGCCTGGCCATGGCCTTGCGGGCCGGGGCAGCACTGGCAGATATGGAATTCGTGCAGTTCCACCCCACGGCCCTGGCTCTGCCCGGCTGTCCCAATTTCCTGATTTCCGAGGCGGTGCGTGGGGCTGGCGCCCACCTGCTGGATCTTGAAGGGAGACGCTTCATGCCGGGTTATCATCCCATGGCAGAGCTGGCTCCCAGGGATGTGGTAGCCCGCCGCATCTTCCGGGAGATGACCAGGGCTGAAGCCAGCCATATCTGGCTGGATGCACGCCATATCGAAAAGGTGACGGAAAAATTCCCCATGATTGCTGCCACCTGCCGGGACTATGGGATAGACATGGCCAAAGACCTGATTCCCATTGCCCCTGCTGCCCATTACATGATGGGGGGCATCCACACGGATATTTGGGGGCGCACTGACATTGAAGGCCTGTACGCCTGCGGTGAGGCAGCCTGCACCGGCCTGCAGGGAGCCAACCGCCTGGCCAGCAACAGCCTGCTGGAGGGGCTGGTCTTCGGCCGCCGGGTGGCTGTCATCATAGGCAAGACCAGGCTGCCCCAGGCGGAAGCAGGCCTCAGGTGGCGGGAGGAAAGCCTGGCAGAGGAGAAGCAGGGTGAGGTACAGGCTGACATAGCCCAAAGCAGGCAGCTTATGAGCCGCTATCTGGGCATCGTCCGCAGTGAAGAGGATTTGGCTGCGGGCGAGGAAAAACTGCGCCGTCTGGCAAGTGTCTATGCAGGCTGCAGTGCGGATTCCCCGGCAGAGCTTGACCTGTGTGCCGCCCTAACCTGCGGCGCCATGATGTTCAGGGGGGCCAGGCGCCGCAAGGAAAGCCGCGGCGCCCATTATCGGGCAGATTATCCTGAGAAGGATGAAGCCTTTGCCCAGCATTTCGGTGACCAGTGGAGGGTAAACGAAGAGGCAGGGGAGCAAGAAGAAGAAAATACGGCCACAGCGGCTGTTTTGGCCTGGGGCCTGGCATAACTGAAACATCATCGTCATAAGGAGAAGGATAAGATAATGGATATATTAGGACTGGACAAAAAGATTGCGGATTGGCTGCAGGAGGACATTGGCAGCGGGGATATTACCACCCTGGCCACTGTGCCGGCAGGAGCAAAGACCCATGCTGTCATCCACGCCAAGGAGGCTGGCATTTTGGCCGGTGTGGAAGTGGCCAGGCGGGTATTTGGCCTGCTGGATGAAGAGGTTGAGTTTGCCAGTGTCCTGACAGATGGGGCTAAGCTGGCACCCGGTTCCGTCATTGTCACGCTGGACGGCAATGCCCGGAGCATTCTCACCGGAGAGCGGCTGGCCCTGAATCTCCTGCAGCATTTATCCGGTGTGGCCACCCGCACCCATAAGCTGGCGGCCATCGCCGCGCCTTATGGGGCCAGGCTGGTGGACACCCGCAAGACCACTCCGGGAATGCGGCTGCTTGATAAGTATGCCGTGAAAGTGGGCGGCGGCGCCAACCATCGCCTGGGTCTTTACGATGCCATGCTCATCAAGGATAACCATATCAAAGTGGCTGGTGGCATCAGGGCGGCTTTGGAGCGGGCCAGAGCGTATGCTTCCCACATGACCAAGATCGAGATTGAAGTGGAGGACCTGGCCGGGGTGGAGGAAGCCCTGGCAGGGAAGGCCGATGTCATCATGCTGGACAATATGGCGCCGGACATGATGGCGGAGGCAGTACGCCTCATTGACCACCGGGCCGTGGTGGAAGCTTCCGGAGGCATTGACGAAACCACTCTGGCAGCCGCGGCTGAAAGCGGTGTTGATGTGATTTCCGTGGGGGCCCTGACACACAGCGTCAAGGCCCTGGATATCAGCATGGACATCGGCAGGATAAAATAAGCTACGCATTTCCTGTTCCATAAAAATGTAACAGTCTCAACTTTCCCAGCATAAATTTTGGAACAATCCCTTGATATACCTGCTCTGGCTGGCAATCCAATTGCTCACTTTACTTTTTATGGTTTCTGTATCCTCAGTTCCGTAGCCGTTAATGGTTTCCATGAAGAGACTCATAAGTGACCGTAGTGCATCTGAAAGCTCCATATCCTGCACATCCTCGCAGAGTGCAAAGAACAGGCCTCCATAGGTTTTGGGGTTGTTTTCCTGACGGCGCAGCCATTCGAGAAATGTATAGCGAGCAAAGACAATTGCCATATGTGCCACAGCAGAGTCATAGCTACGGGTCTGGAACTCCATGCCAAGCTTCAGCAGGGATTTGCTTGCCTTAAAGAAGGTTTCAATGTTCCATCGCATCCCATATATGCGAATGATCTCATCCTCTGACAGCGCATTGTCCGTAGACAGGATATATAGCAGCTCGCTCTTTTTGTTGCGGTTCCTGACAAAAACAATGCGAACAGGAAGGTAATGTTTCCTCGTCCTTACCATGAGGGAACGGTACAGCCTGTTATTGCTCCTGTACATGGCGATTTTTGCCAGTTGCGGCAAGGTGTACAAATGCCCATTGTAATAGTAGCGCTGCTTCAGGTCCTTGACCATTCCAATGACATCCTGCCCCAGGTCGGAAAGGCTTTTGACAAAAGTGCCCTGTCTCTTGGTAGGCGGCCCCAACGCTGTCATCGGCGGCGACCCGGACCAGACCAAGTATCTGGAAAGCGGTCATGTTCCCACGGCCAAGTCCTATCTTGATGTGCTTTCCTCCTGGTCCACCAATGAGTATGCCATCGACTATACGGGCACGGCAGCCTATGCCCTCGCCTGGTTTGCCAAGGTGGAGGCTGACATGCAGGCCCAGGACCTGAAGCTTCAGCGTGAGTTTCCAAGTATAACTAAATAAGCCAACAAAACATTTTTCTTGAACCAGCCGATTTTGGCTGGTTTTTTCTTATATGCGTTGCTGGGGCAACATATACATTTGTGTTTAGGTGATATAATCTAGACAAATCGGATTGGTGTGAAAATTTTAGCAATACCGAAGCAGGAGAGGAGGGAAGCGGTTTGGAAGCAAAAGACCTGTTTCAGAAACACACCCTGGCTTGTCTGGCAGGCGGTTTTGCCCTTGGGGTCATTGTCCTGGGGATTGGGGCGGCCTTCAATTCTATTTCTGGGTCCCCTGAGTTCTGCGGCACCTGCCATGCCATGAAGGGAGAAGCGGCCAGCTTCATGGAATCATCCCACAAGAACCAGCAGTGCGTGGAGTGCCACCTGCCTCATGACAACACGGTGGTCTACTTAATGGAGAAGGGACGCACGGGCATGGTGGATATGTACCATGAGCTCATGCGGGATTATCCGGCACATATCAAGCTGTCGCAGGATGCCCACAAGATGGTGAATGACAACTGCCTGCGCTGCCACAGTGCCACCATGGGTGAGGTTCACGCCACCAAAGAGGCCATGGACACCGGCGGCGACTGCCTGAAGTGCCACAGCCGTATTGCACACGGTTCGAATCACCTTGAAGGGGGGATAAAAGTTGAGTAAGATGCAGAAATATCTGATTGGGATTGCAGCCGCATGCGTGCTCTTCTTCGGGTTCGTCATCGTGCGCATCGGCATCGCCCAGCCCAACGACAATAGCGTGAAGCTGGCGCAGATTTCCCATGAGAACTACGCCCATCTGGGCAAAGAGGCCTACAAAGATGCCTATCCTTTGGAATACAATTCTTACATGAAGAACAATCTGGGCGGTGCTTCGCCTACCGGCTACGGCGGCAGCGACCCGGGCAAGTCCTACATAGAGATGCAGCCGGAAATCCTGGAGAATTTCAAGGGCTACAAGTTCTCCGTCCAGTATGATGTGGCCCGGGGCCATACCTGGGCAGGGGTTGACCAGCTCAATTCCCAGCGCATCCCGCCCCAGAAGGGCAACTGCATAGTCTGCAAGGGTTCCTGGATGTATGACAAGTGGTATAAGGAAAGCGGCTGGGATTTCGCCTCCAAGCCCTTTATGGATGCTACGCCTCCCTTCACCAACAAGGACACGGTGGAGGGCACGGACCTCTACTTTGGCTGCTCTTCCTGCCATGATCCTGACACCATGGAACTGCGGGTCTATCAGCAGGGCTTTGTGGAATCCATGGCTATGAAGGGCATCGACATCAGCCAGGCTTCTCACAACGAGATGCGCAGCTATGTCTGCGGCCAGTGCCACAATGAGTATTACTTCATGAAGGAAGACGGCAGGGTCCGCCATCCCTTCATCGGCGGCTGGGAGCCGGAGGAACAGTTCCAGTGGTATCAGAGCGGCCAGGCTGGCGGCTTTACCCAGGACTGGGTGCATCCCGACTCCAAGACCCTCATGCTGAAGGCCCAGCATCCTGATTTCGAGATCTGGAAGACCAGCGTCCATGCAGATGCTGGCGTGACCTGTGTGGACTGCCACATGCCTTACATGCGTGAGAGCGGCAAGAAGTACACTTCTCACTGGATGACCAGCCCATTGAAGACGGTGGAGGAATCCTGCCTCAAGTGCCATGATGAGAGCAAGGAAACCCTTATCGCCCGGGTCAAGACCATCCATGACAACAACTACAAGCTTCAGCGCACTGCAGGCCAGACTGTGGCCCGGGCGCATCTGGCTGTGAAGGCAGCTATGGATGCAGGCGCTACTGATGACCAGCTGGCAGGCATCCGCCTGAAGCTCCGCGAAGCACAGTGGTATTGGGACTGGGTAGCAGCAGAGAACGGCAACGGCTTCCACAACCCCGACAAATGCATGCGCATCAGCGGCGAGGCCATCGACCTTGGCCATCAGGTCATTGAAGAGGCCAATGCTTTGATAAAAGGTTCTTTGTAAGATTAAAGAAGAAAAAGTGAATCAGTCTTTGGCATGTCCCGCCCAGGTTTCAGACTTGGGCGGGATTTTTATGGCAAAAGACTTGCTTTTTATTGTTTCATACCGTATAATGTAAATTACATAAAGAAAACGTTTACAGAATCCTGCATATATTTGGAGGCATGGAGTATGGTTACTGCTAATTTCACTTTAGAAAAATTGGGCGACCCGGCTTTTTTCCAGGAAAATCGTCTGGAGGCTCACAGCGATCATGAGTATTTCCGCAATGGGGAGGAAATGTCCCGGGGCATTTCTGGCTTCTGCCACAGCCTGGACGGCCTGTGGTACTTCCACCATGCCAAGAATCCTGCCCTGCGGCCCGTGGGATTTGAGGCAGAGAGTTATGATTGCCGTGCCTGGGACACCATCAGGGTGCCGGCCCACTGGCAGCTGGAGGGCTATGGCCGCCCCCAGTACACCAACCAGACCTATCCTTGGGACGGCCATGAGGTAGTGAGGCCTGGGGAGATTCCGGAGCGTGAAAACCCTGTAGGTTCTTACGTCAAGTACTTCTCTTTGCCGGCCAATTGGGAAAACGCTTACATTTCCCTTCAGGGCACGGAATCTGCAGTAGCAGTATGGCTAAACGGACACTATGTGGGTTACAGCGAGGATAGCTTCACCCCCGCAGATTTCGACCTGACCCCATATCTGGTACAGGGGGAGAATAAGCTGGCCCTGCAGGTCTACCGCTTCACCTCCGGCAGCTGGATCGAGGATCAGGATTTCTGGCGCTTCTCCGGGATTTTCCGTGAAGTTTTGCTCTACACCAAGCCCCAAGTCCACATTGAAGATGTGGAGGTTAAAGCTGTTCCTGTCCACGAGTACAGAGACGGGGAAATCGAGCTCAAAGTCAAGTGGAACAGCCCTGCTTCTAAAGCCTTGCAGGTGAAGCTCTTCGACCCGCAAGGGGAACTGCTGGCCGAAGAAAGGCAGGCAGTGGAAGGGGCAGAAGAATCAAGCGTCATGTTCTCTGTGAAAGAGGCAAAACTTTGGAGTGCCGAGGCACCGAACCTTTACAGGGCTGTCCTATTCGTTTATGACGGGGCAGGGGAACTGCAGGAAGTGGTGCCCCAGGAAATAGGCATCAGGGAATTCAAGCTGGATCCTGAGGACAAGCTCATGAAGATCAACGGTCAGCGCATTGTCTTCAAGGGCACCAACCGCCATGAGTTCGACTGCTATCGCGGCCGGGCCATGGAGCAGGCTTCCTTTGAGCAGGACATCATCACCATGAAGCGGCACAATATCAACGCCCTGCGCTGCTCCCATTATCCCAATTCCAGCTATATTTACAAGCTCTGTGACAGATACGGCCTTTATGTCATCGATGAGACCAATCTGGAGACCCACGGCAGCTGGCAGAAGAACGGGCAGCTGTCCATTGATGAGTACACACTGCCCAACGACCATGAGGAATGGCTGGAGATCATCCTTGACCGGGCCAAATCCATGCTGGAGCGCGACAAGAATCACGCCAGCATCATCATCTGGTCCTGTGGCAATGAGTCCTGCGGCGGCAGGGACGTCTATGAGATGAGCGAGTATTTTCGCCAGCGCGACCCTTCTCGGCTGGTGCACTATGAGAGCACCTTCTGGGACCGCCGCTACAATGATACCAGCGATATGGAAAGCCAGATGTACCCGAAAGCAGCTGAGATTGAGAAGTTCCTCTCTGAGCATCGTGACAAGCCCTTCCTTTGCTGCGAGTACACCCATTCCATGGGCAACAGCAATGGCGGCATGCACAAGTACACAGAACTGACGGAGACAGAGCCCTTGTATCAGGGGGGCTTTATCTGGGACTTCGTGGACCAGGCTCTCTGGCATAAGGACAGGTATGGCAAGGAAGCCCTGGGCTATGGCGGGGACTTTGGCGACAGGCCCACGGACTATGATTTCAGCGGGGATGGCATTCTCTTTGCTGACCGCCGTCCCACCACCAAACTGCAGGAAGTGAAGTTCAATTATCAGAACTTCACCCTGCTGCCCGGCAAGGAGAGTGTGACCATCGCCAACAAATCACTCTTCACGGATACGAAGGATTTTGACCTGCGCCTTGCCCTGTTGCTGGATGGCAAAGAGGTTTGGACAAGGAAAATGGCAGCTCCTTCCGTCCTGCCAGGAGGGAAGGGCACTGTCGAGCTTGCCCTGCCGGACTTCGGGGCCGGGGAATATGCGCTGACCGCTTCCCTTTGCCTGAAGGAGGAGACTGCCTGGGCACAGGCAGGTTTTGAAATTGCCTTTGGCCAGGGTGTATGGCAGCAGGAGGCAGAAGCTGTGCAGGCACCTGAGAGCCTGCCTGTCCATTTTGTGCCACGCCTGCCTTTGGAGAGCACGGAAAAGCTCAAGGTGGTGCGCGGAGACATCAATCTGGGGGTGCAGGGAGAAGGCTTTGAAATCCTCTTTTCCAGCGCTCAGGGCAATATGACCTCTTACAAAGTAAATGACAGGGAACTGCTGGACCGCATGCCCCAGCCCGGCTTCTGGCGTGCTCCCGTCAACAACGATTACGGCTGCCGCCGTGATTTCGAAGTGGCCCAGTGGAAACTGGCCAGCCTCTATCAGCGCTGCGTGAAGCGTGAAATGCTGGTCAACGGGCAGTGGCAGGAGTTTGATTGGTTTGGCCAGCTGGGGCAGAAGGAATACGAAGCAGAAGAAGTGAGCCTGCGTTTCACCTGGGAAATGGCTACCAAGCCGATTTCCTCCTGCACAGTTGCTTATACGGTCAAAGCCGGCGGCATCGTAAAGGCAGAGCTGGATTACGAGAAGGTGGAAGGCTTGCCGGAAATGCCGGACTTTGCGCTGGTGCTGGCTCTGCCCGCTGACTATGACAGGATCCGCTTCTATGGCTATGGTCCCCTGGACAACTACTGCGACAGGCAGCAGGGCGTGAAGCTGGGCATTTATGAGCAGACGGTGGCAGGACAGATGGAGCCTTATCTAATGCCCCAGGAGTGCGGCAACCATGGCGGCATCCGCTGGTTCGAGGTGCTGGACAACCGGGGCAGGGGCCTCAGGATTTACGGCGACCTGCCCTTTGAGGCTTCGGCTCTGCCTTACACCGCCCACGAATTGGAAAATGCCCGTCATGGCTACGAGCTGCCGGCTGTGCATCACACTTATCTCAGGGCTTCCCTGGGCCAGTGCGGCGTAGGCGGCGATGATACTTGGGGAGCGCCCGTGCTGGAGGAATATCGCCCCCAGAATGAGACAAAGCATTTTGAGTTCTATATCCGCGGCATCTGAAAGGAGCATCGTGATGATTTCATATAATGAAAAGACAGGAGTATTCCATCTCAAGAACAAGAAGATGAGCTATGTCATGCAGGTGGTGAGGGGCAGGTATCTCCTGCACCGTTATTGGGGCAGGCCCATCAGGGAATTCCGGGATGGACGGGCTTTCCAGGCCATTGACCGCGCCTTCTCTCCCCAGCCCGGGGACTATGAGAATGAGCGCACCTTCTCCCTGGATGTGCTGCCTCAGGAATATCCTGCCTACGGGCATCTTGACTACCGTACCCCTGCCTATGAGGTGAAGCTGGCAGACGGCACTGCCGCCACGGAGCTTCGCTATGACAGCTATGAGATAAGGCAGGGCAAGCCTGCCTTGGCGGGCTTGCCGGCAGCTTACGCCGAGGACCAGGAGGCAGAGACGCTTATTATCAGGCTGCGGGATTTGGCAGGCAATCTTGCGGCAGAACTCAGTTATACCATCTTTGCCAGTCTGCCGGTGCTGGCCCGCAGTGCCAGATTGGAAAATACCAGCGACAAGGCCCTGGCCCTCACCGGAGCTGCCAGCTTTGCCCTGGATTTCCCCGACCATGATTTTGACCGCCTTTCTCTTTACGGCGGCCATGCGGCAGAGCGGAGCCTGGAGCGGGTGCGCCTGATGCGGGGGATACAGGAGAACAGCAGCCGCAGGGGGGCCAGCTCCCACCAGCAGTCTCCTTTCCTGGCGCTGGCCCGTCCGGACACGGGGGAGACCAGTGGCGAAATCTACGGTTTCAGCCTGGTTTGGAGCGGAGAGTTCTCCTTCAGGACCGAGGTGGAGCAGTTCGGCACAGTGCGCGTGGTGGGGGGCATCAATCCTCAGGGCTTCAGCTGGCAGCTGGAGCCGGGGGAGAGCTTCCGGACTCCTGAGGCCTGGCTGGCCTACAGCCATGAGGGCATGAACGGCATGAGCCAGTCCTTCCATGAGCTGGTGCGTCACCATATTGTCAGGGGCAAGCACCGCGATGCCCTGCGGCCCATTTTGGTGAACAACTGGGAAGCCACCTACTTCGACTTTGATGATGAGAAGATGGACAAGCTGGCAGAGACTGCCAAAGAGCTGGGCATTGAGCTCTTGGTGCTGGACGATGGCTGGTTTGGCAAGCGGAACGATGACAATTCTTCCCTGGGGGATTGGCAGGTGAATACCGCCAAGCTGAAAAATGGCCTGAAGGGGGTGGCAGATTCTGCCCACAAGCGGGGCCTGAAGTTCGGACTGTGGTTTGAGCCGGAGATGGTGAGCGTGGACTCTGACCTGTATCGCGCTCACCCGGACTGGGCTTTGCAGGCACCGGCTTATCCGCTTACTTATGGTCGCCATCAGCTGGTGCTGGACCTTTCCCGACAGGAGGTGCGGGATTATGTGGTGGAGTCTGTGAGCAGGATTCTCAGGGAAAATCCCATCGATTATGTGAAATGGGATTTCAACCGCCATATTACGGACGCTTACTCTGCCAAGCTGCCGGCTGAAAGGCAGGGAGAGGTGCGCACCCGCTTTGTGCTGGGCCTCTATGAGGTGCTGGAACGCATCACCCAGTCTTTCCCGGAGGTGCTCTTTGAAAGCTGCTCCGGGGGCGGCGGGCGCTTTGATGCGGGCATGCTTTACTATATGCCCCAGACCTGGACCAGTGACGATACTGATGCTGTCCAGCGCCTCTCCATTCAGAGCGGCACCAGCCTGGTGTTCCCGCCCATTACCATGGGTGCCCATGTCTCCGTGGTGCCAAACCACCAGGTGGGCCGCGTCACCAGCCTGCAGATGCGCGGTCTCTGCGCCATGATGGGGGACTTCGGCTATGAGCTGGACATCACCAAATTCACGGCAGAGGAGCGCCGTGAGGTGAAGGCCCAGATCGAGCTGTACAAGAAAATCCGCCCCACCCTGCAGCTGGGCAGTTTCCATCGCCTGCTGACGCCCTTTGCAGGCACGAAGAACGAGACGGCCTGGCAGTTCATCAGCCCCGATGGCAGCCAGGTGGTGCTGCTGTACTTCAAGACCCTGGCTGAGCCGGCCTCTCCTATCCGTCTACTGAAGCTCACGGAGCTGGACCCTGAGGCAGAGTATGAGCTGACTGAGTACCTGCCAGCCCAGCGCACCTCCATGGACTTCGGCGGTGAGCCGGGCATGGATATCAAGGGCAGGAGCTTCTATGGCGATGAGCTGATGTACAGCGGTCTTAATGTGGAAAAGATTGATACTGACTTTGCGGCCTATTGCTGGGTCTTTGATAAGAAACAGAGATAAATGACAGGTGATGTCCCATTTCCTGCGGGAAGTGGGGCATTTTCTTTTCACTTTCGGGCAAAATATATTGCGCTTTTGTGCGCCTGATGTTACAATTTACAGGAGATGTTACATTGTGGTAGAACAATAGTGCTTCAGCACTGTATCTGATATGATGAAAGAGGCGATTGACTTGAAGTATAGCAGCACCAGAGGCAAGGCAGAGATTTGTGATTCCGCAGAGGCTATCATCAAGGGGCTGGCGGCAGATGGGGGCCTTTTCGTCCCCGAGGCATTCCCGCAGGTCTCCCTGCAGGACATTGAGGCCATGGTGCCGCTTAGCTATGAGGAAAGGGCTGTGAAGGTCCTTTCCCTGTTCCTGACGGATTATACCAAGGAAGAAGTGGCAGGCTGTGTCAGCCGCGCCTATGGCTCCGGCAAGTTCGACACGGAGAGGCGCGCCCCTGTGAATTCCATGGGGGATTTCCATGTGCTGGAGCTCTGGCACGGACCCACCAGCGCCTTCAAGGACATGGCCCTGCAGCTGCTGCCTCAGCTTTTGAGCACTGCCCTGCCCAAGTGCCAGGTGCAGGACCAGGTGCTGATCCTGGTGGCTACCTCTGGTGATACGGGCAAGGCAGCGCTGGAGGGCTTTGCCGATGTGGAGCAGACCAGGATCATGGTCTTCTATCCCCAGGATGGTGTCAGCCGCATCCAGCAGTTGCAGATGCTCACTCAGCAGGGGGGCAATGTGAAGGTCATGGCTGTGCAGGGCAATTTTGACGATGCCCAGAGCGGTGTCAAGGCTATCTTCAGTGATGAGGAATTTGCCAGGACTTTGGCGGAGAAGGGGGTGCGCCTGTCCTCTGCCAATTCCATCAACTGGGGCCGTCTGGTGCCGCAGATTGTCTACTACTTCAGCGCTTATGCCGACCTGCTGGCAGAGGGTGCCATCAAGGCTGGGGACGAGATTGACTTCACTGTGCCCACGGGTAATTTCGGTGATATCCTGGCAGCCTACTACGCCAAGCGCATGGGCCTGCCGGTGCACAAGCTCATCTGTGCCTCCAATGCCAACAACGTGCTGACAGAGTTCCTGCGCACGGGCATCTACGACAGGCAGCGTGATTTCTTCAAGACCATTACCCCGTCTATGGATATCCTGATCTCCAGCAATCTGGAACGCCTGCTCTATCATGTTACCGAAGACTCTGCCAAGGTGGCAGGCTGGATGAAGCAGCTTTCTGGGCAGGGCAGCTATGAGGTGGACAAGGAAACTCTTAATGCTATCCAGGAGCTGTTCTGGGCAGACTGGGTCAGCGACACGGAAACCAAGGCAGAGATTGATGCTGTGTACCGCAAGCATAAGTATGTCATGGACACTCATACGGCAGTAGCGGCCAAGGTGGCAGAGAAATACGCCGAAGCCAATCCCCAGGATAAGTGCCCCATGGTGATAGTATCCACCGCCAGCCCCTACAAGTTCAACGGCAGCGTGCTGGAGGCTCTGGGGGCGGAGACTGAGGGGCTGGATGAATTCCAGCTGCTGGACAAGCTCCACGAAGTCAGCGGCCAGGCTATTCCCCAGGGGCTGGCAAAACTCAGGCATGCCGAAGTGCTGCACCAGGGCAGTTGCAGGGCAGGGGAGATGAAGGACACTGTGCTGGAGTTTGCGGCAGGGAAGGTATTCTGACAAATTACATGGAAAAAAGGGCCTCCCTGTGCTAGAGTTTAGGCATAGGGAGGCTTTTTCCAATCATTCAAGGGGGCAGGACGTATGGAAGCATTGGCAGATTATCAGAAGTCTGAGCTGATTGACGGAGTGGTGTATGATATGAGCCCTGCCCATACTAAGCACATATTCATACAGGGGAACTTATTCAACATTATCAGTAACTTTCTCAGAGGCAAGCGCTGCAAAGTGATGTTTGGGGCCGAGGTGCGCTTTGATGAAAGGAATAAGTTCATTCCCGACATTGCCATTGTCTGCAAGCCCGAACAGATAAAGAGCAGCTACAACTGGTGAACAGCAATTGGTGAGTTCTGCGGACAAGATAATATGTGCGGCTCCCTCCGGCAGGTATACACCAAACCCGGCAGTTGGTTCGCCCGCCTGGACTACGCCAGACGCATAGGCTCCGACGAGCTCATGTCCAAAGAGGCAGAGAGCAAGGGCAGGATCTGGTTCATGGCGGGGAAGGTGCTCTGACAGAATTTGAAAAAAATAGCCTATATGAGCCAGGATTTAGGCACATGTAGGCTTTTTGTTTGGTTATTGCTAAGACCGTTCTGTCCAAAGAGAAATGGGGAGAACAGTCTTATAATATTCAAAGTCTTTATCAACCGTGTAGATGGCAAACTCATTTTTGACAGCCACGGCGCATATAAGAAAATCCACAGCCGAGCCTTGTATCCCTTTGCGCCTGCAAATATTGGAATATTGGGCGGCCAATTCATAGTCTGAGGTCAGTATAGGAACGTCTGGCAAAAAGGAAAGTCGGTCTTTCAAGTCCATAAACTTAGTTTCATCAGAGATACCAGACAATATTTCCTGCCGTATAGGTCCTATGATAACAGCTTGCAGGTCACGGAGCATTTTTGTGAGAGTCTCACATATTGTCGGTGAAGGATTCTTTCTCCTTAAAACCTCCGACCAAATACAGGTATCAACTAAAACCTTAGACATGACGATTCCTTTCTGTTTTGTAATCATAGGTTTCATCAAAATCCACGGTGCCGAAAGCAGCAATGAGATTCTCTGCCTGACGGCGCTGAATAAACTCCTTCAGGGCCAAAGTTATGGTTTCATGCTGAGTTTTTAAGCCGCCAACACGCACGGCTTGATTTAACAGGTTGCTGTCAAGCGCTAAATTTGTTGCCATGCCTAAAACGCTCCTTTCAGGATTTTAGCTTTTCCATGTCTGGAAAACGTCCATTTCTATGGAGTTATTTTACCATAAAATGAAGGTTCAGACAATGGAGAGGCGTTGTCCTCCCTGGGTGATGAAGGAGAGTTGAGTGTGCGGTCCCTTCCGGCAGGTATTTGCTTGCCGAAGGTGGGGCTTGCGGTTTTGCTTGTCTTTGGGGTTGACGTTATGATAGAAATAGCCCGCTCCGGTGACGAAGGCAGCATGACCCTCAAAGGCTGGGGCGTAGGCCTAGCCTACACCAAACCGGGCAGCTGGTTCGCCCGCCTGGACTACGCAAGGCGCATCGGCTCTGACGAGCTCATGTCCAGAGAGGCAGAGAGCAAGGGCAGGATCTGGTTCATGGCGGGGAAAGTGTTCTGACAGGATTTAAGCTAAAGGGTCTCGCTGCGTACGAGGCTCTTTATTTTCACATGATATATTCATTGTATTCAGATAAATGGCAACTGCAAGATTTGACCTAAATAATTATTGACATTTATGGAGAAATAAGCTAATATAATAGCCGTGGGCTGAATTGCATGAAAATGTGAAATTTATCTCACAAATAAAGAGTACCTAATATCCAATGAAAGAGGTTGAATGTCAATGGCAAACATCGATCTGAGTCAGTATGGAATCACGGGTGTGAAAGAAATTCTCCACAACCCTTCTTATGAAGTGCTTTTTGAGGAAGAGACCAAAGAGGGCCTCACCGGTTTCGACAAGGGCCAGCTTACTGAGCTTGGCGCAGTAAACGTTATGACCGGCGTCTACACGGGCCGTTCTCCTAAGGACAAGTTCATCGTCATGGACGAGAACTCCAAGGATACCGTTTGGTGGACTTCCGATGAATACAAGAACGACAACCATCCTGCTTCCCAGGAAGCCTGGGCAGCTGTGAAGGAGATTGCCAAGAAAGAGCTCTCCGACAAGAAGCTCTATGTAGTGGATGCTTTCTGCGGTGCCAACAAGGATACCCGCATGGCTGTCCGCTTCATCATGGAAGTGGCTTGGCAGGCTCATTTCGTCACCAACATGTTCATCCAGCCTTCCGCTGAGGAACTGGAGAACTTCAAGCCTGACTTCGTGGTTTACAACGCTTCCAAGGCTAAGGTTGAGAACTACAAGGAACTGGGCCTGAACTCCGAGACTGCTGTGGTGTTCAACATCACCAGCAAGGAGCAGGTCATCATCAACACCTGGTACGGCGGCGAGATGAAGAAGGGCATGTTCTCCATGATGAACTACTTCCTGCCGCTGAAGGGCATTGCTGCTATGCACTGCTCCGCCAACACGGACAAAGAGGGCAAGGATACTGCTATTTTCTTCGGCCTCTCCGGCACCGGCAAGACCACCCTTTCCACCGACCCGAAGCGCCTGCTGATTGGCGACGACGAGCACGGCTGGGATGACGAGGGTGTCTTCAACTTCGAGGGCGGCTGCTATGCCAAGGTCATCAACCTGGACAAAGAGTCTGAGCCGGACATCTACAACGCCATCAAGCGCAACGCTCTCCTGGAGAACGTCACTGTTGACGAGAACGGCAAGATTGATTTCGCTGACAAGAAGGTCACGGAGAATACCCGTGTGTCCTATCCTATCGACCATATCAACGGCATCGTGAAGGGCAAGGTCAATGACCGCAGCGCCGCTCCTGCCGCTAAGAGCGTTATCTTCCTTTCTGCTGATGCTTTCGGCGTGCTGCCCCCGGTTTCCATCCTGACTCCGGAGCAGACTCAGTATTACTTCCTCTCCGGCTTCACTGCCAAGCTGGCAGGCACGGAGCGCGGCATCACTGAGCCCACCCCGACCTTCTCCGCTTGCTTCGGCCAGGCTTTCCTTGAACTCCATCCCACCAAGTACGGCAAGGAACTGGTGAAGAAGATGGAAGCCAACGGCACCAAGGCTTATCTGGTGAACACCGGCTGGAACGGCACCGGCAAGCGCATCTCCATCAAGGATACCCGCGGCATCATCGATGCTATCCACAGCGGCGCTATCAAGAATGCACCCACCAAGAAGATTCCGTACTTCAATCTCGAAGTTCCCACGGAGCTGGAGGGCGTAGATTCCAAGGTTCTCGATCCCCGCGACACTTATGCAGATCCTGCTGAGTGGGAGACGAAGGCCAAGGACCTGGCTGGCCGCTTCATCAAGAACTTCCACAAGTACGAGGGCAACGAGGCAGGCAAGGCTCTGGTGGCTGCTGGCCCGAAGCTCTAAGCTGAATACGACTTTTAGGAAAGAGTCCCAGTCTGGGGCTCTTTTTTTTGTGCGCTTTCTTGGGTATAATATACATAGAACAAAATTACGGAAGTGAAGCCTATGAAATTATCTGATTCTGTGAAATACATCAAGGGCGTGGGGCCCAAGAAGGCAGAAGCCCTGGGCAAGCTGGGCATAAATACTGTCTATGACCTCCTGACCTATTATCCCCGCACCTATGAGGACCAGAGTGTCCTGACTTCCATTGGGAAACTGAAGCCGGGGGTCCAGGCTACGGTGGCGGGGACTATCCTGAACCTGCAGGAAAAGCAGGGAGGCAGGCGGGGCATGAGCATCCTAACTGCCATGGTGGGGGACGGCACAGGTTTCCTTACTGTTACCTGGTTCAATCAGAAATTCCTGAAGAACAAGCTGAAGCCCGGCAAGCGGCTCTTTGTGACGGGCAAGGCCGCCTATGCCTACGGGGGCCGGGGACAGCTGGCTATGAGCCAGGTTCATTCCTTCGAGGTGCTGGAGGGGGAAGAGGACGCTGAGGAAAGGTGCGGGATACTGCCTGTATATCCCTCCACAGAGAAGCTGAACCAGAAGTACTTCCGCAAGATTCTGGGCGAGCTGTTGGAGAAGGATTTGCCGGATTTGCAGCTGCCTGAGCTGATTCCCGCAGGCATACGCAGGCACTATGAGCTGCTGCCCAGAGCAGCAGCGCTGAAGGCTATACATTTTCCCGAGGATTTTGTGCAGCTCAAAGAAGCCAGGAACGCTCTGGCCTTTGAGGAGCTTTACCTGATTCAGTGCGGCCTCATGTTGCTGAAGAAGAAGAATCAGCAGAAGGGGAAGGGCATCAGGCATTTGGTGAACAGCCGCAAGGTGGGAGCTTTGCTGGCAAGCCTGCCCTTCAAGCTGACCCGTGACCAGCACAAGGCCTGGCAGGAAATCTGCAAGGATATGGAAAGCCCCCTGCCCATGCGGCGGCTGGTGCAGGGGGATGTGGGCTCCGGCAAGACCGTGATAGCCATGCTGGCCCTGGTAAAGACGGTGGAAAACGGCTTTCAGGGGGCCATGATGGCCCCCACGGAAATCCTGGCCAGCCAGCATTACGAGAGCTTCAAGGCGCAGCTGGAACCGTTGGGGCTAAGGGTGGGGTTCCTCTCCGGCAGGCTGACGAAAAAGAAGCGGGAGGAAATGTATGCAGCCCTCTCTGCCGGGGAATACGATATCGTCATCGGCACTCATGCTCTGATACAGGAGGGGGTGGACTTTGCCCGGCTGGGGCTGGTGGTAACGGATGAGCAGCACCGTTTTGGCATCGACCAGCGGGCGGCGCTGGAGAAGAAGGGGAATCTTACCCCTGATGTACTGGTCATGACCGCTACCCCCATCCCCCGCACCATGACCCTGACAGTGTATGGGGATCTGGACGTATCCCTTATCAGGGAATTGCCCCCAGGGCGCCAGCCCATCAGGACCTTCCTGCGGCAGCCGGACAGGCGGGAGCTTATCTATCAGTACGTGCGCACCCAGATAGAAGCTGGCCGGCAGGCCTATGTGGTCTGTCCCCTGATAGAGGGCAGCGAGGACAGTGACCTGCCTTCGGCAGAGGAAGTCTATGATGAGCTGCGCTACGGCATCTTTTACGGCATTCCCTGCGGCCTGGTGCATGGCCGCATGAAGGGGACTGACAAGGAAGCCGTGATGGAGGCGTTCTATGAGAACAAGGTGAAGCTGCTGGTGTCCACTACGGTCATAGAAGTGGGGGTGAATGTGCCCAATGCCAGCATGATGGTCATTGAAAATGCAGACCGCTTCGGTCTGGCCCAGCTGCACCAGCTCAGGGGGCGCATCGGGCGCGGGCAGTACAAGTCTTACTGCATATTGGTGTCCGAGGGCAAGACGGAAAATGCCAGGGAGAGGCTGAAAATCATGGAAAGCACCTCCGATGGCTTCCAACTGGCTGAGGAAGACCTGCGGCTGCGCGGCCCCGGCCAGTTCTTCGGCCACATGCAGCATGGCTTGCCGGACCTCAAGATTGCCGATGTGCTGGGGGATATGGATATCCTGCTGCAAGCCAGGGAAGCAGCAGCCGCTACCCTGGAGAACCGGGAAGATATGGACTTCGTGCTGCCTGTGCTGGCTGCCCAGTACAGGGAACAGTTTGCCAGGATAACAGAACTTTAAGGAATAAATGTTCTAAAAAGCATAGACAAGCGAACATAAGTATGGTAGTATATAAGCAGAACATAGGTACGGAAATATAGACAAAGGAGATATTACTGCTATGGATGCTATACTTATCAGCTTGTTTGTTCTTTCCATTCATGTGGTCTTGAAGTTTGGGTTCAGGCTTTGCCATATAGGCAGGTACTTGCTGGTCAGGAGGCGCAGAACCAGCATGAGCCTCCAGGACAGAGAGGTGGCTTTTCCTTGTTTTGAGGACAGGACGGCACAAAGGGCAAGGCATCAGTTTCAATCTTTAAGGGCAGGATGAGCGCAGAGCTGTCATACGCAATAAGCGTGTGGCAGCTTTTTTCTGTTAACATAAAATAATCCCGGCACTTAGACGTGAGCCGGGATTTGGTGAATAGCATTGTTAAGTTGGATTCTGGCTGTCAGTTGTCAAGGACTGTTTCAAGCTCCTCCAGTGACTTCTGCTTGCTCTCATGTCCCAGGGCAATGACTACTGCCGAGATAATGACAAAGACAGAGGCAAACATCAGGAAGATGGTGTTCATGCCGAAGCTGCTGGCAATCATGACGCCTACCAGCATGGGAGCCAGCATGCCGCCGATGCGGCCGAAGCCTGCGGCCCAGCCGCTGCCCAGGGCGCGCATGGAGGTGGGATACTGCTCCGGGGTGTAGGTGTAGATGACGCCCCAAGCCCCCAGGTTGAAGAAGCTCATGGCTGCGCCCCAGGCGAGAAGAGTCTCAGAGGATGAAGCGTTGCCGAAGAAGAAGCTGCAAACACCGCTCATGAGCAGGAAAAGGGACAGGGTATACTTGCGGCCGATCACTTCCACCAGATAGGCGGCGGCAAAGTAACCGGGGAGCTGTGCCAGAGTCATGATCAGCACATATTCGAAGGTCTTCACCACGGCAAAGCCCTGGGCAAAGACGATGGAGGGCAACCACATGAAGATGCCATAGTAGCTGAAGACAATGCCGAACCAGGCCAGCCACAGCATCAGCGTCCGCATGCGGAACTGGCGGTTCCAAAGTTTGGTGAAGCGAGGAGTTTCTTCCTTAACCTGGCCTTTTTCCACGGGGGTAAGTTCGCCTTCAAAGGGCTGGCTCACTACAGAGAGATTCTTCTCCAGGCTGAGGATGATATCCTTGGCTTCTTCTACCCTGTTTTTGGAAAGAAGGTAGCGGACAGACTCAGGCATGTGCAGGCGGATAAGGAAGACGTAAAGAGCGGGGAGGGTGCCGATGACAAAGGCAATCTTCCAGCCGAACATGGGGATCAGCAGATAGGCGATGCAGGCGGCTACCAGCCAGCCCAAAGCCCAGAAGCTTTCCAGCAGCACGATGAAACGTCCCCGCAGGTGGGAGGGGGCGTATTCGCTCATGAGGGTGGCTGCCACCGGCAGTTCGCCTCCCAGGCCGAAGCCCACCAGGAAACGGAAGAAAAGCAAAGACTCATAGCTCCAGGACAGGGCGCACATGCCGGTGGAAAGGCTGTAGAGCAGCACTGTGATGGAGAAGACTTTCTTGCGGCCGATGCGGTCAGCCAGAGTGCCGGCCAGCACCGCCCCCAGGGCCATGCCGATAAGGCCTATGGAACCAATCCAGCCCATCTGGGCAGGCGTCAGGCTCCAGTCTTTGGCCAGCACCGGCAGCACGAAGGCGATAAGCCCCGTATCCATGGAATCAAAAAGCCAGCCCAGTCCGGTCACTGCCAGCAGCTTGTACTGGAAGGACCCCACCGGGAGCTTTTCCAAGCGTTCAAGAATCATGTACCAAGACCTCTTTCTGTTAATAAGGATAATAATGACATTCCTGCTGTCTTGACACTTAGATAAACAGCATGTTTGCATTGTACTTAGACATAAAAAATTTGTCAAGTCATTTCCCCAGGCGTATACTAAGTTCTGTAAGCATGATATCAGTGACTTGACAGAAAGCGGAGGTGCTTTAGATGGAAATAAAGGAAATCAAGCCGGGGATGAAGCATGAAGTGACAGACAGGGTGACAGAAGATAAAACCGCAAGGGTCATGGGCAGCGGCAGCCTGCCGGTTTATGCTACCCCCGCCATGTCGTGCCTGATGGAAAAGGCAGCAGCAGAGCTGGCTGAGACCTTGCTGCCTGAGGGATATACTTCTGTGGGAGGAGCCATCAATATCCTGCATAAAGCACCTACGCCCCTGCGTGGACGTGTCAGGGCTGAGGCTGTGGTTGAGTACGTGGAAGGACCCAAAATAACCTATAGGATTGCGGCTTATGATGAAGTCGGACTGATAGGTGAGGGCACACATGAGCGCTTTGCTGTGAATGAAGAAAAGTTCATGAACAAGGCCGCTGCACGCCTTCAGTCCTGAGAGAAAAGGCCGTCTATACATTGACGGAGTGACGGGTAAATGTTAGAATAAAGAAGTTTAGTAATCAAAGAAGGAGCGGTGTTCTTTTATGTCAGGACATTCTAAATGGGCCAACATCAAGCGGAAGAAGGGCGCAAATGACGCCATCCGCGGCAAGATAACCACGAAGATTGGCCGTGAAATCACTATAGCTGTGCGCATGGGCGGCGGGGATCCCACCGGCAATATGCGCCTGAAGCTGGCCCTTTCCAAGGCCAAGGCTAACAATATTCCCAAGGATAACATCAACCGTGCTATCCAGAAGGGCCTGGGCGCTACTGAGGGCAGCAACTACGAGGAGCTCATGTACGAGGGCTACGGTCCTGGCGGCACGGCTGTCATGCTGGATATCCTCACGGATAACCGCAACCGCACGGCTGCAGATGTGCGCCACCTCTTCTCCAAGTACGGCGGCAACCTGGGCCAGGATGGCTGCGTGGCCTGGATGTTCAAGAAGAAGGCTGTGTTCCTGGTTGAGAAGGAAACCTTCGATGACGAAGACGCTCTGATGGAAATTGTCCTCGAGGCCGGTGCTGATGACATGAAGGTCGATGAGGATGTCTTCGAGATCACGGCTGAGCCGGATGCTTTCGATGCTATCGAAGCAGCTCTGGGTGAGAAGGGCATTGAGACGGCTTCTGCAGAAGTTACCATGGTGCCTGACAACACGGTTCATCTGGAAGGCAAGGATGCAGAGAAGATGCAGACTCTCATCGATGCACTGGAAGACAATGATGATATCCAGAACGTCTACAGCAACCATGAGATTGATGAGGACTGATTGTCCCCATAATATTTGAGAAGGGCGGCCGGTTTGGCCGCCTATCTTGCGTATATACGGAGATTTTATGCTAGCATTAGGAATAGACCCGGGCACCGCTATCTGCGGCTACGGCTTTGTGGAGCAGGTGGGCAGCCGCCTGGTGCCCCGTGCCTACGGCGCCATCACCACCAGTCCCAAGATGCCCATGGAGGAAAGGCTCATGAAGCTCTACGATGAGCTGGATGCCCTCATCAAGGAGCACAAGCCTGATGTGATGGGCGTGGAGCAGCTGTTCTTCAACCGCAATATCACCACGGCGATTCCCGTGGGGCAGGCCAGGGGGATAGTGCTGCTGGCGGCGGCCAAGAATGGCCTGCAGCTGGTGGAGCGCACTCCCCTGCAGGTGAAACAGTCTGTCACGGGGTATGGCAAGGCTACCAAGGAGCAGGTCATCTACATGGTCACCAAGATCCTGAACCTGCGGGAGCCGCCCCATCCCGATGATACGGCAGATGCCCTGGCCATTGCCATCTGTACCACTCACTGCATGAACAGCATCACCTGGCGGAATAAGCTGGGCTGATCTTCTAGCAGGTATTTCAGCAAAGGATATAGATTATGATTGGTTATTTACGAGGCAAAGTTGCATACCTTATGGCAGACCATGCCTTCCTGGATGTACATGGCGTGGGATATCGGCTCTTTATCTCTGAAGCTACCCGCAGGGAATTGCGGCTGAATGAGGAAGCACAGCTTTTCACTTATTTAAGCGTCAGGGAAGATGCTTTGCAGCTTTATGGCTTTGCTACCCAAAGGGAATACGACACCTTTCAGCTCCTGATTTCCGTTTCAGGCATTGGTCCCAAAGTAGCCCTGGGAATACTGTCCCACATTACACTGGACGGCCTCAGCCGGGCTATCCAAAACAAGCAGCTCACCATTCTTACCAAGCTGCCTGGCATCGGCAAGAAATCAGCAGAAAGGCTGGTGCTGGAGCTGAAGGACAAGCTTTCCTTCACGGGCGACGAAGCAGAGGAACTGCTGCTGGTCAGCGAGGATGAGGTGGCGGATGACAAGGTGGCAGAAGCCCAGGCGGCCCTGATTTCTCTGGGTTATACTCAGGCGGAGATCACTCCGGCCCTGAAACAGGCCGCCAGAGGCAAGGATTCTGCCGAGATCATCAAGCTGGCCCTTAAATTCTTGAGCAGAGCCTAAGGAGGGGAACAGTGGAAGATTTCAATGATATGAGCCTGGAGGACAGCCGCATCGTCTCCATGGGGGAGCAGATGGCAGACGACTGGCAGTACAGCCTGCGCCCCCGGAAGCTCAGTGAATACATAGGCCAGGACAAGGCCAAGAACAATCTGGATATTTTCATCAGGGCAGCCCTGAACCGTGGGGATGCCCTGGACCATGTGCTGCTCTATGGCCCCCCGGGACTGGGCAAGACTACCCTGGCCGGCATCATCGCCAATGAGCTGGGGGTCAATTTCCGCCAGACCTCCGGTCCCGCCATCGAGAAACAGGGGGACCTGGCAGCGCTGCTTACCAATCTGCAGGAACGAGATGTGCTTTTTATCGATGAGATCCACAGGCTTTCCCGCAGTGTGGAAGAGGTGTTGTACTCCGCCATGGAGGACTATGCCCTGGATATCATCATCGGCAAGGGGCCAAGTGCCCGCTCTATCCGGCTGGATATTGCCCCCTTCACCCTGATAGGGGCTACCACCAAGGCAGGAGCCCTGGCACCTCCTCTCCGGGACCGCTTCGGTGTCATTTCCCGTTTGGAATACTATACGCCGGATTCACTGGTGCATATTGTGAAGCGGGCCGCTGAGATTTTGGAGATTCCCATCGAGGACCAGGGGGCGCTGGAAATAGCCCGCCGTTCCCGCGGCACCCCCCGCATTGCCAACCGCCTGCTGAAGCGGGTCCGTGATGTGGCGCAGATAGAGGGGCAGGGCATCATCACCGATGAGATTGCGGACAAGGCCCTGCGCATGCTGGAAGTGGATGAGGTGGGACTTGACCACACAGACAGGCGCATGCTGAATACCATGATCAGGAAATTCGCTGGCGGTCCTGTGGGTCTGGATACCCTGGCTGCTGCCATCAGCGAGACTACGGATACCATCGAAGACGTATACGAGCCCTTCCTTATCCAGCTGGGTTTTATCAACCGTACACCCAGGGGGCGTGTAGTCACCCGGGCAGGGTATGAACATTTGGGGATTCCCTATCCCACAGATTAAAGATTGAGGTGAGACGATGAGGCTTCTCCTGCATATGTGCTGCGGTCCCTGTTCCTGCTATCCCGTGAAGAAGCTGCGGGAAGAGGGCATTGAGCCCGTAGGCTATTTCTTCAACCCCAATATCCACCCCTACAAAGAGTGGGAAATGCGCTTGAAGGCCGCCAAAGAGTTTGCGGAAAAAGTGCAGCTGGAAATCCATACAGACGAGGAATACCGCCTGCGTGACTTCCTGAAAAGGGCGCTGATAGCGGAAACGGAGCCCAACGGGCGCTGTACCATGTGCTACACCTGGCGTCTGGAGCAGGCTGCCAAATTTGCCGCAGAGCAGGGCTTTGAAGCCTTTACCTCCACGCTTTTTTACAGCATTTACCAGCAGCATGACCTCATGCGCCGCACAGCAGAGCATTTTGCCGATGTCTACGGCGTGAAATTCTATTATGAGGATTTCCGTCCCGGCTGGCAGGAGGGCATTGACATCAGCCAGGAACTGGAGCTTTACCGCCAGCCCTACTGCGGCTGCATTTTTTCTGAAGAAGAGAGATATTCCAAGGCTATCCGCAAGGCACGGAAAAAGGAAAACAAGGCCAAAAAACGTGCCCGGCTGGAAGCCGCTGCTGCTTTGGGAGAAGGAGGAGCCTTATGAAAAAAAATGTTCTTGCTTTAGCCTGCCTGTTTTCCTGCTTTGCCTTGACGCCTGCAGAGGCGGCCTGGCAGCCACAGCTTTCCATTGGCCTGATAGATGGTCAGGAGGCCCTTACTCTCAAGCTGCCTTGCAAGAGCCAGGTTTTTGAGGGGAATGCGAAAAAACCAGCTTTGACCTTGCCCGCAGGAAGCCAGCTTTCCATTACCCATGGCGGCAGCCATTTTTCAGTCAATGGCAAAAAATTGAAGAATAACGGGGAAGGGCTTTTCATCAAAGCTGCACCTGATGTGAAAGATTATGTTTTTACTTTGAGCCAAAAAGATTACAGAGGAACGGCCAAAATCATGGTCAGGCACGGCAAGCTGGCCCTCATCAATGTGGTGGATACGGAAGATTATCTGAAGGGGGTAGTTCCCGAGGAAATGCCCACTGACTGGCCCGCCGAGGCTTTGAAAGCCCAGGCAATAGCGGCTCGCACTTATGCTTTGGAAAATCGCAAGCGCCATGAGGGGGAGGGCTTTGACCTCTGCGCCAATAACCACTGCCAGCAGTATCTGGGCCGGAAGTCGGAAAAGGCGGCTGCCGATAAGGCCATTGAAGCTACGGTAGGGGAAGTGCTGACTTATCAAGGCCAGCTCATTGATGCTCTTTTCCATACTGATTCCGGCGGCATGACGGAAAACAGCGAAGATGTCTGGGGCAGCAAACTGCCCTATCTCCGGGCAGTGGAGGAGAAGGAGAAGTATACCAAGCCCTGGAAGAATACCTTCACAGCTGAGCGTGTGGCTTCCCTGGCTGGCAAGAGCAGCCATAAGGACATAGGCGACTTGAAGAGAATAGAGCTGTCCAGCCTCAAGATAGGCCAGAGCAGCAAGGACCGCACCGTTTCCGGCAGGGTAAAGCAGGTGGTCTTCGTGGGCAGCAAGGGCAGGGCCGCAGTCAGCGGCAATGACCTGCGCAGCCTGCTGGGGCTGCGCAGCACCATGTTCGATATGAAGATGAGCCACAAGCAGGTCACGGTAGAAGGATATGGCTGGGGCCACGGCCTGGGACTTTCCCAATGGGGAGCAAAGAAATGGGCAGAAGCGGGAAAGGGTTATCGGGATATACTGAAGCATTACTATCAGCATACGGCGCTGAAAAAACTATACTGACTTGATTCACGGAAAAGAAGGATTTTAAGCATGTTATTATCAGATTTTGACTACGACCTGCCGGAAGAGCGCATTGCCCAGACTCCCATAGAGCCACGCAATGCCTCCCGGCTCATGGTACTGAACCCTCAGGATAAATCTATCCAGCATAAGCATTTCTACGACCTCAAGGAATTTTTGGTGCCCGGTGATACCCTTATCTTCAATGACACCCGCGTGCTGCCTGCTCGCCTGATTGGCCATCGTGCCCAGACTGGGGGCAAGGTGGAGGTCTTCCTGCTGCGCCGCATAGATGCCACCCATTGGGAAACTCTGGTGAAGCCCGGCAAGAAGGCCCGCCCCGGCAACGAGATTGAATTCAGTGAGGAACTTTCCTGCGTGGTTACTGACCATACGGACTTCGGCGGCCGCATTGTGGAATTCAAGTTTGACGGCATTTTTGAAGAGATCCTTGACAGGCTGGGAGAGACTCCTCTGCCGCCCTATATCCATGAGAAGCTGGAGGATAAGGAACGCTACCAGACGGTTTACAATCGTGAGGAGGGTTCCGCTGCCGCTCCCACGGCAGGCCTGCACTTCACCAAGGAACAGATGCAGGAACTGAAGGACATGGGCATCAACCTGGGCTTTGTGACCCTTCATGTAGGTCTGGGCACTTTCCGTCCCGTCAGCACGGAAAAAATCGAAGAACATGAGATGCACAAGGAATATTATTCCATTCCCCAGGAGACAGCAGACCTGATCAAGCAGACCAAGGAAGCTGGGCACCGTGTCATCGCCGTGGGCACTACTTCTATCCGCACCCTGGAATCTGCCGCCACGGCCAAAAATGAGATTGCAGGCAAGAGCGGCTGGACCCAGATCTTCATCTATCCCGGCTATGACTTCAAGATCGTAGACGCTATCATCACCAATTTCCACCTGCCCAAGTCCACTTTGATTATGCTGATAAGTGCTTTTGCGAACCGCAAATTTATTTTGGAGGCTTACAAGACGGCAGTGGAAGATAAATACCGGTTCTTCTCTTTTGGTGATGCAATGTTCATATCCGGACCTCAGACTGAAGCAGATCGGGAAAGAGACGTTGCAGAACTAAGGGAAAAGTAAGCTGTTTTGCCCTTGCTTTGCACGTATTTGCTGTTCGTGCCTATGTACTGGAGTAACAGAAAATGACTGAAATAGTGGAAGAAAAACTGAAGCTTTTGCCGGACAGCCCCGGGGTCTACCTTATGAAGAACGAACAGGGCAGGATTATCTATGTAGGCAAGGCCGTGGTGCTGAAGAACAGGGTACGGCAGTATTTCCAGAGCAATAAGAACCACTCTCCCAAGGTGCGGGCCATGGTATCCCATATTGCGGATTTTGAGACCATCATGACCGGCACTGAGGTGGAGGCTCTGATCCTGGAATGCAACCTCATCAAGAAGCACCGCCCCCATTACAATATCAGCCTCAAGGATGACAAAAGCTATCCCTATGTGAAGGTCACGGTGCAGGAGGAGTTTCCCCGTGTTTTCATCACCCGCCGGCTGACCAGGGATGGCTCCCGCTATTTCGGTCCCTATACCAATGCCACGGCTGTGAAGGACAGCCTGAAGCTTTTGCGCAGGCTGTTTCCCCTGCGTACCTGCAAGCACCTGCAGGACAGGCCCTGTTTGGAATTCCATATCAAGCGCTGCCTGGCTCCCTGTGTGGGAAACGTCTCTGAAGAAGACTATCGGGTTATGATCAAGGCGGTGCTGCTGTTTTTGGAAGGCCGCACGGATGAGGTGGAAAAGGAGCTCACTTTCCGCATGGAAAAGGCAGCAGAGGATTATAATTTCGAGCTGGCTGCCAGGCTGCGCGACCAGCTGCTGGCTGTGCAGAAGGTGGCGGAAAAGCAGAATATCATCACGGGGGCGGGGGACCAGGATGCCATCGGACTGGCCCGCTCTGAAATGGGTGTCTGCGTGGAGATTTTCTTCATACGCAGCGGCAAGATGATAGGCCGGGAGCATTTCCTGCTGGGAGGCAGCGAGGAAGAAAAGGATGAAGATATACTGCTGGCTTTCATGCAGCAGTATTATCATAGAGCTGCCTTCGTGCCGCGGGAGATACTGCTTCCTTTGGAGATTCCTGCTGAGGAGCAGCTGCTGCTGGAAGAATGGCTGACGGAGAAGAAGGGCAAGGCCCAGGTGCATCTTATCCGTCCCCAGCGCGGCACCAAGCGGGACATCGTCTCCATGGCCGCCAGCAATGCCGAGAAATACCTGCAGGACGAGGCAGCCAAGCTCAAGCAGGCCAATGAGCAGACCATGGGAGCGGTGCGGGAACTGGGGCAGTACCTGGGATTGTCGAAGCTGCCCAACCGCATGGAATGTTTCGATATTTCCCATATACAGGGCTCCGAAACTGTGGCTTCCATGGTGGTCTTCGAAGGCGGGCTGCCCAAAAAGGAGGACTACCGCCGCTTCAAGATCCAGAGCACCGAAGGCAAGCCTGATGACTTCCTTTCCATGAGGGAGGTCACCACCCGCCGTTATGTGGGGCTGCCAGAGGAAGAACTGCCGGATCTTATCGTCATTGACGGCGGCAAGGGACAGCTTTCCTCTGCTTTGGAAATCATCAGGCAGCAGGCAGGGCATCTGCAGGTGCCGGTGGTAGGTCTGGCCAAGCAGTTTGAACTGGTATTCAGGGAAGGTGAGAGCGAACCCGTGGTGCTGCCGCGGCACAGCCAGGCACTCTACCTTATCCAGCGCATCCGTGATGAAGCTCACCGCTTTGCCATCACTTATCACAGGAAACTTCGAGGCAAGCGCAATATGGTGTCTGTGCTGGACCATATCGTAGGCATCGGCCCCAAGCGCAGGCAGGCCCTTTGGGCTCATTTCGGCAGTTTGGCAAAAATCAAGGCGGCGGGAGTGGAGGAACTGGCCTCTGCTCCCGGCATGAACAGGCCTGCAGCAGAGGCCGTGCATAATTTTTTCCTCATGCAGCAGAAGCTGATAGAGGGCAAGGGAAAGGACAATCAAGTTGGAGAAGATAATTGACCTGCATGTGCATTCCTATATTTCAGATGGCAGCTACAGCCCCGCAGGGCTGGCTGAGCTGGCAAAAGAGCGGGGGGTGGCGGCCTTTGCCCTGACGGACCACGACAGCATGCTGGGGTGCCAGGAGGCGGCTGAGGCTGCTGCTTCCTGCGGTGTGGGCTTTATCAACGGCATGGAGCTCAGCGCTGATTTTGAGAGCCATAAGGTGCATATCGTGTGCCTGGGCTTTGACCCTGAGCACCCTTCCTTCCGAAAACTCTATCAGAAAGTGCGCGGCATCAAGGAAGCCAGGATTCCTGAGATGATAGATTTTGTCCGGGATAAGGGCATTGACATTTCCCTGGAGAAAGTGCGTCCCTTTGCCAGAGGCAATGTGGACAGGTATGCCCTCATGCGCTTCATGGTATCTCTGCACATGTATGAAAGGGCCCAGCCCATCTGGGACAATTTCCTTGACCCTGCTGCCAGGGAACTGGGGATAAATGTCAATATCACTGCTGAGGAAGCCCTGCCTTTGCTTCACGAAGCAGGGGCAGTTACGTCCCTGGCTCATTTCCATAAGGCTATCGGTCTAAAGGGGCTTGAACGCCACGAGCAGGAGCAGGCTATCCTGCGCCTGCATGAGATGGGGCTGGACGGCATGGAGCGTTTTTATCCCAACTACACCGCCGAGGACGAGGCTTTTGCCGCCTATATGATAGACAAGTACAGCCTGCTGCCCACCGGCGGCACGGACTTCCATGGCACGAACCGCCCCGGCATTGAACTGGGAACAGGGATTGAGGGCAGGATGCAGGTGCCTTATAGTTATTTTGAGCAGATAACTGCCCTGACCAGGCAGGAATAAGACCTCTCTATGAAGAAGATACCAATTAAAGAAAGTCTGTTGATGGTATCTGAATAGGAGGGCCTGTTATGAAGGTATGGGTTTGCTCAGTATGCGGCTGGATTTACGATGAGGCAAAGGGAGATGCGGATTACGACCTGGCTCCCGGCGTGAAGTTCGAGGATTTGCCGGAGGATTTTGTCTGCCCCTTGTGCGGCGTAGGCAAGGATCAGTTTGAAGAACAGTAGGAATATCATGATTTTCTGGGGACGCCTGAGGGCGTCCTTTTTTGCTGTAAAGTTTTATTTGTCAGACGATTTTTGAATGCAAGGACATATGTCCCTTTTTATTGACAGAGAATGGATTTGCATATATTATGGGAGAGTAGCCAAGTTAATCACTCATTAGAGAAGGGGAGACGATCTAAGCTCATGAAAGAGTACAAACCGTTCAAATCCGGCAAGGTCCGCGAAATCTATGACCTGGATGATAGCCTGGTATTGGTGGCCACTGACCGCATTTCGGCCTTTGACCATATCCTTGAGAACGATATTACGGACAAGGGTGCTATCCTCACCCAGATGTCCAGGTTCTGGTTTGATTTCACCAGCGATATCCTGCCGAACCATGTGCTTTCCACGGACACGGCAGATTTGCCGGAGTTCTTCCAGAAGGATGAGTTCCAGGGACGCACTACCAAGTGCCGGAAACTCAAGATGATTCCCATGGAATGCATTGTGCGTGGCTACATCACCGGCAGCGGCTGGGAAAGCTATCAGGAAAACGGCACTGTCTGCGGTATCAAGCTGCCTGCCGGTCTCAAAGAGTCCCAGCAGCTTCCTGAGCCCATTTTCACCCCCAGCACCAAGGCTGAACTGGGTGACCATGACGAGAACGTAACCCTGGAGCAGGGCGCAGCCTGCGTAGAGAAAGTCTTCCCCGGCCATGGTCAGGAATATGTGGAGAAAATCCGCGACTACACCATTGCCATCTACAAGAAGTGCGCCGAGTACGCCAAGTCCAAGGGCATCATCATCGCTGATACCAAGTTTGAGTTCGGCGTGGACGAGGAGGGCAACATCGTCATTGGTGACGAGATGCTGACTCCCGACAGCTCCCGTTTCTGGCCTCTTGAAGGCTATGAAGCAGGCCATGGACAGCCTTCCTATGACAAGCAGTTCGTTCGTGACTGGCTGAAGGCTAATCCTGACAAGGGCTATAAGCTTCCCCAGGACATCATTGACAAAACTATTGCCAAGTACAAGGAAGCCTATAAGATGCTGACTGGCAAGGATTTCAACTGAGAAACTTGAGAGAATGACTGTGGGACCGGGGCACCCGGTCCTGCGGTATGTGCATATATTGAAGGAGGCGGAGCGAAGTGAAGACAGCTATTCTGATGGGCAGTGATTCCGACTGGCCAATCCTGAAGCCTGCAGTAGAGGTTCTGAAGCAGTTTGGCATTGAGCCCGTGGTGGAAGTAGCATCTGCCCACCGCACCCCGGACAAGGTCCGCAATTTCGTCACCAAGGCTGTCGAGGACGGCGTAGGTGTGTTCATTGTGGCGGCAGGAGCGGCTGCCCATCTGGCCGGAGTGGTGGCAAGCTATACCACCAGGCCTGTTATTGGTGTGCCCATCAATGCTACTCCTCTGAACGGCATGGATGCCCTGCTTTCCACTGTGCAGATGCCCTCTGGCGTGCCGGTAGCGACTATGGCAGTCAATGGCGCCAAGAATGCAGCTATCCTGGCAGTGGAGATTTTTTCTGTGGCTGATGCCGCCCTCCAGCAGAAGCTGGCTGATTATCGCGAGGAAATGGTACAAGGTGTAGAGAAGAAGGCAGCCCGTGTAGCTGCACAGCTTTAAGCTGCGCGCTGGCGGACTGTTTTTGTATTATTTGAAAGAGAGAACTGTAGAACATGTATGAAAATGACTGCGCATTAAAACCCCAGTGGCATGAGGAATGCGGTGTCTACGGCGTTTATTCACGCACAGAAGACGTATCTACCATGACCTATCTTGGTCTGTATGCCCTGCAGCACCGCGGCCAGGAAAGTGCCGGCATTGCCATTACGGATGGTGCCTGGATGGATGTTTCCCGTGGCATGGGCCTGGTGAACGAAGTTTTCCGCCATCAGGTTCCCCACATGGAGAATCAGACCATTGCCATTGGCCATGTCCGTTATTCCACCACGGGCTCCAGCCTGCTGGCCAACACCCAGCCTTTGCTGGTGAATTACGCCAGAGGCAAGATTGCCCTGGCTCATAACGGCAACCTGACCAATGCTGCTGCTATCCGGGCTGATCTGGAGGAGCAGGGCACCATTTTTCAGACTTCCATTGATTCCGAGGTCTTTGTGAATCTCATTGCCCGCTCCCGTCAGGAGACCATTGAGGAAAAGATCATCGAGAGCCTCAAGCAGATCAAGGGGGCTTACTGCCTTACCATCATGACGGAATCCAAGCTCATCGGGGCTCGTGACCCTCAGGGCTTCCGTCCTCTTTGCCTGGGCAAGACCGAGGAAGGCAGCTATATCCTCTCTTCCGAGAGCTGCGGTCTGGACGTGGTGGGGGCGGAGTTTATCCGCGATATCCTGCCCGGAGAGATGGTGGTAATCGATGATGAAGGGGTGAAATCCTTCCCCTTTGCCACCGAGGAGAAGAAAGCGTCCTGCGTTTTTGAATACATCTACTTTGCCCGTCCTGATTCTGTCATTGACGGCCAGAGCGTACACGAAGCCCGTTTCATGATGGGCAGGCAGCTGGCCAGGGAGTCCGGTTTCAAGGGTGATGTGGTCATCTCCGTGCCCGATTCCGGCACCACGGCTGCCACGGGCTTTGCCTACGAGTCAGGCATTCCCTTCATGGAAGGGCTCATCAAGAACCGCTATATCGGCCGCACCTTTATCCAGCCCACCCAGAAGAAGCGCGATACGGCAGTGAAGCTGAAGCTCAACGCCATCAGCGCTGCTGTGAAGGGCAAGTCCGTCATCATGGTGGACGACAGCATCGTGCGCGGCACCACCAGCGGCAAGATCGTGAAAATGCTGAAGGATGCGGGAGCAAAAGAAGTGCACATGTGCGTTTCCAGTCCTCCCATTGGTTATCCCTGTTACTATGGCATAGATACTTCCATTCGCAAGGAACTCATCGCCGCCACCAAGAGCGTGGAGGAGATCCGCCAGTTCATTGGCGCCGATTCCCTGCATTTCCTTTCCCTGGAGGGGTTGAAGAAGTGCATGATGGATGTGCATCCTGAGGATATGTGCTATGCCTGCTTCAACAAGGCTTATCCCATTGAAGATGGGGAAAAGCCCGCTGGCAACAGCAAATATGTCTTTGAGCATCCCAAGTGCTGAGGATGACGATTTTTCGTGGATAGCTGAAACTTGAGCATTAGAGGAGTTTTTGATTGCCAATGACTGAGAAACTTACATATAAAGATGCAGGCGTGGATATTGATGCTGGTAACCGCAGCGTACAGCTTATCAAAGACAGCGTGAAGGCCACCTATCGTCCTGAGGTGTTGGGGGATTTGGGCGGCTTTGGCGGGCTTTTTGCCCTGCAGGCGGCAAATTACAAGGAGCCTGTGCTGGTATCCGGCACGGACGGTGTGGGCACCAAGCTGCGCCTGGCTTTCATGCTGGACAAGCATGATACCATCGGCCAGGATGCGGTGGCCATGTGCGTGAACGATATCCTGGTGCAGGGGGCCGAGCCACTCTTTTTCCTGGACTACCTGGCTGTGGGCAAGCTTGATCCCGAGCAGGTGGCAGATGTGGTGAAGGGTGTGGCCAGCGCCTGCCGCGAGTCCGGCTGCGCCCTGATTGGCGGTGAGACGGCTGAAATGAACGGCTTCTACCCTGAAGGTGAGTATGACATTGCCGGCTTTGCCGTAGGCGTGGTGGAAAAATCCAAGCTGATTACCTCTGAGAAGGTCAAAGAAGGGGATATCCTGCTGGGACTGCCCAGCTCTGGCGTCCATTCCAACGGCTACTCCCTGGTGCGCAAGATTGTCTTTGAGCACAAGGGCTTCAAGGGCGATGAGTATATTGAGGAACTGGGCAAGACCATCGGCGAGGAGCTACTGACTCCCACCCGCCTCTATCCCCAGTCCTGCCTGCCCCTGCTGAAGGAATTCGACCTGCACGGTTTGGTGCATATCACCGGCGGCGGTTTCTACGACAATATTCCCCGTGCCCTGCCAGAGGGACTGGCTGTGGAAGTCAATGCCGAAGCCTGGCAGGTGCCTCCCATTTTCAAGCTGCTGCAGCAGTGGGGCAATGTGGACTGGCCTGAGATGTACCGTACCTTCAACATGGGCATTGGCATGGTGCTCATTGCCAGCATAGATGAGGCTGAGAAGATTGAAGCTTTCCTGGCTGCCCGGGGCGAGACGGTTTATGAGATTGGCCGGGTAGTGAAGGGCAATCACGATGTGACCATCAAAGGCGGGGTGTTCCGTGGCTGAGAAGGAAAAACTGGGAGTCCTCTGCTCAGGCCGGGGCACGGACCTGCAGTCCATCATTGATGCCATCGGCCGCGGAGAGGTAGAGGCAGAGGTTGCCGTTGTCCTTGCAGACAAGCCTGAGGCCTTTGCGCTGGAAAGGGCCAGGAAGGCCGGCATCAAGGCGGTATGTGTGAATCGCAAGCATTACGAGGGGCGGGAGCCTTTTGAGGAAGCTCTCATCAAGGAGTTGGAGGAAGCCGGAGTCACCCTGGTGGTGCTGGCAGGCTTCATGCGCATCCTGACGCCGCTTTTTGTCAGGCATTTTGCAGGGCGCATCATGAACATACACCCTGCACTCCTGCCAAGTTTCCCGGGGGCCCATGCCCACAGGGATGTGCTGGCCTACGGCGTGAAGGTCAGCGGCTGCACGGTGCACTTTGTGGATGAGGGGACGGATTCGGGTCCCATCATCATGCAGGCCGCTGTGCCGGTGCTGCCGGGGGATACGGAAGAAACTCTGGGGGCACGGGTGCTGGAACAGGAACATATCATCTACCCCAAATGCGTACAGCTTTACTGCGAAGGCAGGCTCAAGGTTGAAGGTCGTCATGTGCATATCATAGAAGGAGAAAAGGCTTAAATGAAAATCAAGCGCGCGCTGATCAGCGTTTCCAATAAGAATGGTGTTGTGGAACTGGCTAAAAGGCTTCATGCTGCAGGGGTGGAAATCATCTCCACCGGCGGCACTATGAAGTCTATCAAGGAAGCGGGCATTCCCGTGACCTATGTGAGCGATGTGACGGGCTTCCCCGAGATCATGGATGGCAGGGTCAAGACCCTGAATCCCTTTATCCACGGCGGCATCCTTTCTGTTCGTGACAATCAGGAGCACCTCAATCAGATGCAGGAGCATGGCATCAAGGGCATCGACCTGGTGGTGGTGAACCTCTATCCCTTCAAGGAGACTATTGCCAAGCCCGGTGTGGAGTTGGCTGAAGCTATTGAAAACATCGATATCGGCGGTCCTGCCATGATCCGTGCAGCTGCCAAGAACTTCAAGTTCGTCACCATTGTCACCAACCCTGCCCGCTATGAGGAGGTGGCAGCTCAGGTGGAAGCCGACGGCGAAGTCAGCGACAGCCTGCGCATGGAACTGGCTCAGGAAGCTTTTGCCCATACTGCCGACTATGATACGGCTATCAAGGATTATCTGGCCAAGGTCATCAAACAGGGGGAGAAGGCATGAATATCCTGGTAATCGGCGGCGGCGGCCGTGAGCACACCCTGGCCTGGAAACTTGCCCAGAGCCCCAGGGTGGAGCAGATTTTCGCTATCCCCGGCAATCCTGGCATGGCGAAGGTAGCCCAGTGCGTAGAGGGCATTTCCCTGGACAACAACGAGATGATCGTGGCCTTTGCCCAGCAGGCAGCTATTGACATGGCAGTGGTAGGGCCGGAGGCGCCACTTACCCGTGGCCTGGTGGATGCTCTGGAGGAAGCTGGCATTCCCGCCTTTGGCCCCAGTCAGGCAGCGGCAGAGCTGGAGGGTTCCAAATCCTTTGCCAAGGCCATGATGGAAAAATATCACATTCCCACGGCCAAATTCAAGGTCTTCACCAAGGCCGAGGAAGCCCGTGACTATGTGAAGGATCAGGGGGCTCCCATTGTCATCAAGGCAGACGGTTTGGCAGCCGGAAAGGGGGTAGTGGTAGCCCAGACGGTGGAGGAAGCTATTTCCGCCGTCAACAATATCATGGAAGGAAATTCCTTCGGCAATGCAGGCAGCCGCGTGGTCATTGAGGAGTGCATGGTGGGAGAGGAAGCTTCGCTGCTGGCCTTCACAGACGGCGAGACCATCGTCCCCATGATCAGCTCCCAGGACCACAAGCGGGCCTATGACGGGGACAAGGGCCCCAACACAGGCGGTATGGGCACCTATGCTCCCGCACCGGTCATGACTCCTGACATGGTGGAGATTGCTGTTGAGAAGGTGCTGAAGCCCATCATCGCAGGCATGAAGGCCGAGGGTCGTCCCTACAAGGGCTGCCTCTATGCCGGCCTGATGATTACGGCAGAAGGTCCCAAGGTGGTGGAGTTCAACGCCCGTTTTGGCGACCCGGAGACCCAGGTGGTGCTGCCGCTCTTGAAGAGCGATCTGGCGGAAATCATGCTGGCCTGCTGCGAGGGAAAACTGGACCAGCAGGAAATCCAGTGGTCCGACGGGGCGGCTGTCTGCATAGTGCTGGCTTCCGGCGGCTATCCCGGCAGCTATATGAAGGGTGCGCCTATCCATGGCCTGGAGGAAGCTGAAGCGGCAGGCACCATGGTTTTCCATGCCGGTACGGCAGAAAAAGACGGCAAGATTGTCACCAGCGGCGGCCGTGTGCTGGGCGTGGTGGCAGAGGCTGAGAATATCAAGGCAGCTGTGGATAAGGCTTATGCAGGAGTGGAGAAGATCCATTTCCAGGGTGTGCAGTACCGCAAAGATATCGCCCACAGGGCCCTGGAAAGAATGCAGGGGTGATTGACCCTTCCAGGCAGCAAAATTTGATTGCTATTTTTTGCCTTTGATGATATACTGATAGCGAAAACAGCATACAGGCTTTCCATGGCTGACGGTTCAGCAGAGTTCACTGCATGCCGTGGGAAGCTTTACAAGCCGACCGTCTGGGCGAGAAGTTCCTGCCCAGGCGGTCTTTTGCGTGTTGGCAGAAATCCTTTGAGTTTTTGGGGCAGAGCTTCTTGAGTTTCGTGAAAGGAAGGTTTCCTATGAGAAATCGCTGGCTCATTGCCCTGTCTGCCATCGGTCTTCACATCTCCATTGGCAGCGTCTATGCCTGGAGTGTGCTCACCAAGCCCATGATGATGGAAATGGGAGCAACCTTGAAGGAAGTCACCTGGGTGTTCTCTATTGCCATCCTCTTCCTTGGCCTTTCTGCAGGATTCCTGGGCAGTTTCGTGGAGAAAATTGGTCCCAGGAAAAGCGGTCTGCTTGCTACTTGCTTCTTTGGTGCTGGCATGCTGGGAACAGCCCTGGCTATTTATCTGCACAGCCTGCCCCTGCTGTATCTTTTTTATGGCTGCATCGGCGGTGTGGGGCTGGGAGTGGGCTATATCACGCCAGTGTCTACGCTGGTGAAGTATTTCCCCGGCCACAGGGGATTTGCTACGGGACTTGCCATCATGGGCTTCGGCTTTGCTGCCCTGTTGGCCGGGCCTTTGATGCAGCACCTTTCCGCAGTTTATGGCCTGGTCAATAATTTCATCATCATGGGGCTTTCTTATATGGTCGTGATGGCGGCTTCCTCCCTTTATCTGAAGCCGCCTGTTCTGGAAGTTCCGAAGCATCAGATAAGCCAGAGACAGCATGGACTTACTGCTCCGGAAGCTGTGAAGACCTGGCAGTTTGGGGCACTTTGGTGGATCTTCTTCGTGAATATCACCTGCGGCATCGGTCTTTTGGCAGTGGCTTCACCCATGGCTCAGGAGGTAGTTGGCATGGAGGCTTCTGAGGCAGCTTCCATGGTAGGCATTATCGGCCTCCTCAATGGAGCAGGGCGCATTTTCTGGTCCAGCATCTCAGATTTCCTGGGCCGCGCTGTTACCTATGCCCTGTTCTTTGCCATAGAGATCCTGGCTTTTGGTCTTTTGGCTCAGACAAATGAGGCACTGATGTTCCAGGCTTTGGTATTTTTGATCATCACCTGCTATGGGGGTGGTTTTTCCTGCATGCCGGCGTATCTTTCTGACCTCTTTGGTACCCGTCAGCTCAGCGCCATACACGGCCGCATCCTCACTGCCTGGGGGATGGCTGGCCTGGCAGGCCCCACGCTTATTGCTGTGTTCAGGGAAAGCACCAGCGGTTATGGTGCAACCTTGTATTTCTTTGCTGGCTGCTTTGTGCTGAACTTGCTCATAGCCCTGCTGCTGAAAGCAAGAGGGCAGTCCGGGGAGGATTTTGTCATTCTTCCTGCCCCGCCTCGTGTTGGCAAGAATAATTGCTGAGAAGGCGGTCCTATCCTGACAGAACCTGCTTCCTGCCGGAGTATTTCGCGGCAGGGAGCAGGTTTTTTGCCTTAGTGAAGCGAATTCATACCATATACACAGAAAGGGAGGCAGATAAGATGGGACTTTTCAGCGGGCTTATGGGCAACGCGGCTAAGACAAGTGTTGAAGAGGTAAAGGAAGACTACGGCAAACTGTTGGGGAAGAATGAGGAAGTCCTCCAGGCATACCAATGGGTCAGGGACCTGATGATCTTTACTGATTTCAGGCTGATTTTGGTAGATATACAGGGAGCCACCGGCAAGAAAGTGGAATACCATTCCATTCCCTATAAGAGCATCCGTCATTTTGCAGTAGAGTCAGCAGGCCACTTCGACCTGGAGGCGGAACTGAAGATCTGGGTAGCCAGCATGGGCACAGAGCCGCTGGTGTATACCTTCAGCAAAGATGCCGATGTTTACAGTGTGCAGGCACTTTTGGCTGAGTGCGTAGGCAGGTGAATCATGAAGGCGATATATTTGGACTGTTTTTCCGGCATCAGCGGCAATATGCTGCTGGGAGCGTTCCTGCAAAGCGGGGTCCCTTTTGAATATCTGAATGATGAGCTGCAGGAATTGGGGCTTCATGATGAATATGAACTAAAGGCGAATACGGTGAGCAAGAACGGCATTGCCGCCGTGTATGTGGAAGTGCTGACGAAAGAACAGCATGGGCGGGACGGATCCCATGAGGATGGGCATCATCACCATTCCTGGGGGGAAATCTGCAAATTGATAAGAGGGTCGGGCTTGACAGAGAAGGTCAGGGACCTCAGTTGCGGGATCTTTGGGACTCTGGCTGCGGCTGAAGGAAAGATCCATGGCATGAATGTCGATGATGTTGTTTTCCATGAAGTGGGGGCTTTGGATTCCATCGTGGATATTGTGGGCAGCGCTATCTGCCTGGAATATCTTGATATTGAAAAAGTCCTGGTATCACGCATCAATACCGGCAGCGGTTTTGTGCGTTGTGCTCACGGCCTGATACCTGTGCCTGCGCCTGCCACGGCAGAATTGCTATTAGGATTGCCAACTTATCACAAGGGGGCTGAGAGAGAACTGACAACTCCTACAGGAGCTGCGTTCCTGAAGAGCCTGGCCTCTTATGAGGAAAGCCTGCCGGTAAATTTCAAGACAGAAAGCATCGCCTATGGTGCCGGGACCTGGGATCTGGAAATCCCAAATGTGCTCAGGATGTATTTTGGAGAACTTCTGTGACAACGTGCTGATGATTTTTGTACCTGTTCTGGCAGGAATTTTCTTTTATAAGATTCTTCAGGCCGCTTTGTCATAAGCGGTCTGTTTGTGGTAAAATACCCATAAGAGTGTTTTTGACAGGAAGGCAGGTATGGATATGGTTAGTCAGGAAACAATGATGTTCAAGTTCGGCAATGATGAAAACAAGGCAGAGACGGTTATCCGCAATGCTTGTGCCGCCATGGAGGAAAAGGGGTACAATCCCATCAATCAGCTGGTAGGCTACCTTCTCTCCGGGGACCCCGCTTATGTTACCAGCCACAATGATGCCCGCAGCAAGATTCGCTCCCTGGAGAGAGATGAGCTGCTGGAAGAGTTGGTGCGCGCTTATCTGGAGAAGAAAGAATGAAGAGATATTTAGGACTTGATATCGGCGACCGTACCATAGGCATTGCAGCCAGTGATCTCTTAGGGCTTACGGCACAGGGCGTGGAGACCATCCGCCGTACGGATATGGAGTCGGATATCAGGCGCCTGGGAGAACTGATGGAGCAGTATGAGACGAAATCCTTGGTTTCAGGCTATCCCAAGAATATGAATGGCACCGAAGGAGAACGGTGTGAATTTGTGAAAGAATTCATGGCAGAGGTACAGAAGACTTACCCCGATACGGAAGTGTTTTTCTGGGATGAACGCCTTTCTACGGTAGCGGCCACCCGTTCCCTGCTTGAGGCAGATGTGTCCCGCAGAAAGCGCAGAAAGGTCATTGACAAGATGGCAGCTGTGTTTATCCTGCAGGGGTTCCTTGACAGTCCCCAGGCCCGCAAGGGTTGACAAGCAGGTTTTGATTACGTTAAAATGCAGGTATTGGATTTAGAATAGGAGAGGTGATTATCATGTCCGATAAAGAAAAAGATATGCAGGAAGAAGAAAAAGTTGTCTGCTTCGAAGATGAAGATGGCAACGAGTACTACTACCAGGAAGAAATGATCATTCCTGTAGGTGACCAGAAATATGCTCTTCTGGTAGGCATCCATGATGATGAGCACGAGCATGGCTGCGGTTGCGGCTGTGGCTGTGAAGATGATGAGGATGTGATTATCGCCAAGATCATCAAAGGCGATGATGGTGAAGATGAATACGTTGAGCCCACTGACGAAGAGTTTGAAGCTGTAGAGAAGGCTTACAACGCATTAGTAGATGAAGCTGAAAAGGAATAAGGGCTAAGACGGTAGGAGAGCTGCCATCCATAAGGATGGCGGCTCTTTCATGTAAAGATGGGAGAGATGGGCATGGAACCAAAGCTGCCTAAGGATGGAGCGGAGGATATCTTTGGCAGAATCATGGGGCATATTGAAGCATTTGGCGGCTGGCTGAAGGACTCTGAGGGGACGAAAAAACTGGAGGAACTGTCAGATAAGCTGACCTGGAAGCGCTGGGCAGTCATTGCCATTGCCCTTCTTTCTTTTTCCATGGTATTCCTGTATCTTATCTTTGGTACGGATGGCAGCAGGCAGGCAGCCTTTGACCCACAGGAAAAGGTTTATATCACGGTGAAGCCAGGTATGGATGCTGATGCCATCGCCAGACAGCTGTTGGAACATGGCATTATAGACAGCAAGTTTTCCTTCTGGTGGCAGGTGAAGACCGGCGGCCTCCAGGACAAATTTAAGGCTGGCACGTATCTTATGCATCCCGGCATGCAGACAGAAGATGCGATTGCCAAGCTGATTTCCGGAGAAACCACCACTATCAAGTTCACCATTCCCGAGGGCTTCGGCATCAAGGAAATCGCCGAGAGGCTTTCCCATGAGGGACTGGCAGATGAGGAAAAATTCCTGAAGCTGGCTAAAGATTATGCTCCTTATGACTATGTAGAACGCAGGGAAAATGCCCGCTATGCGGCAGAGGGGTTCCTCTTTCCTGACACCTACGAAATCCATTCAGATGTGTCGGAAAAGGATATCATGGATATGATGGCCCAGGATTTTGACCAGCGGCTTACGAAAAAACTGCGGGACAGGGCTGAGGAAATGCATCTTTCCATCTATGATTTGGTTACGTTGGCCTCACTGGTAGAAAAAGAAGCCAGATATGACGAAGACAGGCCCATCATTGCCCAAGTGTTTTTCAAGCGGCTGCGCATTGGCATGCCCCTGCAGTCGGATACTACCCTGCAGTATTTGCTTGATGCCCCCAAGGAAGATGTGAGCATTGCCGATACGAAGATAGATTCGCCGTACAACACATACCAGCATGACGGACTGCCCCCGGGGCCCATTGCCAGTCCCGGCATGGCGGCTATTGAAGCGGTGCTCTATCCTGCCGATACGGACTATCTCTATTTCGTGGCAGACCGCCAGGGACATAACCACTACTCGAATACTTATGCGGAGCACCTGGCTATAGTGGATCAGGTGCGATAGGATAAAGGAAGAAAGAATTTGGACGAACTTTTGCGGGAAATGGAGGCTTATGCCCAGAGGGAGCGGGTGCCCATCATCAACGAGAAGGGCAGGGAAGCCTTTATCCGCCTGATTGAAGAAAATAAGCCCCACAGAGTGCTGGAAATAGGCACTGCCATCGGCTACTCAGCCCTGCTGCTGGCATGCCATGGGGCGGAGGATATCCGTATCACCACCCTGGAGCTTTCGGAGGAAAGGGCGGAGGCTGCCAAAAGCTATTGGGGGAAATCGCCCCATCGGGAGCGCATGGAACTGCATATTGGCGATGCGGGAGAAATTCTATCTTGTTTGGTGCCTCCTCAGCAAGGCTTTGATTTCGTCTTCATTGATGCTGCCAAGGGCCAGTATGTGGACTATTTCCGCAAAGTGCAGCCACTGTTGGCTGAAAAGGCGGTAATCGTGGCAGATAATGTGCTCTTTCGCGGCTATGTGCTTGGAAAGGAAAAACCGCCCAGACGCTATAAGACCATTGTGAAAAGATTGCGGGAGTATCTTGACCTGGTACAGCATACCCCGGGCTTCAGAACGGAAATACTGGAAAACGGTGACGGTTTGGCCGTTACCTATATAGATACGACGGAGGAAAGAATTTGATTTTGAAGAAACCGGAGCTTTTAGCCCCAGCCGGCAATATGGAGAAGATGAAGATGGCCCTGCTCTACGGAGCAGACGCTGTGTATTTGGGGGGCAAGTCCTACGGACTCAGAGCCCTGGGGGGGAATTTCACCAGGAATGAGCTCAAGGAAGCTATGGAATTTGCCCACGGTCTGGGCAAAAAGGTCTACGTGACGGTGAATATCTTCCCTCATAATGCGGATTTAGAGGATTTGCCTGACTATCTGCGCTATCTGGCTGAAATAGGCACGGACGCCCTGCTGGTGGCTGATTTGGGACTTTTCCGCCTTTGCCAGCAGGTTATCCCGGAGATGGAACTTCATATCAGCACCCAGGCCAACAATACCAACTGGGCTACCGTCAACGCCTGGCATGAGCTGGGGGCGAAAAGGGTGGTGCTCGCCAGGGAGATGAGCCTTAAGGAAGTCGGCACCATCAGGGAGAAAACCAAGGCAGACCTGGAGATGTTCGTGCATGGTGCCATGTGCATTTCCTACTCAGGACGCTGCCTGCTCAGCAACTATTTCACGGGCAGGGATGCCAACCGGGGCGCCTGTGCCCAGTCCTGCCGCTGGAAGTATGCGCTGGTGGAGGAAACACGTCCCGGCAAGTACTTTCCCATTGAGGAAGACGACAGGGGCAGCTACATCATGAACTCCAAGGATATGTGCCTGCTGCCTCATTTGAAGGATGTCATTGAAAGCGGTGTGGACAGCCTGAAGATTGAGGGGCGCATGAAGAGCGTCCACTATGCTGCCAGCGTCACCAAGGCCTATCGACTGGCCATTGACAGCTATTTTGAGGATCCGGAACATTTTGAGATCAGGCAGGAATGGCTGGATGAATTGGAGAAAGTATCCCATAGGCCTTATACCACAGGTTTTTACTATCATCAGCCTGATGCTGATGACCAGATTTATGGCACTTCTTCCTATATCCAGACCTCTGACTTTGTGGGGCTGGTGCTCTCCTACGACGAAGCCACGGGCTATGCTACGGTGGAGCAGCGCAACAATATGAAGAAGGGGCAGGAACTGGAAATCTTCCAGCCCAGGGGAGAGGGCTTCCGCCAGGAGCTTTCGGATATGCTGGATGAAGAGGGGCAGCCCATAGAGGTGGCGCCTCACCCCCAGCAGATTGTCAGGATTCGCATGGCAAGGCCTGTAGAGCCTTACACCATACTCAGAAGGGATGTGCAGGGGTAACCCTGTAAAAAGAAAAGGGGAGTGTTTGAAAATGGAAGAAACTGTACGTTATTTTGCCAAGGCATCTGGCAGGGTCCAGGGGGTAGGTTTCCGCATGTATGTGCGGGAAAATGCCAGCAAGCTGGGAATCCGTGGCTGGGTCATGAACATGAGCGACGGCACAGTGGACATGGAGGTGCAGGGGCCTTCAGACAAAGTTGACAAGCTCTTTGAGATTATTCAGGCAGGGAACTATTTCATCAAGGTGACGGAATTCCACATAGAAAAGCAGAATCCCGTCCTGCCGCCGGAGAATGGTTTTTCGATAAGATACTGAGGAGGTGTGATGATGGCGAATGTCTTGGTGCTTCACGGACCTAATCTGAATCTTTTGGGAACCCGCGAGCCGGAAATCTATGGTTCCAATACACTGGAGGATATCAATGAACTCTTGAGAAAGCGGGCTGAAGAGGCCGGGCTGGGCATAGATTTCCTGCAGTCAAACCATGAGGGAGTATTGGTGGATGCAGTCCAGGGGGCGCGTGGCAAGTATGACTATATCATCTTCAACGCTGCTGCCTTCACTCACTACAGCATTGCCCTGCGGGATGCCATCGCTGCCGTGGAAGTGCCGGTGATAGAGGTGCATATATCCAATATCCATAAGCGTGAAGAGTTTAGGCACGCTTCTGTATTGGCTCCAGTAGCTTTGGGACAGATTTGCGGCTTGGGCGTTGCCAGTTATCTGGCAGCTTTGGAGGCCATCATCTTCAAGCTCAAGGCATAACAAAAAACATAATGGCAAAGCAGGACATTTTTGGGAGACTTTCTCGAAAATGTCCTTTTTGCTTGATTTTCACTTTGTGGGCAGAAAAGCATAAGCAGCAGGTAAATTAGAATCTTTATAGAATAGACAAGCATGGTGATTGTGGCAATTTTTATGGGGTGAGGAAAAATAAAACCAAAAATACTTTCATCAGAGGAAATTGTGATGGTGACGCTCCTCCCTGTGGGGAAATTGCGGCCTTGGCTGCATCAGGCAAGGGAAATCATTTCCGCTGAAAGGCATCAAAAGATGTTGTCATACAGGCAGGAAGAAGACCGCTTGCGGAGCTTTGGCGCCGCCCTGTTGCTGAGACAAGTGTCTGAGGGGCGGCCGATATACTATACGGCAGCGGGAAAGCCCTATGCCCCTGGCTGCAGTTTCAGTTTGTCACATGGGGGTGATTATGCAGGTTTGGCCGAAGTGAAGCCTGATATATCAGTGGGGCTGGATATTGAGAAGATGATGGGACCGGTTGAAGAATGGGCCGGTGCGGCTCTGGCTGATGAGGAATATCAATATTTATCTTCTTGTGAAACAAATGCTGAAAAAACGAAAATGTTCTACAGGCTTTGGACCAGGAAAGAAAGCTTGCTGAAGTGCGAAGGCCGTGGTTTCATGGTTGAACCTGGACAGATCTGTACGCTGCCCCTGGATCGTGCAAATGGGATTTCTTACTTTGGGGATGTCTATGGTATCAGCAGCCTGGAGTGGCAGGGGCATATCTTGTCAGTAGCTTTGGCAGGGAAGATTCCACGCATATTGGTGCGGGAGATAACAAATATTGGGGGGTACTTACGTGAAAAACATGGAAATGTCTTTGGGAATTCCTGTTTTCATGCGTAATTTAATGAAAATGACTGAACTGGCAGCTGGGGCATTAGCCTGCGGTGCAACAGGTGCAGTCACAGGAAAGGAGGAGGCCGATTTGCTTGCAGTGTCAGGCAAAACTATCAAGTATGCTGGCAAAGACATTCCCTTGCTTTTTTCGGTGGATGTCTGCGTAGCAGGCGGTGGACCCTCTGGCACAGCGGCAGCCGTCAGTGCCGGGAGAAACGGTGCAAGAACCGTATTGATAGAACGTGGCGTTGCCCTGGGGGGCCTGGCAGTGCTGGGGTGCGTATATCCCTTTATGGACACCCATGCACCAGACAGCGATACACCTTATGTGACAGAAGTGAAGGACAGGCTGCGCAGGCACGGCATTGAGCCATTTGATGGGGTGACCAGGCAGACCTGGCACAATCCTGAGACCCTCACCCTTATCTATGATGAAATGTGTGAAGAATCGGGGGTGGAAATTCTCTATCAGACGGTGTTGGTGGATACGATAAGATCCGACCATAGGATCACTGCAGCCGTTGTGCAGACCATCGCGGGTTTGGCTGCTATTCAGGCTAAGACATTCATTGATGCTACCGGAGATGCCTATCTTGCGCGCTCAGCAGGAGTTCCTCATGAGCGGGGATATGAAAAGACAGGCAACAACCAGCCGTTATCTTTCCGCTTTGAAATGGGCGGCATTGACGTGGAGCGGCTATACCGTCATGTGGCGGTGGAGCTTGACGAGGACTGGTGCAAGTCCAAGCCGCCTTACTTTGAGATTGCCGAAGCCATGCACAGGAAGCAGCGCTACAAGCTGGAAGCGCTGATGGCAAAAGGAGTTGAAACTGGGGAAATCACCCAGGAAGAAGCGGAATACATGCAGGCTTACACTATCATTGGCAAGAATGGGGTCATGAGCATGAACTGTCCTGAATTGCCTGTGCGCTTTTCCGCAACAGATCCCGTATCATACAGCAAGGCTGTCTCTTTTGGCCGCAAAATGATGCACCATATTGCCTCCTACCTTATCCGTCATCTGCCAGGCTTTGAACACGCCTTTATCAGCCGTGAGGCTGCCATGCTGGGCGCCAGGGAATCATGGCGTATACGCGGAAAGTATTACTTGGTGGAAGATGATTACCATAGCCAGAGCCGTTTCCATGATGCTGTCTGTCGCACAGCCTGGTTCATTGATGCCCACGGTGAGAAAGTCTCGGAGAAACTGCCCCAGGGCGGCTTCTATGAGATTCCCTATCGTTCACTGGTGACAAATGAGATTGAGAACTTGATTGTGGCAGGGCGCTGCATCAGCGCCAGCTTCATATTGCAGGCATCTATGCGCATTCAGCCCACCTGCATGAGCATTGGGGAGGCTGCGGGCATTGCGGCGGCCTGGGGGATAACGCACAAGTTTGAAGCCAATGAGGTGCGTTGGGAGGATATTCCCGCGACAGATAGAAGTTATGTCAGCGTAGAAGCATAATATGCGGCATATTTCCAAGAGTAGGAGTTAGTTTGCAGGAGGTCAAGGAAAATGAAATCGAAAAGGAGAGTTTTTATTTCCCTGTTGCTGGGCGCCCTCTGCCTGGCGCCTGTGGGGGCCCAGGCTTGCACCACGACTATCGTGACTAAGGGGGCTTCTGCTGATGGCAGCGTCTTTGTCAGCCATTCCAATGATTCCTTTGACAGTGACCCCAATATAGTCTATGTGCCTGCCAAGGACCATGAAGCAGGGGAGATGCGCCAGGTTTATCCGGCTGCCATAGCCTTTGATGAGATGCCGGACTATGCCTGCTATGCCAATCCCCGCCTGGTAGCGCCGGAGAGGGCGGCTGGCTACGACTATCCTGGCAGGGAAAAGACGAAGCCGCTGGGGGAGATACCTGAGATTTCCCACACCTATGCGTATATCGATAGCGACTACGGGGTGATGAATGAGCACGGCCTGATGCTGGGAGAATGCACCAATAACTCTGCTCATCTGGAATATTTGGAGCCAGGAGAAGGCAGGGGAATCTTTTATGCCTCAGAGCTGGGGCGGGTAGCTCTCGAGCGTTGCCGCACGGCACGGGAAGCCATCAACCTCATGGGAGAGATGATAGACGAACACGGCCTTTGGGGCACGGGAGAAACCTTGCTGGTGGCAGATAAAGACGAGGGCTGGGTGCTGGAAATGCAGCCCACTCCTTCGGGCAAGGGAGGTTTCTGGATTGCCCAGAAGGTGCCCGATGGAGAGTTTTTCGTGGCAGCCAATCAGTTCCGTATCCGTGCTATCAGGCCGGGAGCAAGGGACCAGATTTTCAATCCTGGCTTGCCCGAGAAGCTGAAAGAAGCTGGCTGGGCTGCCTATGACAAAGACGGAAATATGGATTGGGTACTCTCCATGCAGGCCGTGGAGGATTTCCATCCCTATTTTGCCCTGCGGCGTGTCTGGCGGGCACTTTCGCTGGCAGCAGCTTCGGCAAATCTTCCTGCCAGGGTGGAGAACTGGGATACGGAAAGCTACCCTTTCTCCATTCGTCCGGACCATCGCCTTACTGTGCAGGAGGTCATGAACCTTCATCGGGATGCCTATGAGGGTACGGAATTTGACCGCCGCAAGGGGGAAAGTGCAGGGCTCTTTGCTTCTCCTTATCGTCATGCCAGCAAGCCCAAGTGGGAACGTTCCATCACTGCCACCAATATCGCTTATGCCTGGATAACCCAGGCTCGTGCTGATTTGCCCTGTCCCCTTTTCTGGCTGGCCATGAATGCCCCGGCTGAAAGCGTGTACCTGCCCTTGGCGGTAGCTCCTTTGCCAGAAGCATACAGCGGCAATGACCGCAAGAATTATGACCAGGATAAGGCCTGGTGGATTTCCGGGCAGGTGACCACTCTGACCCGTGGCTATTACAGTGCCCTTTCCCCACAAGTGCGGGAGGCAGCTTTTCAGGAAGAACAGCGGGGGATAAAGCTGGTAAATGAAGCTGCCGGCATGTCAGCTGAAGCTTTTGCCAGGACTTTGAATAAAAATGCTGTCCGTGCCCTGTCAGACTGGAAGGTGCTTTACGGAAAGCTCTTGAGCAACAGCGATTGCGGCCATTACCTCAAGTATGACGAGTCCTATCAGCCCAAAGATGATAATGTCACAGAGTACTGAGCGGCTTATGGTGGGCAAGCAGGAAAAAGATTGACAACAGGCGGAGGTGCCAAATGGCGCTTCCGCTTATGTATTGTGTGTCAAAGCCAGCGACAAGACTTGAAAGTCTGTGTTATAATATTTTGTATGTCAATATATTGGATGAACTACATGGAAAGAGGTAATTTTTATGATAAAGAGCCGTCTTGAAGCTGTGCGTGCCTTGTTGGCCGAACAGGGAGTGGATGCCGTGGTGGTTACGAAGTACGTGAATCTCCATTACTTCAGCGGCTTTCGTGGTGATGATACTACGCTGGTGATTTCCCGTGACAAGGCGGCCCTTATCACGGATAACCGTTACACCGAGCAGGCCGGCTTGCAGGCACCGCTCTTTGAAATCGTAGAGCAGCAGGACGGCCTGCTGTCCAAGACGGCAGAAGTGGTGAAGTCCTTCGGCTGCAGGAAGGTTGCTTTCGAGGGCAATGCCCTTATTTACGATGATTTCCAGAAACTTACAGAATTGCTGGAAGGAGTAGAGTTCAGGACGGCTCTGCATCTGGATAAACTGCGGGAGATCAAGGATGCGGAGGAGATTTCTTATATCCGCAAGGGCTGTGAGATTGCTGACAAGGCTTTTGCCGAGGTGCTTTCTTTTATCCGTCCCGGTGTCACGGAACTGGCTGTGGCGGCCCGGCTGGAGAATGCCATGCGGGAAAACGGCTCTGAGAAGCCTTCATTCACTACCATTGTGGCCTCCGGACTGCGTGGCAGCCTGCCCCATGGCACTGCTACGGACAAGGTGATAGAGGCAGGGGAGCTTGTCACCATGGATTTCGGCGGCATGTACCAGGGCTATTGCTCTGATATTACCCGTACTATCTGCGTTGGCCCTGCCAGCGAAAAGCAGCGCTTTATCTACAGCAAGGTGCTGGAGGCGCAGAAGATGGCACTGACCCTTATCAAGCCTGGTGCTGCCGGCAAGGCGGTGGACCAGGCCGTACGTGAGGCTCTGGACAAAGACGACCTGGGAAAATACTTCGGCCATGGGCTGGGACACAGCCTGGGGCTGGAAATCCACGAGTCGCCGCGCCTTTCCAAGAAGAGTACCTGCAATGACCTGCGTCCCGGCATGCTGGTTACCGATGAGCCGGGAGTATATATTCCGGGTTGGGGCGGCCTGCGCATTGAGGATACGGTGCTGGTGACTGAGAATGGCAGCGAGGCTTTGACCCGTGCCAATAAGGAATTTATAGAAATACCGTTGAATTAACGGGAAAAATATTTTATAATAGGTAACATCACTGTAGCATATCGCTAAAAATTTGGAGGGCGTAAGTTAATGATTAACAGTACTGATTTCCGCACGGGCCTGACCATCGAGATTGATGGCGGTGTCTGGCAGATTGTAGATTTCCAGCATGTGAAGCCGGGCAAGGGCGCAGCCTTCGTTCGCACCAAGATCAAGAACGTTGAGACTGGCGCTGTGGTTGAGCGCACTTTCAACCCCAACGAGAAGATGCCTGCTGCTCATCTGGAGAACCGCAACATGCAGTTCCTCTATGAGGCTGATGGCATGTATACTTTCATGGACATGGAGTCCTATGAGCAGTCCGAGCTCAACAAGGAGCAGCTGGGCGATGCACTGAACTACCTCATGGAGAACATGGAAGTTACCCTCCAGTCCTTCAAGGGCCGCATCATCGGCATCAGCCTGCCGAACTCTGTCAACCTGAAGGTTGTGGAGTGCGAGCCCAGCGTCAAGGGCAATACTGCCACCGGCGCTACCAAGATGGCCAAAGTTGAGACTGGCTACGAGGTTCGTGTGCCCCTGTTCGTTAACGAGGGTGACACCCTCCGCATTGATACCCGTACGGGCAACTACATCGAGCGCGCTTAAAGAAATCAGCTGCCGTATCATCAGGGCATGGTACGGCAGTTTTTATGTAACAACACGTTTTTTCTGGTGCTCCTGCAACTAGTTTCATGCCATAGAAGGAAATTTTATCAGCTGTATAGAATAGATAGTAAAGTAAGTATTTTTATGCATTAAACATACGAAGCCACTCTAAAGGCTCAAGGAGGTTTTCAACATGGCAAACGAAAAGGAAATTGTGCGGAAAGATAATTCTCTGGGCTCCATTCGCATTGCTGATGAAGTAGTCAGCATCATTGCCGGCCTGGCTGCCACTGAGGTGGAGGGCATTGCCGGCATGAGCGGCGGCATCGCTGGCGGCATTGCCGAGATGCTGGGCCGCAGGAATTTTGCCAAGGGCGTGAAGGTTGAGGTGGGCGAGAAGGAAGCTGCCGTTGACCTCTACATTATCGTGAAATATGGTGTGCGTATACCCGATGTAGCTCTGGCTGCCCAGGAGAATGTGAAACAGGCCATTGAGACCATGACGGGCCTTTCCGTGGTGGAAGTGAACATTCACGTCCAGGGAGTAGGTTTCCCGGAAGATGAGAACAAGCCTGAAGAAGTGCGGGTAAGATAACCGATTAAGGTTTTGACAAACTGAAGAGAGGCCTGATAGATGGGGATAATCAATCGCTTTTTCTTATTTGTTTTCGCGCTTTTTCTGGTCATGCTCTCTTTGGCAGTGCTGGCAATGTGCCTGCAAATTGTGCCTGAACATTACTGGCTCAATGAACTTCGCTTTGCCCTGGGGCGGACTGAAACCATCGCGGTTTCGGCAGCTGCCTTTTTCCTCAGCCTGCATTTGATGTTGCTTTCCTTCAGCCGCCAGGCTCCCAAGACGGTTTCCCAAGGGGAACTGGTAATGGTGGAAAGCTCTATGGGGGAGGTAGGCGTAGCCCTGGATGCCGTGCGCGGTCTGGTGGACAAGCTGGTGCGTGATGTTCGGGGAGTTCGTGATGCCAAGGTGAAAGTCCGCTCTGCCCGGAAGGGGGAAGGGGAGCCTCTGTCTGTTTCCCTGGCTTTGATCATTGGTCAGGAAACCAATGTGGCAGAGGTGTCTGCTGCAGCTTCAGGTCTGGTAAGTGCTCGGCTGGAAAAGATCCTGGGTTACAGCCAGGTGCCAGTGGAAGTGCTGATCACGGACATCACCAATGCTGCCCCTGACAGGAAGCACCGTGTGGTTTAAGGCTGGTGAGGCGGATGAAAGCAAAGATACTTGAGGAGCTCCTGAGCCTGTGGGATAATCATCGTGGCGCCAGCCTGGGGCTTTTGGTGGGAGCAATGCTGGCCGTGGCCATGCTGATTTTTGGCTTTTGGCAGACATTGTTCGTGATTTTCATGGCACTGGCAGGTCTGTGGCTGGGCAATGAATACGACAGCAAGGCAGATGCCTGGCTGGACCTGAAGGAGACTCTGGCCCGCTTCCTGCCCGTGAGATACCAGCGCTTCAGGGGCAAAGATTATACGGATTACAGTTTTAGGAAAGAAAGGTAACGAAAGAAGATATGAGTCGTAGACAAGCAAGGGAAGTTGCTTTGCAAGCGCTTTTCCAGTTAGATTTCAATAGTCCTGATGTGGAAGAGCAGAAAGCAGCTTATGAAACCCTGGCCATTGATACAGCCTTGGGCGAGGCAGAGGGGGAGACCCTGACAAAGAAGGACCGCCAGTATATCGAGATGGTAGTGGCTGGTACCAGAAGCCAGCTGGGGGCCATTGATGAAATGCTCAGTGCCCATGCCAAAGGCTGGAAGCTGGGCCGCATGGCGGCAGTAGACCGCAATCTGGCGCGCCTGGCCGTATTCGAGATGTGCTTCGCAGAGGAAAAGCTGGCTCCCGGCATTGCTATCAATGAGGCAGTTGAGCTGGCCAAGAAGTTCGGCACAGATGAATCGGGACGCTACATCAATGGTATCCTGAATGCCCTGGTGAAAAAGCAGGCGGATTGAGTTTAGACTCCGGGAGGCCAGACCGCAGATTGCAGCCTGGCCTCTCTTTTGCGCTGCAAGTTCTTTAAGGGGGATAGTGATGGCAGTACACAGCGTCAGTGAGATAAACAGGTATATCAAGAACCTTATCGCTGGGGAGCTGCCCCTGCAGCACATGCTGGTAAGGGGAGAGATTTCCAATTTCAAGCAATATCCTTCCGGTCATTGCTACTTCACCCTGAAGGACAAGCTGTCGGCTTTGAAATGCGTCATGTTCAGGAGCTATGCCCAACATCTGCGCTTCCTGCCTGTCAACGGCCTGCAGGTCATTGCAGGAGGAAGCATGGCCGTCTATGAGCGTGACGGGGTCTATCAGCTTTATACTGAATCCCTTGTGCCTGAGGGTACTGGAGATTTGGCACTGGCTTTTGAGCAGCTCAAGGAGAAGCTTTCAGCTGAAGGGCTTTTTGCAGAAGCACATAAAAAGCCTCTGCCCAGATTCCCCAGGAAGATTGGTGTGGTGACCTCATTGGCAGGGGCTGTGCTCAGGGATATATACCATGTATCGTCCCGTCGCTGGCCCATGGTGCAGCTAGTGCTTTACCCTGTGCAGGTGCAGGGGGAGGGGGCAGCTGAGCAGATTGTCCAGGCTATAGAGTTCTTCAACCGCAGCTACCCTGTGGACACCCTGATTGTAGGACGTGGCGGCGGCTCCATGGAGGACTTGCAGGCTTTCAATGAGGAAATCGTAGTCAGGGCTGTCTTCGCCTCCCGGATTCCCGTGATTTCTGCGGTGGGCCATGAGACTGATTTCACCCTGATAGATTTTGTCAGCGACCAACGGGCCGCTACCCCCTCACAGGCGGCAGAACTGGCCGTGCCGGACAGGGAGGAATTGCAGAGATATCTGCTGATGCTTTCAGCCAGGCTCACTCGTGGGGCCGAAAGCGAGCTGGCAGACTGCAGGAAACGGCTTCTGCATCTCATGCAGCGTCCTGCCCTGAAGGAACCGCAGAAACTATTGGCCTCCAGGCGCCAAAGACTGGACATGGCTGTATTGAAACTGCAGCAGGGAACCAGGACGGCTATGACGGAGAAGCAGCATGGCCTGGAAGTGGCTATGGAGAAGCTTGAAATGCTTAGTCCCGTGCAGGTGCTCAGGCGCGGCTACGGCATAGTGGAGCAGGAGGGCAAGGTCCTTTCAAGCGTCAGGGAAGCTGCTGCAGGCAGCCTGATCAAGGTTACTTTGAAGGATGGTTCACTCAGTGCCAGGATTGAATCCCTCACTGGGCAGGAAGGATGATAGTTATGCCGAGAAAAAAAGAATTGCCCTTTGAGGAATCCCTCTCCCGGTTGGAAGAGATTGTAGAGGCTATGGAAAAGGGCGATATGAGCCTCAAGGATCTGATGGCAGCCTATTCCGAAGGAGTTACCCTATCCCAGTCCTGCCTGAAAGCCCTGGATCGGGCCGAGAAGGCCATGGACCTTATGGTGCAGGAAAATCAGGGAGAAATAGCAGAAGAAGAACTGGTCATAGAGGAGAAATAAAATGCTGAAGGAAATCTGGCAGGAACGTCTGCAGTTAGTTGAAGCACAGCTGGAAAAGGAATTGAAGGCCAATCCTTCCCTGGATGCCAAATTAGGAGCTGCCATGGAGTACAGCCTCATGGCAGGCGGCAAGAGGATGCGCCCCATGCTGCTTATGGCAGCTGCTGATGCCGTAGGCGGCAAAGGCACGGATTATCTTACGGCAGGCTGTGCCATGGAAATGATACATACATATTCCCTGATTCACGATGATCTGCCTGCCATGGATAACGATGACTATCGCCGGGGCAAGCTGACCAATCACAAGGTTTATGGAGACGGCATGGCCATTCTGGCAGGGGATGCCCTGCTGACCCTGGCCTTTGAGGTTGTCCTGCGGCAGGAAGCTGAGCCTTCCGTCAAGCTGGCAGTGCTGAAGGAGTTTGCCCTGGCTGCCGGCCAGAGCGGCATGGTGGGAGGCCAGGCCATGGATCTGGAAGCTGAGGGCCAAAAGATAGATATGGACACCCTCAAACGCCTTCACATGGGCAAGACGGGAGCACTCTTCCACGCCGCTATCCGCAGCGGTGCCATGCTGGCTGGGGCCTCGGAGGAGGAGCTTGCCGCCCTCACCACTTATGCAGACAAGTTCGGCCTGGCTTTCCAGATCACGGATGATATACTGGATGTGACCGGGGATGAAGCAGTCATCGGCAAGCCCGTGGGCAGTGATGAGCGCAACGACAAATCAACTTATGTGACCCTGACCTCACTGGATGAGGCCAGAAAGCTGGCTCAAGAAACGGTGGAGGGTGCTGTGGCGGCCCTGGCACCCCTGGGTGAGAAGGCAGGTTTCCTGCGGGAACTTGTAGAATACCTGCTGAAAAGAAATAAATGACAGGAAGTGCTTTTATGTATCCACTGCTTGATAAGCTAGGTCAGCCGGAGGATTTAAAGAAATACTCTCTCTTTGAGCTGGAAAATCTGGCTCAGGAAATCCGCCAGCTCATTACGGAAACCGTAGCTAAAAATGGCGGGCACCTGGCCCCCAGCCTGGGAACGGTGGAACTGACCCTGGCTCTTTACAGCGTCTTCAAATTCCCTCAGGACAAGCTCATTTGGGATGTGGGACACCAGGCCTATACACATAAGATCCTCACTGGCAGGAAGGACAGATTTTCCACCCTGCGGCAAAAGGGGGGCATTACAGGCTTTCCCAACAGGTTTGAATCTCCTTATGATGCCTTTGGCGTGGGTCACGCCAGCACTTCGATTTCCGCTGCCCTGGGCATGGCCATCTCACGTGATTTGAGCGGCCGCCGCAATAAGGTGATTGCGGTGATCGGGGATGGCGCCCTCACGGGGGGGGAGGCCTTCGAGGCCCTGAATCACGCAGGACAGTTGGGGCGGGACCTTATCGTCATCTTGAATGACAATGAAATGTCCATTGACAAGAACGTGGGGGCCATGAGCGAGTACCTTTCCCGCATACGTCTGGCCCCCCAGTACAAGCAGGCCAAGCACGATGTGGAGGAGCTTTTGTCAAGCATTCCCCGCATTGGCAGCAAAGTGCTGAAAACTGCCAACCAGATCAAGGATGGCATACGCTCCGTGCTGGTGCCAGGAGCCCTCTTTGAGGAAATGGGCTTCAGTTATCTGGGGCCTCTGGATGGACATAACATCAGCCTGCTTCAGGATGTGTTCAACAAGGTGCGGGAGATGAATGGTCTCCTGCTGATTCATGTGCATACCATGAAGGGAAAGGGGTACGCTCCTGCTGAAGACAATCCCGGCAAGTTCCACGGGGTGGGAAAATTTGACCTGGCCACGGGAGAAACGGCGAAAAAATCCGGGGGAGCACCTTCTTATACATCGGTATTCAGCAAAGCTCTGCTGGAACTGGCAGAGAAAAGGCCGGAACTGGTAGCCATCACAGCAGCTATGCCTTCCGGCACAGGTCTCAGCGCCTTCAAGGATGAATATCCCCGCAGGTTCCTGGATGTGGGCATAGCCGAGGAACATGCTGTGACTATGGCGGCAGGATTGGCAGCTGATGGCAAGCATCCAGTGGTGGCTCTCTATTCCACCTTTGCCCAGCGTGCCTATGACCAGCTGCTGCATGATGTGTGCCTGCAAAATCTGCCTGTGACCCTCTGCCTGGACAGGGCTGGGCTGGTAGGGGAGGATGGTCCTACTCATCACGGAGTCTTTGACCTTGCCTATCTGCGGCAGATGCCCAATATGACTGTCTTTGTTCCCAAGGATGAAAACGAGCTCAGGCAGATGCTGGGCAAGGCCGTTGCCATGGATACGCCCACGGCAGTACGTTACCCTCGCGGGGCAGGTCTGGGCGTGGAAATCCAGCAGGAATTTTCAGATGTGCCCCTGGGCAGGGCTGAGGTTATCTCTGAGGAGGGTGAGATTGCCTTCCTGGCGGTGGGAACCATGAACGAGGTGGCGGCTAAGGCTGCAGACCTGCTGTCAAAACAGGGGGTAAAGGCCGCACTGGTGAATATGCGGTTCGTCAAGCCTCTTGATGAGGAGCTCTTGTTGCAGCTGGGGCAAAGCAAGCAGCTGCTGGTAACTCTGGAAGAAAATGTGCTGGCCGGGGGCTTTGGCTCTGCTGTGGCCGAATTCCTGCTGGACAAGGATCTTGCCGCAGGTCTTATGCGTTTCGGCCTGCCTGACGCTTTTGTGGAGCAGGGCAGCCGCAAGGAACTCCTGGAGCTGGTGGGATTGACGCCAGAAGCTGTGGCTGAAAAGGTTCTGGCAAGAATACAGACTATTTCAAAGTGAGCAAGGAAAAGAAAATGCCAAAGGAAAGATTAGATATACTGCTGGTGGAAAAAGGCCTGGCGGGCAGCCGGGAACGAGCCAAGCGCATGATCATGGCGGGAGAAGTGCTGGTGGATGGCCAGAAGGTGGACAAAGCCGGTACTACCGTGAAGCGCGAAGCTGAAATAAGGCTTTTGGGAAATGACATTCCTTACGTAAGCCGCGGAGGACTCAAGCTGGCCAAGGCCATGGAGACTTTCGGCCTTTCCCTGACGGGAAAGGTGGCTGCTGATATCGGCGCTTCTACCGGAGGTTTCACGGACTGCATGCTGCAGAACGGCGCTGTGAAGGTCTACGCCATTGACGTGGGCTACGGACAGCTGGCCTGGAAGCTCAGGACGGATGAGCGGGTGGTGAACATGGAGCGCACCAACATCCGCAATGTGACCCTGGAAATGCTGGAAGGTCCTCTGGACTTTGCCTCCATCGATGTGGCCTTCATCTCCCTGACCAAGGTGTTGCCCGTGGCCTATGAGCTGCTTAAAGACGGTGGGGAGATAGCCGCCCTTATCAAGCCGCAGTTTGAAGCTGGCAAGGATAAGGTGGGCAAGAAAGGCGTGGTACGCGATCCTGCCATACATCTTGAAGTCGTGGAAAGGATTGTGACCTTCAGCAAGGAACTGGGTTTTGCCGTCCGGGGGCTTACTTTCTCCCCCGTCAAGGGGCCCGAGGGAAATATCGAGTATCTGGTCTGGCTGTTCAAGGGAGCAGCTGGGGGCCAGGAGATAGAAGAAAACCTGGCAGAGGAAGTCGTAAGGGAGGCTCACGCTGCCCTGGACAAGTAACAGGAACCCTGAAGGGGAGGGATTGGAGCCATTGATGAGAATAGCCGTCTTTCCAAATGTGGATAAGCCCGCTGCCGGTGAGGTACTGAAAAAAATCATTTCCTTTTACAGGGAAAGAGAGGCGGAGCTGATGCTCCCCTTGGACGAATCGAGGTTTTTTGGCCTGGAGGAGTACGGGGTAGCAGAGATAGAAAAGCAGAGGGCAGATATAGCTCTGAGCCTGGGGGGAGACGGCACCTTGCTGGGGGTATGCAGGCGCTATGGCAGCCACCAGGTGCCTGTCTGTGGCATCAATCTTGGCACCCTGGGATTTATGGCAGACATTGAGCTGGGAGAGCTGGAGGTTATGCTTCAGCGCATCCTGGAACGTGATTACCGCATTGAGCACAGACTCCTGCTGGCAGGTTATGTGGAGAGCGAGGGAGAAAGCCGCTTTTTGGGCCATGCCATCAATGACGTGGTGATAACCAAGGGGGGAGTAGCCCGCATGCTGCACCTGGGGCTGGCCATCAACAGGGTGCACCTGATAGACTACAAGGCCGACGGTATCATTGTTTCCTCACCTACGGGCTCCACAGCTTACTCACTGTCAGCAGGAGGACCTATCATGAGTCCCAGCATACCAGCCCTGCTGCTGACGCCCATCTGTGCGCATACCTTCAATATGCGGCCTCTGGTCATAGGCGAGGATGATGTGGTGCATATCAAGATTGCGGCAGTGCATCAGGATATACTGGTGACCTTTGACGGGCAGGAAAGCTTCCGCCTGCTGCCCGGGGATGAGGTCATGGTACGCAAGTCAAAGGTTCAGGCCAGTATAGTGAAGTTCCAAGACAAGGATTATTACCAGATCCTCAGAACCAAGCTCTGGAAGGAAAGCTGAACCAGCAAGAGGTGATTCGATATGAAGAGCAAGCGTCACGCAATAATCAAAGACATTATCGAAGCGCAGGCAGTGGAAACCCAGGAGGAACTGGCCGAAGCCCTGCGCAACAGGAATATACAGGTTACTCAGGCCACGGTGTCCAGGGACATCAAGGAAATGATGCTCATCAAGGTGCCCACGGAAAGCGGCCGCTATCGCTATGCAGCTCCGCCCCAGGAAAATGTGGTCTTCACCAAGGACCGCATGGCCAGGCTTTTCAGGGATAATGTGACGGGGGTTGACTCCAGCGAAAACCTGATTGTGGTCAAGACCCTGCCCGGCAGTGCCAGCATTGTGGCGGCAGGACTTGACCAGTCCCAGTGGCCTGAGGTCATTGGCACCATTGCCGGTGATGACAACATCCTGGTGGTCATCAAGCCCAAGGATGCCGTGCCTCAGGTGGTGAAACGACTGAGCCAGTATTTCTAAGAGCTGCAGAAAAATAGGCAAGAGATGCAAAAGGAGATATGCAGGGCATGCTGAAGACTTTGACAGTTTGGAACTTCGCTTTGCTGGAACACGTGCAGGTGGAATTTGGCGGCGGCCTTAATATCCTCACCGGTGAGACAGGCGCAGGCAAGTCCATTCTCATAGATGCACTGGGAGGAATCCTGGGCCAGAGGCTTTCAGGGGATATGATACGCACAGGATGTGACTGGCTGCGGATTGAGGCGGTGTTTTCCTTTGAGGAAGTTCCCGCAGAACTGAAGGCCTTTTTGGATAGTCAGGCCATAGATGCCGGTGAGGGGCAGGTCATCGTCACCCGCCAGCTGACCCGCGGAGGACGTGGCATGGTGCTGGTAAATGGCTGCCATGTGACCCTGACCGTGCTGAAGCAGCTGGGGACTCTCCTGGTGGATATACACGGACAGAACGAGAATCTGGCCCTCTTGAATGAAGCCAGCCAGTTCAGCCTGGTGGACGCTTTCCTGCCGGAGGTGCAGGAGTCTCTCAGTGATTACCGCGGGATTTACAATGAATGGCACAGCTGCCAGCAGAAGTGCAGGGAAAAGGAACAGGCTGCACGGGAGAATGCCCAGCGTCTGGATATGCTGCGGTGGCAGGATAAGGAAATCAGCGAAGCCCAGCTGAAAGAGGGGGAGGACGAGGAGCTGGAAGCAGAGATCCGCAAGCTCTCCCATGCCGAGAAAATCGCCACCCATGCCGAGGAGGCTTATGACCTCTTTGAGGGAGGCGGCAAATCGGGACTGGGCATACTTACGGCTATTTCCATGGTGAAAAAGCATCTGGCCGACATCAGCCGCTATGATGACAGCCTGGCCAATGCGCAGGGCATTGTGGAGGAAGCGGAAATCTCCCTGCAGGAAGCCGCTTACGAGCTGAGGGATTACGGCGAGTCCCTGGACTACAGCCCTGCAAGGCTTGACAAGCTGCAGTCCCGCATGGACCATATAGACAAACTTTGCCGAAAGTACGGCGCTACCGTAGCTGAGGTGCTTTCCCACCAGCAAAAGGTTCAGCAGGAACTGGCCGAAATCGAAAACTACGATGACGATATGGCGGCCCTGAAAGAACAGCTGGCAAAACTCCATGAGGAAATGGAGCAGAAGGCGGCTGCACTTACCAAGTTGCGCCAGAAATCTGCCGGCGAACTTTCCAGGGCTATAGGGGAGCAGCTGCTTTCCCTGGGCATGCCCAAAGCTATCTTCCGCATTGAGATAGGAGATGCTGGCAAATTCACCTCTTCCGGGGCGGATACAGTTTCTATGTTCTTTTCCGCCAATCCCGGGGAGACGGAAAAGCCCTTGCAGAAGGTGGCTTCCGGTGGCGAGCTGTCCCGCATCGCCCTGGCCATCAAGGCTGTGGCGGCGTCCCGTGACCAGGCTATTGGCAGCATGGTCTTCGATGAGATTGACACGGGCATCGGCGGGCGTACGGCCCAGATGGTGGCAGAGCGCATTGCTCTGGTGGCAAATTTCAAGCAGGTGCTCTGCATCACTCATCTGCCCCAGATTGCCTGCATGGCAGACCAGCACCTTTACATTGCCAAGAGTTCCGTGGGGCAGTCCACAGTTACTCAGGTGCGCCCCCTGTCGGAGCATGAGCGGGTCAGGGAAATTGCCCGCATGGCTTCCGGGGCAGACCTTACCACAGCTTCTCTGGACAATGCCAGGGAAATGGTGAACCACGCCCGGATGAAAAAGCAGCAGCTGGCTCATACAGCTTGAAACAACAGGAGGAAGAAAAATGGACGAAGCATTGATTGAAACAGGCATATCATCAGAGAACATATTTGACGGTAATCTCCTGCATGTGCGCAGGGATACGGTGAAGCTGCCCAATGGCAAGACAGCTACCCGGGAGTGGATCAAGCACCCCGGTGCTTCCTCAGTGATTCCCATGCTGGAGGATGGCTCTGTTATCCTGGTGAAGCAGTACCGCTATCCCGTGGGCAAGATCACTTTGGAAGTGCCTGCAGGCAAGCTGGACGCTCCGGATGAAGATCCGCTGGTCTGCGCCGAGCGTGAGCTTTCCGAGGAGACGGGCTATACTGCCGATAAGATTGAGAAGCTCACCACCATTGCCACCACGGTGGGGTTCTCCAATGAGTACATCCACCTCTACATCGCCACCGGCCTTCATTCCGGCAAGCAGCACACAGATGATGATGAATTCATCAATGTGGTGAAGGTGCCCCTTCAGGAAGCAGTGGCAATGGTTAATGATGGCAGGATTATTGATGCCAAGTCTGTGGTTTCCATTCTGATGGCAGCTGCCAGACAGGCTTGAAGCTAGGAGGTTTTCTATGTTTGATTTTAGCTGGCAGTCTATTGTCGCTGGCTTGCCAGGACTGATTATCGCCCTGGTGATACATGAGTACGCCCATGCAAGGGTGGCGGTAGCCATGGGGGATTTCACTCCCAAGATGATGGGGCGCCTGACCCTGAACCCCAGGGCACATATCGACCCCATTGGTCTCCTGATGCTCTTCCTGGTGCGCTTTGGCTGGGCCAAGCCCGTCATGATCAATCCCAGGAATTTCAAGGACCCCAAAAAGGGGGATATCCTGGTTTCTCTGGCAGGCCCTGGTGCCAATCTGCTGACTGCCTTTGCGGCCCTGGTGGTGTGGCTTCTGCTCATCAAGCTTGGCTACGGCCAGTCTACAGGGGTGAGCATGGTTTTCCAGCTCATAGTCATCTATAATATCAATTTTGCCATCTTCAATATGATACCGCTGCCGCCTTTGGACGGTTCCCATATCCTTAAGTATCTGCTGCCCTCTGACCTGGCTTATAAGTTCGTCCAGCTGGAGCGATACAGCTTCCTGATTCTCATTGTCCTCATTTGGACCCCCATCCTGCACATTATCTTTGTACCGGCGCAGCGCATTATCTGGGATATCTTCATAGCTGTGCTCAGCCCCTTCTTCTGAGCATGGAAGAGACAAAGCCCAAGGGCTATACTGTGCATCTGGAGGCCTTCGAGGGGCCCATGGACCTGCTGATGCACTTGATTGAGAAGGACAAGATAGATATCTACGATATCCCCATCGCCCAGCTGACTGAGCAGTATCTGGCCTATCTGCAGCAGATGAAGGAATTTGACATGGAGGTGGCCAGCTCTTTCCTGGTTATGGCGGCTACCTTGTTGCAGATCAAGTCCCGCATGATGCTGCCCAAGGCTCCTGCACCTCAGGATGAGGAAGAGGAGGATCCCAGGCTGGAACTGGTGCGGCGCATCCTGGAGTACAGGAAGTTCAAGCAGGTGAGCACTGTGCTGGGGGATATGGCGGGCACCTATGAAAAGTACGTGTCCCGTGAACCGCTGCCCTTGCCAGTCCACCATCTGCCCCCGGAAAACCTCAAGCTGTCGCAGCTATTGGAAGCTTTCCAGACGGTGCTGGATGTAAAGGAGGAACTGGCAATCCCCAAGGCCCTGGTAGAGCCGGAAAGCTACAACATCCAGGACAAGATGCAGGACCTGCTGGCCCTGCTTTCCCGCAGCGGAGGGCGGCTGCTCTTTGCGGAAGCTTTTCCCACGGGGAGCCGCGGCGAGCTTATCGTCACGTTTTTGGCCCTTTTGGAGCTGATCAAGCTCAAGGCGGTGGTGGTGAAGCAGCAGCGTCTCTTTGCCGATATCTACATTTGCGTGCTGGGAGAGGAGGAAGGAAATGAGTGAAGGAAAGCCCACTACTGCCACACTGGAGGCAGTGCTGTTTGCTGCCGGTGACCCCATGAGCATGGAAGACCTGGCAGGGGTGCTCCAGACAGACCTCCTGACCACCCAGAACCTTATGACCAGGCTTCAGCGTGAACTGGAAGAGGGGGAGAGGGGACTGACCATCAGGCGGGTGGCAGGCGGTCTTCAGCTGGCCACCCGCCCGGACCTTTACCCTGTAGTGGAGCGGCTTTCCCAGGTGGTGGACAGGAAGATTTCCGCCCCCACCATGGAAACCCTTTCCATCATCGCCTTCAAGCAGCCCATCACCAAGCAGGAAATAGAGCATATCCGCGGGGTGCGCATCGAGCGTGCTCTGGCCAAGCTCCTGGAACTGGAGCTGATTTCCGAAGTGGGCCGCAAGCAGGTGCTGGGGCGTCCTATCCTCTACGGCACCACTGATACCTTTCTCAGGACCTTCGGCCTCAATTCCCTGGAGGACCTGCCCAAGCTGCCCAGTGACAGGGAAGCGGCTGTGGGCATGGACGATGAGCAGCTGGAGCTGCTGGGAGAGCTTGAGGGTCTGATGGAAGATGAAGAAGCTGGTGAAACAGAAGAAACTGATGATAATGACAGCTCCCTGCCGTGACACGGCAGGGGCTTTTGTGTTAGAATAGAACATAGCTTTTAGAAGGAGGGCAATAGCATGGAATCAATGATAAGAGATATTACGCTGGCTCCGTCGGGCCATGACAAAATTGAATGGGTCAAGAACTTCATGCCGGTGATGGCGGCAGTGGATGAGGAGTTCTCCAAGTCCAAGCCCTTTGCCGGCAAGAAGATGGTCATCACCCTGCACCTTGAGGCCAAGACTGCTTATATGGCTGAGATTTTCCATCATGCAGGTGCTGAGGTTGCCCTTACCGGCAGCAATCCCCTTTCTACCCAGGATGATGTGGCAGCAGCGCTGGTGGAGGATGGCGTCCATGTCTTTGCCTGGCATGGCTGCACCGATGAGGAATACAATACATTCATCGACAGGGCGCTGGACATCAAGCCGGATATCGTCATCGATGACGGCGGTGACCTGGTGCACATGCTCCACACCAAGCGCCGCGAGCTCTTGACGGGCATTATCGGCGGCTCCGAGGAAACCACCACAGGCGTGCATCGCCTGCGGGCACTGGCTGACCAGGGCAAGCTGGAGTTCCCCATGATCGCCGCCAATGACGCATACTGCAAGTATCTCTTTGATAACCGCTACGGCACGGGCCAGTCCACCTGGGACGGCATCATGCGCACCACCAACCTGGTGATTGCAGGCAAGACCGTAGTCATTGCCGGCTATGGCTGGTGCGGCAAGGGCGGGGCCATGCGCGCCCGGGGCCTGGGCGCCAATGTCATCATCACGGAAGTTGACCCCATCAAGGCCATCGAAGCTGTCTTTGACGGCTTCCGGGTCATGACCATGGATGAGGCTGCCAGGGAAGGAGACATCTTCCTGACCCTCACCGGTGACAAGGACGTGATTCGTGACCGTCACTTCAAGGTCATGAAGGATGGGGCCATGATGGCCAACTCCGGCCACTTTGACGTGGAAATCAATATTCCAGAGCTGGAAGCCATGTCCAAATCCCGCCGCAAGGTGAGGAACAACATCGAGGAGTTCCTGCAGGAAGACGGCAGGAAGCTCTACCTGCTGGCTGAGGGCCGCCTGGTGAACCTGGCGGCAGGTGACGGCCACCCGGCAGAAATCATGGACCTTTCCTTCGGTGTGCAGTTCTTCTCTGCCCTGCACCTTTTGGAGCATGGCAAGGAACTGGAGAAGGGCGTGCACCTCATGCCGGATTCCATCAACCAGCGCATTGCAGAAATCAAGCTGAAGTCCCTGGGAGTGAGCATTGACAAGCTGACCCCGGAGCAGCAGGCATATCTTAGCATGGCGTAAGGGGAGGATTTTCCTTGAAAACTTTGATCAAAAATGTAAATGCCCTTCTGCCTGACGGCACCACTCCTGTCACCAACATCATGATCGAGGGTGACCGCATTGAAGCCGTGGGCGAGGTGCCTGAGGGCTATCAGGCAGATAAAGTCATAGATGGCAAGGACCATCTGGCTGCTCCCGGCCTGGTGAATGCCCACACCCATGCTTCCATGACCCTGCTGCGCTGCTATGCAGATGACATGGTGCTCATGGACTGGCTGAATAATAAGATCTGGCCCACAGAAGCCAGGATGAATGATGATGATATCTACTGGGGAGCCATGCTGGCAGCGGCAGAGATGATCCGCACCGGCACCACTGCTTTTGCAGATATGTACGGTCCCTATATGGACAAGGTAGCCGAGGTCACCATCGATTCGGGTCTTCGCGGCGTGCTTTCACGCGGCCTGATTGGCGTAGCTCCCGACAGCGAGGAGAAGCTGGCAGAAAATATCGCTCTCTACAAGGATTTCCATGGCGCAGGGGACGGCAGGGTAACAGTGATGTTTGCCCCCCATGCCCTTTATACCTGTCCGCCGGATTACCTGAAGAAGGTCAGCCAGGCAGCAGGAGAGTGCAAGGCTGAAATCCACATCCACATGTCCGAGACTCAGGGCGAGGTGGAAAACTGCCTGAAAGAATACGGCAAGCGACCCTTTGCCCATGTGGAAGCCACTGGTATCTTTGAGCATGGCACCCTGGCGGCTCATTGCGTGCATCTTGACGATGAAGATATCGCCATCATCAAGAAGCATGACATTCGCGTGGCACACAATCCCGGCAGCAACATGAAGCTGGCCAGCGGCGTGGCACCTGTGCCCCGCCTGCTGAAGGAGGGGGTATGCGTGGCTCTGGGCACGGACGGCGCTTCCTCCAACAACAATCTGGATATGCTGGAGGAGGTGCAGCTCGCTGCCCTCCTGCACAAGGCAGATACCCTTGACCCCCTGGCCGTGACGGCTGCGGAGGCAGTTAAGATGGGCACGGAGTACGGCGCCCAGGCCGTAGGCCTCAAGGATGCAGGCAAACTGGCAGCAGGGGCCCTGGCAGATATTGTCCTCTATGACATGAAGAATACCATGTGGTGCCCGCGCCACAATCTGGTGTCCCTGCTGGTGTATTCTGCCCGTTCCTCTTCTGTGGATACGGTGCTGGTGGCTGGCAGGGTGCTTATGGAGAACCATGAGCTCAAGACCCTGGATGAAGAGCGCATCCTCTTCGAAGCCCAGCGCTGCGCTGACAGGCTGACTAAGTGAATGACTGACGAGTGAACTACCTTTATCCGCCCTTGGCAGTTTTGAGGGCGGATTTCTTTTGAAATCATTCTTAAAGAATACAGAAATGAGGTGATGGATTGGCTAAGAAGACAACTGGTACCCGCAAGGGCCGCAAGAGCAATGCAAAAGCAGAAAAGAGCGCTGTTGTCTCAGGCAATCCTGGCCGCCCTTATGAACTTCTGGGACTAGCCTGTGTAGCAGCCGGATTTATCTCTTTGGGAGGGCTTTTTGACCTGAATGTGGGTTTTGTGGGCCTGTACTTTGCCAAATTCCTGCATTATTTCTTTGGCGTGGGGGCAATTTTTGTCTGTGTGCTCATTCTCCTCATGGGATATCAGTACATTACTAAGCACTGCGGCCTGCGCTATTCCCTGCGCTTTTTCGGCCTGGGGCTGCTTTATGTTTCAGTCCTGGCTATCTGGCATCATTTCGTCATACCGCCGGGAGAGGAAATCCTTCCTGCCAGCCTGCCGGAGGGGGGCGGCCTCCTGGGAGGCGGGCTGCTGCTTGTCCTGCGGAATTTCTTCGGAGTGGATGGCGCCATTATCCTGCTGGCAGCATGCCTCATAGGTTCTGTGCTTCTATCCACCACCTGGTCACTGGCCACTGGTGTCAACAAGACCAAAGAAAAAGCCGTGAAGGGGGCCAGTGCCGCAGGCACTGCCCTGGCCGCTACCTCCAGCAAGGTGGCGGAAGTAGGCGGCCGGGTAGAAGAGCGGGTAGTAGAAGCTGTGAAAACCACCGTGAAGAATTCTTTCTACAATCAGGAAAGAGATGACCGTTTCTCCGAGGCTTTGGAAACGGATAGCGAACATGTGCCGTCAGGTGAGCCTGAAGAGGCTGCGTCTGCAGCAGAAGAATATGTTTACACTCAGGAACCAGAGGCACCAGTGCAGGAACCTGTTCCCGCCTTTACCATCGACTATGGGGGGCGTGGGGGAGAAGAAAATGCCGGCGAACCCTGGGGATTGCCTCAGGAGCCTGTAACAGAGCGTGAAGCAGAAGCAGCTGCTTTGGGAGCTATGACTGCCAGGAGCGCTGTGGCGGAGGCAGAGGCTGCTTCTGCAGAAGCTATCACAGCTATGGCCAGGGCGGAAGCTGGCAGCGAGGCCAAGCCTGACGAAAAGCCCAGGAAGCCCTATGAGATTCCCCAGGTGTCCCAGATACTTTCTAAGCATGTGAAGCAGAAGAACGCGGCCCTGGAGATGGAAATTGCGGAAAATGCCCGCACCCTGCAGCAGACTTTGGAAAACTTCCATGTGAAGGCAAAGATACTCAATGCCTGCCATGGTCCTGCCGTCACCCGCTATGAGCTGGAGCCTGCCCCGGGGGTGAAGGTCAGCAAGATTACCAATCTGGCTGATGACATTGCCCTGAGCCTGGCGGCTTTCTCCGTGCGCATCGAGCCCATCCCCGGCAAGGCGGCCATCGGCATCGAGGTGCCCAATAAGGAACTGGAAGGCGTGCAGCTCAGGGAAGTGCTGGAGAGCGAGAAGTTCAGCAGCGCCAAGTCACGGCTTACCGTGGGCCTGGGCATGGACATCGGGGGGCAGGCCATCTTTGCTGATTTGGGCAAGATGCCCCATCTGCTGGTGGCAGGTGCCACCGGCTCAGGCAAGTCCGTCTGCATCAATACCCTGATTACCAGCATTCTCTTCAAGGCCAAGCCTGATGAGGTGAAGTTCATACTGATTGACCCCAAGATGGTAGAGCTGTCCGGCTACAACGGCATTCCCCATCTTATGGTGCCGGTTGTCATTGATGCCAAAAAGGCAGCTTCGGTATTGAATTGGGCCGTGCAGGAAATGGAGAAGCGCTACTCCAGCTTTGCTGACCATGGGGTCCGCAATATGGCCGGCTTCAACGAGCATTTCCCGGAGCAGAAGATGCCGGCTATCGTCATCATCATCGATGAGCTGGCAGACCTGATGATGGTAGCCCCACATGATGTGGAGGACGCCATCTGCCGTCTGGCACAGAAGGCCCGCGCCGCCGGCATCCACATGGTGCTGGCCACCCAGCGTCCTTCTGTGGATGTCATCACCGGCATCATCAAGGCCAACATTCCCTCCCGCATTTCCTTTGCAGTTTCCTCCCAGATTGATTCCCGCACCATCCTGGACAGAAGCGGGGCGGAAAAGCTCCTAGGCAAGGGGGACATGCTCTTCTATCCAGTTGGTTCCTCCAAGCCCCGCCGCGTGCAGGGGGCCTTTATCAGCGATGAGGAAGTTGAGCATCTGCTGGACTTCATCCGCAGCCAGGGACAGGAAGCTGAAACCAATGAGGAACTGGTGAACTTCACGGAACGTGCTGCTGCTGAGGCAGAGGAAGCGGAAAACGGCAAGAAAAGCAAGGAGCCTCAACAGGATGAGCTGCTGGAGGAAGCTGTGAACCTGGTGCTCAGCACCGGCCAGGCTTCCACCAGTTCTGTGCAGCGCCGCTTCCGGGTGGGCTATACCCGGGCTGCCCGACTGATAGATGCCATGGAAGAACTGGGCATCGTAGGGCCAAATGTGGGCAGCAAGCCAAGGGAAATCCTCATGAACAGTGAGGAGGCTTTGGCGGCAGTCCAAGGCGCCCAGTAAGAGATAACACAGTAAAAAAGCTGCGAAGCAACGGCGTATAGCCATTGTTTCGCAGCTTTTTGTTTATGATTTCAAGCGAAATACTTGGTTTGATCCTGGTTTTTATTGGCGTTCTCATAAGCTGGCAGACGTTTTTTGATAAACTGGGTGTCTATATTGCCAGTGCGGAAGCAGATGTCTTTCATGATGTGCTTGTGCAGATCCACCGTGGTCTTGACGCCTTCAATGCGGAATTCATTGAGGGCGCGCTGCATGATCTTGATAGCATCGCCACGGGTCCTGCCATGCACCACCAGCTTGGCAATCATGGAATCGTAATAGGGCTCTATGGCCAGGCCTGCCGTTACGCCGCTGTCAAAACGCACCCGTGGGCCGCTGGGCTCATGCAGGAAAGTGATCTGTCCCGGAGAGGGCATGAAGTTGTTGTCCGGGTCCTCAGCATTGATGCGGCATTCGATGGCATGACCAGCAAAAGTGATATCCTCCTGGGTGAATTCCAGCGGCTCGCCTGCAGCAATGCGAATCTGGGTACGCACCAGGTCAATGCCAGTTACAGCTTCAGTGACGCCGTGTTCCACCTGGATGCGGGGATTGATTTCCATGAAGTAGAATTCATTATTGGAAAGATCCAGCAGGAACTCTACCGTGCCAATATTGGAATAATGCACGCTTTTGGCAGCCTTTACCGCCAAAGCGCCTACCCGGTCACGCATATCCTGTGTGAGGGCGATAGAAGGAGATTCTTCCAACAGTTTCTGGTTGCGGCGCTGCAGGGAGCACTCACGCTCGCCAAGATGCAGGACTTCGCCGTAGTTATCAGCAACAATCTGCACTTCGATGTGGCGGGAACGGCCAATATAGTGCTCAAAGTAGTATTTTGTCTGGGTAATATCAACCAGTTCCAGGATGTTCTTCAGGTCTTCCTCAGACTGGGCTACGCACATACCCTTGCCGCCGCCGCCGGAGACTGGCTTCAGAATGACTGGGTAGCCTACTTCACGGGCAGCAGCGAGGGCTTCCTCATTGTCCTCGAGAGGGTCGCTGCCTTTGGCCATGGGAATCCCGGAAGGAGCAATGGAAGCCCTGGCCACATCTTTGTCACCAACCAGGCGGATGGTTTCCGGCATAGGACCAATCCAGGTAATGCCCGCTTCCGTGACCTGCTCGGCAAAATCCGCGTCTTCGGAGAGGAAGCCATAGCCAGGATGGATGGCATCAGCCTGGGTTTCCCGGGCTGCCCGCAGGATGGCGGCTTTATTGAGATAGCTTTCCACAGCATCAGCAGGGCCAACATTGTAGGCCAGATCAGCCAGCTGCACGTGCAGGGCGTTGGCATCAGCTTCAGAGTAAATAGCTACAGTTTCAATATCAAGCTCTTGACAAGCTCGTATAATGCGTACGGCAATCTCGCCACGGTTGGCAATAAGGACACGTTTGAACATAAGGATTGCCTCCTTGTTTACAATTTTTGTTAACGTAAGATGGTAATAGGTGATAATTGTACGTCAGCAGATTATATAACCTGCTACTAAATGCATCACGGGATTGATTCTAGCACACCTGTCAGGCAAATGCAATGATATTGTTTGGTTATGGACACGATTCTTTAAAAGAATACATGTATACACATTTCGATAAAGCTGCTTATGTAAAAAAATCCCATAAGCCAGATGCTGATCTGACTTATGGGGATAATATATTCAGGATATTTATTTAGCACTATTATTTTTTTCAGCAGAAACTTCTTTCAGCCCGTAAATGGCTCCGGCGAAAGCAGAGGCCATGATGCGGGTCTCAATGTCCGGCTGCTTTTTGATTTCGGCTATATGGGCATGGAAGGTATCTTCCATTTCCATGACGTTCAGATAGATGGAAAGCCCAAGTTTATCACGCAAGTCACTTGATTTCAGGAAATTTGCCACCAGCTGCCCCCGGCGTTTTGGAGTATCAGCAGCGATCAGGGCATCTGCCAGGGATTTGATGATGGGGTCTTTGAACTTGTCAGCGGTCTTCCAGGCGGCCATGCAGGCCTTCTTCATGGGGAGGTTGTCCCGCACCAGGAAGAGGATGATAAGGGAGGCCATGGCCAGGACGCTCTTGTCGGCGGTCACACGCTCCACACATATCTTGTAGATTTCTTCCGGGTCTTCTTCTGTGCGGAGACCTAGTTCAATAGCTTGAGAAATATCTTCTGCTCCGGGTTGGAAAAACATTCCGGCTGCTGTCATGCACCCACGGGCGCGTTCTACTGCATCTCTTTCCACGGTCATCACCTCGAGAGGAGATTTCGCCAAGGGAAGGGGATTTTCCTGCCAGATAGCGCTCCCTAAAAGAGGATTTATGATATTTTAATTGAGGGCTTTTTCGATGGTGCCTCCGCCTACCACATAGCCTTCTCCGTCAGCCGTATAGAGGACGGCGGCCTGTCCCGGTGTGATAGCCCGCTGGGGGTCGCGGAAGGCAAGGCGGATCTTGCCATTTGCTTCGGGATAGATGGTGGCAGGCTGTTCCTTCTGGTTGTAGCGGGTTTTGGCCAGCACTTCCAGCGGCTCCTTCAGCTCAGTAAGGTAGATCCAGTTCATATCTCCTGCGATGAGTTCCCGGTGGAAAAGGGCGGCTTCAGGTCCTACGGTGACGGTGTTCTTTGCCATATCCTTGGCGCAGACGTAGACAGGCTCACCTAAGGCCAGTCCCAGGCCCTTGCGCTGGCCCAGAGTGTAGTGGACGGCCCCACGGTGCTGTCCGATGGTTTGGCCATGCAAATCAAGGAAAGCACCGGGCTGATACTTCTTGCCCTGATACTTTTCCATGAAGCCCACATAGTCACCGTCAGGCACGAAGCAGATGTCCTGGCTCTCCCGCTTGTGTGCATTTATCAGCCCCAGCTTTTCGGCCAGTTGCCGGGTTTCCTCCTTGCTTTCCATTTCTCCCAGGGGGAATTTCACATGTGAAAGTTCCTCCTGGGTCAGCGTATAGAGCACATAGGTCTGGTCCTTGCTGAGGTCTTTGGCTTTTCGCAACAGGAAACGGCCGTCTTTTTCCTCCACCCTGGCATAGTGGCCTGTGGCCACATACTCCATGCCTTTTTCTTTGGCAAAGTCCATGAGGCGGCGGAATTTCAAGCAGCGGTTGCAGTCGATGCAGGGGTTGGGAGTGCCGCCTTCCTCGTAGGTGCGGATGAATTTGTCGATGACTTCCCGCTTGAAGTCTGAGGTGAAGTCTTTCACCTCAAAGGGCATGCCCAGCCTCTGGGCTACGCTGGCAGCATCGTCGATATCCGACTGGGTGCAGCAGGTCTTGAAGATGGAAAGCCCGATATCCTCATTGTGGTAAAGCCTCATATTGGCTCCCATGCAGTCAAAGCCGGCCTCTTTCATCAGGTAGGCAGTGACCGAACTGTCCACCCCACCGCTCATGGCAATCAGGGCGGTTTTATTTTTATTTTCCATAAATATGTCCTCGCTTTCTTATGAGAAAAGTATAGCATATTGATGGGTGAGTGGAAAGAAAACATCAAGCTGGTTTACAAAACTTTACAAGATAACATATTTATGGGGCGAAATTTTTACATAAGGCTTTTATTCTGCATACAGCTGTGCTATAATAGAGAAAATTTCACATACTAAAGGAATAAAGACGGAAAGAAAAGGTGAATTTCTATGATCAACAGCAAGCTGAAGGATGACCTGACTGACCAGCTTTGCGATGCTGTGCTGGCTTTGCATAGCCAGGAGGAATGCTACCAGTTCTTTGAGGATATCTGCACCATCAGCGAGCTGAAGGCCATGTCCCAGAGGCTGGAGGTGGCCCGCATGCTCCGGGAAGGGCACACTTATGAAGATATCGTGGAGCGCACTGGGGCCAGTACGGCTACCATCAGCCGGGTGAAGCGCTGCCTGAACTACGGGGCTGACGGCTACAATATCGTGCTGGAGAGACTGAAGCCCCGGCAGGATTGATCATACTGGAGACCGTTAATATTTGACAAGCGAAGCGCAGACAAATATTTACGGATCCGTATATACAGCGTCCGCAAACTAACCCGTTTTGGTAAAATTCACCGAACGCGAGTATAGAAAATTAATGTCATGGGACAGGGGGATTTGATTTGGAGAAGAAGATACTTGAGATACCTTATGGCACCCGGGATTTCTTGCCTACGGAAGCCACGGAGAAGCGGATCATTGAGACGAAGCTGGCCAGGCTCTTCGGCAGCTGGGGTTATGATGAGGTGGTGACTCCCACCATAGAGTATTTGGAGACTCTGACAAAGGGCAGCAGCCGCACTTTGGAGCCGCACCTTTACAAGCTCTTCAGCAAGGACAACCGCATCATGGCTCTGCGTCATGAAATGACTACGCCCATCGCCCGTCTGATGGGCAGCCGCCTGCAGGGGCGGGAGCTGCCTCTGCGGTGCTCTTATATCAGCAGCGTCTTCCGCTATGAGCAGTCCCAGACGGGCAGGCAGTGCGAATTCTATCAGGCTGGCGTGGAGCTCATGGGCAGCGGCAGTGCGGCGGCAGATGCTGAGGTCATTGCCCTGGCGGTGCGCAGCGTGCTCTCGGCAGGGATTACGGATTTCAAGGTCTGCCTGGGGCAGGTGGAATTCGTCAGCGGGGTCATGGAGCAGTACCAGCTGGCAGAAAAAGACTGCGAGGCCTTGAAGGAGGCCATGGAGAAGCATGACCTGGTGCTGCTGGAGACTTTGGTGGATGACCTGCAGCTAAGCGACAGCGCCAAAAAGGCTTTGAAATCCCTGCCCCTGCTGAACGGCGGGCCGGAAATGCTGGAACAGGCCCGGGAAATGGCCCTGAACGCCAGAAGCCGCCGGGCTTTGGATAACCTGACAGAGATTTATCACCTGCTGGAGGCTTATCAGGTGGCTGACTATGTGCAGTTTGACCTGGGGATTATCCGTGACTTCAGCTATTACACGGGCATGGTCTTTGAGGCCTATACCCCGGAGCTGGGCTTCCCCCTCTGCGGTGGCGGCCGCTATGACAATCTGCTGGCAGATTTCGGCAATCCCTGTCCTGCTACGGGCTTTGCCTTAGGTATAGAGCGTGTGCTTTTGGCTCTGGAACGCCGGGGGGACGGCCTGCCGGAAACTCCCAAGGATGTGTATGTGGGGTATGCTCCCAGCAAGCTGGAGCAGGCCGTGAAGAAGGCTTTGGAACTGCGCCAGCAGGGCAAGGTGGCAGAGCTGTCTGCTTCTCCAGGTACGGAGCAGGAGGCAGAGGCCATGCAGCAAGGGCGTGGTTATAAGGATTTGCTGTTTATTTCTTAAGAGATGGCATGATGAAGATGAGGGAGAAGAAAAACCTGGGCCGGGTGGGGCAGTTCCTGCGGGCCATCAGCGCAAAGGTGACGGCAGAGGATATAGCTTTTATGGAAGCCCATCTGCCAGAGAAGGCACGGCCCTTGTTCCTGGCCATGCATCCGGCTGACCAGTGTCATGTGCTGAATGTGGCGCATACGGCGCTGGCAATGGCAGAGAAAGAGCCTAAGATTGACAGGGAATTTCTCCTGCGGTGCTGCCTGCTGCATGATGTGGGCAGGGTGAAAGGCACGATGGATATCTGGGGCAAGGTTTTTGGAGTGCTGGCAGAGAAGCTCCTGCCGTCTGCTTTGAGGCGGCAGCTGGAATGTTGTCAGGCAGAGCATTTCTGGCAGAGGCCGGGGCTGGCCCTTTATGTCTACCGCTGTCATGCAGAAATTGGGGCAGAGAAGCTGAAAGCATTGGGCTTTCAGAGGGAGGCAGAGCTTGTAAGGCTCCATCATGCCCCTGAAGCTCAGGAAGACCCTGAGGAATTGAAGATACTGAGACGGGCAGATGCCCTGAATTGATATATGGGAGGAATTTGATGCTGGCAAAGAGCAAGGATTATTTGACCATTGCCCTGCCCAAGGGAAAACTCTTTTCCCTGTCGGCAGAGCTGCTGGAGAAGATCGGCTACACGGCAGAGGGCCTTTCGGATAAATCCAGGAAACTGGTCATCACTAATGAAGAAAAGAAGATTCGCTTCATCATCACCAAGACGGCTGATGTGCCCACCTATGTAGAGTACGGAGCAGCGGATTTGGGGGTCATTGGCAAGGATGTGCTGGTGGAATCCGGCAAGGACGTCTATGAGCTCCTTGACCTTGGCTTTGGCAAATGCCATGTGATGATGGCGGTGCCCCGCAAGGAAAAGCGGGAGCGGCTGACGGACTACGCCCAGACCCGCGTGGCTACCAAGTTTCCCCATATTGCCGAGATGTTCTTCACCCGCCACGGCATGCAGATGGAGTATATCAAGCTCAACGGCTCCATCGAGCTGGGTCCTATTGTGGGGCTGTCTGAGAGCATCGTGGATATCGTGGAGACGGGAACCACTCTGAAGGAAAATGATCTGGAGGAAATCGCCTATATCATGGACGCTACAGCCCGTCTCATTGCCAACAGGGTGAGCTTCAAGCTGAAATTCCAGCGCATCCACACCTTGGTGGAGGAACTGAAGAAAGTCATGGCAGCAGGGGAGGCAGGCAAATGAAGATAGTCAGGGCAAAAGAACTGGGAGCGGCCGCCATCGAGGCCATGCTGAAGAAGAAGGCCTTCGATGAGGTGGAGCTGAGCCCCAAGATCCGGGAGGGCAATAAGCAGCTCTTTGGAGAGGACCTTTCCGCTGCCGAGCTGGTGCGCCGCATTGTTGGCGATGTGCGCCGCGAGGGGGATGAGGCGGTTATCCGCTATACCAAGCTTATCGACAGGGTGGAACTTACGCCGGAAGATTTCCTGGTGACGGAGGCAGAGTTTGCAGCAGCAGAAAAGGCTGCAGACCCTCAGGTGGTAGAATCCCTGAAGAAGGCTGCTGCCAATGTGCGCCGCTATCATGAGGAGCAGAAGCCGAATTCCTGGATGACTTACAGGGAGCAGGGCTCTATCCTGGGCCAGTCCCTGATTCCCTTGGACAGGGTGGGCATCTACGTGCCGGGGGGCACGGCAGCTTATCCTTCCTCTGTGCTTATGAACGCAGTTCCCGCCTCCGTAGCAGGGGTGGGGGAAATAATCATGATGGTGCCGCCCAAGAACGGGGAAATCAATCCCTATGTGCTGGTGGCTGCCAGGCTGGCAGGAGTCAGCAAGATTTACAAGATTGGCGGCGCCCAGGCCATTGCGGCCATGGCCTTTGGTACAAATACCATTCCCCGTGTGGATAAAATCACGGGCCCTGGCAATATCTTCGTTACCCTGGCCAAGAAGGAAGTCTACGGCCATGTGGATATTGATATGCTGGCAGGTCCCAGCGAAATCCTCATTGTGGCAGACAAGAGCGCCGACCCGCGCTATACGGCGGCAGATATGCTGAGCCAGGCGGAGCATGACCCCCTGGCCTCCAGCATTGTCATCACTGATGATGAATCACTGGCTGAGAAGGTGGCGGCAGAGGCGGAGAAACAGCTGCAGCAGCTGCCCAGGCAGGAGATTGCCCGGGCTTCCCTTGAACGCAACGGCCTCATTGTCATTGCTGAAGATATGCTTCAGGCTGTCAGCTTTGCCAATGTCTCTGCGCCTGAGCACATGGAGCTCCTGACGGAGCAGCCCTTCCAGTTGCTGCCTTATGTGCGCCATGCAGGGGCGGTGTTCCTGGGAGCTTATTCTCCGGAGCCGCTGGGTGACTACTTTGCGGGACCGAACCATGTGCTGCCTACGGGAGGCACGGCCCGTTATTACTCCGTGCTGAATGTGGAAACCTTCATGAAGCGCATGAGCCTTATTTCCTACACCCAGCCCGCCCTGCAGGCAGTCAGCGAAGACATCATACGACTTGCAGAGACGGAAGGGCTTGATGCCCATGCCAATGCCATCAGGCTGCGCCGGGAGGAGAAGCAATGAGCGAATCGATGAATAAGCGTCAGGCAGAAGTGGCCCGCGATACGGCGGAGACTTCCGTCAAGGTTTCATTGAATCTGGACGGCAAGGGCGAGGGCTGCATAGATACGGGTATTGGCTTCTTTGACCACATGCTGAATCTCTTCCAGGCTCACGGCCTCTTTGATTTGGAGGTGCGCTGTGATGGGGACCTGGAGGTTGATGGTCACCACAGCATAGAGGATATTGGCATTACCCTTGGGCAGGCACTGAAGAAAGCTTTGGGCGACAAGCGCGGCATCAGGCGTTACGGCACCTTCTACCTGCCCATGGACGAGGCGCTGGCCTTTGTGTCCCTGGATATCAGCGGCAGGCCGTTCCTGGTTTACGATGGTGGCGAAATGGCCCCCATGATCGGCGGCTATGATACGGAACTGACAGAGGAATTCCTGCGGGCTTTGGCGGTGAATGCAGGGCTGACCCTGCATGTGAAGGTGCTCTATGGCACCAATTCCCACCACAAGGTGGAAGCCATCTTCAAGGCTCTGGGCCATGCCCTCCGGGAGGCCGTGTCCATAGACCCCCGGGTGCAGGGTGTGCCTTCGACGAAAGGGAGCTTATAATGATAGCAATAGTTGACTACGGTGTGGGTAACCTCTTCAGCGTCCACAAGGCACTGCTGGCTGCAGGGGCAGAAGCAGAAATCACCAGCGACGAGGCGGTGATCCGCCATGCGGAGAAAATAGTGCTGCCGGGAGTGGGCGCCTTCGGGGATTGCATGAAGGATTTGAACCGTTCCGGCCTCATTCCAATTATTAAGGAAAGGATCAGTGCGGGTGTTCCTTTGCTGGGCATCTGCGTAGGGCTGCAGATCCTCTTCGAGGACAGCGAGGAAAGCCCCGGGGTGCCGGGGCTGGGGATTATCAAAGGCCATGTAAAGAAGATCGAGGCTCCGGGACTGAAGGTGCCTCACATGGGCTGGAATGCACTGGCTGAGGAAAAGAACACGGATTTGTATGATGAATTGCCTGCCAACAGCTATGTTTACTTCGTTCACAGTTACCATGCTGTGCCGGAAGATGCTGAGGTGGTGACAGCAATCACCAACTATGGCAGCGAGCTTACAGCTTCTGTGAAGCAGGGCAAGGTGGAGGCTACCCAGTTCCACCCGGAGAAGTCTGGCAGGACTGGCCTGCAGATATTGCGCAATTTCGTGAAGCGCAAGGCGTGAAAGGGGACAGGGCATGAAACTTTTTCCGGCGATAGATATTCGGGGCGGCAAATGTGTGCGGCTCCTGAAGGGAGACTTTGACCAGGAGACGGTGTTCTCTGACAGTCCTGCCGAGATGGCAGCCCAGTGGGAGAGCCAGGGGGCGGAATTCCTGCATCTGGTGGACCTGGACGGCGCCAGGGCGGGCAAGCCCCAAAACCTGGCAACGGTGAAGGCAATTCTTGAGAAGGTGAAGATTCCCGTAGAGCTGGGGGGCGGCATCCGCACCCTGGAGCATATTGAGGAAGTCCTGGACCTGGGAGTCAGGCGGGTTATCCTGGGCTCCGTGGCAGTCCACGATCCGGCCTTGGTCAAGGCTGCCTGTGAGAAGTACGGCGACAAGGTGGTAGTGGGCATTGATGCCAAGGACGGCATGGTGGCAGTGGAGGGCTGGGCTGAGACCAGCAATCTGGAAGCCCCCGTGCTGGGCAAGATGATGGCGGATGCCGGCGTGAAGACCATCATCTACACGGATATCAGCCGCGATGGAACTCTAGCCGGGGTGAATGTGGAAGCCACCGTGGAAATGGCCAGGAGGAGCGGCCTGGAGGTAGTGGCCTCCGGCGGCGTCAAGAGCATTGAGGATATACGCGCTCTGAAGGCATACGAAAAAGAGGGCATTGCCGGAGCTATCCTGGGCAAGTCCCTCTATATGCATACGCTGGATTTGAAAGAAGCTCTGGCTGTGGCCGGAGCCTGACAGGAAAAAACGATAAATCATAAAAATACTGCTGACCGCCTCAATGGCTGGTCAGCAGTATTTTTAATGCGCGTTTCTTGTCTTCGGGAAGATTGTGGATAAGCTTCAACAAATCCTCGTCATTGTCTGCCTGTGTGCTTCCCTTTTCCCTGGGGGGATTGGAGATATCGTTCAGCTCCTCGATGGTGAAGTCCAGGGCCTGGCTGATGCGCAGCACATTGTCCATGGCGGCGCCGCCGATGGAGCCGTTCAGGATGGACAGGAGGGTGGTGTAGGGCATATTTATTTCCTGGGCAAAGGCTTTGAAGGTGTAGCCCCGCGCCTTGATGAGGGACTTTACATAATCTTCTCTTGTCACGGGGATACCTCCTTGTCTTGTTAATTATCGTCCTGCATCTCATTATAGACGTAGATTTGGCAAAAATAAAGGGCAAACTTGACAAAATTAAAAAAAGCTGGACTGAGAGGAATTTTTATGAGTGTTTTATGATAAACACTATCAAGCACGAAAAAACATAATAAAATATGCGTTTTCGTATTGACGAATGAAAGTTGATGTTGTATAGTAATACATGTAAACGAAATATCGTTGTTGGATGCGTTAAGAAATGTCATAACGTGCCCAATATGATAAATTAAGAGCGAAAGCTAAACTCTTTGTATTGAAGCGTAAATTGCGTGTAAATTTTGAAGGGTGCAATGATTGCTCGGTTTATGGCCGCGGCAGTCAGAATGAGCTTAAAAAGGAGAGTTTCACGATGGAGAAAGCAACAGTCGTTGTTATCGGCGGCGGCGCTACCGGCGTAGGCATCCTGAGGGATTTGGCGATGCGTGGCGTGGATGTCATGCTCGTTGAGAAGCAGGACCTGGTGAACGGTGCCAGCTCCCGCTATCATGGGCTCCTGCACAGCGGTGGACGCTATGCAGTGAAGGATCAGGAAGCTGCCAGGGAGTGTATTGAGGAAAATATGATCCTGCGCAAGATTGGCAGATCCTGTGTGGAGGCTTCCGGCGGCATGTTCGTCCGCCTGGACAGCGATGATCCTGACTATGAGCAGCAGTGGGTGCAGGGGTGCAAGGACAGCGGCATTGAGGCTACCCCCATTACGCTGGCCAAGGCGTTTGAACTGGAACCTCTCCTGTCCAAGCATGTGGTTTCCGCTTACCTGGTACCGGATGCAGCCATTGACGGCTTCCGCATGTCCTGGCAGAATGTGGATTCTGCCAAGCGCTACGGCGGCAGGGTGAAGACCTACACGGAAGTTGTGGGCGTCATCAAGGAAAACAACGAGGTTCACGGCATCAAGATCCGTGATTACTTCACCGGGGAAGAGTACGAAATCGGCTGCGATATCCTGGTGAATGCTGCTGGCGGCTGGGCTGGCAAGGTGGCAGAGCTGGCAGAGCTGGAAGTGGGCGTGCAGCCTGACAAGGGCACCCTGATTGCTTTCAACCAGCGCATCACCAATCATGTGGTGAACCGCCTGCACAAGTCTTCCGATGGTGATATCTTCGTGCCTCATGGTTCCATCACCATCTTGGGCACCACTTCCATGAGCGTGCCCAGCGCTGAGGACACCAGCACTTCCCGTGAGGAAGTGGAGCACCTGCTCTCCATTGGTGAGATGACCTTCGAGAATCTGCGCAACTATCGCATGCTGCGTGCCTTTGCCGGTTCCCGTCCTCTTTACATGCCTCCCGGAGGTGCTTCCGGTCGTGGCGCATCACGCGGCTTCGCCATCGTGGATCACGAGAAGCAGGACGGCCTGAAGGGCATGTTCACCATCGTAGGCGGCAAGTTCACCACCTACCGTCTCATGGCAGAGCGCATGGCAGACCAGGTATGCGCCAAACTGGGCAACAAGGAAAAATGCCGTACTGCCGAAGAGCCGCTGGTACCTGAGGTCTCTGAGGAGGCCAAGAAAGCAGCCCGGAAGTATTTCCCGGCTTACGGCACGGATTTGGCCGCTACCCGTCTGGGCCCCGAGCGCTTTGCCAGGGTCACCGAGACTTTGGCCAGGGATCCCGAGAAGCGTGAACTCCTCTGCGAGTGCGAGAACGTCACCCGTGGCGAGGTGGAGGAGATGGCCAAGGAGCTCAGCAGCTTCCGCATCAACGATATCCGCCGCCGTACCCGTTTGGGCATGGGCACCTGCCAGGCTAATTTCTGCGCTCTCAGAAGTGCCAGCGTCTTTGCCAAGGTGGGCAGGGATGAGGCTGCCCGGGATTCCCTAGGGCAGATGAAGGAGTTCCTCCAGGGGCGCTGGAAGGGCATCCGTCCTGTGTTGCTGGGCCGTACCATCCGTGAGATGGAAATGACCAGGGCACTCTACGAATTATCATTTAACGTGAATGGGGGAGAAAAGGAATGAAGCATTCAGATGTCATAGTCATAGGCAGCGGGGTGGCCGGCATGACGGCTGCTCTCGCCAGCGCACAGCAGGGCAAGTCTGTGACGCTTTTGACCTATGGCGCCAGCTCCCTTTCATTGAATAGCGGGCTTATCGATATTTTAGCCTTTGATGATGAGCACAAGGCTGTGAAATCACCCCTTGAGGGAATCAAGAGCCTGCCTGCTGACCATCCGTACAGCAAGATTGGGGCGGATTATGTGGAGAAGGCTGTGGAGTTCTTCTGTGCCTTTGCCAAGAAATATCACCTGCCCTATCATGGCTCACTGAACAGCCAGATGATGGTTCCCACGGCTGTGGGCACTCTGAAGCCCACCTGCCTGGCACCCCATTCCCTGTCCGGCAGCGAGTCCTTTGTGGGCAAGAAGAAGGTAGTGGTTGTGGGCGTGAAAGGCCTCAAGGACTTCTACGCAGATATCATGATCCAGAACCTCAAGAAGGCCATGGGAGAGGAGCTCTCCTATGAATCCGTGGAAATTGATACGGGCATTGAGGGCGGCCGTGACCTGACTATTTTGGACGTAGCTCGCTGGCTGGATACTCCCAAGGGAGTGGATTCCTTTACGGAGCAGCTCAAGAGCTATAAGGGCCAGACTGAGACAGTGCTGATTGTGCCCCAGATCCTGGGCACCAGCGGCCATGCCTGCTACCTCACTGTAGCCAGCCGCATGGAGACCGATGTGGTGGAGACCACGGGCTTGCCGCCTTCCACCAATGGCTTGCGCCTGCAGGCTATATTCCGTCAGGCACTCAAGGACAATGGCGTGGAATTCGTTGAGAACACCAAGGTCATCGGTGCCAGGGAAGAGGGCGGACGCTGCACAGGTGTCATTGCCCAGGCAGGTATCCGCCAGAAGGTCTACACTGCTGACAAGTACATCCTGGCTACTGGCGGCTTCTACAGCGGCGGCATCACCATGCGTGATTTCGAGCAGCCCAGGGAAGAGGTCTTCGGTCTGCCGGTGTTCTTCGTCAAGGGCGAGGAAAACTGGAGCAATGCAGAGCTTTTCTCCAACAAGCCCCAGGGATATGCCAAGACTGGTGTGCTTACGGACGAAAATCTTCGTCCTGTAGATGAAAATGGCAAGCTTGTGCTTGAAAATGTGTATGTTGTCGGACGTGACCTGGGTGGCTACGATCTTTGCTTCGAGCATTCCGGCAATGGCGTGGCTCTGGCTTCCGGCTATAAAGCCGCACAGATGTAAGGGAAGGGAGAGTCCGGAAGAATGAGCGAAGAAAAGATTTTTGAAGAAGAAAAAGCAGTTTATACAGCCGACCACTGCCTGTCCTGCACCTCCTGCATGTCAAGCTGCCCGGTGATGGAAGCTTCCAAGGAGTACCGCGGTCCGAAACTGGTGGGCCCTGCCCATGGCCGCATGCACTTCTCCCAGGATGACTACGAGGACAGCCTTGATTTCTGCTCCAACTGCAAATCCTGTGACCGTGCCTGCCCCTCCGGGGTAGCGGTGTCCACTCTCAATATGCTTCAGCGGGCAGAATATTACAGGCACAATCCCCATTCACAGAGGGATGAGATGCTGGCTCATGGCGAGCGCATGGCCAAGCTTGTGCGCATGATGCCCTTTGGTGCCACTTTTGCCAACCTGGGCATGAAGATCGGCAAGGCCTTGGGCATGTTCGGCATGATGGGCATTGCCGGTGAGCGCAATATGCCAGCCTATGCTGACAAGACTTTCTACCAGCTGTTCAAGGGCATGAGCCAGAAGCCTTCCGACAAGAAGGTGGTCTTCTACCCTGGCTGCTATATCAATGATAACGAGCCCCAGGTGGGGGTGGCTTTCGTGAAAGTCATGCAGGCCAACGGCATCGAAGTGCTCATTGACGAGCAGTTCAACTGTTGCGGTTCTCCCATGGTGGTCACGGGCTACCTTGATGAGGCCCATGAGCATGCCCATAATAATGTAAGCCGCATCCTGGAGTGGAAGAAGAAGGGCATTCCTGTGGTGGCCTGCTGCACCAGCTGCTCACTCATGCTGAAGCAGGAGTATGCAGAGCTCTTCGATGAAGAGGAAATGCACGAGGCAGCCCAGAATGTGTACGATGCCTTTGAGTATCTGGAAATTCTTGAACAGAAGGGCGAGCTCAACACCAGCTTCACGGCTGTGAATGAGGAATTGCTCTATCATGTGCCCTGCCACTTGAAGTCCCAGGGCTTCGGCACTCCTGCCTATGACATCCTTGGCCAGGTGCCTGGGGTGAAGGTGGAGAAGGCCGATGCAGGTTGCTGCGGCATCTCCGGCAACTACGGCTTCAAGAAAGATAAATATGATATTTCCATGAAGATTGGCGAGAAACTCTTTGAACGCATCAAGCTCAGCGGGGCCAATGAGGTCATCTGTGACTGTGGTACCTGCCGTATGCAGATCAATCACGGGACGCAGGCTAAAACCTGCCACCCGATTGAAATATTAGCAAGGGCTTACCAGAAGTAATGCTGGCAGGTCCTGGAAACTTTCCGAAAGGAAGTTTCTAAAGCCACAAGTGAAAGGAGTTTTAAAATGGTTCGTAGAATTGTTTTGCTCTGCTCCGCTGGCGTATCCACCAATATGCTGGTACGCCGTATGGAGAGTGAAGCAGCCCGTCTCGGTTATCCCTGTTCGGTCAGCTTCTATCCGGTGAACGAGGTGAAGCAGGCTGCAGAATTTGCAGACGTGCTCCTCCTGGCTCCTCAGTCTTCCTTTGAGCTTCCCGAGATTCAGGTGAAGTATCCTAATGTGAAGTCTGCGGTGATTCCTAAGGATCTCTATGCCAACATCGATGCAGACAAGATTCTTGACCTCGCTCAGAAAATCGTGGGCGACTATTAAGACTGCTTATCAGGTCCGGGCGTGATTCACGCCCAGGGCTTGGCACCCCGGGGAACACCCAGGTGTACCCGGAATTTTCTTAAAATAATCAATAGAAAGAGGTTTTCAACATGGCAAAACAGTATGTAATGGCTCTGGATGCAGGTACTACTTCCAACCGCGCAATCATCTTTGACCGCAACTCGAAAGTGGTCGGCGTTTCCCAGAAGGAATTCACCCAGTACTTCCCAGAGCCTGGCTGGGTAGAGCATGATGCAGAAGAAATCTGGAGCACCATGGTCACCGTCATGAAAGAAGCTCTTGAGCAGTCCGGCCTTGTGGCCAGCGACATCGCTGCCATCGGTATCACCAACCAGCGCGAGACCACGGTGGTTTGGGATAAGAAGACCAGCCGCCCCATTTATAACGCCATCGTATGGCAGTCCCGTCAGACCGCTCCCATTGCTGAGGAGATGAAGGCAAAGGGCCTCGTGGATGAGGTTAAGGATAAGACGGGTCTCACGATTGATGCTTACTTCTCCGGCACCAAGATTCGCTGGATCCTGGATCATGTAGAGGGCGCACAGAAGAGAGCCGAGAACGGCGAGTTGGCTTTCGGTACTATTGATACCTGGCTTATCTGGAAGCTCACCGGCGGCAAGGCTCATGTCACCGACTACTCCAACGCTTCCCGTACCATGATCTACAACATCAACACCCTTGAGTGGGACAAGCAGCTCATGGAATATCTCAATGTGCCTGCTGCTATGCTGCCTGAGGTTAAGCCCTCCAGCTGCATCTATGGCGAGACTGTTCCCTCTGTCCTCGGCGCTGCTATCCCCGTGGCAGGCGCTGCTGGCGACCAGCAGGCTGCTCTCTTCGGCCAGAACTGCTTCGAGCCGGGCATGGCTAAGAACACCTATGGCACTGGCTGCTTCATGCTCATGAATACTGGTACGGACATAAAGAAATCCAAGAACGGCCTGGTCACCACCATTGCCTGGGGCTTGGATGGCAAAGTTGAGTATGCTCTTGAAGGTTCCATCTTCGTGGCTGGCTCCGCAATCCAGTGGCTCCGCGATGGCATCCGCTTGGTTGACTCTGCTCCGGATTCCGAGTGGGTGGCCAAGAAGGTCAAGGACACCGCTGGTGTGTATGTAGTTCCTGCTTTCGTGGGCCTGGGCGCTCCGTACTGGGATCAGAATGCCCGCGGTACCATCATCGGTATCACCCGCGGCACCACCAAGGCTCATATCGTCCGTGCAACTCTTGACTCCCTGGCTTATCAGACCCGCGATGTGCTGGATGCCATGGAAGCAGATTCCGGCGAGAAGCTGCAGGCTCTGAAGGTTGACGGCGGCGCTTGCGCCAACAACCTCATGATGCAGTTCCAGGCAGACCTGCTGGGCGTTCCTGTTGACCGTCCGCAGATCATTGAGACCACCGCTCTCGGTGCTTGCTATCTGGCAGGCCTGGCTGTGGGTGTCTGGAGCAGCAAGGAAGAAGTCAAGGATGCCTGGAAGCTGGATACCCGCTTCGAGCCCTCCATGGACAAAGAAGAATCCGACCGCCTCTACAAGGGCTGGCGCAAGGCAGTCAAGCATTCCATGCATTGGCTGGATGACGAGGAGTAAGAAAAAACTCCCCGCTTGAGAAGGGATATTTCTCAGAGGGGGAGGAGACTCCTCTCCCTCTGGGATAATATATCAAGTAATCATACTATTATCTAAAGAAAGAGGGATTCACATGGTAACAGGTTCTGAAAACCTTTTAGGCGAGTTCTTGGGGACTATGGTCCTCCTGGTACTGGGCTGCGGCGTTTGCGCCAACCTTACGCTCAACAAGTCCAAAGGTGTAGGCGGCGGGTGGATCTGCATAGCCTTCGGATGGGGCTTCGGCGTTACTTTCGGTGTTTTCACCGCTACTACCTTCGGCGCACCTCAGGCTGACCTGAACCCGGCAGTTACTCTTGCCAAGACCTTTGCAGGTGTTTACACCTTCAGCCAGTTCATCACTACTTCTCTTGTGCAGATCCTGGGCGGCATCGTGGGTGCTACCATTGTATGGCTCACTTACCTTGCTCATTGGGAAGAGACTTCTGATCCTGCAGCCAAGCTCGGTATCTTCAGCACGGCTCCTGCTATCCGCAAGATGGGCCCGGCTCTCCTCACCGAGATCAGCGCTACTTTCTTCCTGATGTTCCTCATCTGGATGACTTTCTCTTCCTGCTTCGGCTACAGCGCAGAGACTGCTGCCAATACCTTCTTGGGCAACGGCTATGGTCCCTACATCGTAGGCATGCTCATCGTGGCTCTTGGCCTCTCTCTCGGCGGCCCCACCGGTTACGCTATGAACCCTGCCCGTGACCTCGGTCCCCGCATCGCTCATGCTATCCTGCCCATCCCGGGCAAGGGCGGCTCTGACTGGGAGTATGCCTGGGTTCCCGTGGTAGGCCCCCTGCTTGGCGCAACCCTTTCCTATGTGGTTTGCAGCGCTCTGGGCTACTTCCACTAAGCCAAACTTAGTTCCAACCAAAACTTCATTGCTCTTTAAGAAAAGCCTGCTCAACGCGAGCAGGCTTTTTGAAATGGTCCACGACAGTTATTTTACTCTCATCTACGGTGTTTTTGATAGTCTCTTTTTGCCCGTCTGTCTCAGCGTACCTCACTAAATTCCTATAACCTGGTTTCTGCCGCCTTCTTTAGCCATATATAGCGCTTTGTCAGCCCTTTTGACTAAGGAATCCATATCATCATCTTTGGCAACGCTGGTGACACCGAAACTCATGGTCACGTGTTTTACCACCCTGTAGCAGTTTTTTTCAACCTGCATTCTGAGGTTTTCTGCAAAGGATTTGGCTTCTTCAAGGCTGGTGTCCGGCAGGGCATAGAGGAATTCCTCACCGCCCCAACGTCCAAAGACATGCTGTGGCTGCAGATTATCCCTGATGAGATCAACCGTTTCCCGCAAAACCATGTCCCCAACATCATGGCCGTAGGTGTCATTGACCAGTTTGAAGTGATCGATATCCATAAAAATCAGGGAAACAGGAGCCAAATCATCTTCATGAAGCTTCAGTATGTCCGTGATCTTGTTTTCCAGTTCCCAGCGATTATAAATGCGGGTCAGACGATCAGTGTAGGCAATCCTGCCCAGTTCTCTGTTGCGCTGGTCGAGTTCGATGGAGGTGGTTTCAAGGAAATGGAGAATCCTATCCACAAAGGGGATGTACTCCCGCTCTTCCTCCTCTGGAGGACTGTCTTTTCCAACGAAGTCTATGCAGATGTGGAACTCATCTTTTGTGGAGGGATTTTCAGCAAGCCCTACTGCTACCAGCGCACTGGTCAGAGATCCTCCTCCCCCGTCCGGGGAATAGAAGAGTTCTGCATAGCCAATGGCAACGGATAGCTCTGGTGAATTTTCTCTGAAGCTGTCGGTTTCACGGCTGGCCTGATCCTTGAGGAATCTTATCCTGTTCCCGCATTCGAACAAGAATACGGCCTCGGGATGAAATCTTTTGAGGCCGTTGACCGACTGGTCAATGATCTGCATAAGATTGTTAGGGTTTCCGTAAGAAAGCCTGAAGGTTTCGCCTTTCACTACATCGGCAGTGAAGTGAATGGAACCATCTTCTCCGAAATTAGAAGGCACTCTGGCCAAGGAACAGTTTTTTCTGTGGAAGATCAGAGGAAACTCACAAACATTGTGGACGAAATAACTGTTAGGGGTTACGTTCAGATATTTGGAATAAACTTCAGTGGCTGGTTTGTGGTCTATTTCTGAAATGATGTGGTCGCCTTCTGTCTTTGTTACCACCATTTGCAAGCCGATTTCCTTGAAGCCGAGGCAGTTGTCCATGTACAGGCGCAGATCATCGCCTGCAAAGATAACAGCAACTATGCCATTGGCACGTGCTTTCCTGCCATATACCAGAGCAGTATTGAGAGCCCTGATGCTGCGGCCAGCTTTTGCTCCAAAAATGGGAAGGTCATGGTGGCTGATTTCATTGATGAAAGCTGTTATAGCTGTGCAGCCGCAGGAATAGCAGATCAGGATGCACCTGGCATCAGGGATGCCCTGAAGTTGATGGTGTGCCAAACGCCCGGCATCAAAACCTGTTTCGGTGTCCATGTCAAAATCAAGTGCCAAGAGCCTGGTAGTCCTGAAGAAGGTAGCATTAAGTTCTACAGGTCTATCCTTGATATCAAATCTTTCATCTGCTATATTGGCGCAGGTAATTCCTACCAGGCAGGCTTTGCTGCATTTTGAACTGATACGCTCGACAATCTGCGTGTCATTAATGTTTATCTTAGGATTATAAAGCTGCAAAAGGACTCCCGAGGCCTTTGTATAGTATTCACTGGCGGTTATCGCAGATATGATTTTTTCCATTTCGTCAAATGAGTGGAAAGTATATTTTCTCTGGATCATAGAATTTGCACCTCTTCAGCAGGTCTGAACTGAGGTAAAATGTAGGCTGTTTGTCCTGTAGTAGTCGTAGAATTTGACCATGGTACTGCCTCCTTATATACTTGTAGGTAGATAGCCTGCTCTGCAGGGCAGAGGTTTGATTTTAAGGTAACAGTGTTTTTCTCCTACTATAGATTTCGACTTGAAGCAGGAATATCCTTCATGTGGGGGAGATTTGACATAGAACTGAATGCTGAACGTCCGTGCATAGATCTGTGTGCGACAGCGATCTTTGAAAAGAATAACTTGTAAATATGACGTTCACCATCATAAAATATTATTTTAATTGCTGAATAGTCTTGATTTTTCCTGATTATATGTGTAAAATTAAAAAGGAAAATCATGATTTAAAAATATCTGTGTTTTGCAAGGTATACCCAAAATCATTTATTATCAGGGAGGAATTTTTAATGGCACGTCAGGTTAATTACGATCAGAAAATCGAGGCAATCAAGGCAAAAATCGAGACTAAGACTGCACAGCTCAAGGCTTTGAAGGACGAATTAGCTAAAGTTGAGAAGGCTGCTGCTGCCAGCAAGAATGAGGAAGTAGCAAACTTCATTGTTGGCAAGGGCTTGAATCCGGCAGAGGTTTTGGCAGTTCTTCAGGAGAGATTCGGCCAGAACTAAGTCTTGGACTACATACGTATAGAAAAGCCGCCTGTTGATGGAAGTCAAAAGGCGGCTTTTTGTGGTATCAGGAAAAGAAAATAAGTCCGCATTTCTTACACAGCCATAGTCCCAAAGGTGATTTTCTTGCCTGATATGCTGATGATGGTTCTGATGATTATCTCAGTGGTCTGTAATGAAATCCCTCCAGAGTCGTATATTATAGTAACTGATGAAAAAATATACGAAACTCAGAAGGAGCGATTGTCATGAAAAATGCAAAGAAAATAGGATTTGACAAGGCAATGAATAAGACTGCTGGCCAAGGACAGGTATTTCCTGTGCTGGTTATGACCCGGCCAAGCTTTCCCTGCATGAAGCCGATTGCTCCATTCAAATGCATCGTAAGATGCTCAATATAAAACAAACAGTGATTACGTACATCTGTGTATACAGTATAAGTGTCGGTATCAGCTTGACAACAGTAAGGATGAAGGATAAAATTAGCCACATAATATTTCAACAAGCAAAGGTGCTTGATGACAGAAGTATCATATTTCTGTTGTCAGGCACTTTTTGTTTGCATAGCCCAGTACAGGTACTGGCAATGAATCTTCAATAGCTGCAAATTATGGCAATGGGGCCGACAGGAGCAGGAATCTATTCTGCACAACCTGTCGGCTTTTTTGAAAGGAGGGGATTTTATTGGTCATAGATTTGAATAGCGATCTTGGGGAAAGCTTTGGAGGGTATACACTGGGGCACGATGAGGAAATACTTCAAGTGGTGAGTTCAGCTAATATTGCCTGCGGCTTTCATGCAGGTGATCCGCTGGTTATGCAGAGGACAGTGGCACTGGCCAGGCAGCATGGGGTGGCGGTGGGGGCTCATCCGGGACTGCCGGATTTAGTCGGCTTTGGCAGACGAAAAATGGCGGTTTCACCTGAGGAGGCATACAGTATAGTGCTTTATCAGGTGGGGGCTTTGGAGGCTTTTGTCTCAGCTCAGGGGCTAAAGCTGCATCACGTCAAACCGAACGGTGCTTTATACAATATGGCGGCCAAGGACAGGGAGCTGTCAGATGCTATAGCGGCTGCGGTTTATGACGCTGACAAGAATCTTATACTATATGGCCTGGCTGGAAGCGAGCTTATCAAGGCTGGAAAGGCCAAGGGACTAAAAACTGCCAGTGAAGTGTTTGCAGACAGAAGCTATCAGGAAGATGGAAGCCTGACTCCCAGAAGTCAGCCAGGTGCTTTGCTGGAGGATGAGGAAGAGGCCGTCGCACAGGCACTGGCTATGGCTGGGGAAGGGCAGGCAAGAACTGCCAGTGGCAAGCTTATCCCTGTCAAGGCCGATACTATCTGTGTTCATGGTGATGGTGCAAAAGCCCTGGCCTTTGCCAAAAGAATACGGGCAGTTTTGGAAACAGCGGGTATCAAGGTGGGAAGTTGTCCTTATGGGAATCATGGCTGTGACTACCCAGCTGCCTAAGCTGTTTGCCTGAATCATGATTTTAGGGGGTTCCCTGCATAGGGAATCTCCTGTTTTAGCTAAGGGAGACTGACATGGAAAACAGTTATCAGATTTTGCCGGTCAGCGAAGGCTGCCTATATGTGAAGTTTGGAGAAAACATAAGCCCTGAAATAAACAGGCAAGCCAGGAAACTATCCAACTATGTGGAGAAACACCCATTTGCTGGTTTTATCGAAACAGTGGTGTCCTATACAGGGCTGGCCGTATTATATGCCCCTGGGGTGGTAAGAAAAGCAGGAAAAAACAAGCTGAATGCTTTTCAGATTGTAGGGGAGTTGATGGAGGAGTACCTGACACAGATGGGCAGTATGCCTGATGAGCCAAGCCGTGTGGTTGAGATTCCTGTCTGCTACGGTGAAGAATATGGACCGGATCTTGAGTATGTGGCAAGTTACCATGGTCTTAGCCAGTATGAAGTGGTTGATATACACATCGGTGGTGAGTATCTGTGCTATATGATTGGTTTCTGTCCAGGTTTTCCCTATCTTGGGGGCATGAATGAACGCATAGCTACGCCGCGCCGGGAAACACCGAGACTGGCTATACCTGCACGCAGCATTGGCATTGCGGGCAGTCAGACAGGAGGCTATCCGATAAGTACCCCGGGAGGCTGGCAGATTATAGGGAGAAGTGCCGTGGATATGTATGATCCTGCAGCAGAGCACCCGTCCTTATTGCAGGCAGGGGACCTGGTAAGATTCAGGAGCATCAGTGTTGAGGAATACAGGGAAATCAGGGCAAGGCGCTTGCCAAGGGAGATGTTCTTGGCAGTGGTCAGGCAGGCAGCTATGCCAGACATCTATTGAAATACTTGCTGTGCAAGGGTGCCAGATCTTTTCGGGCTGCTTCCTGGTATGTGAGCTTGCCCCATCTAAGCGGGAAAGAAATGAGGCGTCCTATAGGTATACTGCAGGGGTTGCAGATGGGGGCATTCAGTGATGAATCATTGCATGATTTATTGACGAAGCAATTCACGATAACCAATGCCTCAGATAGGATGGGCTATCGCCTGGAAGGTCCCAGGCTGCTATTGAAGGAGCAGCTGGAGATGATCAGCGAGATTGCTGTTTTCGGTACCGTGCAGGTGCCTGCCGATGGAAATCCTATAATTCTGATGGCTGATCATCAAAGCATAGCCGGCTATCCCAAGATTGCCCAAGTCATAGGGGCAGATTTGCCCAGACTGGCGCAGATGCGGCCAGGTATGAAGATTTCCTTCAGGGAAGTGCCTTTGAAGGAAGCGGAAGAGCAATTGCTGGAGATGGAACGCTATCTGAGCAGTCTGAAAATCGCATTGAAACATAAAGCGTAGGGGGAATGGCAATGATCAGCATTGAGGAAATAAAAGATTTGATGAAGACTCTGGATGCTTCCAGCTTGCAAAGATTGGAAATCAAAAATGGCGATTGCAGTCTGACCATCGAAAAAGGGAATAGAGGCAAGGCAATGGTGGCTGCACCGTCTGCTCAGAGAGGGAAGCAGGAAATTCGCAGCGGGGCCATGGTAGAAATAAAAGCGCCCATGGTGGGAACTTTCTATGCAGCTGCAGACCCGGAAGCTGAGCCCTTTGTGGAAGTTGGCAGTGCAGTAAATCCCGACACGGTGGTTTGCGTTCTTGAAGCTATGAAACTCTTTACGGAGGTTACGGCAGATTGTGGCGGGGAAATTGCAGAGATATTGGTCAAAAATGGAGATTTTGTGGAGTATGGACAGCCACTTTTCAGGGTTAAGGTGTGAGGCATAATGATTAAAAAGCTGTTGATAGCGAATCGGGGGGAGATTGCCTGCCGAGCAATCAGGGCTTGCCGTGAGCTGGGTATAATTTCCGCTGTAGTTTGCTCTGATATCGATTTGGATGGGTTGGCCGCGCAGCTGGCTGATGAACGCTATTGCATAGGCAGTGCACAAGCTAAGAAATCTTATTTGGATATTGCCAGCATTATAGCGACAGCAAAGGCTGCAGAAGCTGATGCAATCTACCCAGGCTATGGCTTTTTGGCTGAAAATGCGGAATTTGCCGAGGCCTGTCTGAATGAGGGACTGATTTTTGTAGGACCAAGCCCTGAGGCCATCAGGGATATGGGGGACAAGGCCGTGGCCAGGCAGACTATGAAAAAGGCTGGAGTGCCCATCATACCGGGGACGGAAGACGTAATTGAAGATATCGGGCAGGCGTCAGAAGCGGCGCAGGCAATCGGTTATCCTGTGCTAATCAAGGCCTCGGCAGGAGGTGGCGGCAAGGGCATGCGGGTGGTTGACAGACCTGAGGATTTGGAACGTGAAATCCGTCAGGCTATGCAGGAAGCAGAGCGTTCCTTTGGCAATTCAGGCGTTTATCTGGAAAAATATCTGACAAGCGCCCGGCATGTTGAAATACAGATTATGGCTGACCAATATGGCGAGGTGGTACATTTAGGAGAAAGAGATTGCAGCACCCAAAGGCGGCACCAGAAATTGTTGGAGGAGTCACCTTCTCCTGTGGTGGATGAGAATTTGCGGCAACAGATGGGAAAAGCGGCAGTACTGGCAGCCAAAGCCGTAAACTATGCTGGGGCAGATACAGTGGAATTCATAGTTGATCGGGAAAAGAATTTCTATTTTATGGAGATGAATACCCGTATACAGGTGGAGCATCCTGTTACTGAGGCGGTTACGGATACAGACTTGGTCAAAGCACAACTGCTGGTGGCAGGAGGGAGTCATCTGCCTTGGAAGCAGCAGGACATAAGGGTTACCATCAGAAGTCAGGCATCAGATAAGGGCGGGCAGGATTACTGGCCAGACCTCCGGCATGTGCAAGGGATATGCACAGGCGAATCTGGTGACTCTGCCCAAGGATATTGCCTATGATTTCCTGCTTTTTGCTCAAAGAAACCCCAGGCCTTGCCCCTTGCTGGAAGTCAGCGATACGGGGGAAAGGCTCCTCAAGTATATAGCCAGGGAGGCGGACATAGCTACAGATATTCCCAAGTACAGAATTTACGAGCAGGGTGAATTGAAGGGGGAGTACGAAAATGTAGTTGAGAGTACCTGTGTTTTGGCCCTGCGGCGTGACACCTCAGAATATCATCATGAATTCCCGGCCTGATTTCGTGATTACCCATGCACCAGGTCATATGCTGATTACAGACACGAAAAATATAAATTTGAAATTTTAAGGTGAAATAGTTAGAATGAGCACTAGATTATGCCATGCAATAGCGTCAGCTGATAGCGATTGCTGGGCAGCTCTTCAATGATATTGGTGGTTTGCTTTTTGGGGAAGGAAGCGCATAGTATTGGAATTCTCGATTGGTCACCTGGCTATAATGGCTATGACCATTTGTCTGGTTCTTGGTGGCGGTTTGTATGCAGCCAGGTCGGTGCATTCATCTGAAGGCTTCAGCCTGGGAGGCCGCTCGGCAGGTGTTCCCATGATAGCTGGGAGCATTGCTGGTACCTGTGTGGGAGGCGGTGCCACTATCGGCACGGCGCAGCTGGCCGGTTCTGTAGGTCTGTCGGCTGTATGGTTTACTATAGGTGTGGGCTTGTCCTTGCTGTTTATGGGACTCATCTATGCCCGTCCTCTGCGCTATACGGGGTTGGAGACAATATCCCAGTATATTGTTGGCAATTATGGGAAAGGGGCAGGCAGGATTACCAGTTGCGCCACTTCCTTTGGCATACTGTTCAGCGCAGTATCCAGCATCCTCCCTGGGATTGGCTTGCTGGCTGCCTTGACGGGACTTTCACCCGTGATATCGGCGGGGTTGCTATTGCTGTTGGTAATCCTGTACGCTTTTTTCGGTGGAATGAAGACGGCCTCTATAGGTGGGATCCTGAAGATGCTGGTACTCTTTGTGACACTTTTTGCGCTGGGATTTGCGGCCTGGCAGGGGCTGGCGACCTCACCAGAACTGCTGGGAGAGAAACCTGAAGGCTTTCTCAGCATTTGGGGCACCAGCACAAGCGCTATTCTGACCAATGTGGCTTCAGTATTGGTGGGCATGATCTGCACCCAGACATATATTCAGGCAATTTTCTCAGCGGCCACACCCAGAACTGCAGCTGTAGGGCTTATTTTGGCAGCAATGGTTGCCATACCCATAGGGCTGCCCTGTGCCATGATGGGCATATATATGCAGTCTGCACATCCTGAACTTCCAGCCATGCTGGCACTGCCAGCATATCTGCTGCAATATGCCTCGCCATTGATGGGCGGAATGGCCTTGGGAGGCATTGTTCTGGGGGTTATAGGGTCCATTGCGGGTCTTAGCCTGGGTGTGGGCACTATGGTTGCCAGAGATATGCTGGAACCTATGTTGAAGGTGCGGACGGAAGCTGGAAAACTCATGCTTATGAGGCTGTCTGTGGTGGGAGCCATTGCTATAGCTATGGCTATTGCGCTGTCAAATCAGGGGTCGCAGATTTTGTTTTGGAATTACCTGTCCATGTCCCTTAGAGGATGCGGCGTATTTATTCCTCTGACACTGGCTATATTCAGGCCCAAGGCTTTGGATTCCAAGTGGGCAATGGCTTCCATGATACTGTCCATATGCTCCGCTGCAGCAGCTGGTCTGATTCACACGGCCGTGTCTCCCGTATTTGTCGGCTTGGGGGTAAGTCTGGCCGTGGTTCTGCTGGGAATAGTGTGGAAGCGGGTGATGAGACGATGCATTGCGTCACAAGTTCACGCGTGAATTCGCTGGTGATAGTTCTACTGGCAAAAATCATACACATTCAAAAAGGGCTGCCCGCAGCCCTTTTTGAATGTGCAAAGAACGGTTCACATTATGTTCAGACACCAGTGGAAATTAAGGTAATTCTAGACTAGAGTGTTTTTGGGGTAACACATTGGAATGTGGTATACTTTATGGTATACAGACAAATAGAAAAACTAGAATGGGTAGGAAACATGGACATAATTGATTTTGCTAAGGCTCGGGAGGCACGTCTGGCCAAGGCGGCCAAGGAAAAGGCTGGACCATACGCACGGTATAAAGCTATGGTGGAGGCGCTGGACAGAGAAGATCTGACGGCTATGGAGTACATCGCTCAGAACCATGCCTTGCAAATGGCATATAAGATTGTGGAGCACAGCCCTTACTGGGGTGATAAGCCAGGAGATTCTTCCTTGCAGGTCTGGTCAGCACTGGAAGCTGTGGTGCCTGTGATTGGAGATTTGATTATCGCCAACAGCTATGTGGATGGGGCTGTGCGTCTGGCAGGGCATAAATTTATGGCCAATGAGGTGGGGCTGTGGGCAGCCCGGCGGATGATATTGGACTATCTGCTGATCCTGATTGATGACAACAGCCGTCCTGATGACTGGCTGGATATCCGTGATAAGCAGCCGCTGCAAAACGTCTTTGCGCATTTGGGGTACAAACTGGAATAAAGGAGTGTGGAAGGTATTTTAAATCAGAATGGATTTTCGGTTTAAGCAGGAGGCTGGGGACATGGACAGGCGAGAGTTTCTGAGGCAGAGTGCTGTCTGCCTTCTGGGGTTGATGATAGGTGAGTGGAAGCTGTCGGAAGTTGAGGCGGCCTATACGGAGCCTATGATATACAAGAGGTTCTTTGATTTTACGGAGTATAAAGACCGCAAGGCCACGGAGTTCATAGTGATACATCACACGGGCTTTCCGGGAGTGGATAAGGACTCTACTGCTGCAGCTATACACAAGTACCATCAGGAGCACAACGGCTGGGCTGGGATAGGGTATCACTATCTGATCCGCAAAGACGGCATGATTGAGCAGGGCAGACAGCCCGTGAAGGTTGGTGCTCATGCCCAGGACAACAATGAGACCTCTATCGGCGTATGCCTGGCAGGGAATTTCGAGATTGGCAAGCCTACTGAGCAACAGATGGCAGCGGTAAAGGAATTGTGCTATTGGTTGTGCCGGAAGTATGGGCTGGATTCCAGGAAGAAGGGAGTCATCGTGGGGCATCGGGATCTCAACGACACCGCGTGTCCTGGCAAGAATCTCTATAAGAGGCTGGGAGAGATAAGGCGGTTTGCTTACGACAGAGCGTGAGATGGAGGTCAGTCATGTTAGACAAGCGTATATATGATATATATGCAAACACCTATGATAACAATCTGATAATAGTATTTTACATATTACAATCTAAATGCTAAGATAACCCTTGTCAATGAAGATATTGCAAGGGGGATCCTTTATGAAGAAAGAACATCTCCAGGGCATTTTCTTTGCCCTGGTCTTTGCGGTGCCGGCCTGGCTGTTGGGGCAGGAGTTTCCCATTGTAGGCGGGCCGGTATTTGGCATTTTGCTGGGCATGATCTTTGCGGGGCTGCGCCGTCCTCAGGCGGTGGAAGCGGGCATTGCCTTTACGGGGAAGAAAATCCTCCAGTACGCTATTATCCTGCTGGGCTTTGAAATGAATCTGTTCCATGTGCTGGAGGTGGGCTCCCAGTCCCTGTCTGTGATGATTTTCACCCTGCTCACCGCCTTTGCCGTGGCCCTCTCCGTGGGAAAGCTGCTGAAGCTGGAGCGAAGCACTACCACCCTCATCGGCGCAGGTACAGCTATCTGCGGCGGTTCGGCCATTGCGGCAGTGGCGCCTGTTATCGGGGCCAAGGACAAGGACATTGCCTTTTCCATTTCCACCATCTTCCTGTTCAATGTGCTGGCAGTATTCATCTTCCCCTTTTTGGGGCATCTGATGAATATGTCGGACTTCGGCTTCGGCATGTGGGCCGGTACGGCGGTGAATGATACTTCTTCTGTTGTAGCGGCAGGCTATTCCTACAGCGAGGAGGCAGGCGGCTTTGCCACCATCGTTAAGCTGACCCGCGCCCTGATGATTGTGCCCGTATGCCTTATCTTTGCCTTGCTCATGGCTAGGGAAAAGGCAGGCCAGGGACAGGGGTTCAAGTTGGGGAAGATTTTCCCCTGGTTCATTCTCTGGTTCGTGGCAGCTTCCATCGTGAATACCACAGGGGTACTGCCCGCAGAGTTTGCCCATGCCTTGGGCAGCCTGGGCAAGTTTGCCATCGTGCTGGCCATGTGCGCCATCGGCCTCAATACCCGGCTGATGGAACTCGTGCGCCACGGTCTGGCCCCTATCGCCCTGGGCTTTTGCTGCTGGGTGGCAGTGGCTTGCATGTCGTTGTTGGTACAGTATGTGACGGGGATATTGTAAACTGCATAAAGATGCCAAGGTCCGGGGCGCTGCTCCGGGCTTCCTTTTTTCGTGTCAGTATCCTGTTGTTTGGTAGATCAGAAGTTTCTCCCTGGGGTCAGCTTCGCTGCCGAAGCGGCAGTCAATGGCGTCCACCAAGGTTATACGGGGAAGTGTGGCAAGGTACTCCAGATAGAACTCTGATGGATAATAGAAAAAGAGCAGGATTTCTCTGGGGTGCTCTGAACAGGAAATAAGCAGGTTAGCCATTACCCTGCGCAGAATATCTACTGAGAAAGGGTTGAAGAAGAAAGCACGGTCTGCCCTTGGCGGTACGGTGAAATCTGCGGCATCTGCCTGGACGAAGGTCACAAGATGCCCCCGGGGAGCATTTTCCTGATTAAGTTTGGCCCTCTCAAGCAGCCGGGGGTTGTACTCTATGCCAATGGAATGGCATTTGGTCTGGCTGGAGAGGAAGAAACTTACCCGGCCTTTGCCACAGCCGTAGTCCAGAAGAGTATTTTTCTTGCCTATCAGGCCAGTGCTGGCAACCTGCTCCAGGACACGGTAGTCAGTGGGTTCATAGGGGAAGCGGGTCAAGTCGGATATGCTGTCATCACGGCCTGTGGTCTTGATGCCCAGCAGGTTGTCCCACTCCTGCTCATAGTCGGTCATAGATGGTGCTCCTTTTTCTTGTCTTGAAAACATTATACATCAGGAGGGTGGTTGCGGTGAAGATTGTACTCCCTCAATATTCTTTTGAAGGGCAGGAGAATCAGAGCTTTACACGAATCCTTGCAAAAGGATAGCTAGAACACCTATTTGATGTTGCTCAAGAAGACTTGAGAGAAAGGAGATGCAACATGGGGGATATGCAAAAAACAGGAGAACGCCGACCATGAGTCATAAATTTCACTATCTCCTGGCTCTGCTCTTAGGGCTTGCTACCCCTGGCTTTATGGGGGCGGGGACTACGGCATTTCTTGAAGAGGTGTATAGCAAGGAACATATGGGGCACGGCACTCCTGTGGAGTTTATCATAGTATTCCTGTTTATTGGGATTTTGTGCTTGGGGTTGTTCTTGATTCTTGACCTTGTCAGCGCAATCATAATTCTGCCAAAGGATGGCAGACGGAAGCGTCATTTCCTGCTGGCTATGCTGCTATATGTTTCCGTTGTACTTATGGGTTGGATAGTAATTTGCGTTTTGTAAGACAGTGTAAAAAAGGTATATGGTAGATACTACGTACTAAGATGTTTAGGAATTTGACTGAATAACTCATAAAGGTGACCATCTGTTATCAATATATGTTGTTGAGGAAGTGAAGCAGTTGAAGAAGAAAAACATAGCTGCCTGCGCTTTACTGGGGAGCATTGTGGTGTGTCTGACAATTGCCTACTGGATTGGCGCATATTTCGTGGATTATGCCTTGAAGCGTGGCAATGACAATGACCCTATGGCGTTGCCCGCCGCCTGTGAGCGCATTCAGGATAAGGGGCGAACTATTCCGGCACAGCCCGCTATGCCAAGCGAAGACTGGGAAATTGCAGCTAATGATGGCAGGCATTTAGCAGGAACGCATTTCCTGCCAGAAAGATCAGGACACCACTGGGCCATACTGGTGCATGGCTACGGACGTGACCAGCGTTATGCCGGGGACTATGCGACGGAGTATCTGGCTCGAGGATTTCACGTGCTGACTCCTGATTTATGTGCCTCAGGCCAGAGTGAGGGACAGTTCATTACTATGGGAGTCAAGGAGAGTGAGGAAATTGCCCTCTGGACGCAGAAAGTCAGAAATTATGACCCGGATGCCAGGATTGTGCTGCATGGGGTCTCCATGGGAGCTGCTACGGTTTTGATGTCTGCAGCCAGGGAAGATATAATCGATGTTGCGGCAATCATAGAGGATTGTGGTTATACCAGTGCCTATGAGATGTTTTCTGATCAGCTTGGCGTGATATTTGGTCTGCCGCCGTTTCCTATCATGAGTTTTGTGGATGTGGTGAGTGGTATCAAAACGGGGGCCAGGCTGTCTGAGGCTGCTCCCATAACATCAATGAGCAGGATGAAGGTTCCAGTCCTTTTCATACACGGTGAGGAAGACCGGCTTGTTCCTCCCCGTATGATGGATGAGCTGTACGCTGTCTGCCCAACCATGAAGGAGAAATTGCTGATAGGTGGTGCAGGGCATGGCTATGCCATGCAACAGGATAAGGAAAAGTATTGGGACACTATCTTTGGATTCCTGGATGGAGTGGTGGGAGAAAAGTGAAGAAAATGCTGGCAGTTCATTTCTTCATCATTTGCCAAGGTAAGGCAAAGCCTGGCAGTTTCGATTTTTTCCATCATCGTGTCTCCCCTCATAAAAATAAGACGGGGCAGTCTGCTCCGTCTTATCCTTGGTAGTTGCTGTTTGACCCTTGTTATCGGCAGAGTTATAGCACTATTTCTTTGCTTTTGTCAACTGAGTGGTATCTGGAGCATGTGCAAGCAGAAGAAGATTTCTTACCCTTATGTAGCGAAATAAATCAATTTGCGTTATAATATGATGAGTTGTATGTATTCGTCAATCTGTAAACAACCGCCAGCTGAGAGGAAGAATCTGATGCAGAAAAACTACATTTTAGCACTTGATTCAGGCACGGTGAAGAATAGGGCAACCATCTTCGACCAGCAGGGAGAGATGGTGTCCTATGCAGAAAAAAAGATCAGTGTAACTGCCCCTTGTGCTGACTGGGTGGAACAGGATGCTGATGAAATATGGAGTACCCAGCTTTGGACGGCACGTGAAGCTATCCGTCTGGCCAGTATCAGTCATCAGGAGATTGCTGCGGTAGCCATTACCAACCAGCGGGAAACTACGGTAGTCTGGAACCGCTATACCGGGCGCCCCGTTTATTCCGCCATCAGCTGGCAGTCCTGTCAGACGGCACAGATCTGCGAGCAGCTGCGGCAGGAGGGGTTGCAGGAGGAGATACGTCAAAAGACCTCCCTCATCATCAATCCATATTTTTCCGGCACCAAAATACGCTGGATACTGGACAATGTTGCGGGAGCCAGGGATTTGGCGGAAAAGGGTGATTTGGTCTTTGGCACCGTTGATACCTGGCTGATGTGGAAATTGAGTGGCGGCGCCATTTTTGCCACAGACTATTCCAATGCCTCCCGCAGCATGCTATTCCATCTGAAACATTTGCAGTGGGATGAAGAGCTTTTGGAGCATTTTCACATACCCAAATGCATGATGCCGGAGGTACATCCTTCCAGCTATGTCTACGGAATGACAGATCCTGCCTGCTTGGGCTCTGCCATTCCCATTGCTGCCTGCATCGGCAACCAGCAGGCAGACCTTTTCGGCCAGGCTTGCTTTGACAAGGGCCAGGCCAAGAATTCCTACGGCGAGGGATCTTTCTTCCTGATGAATGCCGGCCATAAATTCAATCACTCCCAGAATGGATTGATTACTACCATTGCCTGGGGCATTGGCGATGAGGTGACCTATGCTCTGGAAGGCAGCATCTTTGTTTCTGGAGCCACTTTGGAATGGCTCCACAGGGGACTGGGCATACTTTCTTCCATGTCAGACTCTGAGTGGATTGCCAAACAGGTGCCGGACACGGACAATGTTTACTTCGTGCCTGCCTTCAGGGGGCTCTCAGCTCCCTATTGGGATATGCGTACCACAGGCATGATCATCGGCCTCAAGGAGCGCACTGAAAAGGCCCATATCATTAGGGCCGCGCTTTGTGCTTTGGCCTATCAGGTCAGGGATGTGTACGAGGCTGTCTGTTCAGACATAGATGTGGAAATCCAGGACTTGCGGGTGGACGGCGGAGCCAGCCAGAACAATTTCCTATTGCAGTTCCAGGCGGATATGCTGGGCATACCCATCATCAGGCCCTATATCACGGAAACTACTTCCCTTGGGGCGGCTTATCTGGCAGGCCTTGCCACCAAAGTCTGGAAAGATGTAGACGCCCTGCGCGACCTGTGGCATGAGGGAGTTCGCTTTACCCCTCAGATGGATGAAGAACACCGCCGCGCCCTGTATGATGGCTGGCAGAACGCCGTGGACAAGGTGCTGGGCTGGCCGGATTGAGTCACCAACGATGTTGAAGAAGGAGTGGCAGCATAGATGCAGAAATCTACTTACACCAAACGCATTATCCCCTGTCTGGATGTGAAGGACGGCAGGGTAGTGAAAGGCACTAACTTCGTGGGTTTGCGGGATGCAGGCGACCCTGTGGAACTGGCAGCCAAATACGATGAAGAAGGCGCCGATGAGCTGGTTTTTTTGGATATTACTGCTTCCAGTGACAAGCGCAATACCATGGTGCAGGTGGCCAGCGACTGTGCCTCCCAGGTGTTCATTCCCTTTACCGTAGGGGGGGGCATACGTACTACAGAGGATATGCGGGCTTTGCTGAAAGCCGGAGCGGATAAGATTTCCCTGAACACCGCCGCCATCAAGAGACCAGAGCTTATCAGCGAAGGGGCGGAGCGATTCGGACGGCAGTGCATTGTCCTGGCGGTTGATGCCCGCAGGAATGGCGAAAACAGCTGGGAGGTATATATCAACGGCGGCAGGACGCCTACAGGCCTTGACTGCCTGGAATGGGTCAGGAAAGCCGTAGGACTGGGGGCGGGAGAAATCCTCCTCACCAGCATGGATGCAGACGGCACCAAGGCTGGCTACGATATTCCCCTGACGCGGGCTGTCTCCGAAGCTGTGCAGGTGCCGGTAATCGCTTCCGGCGGAGCAGGGGAATTGTCCCATTTCTACGATGTGTTGACAGAAGGCAAGGCTGATGCGGTGCTGGCTGCTTCTGTGTTCCATTATGGCCAGTTCAGCATCAGGCAGGTCAAAGAATATCTGAGGTCCAGAGGAGTGGAGGTAAGATTATGATAGATGCAGCAAATGTTGATGTTTCCATGGTTAAATTTGACGAGAAAGGCCTGGTGCCTGCAGTAGTGCAGGAAGAAAACGGCCAGGTGCTGATGCTTGCCTACATGAATGAAGAGTCATTGAAGAAAACTCTTGAGACAGGCTATGCCCACTACTTCAGCCGCAGCCGCCAGTCCCTGTGGAAAAAAGGAGAAACTTCCGGCAACGTGCAGAAAGTAAAGGAAATTTCCTACGACTGTGACGGCGATACACTGCTCCTGCGCGTGCACCAGACTGGTGTTGCCTGCCATACGGGTACTTATTCCTGCTTCAGCGGCAGGAAACTGATGGGAACTGAGGAAAAGGGCATTGCTGTAGTTCCGCAAGAACCCCAAGTTGCCCTGGCCAAGGTACTGAATGACCTTTATGATGTTATCCAGGATCGCCGTTTGAATCCTGTGGAGGGTTCCTACACTAACTACCTGTTTGAAAAAGGGCAGGACAAGATTCTCAAGAAGGTAGGCGAAGAAGCAGTTGAAACTGTCATCGCCTCCAAGAACCAGGCCAAAGATGAAATCGTCTACGAAATGGGAGACCTTTGGTACCACTGCCTGGTGCTGCTGGCCTATCACAACATCACCCCGGAGGAGCTTTTCAACGAACTCATGAAGCGCCGCAAGGGTGGCAGCTATCATAAATTTACCGGCAAGACTGGTATCCGTCCTGATATGTAATTATAGTAAAACCCGTGGGCATTTCTCCAGGAAATTACTCACGGGTTTTTTGACTGCCAGGGAAATATATGGATTCGGAAGATTTTATTGCTCGTTGTCTCCACGCAAGGCCAGTCCTGAGGTTACTCTGTTATTCAGCTGCTGATTCACATGGGCATAACGGGCGGTGATTTTTGGGTCTCTATGGCGCAAAGTATCCTGGACTACGCGGAGGTCTTTTGTTTGCTGGTAGAGATTGGTGCCACAGCTGTGACGGAAGATATGGCAGGTCTGGCCGGGCTGCTTGAGGCCGGTTATCTTCAGGGCTTTGTTCATGATATAGCGCAGGCCATTGCGGGAAATGCGGCCCAAATCGTTGTTGTTGGAGTCTGATAAAATAAGGGGGGTGAGGGAGCCCTCCTTTTTGATTGGCTTATCCGAAGGAATGGCATCTATGTAGGCTTTGAGTATATCGAAAGTCTCAGAGCAGGGATAAATGGGGTCCAGACGCCCGGCAGCACCCTTGCCCCGAATCATGATGATCTTGATGTCCCAGCGGATATCCTCGCGGCATAGCCTGTGTACCTCGATATTGCGCAGACCTTCAACGCCCATCAGATAAAGTATCAGGATATTGCGGTTGCGGATGAACGGATCGGGTTCCTGGTCGAAAAACTCGCAGATTTCCCGCATCTGATCCTGACTATAGAAATTCAGCAGATTGTGGGAAGTAGTGCTGGCTACGCTGACATCCTGGCAGGGATTATTATTGATGAGGCCAAGTTGCTGGGCGGCAGAGAAAAAAGCCCTGATTGACATGAAAACTGTGTGATTGGTGCCAGGCTGGTAATTTTCGGCAATGAGGTATTCCCGGAAAAGACGCATCTGGTAGTCCGTGACGGATACAGGATGCAGGCCATTATCCAGGCACCAGCCGATGAAATGGTCAATCCAGGAACAATAAGTTTTCAGTGTGTTGCTGCTGGGATTGCCATTGGCTATGTAGCGTGGCAGGAATTCATGGTAATGAGCGGCAAAATAATCCGGGGTAATGGTTTGGCTGATGGAAATCTGCGCCAGGGGGTTGTCGTTGACAAAGGAAACTGCGGAAAAATCATCTTCAGAAATGTGGTTGACATTGTCATACACTTTTTTCATGTAAAAATCCTCGCTGGAAAATATGCCAAATGTTCTGTTCTGACGTTCAACTGTGTTGTACGGGAATACAACACAGTTGAATTTTGAGGAAAAAACAGGCCAAATTTGGCCTGTCCTATCTGCTGTATTTATTTTAGTATTTTTAGCAAGCCTTGGCAAGACCTTTCTCAGCTCTGCAGATCCTCGATAGCCTGCGCTGCCCCCATGATGCCTATGACTGCATGTTCAAAGGTCAAGCCACCCTGCAGGTAAACATTGTAAGGTGCCCTGAGGGGCCCATCCGCACTGAACTCAATGGAAGCACCCTGCACGAAGGTTCCTGCAGCCATGATTACCTGATCAGCATAACCCGGCATGTCCCAGGGCTCCGGTTTGGCAAAGGAATCCACCGGCGAATACTTCTGGATGCCCCCGCAGAAAGCAATCAGCTTCTCTGCTGAACCCAGCTCAATGGCCTGGATGATATCCCCGCGCACCTCATTGCCCAAGGGCAGCGTCTTGTAGCCCAGCTTCTCAAACATGCCCGCAGCAAAGATTGCCCCTTTGATGGCCTGGGAAACCACATGAGGCGCCAGAAACAGCCCCTGGAACAGCAGTCTGTTATTAGCCAGGCTGGCTCCCAGCTCATCACCCATGCCAGGCGCAGTCAGGCGGTAAGAGGCCAGCTCCACCAGTTTGTCCCTGCCTGCGATATAACCACCAGTTGGCGCAATGCCGCCACCGGGATTCTTGATCAGGGAGCCTGCCATGATATCGGCCCCCACCTGTGTCGGCTCAAGGACATCTACGAATTCCCCATAACAATTATCCACAAAGCAGATGCAATCCGGATTGATGCGATGAACCTCTGCAGTGATTTTCCTGATATTCTCAATGGACAGAGGATTTCTCATGCTGTAGCCACGGGAACGCTGAATCAGGGCTAATTTTGTATCCCGGCTGACAATGTGGTTGATTTTATCAACCACAACTTTTCCCTCTTCCATGGGCAGTTCCTTGTACTGGATGCCAAATTCCTTCAAAGAACCTGGCGACGGATTATCGTAACCAATGACAGTCTGCATGGTATCGTAAGGTTTTCCGGTCAATGATACCAGTTCATCGCCAGGCCGCAGGATGCCAAAGAGCACCGTGGCCAAAGCGTGGGTGCCAGACACGAACTGGGTACGCACCAGAGCTCGTTCTGCTCCAAAAATCTTAGCATAAAGTTCCTCAAGCTTGCCTCTGCCAATATCGTCATAGGCGTAGCCTGAAGTGGTATTGAAATGACTATCCGATACCTTGCACTCACGCATAGCGTCAAGCACCTTCAAAGTATTGGTTTCGGCTATCTCCTCAACTTTCTTGAACAGCGGCGCAGATTCCTGCAGAACTTCTTTTTTCAACGACAACAGCTTATCTGAAAATGCCAAAAGAACTACTTCCTTTCATTTTTAATTACGGCTTACAATATTAGAAATATGTTTCAAGGTTATTGACAAAGTACCGTCTTCATTATTATTGAATTCCACATATTCAATATTGTCCATATAGTCTGTGGGAATGGTTAATTCTATGCCTGTGTCAGTCTTTAATTTATGCTTGCACATCTTTTTCAAAGTGCTTTCCTGATCCATTTTTACCGGTTTTTCAAAACCTTGTTCCTGAATTGCTGCCTCAAAATCAGCCTGCATAGATGGATTATCTTTGAATACTTCCTTGCCCACAGCCTGCAGATCTAATTCATCTGCACTTTGCATAGTTTCGGCTACACAATTCTTGACGGCAGCAGACAAAGAAGCTTCATTCTGCCCGTATGCTTCTGCAACTTTTTTTACTGTTTTATTGAGACTTTTGATTGCCTCCTTAGGCGAAGGGTCCAATGAACATTCCAGCATGATTTCCGGGAAAACAAAAATGCGATTGCCATCAATTGTATAACGTTTTGGGCTGACTGAAACTGTCATATTTTCTGCATCAATAAAGGCAAATTCATCCATTTTCTGGGTTAGATTTGGCATGATGGCATAATGATTGATAATCTCATTCTTGATGCCATTTTCCGTCTGATTCACTTGATGGATATAGCCAATATGACTGTCGCATTTGAAGATGACGATTTGGCGGCGGTCATCTATGCGTACATCTGCCATAATGAGGTCGGCTGAAGTCATCTCTTCAGCATGGCAGAAAGCTTCTTCAAAGGTACGGCCTACATCCTTGCTGAAGGAAATGAAATCTGTCTCTCCCATCATATATGAGTTCAATTTATCTTTGAAGGAGCTGTCCTCATAAAATTCGCCAGGCTTAGCCTCCTGACTATTCCAGGATTTTTCGATATGTTTTAAAAGAAATGTTTCGATACTGTCTTTTATGGAAAGTTCTTCATCTGAATAAACCGTCATGCCAGAATTCAAATCCATGATATGCAGCACAGCTTTATCTATGATAATCATGCCTCTTACCTTCCTTTTGATGCAGCTTCTTTCAAAGCTCTCTGTCTTATTTCCTGCAAGCGCGGCACCATGTAAATACGCAATTTCTCCGCTAGTTCTTCAAGAGAGGACGAATCAAAATCATAATTCACATCTGGTATATCCCAAATGCGGGCTTCGCCAAAAAATTCGTTGCGGTAGATATTGTAGTAGATGGTAAAATCGCTTTCGATAGTAAAATCTACATAATTTATCAGTACATAAGAACCGTTGTTTATTTTCTCTGGTATCTGTGGACGAATGAAAAGATTGAAACCTTCACAGCTTTCCGGCAGAGAACAAGTATCTCCCCATTCTCTTATGCCCATTTTCATTACTATGCTGCTGAGGCTGTCAGGATTGTAAGTCTCCATATCCTTCAGAAGGTCATCGAATTGCATACGCAAAAGTCTTTCAAAATCTTTCAGTTTGGCTGTGATGAATTCTATGCGACAGAACTCAATCAATCCTATATATACGCGTACCTTATATTCATGAGTCTCTTCATGATAGTAGATGACGGCTTTTTTGTGCAGCTGAGGATGAACATAGCTGTAGAGGTCATACATGCTCTCAACGATGCGTTGTTCCCGGCATAGCTGGAACCCGTGGATTATCTCAGGCAGTTCCTTGAGATATTCCCAATCCTTTATTTCAGCTTCTATCTTGGCTTTTGTTTCCTCCTGCATACCATCTTCACCTCAACACCTGATACAGCCTCTGGAAATAATACGGTACCTGCCATTATAACGCCATTGTTTGCCATTTGTCTACAGGACATGGTCTACAAATTTAAAACAAGCATTTCCGAAGAATTTATGCTATAATAAGATTGTAAAAATTTTGCAAGGGATATATTTTCATTGAGATGGGAGGATTGAGTCGTTGCAGGATGGACTGTGGCGACGAATTTTATGGCAAGAAACAAAGACTTGGGTATTATCGTGCATGATGAGTGGCTGCGGCCTTATGAGCATGCTATCCGTGGACGTCATGATCATGCCCTCTGGAAAATCAGTCAGCTGACTCAGAATGGCAAGCGTTCCCTGTCGGATTTTGCTACGGGCCATCTATACTATGGCCTGCATAAGCAGGGTCGTGGCTGGGTATTCCGTGAGTGGGCTCCAAACGCTCTTTCCATTTACTTGGTGGGTGACTTCAACAACTGGCAGGAAAATGAGGATTACAAACTCAAGCATATTCCCGGTACAGGGGATTGGGAACTGGTCATTCCCGCCGGGAAGCTAAAACACGGTGATCTTTACAAGATGAAGGTTCACTGGCGTGGTGGCGAAGGCGAGCGCATTCCTGCCTGGGCACAGCGCGTGGTGCAGGATGAGGAGACGAAGATTTTCTCTGCTCAGGTTTGGAATCCTCGCAAAAAGTTCACCTGGCACGATGAGAAGTTCAAGGCGGATACGGCTCCCCTTCTCATCTATGAATGCCATGTTGGCATGGGACAGGATGCAGAAAAGGTTGGCTCTTACAAGGAATTCAAGGATAATGTCCTGCCCCGCGTAAAGAAGGACGGCTACAACTGCGTGCAGATTATGGCTATCCAGGAGCACCCCTACTACGGCAGCTTCGGCTATCATGTCAGCTCCTTCTTTGCCCCCAGCAGCCGTTTCGGCACGCCTGAGGAGCTGAAGGACCTGATTGACACTGCTCACAGCATGGGTCTGGCAGTTATTATGGATATCGTCCACAGCCATGCCGTGAAAAACGAGGTGGAGGGCTTGGGCAACCTTTGTGGCGACCCCAACCAGTTCTTCTATCCCGGTGACCGTCACGAGCATCCTGCCTGGGACAGCCTTTGCTTCGACTACGGCAAGGACGATGTGCTTCATTTCCTCCTTTCCAACTGCAAGTATTGGTTGGAAGAATTCCATTTCGATGGCTTCCGCTTTGACGGCATAACCTCTATGCTCTACTACAGCCACGGTCTGGGTGAAGCCTTCATGAGCTATGGAGATTATTTCAACGGTCATCAGGATGATAATGCCATCTGCTACCTGACTTTGGCAAACAAGCTCATCCATGAAGTGAAGCCCGGTGCCATCACCATAGCTGAAGACGTCAGCGGCATGCCCGGCCTGGCTGCCAAGTTTGAAGATGGCGGCTATGGCTTCGATTACCGTTTGGCTATGAATGTGCCTGATTACTGGATCAAGACCATCAAGGAACAGAAAGATGAGGACTGGAAGCCTTCCAGCATTTTCTGGGAAGTGACCAACCGCCGTCAGGATGAAAAGACTGTTTCTTATGCAGAAAGCCATGACCAGGCACTGGTGGGAGACAAGACCATCATTTTCCGGCTCATCGATGCTGATATGTACTGGCACTTCAGCAAGCAGGACCGCAACGGTGTAGTAGATCGCGGCATTGCTCTTCACAAGATGATCCGTTTGGTTACTGCTTCCACCATCAATGGCGGCTATCTGAACTTCATGGGCAACGAGTTTGGCCATCCCGAGTGGATTGACTTCCCCCGTGAAGGCAATGGCTGGAGCTACAAGTATGCCCGCCGTCAGTGGCATCTGGTAGACGATAAAGCTCTCTGCTACCATTATTTGGGAGATTTCGACCAGGCTATGCTCTCCTGCATCAAGACCGTAAAGAACTTCCAAAAGCAGCCTGTCATTGAAATCTGGCACAATGACGGCGACCAGGTACTGGCCTATATGCGTGGCGATCTGATTTTCGTCTTTAATTTCTCCCCCACCCGTTCCTTCCCGGATTACGGCTTCCTGGTGCCCAAAGGGAAGTACAAGGTCATGCTGAATACCGATGCAGTGGAATTCGGCGGCAACGGACTGGCTGACGACAGCGTAATCCACGCCACCAACTTTGACCCCCTGTATGAAAAAGACGGCAAGGAATGGCTGAAGATCTATATTCCTGCCCGTAGCGCCGTGGTACTGCGCAAGAAGTGAAATTAATATTGATTCAATAGAATGACCCCCGGGCGGATTGCAACAGCATCCAGCCCGGGGGCAGTCATTTTGTCGATATCAAAGCTGATTGATGAAATCCATGGCTTTCAGGCTATGTCCCAAAAGATTCTGCAGATGACTCAAAGTAATTTGCTCCGCCTGCATGATAAGGCTTCCCTGCAGCTTAAGCGAGCCGTTATCCTGCCAGTTCAAGTCACGCAAGGCGATAATTGTTTTGCGCAGCTTCTCAGGAAAGGGCATCAGTCCGTCAACTTTGCATTCATCGCATAGAATTCCGCCTTCTATGATACTAAAGGCGCCATCACCTTCCACATTTTTGCCGCAATGAAGACAGTGCTCATAGTGAAGCTGCAGCCCCGTAAATTCCATGATCTGCAGGATCGCAGCCAGAGCTGTAACCCTGGGATTGCGCTGCTCAAAGGCTTCCAATACTTCCAGCAGTGTAGCAAAAAGCTTCGGTTCAGGCACGCCTGCAGGCATGAATTCACGCATTACTTCCGCCACCAATGCCCCATAGGCCATGACGGACAAATCCTCGCTGAGCTTCTTGTAATGCCGCTTTAGCTGAATCTGCTTCACGGTATCAAGGCGCCGTCCCTCTGCCAGCTGCAGTTCCAAATAAGAAAACAGCTGCATGCCTGCTGCCAGCGGGCTCCTTGGACGACGACAGCCAAAGGCCGCCGCCTCTACCAGACCACGCTCCCTGGTAAAGAGGGTGACCATCTTGTCTGCCTCCCCCCAGTTCTTGGCGCCTACTACCACTGCCTCAGTCTGGTAAAGAGCCATCATGCACCTTCTTGGGCATAACTGCCCCTGCCGTCAGCATGTACTGCAAGGCTGACTCGCTGCTGATATCCAGATAGATGACATCCTTCTTGGGCACGAAGAGGTTGGTGCCGGAGGTCATATTAAGGCTCCAGGGCACAAACACGCAGACGTAATCCTCTCCCAGTTCCGCCTTCAAGGTCTGGGGCACATCAGCCATGATGAAGCCTAAGGCCTTGGACTGGTGAAAAGGCACCAGCACCACATGTTCGAACATGCTGTTGGACTCAAAGACCGCTGTGGAAAGATGCTTAACTGAGTTGTAAATGAACTTCACCACAGGAATCTTGCCCAACACCCACTCTCCATAGCCGATGAAGCGCTTGGTAAGCCAGTAAGAGGAAAGCCAGCCTGTCAAATAGACAAAGAGCACCAAGGTTATGATGCCCATGCCCGGAAAATAAAAGGGAAGATGCTTGCCCAACACACCCTCTGTGAAGTTCAAGGTTTCCAACACCACGAAGATGGTGATTGCCAAGGGCACCAGCAGTATCAGGCCATTTATGAAGCGGCGTGACACCAGCTTGGAAAGAGGTGTATGGCGCTCGTCATTTTCAGGCATTGTCCTTGCCTCCAAAACCGAAGTTATGGAGGACTCCCGTGCGGTTGCGCCAGTCCTTCTTGACCTTTACCCACAGGTCAAGGAAAACTCTGGAACCCAGCAGGGTTTCAATATCCGTGCGGGCAAGACCGCCAATCTCCTTGAGCATGGCACCCTTGGCACCGATGATAATCCCCTTCTGTGAGTCGCGCTCAACAAAGATAGTGGCGCGAATATAGACATCATCATTGGGGCGGGTAGTCATTTCATCAGTTTCTACCGCAATGGCATGAGGCACTTCGTCACGGGTGAGGTGCAGCACCTTCTCGCGGATAAGCTCAGCCACAATCAACCGCTCCGGCTGGTCCGTCACCATATCATCAGGATAGTACTGAGGTCCCTCAGGCAGATATTTCTTGGCTTCAGCCAGCAGGCCGTCCAGATTGGTTTCCTCTTTGGCGGAAATGGGAACCACACCTGCGAACTGGTATTTCTCCGTGTAGTAGGAAATAATAGGCAGCGCCTGCTCCTTTTCAATGAGGTCAAGCTTGTTCACCACCAGGATGACAGGCCTGTGAGTAGCCTGAAGCCTCTCCAGGATATAATACTCGCCAGGTCCCATTTTCTCAGTGGCATCCACCACAAAGAAGATAGCATCTACTTCTTTCAGCGTGCCTTCGGCAGACTTCACCATATACTCGCCCAGCTTATGCTTAGGCTTGTGAATGCCCGGCGTGTCCAAAAAGACAATCTGGGCATCCGGTTCCGTCAGGATGCAAAGAATGCGGTTGCGGGTAGTCTGGGGCTTATCGCTCATAATGGCTATTTTCTGGCCGATAAGGGTGTTTATCAGAGTGGACTTGCCCACATTGGGCCGTCCGATTACGGCAATAAAGCCGGATTTGTGCTGCTTGTTGGAAAGGTTATCCATTTTTCCTCCTCCATCTATTTGGTAAACGTTCTTGCTCATTCGCGGGGAATGCCCAGCTTCTCCATCACAAAGCGCTGTTCTGCCTCCATCTCTTCCCGTTCTTCATCTTCCATGTGGTCATAGCCCAAAAGATGAAGCATGCCATGCACTGTGAGGAAAGCCACTTCCCGCCGCAGGCTGTGCCCGTAATCCGCAGCCTGTTCCTCTGCCCTCTCTACGGAAATGATCAAATCTCCCAGCATATTGACCTCCGGGCCGTCCACCATCTCCGGCTCCTCACTCTCATTGAGGGCAAAAGAAAGCACATCTGTAGGCCGGTCAATGCCCCGGTACTCTTTGTTAAGGGTGTGGATATACGCATTATTGGTAAGAGTCACGCTGACTTCGCCATTCTCCACCCCATAAAGCTGGCCCACCATTTCTGCCGCCGCTCTGACATTGGCCTCTATTTCCTCTGGAAAGGTCAATTCTTCCGGGTAGTTGCTGATTATTACGTCCATTTATTTTTCCTGCTTTTCTAAAACTTTTTCACTGCTCTTTTTGCCTGCTTCGTAATTGCCGTAAGCCTCTACAATGCGGGCTACCACATCATGGCGTATCACATCCACCGGAGCCATGCGCACAATGCCAATGCCTTTCACTCCTGCCAGCACCTTGCTGGCTTCTCTGAGTCCGGAGCTTACGCCTCGTGACAAATCCACCTGGCTCAGATCCCCTGTCACTACCATGCGGGAACCAAAACCAAGGCGGGTAAGGAACATCTTCATCTGACTGGTGGTGGTGTTCTGAGCCTCATCCAAGATAACAAAGGCATCGGAAAGGGTGCGGCCACGCATATAAGCAAGCGGTGCTATTTCAATCGTCCCCCGCGCCATCAGCTTCTGATAGGCGTCCATGCCCAGTATGTCCTGGAGAGCATCGTAAAGGGGGCGAAGATAGGGATCCACCTTGTCCTGCAAGTCGCCTGGCAGGAACCCCAGCCTCTCCCCTGCTTCCACAGCCGGGCGGGTGAGGATAATGCGCTTGACTTCCTTATTGCGCAGGGCTGCCACTGCCATTACCACAGCCAGATATGTCTTGCCAGTTCCCGCAGGGCCAATTCCCAGCGTTACGGAGTTTTTCCTGATGGTCTCAAGGTACAGCCGCTGGCCTAAAGTCTTGGGTCTCACCTGTTTCCCGCGGGCTGTCACCAGAATGGTCTCTCCGAACATGGCATGCAGCTTTTCTGCTTCCCCACGACGCACCATCATGATACTGTAACTCACTTCATGGCTGGTGATAGCTGTGCCCTGACGATAAAGGTACTGAAGCTCCTCCATGACATGAGCAGCTCCATGCACTTCCACAGCCTCTCCCAGGATTTCCAGCCGGTCTCCCCGGCTGACCATCTGGCAGTCAAACTCCTCAGTCAGCATTTGCAAGAACTCATCCTGAGCCCCTAAGAGCGCATAAGCCTCTGACCTGTCCTGGAAGTATACTATTTTTTCTAAAGCCTGCTGCAAAAGAAATCCTCACCCGCTTTTCTATACAATTCTACAATATATAAGTAACATTTTACCGCAATGGAAGCATTTGTCAATCAAGCTGAACCTAACCATAGCCAAAAATACTGCGGCATACCAAACCAAAACAGGTTCAGCATGCCGCAGTAGAAAAAGCTGTCTCACATTTGCCGGTAAACACCAATGACCTTGCCCAAAATACGCACATCACGCTCATAAAAAGGTTCCATATCATCATTTTCCGGCTGAAGCTTTATGCAGTCAGACTCCAGAAAATACCTTTTGACAGTGGCACTTTCTCCATTTACCAGAGCCACTACAATATCGCCGTTGCAAGCGTCAGCCTGCTGACGGACAATGACAAAGTCATCCTCATAAATGCCAATGTTGATCATGCTGTCGCCATGCACCCTCAGCATGAAAACATCATCAGAATTGCGCACCATGCTTTTAGGAAGCTCAAAAACATCTTCCACATTCTGCTCGGCCAGGATAGGGACTCCGGCAGCTACGGTCCCTACCAGCGGCACGCGTACAAAATCATGCCGGGGCTTTTCTCCCAAAATATCCAATGCGCGCCGCTTATCCGGCTGACGCTCTATGAGGCCGCGCTCCTCCAGGCAGCGCAGGTATCCATGTACAGTAGAGGCAGACTTCAGCCCCACTGCTGCACCTATCTCCCGCACAGAAGGAGGATAACCATGCTCACGCTGGAATTTTTTCAGGTATTCATATATTTGTTCCTGCCTCTCAGCAGATGTTTTGTTCTTCTTTTGCACTTCAAACATCCTTTCGATATCTTGCGCACATATGTTCTCTTAGTATTTTATCACCTTTATTGACTTTTGTCCATCAGATAACGAGAAATACTTCCATCAACTGTCTTGTCAATGATGTCACGATGCAACTGAAAGATTAAAAGGAATTTTTACTGCCAAGCAAAAAATCGCAGGCCGCTAAATGACCTGCGATTCTGTTTGCTTATTCCAGTTTATCCGTTTTTCATTTATTCCTTTGCCGTCGACTCAGCAATGACTTTCTCGGCTGCTTTTTCCGGCATAGGTTCGTAATGGGAGAATTCCAGACTGTAAGAGCCGCGGCCCTGGGTCAGGGAACGGAGATCCGTAGCGAACTTGAAAAGCTCTGCCACGGGAATCCTGGCCTGGATCTCGCTCATGTCCTTGCCCTTGCTGTCTACCCCCATGATCTGTGCCCGCTTGGAATTCAGTTTGCCCATGACATCGCCCATGTAATATTCGGGTGCAGTCACGGTAATCTTGTCAATAGGCTCCAGCAGGATAGGACTTGCCTCCATAATGCCCTTCTTGATGGCCAGGGCTGCCGCGGTCTTGAAGGCCGCCTCGGAGGAATCCACGGCATGATAGGAGCCGTCATAGAGATTGACCTTCACATCCACCACGGGATAGCCTGCCAGTACGCCTCCTGCCAAAGTCTCCTCTGTCCCCTTTTCCACCGCGGGGATATACTGGCGGGGCACACTGCCGCCGAAAATGGTTTCCGTGAAGGCATTTCCCTCGCCGGCAGCCTGGGGGCTGATTTCCAGCCACACATCGCCATACTGGCCGTGGCCGCCGCTCTGTTTCTTGTGCTTGCCCTGTACCTTCACGCTCTTGCGGATGGTCTCGCGGTAAGCTACCCTGGGCTGGGTGAGCTTCAGCTGCACGCCGAACTTGCGCTCCAGCTTCTCTGCCAGGATTTCCAGATGCACTTCGCCAATGCCACGGAGCAGTGTCTCCCTGGTTTCCTTATTCTTGCAGACAATAAGGGTAGCATCTTCCTCCTGCTGCTTGGCCAGGGCGGAGAAGACCTTGTCCTCTTCACCCTTCTTGCCAGCAGATGCCGCCATTTCCAGCATGGCCTCAGGATAAGAGATAGCCTCATACTGGATGGGATCAGACTTGTCACAAAGAGTATCACCGGTCTTTACTTCCTGAAGCTTGGAAGTAACTACAATATCACCTGCTGCAGCCTGAGCCAGATTGAACTGCTGCTTGCCCTGCATGGTGAACAGGGTGCCAATGCGCTCAGACTCATCTTTATTCACATGATAGTAAGTGGCATCGCCCTTCATATCCCCGGACAGGATGCGGATAAAGCTCTGCCTGCCCACAAAGGGATCCACGATGGTCTTGAAGACCTGAGCAGAGAAGGGATCTTCTGTCTTGCGCTCCTTGATTTCCCCGTCTGCAGGGCTGGTGCCGATGGAAACCTTGAAATACGGCGTAGGCATATACTCCACAATGCCGTTCATGAGGTTCTTGACCCCCACATTCTGCTTGGCAGAGCCACAGAACACAGGGAAGATCTTCCCGGCCTGGATGCCTTCGATAAGGGCGGCAGCCACCTCTACTTCGGTGATTTCTGTGCCCTCTATGTATTTCTCCATGAGCTCATTGTTGAACTCAGCCACAGCCTCAATCAGCTGCTGGCGGGCTTCCTCGACCTCGCCCTTGATGTATTCCGGCAATTCTGCCACTATGTATTCATGGTCATTCCTGTTGGGCACGATCTTCATGTGCAGGGTCAAAAGGTCTGCCACGCCCTGGAAGGCCGCTTCCTTGCCGATGGGCACCTGCACAGGCACTACCCCGCTGCCAAAGCGCACCCGCAGTTCCTCCACCACGCTTGTGAAGTCGGCATGTTCCCTGTCCATCTTGTTCACGAAGAAGGCTCTGGGCAATTCGGCTTCCTCGGCATACTGCCAAAGTTTCTCCGTCTCCACCTCAATGCCGGAGGTGGCGGAAATAAGGATCAGGGCGCTGTCGGCTGCTGCCAGGGCCCCCTTCACATCGCCTACAAAATCCGGGTAACCCGGAGTCTCCAGGAAGTTCAGCTTGAACTCTCCCCATTCGCAGGCCACCAGCTTGGTGCTGATAGTCATGCCCCGCTTGCTTTCTTCAGGTTCATAGTCCAATGAGCTGGTGCCCTCCTCGACACTGCCCAGCCTCTTCACTGCCCCGGTATCAAAGAGACAGGCATCCAGCAAGCTGGTCTTGCCTGTCTTACCGTGGCCTACCACTGCAACATTCCTTATGTTCGTGCTCTTGTACATTTTCATCGAATCTTCCTCCTTCTAAAGCTCGATGTCCAGGTGTGATTCTCTGATATGTTTCATATTTTCCTTATTCTCTGAAAAATCCTGGATTCCTCCTGCTTCAAAAAGATTCGTAAAAAATTATGAAATAATAAGGCCCCTGCATGCCATAACCTGCAAACAGGGACCCTATCTAGAAATAAGTATGCGGTGAACTTATGCTTACTCAGTTTTTTGAGCAGCTGCTCCTTCCTTTATTTCTTTCAGCAAATCCAATTCTGCAGCTGTTTTTTTCACCTTGGCGGGTATTTCTACCTTTGCCTTATCCGTGGGATAGGTGGTATAGGAGTGAAGCTCTGCGTAATACCCCAAGGTTTCCCAAAACTCCCGTTCTCCGTCTGAAAGCACAGTCTTGCCATCTGCCGCCTCCTGCAGCACGACCTTGGCATAGGCTCGCATCAATCCCGTAAGGTTTACGCCAGCGGTTATTGTTTGCCAATTTTTCTTGTCAACTACCCAGGTGACTTCCTGATCTACAGACTCAAAAGCCCTGGTGAGACGCTCTACCTGCAGCTGCTGAGTAGCTTTTTCCTCAGGAGTCAGGTTCTTCGAGGTTTCCTGACAGTGCTTTGCTACCAGTGCGGCCAGCTTCCTGCCATCCAGAGTCAGCTTCATGCTACGCTGAGACTCAGTTTCCTTCACTAACTCCACAGATTTGACCAGCGCCATGTTCTCGGCTATTTCTGTTGGCGTGGTTTCCAGGGCATCTGATATTTCATCAGTGCCAGGCAGGGAAAGTTTGTTCCACTCCTCCCCCCACTGGACGTAGAAAGTTGATGCTTTAGAGTTGTGATCAAAGTAGAAAGGAATCTCAAAATTATTTATCTTGCCAGAATCCTGATCTGTAAATATCAATTTCAGATTGCCAGAAAGAAGCAGGGAGCCATTCTTTGCCAGTTGTCCCCGGCTGTCCAGATCCACATGGAACGCTGGCCCGAAGAGGGTCAGATCCTCATCAAAGACCCGGTAATCATCTGATACAGCCTGATATGCTTCTCTAAAGGCCGCCATACCATTCTGGGCTGGTTCTGCTGCCTGGACAGGACTTCCCGCCAGCAGCGTACCTCCCACAACAAAAGCTGCCAAGGCATTCTTCCACTTCTTCATGCTTGCGCCTCCTCGTATACCGCTCCCATGGGCTGAAGTCAGTATGTTCTCAACTCAAGGAGTAAACTTCTCCACTTTATTTAAAAACTCCTTCTACACATGATTGTAATTTCAGACAGATTTTCTTGCAGAAAAATTTCCACAATGGCGTTATAATATATTCAGGGTATCATATTAGATAATGGAAAGGTCGGAGGCCCATGGCAGGCAAGAAATTATTCGGTATCATTTACATGAGCACCACCAGGCTGGAACTCATGATTGTAAACCTCAAGACCCATGAGCTCATAGAGCGGGTATCCTCGGCCAATTTTGTGCAGACGGCGGACAAATCGGAAATATACCAGAATGAGATAACCAAGATAGTCTTTTCCCTCACAGGCTTCCTGCAGCTTATGGCAGACTACGGGGTCAAGTCTTACAAGTTCTGGGCCAGCCAGCAGCTCATAGACGATGTGAGCGCCAGGTATCTCTCCGAGCAAATTCTCCTGCGTTCCGGTGTCAAAGTCAATTGGCTTAATACCAGTCAGATAAACTACTTTCGGGCCCTGTCTCTCATGGGGCATACCAAGGCTTTCCACAGCTTTGCCGGACGCACGGTGTATCTCCTGTACATGGGGTCGGCGGCAGTGACCCTTTTCAAGTTCAGCCAGGAGGAATTCGTGCAGGCCTGGAATATCGGCCTGGGGTATCTGGAGCTGGACCAGCTTTCCCAGGCTCTGCGCAACTCTGCCAACGACCCCAATGAGGTGCTTGACGATTACATCTCCAGCAAGCTGGATTATCTGAAATCAGAACTGGCAGGAGGCGAACCTGACACCTGTCTGATCCTGCAGGATTTTGCCGCCCTCAACAATATCTACCTGCCTCTTAACAAACGACTGACAGAGTTGCCCTATGCGGCCTTCAGCCAGGAGCTCAAACAGGCAGGAGAGGCTTCCAGCCAGTATATCTGCGACCACTTCCATGTAGAAGATAGTCTTTCTGGACGCATCCTGCCCGGCTTTCTTATTGCCAGAAGGCTTCTCAGTTACACCCAGGCGCAGCAGCTTTACCTCACCCGCCTGAACATCATGGATGGACTGGCCATCCAGACAGGAGCAGATTTTGGCTTCACCCATAAAGACTACGGCATTATCACCCAGACCTCGGCAGAAAACATAGCCCAGCTCTATATCAAAGAAGAGGCTCATCGCAGCCTGGTGCGGAAACTGGCCCTGCATATCTTCGACCAGCTGAAAAAACTCCATCGATTGGGCAGCCGGGAAAGACTGCTCCTGAGCATAGCCGCCACCATTTCCGATATCGGCAATGCCATCAGCCAGCACAACCACTATCATCATAGCGCTTACATTATGGAAGCCAATCCCCTGATTGGGCTGTCAGATCAGGAAAACACCATTGTGTCAGAAATTGCCCGCTATCACAGCACGGAGTCTCCGGGAGCTGACCAGCTGCATTTCCACAGCCTGCCCCCGGAGCTGCAAATGACCATTGCCAAGCTGGTGGCCATCCTTCGCCTGGCAGACGCCCTGGACGATTCCCATCAGCAAAAGATCAGCAAGCTCACAGTATCCCTAAAGAATGAACAGCTGATTCTCACAGCCTTTTCACCCCAGGACCTTTCCCTGGAAAAATGGGCCTTCAATCGAAAAGCCCAGCTGTTCAACGAACTCTACGGCATCAAGCCCAGCCTGAAACAGAGGAGGACCGACGCATGACAAAAATCAAGGACAAGATAGATTTCAAGAATACAGCCTACTACACCAATCGGGAGCTCAGCTGGCTGGACTTTAACGACAGGGTGCTGGAAGAAGCCCGCGACCCGGAAAATCCACTGCTGGAACGGCTTAACTTTTTGGGCATCTCCCAAAGCAATGTGGACGAGTTCTTCATGGTGCGGGTTGCCTCCCTCATCAAGCTGGACGCAGTGAACATCGACTCCCTGGATTTGGCTGGTCTCACCCCTATTGACCAAATCCGGGAAATAAACCTCAGAGAGCACCAGGCTGTAGAAAAGCGCTACTCTACCTACAACCGCTCTCTGGTGCCCCAGCTGGCCAAAGAGAATATTCACCTGCTCAAGATGGGTGACTTGTCAGAACATCAGTATGAATTTTTGCGCCGCTACTACAATGACGAACTCTACCCCGTGCTCACCCCCATGGCAGATGACTCCTCACGGCCCTTCCCCTTCCTGCAGAACAATTCCTTGAATATAGCCCTGCATCTGACGGACGAGGAAAGCAATGCTTCGGCCTTTGCCACACTAAGGGTGCCTGACCTCTTTCCACGCTTTATGCGCCTGCCGGATGCCCCCAATGATTTCGTGCTGTTGGAGGATATTATCCGGGAGTTCTTCACCAGTCTTTTCCATGGCTATCAGGTGGACAATGCCAGCACCTACCGGGTTATCCGTGATATGGATCTGGACGTGGCAGAACAGGATACCTCCGACCTCCTGAGGGCGGTGCAGACCCAGCTACGGGAACGTGAGCATGGCTCTGTCATGCGGCTTGAAGTGGAAAGCACCATGGACGAGGAACTGGCTGACCATCTCATCAAGACCTTGCAGGTGCCTGATTCCATGGTCTACCGCATCAATGGCCCCATTGACCTGACTTTTTTGAAGAAGCTGCCCGGAGCCATCGAAGGTCATGAGGAGCTGAGGTACAAACCATTTTCCAGTTTCCACCGCCTGCAGCTGCAGATGCCCAAGGCCAGGGAAAGCGCCGAACTTTCCGTTCATGGCAATATGTTTGACGCCATCCGCCAGCAGGATTTCCTGCTGCATCACCCCTATGACTCCTTTTCATCTGTCATCAACTTCATCCACCAGGCCGCCAACGACGAAAAAGTGCTGGCCATCAAGATGACCCTTTACCGCGTCTCCGCCAGTTCCCCCATTATCCAATACCTGGGCAAGGCGGCCCAGCACGGCAAGCAGGTGACGGTATTGGTGGAAGTCAAGGCCCGCTTTGATGAGCAGAACAACGTGCGCTGGGCCAAGCAGCTGGAGAAAACCGGCTGCCATGTTATCTACGGTCTGGTTGGCCTTAAAACTCATTCCAAGATTGCCCTGGTGATACGCAGGGACGATGATGGCATACGACGTTACCTGCACCTTGGCACCGGCAATTACAATGATGTCACGGCCCATTTCTACACGGATATAGGCTTGCTGACCTGCGACAGGGCCATGGGGGTGGACGCCACCAATATCTTCAACATGCTCTCCGGCTACTCCCGCCCCCCCTACTTCCATAAGCTCCATATCTCCCCCGGAGGCATACGCACCTTTATCTACAAGAAAATAGAAAGGGAGATGGAAGCCGCCAGGAACGGCCGTCCGGCCATAATACGCATGAAAATGAATTCCCTGTCAGATCCGGACGTCATTGCCAGGCTCTACGAGGCTTCGGCAGCAGGCGTGACCATACAGCTCATCGTGCGGGGAATATGCTGCCTGCGCACGGATATCCCGGGAGTCAGCGACCACATTGAGGTGCATTCCATTGTAGGCAGATTCCTGGAACACAGCCGCATCTACTATTTCTACAACGAGGGGCTGGAGGATATTTACCTCTCCTCCGCTGACATGATGACCCGCAATCTGAACCGCCGGGTGGAGCTCTTGTTCCCCGTGCAGCAGGATGATTTGCGTGAGCGGCTCTACAAGATCTTTGACGATATGTGGGCTGACAATATCAAGGGCAGGGTGCTCCGGGATGATACCTTCGTCCGCCAGGACCGCCGGGGCCAGCAGCCCTTCAACTCCCAAGCCCAGTTCATAGACCAGGCAGAACGCCACAGCGCCCGCCTGCGGAAACTTGAAGAAGAAGCCCGGCAGCAGCCGGAGGTTTTTCAGCCGTTGATAGGACACCATGAAGAATAATCACAAGCCTCCCATTGGGCTTCTAACCCCCTGGGGGGCTTAAATTCTGCCCTTTTATTTTGTATACTATTGTTATCATTCCTGACTTTTGAAAAGGAGGCCCTGCCAGCCTTGAATTATGCACTGAAGCGTTTCCTGCAACTGCTCCCCATCCTCTTTGGTATCACCTTCCTGTCCTTCCTGCTCATGTACCTGGCGGGCAGCGATGCGGTGACGGAGATGTATACCAACCGGGGCGTGGAGGTCGCCCAGGAAATCATCGATGAAAAGAAAGCGGAACTAGGGCTGAACCTGCCCTTCCTCCAACAGTATATCAACTGGCTCTGGGCCATGTTCCACGGGGATATGGGCACCAGCTACGTGACGGGAGAAAATGTGCTGGCGGCTTTCCTCAGAAAACTTCCTGCCACACTTCTGCTGACCGTCCTTTCCATCGGGCTGACGGTCATTATTTCCCTGCCCTTGGGCATCTTGGCTGCTGTGAAACATGACCGCATACCTGACCTTTGCCTGCGCTTTTGCTCTTTCCTGGGCAACGCCATGCCCAATTTCTTCGTGGCCATGCTGCTGATGGAATTCCTTGGCATCCAGCTGGGGCTGCTGCCAGTGATTTCCAGCGGCATGGATGTGAAAAGCGCCATCATGCCCACTCTGACTCTCTCCATTGCCATGTCTGCCAAGTACATGCGACAGGTGCGCTCCGCCGTGCTGGAGGAACTGAACAAGGACTATGTGCTGGGAGCCAGGGCCCGGGGAGTGAGCGACAGCATCATCCTCTGGAAGAACGTCATAAAAGCGGCCATGCTCACCATCCTGACCCTGCTGGCCCTGTCCATCGGCAGCCTCCTGGGAGGCACCGCCATTATTGAGAGCATCTTCATGTGGGACGGTGTGGGTAAATTGGCGGTAGATGCCATCAATATGCGTGACTACCCCATCATTCAGGCCTATGTCATGTGGATGGCCATTATATATGTCTTTGTCAATCTGGTGGCAGATCTCCTTTACCACCACCTTGACCCACGCATAAGGCTGGGGGTGAACAGCAAATGAACAAAGGAGCCCCCACCATACGCGTACAGAAAGTACGGCAGAACCAATTGCAAAAGAAGCTCTGCTTTTTCTCTGCCCTGGCCCTGCTGCTGATCATCGCCTCTTTTTTCAGCGAATATCTCTGCCCCTACGATCCTTATTTGCAGGATCTCTCCCTGGCCAAGGCACCTCCCTCCTCTGAGCATCTGCTGGGAGCTGACCGCTATGGACGTGATATGCTCTCCCGGGTCATCGCAGGCAGCAAGACCAGCATCTTATCCACCCTGCTGCTGGTTGGCTTCATCACCGTCTTCGGCAGCCTCATTGGCATTATCTGTGCCTGGGCAGGGAAAAAGGTTGATACCGTCCTCATGCGTCTGTCAGATATGTTCCTAGCTTTCCCGGGGCTGGTATTCGCCCTGGCTGTGGCAGCGGTGCTGGGGGGCGGCGTACACAATGCCATCTTTGCCCTGGCGGCCATCAGCTGGCCCAAATACGCGCGCCTCTCACGCAGCCAGACCCTGGCCCAGCAGTCAGCCGCCTATATGCAGGCAGCCAAAATGGCTGGCAGCAGCACCCTGAAGCTTATCTGCAAGCACGTTCTGCCCAATATCTCCGGCCCCATCCTAGTTACTGCCATGCTGGATATCGGCACCATGATGATGGAACTGGCGGGACTCTCCTTCCTGGGACTTGGAGCCAAGCCTCCTATCCCTGAATGGGGCAGCATGATGAGCGATACCCGCAATCTCTTGCCTACCCAGCCATGGGTGACTTTGGCACCTGGCTTTGCCATCTTCATTTCCGTGATAATCTTCAACCTGCTTGGTGATACCCTGCGGGATTATCTGGATCCGAAAAACAGGAGGTAAGCCGTGGCAGAGATTATTAGCTATGAACACGTGGACGTCAGCTACAACGGCCAGCTCATGGTACAGGACATCAGCTTCTCTCTTGGACAGGGAGAGATTCTGGGCATCGTGGGCGAAAGCGGCAGTGGCAAATCCACCCTGCTGAAAGCCGCCCTGGGCATGCTGGGCAAGGACGGTCTGGTAACCAGGGGGGATATTTATTACGAAGGTCGGGATTTGCCCGACCTCCCGCCTGAGGAACTGCGGGCCATCTCCGGCAGCGGCATCGGCATGATCTTCCAAAATGCCGGAGCCAGCTTCTGCCCCATCCGCACCGTGGGTGTGCAGCTGCAGGAAATGATGGAAGCCAAAGGGCATAAGGATAAGGGACAAACTGAAAAAGCTGCTATGGAACTTTTGGAGAAGTTCGGCTTTACGGAACCAAAGCGCATCCTGCAAAGCTATCCCTTTGAGCTCTCCGGAGGCATGCAGCAAAGGGTAGGCGTGGCAGCTGCCATGCTCCTGAAGCCCAAGCTGCTCTTGGCCGACGAACCCACCTCCGCCCTGGACGTGACTGTGCAGAAACAGGTCATAGAAGAAATGCTGCTGGCCCGTCAGCTCTTCGGTACCGCCATTATTTTAGTGACTCACAATATGGGCGTGGTGCGGGCCATGGCAGACAAGATGCTGGTGATGCAGGGAGGCAGGGCCATGGAGTACGGCAAAACTGCCGAGGTCATGGCCCATCCTTCCTCCCCCTATACCAGGAAACTGCTGGCCGCCATGCCCAGGCTGAGGAGGTGAAGATTTGGCAGAGATACTGAAAGCAGAGCACCTGCGCAAGGTCTTTTCCTCCAAGGATAGGGAAGTCCTTGCAGTGGACGATGTGAATTTTTCACTGAAGCAGGGTGAAAAGCTGGCCATTATCGGGGAAAGCGGCAGCGGCAAGACCACCGTGGCCAGACTTGTCACCCGACTGACAGATGCCAGCAACGGAAAGATTTTCCTGGAGGGCGATGATATCACCCACGCTAGGGGAAAGCGGCTCAAAGAGGCCTACAAGAAAATGCAGATGGTCTTCCAGAGCCCCATTGAAAGCTTTGACCCCCGGCTGACCCTGGGGGACGGCATCATGGAAAGCCTGCTCAACCACGGCCTGAAGAAAGCGGCTGCCCTTGAGGAATGCCTGAAACTGCTCTCCCTCTGTGGCCTGTCCAAAGAGTTTGCCAACCGCTATCCCCATGAGGTCAGCGGCGGGCAATGCCAAAGGGCAGCCATTGCCAGGGCTTTGGCCATCGAGCCGAAGCTGCTGATACTGGACGAGGCCACCTCCGCCCTGGATGTGACTGTGCAGGCAGAGATATTGCAGCTGTTGCAGCAGCTGCAGAAAGAGCACACGATGGCCTATCTGTTTATCTGCCATGACATTGCCCTGGTGCAGGACTTCTGCGACAGAGTGATAGTCATGCATGAAGGCAGGATTGTGGAAGAAGGAACGCCTGACGACGTTATAAGGCAACCTCATGAGGCTTATACAAAGAAGCTGATTGAGAGTGTTCTATGATATAGCTTATTTTTTGAAAGGAAGGGATTATTTTGCACAACTGGAAGAAACTCACAGCCCTGGCTTTGGGCGTCTGCCTGAGCCTGGGAGTCATGGCTGGCTGCGGCAGCGACAAGGCTGCCACTACCGGCGGACAGAAGATGCTCACCATCGGCGACACCACCTTCAACAGCTCCAACGAGGAGCCTGATGTCAATCCCCACAACGCCTATGCCGGCTGGGCCTGCATTCGCTATGGTGTTGGCGAAACGCTTATCAAGTATACGGATAACATGGAAATCCAGCCCTGGCTGGCTGTCAAGTGGGAAAATCTGGATGAGCTCACCTGGAAGTTCACCCTGCGGGATAATGTAACCTTTTCCTCTGGCCGCAAACTTGATGCCGCAGCTGTCAAGCAGTGCTTCGAGCATCTGGTTGCCAGCAACAAGCGGGCAGCACAGGATCTGAAGATTGCCTCCATGGAGGCAAATGGCATGGAACTCATCATCAAGACCACCGAGCCCAAGCCTGCCCTGCTGAATTATCTGGGCGACCCTTACGGCTGCATCATTGATGTGGACGCGGGCTTTGAAAACGGTCTGGTGGCAGGCACCGGCCCCTACATAGCCACGGACATGAAAACCGATGACCACTTGACTCTCAAGAAAAACGAGAACTACTGGGGTGGCACACCAAAACTGGATAAGATCACCATCCGCACCATCACCGATGGCAATACCCTCGCCAATGCACTCCAGTCCGGGGAAGTACAGGCTGCCTACGGCATGGCTTACGAAAGCTATCCCCTGTTCCGCAATGACAAGTACACTATCTCCCAGATTTCCACCTCCCGCTGCTTCTTCGGCAAGATGAACTTCGACCCGGATTCCGTCTGTGCCGACCCGGCAGTGCGCCAGGCCATTTCCATGGGCATCGACAAGGAAAACTTTGTCAATAAGCTTTTGGATGGCAATGGCTTCCCTGCCAACGGTGTCTTCCCTGCTGGGCCTGCCTTTGGTGGCGACAAAGTGAAGGCAGAGAAATTTGACCCGGAGGGAGCCAAAAAGGTACTGGAAAATGCGGGCTGGACAGACACTGATGGAGACGGTATCAGAGAGAAGAACGGCAAGAAACTCGTCGTGAAATGGCTCACCTACCCAAGCCGTCAGGAACTTCCCCTGCTGGCAGAATCTGCCCAGGCCACCCTCAAGGATATCGGCATGGAAGTAGATATCAACAACACCGCTGACAATAACCAGGTAGTAAAGGACCCCAAAGCCTGGGATGTCTACGCCATGGCCAATGTCCAGGCTCCTACGGGTGACCCTGAATATTGGTTCACCGTCTTTGCCACCTCAAATGCTACCAAGAATCAGGGCAAGTACAAAAACGAGAAGCTGGATGCCCTGGAAGCACAGCTTAGCCGCGAGTTCGACCCGGCCAAGCGCGCCCAGCTGGCCCTTGAGATGCAGCAGGTCATCCTGGATGACCACGCCTTTGTCTTCTGCTCCTTCCTGAAGATGAGCATGATTTCCAAGGCCAATGTGAAGAACTACACCTCCCATGCCTGCGATTACTATCAGGTGACTGCTGACCTGGACGTAGAATGAATAAGTTTTGACAATGCAACCTAAAAAACTGCACGGCAAAGATTCTTTGACCGTGCAGTTTTTTATCGTTTTATCTATGCTTGCTCATTTCTCTTTATTCCAAAAGCACCCGCCCGAAGTCTGGACGGGTGCTTTTCTTAAAAACTTCAGATATTTTCTTTACTGGACTTCCCAGACTTCTCCATCCTCGTCCACGAGAATGTCACCGGACTCTACCGGCTCGTCCACTTCCAGGATAACTTCTTCGTCCAGCATGACCATCTGCGGCGTGCTGGCCAAAGCCATACCCTGTACCCCTGCGACAAATGCGGCTGCCAAAGCCAGGCTCATAACCTTTTTCATGAAAATACCCCTTTCAAATCCTTTGTCCCTTACTCCCTCTCTTAAAATGGCTAATCGGTGTGCACGCCTTGAGAAAGCCGCTTTCCGATTCAACCAATTCTATTTTAACATCTCATTTATTATTTTCAATAGATTTATTGAAAATTCTTTATTAATTCTTACATATTCTTCAGGTATTTTCTGGGTATGGCATGGATAAAAGGACTTATATGGCGGCTGTGACCATACTGCCGCTGAGTCCAGGAGAGGAAAAGCTGCTTTTTGGCCCTGGTTATGCCCACATAGAAAAGCCTTTGTTCCTCTGGCAGCTTTCCTTTCTCCTGAGCGTGGAATCCCGGGAAGGTGCCTTCCTGCAGACCTGCCAGAAACACGTAATCAAACTCGCTGCCTTTGGCCTGATGCACCGTGATGATGGGAATCTGAGACCGCTGATTAAGCGCCTCCAGCTCCGTATTGGAAAGGGTTGTATACTGCAGGAACCTTGCCAGAGCATCCAGTGGACAGAGGGAAACATCGTCAAGGTCCCTCGCCTGCAAATAAAGCTCCCGCAGATTCTGGATGCGCTGTTCCTCCTTGTGGCGCTGGTAATATTCTTTTACGCCGCCGCGCAGGACCACCTCCGTGATCAGCTTCCAGGGACGCAGGAGCGGTGCCTGCTGACGGAAACTCGCCATGAGCTCTGCCATTTCTTCGAAGATGCCCTGCCATTGCGCGAAATAAGCCCGCCTATCCTCAGTGCGTGGCACTACATCATGAGCCAGGGCATAATTCAGTATATCTGCCGTAGCCCGTATGTCGTCCATAGCATCATGGGAGGAAGCATGTTCTGTCTGGAAATGTTCAGACAAGAACTCAAGCTTGTGGTTTGGCAGGTTCGGATAAAACCGCCTGAAAATCTCCAACGTATCATAATAACAGGGATAGTCAAGCTGTGGCATTCCCAGCCTTGCCAGCTCGCTGCCTAAAATTCCCAGGTCATAGGTGACATTGTGCCCCACCAGCACGCATCCTCTGGCAAAATGACAGAACTCTTCCAGCACCTGCTGCGGACTTTCTCCATGTTTCTGCAAATAAGCGTCTGTAAGGCCATGCACTCTTACAGACTGGCCCACTCCCTTATCAGGCCGCAAATTCCGATAGAATTCCTCAGCCACACTGCCGTCCGGAGCAAGGCGGATGCCTGCAATCTGAATGATTTCGTCACGGGTGATGTCCACCCCGGTGGACTCCACATCAAAGACCACCACCTGTCCCTGGGACATGGCTTCTATCAAGTCGCTGAAGGGATCTCCAGTGCGCCTTGCCCCCAGTTCCAAAAAGTCAGTAAGCTTCAGCCCTGTCCTTCGTACCTCCTCAGCCCCAATGGCCTTGATGGTGGCGGGACCTATGCCCCTGCCGAAGCGGGAAAGCAGCCTGATGAGGCTGGCTGCATCATGCCTGTTCATCGCCAGATGCAGGAAGGCCAGCACATCTTTGATCTCCTGACGGCGGAAAAAGCGCATTTCATCAATGAGCATAAAGGGCAGGCGCTCGTTTTCCGGCAGATTGCGTCCCAGAGAGCGGAACTGGGAAGACAAATCTTTGTTATAACGGTTGCTGCGGGTAAGAATACATACCCTGGAGTAATTTTTTACAGGCAAATGCTGAATGCGGTAGTAAATCCATTGCGCTTCCTCGGCAAACTCCATGGCTCCTTTGAGTTCGATGAATTCCCCCTCCTCCGGGCTTTCCGCCGTCAGACCTTCGGGATAGAGGGCGGAAACCCGCTCCGGGAAGAATGACTGGAGACAGGCAAAGGAAGCATTCAAAAGCTTTTGGGTGGCTCGATAGTTCTCATGGAGTACAATGCGCCGGGGGTGATAATCCCGCTGATAGCTTCTGAGCACCTTCTCAGGCCTGGAACCACGCCATTCGTAAATGGTCTGAAAATAATCCCCGCACAGGAGCAGCCGGCTCATGCCAAAGATGCGTGATATGACAGCATACTCCAGCTCACTTGTGTCCTGCACCTCGTCAATGCTGATATAGGCAAAGCGCCTGGCCCACCTGCCTGCAATCTCAGGATCCATCAAAAGACGCTGGGCGTTGACGATAAGGTCAGTAAAGTCCAGTCCATGCATATCAAGCAGCCGCTCGTCATAGGCGGCTGTTAGTCCGGGGCCCCATTTCTGCCAGCCTGCGTAAAGCTGGGGATAAAATTCATAGCGATCGTCTATGGCCAGCGCTTTTACCTTCTCAGGTGTTTCCTTCAGCAATCTTTGCAAGACCTGTTCATATTCCTGCCGCCGCCCTGCTGTGCTTTCCTCTCCCCGGGCGGGCATGACTGCACCTTCCGCCAGTCCAAAGACAGCCCGGCTTTCTTTCAGCTGTCCCACCAGGCTTTGCAAAGCGCGCAAAGGCCAGTGTCCTTCACTGACCTCCCGCAGAATGCTCTGGCAGTCCACCTCATCCACAATGGCAAAGTCTGCAAAGAAATCAGCATGCCGCTTGGCCTCAGTCTTGACGAGGTCAAAGCAGAAACCATGAAACGTACGCACCATTACCCGGTTCCCTGCTTCCCCGACCTTTTCCTCAATGCGTTCCCGCATTTCCCTGCAAGCCTTGTTGGTAAAGGTAAGACATAGGATTTCCTCAGGCAAAGCCCTGCTCTGCTCTATGATATTGGCCACCCGGCAGGACAAAGTATCCGTCTTGCCAGTGCCCGCCGGGGCCAGCAGCAGCACGTGCTGTTCCAGCTCCTCTGCCACTTCTCTCTGTTCCTTGTTTAGTTTTGATAAATCCATGCTTTCAGCCAGCTCCCTCTATCCTCATCGACACAAATTCTTTATCTGGATATCGTGAATGTCAGCCGGCAGCAGGGAGGCTGCTTCCTTATCCACGATTACAGTCACATCCCTGTGCAGCTGCAGGATTGAGGCCGGCGCCTCAGGCGTGACATCTCCGCAAAGAGCCTTATACACAGCCCTGGCCTTGTTCTTGCCGTTTGCAAGCATGATGACATGTTCAGCCATCATGATGGTCTTTATACCCATGCTTATGGCATAGCGGGGCACTTCGCTGGCATCATTGAAGAAGCGGGAATTGGCCTGTATGGTTTCCTCATCCAGTTCTACCTTGTGGGTAGTGGCTGCAAACTTCACATCAGGCTCGTTGAAGCCTATGTGCGCGTTCTGGCCAATGCCCAGCACCTGCAAGTCTATGCCGCCCTTGGCCGCTATAAGCTGCTCGTAGCGACGCCCCTCTGCAACGGTATCTTCTGCCATGCCATCAGGAATATAGACATTTTCCTGCCTGATATTGATATGCCTGAAGAAATTTTCCTGCATGAAATAGTGATAGCTCTGAGAATTGTCTGGGCGCATGCCGATATACTCGTCCAAATTGAATGTGGTCACTTCAGAAAAATCCAGTCCCACGGTTCTATGCACCAATACAAGACGCTCATACATAGAAACGGGCGTACTGCCGGTGGCCAGCCCCAGTACGCTATTTGGCTTCAAGTAAATTTGTCCTGCTACAATGTTGGCTGCCTCCAGCCCCATCTGCTCGTAGGAATCTGTAATGACGAGTCGCATTTTCCTCACGCCTCCTCCAGCAACCTGCCTATGATTACAGGCTTATTTTTGCCCACCTCAAATGACATCTCATTTTTCCGCTTGCTGCTTAGATGGTTTGACACGCAAATATTCAGCTTCCAGCCTGGGCAGCGTTCCATCCATGCGCAGCTCCGCCAAAACAAAATTGATGTAATTCAAAAACTCCTGATCTCCCTTGGCCATAAGTATGCCGCAGGAATGTTTTGTAAATGGCTTGCTGATCAGGGGAGCCGCCAGCCTGGCATCCATTTCCACATAGCGGGCCGCTTCCACAGGCTCCGTTATCATGATATCGGCATTCCCCTCAGCAATCTGCCTGGGAATATCGGCATTTTCCTTATGTACGATAAGCTGTGCCTTCTTTAAGTTGGCATTGGCAAATTTCTCATTGGTTCCCCCAGGGTTGATCATGACCCTTACGTCAGCTTTGTCGATGTCAGCGAGGCTGCGGAACTTCCTGGCATCAGCCTTGCGACAGAGTATGGTTTTGCCAAAAGCACCTTCGCCATAGGCATCAGACATGGCCATAGTCCTGGCTCTGGCATAGTTTCTGGAAATACCGCAAATGGCTATATCAAACTTGCCTGCCAAGGTATCTTCTGCCAAAGATGGCCAGGTAGTTGGCACATACTCCAGCTTCACCCCCAGCGAATCTGCAATAATACGTGACAGTTCTGCATCTATTCCCTCATATTCTCCAGTCTGAGGATTCAAATAGGACATAGGAATGTAATCCCCCGTGGTACCTACGCGTATAGTCCCCCTTGCCGAAATATCTTCAAGATGCCCTGCTTCTGCAAGGTTCAGCTGGGTAAGCAGCATAGCAGCAACAATGCTTAACACCATCAGACTCCCAAGTTTCTTCATCATGGCAATTCCTCCCTGCTACTCAAAAGTTTTCCTAAAAAACATTTAAGTTTTCTGTATTTTATCCGATATATAGTTCGTAGTGCCGTTATTCCTGTCCTGGCATAAGCCAAACCTGTGCTTTTTGTTCTCCCACATACAAAACCAAGATATAATATGCAAATGAAAAAAACATTTAAGTTTTCCTAAATATCTACGATATATATTGCAGAATTTAAAAGTTCAAATGCAACAAGATTTATGAAAGAGAGGACTCAATATGAACTACTACGAAAACTCAGAAAAAGTTCCATCTGAATCTGATATTTTTGCTTATCTTGTATATTCAGTTTCACGTGAATGCATAAAAATAAACGTGTTTCTTATCGCCATTTTGTGTATTTCCACATTCGTAATTTAATCATTAAATTGAGGGGCATTATCCATGAATCATTCTCATGGATAATGCTTTTTTTTGTGTTAACGATAACTTGATTTTTCACTTCTTGGAGAATCATAATCGCCCTCTGTTATCATAGTATAAGTGCTTAATAAAGGCTGTCCTCATCCGTGAACCGTGCAAACGTAATTTTACCAGCTGCGTCTAACTGATATATCAGGTAACTCCCAGTTTCCTTGATTGGCAGCCCCAGACTTTCATCGTTGACCTTATCCCCAAGATCCTGGGGCGCAGCCGCATCCAACACCTGCTTCATGGTTTTGAATACACCAATCCTGTGTTCATTATTAGTCATGGCCAGCTGGCGAAGAATGACTTCATCCAGTTCAAAGACCTTTCCGCTGTAATCTTGCTCGCCCCATTCCTCCATGCCCCGAATGATGTTTTCGATGCGCCTGCGACGTTCTTCATCCCTGGCTGCCTGGGCAAATGCATACTCCTCCTCAGCTTCATGGAAAATTTTCGTCATGCTTGCACTTTCTGCCTCAGTTTGCTCTATCAGCTGGCGAATCTCCATTTCCCTTTGGGGAGCATTCTCCAGCGTTGCCAGATTAGTTTCCCGCTCTGCATGGAGGTTAGTAAGCTTTTTCCTTTGCTGTATTATCGCCCGCTTAAGCTTGTTGATAGTGCGGGCTGATTTCCTGGCTTCACTGGCAGCCGACACAAGCTGCCCCTCCAGCACCCCAAGCTCAATCTCCTGGCTCAACCTAAAATTGTCGTAGTTAGCAAGCCATACCCGAATGTCTTCAATATACCTTGTATGGGTCTCCAATTCAGCCTTGGCAGCCTCCTCGCTTCTTCGGGCTTCCAGGAGCTTCCTCTCTGCCACTTCGCGGGCAGTCTGCGCCTCTTTCAGTTCAACTTCCCTTGCCTGATAAGACGCATCCGATTCCTCTATCTCCCGCCTGGTGTCAACCGTCCTGCCTATAATCCAGTCAGGCATGTCGTCATCCTCTGGCGCAAAATTCCTGCCGTAAACAGACCTGGCCATGGAAATCAGTTGGCAGTACACCTCCCCGTCCACTTTGGAGGTACCCGTCATCTGCTGCCACATCCCCAGCATAGCCAGGGCTGGCCATCCCGTTTTCTTTTCCTGCTGTTTCTTGTACTGTTGCAGCACGGCATCAGTCATCTCTGCCGGAGCCAGCACCTCATCAAGCTCCATATACTCAGCCGCATGGTTTACAAGCTCCTTGGCAATTCTCTCGTCCGAAGCTTCATCCTCCAGATCAAGTCTCTCTGCCAAGAGTTTCCGAAGCTCTGCATCCAGCATCCCCCGGCTGTCATTGGCGCACTCCTCAATCTTGTCCTCGATCTGCTCTTCAATGCTGCGGGGTCTCATATCCTTCACAAGACGATTCTTTGCCCCCAAGAGCCGCCCCACAGAGTTCACCATCCCGGCAGCCTTTTCAGCTACCTTTACCCCTTCTGTTCCCATTATGTTTTTGACAGTGACAACTTCAAATATGGCAACCTGGTTTCGTATATCATCATCCATGGCCTTTTCCAAAACGCTCAATACATTTGCCAATAGTTATCCCTCCTATTACGCAAATCTTATCTTTATGTATCAGCAGTGCATGATGGAACTTTGATTCTGATAGCCCGCATCACCTGCGCCACTGTGTCAATCATATTTTGACGAGCCATTTCCCTGTCCATTGCCTCTGCCAGCGTTGCAGGCTGCCTTAGAATGGGGAAATAGGCGTCTATGCCATGCTCATTGCATGCCATGGCTTCCGGGGTTGCACTGCCGCAGAAGGCTATGACGGGCTTTCCATATTTTTTTGCCAGCCTTGCCACTCCGATAGGTGCCTTACCCATTATGGTTTGTCCATCCAGCCTCCCCTCCCCCGTGATGACGAGATCAGCCCTGGCTATATATTTCTCCAGCTTCGTCTCAGCCAATACAATGCCAATCCCGGATTCCAGCCTTGCACCCATGTAGGTCATAAACGCAAAGCCCATTCCCCCGGCTGCCCCGGCACCCGGATATTCAGGATCAGCATGAGGATATTTCAGGCAGGAAATTTCCGCATAATGCTTCATCCATTCGTCCATATCCCTGATCTCTGACAGGCCAGCCCCCTTCTGCGGGGCAAACACTGCACTGCAGCCTTCTCTGCCACACAGTGGGTTGGCAACATCGCAGGCAACGCGGAAGGTACACTCCCTCAGCTCTGGCAATACATTCTTATCCTCAATGATGGCCAGTTTTTTTAGTCCAACAGCTCCCAGAGTTACCTGCTTTCCCTGCCCGTCCTGCATATCAAAGCCCAGTGCCTGAAGCATGCCCACTCCGCCATCGTTGGTGGCACTTCCACCAATGCCCACAATAAAATGACGACATCCCTTGCGTATAGCATCCACCAGTATTTCGCCCACGCCATAAGTAGTCGCATGAAGAGGATTCCTTTCCTCCTGGGGCACCAAAGTTATTCCTGCCGCTGATGACATTTCTACAATAGCTGTTTTTCCATCCGGCAAAATGCCATACTGAGCTTTGACCTTCTTCTTCATAGGCCCGGTAACTTCAAGGTTGTTAAGCGCTCCTCCCATTCCCCGCGTAAGAGCCTCCACCGTCCCTTCCCCGCCATCTGCCAGGGGCATGACTTTAACATCAGCCCCAGGGAATACAGCTGAAACGCCTGCACCAGCAGCCTTTCCTGCTTCAAGTGAAGTCAGGCATCCCTTGAAGGAATCTATTGCCACAACAATATTCATATTATCCTCCAAATCACAAACCATTGCAACCTTCTAAAACTTGGTGGCAAACACTCCGAACAGAGGTGTCTCTCCATACAGAAGCTTTTCTTTGTCATCCCAAAGCCTGTCCGTCAAATCAAAATCACTGTGTACCTCACCGAAGCCCAGGCTGCGCAGCAGTTCCACATCCCAGTAGGGACGTTTGGTACCGCTAAGGGGCAGCGTCATCGGATCAAAGGGTTCCGTGATTTCATCCGAACATTCCAAGGCATCACCGTAACGCTTCAGACATTCCAACCTGCGTTTCTCAGCCCTGTCTGCCATCTTCTCATCATAGAGAGGCATATGCCAGTTGGCATCAAAAAACAGCAGCCTGCCACCGTTTCTAAGCAGCCTAAGACATTCGCCATATACCCGCCACGGGTCAGACAGCGTCCAGGTTACATTCCGGCTGACAATGGCGTCAAAGGAACCATCAGCAAAATCCATATTGTTTATGTCCATCTGGAGCAAAGTTACCTTTGCTCCAGACTTTTCTATCATTGACCCGGCCTGCTCAAGCATTCCTTCAGAGCAGTCCACAGCAGTCACTTCATACCCAAGACTGGACAAGATGATGGAAAAGAATCCCGGACCACAGCCTAAATCCAGCACCTGTTTTGCTCCCTCTGGAATTTTTTCTTTCAATAATCTCTGCCATGCACCTACCCGGAAACTTGACAGTTCCCTTTCTATGATGTTTCCATAGTTCTCCGCATCCTGTGACCAGTAGCGGGCCATGCTCTCAATATCCACTGAAAAACCTCCCCCTGCATCATCCTCTAAGATAATCCTAATCATACTTTGCTATCATAGTATACGATATCACATTATTTAGGAGATAAACCAGATATGAATAAATTTTGCAGGAGATACTTTATAATGCCAAACACTCCAGTGATTATGGCAAAGATAAAAATCTTATCCAGAATAATAGCCAGGCTTATCTACAACATTTTCCGCCTAATGATATGTCTGCAAATAGCACTCGTATTATTTTTATTGTTAGTCGGAACTTATAAGCTGATTATTTCATGGACAATGATGGACTTATCCCAGGAGTATACAAGCATCGACAATTATGAAGGAATCATCCTCAAGGATTATGATACTAATACAGCCTACAAACGCTCATTCTGGGGATTGACAAAAACAGATGAACCAGTCGATTTCTCCTATCATGGCGAAAACTTAAACAGCAATGCACGCAAAACATTGGAACGCCTTGCCCCCGGCAATGCCGGGCATATTGGGCAATGTACGATATCCCCAGACGGCCGGAAAATCCTGTACATGAAAGCCAATCCCTCTGATGAGGCTGACCCCACTGATATTGTGGACTGCAGCTATAACGTGCTGAATCTTGATGATGGCACGGTCACAGAGTTTTTCCGAAATCCAAGAGCAGGACTGGGCGTAGAATGGCACTAGCGCCCCTCAATGCATTTTTATTTTCATTCCACTTTCTCTCCCCCTATTCCTGCCATCTCAATCATAAAATATTTTTCCTTCTTTGTGGTATTTTGAAAAACTTCCCCTTCATACATAATTCATGTAAAACTCTGGACCCTCACCATCTCCATTGAAATAGGCAACGCCCACAAAGGTCAGGCGTTGCCCATAAGGATTCAAATATTATACTCTATACCTGTCACTTTCCAGTGCTGCCTCTCTTGGTCATTGGTACACCCTGCTGGCAGAGAGGGCATTCCTCAGGCTGATATGTTTCCACATCCATGTGCAGCAGTGCCGTGCAGGGCACGTCGCCGAAGTCTGCCTTGCCGCCGCTGCGGTCTACCAGCATGCTCACGGCTACGGGTACGCCGCCGTGGGCCTTTACCACTTCGATGACTTCCTTGATGGAACCGCCGGTGGTGACGATATCTTCCACAATCAGCACGCGCTCACCTTCATGGAGGGAGAAGCCCCTGCGGAAGGTCATCTTGCCGTCCACGCGCTCCGTGAAGATGGCGCGGGTGCCCAATGCCTTGCCTGTCTCATGTGCCAGCAGGATGCCGCCGGTCATGGGACCCACCACCGTCTCGATGTTGGCATCCTTGAATTTCTCGGCCATGGCCTCGCAGAGCTGCTGGGTGTACTGGGGCTGCTGCAGCACATTGAACTTCTCCACATAGTGGGGGCTGTGCAGACCAGAGGTCAGGAGGAAATGACCGTCCATGATGGCACCGGTCTTGATCAAGAGTTCCTTTACTTCTGCTTCAGTCATTATCATACCTGCTCCATTTCTTTGATAATATTCTTTGCCGCCTGTACAGGATCTTCTGCTGACCTGACAGGACGCCCTACCACCAGATGGGTGGCACCATTTTTCAGGGCAGCTGCCGGTGTGGCTATGCGGCTCTGATCATCAACGCTGCTGCCTGCAGGCCGCACCCCGGGAGTCACTATCAGGAAATCCTTTCCGCAGGCTTCGCGAATCAGAGCTGCTTCATGGGGAGAAGCTACTACTCCGTCAAGACCTGCCTTTTTGGCCAGTTTAGCCAGCCGTACGGCAATGCTCTTGATTTTCACATCCTGGGCGAAGCCCAGATCTGCCCATTCTTCTTCACTGATGCTGGTGAGCACCGTCACTGCAATGAGCTTGGGACAGGGCACATTCGCTTCCTCAGCTGCCTTGTGCAGCCTTTCTGCTGCCGTCTTCATCATGGTGTAGCCGCCCTCGGCATGGACGTTCAGCATATCCGCTCCCAAGTCCATCAAAGAGCAGAGACCGCTGGCTACGGTATTGGGAATATCATGCAGCTTCAAATCCAGGAAAACTTTCTTGCCCTCGTCCTTGAGCCATATAACCGCTTCCCTGCCCACGCTGTAGTAAAGTTCCATGCCTACCTTGTAGGCGCTGACGCTGTCTCCGAGTTTGTTTACAAGTTCCCTGACTTCCTCCATGTGGTGGAAATCTAGGGCTACTATCAAGCGGTCATCTGCCATCTTCAAAGCCCCTTTGTATTTATTCAAGCCAGTCCACCAGTTCCGTTATATTCTTCAGGCCGTGGCTTTCCAAGTATTTTTCCAGTCCTTCGCAGATTTCCATGGTCACGGCAGGATTGGCAAAATTAGCTGTCCCCACTGCGATGGCATCAGCCCCGGCCAGGAAGAACTGCACCGCATCCTGCCAGCAGGAAATGCCCCCCATGCCGATGATGGGCACCTTTACTGCCCGTGAGACCTGATAGACCATGCGCAGGGCCACCGGCTTCACGCATGGTCCTGAAAGACCTCCGGTGACATTGCCCAGCACAGGCTGGCGGCGTTCAATGTCGATTTCCATGCCCATCAGGGTATTGATAAGGGAAATGGCATCTGCGCCTGCTGCTTCCACCGCTTTGGCCATCTGCACGATATCAGTGACATTGGGAGAAAGCTTGATGATGACAGGCTTCTTGGTATGGGCCTTGGCTTCCCTGACCACGGCAGAGGCTGCCTCAGGATCAGTGCCAAAGACGATGCCCCCTTCCCTGACGTTGGGACAGGACACATTGAGCTCTATGGCTGCCACTCCCGGCACATCCAGCATTTCAGCCAGTACGCCGTATTCTTCCACGGTGCTGCCGGAAATATTCACAATCACATTCATGCCATACTGGCTGATGCGGGGCAGGGTTTCCCGCAGGAAAAGTTCCACTCCGGGATTTTCCAGGCCGATGCAGTTCAGCATGCCTGCTCCGCCAGCAGTTTCCGTGATGCGCACTCCTTCGTTGCCCCGGCGGGGCTTCAGCGTAGTGCCTTTCACCATGACGCCCCCCAGCAGGGACAGGTCCACGAAATCTGCAAACTCCTCCCCGAAACCGAAGGTACCGGAAGCTGTGAGCACAGGGGTCTTCATATCTATGCCCAGGAGATTGGTGTGAAGGCGTTCAAATTGCTTCAAAAAAACACCTCCTCAGCAGGGAAAACCGGGCCGTCCTTGCAGACCTTGCGCCTGCCAGAGACAGTATCGATCGAACAAGACAGGCAGGCTCCCAGGCCGCAGCCCATGCGGCGCTCCAGGGAAACCTCGCAGGGAACGTCATGCTCCTTGCACACCTTGGCCACATTCTTCATCATGATTTCCGGGCCGCAGGCTATGACCAGGTCATAGCCATTTTCCTTCAGCAGCTCCGGCAGAATGGTAGTGACAAAGCCCTTGGTGCCCAGACTGCCATCATCGGTGGTAAGATGGATATTCTTGGCGCAGTCCTTGAAAAGCTGCTGCCAGAAAAGTTCCTTTTCCGTGCGTCCGCCCATCAGCACATCTGTTTCGGTCTTATGCCCTAAAAGATATTCTGCTGCATAGAGCAGCGGCGAAAGTCCCATGCCACCCCCTACCAGAAGGGGCTTTTCAGCTTTGGTGCTGAAACCGTGGCCCAAAGGACCCAGAAGCTTGATTTCATCGTCAGGCTTCAGCTGTGACAGGGCAAGGGTCCCCTTCCCTGCCACCCGGTAGATAAGGCTCACATGACCTGTAGCAGGATCAGCTTCGGCAATGCCCAGGGGGCGGCGCAGGAGTGTGCCTCCCCTGTTTACTCCCACCTGCACAAACTGGCCGGGCATGGCCCGCAAGGCAATGCTGGGTGCAACTGCCGTCAGCTTGAGCACACCTTCTGTCAGCGCCTCCTGGCTGACCAGGGGAGCCTTGACGTCAACCTTGGCTGGCAGGCTGCCCATGGCGGCAACTTTTTCTGCCGGAGTTGCATGTTCATGCAAGGTCATCGCCACCTCCTACATAGTCCTGCACAGCCAGAGAGTACACCAGGCGACGCTCACGCATGAAGGAGAGCACCCGGAGCACTTCCCAGGCTGTATCCAGGGATGTAAGGCAGGCAATGCCGTGCTCCACTGTAGCTCTGCGGATGCGGAAGCCGTCCTTGGCGGAATGCTTGCCCTGGGTCAGGGTATTGATGACCATGTTGATCTGGCCCTGCTTGATCATCTGAATGATGTCCGTGCTGCGCTCGTGTACCTTGCCCACTACGTCCACATCAATGCCCATGCTCTTGATGGCCTTGGCGGTACCTTCAGTGGCCACCAGGCGGAAATCAAGGTCCGCAAAGGCCTTGGCCAGCTGCTTCATCTCATTCTTGTCCTTGTCGGCTACGGTAAAGAGCACGCAGCCCTTGACGGGGACATTGAGTCCGGAGCCCACCATGGCCTTGTAGAGGGCGCGGGCGTAGTGATAGTCAATGCCCATGACCTCGCCAGTGGACTTCATCTCGGGTCCCAGGGAAATATCCACATCCGTCATCTTGGCGAAGGAGAAGACAGGGGCTTTCACTGCCACATAGGGCTTTGGCGGCACCAGGCCGGACTTGTAGCCCATGTCCTTGAGAGTCTCGCCCATGGCAATGCGGGTGGCCAGGTTCACCATCTTGATATCCGTGACTTTGGAAAGGAAAGGCACGGTTCTGGAGGAGCGGGGATTAACCTCGATTATGTAGACCTCGCCCTCCACCACTACGAACTGGATATTCAGCAGGCCTTTGACATGCAGGGCCGTGCCCAGGCGCTTAGTGTAATCGATGATGGTATAGATGACCTTGGAGGACAGGGTACGGGGCGGATAGACGGCGATGCTGTCGCCGGAGTGAACGCCTGCGCGTTCCACATGCTCCATGATGCCGGGAATCATCACATCCACGCCATCGGAAATGCCGTCCACTTCCACCTCGGTGCCCTGCATGTAGCGGTCCACCAGTACCGGGTGGTCAGGAGTCACCTTCACGGCGCGGCTCATGTAGTCACGCAGCTCCGCCTCGTTGTAGACAATCTCCATGGCCCTGCCACCCAGCACGTAGGAGGGACGCACCATGACAGGGTAGCCGATACTAGCTGCCCCGCTTACCGCATCTTCCAGATTGGTGACGCTGATGCCCTGAGGGCGGGGAATGCCAACCTGGGTGAGGACTTCATCAAAGCGCTCCCTGTCTTCTGCCCTGTCGATATCATCCACTGCCGTGCCGAAGACCTTCACGCCGGCCTTCTGCAGGGAAGCTGCCAGGTTTATGGCGGTCTGGCCGCCGAACTGGACGATGACGCCCTCCGGCTGCTCTTTGTCAATGATATTCAGCACATCTTCCGTGGTGAGAGGCTCGAAATACAGGCGGTCGGAAATATCAAAGTCCGTGCTCACTGTCTCGGGATTGTTGTTGATGATGATGGCCTCGATGCCCATTTCCCTGAGGGCCCAGACAGAATGTACTGAGCAGTAGTCGAACTCCACGCCCTGCCCGATGCGGATGGGACCGGAGCCCAGCACGATGACCTTGCGGGCATGGCTCACCTGCACCTCATCCTGTTCCGCATTGAAGGTGGAGTAGTAGTACGGCGTAGCTGCTTCGAACTCGGCAGCGCAGGTATCAACCATCTTGTAGCAGGGCAGGAGTCCCTGGGTCTTGCGCAGTGTGCGGATTTCGTCCGTAGACTTGCCGGAAATCTCGGCAATGGAGCGGTCAGCCAGACCTACCTTCTTGGCTGCAGACAAGAGGCTGGGGGTCAAAGGCTCGCTGGCCAGTTGCACTTCGATATCCGTGATGTTTTTGATCTTGGACAGGAACCAGCGGTCTACCTTGGTAACAGCATGGATTTCCTCCATGGTGGCGATGCCACGGCGCAGAGCCTCGGCAATGACGAAGATGCGCTCGTCATTGACCCGGGCCAGGTTCTTCTTCACCCGTGCATCATCCCAGGCAGCAATCTTTTCCATGTGCAGGCGGTGCACGCCGATTTCCAAAGAGCGCACTGCCTTCAGGAGAGCCCCCTCGAAGCTGCGGTCAATGCTCATGACCTCGCCGGTGGCCTTCATCTGAGTGCCCAGAGTCTTGTCAGCGTAAACGAACTTGTCAAAGGGCCAGCGGGGGAACTTCACCACGCAGTAGTCCAGGGCAGGCTCGAAGCAGGCCTTGGTCTTCTGGGTTACGGCATTGGTGATTTCGTCCAAAGTGTAACCAATGGCAATCTTGGCAGAAACCTTGGCAATGGGATAGCCTGTGGCCTTGGACGCCAGGGCAGAGGAACGGCTGACACGGGGATTTACCTCAATGACGTAGTAGCGGTTGCTGTTGGGGTCCAGGGCATACTGGGCATTGCAGCCGCCTTCGATGCCCAGCTCGCGGATAATGCGCAGGCTGGCAGAGCGCAGCATCTGGTACTCATGGTCAGACAGGGTCTGGGAAGGTGCCACTACGATGCTGTCGCCGGTATGGACACCTACCGGGTCGAAGTTTTCCATATTGCAGACGGTGATGCAGTTGTCATTGCCGTCACGCATGACCTCGTACTCGATTTCCTTCCAGCCGGCCACGCTGCGCTCGATGAGCACCTGGCCTATCATGGAGTAGTTGAGGCCCTTGATGACAATCTCAATGAGTTCTTCCTCATTCTCTGCAATGCCGCCGCCGGTACCGCCCATGGTGTAGGCAGGACGCACGATTACCGGGTAGCCAATCCCATTGGCAAAGGCCACGGCAGAGGGAACATCCTCCACAATGGTGCTTTCCGGGATAGGCTCCCCCAGCTTCTGCATAGTCTCTTTGAAAAGCTCGCGGTCCTCGGCCTGCTCAATGGCCTTGAGGGGCGTACCCAAAAGCTCCACATTGTATTTCTCCAGCACGCCCTTTTCAGCCAGCTGCACAGCCAGGTTCAGGCCTGCCTGTCCCCCCAGGGTAGCCAGCAAGCCATCCGGTTTCTCCTTGGAGATGATTTCCTCCAGGAAGTCCACCGTCAACGGCTCAATATAGACCCTGTCAGCAATATGGGCATCAGTCATGATGGTAGCCGGGTTGGAGTTTACCAGCACCACTTCCAGCCCTTCTTCCTTCAGGGCGCGGCAAGCCTGGGAGCCTGCATAGTCAAACTCTGCTGCCTGGCCGATGATGATGGGGCCTGAGCCAATAACCATGACTTTTTTGAGATTTTCCTTCTTTGGCAAAGCTTATTCCCCTCTCATCAATTCCAAGAATTCGTCAAACAGGTACATATTGTCATCGGGGCCCGGTGAGGCCTCGGGGTGGTACTGCACGGAGAAGATGGGCAGTTCCGTGTGGCGCATGCCCTCCACTGTGCCATCGTTCACGTTGATATGAGTCACTTCCAGGGGCAGATCCTTCAGGGAATCTTCCCGCACAGCATAGCCGTGGTTCTGGGAGGAGATGGTGACCCTGCCCGTGCGCAGGTCCTTCACCGGCTGGTTGGAGCCACGGTGGCCGAACTTCAGCTTGTAGGTCTCAGCTCCCAGAGCGCGGGCCAGCAACTGATGCCCCAGGCAGATGCCGAAGATGGGCTTCTTGCCCAGGAGTTTTTTCACCTCAGATACAATATCGTCAACATCGGCAGGGTCGCCGGGACCATTGGAGAGGAAGATGCCATCCGGGTTCAGGGCCAGCACTTCCTCTGCCTTGGTATCTGCGGGCATGACCGTCAGGCGGCAGCCTTTGGCAGTCATGGAATTCAGGATATTCTGCTTCACGCCGAAATCCAGGGCCACCACATGGGGAGGATTATCCCCTTCTGCCGCTATCTCGTATGTTTCCCTGGTGGTAACCTCACGCACCACCTGGGTCTCGATGGGCACAGCCATCAATTCGTCCATTTCCTCCTTGGAAGCGTCCTCCGGCACGATGATGCCTTTCATGGTACCGGCAGCGCGGATATGGCGGGTGACAGCCCTGGTATCCACTCCGTAGAGGCAGGGAATCTCCTGTTCCTGCAGGAATTCTGCCAGGGAGTGCTCATAGTGCCAGTTGCTGCCTTCGTTGCAGAGCTCGCCGATGATGAAACCGCCCACGAAAGCCTTGCGGGACTGCATGAAAAGCTCTGCCGTGCCGTAGTTGCCCACCAGGGGATAGGTCAGGGTCAGAAGCTGGCGGCAGTAGGAAGGGTCCGTCAGGCTCTCCTGATAGCCCGTCATGCTGGTGTTGAACACCACCTCCCCTGTGGCCCTAGCCTTTCCCAGCAGCTTGCCGGAAAATACCGTACCGTCCTCCAAGATAAGTTTGCCTTTTTGCTCCAAAGAAGTCACCTCATTTATTCAGTAACCTTGCCATCACGCATGACGACGCGGCCATCCACTATGGTCAGCACAGCCTTGCCCTTCAGTTTGCGTCCTGCAAAGGGGCTGTGGCTTCCTTTTGTATAGAACTTTTCTGCTTCCACTGTCCATTCCAGCTCAGGGTCAATGACCGTCACATCTGCAGCCTTGCCCACTGTCAGGGTGCCTGCTTCTAGTCCGAAGACTTTGGCCGGCTCATAGCTCATCTTGGAAATCACCAGAGGCAGGTCCAGCTTGCCCTCGTGGTAAAGGTCTGTCAGCATGATGCCTACAGAAGTCTCCAGTCCCGGGAAGCCGCTGGGAGCATTGGCGTACTCCTTGTCCTTTTCCTCCTGGGCATGAGGAGAATGGTCAGTGACGATGGCATCAATGGTGCCATCCTTCAGTCCCTCCAGCAAGGCTTCGCAGTCTTCCCTGGCCCGCAGGGGCGGGTTGATTTTCGTGGAGCTGTCGAAAAGCTCCACGCATTCATCCGTCATGGTCAGATGCTGGGGCGTAACCTCGGCAGTGACTTTCACGCCCCGCTTCTTGGCCTCGCGCACCAGTTCCACAGAACGGGCTGAGCTGATGTGGGCCACATGGAGACGCGCGTCAGCGTACTCGGCCAGCAGGATATCACGGGCTACCGCAATATCCTCAGCCACCGTGGGGCGTCCCTTCATGCCCAGCATGGCGCTGCGGTGACCCTCGTTCATGACACCCTCGGCACAGAGGGTAGTTTCTTCCTCGTGGTTGATAATGATTTTGTCAAAGCCGTGAAGGTAGTCAAAGGCGTTCAGCATGACCTTGGCAGATGAATCGAAATGCCCGTCATCGGAGAAGGCCACCGCCCCCGCCTGGAGCATATCACCCATCTCTGCAAGTTCCTCACCCTTCTGGCCTTTGGTTACAGCGCCAATCAGCTCGATATGGATGAGCCCTGCCTCTCTGGCACGCTCTTTCAGGCTGCGGATCAGAGCTGCCGTATCCACTACCGGCCTGGTATTGGGCATGGTGGCAACCCGGGTAAAACCGCCTGCCGCTGCTGCCTTGGAGCCGGAGATGAAATCCTCCTTGGCCTCCTGGCCAGGCTCACGGAAATGCACGTGCATGTCAATGAGGCCCGGAGCCACCACTTTGCCGGAAGCATCATAAACTTCTGCTCCCTCGGCCTTGAGGCCCTTGCCGATAGCTGCAATCCTGCCGTCCTCAATCAGCACATCTGCTATCTGGTCGAATTTATTTTCCGGATTGATGACCCGGCCGCCCTGCAATAAGATTTTCATGCCTGCTTACCTCCCGTGAGTACCAAAGTGAACAGCGCCATGCGCACTGCCACGCCGTTCTGAACCTCTTCCTGAATGGCTGAATTATCGCCGTAGGCCACGAAGGGAGAGATTTCCCAGCCCTTGTTCATGGGCCCCGGGTGCAGGATCAGCACATCATCCTTGGCCAGCTTCAGCCTGTCGTTGTTGAGGCCGAAGATGCGGGCATACTCGCGAGTGGTGGGGAAAAGACCGCCCTGCATGCGCTCCAGCTGTATGCGCAGGACTTCGATGACATCAGCTGCCTCGATGGCTTCTTCCACGCGCTCATGCACCACTACACCGGGTTCCTCGTAAAGGAAGCGGGGCAGCAGGGTTTTGGGGCCTGCAATATGGATTTCCATGCCCATCTTGCGCATGCCCTGGATATCAGAGCGGGCCACGCGACTGTGGAGCACATCTCCCAAGATGGCCACCTTCAGTCCCTCCAGCCTGCCCTTGTGCTGCTGGATGGTAAAGAGGTTCAGCAGAGCCTGGGAGGGATGGGCGTGGGCACCGTCACCTGCGTTGAGGATAACAGGAGTGGCAATCTTTGAGGCGTACTCAGCTGCGCCCTCTGCCTTATGGCGCATGACAATGGCATCTACCCCCATGGCCTCAATGGTGTAGAGGGTATCACGCAGGCTCTCGCCTTTCACGATGCTGCTGGTGCCTGCAGTGATGTTCACCACATCGGCTCCCAGGTACTTGCCAGCCAGCTCAAAGGAAGTGCGTGTACGGGTGCTTGGCTCGTAGAACAGGGTGACAATGGATTTTCCCCTCAGGGCAGGTACTTTCTTGATATCGCGATGGATGATGTTCTTCATTTCCTTCGCCGTGTCCAGCACCAGCCTTATTTCCTCCGTTGAAAAATCCTCCAGCCCCAGGATATTGCGTCCCCGCAGGGAGACAGTGTTCTTATCCAAGCCGCTCACTCCTTCTTTGATATGTAATAATTATACACATAAAATGCATAAACTTACAAGAAAAATATTCCCCGGTGTACCACTTGCCAAAGAAGCTGCAAAAAAGGAGCTCCCTCATGCGTGTATGCATAAGAAAGCTCCTGGCCTTGTATGATCCATAGCGTCAAACTTCCTCTTTCGCGCATCACAGTACGCATTTAAAGGGCGATATTCTCTTGCCGCAGGTCCCGCCTGCTTTTGTGCTATTGTATAACATCTCGTGGACAAATGCAAGGGAAAAGTGGTCAAATGTCCATTTTAATAAATTTTATGGCATCGAAAAGAGCAAGGCACAAATTCATGCCTTGCTCTGATAAAAGGGAGTTACCCTCAGTTATTCTCTTTTTCCTTCTTCTTGGGCACAGCCGTGCGGATGTAGAGCTCGCGAAGCTGCTTCTCATCAACAATGCTGGGAGCCTGGCTCATAACATCTGCAGCGCTCTGGTTCTTCGGGAAAGCGATGACGTCACGGATAGATTTCCTCTTGGCCATAAGCATCACCAGACGGTCCAGGCCGAAGGCCAGACCGCCATGGGGAGGCGTGCCGTACTGGAAGGCATCCATCATGAAGCCAAACTTATTGTGAGCCTCTTCCTTGGACAGGCCCAGAGCCTCGAAGACCTTCTCCTGCAGGTCGGCGTTGTAGATACGGAGGCTGCCGCCGCCGATTTCCACGCCGTTGAGCACCATGTCGTAGGCATCTGCCTTGACGCGGCCCGGGTCGCTGAGGAGATACTGGATATCCTCGTGACGGGGAGAAGTGAACGGATGGTGCATGGCCTTCCAGCGCTTCTCTTCCTCGCTGTACTCGAACATGGGGAAGTCAACTACCCACAGGAAGCTGAGCTTGTTGTCATCAATGAGGCCGCGGCGGCGTCCCATCTCCAGACGGAGCTGGCCCAGGGCCTGTGCTACCACCAGCGGCTTGTCAGCAATGACCAGCAGCAGGTCGCCGGTCTTGGCGCCGGTTGCCTGCTTGATTTCCTCGAAGGTCTCATCGCTATAGAACTTCTTGAAGGGAGACTTGACGCCCTCTTCAGCATACTGAATCCAGGCCAGGCCCTTGGCACCGTAACCCTGGACGTACTGCACAAGACCGTCCAGCTCGCGGCGGGGAATATCAGCGTAGCCTTCCACGTTGATGACCTTCACCTGTCCGCCAGCTTCCAGCACGGAGTTGAAGACCTTGAACTCAGAACCCTTCACATACTCGGAGATGTCCATAAGTTCCATGCCGAAGCGGAGGTCCGGCTTGTCGGAACCAAAGCGGCGCATAGCCTCGTCCCAGGTCATGCGCAGGAAGGGCTTCTCAATCTTGGCGCCAATGGCGCGGTCGAAGAGCTCCACTACCATGTTCTCCATGAGCTGGAGAATGTCTTCCTGATTCAGGAAGGAGGTCTCAATATCCAGCTGGGTGAACTCCGGCTGACGGTCAGCGCGAAGGTCTTCGTCACGGAAGCAGCGGACAATCTGGAAGTATTTCTCAAAGCCAGACACCATGAGGAGCTGCTTGAAAATCTGGGGAGACTGGGGCAGAGCGTAGAACTCGCCGGCATTCAGGCGGCTGGGCACCAGGAAGTCACGGGCGCCCTCAGGGGTGCTCTTGCAGAGCATGGGGGTCTCAATCTCCAGGAAGCCCTCACGGTCAAAGAAGTCGCGCATAATCTTGGTGACCCGGTGGCGCAGGATGATGTTCTGCTGCATCTCCGGACGGCGAAGGTCAAGATAGCGGTACTTCAGGCGCACCATCTCATCGGTGGTGATGCCATCCTGAATCTCGATGGGAGGAGTCTTGGACTTGTTGAGGATGCGCAGCTCCTCGCAGACCACCTCAATCTCACCGGTATCCATGTTGGGGTTCACAGTCTCGCTGCTGCGGGCGCGGACCTTGCCGCGGACAGCCACGACGAACTCGGAACGCAGGGACTCAGCCTTGTGGAAGGTACCCTCCCCCATGGCTGCCTCGTCAAAGACAACCTGCACCAGACCGCTGCGGTCGCGCATATCCACGAAGATAAGACCGCCATGGTCGCGGCGGCGGGAGACCCAGCCGCAGATAACGATTTCCTGATCTACCTCAGACTTGCGGAGCTGGCCGCAGTGATGGGTGCGCTCCATGCCTTTCAGTGTTTCCATTTCCATTTAAACTTTCACCTCAGATTGAATTTTGGATCTGATCTATGACTTCATCAAGGGATACCTTCTGCTGCTCGCTCTTTTCCATATCCTTGAGCATCACAGCATTTTCCTTGATTTCATCCTCACCTAATATCAGGGCAAAACGTGCCCCGGCCTTGCCGGCCTGCTTCATCTGCGCCTTCATGCTGCGGCCCGCGTAGTCCATGAGAGCCTTGAGGCCCGCACCGCGAAGCTGCTGCAGGAGTTTGAAGGCAGGCTTCTGGGCTGCTTCTCCCAGAGCCACTACGAAGGCATCAGCCTGCTTTTTCGTCTCCGGCAGCAGGCCCTGCTTCTCCAGCGCCAGCAGCACGCGCTCCAGGCCCGTGGCGAAGCCGACGGCAGGAGTGGGATTGCCCCCCATCTCCTCAATGAGGCCGTCGTAACGGCCACCGCCTGCCACGGCGCTCTGTGCCCCCAGAGGAGCGTACTTGATTTCAAAAGCGGTCTTGGTGTAGTAGTCAAGGCCGCGCACCAGGCGCGGGTCAAGCTCGAACTCCACGCCGGCTTCCGTCAGCAGGGACTGAACCTGCTCAAAATGATCACGGCACTCGTCGCAGAGGCAGTCCGTGATTTTCGGCGCCCCTGCCATGAATTCCTTGTCCGCATCAGCCTTGCAGTCCAGGATGCGCAGGGGGCTGCGCTCGAAACGGTCCTTGCAGTCCCCGCAAAGCTCCTCCAAATGGGGCTGGAAATAATCCTGCAAAGCCTTGCGGTAAGCGGGGCGGCAGGAAGGGCAGCCCACGGAGTTCAGGCTGAGCTTCAAATCCTTCAGCCCCAGGGACTTCAGGAATTCCATGGCCAGCAGGATAATTTCTGCATCCACGGCCGGATTGGCCTCTCCCAGAGCCTCCACGCCAAACTGGTGGAATTCCCGCATGCGGCCTGCCTGGGGGCGGTCATAGCGGAACATGGAGCCAATGTAGAAGAGTTTCGTCAGGGCACTGTCCCCGTAAAGCTTGTTCTGCAGGTAGGCCCTGACAGCAGAAGCCGTGTTCTCGGGACGCAGGGTGATGCTGCGTCCGCCCCTGTCCTCGAAGGTATACATTTCCTTGTCCACCACGTCCGTGCCCTCGCCGATGCCACGGTGGAAAAGCTCCGTATGCTCGAACATGGGGGTGCGTATCTCCTCATAGCCGAAGCGGGCACAGATGTCGCGAATCTTCTGCTCCACATAATTCCAGCCGGCTACATTCTCCGGCAGTATATCCTTGGTGCCTCTGGGCGCATTAGTAAGCAATGCTCATCTTCCCCTTACCTAAATATTTACCTAGCATTACCGTATATTTCTTCCAGTAATTGCTTTCTCTTCTCTATATACACATCAATATCCCGCAGGTAGGTGGCCAGATCCTTGGCATTGAAAACTGACCTGAGCCTGCTGGTAACAGGATCCACCACCTTGGTGGTAGCCGAACCGCCAATGCCGATGATGGTCTGGTGTTCCTCCATGATCTGGATATTGTACATGCCTTCGGCTCCCGGACGGGCGCAGCCGATGTTCTCCAAATCCCCGGACATATAGCCCTGACGGTAGAGATAATAGGGCTGATAGCCCCCACGCTCCATAAAGCTCAAAGCAACTTCAGACATCTTGCGGGTTTCCGCGTCAGAAGGCAGTTCCACATGACGCTCTTCCATCAGGAGCTTCAGCCGGGAACCTCGCTTGATGGCCAAGGCATGGAGGGTGATGTCATCAGGCTCCAGAGCCGTGACCTTCTCCAGTGTATCACGCACATCCTCCGCCGTCTCCCCGGGCAGACCCAGGATGAGATCCATATTGATGTGAGGAACAGCCCCCCGCAGGGCGTGGAACATCTCCTCCACCGCCTCCGGGGTATGCTGGCGCCCTATAAGCTTTAGCGTGCGCTGCTGCATGGTCTGAGGGTTCACGCTGACCCTGCTGACCCTGAAGCGCTGCATGGCTTCAATCTTGCCAGGGGTTATGCTGTCCGGCCTTCCTGCCTCCACGGTGAATTCTGCCAGTCCCGGCCCATAAAAGGCATTATATACCATTTCCAGCATTTCCGCAAAAAACTCACCCGGCAGGCTGGTAGGGGTGCCCCCTCCCACATAGATGTTCTGTACCTTGAAGCCGTATTGCTCCACAGCCTTCTTCCCTGCCTCCAGGTCCCTGCGGAAGACTTCCATGAACTGCCTGAGCTGCTTCTCCCCCGGCAGGATATTGGCGGGGAAAGAACAGTAAAGGCAACGGGTCAGGCAGAAGGGAATGCCCACATAGATGCTGACTGTCTTGTCATCGGAGGTCTGCAGGAAGGGCAGTTGGCGGAAAGCCATGGGCACGATGATTTCTGCCTTTTCCAGGCTGCAGGCGTAATCCTTTTGAATGCGCTCGATTATTTCCTGCTGCCCTGCCCCGCCCCTGATCCAGCGATGGACAATCTTGGTGGGACGCACCCCGTGGAGGATGCCCCAGGGAGCAGCCTCTGCTCCCAGATATTCCCTGAAGATATGATATAGGTTCAGCTTGATGAGGCGGTGGCGGGCGGCTGCTTCCCGCTCGTCACCCTTGCCCTCATCACGGCGGCAGAATTCCTGCTGATTGCCCTCCTTGTCAAAGAGCAGCAGACGGCTTTCCACCGTCACCCCCCTGCCTGTGCCATCCTCCGAAGGAGTCAGCTGGCGGTTCACCACGGAAAGCTGCAGGAAATCTGCTTCACCTTTGGAACCTGTGATTTCCACCTTGAAGAGGTTCAGGATTTCCCTGACAATCTTGGAAATCACTTCCTGCCGGCTGTTCAGGGTAAAGGTCTTAATCTTCACTGTCTGCCTGACACTCCTTGCAGATACCGAAGAACTTCACCTGATGGTCCTGGATCTTGAAGCCGGACTTGCTGCAAATATCCCGCTCCAAATCATCCAGCAGGTCGTCCTCGAACTCAATGACCTTGTTGCACCTGGTACAGATCAAATGATGATGGTGATGGGCCTTGGGATCGGTGGTATTCACCTCATAGCGGCTGCAGCCGTCACCGAACTCCATTTTTTGGAGGATGCTCAGGCTGGAAAGCAATTCCAGGCTCCTATAAACAGTAGCAAGACCAATTTCAGCCCTTTTATCACGCAGCATCCCATGGACATCCTCGGCGCTAAGATGCTCTCCGGGATGGTCCAGAAAAATCTGCAGTACAATCTGCCGCTGCGGGGTCATCTTATGCTGACGCTCCTGCAGTTTCTTCTTCAAATAATCCATGTCAATATTTTTTGGCATGATCAAAACCTCTTTTCCCGTTGTATTAATCCCTGGAGCTCTCCGCAACACTACAATCAAATAAAAACATTATACATAAAATGCAACAAAAAATCCAGCATAGATGCTGGATTTTCATCATTTTAAAGTCCTGACTTCCTGGCCAGTCTCTGCCGCATGGACTCATACATGAGAATGGAACCTGCCACAGAGGCATTGAGGGAGTTGATGCGGCCCACCATGGGCATGCTGACAATGAAGTCGCAGGCTTCCTTGGTAAGGCGGCTCATGCCACGGCCTTCGCTACCCACCACCAGCACCAGTGCGCCGGTAAGGTCAGCTTCGTTGTAAGCCTGGGCACCGTCCATATCCGCCCCTGCCACCCAGAAGCCCTTTTCCTTCAGGGCTTTCAGGGTCTGGGAGATATTGCCTATGCGGGCCACAGGCACGTACTCGATGGCCCCTGCCGAAGTCTTGGCCACGGTGGCATTCAGGGGCACGCTGCGATGCTTGGGTATCAGCACCCCATGGACACCGGTGGCATCTGCCGTGCGCAGTAGCGCTCCCAGATTGTGGGGGTCCTCCAGTTCATCCAAAAGCAGCAGGAAGGGAGCCTCCCCCCTTTCCTCTGCCGCCTTCAGGATATCCTCCAGTTCAGCATATTCCACTGGAGCCACATAGGCCAGCACCCCCTGATGGCGATGGCCTGCCGCTATGGCTTCTATCTTGCTGCGTTCCACGAACTGGCAGATGATCTTCCGCTCCTTGGCCAGGTTCATGATTTCTGAAGCAAAGGCTTCCTTATCCCCCTCAGCCAGCAGGATCTTGTTGATGCCGCGTCCTGCTTTAAGGGCTTCCGTCACGGCATTGCGGCCCACCAATACGTCATCGGGAAGTTCCTGCGGCTCCATCCGGGACCTCACTTGCTTCTGCACCGGACGCTCCCTGCGGGCCTTTTCCTTCTGGCCGGAGAAGGATTTTTTCTCCTCACCACGGACGGCCTTGCGGCTGCCGCCTCTCTTTTTTTCCTGCTCTTTCATCTGCCTCAGTCCTCACGCAGTTTCATCATTTCGGCAAATTTGCCGCAGGCCAGTTCCCCCTCAGGGCAGCGGCCTGTATTCACGCAGGAAGCACCTGCATTGTGGAAGAGGGTGGGCGCCACCTTCTTCACCTCAGCCAGCATCTTGTAGGCCATGTAACGGATTTCCCACTGGGCCCGGTTGCAGCAGCGCAGGTTGAAGAAATGCAGCAGAGTGCGGGCGTTCATGGTCACCAGGATCTTGGTCTCGGCGGCATTGGCCAGCACATAGCGGGCATCTTCCTTGGGAATGCCCATTTCCACCAGATCATCATATGCGCTGCGAATCTCGGAAAGAAGCTTGTCAAAGCGCTCCTTGGCAGCAGGGTTCTCCTCAATGGTGGGCGGGGTAATGTACTGGAAACCGTGGGCAGCCACATAGCGCTGGGACTGCTGGTCATAGGAAGCAATACGGTGGCGTACCAGCTGATGGGTCAGCACCCGGCTGACGCCCTCAATGCCAAAGGTGAAGGATACATGCTCGATGGTGGAGGCATGGCCCAGAGCCACCATCTTCTTAACCATCTTCTCCACCTGCTCCTCAGAGAGCCTCTCGCTGAGTTCCTCAGCCCCGGCCGCAGAGTAGCAAAGGCGGGCGGCCATAGCCACCACCCGCTCCGGCTCCGGGGTATACTCCAGTAATTTTACTTTAATCATCTATCAAAAAATCTCCTGTCAATCTGTTGGAAACACTTATTAATCAGCGTTTCCTTTCTTTTCCTGTATCTCCTTCATCATGGCCCGGGAGATGATATTGAAAGCTGCCTCAGCTATCTCATGAAGCCTTTCGTGCTGCTCCGTGAGGTAAAGGCTGCCCAGAAGGGCCTCAAAGCCCGTGCTGGCGTGATACTCTGCCACGCTGGCACTGCGGGGAGCATGGCTCTTGGCATTGCGCCCCCGGCGATAGATGCCCTTTTCTTCCTCCGTCAGCATTTTCTCAAGCCCCTGATAGGCCCTGCACTGCCAGACAGCTGAGACTATCTGGGCACTGAAGGAGTGGAGCGCCTGCACCTTGCCCTGCTCATAAGACAGCAGGCGGGTGCGGACGAACAGGTGAAAATAAGCATCCCCCACATAAGCCAGCACCAGGGGACTGAGCTGCTTAACGTCCACGGAATCATATTTCTGGCTGACGCCCCCTGCCCCATCTGGCTGGAACATCATATCCACCAGCAGCTTGAAATGATCGAACTTCATGCCTTCTTCCACCGCACCCCATTCTTGGTATCTTCCAGGACCACGCCAGCTTCCTTCAGCTCGTCGCGGATTCTGTCTGCCATAGCCCAGTTCTTTTCCTTGCGGGCATCCTGACGCAGGCCGATGATGATATTCATGAGCTTGTCAGTCAGGCCGTCGTCCTCTGCAGCTTCTTGCTGCTCGAAAATGCCGATGACAGAGGCCATATCCTCATAAACCTTGACAGCCTTGACAAAGTTCTCCGCGTCAAATTCGGTTCCTGCATTCACTGCCTGGTAGTAGATGTTGATTTCCTTGGACAGGGCAAACATCTGACTGATGGCCAACGCCGTGTTGAAATCGTCCTCCATGGCCTCGTCAAAGACCTGCCAGAGGGACTGTGCCTTCTCAGCAAGTTCTGCGGCGCTTCCGCCCTTGCCGTCCCTGCCCCGCAGCTCCTCCATATACTCACGGGTGTTCTGGAGCCTGCCCAAGCTGGTCTGGGCCTCCTGCAGCCTTTCCTCGCTGAAGTCCAGCGGGCTTCTGTAATGAGTCTGCAAAATAAAGAAACGCACTACCTCACCAGGATACTTCTTCAAGATATCCTTCACCGTGAAGAAGTTGCCCTTGGACTTAGACATCTTCTCATCGTGAATGGTGATGAAGCCGTTGTGGAGCCAATACTGGGCAAAGCTGTGCTCATCATTCAGGCAGGCCTGGGACTGAGCAATCTCGTTCTCGTGGTGGGGGAAAATCAGGTCGCTGCCGCCGCCGTGGAAGTCGAATTTCTCCCCCAGATACTTCAGGGACATGGTGGAGCACTCAATGTGCCAGCCAGGACGTCCCTTGCCCCAGGGGCTGTCCCAGGCAGGCTCGCCGGGCTTGGCAGCCTTCCAGAGGGCAAAGTCCATGGGGTGATGCTTGCGGGTATCCACCTCAATGCGGGCACCTGCCTGCATATCCTCCAGCTTCCTGCCGCTGAGCTTGCCATAACCGGCGAACTTCTCCACACTGTAGAACACATCACCATTGTCCAGGGCATAGGCATAGCCCGTGTCCACCAGCTTCTGCACCATGGCCACGATGTCTGCCATGGTCTCGCTGACCCGTGGATAGACATCAGCATGGCGCACATTCAAGGCATCCATGGACTCAAAGTAGGACTTGATATATCTGTCAGAAATATCCTTCCATGTCACACCTTCCTTGTTGGCAGTGTTGATGATCTTGTCATCCACATCAGTGAAGTTCTGGATATAGTTGACCTTCATGCCATGCAGGGCAAAGTAACGCCTTATCACATCCCAGGTCACGAAGGGGCGGGCGTTGCCTATATGCGGGTCATTATACGGGGTAACACCGCAGCAATAAATGCTGACCTCCCCTTCCTTCAAGGGCTTGAATTCTTCTTTCTGTCTTGTAAGTGTATTATAGACTTTAAGCATAGGGTCCTCCAAATAGTCATATAAACTTGATACCGTGCTAAATCATATAACAATCATTCTACCATAAAATAAGAAAATAAACCAAAAAAATTGGCACGGGGCCTTATTTCCGTGCCAACCTGCCTGCTATGCTCAAGCCTGCCGGTTCAGTCATGAGATCCTTAAACCTTGATTTCATATTTTCAGGGGCAGACGAAATAAGACCGCGCCTCTATAAAAAAATCTGCTTACTTGTGCTTTTGCAGGAAGTGCCTCAAAGCGCCGGTAAAGCCTGCCGCCGTACCCAACTGGGCAAAGGCAATACGTGTATTGGTGAGCAAAGCTGGTGGGAGCATTTCGCGCAAATACTTATCAAGGCGCGGCTCAAAAAACTCTTGCTGGGACATCACTGCTCCCCCCATTATCAATACTTCCGGATTCACAATGCAGCAAATCCCTGCCAGGCCGCAAGCAATCTTCCGGGCCATGTCTTCCAAGGCAGCCAGCGCTTTTTCATCACCATTTCCTGCTTGTTTGAAAACTTCCTCCCCTGTAGCTGCTCCTGTCTTTTTAAGCAAAGCCGTCACACTTGCCATTTCTTCCAGGGAACCTGCAGCCAGAGGCAGAAATCCGATTTCACCTGCCGCAGCCGAAGCACCATGAACCAGCTTGCCATCCAGCACCAGCGCACCGCCTATGCCTGTACCAACAAAGACACAAAATGCACTTCTTGCCCCTTTGCCTGCTCCCAGCCAGCTTTCCCCCAAGCCTGCCGCATTCACATCATTTTCCACTGTGCAGGGCAAATTGGTCAAAGCCTCGATTTCTTCCCGCAGTTTCATGCCGCTGTAACCAGGAAAGTTGGCGCCTGCGAATATGACCTCTCCCCGCTCTGCATCAATCAGACCAGGCGAACATACGGCTACCCCCTCTGCTTTGCCACATTCATCTTGCAGGTCGCACACAATAGCCGCTATTTTCCTCGGAATATCGCCGCTGCCATCCTTTTCTACATTTGTTGGAATCTGGTCCTGCATCAATATTTGGCCATGTTCTGTCAACATTGCATACTTGATTGATGTTCCGCCAATATCTATGCATGCGTATTTCACCGTCAACCCTCATTTCATCTTCAATTCAGCTAATCTCAATCCTTTGCATCACTATTTCGGCTCTTATTTTACCATGAATAAAAATGCTATGCCACTTCAAAGCAAATCCCGGTTGAAAATTTAAACAACGATGTTATGACTAACCATGGACTCTTGTTATACAAAAAGACTGGCAGACGAATCTGCCAGCCAAAAATATTTTTGTTCTCCAGTTGACGGGGAGTGTTTTGATTTCAGGACTTCATTATTTTTCGTTAATCAGCTCTACCAGCTCGTCATAATCCTTCTTGAGCTGGCAGTAGTCATCTGCCAGCTGCAAAGCTGTCAGGATGGCAATCTTGGTGCTGTCGAAACTATGCACCTGATGAGCCACCTTCTTCATCTGCTGGTCTACCAATTTCCCCAAGGTCTCCATATGCTCCGGATCATCGGTCTTCAGGGCAAAACTGTCGCCGAAGATTTCCAGCACCACACGCTGGGGACCTTTTTTCATATCTTTCTCATTTGCCATAGCAGTCACCTCACTCAGGCGCGAAGCTCAGCCTGGAACTCGCGTTCCACAGCCTGCAGGATATTCTTGAAGGCGCTGTCTGCCTCTTCATCCGTCAGAGTCTTGTCCTTGGACTGGAACATGAGATTAAAGGCCATGCTCTTCTTGCCCTCTGCCACCTGCTTGCCAGTGTAGACATCAAAGAGGGTCACGCCCTGGAAGAACTTGCCGCCATTCTTGGAGATAACCTTCTCGATATCAGCAGCCTGCACATCTGCATCCACCAGCATGGCAAGATCACGGCTGATGGCAGGATACTTGGGCAGGGACTCATACTTGAAGGACTTGGCCGTGTACTTCATGAGAGTCTCCACGTCCATCTCGAAGAGGTAGACGGGCTGCTTCACGCCATAGTTCTCTGCTGCTTGGGGATGGAGCTCACCCACGGTGGCAATGACTTCGCGGCCCTTCTTGAAGACTGCGGTCTTGCCCGGGTGCATGGCGTAGTGCTCTCCGGCTTCCACCGTGTACTTGCTGATGGAAAGAGCAGCAAGCAGCTGTTCCACAATGCCCTTCATATCATAGAAGTCCACCATATCATTAGGCTGGTTCCAGAGAGCCTCGTAGCGGCGGCCGGAAATCAGGCCCACCAGCTTCACTACCTCGTTGGGCAGCTCCGTCACAGGCAGGGCCTTGGGGGCAAACACAGGCGCTACATCAAAGAGGCGCAGGTCCAGATTCTTGCGGGAGAAGTTGCGCACGGCATTCTCCATGATGCTGGTGAGCAGCGTGGTGCGCACCAGCGGATATTCATCCGTCAAAGGATTCATGATAGGCACAGCATTACGAAGCTCGCTGTCCTCCGGTACGCAGAGCTTGTCCAGAGCCTCAGGGCTGGTGAAGCTGAAGGACAGCTCCTCCGTCATGCCCAGGGAAACCAGCACGCGCTTGATGCTGTCGATGAAGGTCTGGCGTGCACTCTGGGTGCCCTGCATCATATCACCACGGGGGGCGGTGCTCTCAATGCTGTCAAAGCCCACAATGCGGGCCACTTCCTCGGAAAGGTCTTCCATGAGGCTCACGTCATTGCGCCAGGTGGGCACCAGAGCTTCAAAGCCCTCCCCCTTGGCCCTGACCTCAAAGCCCAGGCTCTCAAGGATTTCCGTCATCTTCTCAGCGGGCAGGTCGGTGCCCAGGCGCTTGTTGATGGCATCGCAAGTGTACTCCACAGTCACCTGTTCCTTGGGCTCGGGATAGACATCCACAATGCCCTTGGTGACGGTGCAGGCACCCATCTCCTGCAGCAGCTGGCAAGCGCGGTCCAGGGCACGGCAGGTCTTGGTCACATCCACACCGCGCTCGAAGCGGCCGGAAGCCTCGGAGTGCAGTCCGCAGGCACGGGAGGTGCGGCGGATGCTGGGGCCGTTGAAAGAAGCTGCCTCGAAGATGACCGTGGTGGTCTTCTCCGTGACCTCGCTCTCCAGGCCGCCCATGATGCCAGCCAGTCCTGCGGGATGCTCTGCATCGGCAATGACCAGTTCCTCACCTTTGGCGGTGCGCTCGGAATCATCCAGGGTGTGGAGGTTCTCCCCAGTCACGGCACGGCGGGCAGTGAGGCTGTGCCCCTTCACCTCATCGTAGTCATAGGCGTGCATGGGCTGCCCCAGCTCCACCATGACGAAGTTGGTGACATCCACAACGTTATTGATGGCGCGGATGCCTGCTCCTTCCAGACGAGCCTGCATCCAGGCCGGAGACGGCCCAATCTTCACGTTCTTCACCACTCGGGCGGAGAAACGGTCGCAAAGGTCATGGGCCTCGATTCCGATTTTCACCATCTCGGCAGCGCTGGCCTCGTCATCTTCGTTGACCTTGATTTCAGGATACTTGGCCGGGAGCCCCGTCAGCACGGAGGCCTCACGCACCAGGCCCCAGACGCTGAAGCAGTCGCCACGGTTGGCGGTGAGCTCGAACTCCAGCACCACATCATCCATGCCCAATACATCTGCCACAGGAACCCCTACAGGAGTATCAGCAGGCAGGATGTAGATGCCGTTCAGCTGCTCCTCGGGCAGGCCCTCAATGTCCAGCTTAAGCTCCCCGGCAGAGCACATCATGCCGTTGGAGGGCACGCCGCGCAGCTTGCCCTTGGAAATCTTCTGGCCGGTGGGCAGCAGCGCTCCCACCATAGCAGCAGGCACAATATGCCCTTCCTTCACATTCTGGGCGCCGGTGACAATCTGCACTCTTTCCTCCTTGCCCACATCCAGGGTGCATACCCAGAGGTGGTCGGAGTCCGGATGGGGCACGATTTTCTCCACCCGGGCCGTCACCACTTTTTCCAGGCCCTCGTCGGCCCGGATGACATTCTCCACGGGCACGCCGGCCATGGTGTATTTATCCGCCAGTTCCTCGGCGGTGACTTTATCTTTCAGGTCAATATAGTCCTGAAGCCATTTCATGGATACCTGCATTTATCTAAACCTCCCAATCAGAACTGGCGCAGGAAGCGCATATCGTTGTCGTAGAACAGGCGCAAATCATCCACGCCATAGGAGAGCATGGCAATGCGCTCCACGCCCATGCCGAAGGCAAAGCCGCTGACCTTCTTGGGGTCATAGCCGCTCATGGCCAGCACATTGGGATGCACCATGCCTGCCCCCAGGATTTCCAGCCAGCCCGTGCCCTTGCACACCCGGCAGCCCTTGCCGTGGCACATGACGCAGGAAATATCCACCTCAGCAGAAGGCTCCGTGAAAGGGAAGAAACTGGGACGGAAGCGCACACCCACCTTCTCGCCGAAAATCTGGCGCAGGAAGGTCTCCAGGGTGCCCTTCAGGTCTGCCAGGCTGATGCCCTCATCAATGACCAGGCCCTCTACCTGAGTGAACATGGGAGAATGGGTGGCATCGTACTCATCACGGCGATAGACCCGGCCGGGAGCAATCATGCGGATAGGCTTGTTGGCCTCACCAGCCTGACTGTAGCGCTGCATGGTGCGGGCCTGCACCGGAGAAGTTTGGGAGCGCATGAGGATTTCTTCAGTGATATAGAAGGAATCCTGCATATCCCGGGCAGGGTGATCCTTGGGCAGGTTCAGGGCCTCGAAGTTGAAGTAGTCCCGCTCAATCTCCGGTCCCTCTTCCACGGAAAAGCCCATGTGGACGAAGATGTCCTTGATACGCTCAAGGGTCAGGGTCAGGGGATGCAGATGTCCCAAAGGCTGGGTGCGGCCCGGCAGGGTCACATCAATCTTCTCGCTGGCGAGACGGTTCTCCATGGCACGGGCCTTGAGCTCCTCATTCTTCTCAGCGATGAGCTTCTCCAGCTCGCTCCTGGCCTCGTTCACAATCTTGCCCAGGCGGGGGCGCTCTTCCTTGGCCACGGCGCCCATGCCCCGCAGAATACTGGTGAGCTCACCTTTCTTGCCCAGGAACTGCACACGGATATCGTCCAGTTCCTCCAGGCTGCCTGCAGCCTTCTTGATGGCCTCCGAGGCCTGAGCCCTGAGTGCCTTGATTCTTTCTTCCATCATCTAACCTCCTACAGATACGGCTTAGGAACTGTTCATTTATTGCCAGTTCCTTAGGGACAACTTTTCAAACAATAGAAAAAGCTCCGCCCCTCAAAGCAAACGCAAAACGAGGGGCGAAGCTGCAAACTTCGCGGTACCACCCTGATTTATCACTCGATGCCTTTAACGCAGGCCTACGTCCGGCTCTCACCGAAGGGCTCCGGAGCGAACTTTCAGCCAGCCGCACCATCCCGCTCCCAGTCTAGGCAGGACTCCCTGAAGATGCCAATCTGACTTACTCTTCTCCATCATCGTCACGATGGTATCAAGTTTAGCATATTCAGGCGCTTTTTGCAATGGCAGATGCACTTGCTGCCACTGTTTATCTCTTGGAAAGTTCCGCTCTCAGTGCATGGCACATACAGGCTGCATCCGGCTCAATGTCCGTCCAAAGGGCCAGGGCTGCCGCCCCCTGCCCTGCCAGCATGGCTTCGCCGTTCTGAATGGCACAGCCATGCTCCCTGGCCTCCCGCAGGAAACGAGTCTCGGCGGGAGTATAGATTATATCGTAGACAAAGGCAGAAGCCTTTACTGAATCCCAGTCCACAGGAGGAGCTTCTTCGACTTTTGGTGTCATGCCCAAAGGGGTTGTGTTCACCAGGATATTCGCTTCAGCTTCAGCCTTGCGGAAGGCTTCACTGCCAAAGGCACAGACAGAAATATCTGCCTCAGTGCGGCTCCTGAATTCCTCTGCCAGAGACTCCCCCTTCTCCGGTGTGCGCACAGCCAAAGTCACAGCAGCCACACCGCTTCTCAGGAGGCCCCAAAGCACTGCCCTGGTAGCGCCCCCCGCCCCCAGGATAAGTGCCCTGGCGCCTGCCAGCTTCACGCCCTTTTCCTGCAAGGGACTCAGGAAACCCAGCATATCAGTGTTATAGCCTTTGAGCTGGCCTTCCCTGTTCACCACGGTATTCACTGCCCCAATGATGACAGCATCCTCATCTATCTCATCCAGCAAAGGCATGATGGCCCGCTTGTGGGGAATGGTCACGTTCCAGCCGGAAAAGTTCAGGGCTTTCAGCCCCTCCACTGCCTGAGGCAGTTTCTCAGGCTCCACGGGCAGGGCCACATAGCTGTAGTCGATGCCAGCCTGCTCAATGGCCGCCTGCTGCATGGCAGGGGAAAGGGAGTGGGCGATGGGCCACCCCATGACCCCAAGATTCTTTGTCTTGCCTGTGTTCATTGCCCTCACCTCAGCCGTGCTGCTTCCTGGTTTCGGACAGCAGTTCCATCTTCATCTCGTAGTAGTCCGGCGTCATATCCAAATAGTGGCGGTGGGGATTCTCAAAGCGCTGCTCTTCCTCCCAGATTTCTTCTTTCAGCTGGGACTTCACATAGTCGCGAATCTCTCCTAAAGTGGGCAGTTCCTGGGTGCGCTTGCCATCCTGCACGTACAGGCGGCGCAGGTTCTTCACAGTGCAGCCCTCGAAATTGCGGTTTTTCCAAGGCTTCTGGGGATCCACATAGCGGAAGGGCTGCTCCATGTCAACCTTCTCCCCGCAGACTGCCAGCATATCCGCCACCGCATGGCCGTCCTTGTCGTAAACGCGGTAGAGGTCCTTGAGGCCGGGGTTGGTGATTTTCTCCACATTCTCAGACACCTTGATGCGGGGGGAGAAATTGCCGTTCTCGCCCACAGCAGCCAGCTTGTAGACCGCACCAAAGACCGGCTCGGACTTGGCGGTGATCAGGCGCTCGCCTACGCCGAAGCTGTCAATGCAGGCCCCCTGGGACAGCAAGGAAGCGATGGTGAACTCGTCCAGGCTGTTGGACACCACAATCATGCAGTCCTCAAGGCCTGCCTCATCCAGCATCTTGCGCACCCGCTTGGAAAGGTAAGCCAGGTCGCCGGAATCTATGCGGATGCCCTTGAGGCGCTTGCCCATAGGCTCCAACACTTCCCTGGCCACGCGAATGGCATTGGGAATGCCGGAGTGGATGACATCATAGGTATCCACCAACAGCACCGTGGCATCGGGATAATTCTCGGCATAGTGCCGGAAGGCCTCGTACTCATCACCATAGAACATGACCCAGCTGTGAGCCATGGTGCCGCTGACGGGAATGTCAAACATCTGGCCAGCAGACACAGTGGCAGTGCCCACCACACCGCCGATGTAGGCAGCCCTGGCCCCGTAGGTGGCTGCATCCATATTGTGGGCGCGGCGGGCGCCGAAATCGGACACAGCCCGCCCCTCACCTGCAGCCTTTACGATGCGGCGGGCCTTAGTGGCAATCAGTGACTGGTGGTTGATTTGGGCGAGGATGGCCGTCTCCACCAGCTGGGCATCAATCAGGGAACCCACCACCGTCAGGATAGGCTCATTAGGGTACATCACCGTACCCTCGGGCATGGCATAGATATCCCCATGGAAACGGAAATCCCTCAAAAAGGCCAGGAATTCCTCAGAGAACATATTCTGCTGGCGGAAATACTCAATGTCATCCTCCGAAAAACGCATATTCTCCACATACTCAATGACCTGCTCCAGTCCGGCAAAAATGGCAAAACCACCCCCATCGGGGTTCTGACGGTAGAACACATCAAAAACCACCTTGGTATCCGTGTCGTGGTCATTGAAATAGCCATAGGACATGGTCATCTCGTAGAAATCCATCATCATGGAAATATTGCGTTTATCAAACTGGGTCATGACAGGCTCCTTTGCTTAGTGCTGATAAAGGAGCCACCATGATGCCTGTGCTCCCTTTATGCATACTCAAACTAAAATTTACATAAAAACCGATACCCTGCTATTATACAACTTATCCGCGCCTTTTGGTAGCCGTTGACTGCAAAACCTAGTATAATCAAGGGAAAGGCAGAATTTAGGAGTGAATGATCATGGCACTTTTTCATAGCAAAATCTACGGCATTGTCCAGGGAGTGGGCTTCCGCCCCTTTGTCAGCCGTCTGGCCGATGAATTCCATATTTGCGGCAACGTATGCAACAAGGGGCCCTATGTGGAAATCTATGCCCAGGGCACAAGGGAAAACCTGGCTGATTTCTTCAGAACCCTGGAAGAACGCCCCCCGGAACGCTCCGCCATCCTGAAGGTCGAAACAGAAGAATGCGCCGGGAAAGAATTCCATGACTTTGAAATCATCGAAAGCGCCAAAGAAGCCGGGGAAATCTTTGTCTCCCCGGATATCGCCACCTGCGACAAGTGCCGGGCTGAGCTCTTTGATCCTGGAGACCGCCGCTACCTGCACCCCTTCATCAATTGCACCGCCTGCGGCCCCCGGCTCACTATCCTTGACTCCATGCCCTATGACAGGGAACGCACCAGCATGGGAGAATTCCCCATGTGCGCCAAATGCGCAGAGGAATACCATAGCCCTGCCACCCGCCGCTACGATGCCCAGCCTGTGTGCTGCAATGACTGCGGTCCGGAACTTTACCTCATAAGCGAGCCACAGGTGCGGGGAACCGAAGCCCTGCAAAGAGCCAGGCAGTGCCTGCGGCAGGGCGGCATTGTGGCCATCAAGGGCATTGGCGGCTTCCACCTCTCCTGCGATGCAAAAAACAGGGAAACCGTGGCCAGGCTCAGGAAGCTCAAGCACCGTCCTGTGAAGCCCTTTGCCCTGATGATGAAGGATATGGCCGCCATAGAAAAGGAATGTGTCATAGAGCCAGGGCAGGAGGAAATCCTCACAGGACACCAGAAGCCCATCCTGCTCCTGAAGCGCAGGGTTGACAGCCAGCTGGCCCAGGAAGTCGCCCCGGGCAATCCCAAGGTAGGAATTATGCTGCCCTACACCCCCCTGCACATGCTGCTCTTTGATTATCCGGACGGAGAGGACTTCCCCGACAGCCTGGTGATGACCAGCGGCAACCCTTCAGGCGCCCCCATCTGCCGCACAGACGAGGACGCTGCAGAAGCCCTTTCCCCTATCTGCAACCTGATGCTTTCCCACAACCGCAAGATAAGATTGCGGGCAGACGATTCAGTAATGGACTGGCTGGAAGGGCAGCCCTACATGATACGCCGCAGCCGCGGCTATGCTCCCCTGCCCTTTATGATGAGCGGAGACTTTTCCCCTGAAGGCGCGGTGCTGGGCATTGGCGGCGAACTGAAGAACACCTTCTGCCTGGGCAAGGGCAGCCTGCTTTATCCCTCCCCCTATATCGGCGATATGAGCGACCTGCGCACAGTGGCAGCTCTGCGGGAGTCAGTCAGGCGCATGGGCGAGCTGTTGGAAACCGAGCCCAAAATCGTTGCCTGCGATCTCCATCCCCGCTACAACACCACTGCCGTGGCCAGGGAACTTGGCCTGCCCCTGCTGCCTGTCCAGCACCACTATGCCCATATCCTCTCCTGCATGGCAGAAAATGACTGGCAGGAGCCGGTGCTTGGCATCTCCTTTGACGGCACGGGCTACGGCACGGACGGCACTGTCTGGGGCGGCGAGATACTGAAAGCAGATTACCATGGCTTTGAACGCCTGGGCCATATCCGCCCCTTCCTGCAGACGGGAGGCGACAAGGCCTCCCGGGAAGGCTGGCGCATAGCCATTGCCATGCTTTACGGCCTCACCAAAGAACAGGACAAAGTGCGGCAGCTCAATGAAAAACTGCAGCTCTGCCCCGCAAAGGAACTTGCCTCCCAGTTCCTCATGGCAGACAAGAAACTCAATGCCATCAAATCCACCAGCGCAGGCAGGCTTTTCGATGGCGTCAGCGCCCTGTTGGGCATCCGCAGCAGTTCCACCTTTGAAGGAGAGGCTTCCATGTATCTGGAATTTGCGGCCGAAGCCTATGAAGACCGCTTCTGTGCAGGCCTGCGCTCAGACATTGCCCTGCTGGAAATGGATAAGGCCGCACTTGCGCCCGAGACCTTCGCTGATGCCCCCTTTGAGCTGCCCACAGAAAAGCTCTTTGCGCTTATGCTGGACGGGCGCTTGCAGGAAGAGGCAGATATAGAGCAGCTGGCCTTCAAATTCCACGCAGGCCTGGCCGCCCAGATCACGGAAGCCTGCAAACTGGCCCGGGAGAAAACAGGCCTCACCACCGTTGCCCTTTCTGGCGGTGTCTTCCAAAACCACCTGCTGATGCGCCTCGTGCTGCAAGCCCTCAGAAAAGAGGAGTTCCAAGTGCTGAAGCACAGCCTGGTGCCCCTCAACGACGGCGGGCTGGCCCTGGGGCAGGCAGCAGCCGCCCTTTACCGGCTGAAAGAGATGAACGGATAGAATATGCCAATAACATATTTCTTTGAAAAACAATAGCAGATAAAACAAAAGGACGTTCCTTGCGAATCGAAACAAGGAACGTCCTTTTTGCATCTATTTAACTTTCAAACAAAGCCTTGGCAAAATCCTCGGCCACGAAGGGGCGCAAGTCTTCGACCCCCTCGCCCACGCCAATCCATTTCACAGGCATGGAAAGCTCGGACTTGATGCCGATGACCACGCCGCCCTTGGCCGTACCGTCCAGCTTGGTGAGCACCACACCGGAAATCGGCGCAGCCTTGGTGAAAAGCTGTGCCTGGCTGATGGCGTTCTGGCCCGTGGTGGCATCCAGCACCAGCAAAGTCTCGTGGGGAGCGCCGGGAATCTCACGACCTATGACGCGGTTGATCTTCTCCAGCTCCTGCATAAGATTGGACTTGGTCTGCAGGCGTCCGGCGGTATCGATGATCAGTACATCAATGCCGCGGGCCTTGGCTGCCTGCACGGCATCATAGGCCACAGCAGCGGGGTCGGAACCTTCCTCATGCTTGATGACCCGCGCGCCGGTACGCTCCCCCCATACCTCCAGCTGGTCGATAGCAGCTGCGCGGAAGGTATCTGCCGCTGCCAGCATGACGCTCTTGCCCTGGCCCTTGTAATAGGCACTGAGCTTGCCGATGGTGGTGGTCTTGCCTGCGCCGTTGACGCCGATGGTCAGCAGCACAGTGGGGCCCTCCTTGGCCGTGCGGGTGGTATCGTTCTCCTCCCCGGCAGTTAGGATAGCGGCAATCTCCTTCTGCAGGAAGGGCTTCAAATCCTCAGGTCCGTTGATTTCCTTTTTCTTGATGCCCTTGCGCACGGCAGTCATGAGCTTGTCAGTGGTCTTCACCCCCACATCAGCCATGATGAGGGTTTCCTCAAGTTCGTCCAGCAGGTCATCGTCGATGTCGGCGTAGCCCAGCACCAGTTTCTCTATCTTGTTGGTCAGATTCTCACGGGTCTTGTTCAGTCCCTTTTTCAGCTTGTCAAAAAATCCCATCTTATGCTCCTTTATCTGCTAAATCATCCAATTTCACCGACAGGATACGGGAAACGCCCGCATCCTCTATGGTCACCCCGTACATGGTATCCACCGCCTCCATGGTGCCTTTGCGGTGAGTCACCACGATGAACTGGGTTTCCTCTGCAAACTCCCGCAGGAAAGCGCCAAAGCGTATGACATTAGCCTCATCCAGGGGCGCGTCTATCTCATCCAGCACCGAGAAGGGCGAAGGCTTGTATCTGAGGAAGGAGAACAGCAGGGCGATGACTGTCAGGGCCCTCTCTCCGCCGGACAGGGCAGACATGTTCTGCCGCTTCTTCTGGGGCAGGGTCACCAGTATCTCCACACCTGAATTCAATACATCCTCAGTGTCCGTAAGACGCAGCTCCGCTTCGCCGCCCCCAAAAAGACGCACGAAAATCTCGCTGAAGTAAAGCTGTATCTGGGAAAAGGCTTCCTTGAACTGCTTGGACATGGCCTCGTCCATCTCAGCCAGTATCTTCTCCAGATTTTCCTTGGCCTCCACCAGGTCCTTGGCCTGCTTTTCCATGAAACCATGACGCTTGGAAAGCTCCTCATGCTCCTGCAGGGCATTGGGGTTTACGGGGCCCAAGGCCTTGATTTTCTCTCCCAGTTCATGGAGCCGTGCCTTGAGGAGAGCAGGCTCCATGTCCAATGCTTCTTCAGCCGCCCTGTCAGGGGTAAGGCCATATTCACTGAAGAGATTTTCTTTCCACTCCTCCAGAGCCATTTCCAGCTTGGTGCTGACAATCTCCAGCTTGTGGACTTCTTCCTGTAGCTGCTGCCTGACCCGGCCCGCCTTGCGGGCGGCCTGCTCCAGTTCCTGGCTTTCTGTGAGTGCATCCATGCGCTGCTTGTAAAGTCCCGCATGGCGCTCCTGGCTCTCATCGTAGGAATCCTGCCATTCACGCTGCTGAGCTTCTATTTCCTTCAGGCGCTGCAGGCTGGCAGCGGCTCCTTCGGCCAGTTCCTTTTCCTCCTGCTCATTGTCCTTGAGGGCCTTCTCTCCCCGGGCCTTTTCCTGACGGGAGTTCTCCAGCCTTTCCCCGGCTCGCAGGGCTTCCTGCTTCAGCACCGCCTGCTTGATTTCCCTCTCATGGATAAGGCTGGCCAGCTCCTCGGCGTCCTGCCTGGCTTCCTCCAAAAGTTTCTGGGCTGAAGCAAGCTTTGCCTCAGCCTCCTCAGCCCGGGCTTTGCCCTGGCTGATTTTTCCCTGCAGCGTCTCAATCTCGGCACTGCGGTTGAGGAAGCCTGCCTCCTGATGGCCTTTGCCGCCACCAGAGAGAGAACCGCCAGGATTTATGAGCTCGCCGGTGAGGGTCACCAGCCGCAGCTTCTGATTATGCTTCCTGGCCAGAGCCAGCGCATGGTCGAGATTATCCACCACCAGGGTCCTGGCCAGCAGGAAATCTGCCACCTTGCTGTATTCAGCAGGCACCTTCACCAGGCGGCTGGCCCAATCCAGCACCCCCGGATCCCCTGCCACCTGCAAGTCAGGCACCGTGCGCTGGACAATGGTGGAAAGGGGCAGGAAGGTAGCCCGGCCCAGATGCTGCTGTTTCAGGAAAGCAATAGCCGCCTTGGCGGTATCCGTATCCCTGGTGACCAGATTCTGCTGGGCAGAACCCAAAGCCACCTCGATGGCAGTGACATATTCAGCAGGCACCTCCATCAGCTCAGCCACGGCGCCTGCAACGCCCTTGCGCCAGGGCTCACGGGCTTTCAGTATCGCCTTGGGCGCCTTGCCAAAGCCCTCATAGGCTTGCTGCATGCGTTCCAGCATGGCGCATTCCTGCTGGACAGAAGTGAGCTTTCTCTGGGCTGTGAGCACTGCCTCACGAGCAGCGTTTACTTCCTGCTGACGGGAAGCAATGGTGCCCTTGTAGGCCGCAGCCCGCTCCCGTTCCTTTTGCAGCAGTTCCCCTGCCAGCTGCCAGTCTGCCTGCTTCTGCTTTTCCTCTGCAGCCAGTCCCGCCAGTTCTGCCACCTTACTGGCTAGCAGGCTGCTGAGCTCCTGACGGCGGGCCAGGATTCTCTCCTTGACAGCCTTGCTCTGTTCCTGCCGTTCCTCCAGGGCCGCCACCTCACGACTGGCAGCTTCGATGTTCTGGCGAAGCCTTTCGCTCTTGCCAGCCTGTTCCTGCATGGTCTTTTCCAGGTCGATGAGCTTTTGGCCCAGTTCCTGGCGGCGGGCCTCTGCCTTGTTGACCTCAGCCTCGGCAATGAGCGCTTCCTCACGTTTTTTCTGGAGGTTCTGCTCATTTTCACTATGGCGCCGGCTTTCCCGCTGGTAATCAACAGCCAGCTGGGTGAGTCGGCATTTCTTCTGCTCCTCTGAGAGGCCGTTGTAGATGCGGGTGCGCTCTGCCTGCTGGGCCAGAGGTTCCAGCTGGTTCTCTATCTCCCGGATGATGTCCTGGACACGCACCAGATTCCCTTCCGTATCCGTCAGGCGGCGCAGGGTTTCCCGCTTGCGGGAACGGTACTTGGTGATGCCTGCCGTTTCCTCAAAGAACAGGCGCCGCTCCTCGGGCTTGCTGTTCAGGATATCATCGATGCGGTTCTGGCCGATGATGCTCATGCCGTCGTGGCCGATGCCCGTGTCCGCGAAGAGGTTGTAGATATCCTTCAGGCGGCAGCGGGAACGGTTGATGTAGAACTCGCTTTCCCCGCTGCGGTAGAGCCTGCGGGTCACCACCACTTCCCGGAAATCCACAGGCAGAGTGCCGTCATTGGCAAAGAACAGGGACACCTCCGCCAGCCCCAAGGGCTTTCTGGCGGCAGAGCCCGTAAAGATGATGTCCTCAGCCCTGGCTCCGCGCAGATTGCGGACATTCTGCTCACCCAGCACCCAGCGGATAGCATCGGTGATATTGCTCTTGCCGCTGCCATTAGGCCCTACGATAGCGGTGATGCCCGAGTCAAAATCTATGGTTATCTTATCGGCAAAGGACTTGAAGCCGTATGCCTCCAATCTTTTAAGCTGCAACTATGCCTTGCTCCCTTCAGGCTTGTGGGTTCCCAAAAACCTTTGCTTGAATTCATCTGTGGCAGCGTACTCCCGCATGAAATCAGTGAGACGGTTGTCCACCTTTGACAGGGAACGCTGCTGTCCCCAATACAGGTATACCATGACCTCCAGTTCCGGAGAAAGAGGACGCCTGACAAAGATGCTCTCCATGCTGGTGACGAAATCCGGCAGGATGGAAATACCCTCCTGATTAGCCACCAGCTGCTTGATGGTCTTGAGCTGGGAAGTGCAGAGCAGCACATCCGGCACGAACCCCGCCTCATTGCAGCGGGCACACACTTCACGGTACTGGTAAGTGCGGGGCTGCTGCATGATGAACTTTTCTCCTGCCAGATCCTCAAAGGTGATTATCCTTTTGCCTGCCAGCGGGTGCTCCGGGTGCAGGCAGACGCTCATGGCATCCTCCATGATGGGCAGCGCATGGTCATTGTCCTCTGTGCCTCCCAGCACGATGCCGAAGTCCAGTTCCTCCAGATCTGCCCTGTTCTTCACCTCATCAGAATCGGCAAACTCCTGCACATCAAGAGTCACATCGGGAAAGGCCCGCCTGAACTTGGTGAAGAAATCTGGGAAGAGATAGGCCTCCACCATAGGTGGAATGCCAAAGCGCAGAGTCTCATGCTTATCCCGCCGGAACCTCTGCATATCCCGCCTGGCACTCTCCGCATCCTGCATGATGCGCTGAGCATGGAGCAGGAACACTTTCCCCTCCTCCGTAAGAGTGGCCCGCTTCTGGCTGCGATCAATGAGCGTCACCCCCAGTTCCGCCTCCAAAGCCTTGATGGCCTTGGTGACAGAGGGCTGGGAAACATGCAGCACCTCAGCCGTGCGCGTAAAATTTTCCAGCTCACTGATGGTGCAAAAATACTCCAGTTGCCGAAACTCCATAGAGAAATCCCCCATACATCTCATGTCTATCATCTATATAAGTGTTGTTCATTCAGTCCGTTCCATTTTATCATAGCTTGAAGTTATTGTCACCCAAAGACGAAGAAAAGCCTTTATACCCAAAAGAAAAATCCCCGCCCAATGCGAGGATTTTCATATTCAGAATCAGAACATATTCCGCCTCCAAAGTATGACGGCAGAGGATATGGAAATGCCAAAGGCAATCACCATGACATACATGAACCCCTTGCCATCTTCCGCAAAGGGCACCGGCACATTCATGCCGAAGAAGCTGGATACTACCGTAGGGATAGCCAGAATGATGGTCATGGCGGCCAGGAATTTCATCACCCGGTTCTGGTTGTTGGAGATAATGGAAGTGAAGGTATCTGCCAGCCGGGCCAGGATCTTGCTGTACATCTCCACCATTTCCCGGGCCTGCTTGTTCTCGATGATGACATCTTCCAGCAGGTCCTCATCTTCTTCATACATCTTCAGGATGGGCTTCATGGCGGGATTGGAGCGCAGGCGCAGGAGCTTGTCCATGACAGCGCCATTGGAACGCAGGGCCGCATTGAAGTAAGTAAGGCCCTTCTGGAGCTCAAGGAGCCGCAGGATTTCCCTGTTGCTCATATTGTGGCGCAGCTGCACCTCTATATCATCGGAAAGCTTGCTTATCTGCCGCAGATAGCGCAAGTAAAGGGTGGCTGACTTATAAAGTATCTGAAAAAGGAATCTTGTCTTCTTATAGGTGCGGAAGAGCTTGGCGGTACGCTCGTTGAACTCCGCCATAACAGGCGTCTCTTCCAGGCAGACGGTAATGATATACTCCGTGGTGACAATGATGGCCAAAGGCAGGGCATCATAGCTTTCCTCGCCACGGCATACAGGCACGTTGGTCAGGACCATGATGGAATTGTCCTCCACGTCCGTATGGGAGCGCTCCTCATCATCCAGTGCGGAACGCAGGAAGTCCGGCTCAACCTCCGTCAGGTTGCTGACCACCTTCAGCTCATAGGGTGTAGGGTCAATGATATTGATCCAGGCTCCCTTCTCCAGAGTCTTCAGGCTCAGTTCCTGCAAGGGGCCGCTTTCAGCGGACTTGTAGATTTGCAGCATGGGCTGTCTCCTTTCTCATAGGAAAGAACCCGCCCCAAACTGCACCAGCGCAAAGCTAAAAGACCACGGCCAGTGTAGGAAGGGCAGACCTCCCCTTATTCGTATGTATGTTCCATCGCTTCGGGTCTGCCGAACTAGGGTGATCATCCATGCTCCTCACCAGCCTTTCAGTGCATCCTTAAAATTTCCGAATTATATTATACAACCTTAATTTATTTTTTTCCAGAAAAAAAGCTGAGACACTTTCCTCCCACAAACAAAGGGTGCTGCACGTTTCGTTGCGCACAGCACCCTTCACCATAAAAAGCCGTCATTTAGTCAGCTTGTAATACTTCTTCTTGCCCTTCTTTACAATAGCAGCACCATCATTGAAGTCCCCAGCCTGCAGCACGTAGTCAATATCCGTAACCTTGCTGTCGTTGAGGCTCAAGCCATTCTGCTGTATCAAGCGCTTGCCTTCCCCTTTGGAAGCGAAGACTCCACCTGCCACCAGGGCATCAAGCAGCTTGTCTCCTGCTTCGGCTGCCACAGTAGGCATATCGGCCACATTTCCTGCACCGCCGAAAAGGGCTTCGGCAGACTGCTTGGCTTTCCTGGCCTCTTCTTCGCCATGAACAATCTTTGTGACTTCATAGGCCAATACAGCCTTGGCTTCATTAGCCTGCTGATCCTTCATGGCACCTAAGCGGCGCACCTCATCCATAGGCAGGAAGGTGAGCAGAGACAGGCATTTCTCCACATCTGCATCATCCACGTTGCGCCAGTACTGATAGAATTCATAGGGAGAAGTCTTCTCCGCATCAAGCCAGAGAGCCCCGCCGGCAGTCTTGCCCATCTTCTTGCCATCACTCTTGGTCAGCAGCTTGTTGGTGAGACCATAAACAGGGGTACTGAGCTTGCGACGGCAGAGCTCAACACCAGCGATGATGTTGGACCACTGGTCATCGCCACCCATTTCCAGCTTGCAGCCATAGCGGCGGTTCAGTTCCAGGAAGTCATAGGCCTGCATGATCATGTAGTTGAATTCCAGGAAGGTCAGGCCTTTCTCCCAGCGCTGCTTATAGCACTCGGCAGACAGCATGCGGTTTACAGTGAAGTCTGCGCCAACTTCGCGCAGGAGCTCGATATAATTGAGCTTCCTGAGCCAGTCGCCGTTGTTCACCATCAGAGCCTTGCCATCAGAGAAATCGATGAAGCGAGCGATCTGCTTTTTGAAGCATTCACAGTTGTGCTCAATGATTTCATCCGTCAACATCTGGCGCATATCCGTACGGCCGGAAGGATCACCCACGGTGCCGGTGCCACCGCCCACCAGGCAGATGGGACGATGACCTGCCCGCTGCATGTGAGCCATGGCCATGAGCGCTATGAAATGACCTGCATGCAGGCTGTCAGCAGTGGGATCAAAACCTATATAAAAAGAAACCTGCTCCTCATCAAACAGTTTCCTCAGTTCCTCCTCATTGGTGCACTGGGCTACAAAGCCGCGTTCTTTCAAAATGTCAAATACGTTAGACAACCAACTCGCTCCTTTATCTTATGATTAACTCCAGCAGTAATTCATTATCCCTGCAAGGGAAACAAAAATTTTAACGGCCTTTGCCTACTCCACCGCCACGCTCAGGGGCGTCTGAAACAGGTTCAGTTTTTTGGGGTTGAGGCTTCGGTTCCTGCTTATCCTGAGCGGGAACATTCTGACCGCCCTTCACTGGAGCTTCTTCAACTTTTTCCTTAGGATTATTATCCTTCTTTAATTCTGACGGCTTCTGCTTGACGGTTATCTTTTCGTCATCTTCAAGCTCTCCCACAGAATCATCTTTCCCAGCGGCGCTGCCATCAAAATTTTTAGCTGGCGTAGTAGCAAGAGCTTTGGACATAAAAGCCTTCCAGATTTCTGCAGGTGTCTGTCCGCCAGTCATGTTGTGGAGGGAAGTGTTATTATCATTTCCCACCCAGACGCCAGCTACCAAATCAGGAGTATAACCTACAAACCAGGCATCATGATAGTCATTGGTTGTGCCTGTCTTTCCTGCAGCAGGACGGCCAATATTGGCATGGGTGCCTGTGCCTTTCTGAATGACCGTCTGGAGCATGCTGGTAAGTTCTGCCGCGCTGTTTTCACTGATGACACTGCGCTGCCGTTCCTCAGCCTGTTCGATGACTTTGCCATTCCTGTCAAGCACTTTGACAATAACCATCGGCTCTACATGAATGCCCTTGTTGGCAAAAGTTCCATAAGCACTGGTGAGTTCCAAAGGCGTGACACCTTTGGTAAGCCCCCCCAATGCCGTAGCCAGATTGCGGTCATTTTGTGCACCTTCAAGCACAAAAGTGGTAATGCCCATTTCCTGTGCATAATAGATAGGTTTGTCAATCCCCAGCTTCTGGGCAATCTTTACCGTGGGCACATTAAGTGAATTGCGGGCTACTTCCCGCAGGGAAACCTTGCCATTGAAAGTGCGGTCATAGTTCTGCGGTTCCCAATCCCCCACTTTTACAGGACTGTCGTTAATGACCGTATTGGGCGTGAAGTTATTCTCCAAGGCCGCTGCAAAGACAAAAGGCTTGAAAGCAGAACCGGGCTGCCTTTCTGCCATAGTAGCGCGATTGAACTGATCCGTACCGCGGCCCCCAACCATAGCCTTCACATGGCCATTGTGGGGATCTATAGCCACCAGAGCCCCCTGAGGCTGCTCTATGCCATTTCCATCCTTGTTATAAAGGGGCAGATTTTTCATGGCTTCTTCCGCCGCCCTCTGCATGTCCATGTCAATGGTAGTATAAATCTTCAAACCATCTTTATAGACTGCATCTGCACCATACTTGTCAATGAGTTTCTGAGTGACATAGTCAATGAAATACGATGCCTCATTGGTGTCGGTATTCTTCGTCGCCTTCACCAGTTTCATTTCCTCTTTTTTGGTTTTTGAAGCCTGGGATGCGTTGATGTAGCCATACTTTTCCATCTGATCCAGCACCACGGATTTACGCTCTTCAGCGGCCTGGAGATTGCTGGTAGGAGAATAGTAATTGGGGCTTTTGGGAATGCCTGCCAGCATGGCACATTCGTTCAGATCCAAATCCTCAACATTCTTGCCAAAATAGGTCTTGGCAGCGGCCTGAACACCATAAGCACCCTGGCCAAAATAAATCTGATTCAGATAAAGCTCCAAAATCTCCTGCTTGGTGTACTGACGCTCAAGCTGCAAAGCCAGGAAAACTTCCTGAACCTTGCGTTTCAGCGTACGGTCCTGGGTAAGATAAGCATTTTTAGCCAACTGCTGGGTAATGGTGGAGCCGCCCTCTGAAATGCTCTGTCCCCGCAAGTTAGACCAGAGTGCCCGCATGATGCCGCGGGGATCCACGCCCATGTGTTCGTAAAAACGGTTATCCTCCACTGCTACAAAGGCATTCTGCAGATCCTTGGGCACCTGGGAAATCTTTACAGGCATGCGGTTTTCCGTAGCATGTACATTGGCAATCTCGTTGCCATTGATGTCGTAAATCTGGGATGACGCCGGCGGCTGGATATCACTGGCCAAATCCGGCTTGGTATTCATGCTAGCGGTAAGGAAACCACAGCCTATTCCGGTTACCATAACCAAGACCACGACTATGAAGCCCAGGAAGATACGCCCGGCAGAGCTGCCTTTTTTCTTGGCAGGCCTGCGCTTCTGCTGTTTTGTATTTGAACTTTTGTCCATAAGCAGCCTCCTTAAACAATATGCCTTTTATTATACACCACTGCATAAGAGAAAAGCTACCTTTATTCATTTCAAATTGACAACTGTTGCCCCTGTACCGCCCTCAGTGATATCCGCAAAGGCATAGGAGAGCACGTTTCTGTGGCCCTTGAGATAAGCCTGGACCCCTTTGCGCAAGGCACCAGTGCCTTTGCCATGTATGATCAGCACCTGGCTCAGGCCAGCCATGACAGCATCATCAAGGAATTTGCCTATGATAAGTTCCGCCTCGTCAACCATCATGCCACGGATATCTATCTCCCTGCCGATATTGGCAGTCTTCTGGAGAAAGCCGGCACTCTGGCGATTCTTGTTCCTGACAATCGGAGCAGATGCCTTTTCCTCCTGGCTGCCATGAGCCACAAAGGTACACTTTGAAGCCTTGACTTTTGTACGCAGACTGCCAAGCTGCACCTCAAGCTCGCTGCCGCTGACTTCCAGCACAGTCCCCTTCTGGTCCAGGCTCTTTACATAGACGGTGTCTCCTGTCCGGATTGTCTTGATGTCTACAGGCTTTCCCACGCCCTTTTGGGCCATGATGCCAGGGTTTGCCTTGGCCGATGCTTCCGTAAGTCTGGCACGAGCCTCCTGGATAGCCTGCTGTCGTTTCTTGATGCCCATATCCTGGAACTGTTCCTTCAGTTCCTTGATGATTTCCTCGGATTCCCGGCGTGTACGGCGTATCATGGCCGCGCTCTGCTCACGTGCCTTGCGTATGATCTCGCCCTTCTGCCTGGAGATTTCCTCCTTGGTGCGTTCCACCTTCAGCTGCAGGGCAGTAACCCGCTGCTGCCCTTCCATGATGTCGGCATTGCGCTGCTCATACATCATCTTTTCCTGTTCCAGCTCATTGACGACTTTCTCGAACTGGGCATGGTCAGCCTCCACCAGCTGCTTGGCCCTGAGAATCAAGGCTTCGGAAAGCCCCAGGCGACGACTGATAGCAAAGGCGTTGCTGGCACCGGGAGTGCCCAGAAGCAGCCTGTATGTCGGCCGCAGGGTCTTCACGTCAAACTCCACACAGGCATTCTCAATGCCAGTACGGCTATAGGCAAAGGTCTTTAGCTCTGAATAATGCGTAGTAGCCACGGTGGTGGTGCCGATTTCCAGCAGCCGCTCCAGAATGGACATGGCCAGGGCAGCCCCCTCCTCCGGGTCCGTACCCGCCCCCAGCTCATCCAACAGCAACAGATCCTCTTTCTCCACCTGCCCCAAGATCTTCACAATATGGGTCATATGGGCGGAGAAGGTAGACAGGCTCTGCTCTATGCTCTGCTCGTCACCGATATCAGCATAGACATTCTGATATATGGCCAGCTCGGAGTCAGGGGCCGTGGGAAGATACAGGCCTGACTGGGCCATCAGCACCAGAAGTCCCAATGTCTTCATGCTGACGGTCTTGCCGCCGGTATTTGGTCCCGTGACCAGCAGCATGCTATAGTCCGTCCCCAGCACAATATCTATGGGCACCACTTTTTCCCTGTCAATCAGCGGATGACGGGCCTGCTTCAGGACAGTGCGCCCCTCATCATTGAGCTTGGGGCGGCTTGCTTCCATCTCCCTGGCCAGCTTGGCCTTGGCAAAGGTAAAATCAATTTCCGCCAAAATCTCGCAGTTGTTCTCCAAATCCTCATGATGACGCAGGATTTCCTGAGAAAGCTGCTTCATCAGGCGGTTCATTTCCTGCTGCCTGGCCAGAGTCAACTGCTTCACATCATTATTCATCTCCACCACAGCCATAGGCTCGATGAAGAGAGTAGCGCCACTGGCAGACTGATCATGGACGATACCTGGGAAGTGGGAACGATATTCCTGCTTCACAGGAATAACATAGCGCTCATCACGGACAGTGACGATGGCATCCTGGAAATACTTCTGATACTCTGCAGAATGCAGGATACCTGACATCCTGTCCTTTATGTGAGCCTGAGTAGCCCTCAGTTCCCTGTTGATGCGCCTGAGTTCCACGCTGGCATCCTCGCGGATATTGCCGTGCTCATCAATGGTATTTTCCAGATGGCGTTCCAGTTCCCCCAGGATTTCCATGCCCCGGGCCAGTTCCTTCAGGGCAGGCACTTCAAGAGAAAGATCCCGGAAGAAGTATTTCACATTGCGCATGGCATACATGGTGCTGCGCACCTCTACCAGTTCGCCCAGGTCTAAAGTAGCGCCCAGCTCCACCTTGCGGAGACTGGAAGTAATATCCCTGATGCCCCCCAGGGGCGGGGCCGTAGTCTCAAATATCTCCACAGCTTCATCTGTCTCTGCCAGCCAGCCGGATACTTCCTCAAAGTCCGAACTTGGCAGCAGGCTCTTCGCCAGCTTCTTGCCCAGATTAGAACTGGCGCAACCGATAAGCATGGCCTTTATCTTGTCATATGCTAATGTTTTGAAGGCTTCTTGTTCCATTTTCCTCTTTACCCCAATAATTTATCAAGATGGTCGATTTGCATAGGCTTCATTGTACCATAAAACATAAAAATAGGCACGGTACTTTAATCCGTGCCTATAAATCATTTTCCTGGGAATCCTTGCGCCAGCCTGTCTGCTATGCTTCTGCCTGCCAGTTCTGCCAGGATTTCCACCTTTTTCGCTTTTCTTGAGAGCAGCGCTTTTATTTCAGCTTCCATCATATCCAATACCTTGTCCACAACTGCGTATACCTTGTCCCTTTCCTCCATGGCAACCTTCTGGGTATAGAAAGAGAGCCTGCCTGTGCAGCAGGTCTCTCCCTTGGTCAGGCCGAAGAAAAGCCTCTGCCTGTCAGCACTGAAATCACCAAAGGCGGCCAGCTGGCCAAAGGAATCGGCCAATATCTCATCCAAAGCATGATTCTTCATGCCACCCAAAAGGCGCAAAGTCTCATAATGGGCACATTCGTACGCCCGTCGCAAGCGATAGGAGCGCTCCTGCCAGTCCCCCGCCCCCAGCCCCAGCCTGGTAGCGGTAATATTGCTGTAGGGAGCGCAGTTCAGCAACAAGAGGCGGTGATGGAAGATATTCTCTGCCTTAGCCTCTATTGTGAAGGCGTTCACCGTCAGAGGCAGTTCCCGTTTTTCCTCCCGTCCGCTCATGAGGGCGTCCATAGCGCGGAAGTCCTCATGGCTGCTGGTGGAGATGACAGGCAGCCGCCCTCCCAGAGTCTGGGCAAAGGAAATACCCAGTCCTTCTTCATCCTCCCAGCTGAAAGCAAAGGCGGGAAGACTTAGTCCGTCTATCAAGAAATCCAGCACGGTCCGACCCGCTGCCTCCTGCCACTTAGAAACGAAAGCTTCATCAGGCATGGGCAAGAAGGGAACCTCCTCCGGGATTTCATAAGCGTGCTGCAGGTATTCTTCTGCGGTCTGCCTTTGAGCCAAGCAAAGCGTGTCAATTTTCATTTGCCATCTCTTCCCTTATCTGTTGTACCGTACGACTAATAATCACTTGTTCACACTGCCTACAGCACTTTACAACTTTTAGACAAACAAAGATCGCTTACCTATTTTCTATGAATTCCACCCGTACCCGATTTTTTCCTTCTTCATAGGCATAGGAAAAACCGGCTGCTCTCTTTTTCAGCAGGGTAATCCCCATGTGCTCCATTTCCTCCGAATCATCTTCGCTCTCCGCTATGAAGGGATCGTAGGCTGCGCCACCGCTGACGACCTCCACCACGATGCGGTCCATGGCTTGGGCATAGGTAATGTCCAACCTAAGTTCCACCACTTCCCCGTCATTGAAGCTCCCTCGCCAAAACTCATATATAAGTTCCTCACCAGAAAGTTGCAACTGATAGGCCATAGACGCGCCTATGCCATATTTCTCTGCGAAATTCCAGATACCGCCCTGCAGCTGCATCAAGTCGAACTCTGACCGCCTGGTAATCTCATAGCTGAAGAACGTATGCTTGCGGATAAAGGAAATCGTCTTATCTCTCCTGGGTTGCTCAAAGATTTCCTCCGGCGTCCCCTGCTCATAGATGCCCCGGTCCGCAAAGAACAGGATGCGGTCTGACACCTCCTGGGCAAACTTCATCTCATGGGTGACGATGAGCATGGTCAGCCCCTGCTTGGCCAGCATGCGGATAACCGCCAGCACCTCTGCCGCCATCGTAGGGTCCAAGGCGCTGGTCGGCTCGTCCAGCAGCAGCACTTTTGGATCCATCATGAGGGAACGACAAATGGCGATACGCTGCTGCTGCCCGCCGGAAAGGACCCCCGGTAAGACCCTGGCCTTAGCGGCAAGGCCCACCTGATTGAGCAGCCCCATGGCCTTCTCCTCCGCCTCCTTGCGCTCCATGCCCAAAAGCATGGTGGGAGCCAGGCAGAGATTGTCCAGCACATTGTAATGGGAAAACAGGTGGAATTTCTGGAAAACCATGCCCATCTGACGACGGATGGTGTCCACATCCGCCCCTGGGGCTGTGATTTCCTGCCCGTCAATAGTGATGCTGCCTGCATCAGGCACCTCCAGCAGATTCAGGCAACGCAGGAAGACACTCTTGCCACAGCCAGAGCCACCGATAATGGCGATGCGCTCACCTTCCCTGACACTTAAATCCACCTTGCTCAGCACCTGCAAATCCCCAAAGGCTTTGGAAAGCCCCTGTACTTCAAGTATCCCCATTTATTCCTCCACCTCTCTTCTCTCACGCCATTCCAGCCAGGCAAATACCCCATATACGCAATAAGACATGACGATATAGATGGCCATGCCGCCCAGCATGGTAATCATGGGCTGCATGGTGCGGGAGGCCGTATTGTATATGACACGGGTAAGATCTGTGATGGTCACATAGCCTACTACGCTGGTCCACTGAATCAGGTTCACAATGGTAGACTGGTAGACAGGCCGGGCAATCTGCACCATCTGCGGCAGTGTCACCAGGCGAAAGGCCTGCACTCTGGAAAACCCCAGCGTGCGCGCTGCCTCTACCTGCCCGTGATCTGTAGCCTGGATGGCGGAGCGCAAAAGCTCTGCCACATGAGCCGCTGTATGAAAAGAAAAAGCCAGGATAGCCACCACCACGGGAGACAAGCCACTCTGAGCCAAGACTCCATAAAAGAGCAACATCAAAAGCATCAGTACCGGACATCCCCGCACCAAAGCAATGTAGCCCATGGCCAATAGACGCAGGAGGCGTCTTTTCCCCATGCGGAAAAAGCAGATCAGCGCTCCCAGGAGCGTTCCTGCCAGCAGGGATACCAGAGAAATCTCCACCGTCACCCCAATGCCCTTGCCAATAGTTATCCAGGCATCATTGGCAATAAAAATCTGATAAAGCTTCTCCATCTTCCATCCTCCCAAGCATAGACGGTTTGCCTACATATGATTGCTGCAACAAACAAAACACCGAACATTCTCGATATAAATCCTCAAAAATGTTCGGTGCTTTTGATAACAACTTCTTACTTCTTCACTGCCAGGTGGACAATCTCATCCTTATAGTAAGGCACGGTGGTTGCTGCCCCTTTGGGAAGATCAAAATCCTTAGGACGAACATTGAACTTATCCTCAGGAATCACAGCCCAAAAGATTACATCCACAGTCTTGCCAGAAAGAGCAGCTGCCCTTGCGCCGCTGTCCACCTGTACGATTTCTATATTTCTCTGCAACCGCTTGCTCACCTCTGAGAGCACTGCCGTATTAAAGCCTGCAGGCTTGCCATCTGCCAATACCAGGTCAATGGGAGGAAGGTCGCCAGTGACTGCTACCTTGAGAATGCGGCGTCCCTCTGCCTTTTCCAGTTCCACAGCGTGTGGTTCCTCGCCTGCCTTCACATCCTTGATATATTCCTGGACCAGCTTGTCCAATGTGCCGTCATCCTTCATGGTGCTGATAGCCTTGTTCATTTCCTCCAGCAGTTCTTTATCCTCTTCCCTCACTGCACAGCAGAAGCCATCTTCCAGTTTCACCTTCTTGAAATCAGTCTGGGCAAACTTGTCATTCCTGGCCAGGAGATAGTCCGACACACACTGATAGGTGCTCATCTCATCAATGCTCCTGGATTCTAGCCCCATCTGCATGGAGTTAAGATTGTCATAGTAAGTTATGTCATACACCATATTATCAGGGAAACCACCTCTTTGCCCTACTTCCTTCATCAGCTCCGCCTGCTGCTGCTCACTGATGTTCATGTTCGTCAGCATGCCCAGCTTTAAAGGCTTGCCTCCGGAGCTCTTATGGGGATCATCAGTAGGACCGCACCCTGCCAGCATGGTTCCAGCCAAGGCACATCCCAAAAGCAGGGAAACAACCTTTTTCATGTTCAGCTTCACATTCATGGTTTTTACATCCTTTCCTGAAAAAGCCAGACCAATCCCTGTATAGTATATTTCTTTGTCTTGGTTTATTTCTCCATGTTTATGGATTTTCCTGCAATGCACAAAAAAGCTCCCGTCAAAGACGAGAGCTCATCATTAGATATTACAGGACACCACGGAAATAATGTCCTCTGGTTATATCCTTTCCCTCCTGCTGCTCAATATAAGCCTGCTGTGCTTCATCCAGGTCTTCGGGCATGCCCATGACCTTCTTGTAAGCCCGGGTGATATTCTTCAGCTCCTGCGGCGCCAGGTACTTGCCCTCAATGCGCAGGGTGACAAGGCCTGCAGGCAGGAATTTCATGGCATGGGGCAGCATGGACAAAGTCTTGCTGTTCAGTACATGCATGTGGCAGTACTGATCCATCACCAGCGGGAACAGGGCTTCCTTGCGGTCCTTCAGGAAGTACCTTCCCTTGGTGCAAGGCTGGCTGCAAGGCTTTTTGCCTGCACCGCCCAGGAAGCTGCCTGTCACGCAGTACTCGGAAACCATCAGTTCCAGCCTGCCATGCACAATAGCAGCCAGCGGTATGGCGCTTTCTTTGGCCAGCTTCTTCATCTGCCCCTCATTAAGCTCCGGTGACAGGGTAGCTTCCACCACGCCCAGCCCCTGCAAGGCGGAAAGGGCTATCTTGTTATAGGAAATAAGAGAGTAATCAGCATGGATGGGGAAATCTGTCATCTTCCTCACCAAGGACAGGGTACCTATATTATGCACATGGACAGCATCAGGGGGGAATTCCTTGCAGCTGTTGAGGAGGTTTTCCACAGATTTTTGGGCATTCATCTTGAGTATCCTGGGAGTGTTGATGTCAAAGCGAACCCCCGCTTTTCTTGCCAAATCCCAGGCTTTTCTGTAGACCTCATCACTCAGATGGCTGTGGTGGTAGCTTTCTCCACCAAAAAGGATGCCATCCGCCCCCCCTTCAATAGCCGCTTCCATCTGTGCCAAAGAATCCACGCTGACCATCAGACGGGACTGGCGAAGATTGCCACGTTGTTCACAGGCAGGCCAGCTTTCCTTGCCGTCCAGGGGCGGGTAATTGTAAGGAGGCAGCTCTGCCAGGCGCTGCTGCTCCAGCGCCTCTGCAGCTTTGCGGCGGGCTTCGTTGATCTCGCTCATGGGCACCATGACAGCGCCCTCTATGTGGCATACAAGTTCCTGCAAGGCAAAGACAGAAGTTCCCAGGCGGTCAACCTGCTTGCGGATAATTTCTTCGGTCAAAGGCCGCTTCAAGGCAGGCTCTGCCAGGAACTCTGTGACGGCAGAAGCCGTATGGCCCTCTCCATCCGTAAAGACAATGGAAAGCGGCTTGCCCTCAGCTGCAAAGACTTCTGCCTTGATGCCTATGCGGCGTATGGGGGCGCCGCTTTTATAGCTTTCCTTGGCCTTCTCCATGAGGGCGGCATCATATACCTTGAAGAGACGGTCATGAGCGTGCACTGCTTTTGACAGGGCAAATCTCACCACATCCCCGGCTTCACCCCTGGCAATAACCTGGCCACTATCTGACCAAAGTTCCTTGATGTCGGCTGTGACCCTGCCTCCCACCTTCACCCAGAAATCCACCTGGTCACCGACGGCCAAAGGCCCGGCAAGCTTGACTGTCACCTGGCCGGACTGGCGGTCATAGCTTTCCACACGCCCCACCATGAGCCCACGATTATTGGGACGGCGGTCGCTCATCATATCCTTGCCGGGACGGTCCAGCAGATAAGCGGTAGTGAAATCACGGTTGAAAATCTGCGCCAGGTTATCCCTTTCCTGCTGGGTCACCAGATAGCCTTCACCTGCATAGTGACGGTCAATGGCTTCACGATAGGTGCTGACCACCGTGGCCACATACTCGGGACGCTTCATGCGGCCTTCTATCTTCAAGGAAGCCACTCCGGCCTCAATCAGTTCCGGGAGAACTTCAATGGTATTCATGTCCCTGGGAGACAGCAGATACTTGCCTGCCTTGTCGCCCAAAACATCATTGCCGTTCTCATCAACCAGATCATAAGGCAGGCGGCAGGGCTGGGCACAGCGGCCACGATTGCCGCTGCGCCCGCCAATCATGCTGCTCATGAGGCACTGGCCGGAATAGCACACGCAGAGAGCCCCGTGCATGAATACTTCTATTTCCACCTGTGAGTGACTGCATATATAGCGGATTTCCTTCAAGGAAAGCTCCCTGGACAACACAACCCGGGTAAACCCCAGCTCCTGCAAGGCCAATACACCTTCCAGGCTGTGCACTGTCATCTGGGTGCTGGCATGCAGGGGCAGTTCAGGCACCGTCTCCCGTGCGATTTTTGCCACGCCCAAATCCTGCACCAGCACCGCGTCTGCTCCTGCCTCATACAGGAATCTCAGATAATCCCGCAGAGCAGGCAATTCCTCGTCCCCTACAATGGTATTGACGGTCACATTGATGAGCACTCCACGCAGATGAGCAAAACGGACAGCATCTTTCAGCCCCTCTTCATCAAAATTACTGGCATAAGCCCTGGCTCCAAACATATTGCCTGCCAGATAGACGGCATTGGCACCGCTTTCCACGGCTGCCACCAGTGCTTCACGGCTGCCTGCCGGCGCTAATAATTCAACCACTTGCTTTCCTCTACTTTCATAAATGGCTATGTCAAAAGCTGCGCTTTCTTGACCAAGGGCAGCTTCCCTGAATCTATACATATAAGTGATATTCTAGCACAAAACTCCCCATAATTACAAAGGGCAGGTACATTTTTCGTACCTGCCCCATATTATTCCCACCTGAAATTATTCCGGCAAAACTTCCAGCCAATACCCATCAGGATCTGAAATGAAGTAAATCCCCATGGCCTCATTTTCATAGCAAATGCAGCCCATTTCCTTGTGCCTGGCATGAGCAGCTTCATAATCATCCGTCGTGAAGGCCAGATGGAACTCATTTTCACCCAGATTGTAAGGCTCAGTACGGTCTTTCAGCCAGGTAAGCTCCAGCAGGTGGTGGCTCTTGTGCTCGTCTCCCAGATAAACCAGGATAAAGCCATCTCCTTCCAGACGACGGACTTCCTTCAGCCCAAGGGCTTCCTCATAGAACTTCATGCTGCGCTCCAAATCCAGCACGTTAAGGTTATTGTGTGCAAATCTGAACATCTTCGCCAGCCTCCTGTTTTACACCTACAATTTATGAATCCAAAGCAAACTTCACAGCAGCCTTGGTGCCCGGCCTGAGGTTGAAGGACAGGTCTGAGGGTATGGAAATTTTCACTACCCGTCTGTCATCTTCGCTGCCATCAGCCTCTTTGGGTTCCGTATTCTGGGCAGCCTCCTCTTTTTCCTCCCCAGTCTCCTGTATTTCCTGCACAGTGCCGGAAAGTTCGTGGCCTTCTACCTCATAACTGGCAAACTGGCCCAGGCGGACCCTTTCCAATTGCTCCGGAGTAAGCCTGGCCTCCAGCCAGATACTGCCAGCATCACCAATTCGGACAATAGTCTGGCCTGCTTTTACCTCGCTGTCTTCTTTGATATCCGTGTAGTAAAGTGTCCCTGCCACCGGCGCCACAATCTCCGTGGCCTGTGAATCCTGCTTTGCATTATTGAGAGCCGCCTGAGCCTGCTTGAGCTGCAGTTCTGCCTGCTCAATGATCTTAGGGTCCGTAGGCTGGGTCATAGTGCGATAGCTGGGAGTCGGTGCTGCGCTCTGTGAGGCTGCTGCCTGAGCCGCAGCGTATTCAGCTGCCGCCTCATCGCGCTTCATAGCACTGATAGCTCCCATCTCAAAGAGCTCGTTCATACGCTGCATGCGGGCAGCGGCGCTGGCCAGGTTCTGCTGGGCAGCGGGATTGTAGCCGCCGCCGCTGTCATAGGTGGGTACAGTAACGGTCTGCCCCTGCTTCAGCTGCTCCAGGTTTTTCTCTGACAGCTCTACTGTCTGCTCCAGCTGCCTGATATCTTCCTCAGTGACGTTCACCGCCACTCTGGCAATGACCTGTCCGGCTTCCACATGGGCTCCATCTTCCACCAGTATTTCCGTCACCTTGCCCGCCGCCTTAGACTTTACCCCCACCAGCTGGCTTTCAACCTTGGCATCATAGACAGTCATGGCAGACCTGCCACTGTGCAGATAGTACATGACTCCGGCACATAGCAACGCCACCAGGATAAGTCCCAGAACGCCGTATTTCAACAGGTATTGAACTTTTTCTGTAATGTCTTCTTCTGATGAGTTTTTTTCAATCAATTTTTCTTCTGCCACTGATGCTTCCCCCATGGGCAAAAAGCCCTCCCCGAGGGGAGGACTTGCCTGATGTTATTCGTTGACACCCAACTGAGCTCTTACTATTTCAGCTGCTTTCACAAAGGCCTTGGGCAGGGATTCCGGATCCTTGCCGCCAGCCTGGGCCATGTCGGGACGGCCGCCGCCGCCGCCGCCGATGACCTTGGCAGCTTCCTTGATGATCTTGCCGGCATGGACGCCCTGCGCCACAGCTTCCTTGGAAGCCTTGACCACCAGGTTGACCTTGTCATCATTCACGCAGGCCAGCACCACCACGGCACGCTCCACCTTGGTGCAGGCAAGGTCAGCCACATTGCGCAGCTCGTCCATATTGGCAGCTTTGGCCACACCGGACATGAAGTTGACCTGGCCGATCTCCCTGAGGCCGGCAAAGAGCTTCTGGGCTGCAGCCTTCTCGCGCATCTCAGCCACCTTGTCAAGCTCTGCCTGCATCTGCTTCTGCTCAGCAAGCAGCTTGTCCACCTGAGCAGAAAGCTCGGTCTCGCTGGTCTTCAGCTTGGCAGCTACCTCGGTGAGGGTTGCCATCTTGCCGTTGGCATAGTCAAGGGCAGCCTTGCCGGTGATGGCCTCGATACGGCGCACGCCGGAAGCCACACCCGTCTCGCTGATGATCTTGAACATGCCGATCTGGCCCACATTCTTCACATGGGAACCGCCGCAGAGTTCCATGGAGAACTCAGGCACCTTCACCACGCGCACCACATCGCCGTACTTCTCGCCAAAGAGGGCCATGGCGCCGGCTTCCTTGGCCTCGTCAAGGCTCATGTGGGAAATCTCCACATCCTGGCCCTTGAGGATCTCGCTATTCACCAGTTCCTCCACATCGGAGAGCTGCTGGGCACTGACAGGCTCGAAGTTGGTGAAGTCGAAGCGCAGGCGGTCAGGAGTTACGGAAGAACCTGCCTGATTGACCTGGTCGCCCACTACCTTCTTCAAAGCTGCCTGCAGCAGATGGGTAGCAGTATGGTTGCGGGCAGAGGAAAGCTTCTTGGCCTGATCCACCTGGATCTTCACCGTCTCGCCCACCTTCAGCTGGCCTTCCTCTACATAGGCCTCATGGTAGACAGTGCCGTCTGGCAGCTTCTTGGCATTCTCAGCCCGGACACGGCCAAACTCGGAAATCAGCAGGCCTTCGTCGCCCACCTGTCCGCCGCCTTCAGCGTAGAAGGGAGTCTTGTCCAGGATGATGCCTGCCTCTTCGCCGTCCTGGAGCTCGTCCACCAGCACGCCGTCCTTCCAGATGGCCACCACCTTGCCTTCAGTGGCAGTTTCATCCACCAAGAGCTTGCTTGTATCCAGCTTGGAAAGGTCGGGCACAGCCACACGCTGGTTCTCGGCCCGGGCATTGCGGGCACGGGTGCGCTGCTCCTCCATGGCCTTGTCAAAGCCATCCTTATCCAGCTTCAAGCCCTGCTCATGGAGAATCTCCTCCGTAAGCTCCCAGGGGAAGCCGTAGGTATCATAAAGACGGAAACCGACCTCGCCGGCCAGCTCCTCCTTCTTATCAGCCTTGACCTTCTCGATCTCCTCAGTGAGAAGCGCCATGCCCTGCGCCAGAGTGGCTGCAAAGCGGTCCTCCTCCAGGCTGATGACCTTCTTGATGTAGTCCTGCTTGGCCACCAGTTCGCCAAAGTCGCTGGCCACACCGTAAATGTCCACCACGGCCTGCACAGCACCTTCCAGGAACTTGTCCTTGATACCCAGCATGCGGCCATGACGGATGGCGCGGCGCAGGATGCGGCGCAGCACATAGCCACGACCTTCATTGGAAGGCAGGATGCCATCCATGATCATGATAGCCATGGAGCGGGCATGGTCGGCAATGACTTTCAGGGAAACGTCCTTGGCCTCATCTTCGCCGTACTTCACGCCGGAAACCTTGGAGGCGTACTCAATGATGGGGAACAACAGGTCAGTCTCGAAGTTGGTCTTCTTGTTCTGCACCACGGAAGCCAGACGCTCCAGACCGCAGCCCGTATCGATGTTCTTATGGGCCAGGGGCTTGTACTCCCCGTCCTCGGTGCGGTCGTACTGGGTGAACACCAGGTTCCAGATTTCAAGGTAACGGTCGCAGTCGCAGCCTACAGCACAGGTAGGCTCGCCGCAGCCGCGCTCCTCGCCCAGGTCGATGTAGATCTCGGAGTCCGGGCCGCAGGGACCGGGGCCGATTTCCCAGAAGTTGTCCTCCATCTTCACGATGTGATCCTGGGGGAAGCCCGGCTGGGACTTCCAGATTTCGATGGCCTCATCGTCATCGGGGTAGACAGTCACCCAGAGCTTCTCCTTGGGCAGTTCCACCACTTCCGTCAGGAACTCCCAGGCCCAGGGAATAGCCTCACCCTTGAAGTAATCACCAAAGGAGAAGTTGCCCAGCATCTCAAAATAAGTCTGATGACGCGCCGTGCGGCCCACGTTCTCGATATCGCCGGTACGCACGCAGCGCTGGCAGGTGGTCACCCGGGTGCGGGGTGGCTTCATCTTGCCCGTGAAGAAGGGCTTCAGAGGCGCCATACCGGCACCAATCAGGAGCAGGGTGGGATCATCCTGCGGAATCAGGGAAAAACTGGGCAGGCGCAGATGGCCTTTTTTCTCAGAAAAGAACTGCAGATAAGCCTCACGCAGTTCATTGCCACTCATGTACTTCAAACAAATCTACCCCCATATAAGGATTTATGTGCTATGCAGAGCATTTAAGCCTGTTAATCGCTAGTTAATTAGTATACCATCTATCCTTAAATCTGTCCAATTCATACAAAAAAATGATGGCAAACAAAAACAGGCTATAAAAGAATCTGTACCATCCTTTACAGCCTGTCCATAGCTTCATCTTTTGCTTGTGGCCTGCCCTGAACTACGGGCAGCCATCATCAAAGTCCTGCTTCTTTTTTCAGGAGTTCTGCCTTATCAGTCTGCTCCCAAGGAAGTTCCACATCGGTGCGCCCAAAGTGGCCATACGCAGCAGTCTGACGATAGATGGGACGGCGAAGGTCCAGCATCTTGATGATGCCTGCAGGACGCAGGTCGAAGTGCTTCCCTACCAGTTCCTCAATCTTCTCCTCTGCCACCTTGTTGGTGCCGAAGGTGTCCACCATGACGGACACGGGACGAGCCACGCCGATGGCGTAAGCCAGCTGGATCTCGCACTTGTCAGCCAGCCCAGCAGCCACGATGTTCTTGGCCACATAGCGGGCAGCGTAGGCAGCACTGCGGTCCACCTTCGTGGGATCCTTGCCGGAGAAAGCTCCGCCGCCATGGCGTGCCCAGCCGCCGTAGGTGTCCACGATAATCTTGCGGCCTGTGAGGCCGGAGTCTCCCTGAGGGCCGCCGATGACGAATTTGCCAGTGGGATTCACGAAGATACGGGTATCATCCTTCAGGAGTTCTGCAGGCACCACAGGCTTGATAACCTGCTCGATAAGGTCCTTCCTGATCTGTTCCAGCGTAACCTCTTCATCGTGCTGAGTGGAAATGACAATGGTCTCCACTGCTACCGGCTTGCCATCTTCGTAGGCCACCGTCACCTGGGTCTTACCGTCCGGACGGAGGTACGGCAAAGTGCCGTTCTTGCGTACCTCGGTGAGGCGACGGGCCAGACGGTGAGCCAGTGCGATAGGCAGAGGCATGAACTCAGGGGTCTCGTTGGTGGCATAACCAAACATCATGCCCTGGTCACCGGCACCGGTTGCCTCCTCCACGGACATCTCACCCTCGCGGGCCTCCAAGGCCGTGTTCACACCCTGAGCGATATCAGGGGACTGCTCATCCAGAGAAACCAGGATGCCGCAGGTTGCATAATCAAAACCGTACTTGGCACGGGTGTAGCCGATATCCTGCACGGTATTGCGGATAATCTTGGGAATATCCACATAACAGCTGGTGGAAATCTCGCCCACCACGTGCACCTGACCCGTGGTCACCAGTGTCTCACAGGCTACGCGGCCCTGAGGGTCCTGAGCAATGATGGCATCAAGGATGGCATCGGAAATCTGGTCAGCCATTTTGTCGGGATGTCCTTCGGTAACGGACTCGGAAGTGAACAGCATGCGTTTCTTGCTCATAATTTTGCCTCCTTTGCAAATGAGCACTGAATAAATCCCCGACTTTTACGAAAGGGCAATAAGAAAAGGGCTCCCTTACATGAGAGCCCTTTTATGCGTACTCTCATCTTCTAGGTCATGCCTAAAGGAATTGGCACCGTTTTGGAAAACTCCAATGGTTGCCGCGACTTCATCGGGCCTTTCCCTCCGTCGCTCTTGATGAGGAAATATTCAGTTCAATAACTTATGGATAAAATCATAAACTATTTTCAGACAGTTGTCAAGCAGGAAAGGAAACTATCATTTCGGGAATAATTCTATCCCCTCAGACATTTCGTCCCAATATCCCCTCAAACTGTCAAGAATCAGTCCCGCCAGTTTCGCTTTGGACATCAAAGGCTGGCTTTCTTCCCTGCCGTCACGGTAGAAAATCTGCACCCTGTTGGTGTCCGTGCCAAAACCTGCATCTTTGGCAGAAACATCATTGGCCACGATGAAGTCAAGATTCTTCTTCTCAAGCTTCTTCCTGGCATAAGTCTCCAAATCGTTGGTCTCAGCAGCAAACCCCACCAAGACCTGATGTTTCTTGCGCTGTCCCAGCTCATAGAGGATATCAGGATTACGCACCAAAGTGAGGGTTAGCTCCCCATCGCTCTTCTTGATTTTCTGGGAAGAAATTTCCTTGGGACGATAGTCCGCCACAGCTGCAGATTTAATCACGGCATCAACACTGTCGTACTCTGACAGCACAGCCTGCTCCATTTCCCTGGCAGAACGCACCTTGATGGCGCGTACACCGGCAGGTACAGGAATGCTTGTTGGGCCGGATACCAATACCACCTCTGCCCCTCGTCTGACGGCTGCCTCTGCTATGGCATAGCCCATGCGCCCCGTGGAACGATTGCCCAGGAAGCGCACAGGATCCAGAGCCTCTTCCGTGCCCCCGGCAGTGACGAGAATTTTCTTTCCCTGCAAGGATTGGGTCTCAAAGAAATAGTCCAGCACCTCCTGCACGATTTCTGCAGGCTCGGGCAGACGACCCTTGCCCTCCACACCGCAGGCCAGATAGCCGGAAGCAGGCTCAATGATATGTATTCCCCTGTCCTTCAGCACAGAAATATTAGCCTTAGTGGCAGGATTCTCATACATGCCCGTATTCATGGCAGGTGCAAAAAACAAAGGGGCTTTGGTTGCCAGAATAGTTGAGGTAAGCAAGTCATCGGCAATGCCAGTCGCTGCCTTGGCCAATACATTGGCAGTGGCAGGAACAATGAGCATCAAATCCGCCAGGGTGGCCAGCGCAATGTGCTCCACCTTGTACTCCTGCACTTTTGCCCACATATCCTGAGCCACGGGATGACCGCTGATTTCCCGGAAGGTGAGTTCGGTGACAAACTCCGTGGCCTCACGGGTCATCATCACATGAACCTCAGCCCCGGCCTTCTTCAGACGGCTCACCACTTCCACTGCTTTGTAGGCAGCGATGCCTCCGGTGACTCCCACCACGATTTTCTTGCCCTGCAAAAGCTTTGTATCCATGGTCTTAGAGCACTGTCTTGTCAATGCTATAGCCGATCTTGCCCTCTACGATTTCCTCCAGAGCATTAGTCACGTTCTTGGTGGAGCGGGCCTGGGTGGCCTTGAGTTCCTCACCGTCCAGCAGCTGGCGTGCGCGCTTGGCTCCGAGCACCACCAGGCCATAGCGGCTCTTGACCCGCTTCATCAGAGCGTCCGTAGACGGATTGACCATGCTCATTACCACTTCTTTGTTTGCTTTCATAAAACTTGCACCTCGTATCAAAAAATCAAATCTCAAACAGGTCTTCATTGCGCTCTGCCTTGCTGTGCTCTGCATCAATGATGGCCTGTATGCGCTTCACCGCTGTTTTAACCGTGGTATTTACCACCACATAAGTATACTGCTTGCCCACGGAAATTTCCTCCCGGGCTGCTCCCAGGCGACGTTCCAGTGACTCCGACGTCTCAGAACCGCGTCCCTTGATTCTCCGCTCCAGCTCTGCCATGGACGGAGGAAGCAGGAAGATGAAAATCCCCTCAGGACACTTCTTCATGACATTCAAAGCTCCCTGAGTGTCTATTTCCAGCAGGATATCCTGTCCCGCCTGAAGCCTTTCCTCCAGCTTTTTCAGGGGCGTACCGTAGTAGTTGCCGTAAACATCAGCGTACTCAAGGAAGCCTCCTGCCGCAATCTCTGACTCAAACTGCTCCCTGGTGAGGAAGTAGTAGTTCTGCCCGTCTACCTCCCCCTCCCGGGGCTGTCTGGTGGTGGCAGAAATGGAATAGGCCAGCTGGGGAGTCTCAGCCAGGAGCTTCCCGCAGACCGTGCCCTTCCCCGTGCCGGAGGGGCCTGATACCACAATCAATAATCCCTGTTTCATAATATTCTTCTACCTCTGCTTAGATAATTTCACTCTTGCCCCTCATCGCTGGCATCGCCTGCCATGCGGTGGGCAATAGTTTCCGGCTGCACAGCTGACAGCACCACATGGTCGCTGTCCATGATGACCACCGAGCGTGTCCTTCTGCCATAGCTGGCATCAATCAGTCTTTCGCTGTCCCGGGCTTCCTGTATGATGCGCTTGATGGGAGCCGAATCAGGGCTGACCACAGCTATGATGCGGCCCGCTGCCACAATGTTGCCGAAGCCTATATTGATCAGTTTTATGTCCATACCCTGACCTCCTTCAACCGACGGCGCTTCATGCCTCCAGACTGCCTGCAAAGACCAGCTCTGCCGGCCCCGTCATGAATACGTGATTATTATCTGCCCATTCCACCATCAGGCAGCCACCGTCAAGCTCTATTTCCGCGGCCCGTTCAGTGCGTCCTGTCAGCACGCCTGCCACCAGAGTTGCACAGGACCCCGTACCGCAGGCCAGAGTCACCGATGCACCACGTTCCCATACTCTCATGCGCAGATGGCTCCTGTCCCGGACAGTGACAAACTCCGTATTGGTCTTGCGGGGGAAAGCCTCATGGTGTTCAAAAAGGGAGCCCAGCTCCTCAATGGGAAAGTTCTCCGCATCCTCCACGAAAATCACGCAGTGGGGATTGCCCATGGAGACACAGGTCATCTTGTAATCCTGCCCCTGTACGGTCAGTTTTTCGTTTACGACCTTGTCCCTGCCAAAGCCCTTGACGGGAATATCATCACCTGCAAGGACTGGCTCACCCATATCAACCCTTACCCCGGTGACTTTGCCGTTCTCAAGGCGCAGGCTGGGTACCAGCACACCCGCTCCAGTCTCCACCGTGAACTCCGTCTTTTCTGTCCGGCCAAAATCGTAGAGATAACGGGCAAAGCATCTGATGCCATTGCCACACATCTCTGCCTCGCTGCCGTCCGCATTGATGATGCGCATGCGGAAATCAGCTGTCTCAGAAGGCTCCACCACCAAAATGCCGTCTGCGCCGATACCGTAATGGCGGTCACAGAGCTCTTTTCCCAGGGAAGCATAGTCACGCTCCAAAGGGCTTTCCAGGCAGTCTATCAACACAAAGTCATTGCCACAGCCCTGCCATTTGGTGAAATTCAACTTCATAGGGAGATTTCCTCCTTTTCGCAAGATGTTTATTTAATTTATTGTACTTGTTTTAGCTTCTATCCGCAACCCTGCCCGGGATAAAATTGACCGTTTTGACCGTAAAATGTTATAATTGACGTTACATTAAAGATATTTTTGCCGACATACATAGAAAGAACGAGGAAGAACATGAGTCTTGACGGCTTTTCCATGCGCCCCCTGGCCAGCGAGCTTGATACCATGCTGGCAGGCGGGCGGATTGATAAAATCACCCAGCCCAACAAACAATCCATCACCCTTTCCATTCGTCAGCCAGGACAAAACCACCTGCTGCATATTTCCATCGCCCCCCAGAATCCCTCGGCCCATATTCTGGAAAAACCTTTGGAGAATCCACCTGAGCCGCCGGTGTTCTGCATGCTGCTCAGGAAGCACCTGGAAACAGGCCGCATTGTTTCCATCAGGCAGCACGGCCTCGACCGCCTGTTCCTGATAGACATCGACTTTTTGGCAGGGGGCGGCAGGATTGTCACCAAAACGCTGGTTTTGGAGCTGATGGGCAAATACAGCAATATCATTCTCATACAGGACGGCATCATCATAGATGCTCTGCGAAAAATAGGCAACAACAGCAGCCGGGTGCGCACTGTACTCCCCGGTGATGCTTATGAACTGCCCCCGGGACAGGACAAGCTTGACCCCTTTGCCCTCCCCCTTGAGGAAATCATGGCCGCTGTGAAATCCCAGCCTGCAGACAGCCGCTTGGATAAGGCCCTGCTGGCTGTCTGCATGGGCTTTGGTCCCGTGTCTGCCAAGGAGGTCTGCTTCTCGGCGGGTCTTGCCCCCAGCATCCGGCTCTCAGCACTTGAAGAAGTGGACTATCAGGCTGTGGGGCAGGGCATAGCTGAACTGCTGGAGCTTGCCAGGGCAGAAAAGCACCATGCCGCCATCCTCATGGACGAGAACAAGAAAATCCTGGCCATGGCCGCTTTCCCCCTGCACTATTTGCCGGAAGCAAAGGCCGTGAGCTTTGACACCCTCAGCGAACTATTAGAAAAAGCCGACCTGCTTTATGGCAGTTATGTGCTGCCGGATAAGGACAGATTCCAGAAGCTGGTGAAAAACGAGCTCCACAAGGCGGAGAACAAGCTGGTGAAGCTGGATGCAGAAATCGAGGAAGCTGAGAATGCCGAACTCTACAGAAGGCGCGGCGACAATCTGCAGACCTACCAGTACCAGTTCCAGGACAGGGTAGATGCAGAGATCACGGTCAATGACATCTACAGCGAAACAGGCGAAACTATCACCATTCCCTTGGACCAGCGTTTTACCTTGGTGGAAAATATGCAGGCCTGCTACAAGAAATACGACAAACTGAAGCGCGGCAAGGAAATGCTTCTGGGACAGCGGCAGGACTGTGAGATGAATATCGAATATCTTGAAAGCATCGAAGCCTCCCTGCTGGCCTCCTCCAGTCTCGCTGAAATCAGCGAGATTCACAACGAGCTGGTGTCTGGCGGCTATCTTCGTGAAAAGCTGAAGAAGAAAAACAACGACAAGCCCGCCCAGCCCTTCCGCTTCACGGCGCCCGACGGCACCATCATCCTGGTGGGCAAGAACAACTACCAGAATGACAAGCTGACCTTCAAGACAGCCAACCACAATGACCTTTGGCTCCATACCAAAGATATCCCCGGTTCCCATGTCATACTGCGCTGCGGCGGCGAGGAGCCCTCGGAGGAAAACCTGCTCCTGGCCGCAGGCCTGGCGGTGCATTTCAGCAAGGCCAGAGGCTCCTCCACCGTGCCTGTGGACTACGTGGAAGTGCGACGGGTGAAGAAGCCTTCCGGCGCCAAGCCCGGCTTTGTCATCTTCACGGAGCAAAGCACGCTCTACATCACTCCCGATGAAGAGAAGCTGGCCCCCATTCTGGCCCAGGACCCGGCAGCCCTCTAATTAAAAGTGTAGAAAGGTACAGCCAAAATGAAAATCAACCTGCCCCAATTGTATTTCAGCAAGCTTATGCGGGCCATTGTAGAATTTGACATGATCCAGGAAGGCGACAAAATCCTCATAGGAGTTTCCGGCGGCAAGGACAGCATCTTTCTGGTCTATGCCCTGGCCATCATGCGGCAGAGATTGAAAAAGAATTTCAGCCTCTCAGCCCTGACCATCAACCCTATGTTCACCTCGTACTTTGATACGGAACGCATCAGGGCTTATTGCGAAAGCCTGGAGATTCCTTACGATACAGTAGACGTGGATATTGCAGGAGCCATCAAGGCCCAGGCCGACAAGCAGCCCTGCTTCACCTGCGCCTTCTTCCGCCGTGGGGCCATGAACCGCTATGCCGTGGAACACGGGCTGAACAAGATTGCCTACGCCCATCACCATGATGACGCGGTGGAAACCTTCCTCATGAGTCTGCTCTACTCAGGCCAGCTCCACACTTTCACCCCCTGCACATACCTGGACCGCACAGAGCTCACCGTCATACGTCCACTGGTGTACTTCAGGGAAGAAGAAATAAAGGAAGCCATACAGTATCATGGCTTCACCCCCGTCCCCTCCCCCTGCCCCCACGATGGCCACACCATCCGGCAGGAGGTAAAGGAGCTCATACAGCGATTGGAGCCGGATATCCCCGATCTCTACGACCATCTTGCCTCCGGCATGCGCAAGGGGGCTTTGGGCGAGCTTTGGCCCGCCAGCAAGACCAGAGATGAGATGCGAGACATTTACTTCAGCTACATGGGCAAATGACAAGCAAAAATAATCGGACAGGAAGCTCGCTCCTGTCCGATTATTTTACTATGAACTTAGATTTCGTGTAAGGGCGTAGCGACACGAAGTTAGTCCCTTTAGGGATGCGAAACACCGTTTCGCACGAAGTTTTATGCCTGTATTTATTTTTCTATCAGCTTCTCCAGTTCCCGCCGCACTTCTTCAATATCCACATGGGTATTATAGCAGGGCCCGTTGGGACGGATATTAAGCACCCCTACTGCCGGCAGGGGATAGACATCCTGTATGCCGCTCATGAGGTCGCGCTCGCAGGCAATGGCCAGCACCGCCTTGGGACGTTTTTCCTTCACCACCTGACGGGCCAGGGTCCCTCCCGTAGCCACAAAGAAATGGAACCCCATTTCCTCGGAAAGAGTCACCAGAGAGCCAATATCGCAGCCGCCGCAGCGTTTGCAATTATGGGGGTCGCGGGTTATCTTGTGAGGGCAGGTAGCAAGCTGCAGGCAATGCGGGGTTATCACCAGCAAACGCTCTGCAGGGACCTTGATATTCATGCGGTCAAACATGAGGTTGCTGACGGTGATGAAGGACCCCTCCAGCTGCCTCTTGCTGATGCCGAACAAGCTGCCAATCCGCACAGCCAGGGGAAAGAGCAGGTTGATCAGGCTATAAGTCTGCCTTTTGAAAAGAGGCAGATAAGGAAGCCCCAGCACCGCAAAGACAATGGTAGCTACCCCCCAGAGCCCCAGCAGCATGACCAGGGCAAAAAGACCTCCCACCAAAGCAGGCAAAGGTTCCCAAATCTGGGACAGCCCCGGCGAGGCTATGTACCAGCAAAGAGCCAGCAAACCTGTGCAAAAGAGTATGGCCAATAGCAGAAAGCCTACAAAAAGTCGCTTCTTGGCCCTGGTCTGCAGGAAGGGGGCTGTTTTGTTTTCTTCAAGGATCTGATTTGCCATAATTCCTCCGAAGAATCTTTCTGACCTCAGGCGAAGCAGCTTCCTGCTGCCAGGCTGTTGCCGCGCAGGTAATCCTGCGCCTGCATTTTCTTCTTGCCGGGAGCCTGCAGCTCGGTGATGGCCAGCACCTGCCCGTCACCTGCAGCAACCTTCAGTCCCTGGCTACTGTCTGCTGCGAGAATTGCGCCTGCAGCTGTGCCAGCGGGAGCATCCTCCCCTGTCAGTACAGTGCGCCAGATCTTGAACTTCTGCCCCTCATGGCCGGTATAGGCCCCGGGCCAGGAGTTCAGTCCCCGCACCAGATTGTGGATTGACTGGGCGCTTTTCTGCCAGTCGATATGCCCCGTTTCCTTGGTCAGCATGGGAGCATAATTGGACTCACCCTCCTGGGGCACCCGCTTCAGCGTGCCGGCACGCAGTTCCCCGATGGTCTTCATGAGGACCTGTGCCCCCATCTCCATCAGTCTGTCATGAACTTCTTCCAACGTCATGTCCGGACCTATGGGAAGCTCTTCCTTCAGCAGCATGTCCCCGGTATCAAGACCGGCATCCATCATCATGGTGGTGATGCCAGTCTTCTCCTCGCCGTTGATGACACACCACTGCATGGGAGCGGCGCCACGATAGCGGGGCAGCAGGGAGCCGTGGACATTGATGCAGCCATGCGGGGGAATATCCAGTATTTCCTGGGAAAGAATCTGGCCAAAGGCCACCACCACCACCAGGTCGGGGCTCAAGCCTTTAAGCTCTGCGGTCGCTTCTGCTGTCTTGATCTTGACAGGCTGATAGACAGGCAGGCCATGTTCCTCTGCCCAGGCCTTGACTGGTGAAGGCAGGAGCTTCTGCCCCCTGCCTCTGGGCTTGTCCGGCTGAGTGTAAACACCGATGACCTCGCAGTGCTCATCTGCCTGGAGAGCTGCAAGGCAGGGCACGGCAAATTCCGGCGTGCCCATAAAAACTACCCGGAGTTTCTCCATTGTCATTCCCCTTTGCGAATACTGGTGGCAATATCGATAAAGAGCTGTCCTTCCAGATGGTCCAGCTCATGCTGGATGCAGCGCGCCAAAAGTCCCGTAGCAGTGATATGCTGCTTCTTGCCCCGGCGGTTCAAAAACTCCACCTTCACCTTGGCATAGCGCTCCACTTCGCCGTAGATGCCAGGCACGGAAAGGCAGCCCTCCGAACCGGTCATGGAGCCTTCCTGGTAGGTGATGACAGGATTGATCAGCTCAATGAGGCCGTGGTCATCCTGGCAGTCAATGACTACCATTCTGAGAGGCAGCCCTATCTGAGGCGCTGCCAGCCCCACCCCGTCATTCTGGTACATGGCATCTGCCATGGCATCAAGGATCTGCTTCAGATTCTTGTCAATCTTCTCCACGGGTTCGCAGTGCTGCTTCAGTACCGGATCTCCGGCTTTTCTTATTTCCAATGTTGCCATACATTACTCCTTGTCAATCTTTCTTTAGGGAAACACTGATTAAATGAAGTCGTTCAGATTGGCGTAGATTGTTTGTTCTTCCCAAGGCGACAAACCGGAGGCATAGCGGTGCTATGTCGAGGATTTGTCAACGCAGGGACGACAAACAAGATGCGTCAAGATGGGCGGCTGAATTAATCAGTGTTTCCTTAGCTTGCCAGCCTCCGTCATGATGGCCAGCACAGTTTCTGCTGCCTTCTGCAGGGACAGCAGGGGCAGGTATTCAAACCTGCCGTGGAAGTTGGTGCCGCCAGTGAAGAGGTTCGGGCAGGGCAGGCCCATAAAGGAAAGCCTTGCGCCATCCGTGCCGCCGCGTATGGGCTTCACCACCGGCTTCACCCCTGCGCTCTCCATAGCTTTTTCCGCCAATTCCACCACATACATGGCTTCTTCCATCTTCTCACGCATGTTGAGGTACATATCCTTGCAGTCCACCGTCACCGTGCCCTCGCCATATTTCTTATTCAGCAGGGCGGCCAGTTCCTCAAGATATGATTTGCGACGGGCAAACTTCGCCTTGTCATGGTCGCGGATCAGCATCATCATGGTGACCTTCTCCACATCGCCACTGACCTTGTGGACATGATAGAATCCCTCATAGCCCTCGGTATATTCGGGACGTTCTCCGGCAGGCAGCATCTGCTGCCATTCGCAGGCCACGGTATTGGCATTGATCATCTTCCCCTTGGCATCTCCCGTGTGGACGCTGCGGCCCTTGAAGGTGATAGCAGCGTTGGCGGCATTGAAATTCTCATACTCCAGGCTGCCCAGCTCATCACCATCAACAGTGTAAGCAAAGTCTGCCCCAAAGGCCTTGACGTCAAAACGGTCAGCACTGCGGCCCGTCTCCTCATCGGGGGTAAAGCCCAGGCGAATCTTGCCGTGCTTGATTTCCGGGTGCTGCAGCAGGTACTCAACGGCACTGACAATGGCCGTCACTCCCGCCTTGTCATCAGCCCCCAACAGGGTGGTGCCATCAGTAGTCATGATGGGCTGTCCCTTGTATTTCAGCAAGCTGGGGAAATCCTTGGGTGAAAGCCTGATATCCTGTTCTTTATTGAGGACAATATCTCCCCCATCGTAATTTTCCACCACCTGGGGCTTGATATCTGCCCCGGAGGCATCAGGGCTGGTATCCATATGAGCGATAAAGCCCACCACGGGAGCGCCCTCACAGCCACTGGCCGGCAGAGTAGCCATGATATAGCCATGGTTGTCAAGGGTGACCTCCTCAAGACCTAGAGCCTTGAGCTCCTCAGCCAGATGCTTGGCCAGTACCATCTGTCCCGGCGTGCTGGGGCAGACCTGGTCATTTTCCTCGCTTGACTGGCTGTCGAAGCTAACATAATCCTTGAACCGTTTGACTAATACATCCATACTAATTTCCATGGTGAACACCTCAATATTTTTATCAAATGACAATATATTATTGTAACACTATCGACGTACTTTTGCTAGGGGCAGAAAACAGCCGGACACAAAAAACCCCGGCCCTGAGGCCGAGGTTGAAAAAACATTGTTTTCTCAGCGGAACAGCTGGCTCACGCTGCGGTGGCTCTGGATGCGCATGATGACATCACCGATGGAAGCAGCCATGGAGAGGGTGACAATCTTGTCAGACTGCTTCTCCGGCGGCAGAGGAATGGTATCAGTGATGACCAGCTTCTCAATGGGAGACTCGTTGATGCGCTGCACAGCAGGGTCGCTGAGGATAGCGTGGGAGCAGGAAGCAAAGATGCGCTTGGCACCGCGCTTCTCAAGGGCCTTGGCACCCTCGCAGAGGGAACCTGCAGTATCCACGATGTCGTCAATGATGACTGCCGTCTTGCCAGCCACATCGCCGATGAGGTTCATGACCTCAGCGCAGCCCGGCTTCGGACGGCGCTTCTCGATGATGGCAATGGGAGCCTGAAGATGGTCAGCCAGGATGCGGGCACGGGTTACACCACCCAGATCAGGGGAAACCACCACTACATCATCCAGCTTCTGGGAACGGAAATAGTTGGCGATGACGGGAGCAGCAGCCAGATGATCCACGGGGATATCAAAGAAGCCCTGAATCTGACCTGCATGGAGATCAACGGTCACGACACGGGTCACGCCGGCAGTGGTCATGAGGTTGGCCACCAGCTTGGCAGAGATGGGCTCACGGCCACGGGTCTTGCGATCCTGGCGAGCGTAAGCGTAGTAAGGCACCACAGCCGTCACGCTATGAGCAGAGGCGCGCTTGCAGGCATCTGCCATGATGAGAAGTTCCATGAGGTTGTCATTGACGGGATAGGACGTAGGCTGGATGATGAAGATATCCTTGCCACGGATGCTCTCGCTGATCATTACCTGGGTCTCACCATTGTTGAAATGACCGACATATGCATCGCAAAGATTCACGCCAATATGGTCAGCAATCTTCTTGGCCAGGTCCGGGTTTGCGTTGCCGGTCAGGATGCATAAGTTTCCAGTGTCTAAAGCCATTTTTTAAAAATCCTCCAAATCATCATATAAAGTTATCTGCCTCGGTCTCAGCGACCATTTATTCTAGTATATGACTATTTGCGTGGCCTGTAAAGGAAAAATCGCAATATATATCCCCCTTGTCTTTTTTCCAAAATGAAGGAATTTTTGCCTTGATGCAGAAGTTATAGAATATATATTTTATTCAGACTCATGTTAAAACATACACGGCAAAATAGAATGCATCAAAATAAAAGGAGGGCCTGTGCACCATGGGCAAGAGAGATATTTCCAAGGGGCAGATACTGCATCACAAGGGTGACACTGTTGAAAGCGTAGCCATCATACTCAGGGGCAGCTTTACCATCCGCCATAGCGATGAACTTGCCCTTACTGTGGGCAACGGCACCATTTTGGGCGCTTTCCATGAAAGCGGCAGTGTCTATGACTATGATTATGTGGCAGCAGAGGACAGCACCCTCTTTGAGTATGAATACAATGGAGAGGAAGATTTGGCCGCCGCCATCAAAGCCACCCCCACTATCGCTCCCGTCATGGTTTCAGGCAGCATCAAAAAGCTGAACAAGCTGCTGGATACCTTGGAAGCCCTCTATGAAAAAGGCCGGAACCTGTGTCTCGACATGAAGGCCAACTACACAGACTACCGGGATGTTTGCTCCAAGCTCATGCTGATGCCCAACCAATATGAGGCTGTCACCTCCCTGGAACCTCCCGAAAGACCGGAAATCCTCACAAGCTGGCAGGCTTCCCTTTGCCGTACCTGCCTGGAAAAAGACGAGCTTTTGCGCAAGGAATGTTACCCCGCTGACATAAATTTCTGCATCGGCACTATCATGCTGGCCTCAAGCCTTGCCCAGGCCATACAACCTCAGATAGACCAGATGGACGATTTCATTCACCAGGCCACAGAAGCTACCCATGATTTTCTCACGGAATATCACACCCAGAAAGCCAAAGTGGACGAAGCCAAGCGGCGGGAAGCTATGGAAGCAGGCAGCGGCAACCTGCCCCAGATAAAGAATGCCCTGAATACTATTTTGGCTTATGCCGGCATCGACAGGGAAACCGGCGACGCCTTCACCAGGGACATCAAGAAATTCATGAAATGTCCGGACAAGACGGAGAAGTCAGACGAGATGCGGCGCCTGAGAATGGGCATCACCCAGGCCTTCTACAAGATTTACGAAGCCGCCTTTTTCAAGAGCCTGGAAACCAGCGACCTGCCTGCCGAAGTGAAGATGTTCTTCCTCTTTGGCTTTGTGGACGAAGAACTGGCCGGGGCAGACAACACCGCCCTGCTGTATAAATATGCCCTGCTTTGGGAAGATGACCCCAACGGCCGCGTGCTGCCTGCCTATGACTGGCTCAAAAAGATTTACTGTGGCGAGGTTCCTCCCTCCAAGGACGAGTTCGAAAATGACTGGCCCGACCATCTGAAGGAAGAAGTGCGTCAGGGTGCCATGAAGCAGGCACAGGCAGATGAACTGCTGAACGACCGCAAGGCTATGGCCAGCTTCGAACTGAACAACATGATGACCAGTGCCAATAAGATGACCTACGGCAGCATTTTCTCCTTTATCCCTGCCTTCTATGCCGAAGCCGTAACCCGTCCGCTGGAAAACTGCCTGGCCTCCACTGAAAGGGTCACCAAGGCCCTTGACCGGGTGCGCTCCATTGACTACAGCTGCTTCTACCGCCCCACCTTCGCTACCTACCCGGAACTGAAAATCAACCGCTTCGAATACGACTTGGAAGTCCTGCCTTACATTGTCCTCATGCCCAACTTCGGCAGCAGGGGCGTCATGTGGCAGGAAATAGAGGGCAGAAAGAGAACTACCCCTTCCCATCTGGTTGTTTCCATCCTTCATTCTGAAGATTTGGATGACACCATGGTGAAGATGTGCGCCCAGTTCCGTTGGGAAATGTGCAAGCGCATCCAAGGTGTCCACTACAGCGACATCTCCGAACCATCCCTGACAGCAGAGTACTGCAACTATCTGCAGTTCTACAAAAAGAACTCCAGCCTTTCTGCTGACATGAAGGAAAAAGTAAAAGCCGCCCTCAAACGCAACGGCAACAACTATCGCAATGTCTTCTCCGCCGAGTACGAACTCTATATCAAAAACGAGTCCGAAGGCCTGCCCAGGCTCAACAAGGTGGCCAGAGAAATCCTCTTCAAGTACTGCACGCTCTCCAAACAGTACAGGGACAACCTGAACATCAATCCCCAGTACAAGCCCCTTATTGAGCGTTGGACTGTCCTGCACGGGGAGAGGAAACGCACCCTGGATCTCTTCACCAGAAAGATACTCACTATGACTGACAAGCTGCCAGAGGAAGTGTGTATGCAAACCGAGTTCCTGAAACTTTGATGTCTCTGACTTCCCGCACACAAATAAGGCACCTTTGCTGAGGTGCCTTATTTGTATGCTCTCTTCAATTGCTCTTATGCTTCAGCCAGACACTCTTTGCCGCTTCCCGGTCTCTGTGCATCTGCTTTATCAGCTGCTCCACAGAGGAGAATTTCTTCTCGGGCCGCAGAAGCTGCAGGAATTGCACCGTTAGCATCTGATCGTAGATATTCCTGTTGAAATCCTGGAGATTGACCTCTATGCGCACAGCCCTCTCCCCTTCAAAGGTGGGATTGTTGCCGATATTGGCCAGCGCTGCATAGGACTTGCCCTCATACATGGCCAGAGCCGCATAGACACCCTTGGGCAGGACAGCGCGATTTGCTCCTATGGCCAGATTGGCTGTGGGAAAGCCCAGCAGCCGTCCGCGCTTGTCACCATGCTGCACCCGCTCAATCATGGTCAAGGGATAGCCCAGGAAGGTATTGGCCGAAGCCAGGTCTCCTGACTGGATAAACTCCCGGATGCGGGTGCTGCTGACAGGTTTGCCATCCTGCAGCACTGTGGGGCAGATTTCTGCCTCAAAGCCATAGTCCTTTCCTGCCCGCAAGAGCAGCCTTTGGGTTCCCCTGCCCCTCTCGCCAAAGGTATAGTTGGCTCCCGTCACCACATAGCGGGGAGCAAAGTGGGCCTGCAGAAGCAGCAGGAAGTCCTCGGGGCTCACCTGAGAGAAAGCCCTGGTAAAGGGAATGTTCATCAGCACATCCACCCCCAGGGCCTCCAGCCTGGCCTGCCGCAGGAAATTATTGCCAATCTGGGGAGGCATCCTGTCTGGTGCCAGCACCGACAGCGGGTGATTGCTGAAGGTAAAGACCAGGGACTTGCCCCCTATTTTCTGTGCCAGTTCCACAGCCCGCTGGATAATGCTCTGATGACCGGTGTGCACCCCGTCGAACATGCCCAGGGCCACCACCAGTTTGGGATATTTGCTTTTCAAGTCTGCCAGTTTATTGTAGATTTCCATGGGATTGTTCCCTCTCCCTGCTTAATTTCTTGCCGTATGCACGACCTTATGGGGCCTGATGCTCTGGTCTTTTCCATTGTATCCCCCAATGCCCAGGAAAATGTTCCCGGCGTAGACCCGCAGGGGACCTGCCTCCCCCTGATAGAACCTGTCTGTGGTGGAAAGACCGTTCAGGAAAGCTTTCATCCTGTCCTGTCGCAGGTCATAGCGGGGCAAATGATGGAGGAAAGGCTCAGGGTCAAGTACTGCCTCTTCGCCTTTGACTTCCAGCTCTTCCAAAGTCAGGGCCTCTTCTAGCTGAAAGCTCCCCACCCGCTGGCGCACCAGGAAGGACATCAGGGCGGGAATCCCCAAGGCGCTGCCAATATCCATGCACAGGCTGCGGATATAGGTGCCCTTGGAGCACTCTACATCAATGCGGAAGCCGCCTTCCCAGAGAGACAGCAGCTCCAGCCTGTGGATAACTATGTCCCGGGCTGGAATATCCACCTCTTTCCCCTGCCGGATAAGGTCGCAGGCTTTTTGGCCATCAATCTTGATGGCAGAATGGGCGGGAGGGACCTGCTTGATGGGACCGCGGAATTTTGCCAGAGCTACTTCTATGGCAGCAGCTTCTGGCATAACAAAATCCTGCTCTTCCAGCACTTCCCCCGTATCATCACCGCTGTCCGTGGAGATGCCCAGGCGAACTTCCGCCCGATAGGCCTTGTCCGTGATTTCCAGATACTCTATGAGCCGGGCAGCCTGCCCCACGGCTATGGGCAAGACCCCTGCTGCCGCAGGGTCCAGGGTTCCTGCATGTCCCACCCGTTTCTCTTTCAATACTTTGCGCACAAAGCCCACCACATCGTGGGAACTCATGCCGGGAGGCTTGAGCAGATTGATAAAACCCGAAACTGCCATCACTTTTCCTCCCCGGCTGATCCAGCGTCCCCTGCCACCGGGTCTGTAGGTGCCAAGGCGGCATCAATGGCCGCCTGCAACATGGCCCTGGCTTCCTCAAAGGGCTTCTCTATGCCGCAGCCTGCCGCCTTGACATGGCCGCCGCCACCGAACTGCAGGGCCACGGCACTGACATCTGCCCCCTTGGAGCGCATGCTTACCCGGGCCTTGCCCTCTTCCTTGTACTTCATGACCACGGCTATTTCCACGCCCTCAATCACGCGAAGCATCTCAATCAGACCGTCCGTGGCTTCGATGCCCTCCATGGTCTCATAGCTCAAAAAAGCCCCGGCAGCCCTGCCACCATGCCAGACTTCGATGTGCTGCAGGGCATCTGCCAGTCCTTTAACATGGGAGTAAGGGCGCTGCTCCAGCGACTCGGAAATCACATGGGGCTCCGCCCCTGCTTCCAGCATGCGGGCTGCCGCCCTCATGGTGAGGGGATTGGTATTGGAGAACCGGAAAAAACCTGTGTCTGTAGCCAGGCCGGTGTAAAGAGCCATGGCTATGTCCTTGTCAAATTCTCCCCCTGCCAGCTCCAGCAGCTGGTATATGATTTCTGCTGTAGCGGCCCTTTCCCCGTCAAGGTAAAGCCTTTCTGCCTTGCCATCATTGGTAGGGTGATGGTCGATGTTGACAACGGGGGCGGAAACAGCCTCCCCCACCTTGCCGATACGGTCAAGGGAAGCATCAAGCACTACCAGAAGGTCTGCCAGATAGTGTTCATTTTCTCCGGGAGCAGTAATCTTTTCCGCTCCGGGCAGCACCAGGAAGCCCTTGGGCACTTCATCGTCAATGAGAACGGAAACGTCTTTCCCCCGGTCTTTCAGATAATGGGCCAGGGCCAGACAGGAACCCAATGCATCACCATCGGGATTCACATGGGAAGTGATGATTACCTTCCCGCTTTCCTGCAGGATGGCCAACGTTTCTTCCAGAGTCAGCCTCATGCTTCCTCACCCTTTGCTTCCTCGTCTTTGGGCCCTTCCTCTGCCTGGATCTTCAGCAGCAGTTCCTGGATATGGGCACTGTAGTCCAGGGACTTGTCCACCACAAAGCTGATTTCCGGGGTGAAGCGCAGGCGTATGCGCTTGCCGATTTCCCGGCGGATGAAACCCAGGGAAGACTGGAGGCCCTGCCAGCAGTCCTTGACCTGCTGCTCGCTGCCCATGAGGCTCACGTAGACCTTTGCCTCCCTCAAATCTCCCGTACACTCCACGGAAGTCACCGTCACAAAGCCAATGCGGGGGTCTTTGAGCTCCCGCAGGATAATGGAGCTAATCTCCTGTTTCATCAGTTCCTGTACTTTTTCCACTCGCAGCTGGCTCATGGAAACACCTCCTCATAAAGAAACAGGAAACGACAGGGCCTGGCTATGTGCCAGCCTGCGTTTCCTGTCAAATATTTACAGCTTATTTATTTTCGTTTTCTGCCTTGGCAGCTTCAGCGGCTTTTGCCTGCTCCTCACGGCGCTTGGCAGCGGCCTTGTTGGCTTCGGTAATGGAAGTAGCAATCTCCTCCATGGTGTAGGCTTCGATGATGTCGCCTTCCTGGAAGTCGCGGAAGTCCACGATGGAGATACCGCACTCGTAGCCTGCGGCCACTTCCTTCACCTCGTCCTTGAAGCGGCGCAGGGAATCAATCTCGCCGTCAAAGATTTCGATATTGTCGCGGATGATGCGGATCTTGGAGTTGTTGAAGATCTTGCCGTCCAGCACGTAGGAACCTGCCACCAGTGCCTTGGAGAACTTCATGACCTTGCGGATTTCCACGCGGCCCTGGATGACCTCCTTATACTTGGGCTTCAGCATGCCGCTCATGGCGTCCTTCACATCGTTCAGGGCGTCGTAAATGACGCGGTAAGTGCGGATATCGATGTTCTCATTGTCCGCCATCTTGCGGGCATTGGCATCGGGACGCACGTTGAAGGCGATGATGAGGGCGTTGGAAGCAGATGCCAGCATGACATCGCTTTCGTTGACGGCGCCAACGCCGGAATGGACAATAGCCACGCGCACTTCGTCGTTCTTGTTGAGGGACAGCAGAGAGCTGTTAAGAGCCTCCACGGAACCCTGCACATCAGCCTTGACCACGATGTTCAGGTCCTTGATCTCGCCTTCCTGAATCTGCTGGAAGAGGTCGTCAAGGGAAACCTTCTTGGCCTTGATAAGCTTGGTGCGCTGACGCTCCACACGAGCCTCGGCAATGGAGCGAGCCTGCTTCTCATCCAGCACGGCGAGGATATCACCGGCAGAGGGAACATCGTTGAGGCCCAGGATCTCCACCGGCACAGAGGGGCCGGCCTTCTTCACGTTGTCGCCGCGGTCGTTGACCATGGCGCGGACCTTGCCGTAGGTGGTGCCGCAAACGATGGAATCACCGATGCGCAGGGTACCGTTCTGCACCAGCACGGTAGCCACAGGACCGCGGCCCTTGTCCAGCTTGGCCTCGACAATGACACCGCGGGCATCGCGGTTCGGGTTGGCCTTGAGCTCCTTGACCTCAGCCACCAGCAGGACCATTTCCAGCAGGTTGTCAAGACCCATGCGCTTCTTGGCAGAAACGGGTACCATGATGGTGTCCCCGCCATATTCCTCGGGCACCAGGCCATGCTCCATGAGTTCCTGCTTCACGCGGTCCGGGTTGGCACCGGGCTTGTCGATCTTGTTGATGGCCACAATGACGGGCACATCAGCAGACTTGGCATGGTTGATAGCCTCTACAGTCTGGGGCATGACGCCGTCGTCTGCCGCCACCACCAGGATAGCGATATCCGTGATCTGGGCACCACGGGCACGCATAGCCGTGAAGGCCTCATGCCCCGGGGTATCCAGGAAGACAATCTTCTTGCCCTGGCACATGACCTGATAAGCACCGATGTGCTGGGTGATGCCGCCAGCCTCATGGGTGGACACGGAAGTATTGCGGATGGCATCCAGCAGGGAGGTCTTGCCGTGGTCAACATGGCCCATGACCGTCACCACAGGAGGACGGAGCTTCAGAGACTTGGGATCGTCCTCAATCTCGGGAATGAGGGTCGGATCTACCTCAGGAGGCAGCTCTTCGCAGGCCACGCCGAACTCGGCTGCCACCAAAGCTGCCGTATCGTAGTCGATTTCCTGGTTGATGGTAGCCATGACGCCCATCATGAAGAGCTTCTTGATGACCTCGGCTGCCGTGTAGCTCATCTTGGAAGCCAGATCCTTGACAGCAATGCTCTCCCCTACCTTGATATGGGTAGGACGGGCAATCTGAGCTTTCGGTGCAGGCTGGGGAGCTCCGCCGCGCTTGTTGCCCTTGTTCTTGCGGCCACCCCGGCGGTCATTGTTGTTGAAACCGTTATTGCCATTGCGGTCATTCTTGTCGCCCTTGCGGCCGCCGCGCTCGTTCTTCTCGCTGCGCCCGCTGCCTTTGCGCCCATCACGGCCATTGCTGTTGCCGCCCTTGCCATCATTCTTGTGGTCACGGCCACCGCCCTGACGGTCTCCACTGCGCTCGCTTCTCTCATTGCGGTCATTGCGGTCGTTATGGTCACGGTGCTCAGAGTGGTTTTCCTTCTTCGGCTCTTCTTTTTTGCGTTCACTATGAACGGGCTGCTGCTCTCGATGCATCTGGCGCTCTTCCTTTTCCTGTGCAGGCTTCTGGGCCTTCTCTGCTGCGGCTTTCTCCTTGGGCTGGTCATGCTTTTCCGTCTTCACACGCCCATCTTGGCTGCTATAGTCCTTTTCAGGCTTCTTCGGTGCCGGAGCTGCGGCTTTGCCGGACTTCTGCAGTTCCTGCTTCACCACCTCGTACTCGGCCTCGCCTACGCCGCTGAAGTTGTTGTTGACTTTATAGTTATGGCGCTTGAGGATATCAAGCACGACCTTGCTATCTGTATTGAATTCCTTGGCCAATTCAAAAACTCTGCGTTTTGACATTGATCCACCCCCGTTTATTTTCTCATGGTTCCTCCATCAGCTTTTTGAGCTGCGCCGCGAAACCGGCGTCTGTCAAGGCCGCCATGGCGCGATATTCCTTGCCCAGGCATGAGCCCAGCATATCGCGGTCCAGGACCTCAATATAGGGAACCTTGTATTTATCGGCTAACTCTAAAAACTTTTTCCTGGATTCTTCTGCCGTATCCTCCGCCAGAATCAGGAGGACTGCCTTGTGAGCCTTCAGGGACTGTTCCACGGCAAAGGCGCCGGAAACAATCCTGCGGGCCCGCTGGGCCATGCTGAGAAGATTCACGATTCTCTGTTCTCTGGTAGCTGCCATATCAGGACTGTGCCTCCGCAGCAGCAGCCTCAAGAGAGGCAACCTGCTCTGCCAGTTTTTCGTATACCTCCTGGGGCACCTTGCCCTTGAAGGAACGCTCCAGCCCCCGGGACTTCTGGGCCTTGGCCAGGCAGTCAGCCTTGGGGCAGATATAAGCCCCGCGCCCAGGCATCTTGCCGGTGACATCCACGGCGAATTCGCCCTCAGGGCTTCTGACGATGCGCACCAGGGCCTTCTTGGGCAGGCTCTGCTGGCAGCCCAAACAGAATCTTTCAGGAAGTTTCTTGGTCTTCATGGCTTATTCAACCTCTGCGGTAAAGGACTCCTCGCCTTCCACCTGGACCTCGCTCATATTCTCGTCCAGTACTTCACCCACGGCCTGGCTCTCGCTCTTGATGTCGATTTTCCAGCCGGTGAGCTTGGCAGCCAGGCGGGCATTCTGCCCTTCCTTGCCAATGGCGAGAGAAAGCTGATAATCGGGCACGATCACCCGGGAAACCTTCTCCTCTTCGTTCACTGCCACGGAAACCACCTTGGCAGGGCTCAGAGCGTTGGCAATGAGCTTGGCGGGATCTTCGTTCCATTTCACGATATCGATTTTCTCATCACCCAGCTCGTCCACCACAGCCTGTACGCGCATGCCACGATAGCCTACGCAGGAACCTACGGGATCCACTGCCTCATCGCTGGAGTACACAGCAATCTTAGAGCGATGGCCAGGCTCCCGGGCCACGGACTTGATTTCCACGATGCCATCCTGAATCTCGGGAACCTCCAGTTCAAAGAGGCGCTTCAAAAGACCGGGATGAGTGCGGGAAACCACAATCTGAGGCCCCTTGTTGGTCTTCTTGACTTCCACCACGAAAGCCTTGATGCGGTCACCATGCTCGTAGCTCTCGCCGGGAATCTGCTCGGCAGGAGTGAGCACCGCTTCGGTCTTGCCCAGGTCAATGAACACATTGCCATTCTCCACACGCTGCACCAGGCCGCTCATGATGTCGCTCTCACGGCTCTGGAACTCGTCGTAGATGATGCCGCGCTCAGCCTCGCGGATGCGCTGCACCACCACCTGCTTGGCAGTCTGGGCAGCAATGCGGCCGAAGTTGGCAGGAGTGACCTCGATTTCGATAACGTCACCCACCTCGTACTCGGGGCGAATGGTGCGGGCCTGAGCCAGGGAAATCTCCGTGATTTCATCCTCAGTCTCATCCACTACAGTCTTGATGGCGTACACATGGTAGTGTCCCGTCTCACGGGAGAGGGTCACGCGCACGTTCTGGGCAGAGGCGAAATTCCGCTTGTAAGCAGAAATCAGGGCTGCCTCAATAGCCTCAAAAAGCACATTCTCATCAATGCCGCGCTCTGCGCCCAACTCACGAAGGGTAGTGAGAAATTCCTGCCCGCTGTCCTTCGCCTTAGCTTTAGTAGCTCTTCTTGCCAAAATAACTTTCCTCCTAAATCAAAGGGCTATGCCCTATATTACCTGTCAAAAATCTATATGCAGACGAATCTGGGCTGTCTTTTCCAAAGGCAGCTTCAGTTCCTCGTCCAGAGTGATGCTCTCTTCATCAAAGCCGGTGAGCACTCCTGTGAGATCCTTCTCCTTGGAGCCCTCCAGGGGAGCATAAAGGGTTACGTCCACCTTCTTGCCCTGCTCACGCTGGAAATCACGCTGCTTCCTGAGTACCCGGTCAATGCCCGGGGAGCTCACTTCCAATATGTAGCTGTCTGTGATGAAGTCTTCTGCATCCAGCCGCTCTTCCAGCTTCTCGCTGAGGGCCTGGCAGTCATCTATCTCGATGCCGCCTTCCTTGTCGATGAAGACGCGCAGGTACCAGTCACGTTCCTTCACGTACTCCACGTCCACCATCTCGATTTCGCTCTGTCCCTCCAGCAGTTCCAGGACGATTTCTTCCACCTGCTGTTCGATATTTTCTTTGCGGGCCATCTTTCCACCTCCATCTGTGAGCTGCCTGAAGAAAGTTCTTTACATAAACATGAAAGAGTGAGCCTAAGCCCACTCTTTCCAAAACGCTTAAATTCAAATGACGTCAAACCTGTCAGTCAAAGCACTCACGATTAAAAATACACTCAAGTACATAATCAACTTCTTAAGTATATCATGTGCCAAAGAGCTTGTAAACCTACAAATTCACAAAATTTATAGGTTTACTTGATGACCATTACAGGTATAGTGGACTCTTCCACTACCTTCTGGCTGACGCTGCCAATGAGGGCCCCTTTGAAAAGCCCCAAACCGCGGCTGCCCATGATGATCATGTCACTCTTCTCCTGTTCTGCCACTCTCAAGATAGCCTTGTGGATGCTGCCGGTTTCCACATGCTTGGCCGCACGCAGGTCAGCAGGAATCTTCTCCCAAATGCGGTCAAAGACGATATGGCTGGGAATATCCTTGTTGATATTGCTGGCCACATATACGAAATCAAGATCCGCCTTGCATTTTTCCGCAAAGAAGATGGCCTCATCAACCGCCTTGCAGCCGTTTACGGAACCGTCCACCGGCACTAATATCTTATTTATCTTGCCCATGATAAAACCTCCTCACGCTTGCATTTGTATTATGATGTGTATTTCGTTAAGAGGCACGAAAATTCCTTTTTCCCGCTAATATTTTCTTGCACTTTGCAAAATCTCTTTGCTTGTGATATAATATTTACACTAGCTAACGGGATGTAGCGCAGTTTGGTAGCGCACTTCGTTCGGGACGAAGGGGCCGCAGGTTCAAATCCTGTCATCCCGACCATAAGAAATTCAACCCGGCTTCTTTTAGGAAGCCGGGTCTTTTACTATGCAAATTTGCCAATTGCCAAAATACTGGCCAGCACTGTCGCTTCCGTCAGCAATTCTGCCGCACCATAGACGTCTCCTGTTACCCCTCCCAGCTTGGAGCTTGCATAGTGGCCGAAGAGATAAGCTGCCGCCAGGCCTGCTGCCAGAGCTGCCATGGCCGCCTGGCCCAAAGGAATGAGGGCTGCCAGGGTGGTGACACCTGCTACCAGCAAGGTACCCCTGTCCGCCATATCGGCAAATGCCTTGCCCAGCCCCTGGGGACGGGCATAAGGGAAGGCGGCGATTACCAGCACCATGCCCATGCGGCCTATCAGGGGCATGGTATAGACAGCCAGAAAGATAAGAGATTCGTCTATCTCCCTCAGCAGGGACCACTGCAGCAGGATGAGGCAGATAGCTGCCAGGGCGCCGTAGGAGCCCACCCGGCTGTCCTTCATTATTTCCAGCATGCGCTCCCGGCTGCGGGCGGAAAGCAGGCCGTCCATGGTATCCATGAAGCCATCATAGTGAAGCCCCCCGGTGATGATGATGGTCAGAATGAGCATCAGGGAAGCAAAGACAGCAGACTGTCCCAAAACAGGCAGCAGCAGCCAGGCAAAGAGCAGGTAGATGACGCCCTGCACCAGCCCCACCAAAGGGAAAAATCTGGTGGAATGACCAAAATCCTCCGCCGTCCAGCTATCTTGTTTCACAATATGGATTCTGGTGAGAAATTGCAAGGCAACAAAAAATAAGCGCAATGAGTTCCCTCCCTCAGTACAGGCTGTGACCCAAACACTGGAATACGATATAGAAACCGATGAGGTAAAGCACCGTAGCTGTATACATCATGCGAATGCATTCCATGATGTGCTTTGGCCCCGTCACCTGGATGGGATCCCCCATATAGGCGCGGAAACTCTCCCTGCCAAAGTAGGAATTGACTCCTCCCAGCCGGATATGCAGAGCTCCTGCCACCGTAGCTTCCGCATAGCCGCCGTTGGGGCTGGGGTGCTTGTCCGCATCCCGCTTCATAGTATTCAGGGCATGGCGGGCATCAAAGCCCAAGAGCCAGGCGCTTACGATAAAGAGCAGGCCTGTCAGACGGGCAGGAATCAGATTCAGGGCATCATCCAGCCTGGCAGCCGCCCGGCCAAAGTAAAGGTACTTCTCATTCTTGTAGCCAATCATGGAATCCATGGTATTGGCAGCCCGGTAGAGCACCGCCAAGGGCACGCCGCCAATTGCGAAGAAAAACAGGGGGGCAATGATTCCGTCCACGGTGTTTTCCGCAATAGTCTCCACCGTAGCCCTGGCAATCTCGGCTTCACTTAATTTATCCGTATCCCGGCCCACTATCCAACCCACCTTCTGGCGGGCTTCCTCAAGATTGCCCAACAAAAGCAGGGCGCAAATGCCTTTGCCGGCTTTGGCCAGACTCTTGGGGGAAATCATGAAGGATAAGATCAGGGCCCCCACCATGGCACTGCCCCAGCCGGGCAGATAGTAGGAAAAATGCATCAGAGCAGCTGCTGCATCATAAGAGATCAGCAGCACTATAATCACCAGCATGGACCCCATGGCAAATTTCTTGCCGTCACTGTCCTCAGGGCGGTAAAAGGCCCTTTCCAAAAAGGATATCAGCTTGCCCATCAGGACAACGGGATGCCATTTGCCATTGGGATCCCCGATAATGGCATCTATGAGGAAGGCGGAGATAGCCGTCAGCATGAGCTGTCCTCACCTCCTGCCATGATTTCTGCCAGTTTTTCCATATCCAGACTCTGAGCTACAACATCTGCCAACCTGTCATAAGCAGCTTCCTTGTCCCGGTGCTGGTTGCGCTGCTCCGGCAAAGCCTCCCAGCCCTTTTGCTGACGCAGCACGTTCAGGAGCTGGCGACGGAAGCCGTCATGGTCAAAGATGCCGTGGATATAAGTGCCCAGCACCCTGCCATCAGTGCTCACCGCCCCATCGCTTCCTGCAGTGTCCTGTCCATTGGAACAATTGATGACAAAGGGGTGCTTCACCTGGGCGGTGAATTCGGTCTGCCCCATGTGTATCTCATAGCCGGGCATATTGTCAGCCGTCATGGCTTTCCGCCCATCAGCAAAGCACAAATCCTTGCAGGAAGCCTTAACCTGGGTCAGCAGCTTCTCTGCGGTGAAAGTGGTCACCATGGGCAGCAGGCCCATCCCCTCCACTTCGTCATGGCCAGATTCCATATGCCTTGGGTCTCGTATCTTCTCACCCAGCATCTGATAACCTCCGCAGATGCCCCAGAGGGGTGTGCCCTGCTGCACCTTCTCCTTGACAGCCAGCTCCAGGCCGCTCTCCCTCAGGTAGAGCAAATCTTCTGTGGTGTTCTTGGAACCAGGCAGGAGAATCAAATCGGGCTCGCCCAGACCGGAGGCTTCCTGCACATAGTAAAGCTCTACATCTGGTTCTGCCGCCAGGCTGGAAAAATCCGTGAAGTTGGAAATCTTTGGCGTCTGTATTACTGCCAGCCGCAGCTTGTCCTTATCCTTGGCGGGGGCGGACTGCTTTTCTTCCAAAGAGACTGAGTCCTCATCGTCGATGCCCATCTCGTCAATATGGGGCACCACTCCCAGCACAGGCTTGCCAGTCTTTTCCTCAAGAAAATCTATAGCTGGCTGCAGGAGGGTTATATCTCCCCTGAACTTATTGATGATAAGCCCCTTGACCAGAGCTCTTTCGTCCTCATCCAAGAGCTCAAGGGTGCCTACCAGGGAAGCCAGGGCACCGCCACGGTCAATGTCTGCAATCAGCAGCACCGGGGCATTCAGATGCTTTGCCACCCGCATATTCACTATATCATTGGCCTTGAGGTTCACCTCAGCAGGACTGCCCGCCCCCTCGATGACCAGCACCTCATAATTCTCCTGCAGACGCAAAAGCGCTTCCTTGACGGCAGAAAAAGCCTTCAGAGAATAGCCTGTATGATATTCACGGGCGCTCATATTGCCCACAGGCTTGCCGTTGATGATGACCTGGGAGCAGGAATGTCCTGTAGGCTTCAAAAGCACGGGATTCATGTCCACCATAGGCTCCAGCCCGGCCGCCTCTGCCTGGGCCACCTGAGCCCGGCCCATCTCCAGCCCTTCACGGGTCACATAGGAATTCAGAGCCATATTCTGCGCCTTGAAGGGCACCACCTTTCTGCCCTGGTGGCGAAAGATACGGCAAAGAGCCGTGGTGATGATGCTCTTGCCCACATGGGAACTGGTCCCCATCAGCATGATGCTCTTAGACATGGAAAAGACCTCCAATAGTAGTGCGGATTTGCTGAAATCAAATACTCATACTTTCTAAGGGAGCAACTTCCCGCTCCCCATGCTCTCGCATAAACTATGATGATTGTACCATAAAACAAGGAAATTGGCACGGGGTCTTCCCCGTGCCAATACTTGCTGATTCGTAACTGTATAGAAGGGTTTATGCCTCATGGCTGCGTTTCCACTATTACTTCCGGAGCACCACTCTTTCCTACACGGCATTCGCGCAGGAGGTCGCCGCCTCCTGCCGACAAGTCGCTCATCTGGAAATGCATGGGATCAGCCATGATATAGAAAACCTTGTCCGGATCACTATCCTCTGTAAAGGAAGCATAGTTTTCCGGAATGTCTGTCCTTCGTGTCATGTGCTTGGGCTGGGGGACAAGGACGGGAACTTTGCCGGATATATCGTATACGCTTGTGGTCTCCCATATATCGCCTGCCTCCAGGGCATCCACATAAAGATACCTGCGCCCGTCAGCAAGGCTCACCACCACAGGACGCAAGCCGCTTGCTTCACCGTAATCATTGAGCTCATTGTCATCCAGCTTAATGAGAATGCCGCTGTCTGACTGGCTCACGCAGATAGTGCCAGTCCTGCCTTTGGCATAAGCCGTGCGCATCTTTTGATATGGCAAAATTTCCATGCAGTAGGAGGCAGGTGCATGGCGGTACTTATCCTTGAAAAGCTCAGGCTGCTCGTCAAAGAGAATAGTGGCTGCAAAAATACCTTCCATGTAGCTGCCAATGAGATAAGGATTGAAATAAAAGGTCACCCCGCAAGGGTCAAGGGTCCAAGAGATGGTGCCATCTCCCACCATCTTTTCTGTCATTTCCCTCACGAGCTCGGTGCCGCCGCTTTCCATGAAAGAAGCCTTGGGGTAATCCTGCTGCAAGCGATTTTCTATAGCAGCCATCAGCTTTTTCTTGTCCACAAACACATCCCCAAGGGTGAGCTCTTTGCCCGTTTGGGTGTCAAAGCTTCGTCCCCATACACCATAGGAGCCGTGGGCACCGCCCTCATAGCTTTCTCCATATTCCAGCAGGCTCACTGCCAGGGTATCGGCGCGGCGCACAAAAACATCTGAGAGTGCCTCGTGTGGCACAAATGAGTATGAACCGTACGCCTTTCTTTCGGCCCGGTCAGCGGCTGCTGTGACCAGCATCCCTTCGCGCAGATGCTGACGTCTTTCCACTGCCTCTTTGCTATACTGCCAAAGTGCCTGTTGCAAGGCCTCTGTGCTCTGGCCGCTGCCAACCAGATTCACAGTGGTGCGTGAGCTGCGCAAAAGGTCTCCTTCAGCATCACTGTCTACCGTAAGGTGGGTATTCACTGCCAGTTGAACAGGCCGAAGGGAGGCATCCACATGACTGGCAGCCTCGCAAGTCATGCAAAAACCTGCATATTCTGATAACATGCCCGGGAAGATGGCCGGAGAAATCGCCAAGGCCGCTCCCAGCGAAAGAGTTGCAATTTTTTTCTTTACGTTCTCCAAGTTATTTCTCCTTCCACTTGTGCAATAGCCCCACTTATCTTATCATTTTCCCGGCTGCTCACAAATAGCCAGGGAGTCCCAAATCCTGTTCTGCGGCTTTCTCTGCTGTGCAGTTCAGCTTCTTGAGATTGACGGCCTGGCCGCAGACTGTCAGATATACGGCTTCTGCCTTTGATGCCAGCTGCTGATTCAGGAGGCCTGACAGGTCACGATATAGCCGGGCCAGATGATTTTCCGGCACAATACCCGCCCCCACCTCATTGGTAACCATGACAACAGCCCGGGCATGCTTCATCTGAGAGACAGTTTCCCAAAGCCTTGCTCCCATTTCCTCTGCCTGCTTGTAGAGCCTGTCTTCCTCATGCAGCTCGCTCTCTGTGCAGCTGCAGAGAAAATTGCTGAGGTAGAGAGTCAGGCAGTCAAAGAGAATTACCTCGCAACTGTCACCTGCTTCTTTAAGAGCAGAAAGCACCTCCTGTTCCGTGGGGGCTTCAAAGGTCTGCCAGTTTGCAGGACGCCTTGCTCTGTGCCTTTTGACCCGGAATTTCATTTCCTCGTCCCATATCTGCGCAGTGGCGATATAGGCTACCTTACCCTCGGGGGCAGCTGCCTGGGCATATTCTTCCGCAAAAGCAGACTTGCCGGAGCGGGCACCGCCGGTCACCAGTATCAGCTTGGTCTTTGCTTTCAGTGTCTCTCTTTCCATGCCGCACATGCCTCCACAAATGCTCTTGCCTGCTCCGGGCAGCCTGCGAAATGCAGGTGCAGATAGCTGCCCAGGGTGTTATTGCGCAGCCGTCCTGCCCCATAGCGCTGGCCGTTCCGCAGGCGGGTGAACTCAAAGGGCCGCTCTGCTGCTTCTCCCTTATCCTCTTCCACTGAGAAGTGGAACTCGTGTCCGTGGATAAAGCTTCCCTTCCTGCCCAGCACCGTATCACTTGCCAGGCGGGCCTCGATATAGCCCACAGTCTGCAATTTGCTGGTCATCACCGCCCTGCCAGGGAAGATGCCTGCCATATCATATACCTGTCCCTCAAAATCCTGCAGGCTTTCCATCAGGTACATATAGCCTCCGCACTCAGCGTAGATGGGCAGGCCTGACAAGGCCTTTTCCCTTATTTCCCGGCGCAGGGAATAATTATTCTCCAGTTGCCTGGCAAACATCTCAGGGAAGCCGCCGCCTATGAGCAGACCGTCAACCTGAGGCAGGGACTCATCAGCCAGGGGACTGAAGGACACCAGTTCTGCGCCCAGATCCTTCAACACCTGCAAGCTGGCGGGATAATAGAAGGAGAAGGCCTCGTCCCTGGCCACGCCTATGCGGCAGACAGGTCTGGCGCTGTTCCCCTTCCCTTCTGCAGTTTCAGCTTGCAAAGGCTCTGCCATCTCAGCCAGTTTCAGTAGAGCGTCCACATCTACCTGTTTTCCCACAGCCCTGCCCATGGCCTCCACGGCTTTCCTGGCAGGTTCATCTGCACCGCTCCGCTCTTCCACCGGCACCAGGCCCAGGTGTCTTTCTGGCATGCCCAGTCCCTCCTGACGCCGCAGCACGCCGAAAACGGACATGCCAATGCCGGCCATGGCTTCACGCAGCATGGCCTCATGGGTATCGGAGCCAACCCGGTTGAGAATCACTCCGGCGATTTTCACTTCTCTGTCATAATCCCGAAATCCCAGGGCAATGGCTGCGGCAGAGGCCCCCATGGACTTGGCATCAATGACCAGAACCACGGGCGCTTGCAAGATTTTCGCAATCTCTGCCGTGGAACTGATGCCCTGCCGTCCTCCGTCATAGAGGCCCATAACCCCCTCGATAAGGGCGATTTCCGCCCCTTCCATTTCCCTTGCCAGAGAAGCAGCGAGTTTTTCTTTCGGAGTCAGCCAGGTGTCCAGATTCATGCCGGGACGCCCGGAGGCCAGTTGATGATAACCGGGGTCAATATAATCCGGCCCTACCTTGAAGGACTGGACAGCCACGCCCCTTTCCCGCAGGGCCGCCAGCAGTCCCGTGACAATGGTGGTCTTGCCCGCCCCGGATTGGGTGGCGGCGATGACCAGACGGGGAATATGCCTTTCCATGGGCAGCCTCCTTCAGGGACGGGTATCATCGATCAGGTACATCATGGCATTGATGGCAGCTGCCGCAATGGGGCTGCCGCCTTTGGTGCCCTCTACAGTGATATAAGGCACCATCTCCTGCTGGCGCAGAGCCTCCTTGGAGTCAGCCGCCCCCACGAAGCCCACGGGAATGCCCACAATGCAGGCAGGGCGCACTCCCTCTTCCTCCATCAGGCGCAGAACTTCAAAGAGTGCCGTAGGGGCATTGCCAATGGCTACAATGTTCTTGTCCAGTGCCTTGCCAAAATGGCGCATGGCAGCCATGGAGCGGGTAATGCCCTCTTTTTTTGCCAGTTCTGCGATGTCCTCATCGGCAATCAGGCAATGGACCCGGCCCCCGAAAGCTGCCAGCTTGCGCTTGTTGATGCCCGTGCGCACCATTTCCACATCTGTGTAGATGTCGCAGCCTGCCTGCAAGGCCTCCTGCGCCTTACTGATGGCTTCAGGGTGAATATGTATCAGGGGAGCATAGTCCACATCTCCTGCTGCATGGATCAGCCGGGAGTAGACTTTGGTTTCTGCTTCGCTGAGGTTCAACCCCGCCAGATGAGGAGCAATGATCTCCATGCTGCGATGTTCGATTTCCATAGGCTTGGTGATGAAATTCATATCTTAGGCATCCTCCTTCAGCAGGTCATGCAAGTTATCTTTTAATTCGTCAAAAGTACTGCACAGGCAGTCATAAGCCAAGGGCGGCCTGTCAATGACAATGAGGGGCAGGCCCAGTTCCGCTGCTGCCTGTACCTTGGTATCCGTGCCACCCAATGTGCCGCTGTTCTTGGTGATGATAACCTCCGCCTCATATCTCAGAAACAGCTCCCTGTTCAGGGCGGCAGAAAAAGGCCCCTGCAGGGCCACAATCTGGTCAGGCGCCAGCCCCAAATCCTCACAAAGGCCAATTACCTCTGCTGTAGGCAGCACCCTGGCTATCAAGCGGCAATCCCGTAGACACTCTGCTGAGGTGAACTTGCTGAGATTACGGCTGCCGGTGGTGAGGAAAATCACCTTGCCCAGCTTAGCCGCTTCTGCCGCCGCTTCCTCATAGCTATGCACTATCACAGTCTTTTCGTAATCCAGCCGGGTAAGATTGCGTTCATAGCGCAGATAAGGGATTTTCACACCGTGACAGGCTGCCATGGCATTCTGGGAGGCATTGACGGCGTAAGGGTGGCTGGCATCTACACAGGCTTCTATGTGATGTGCCAGGAAATATTTCTCCAGTGCCTCACCGTCCATGGGTTCGTCATTTACCACCAGACTGTGACCTTTGTTTTCTTCCAGCAGCTGTTTGCCGTAAGAACTCACCACCGAAGCCGTCACCTGATAGCCAGCTGCCAGCAGCATTTTCACCAGTTCCCTGCCGTCCTTGGTTCCTGCCATGACGAAAATCATTTAGAGCGTCTCCTTTTTCTCATAGCCACGGGGTGTCACCATCCAGCCCTCCTGCACGTAAGTCTGGGAATTGCCGATTATGACCAGGGAGAACATGTTGATTTCTTCCTTGGTAAAGTCCTGCAAGGTAGAGATGACCTTAGACTGCTTCTCCCGGCTTGCTGCGGTGACAATGCCCACGGGGGTGTCGGGGCTGCGGTGCTTCAGCATGATTTCCCGCACTGCCTCGATATTCTGCACCCGTTTCTTGCTCTTGGGGTTATAGAGTGCGGTGACGAAATCCCCCTCCGCCGCCATCTCGATGCGCTTCCTGATAGTCTCCCAGGGCGTCAGGAGATTGGAAAGGCTGATGACCGCAAAATCGTGCATCAGCGGTGCCCCCAGGATGGAAGCAGCTGCGTTAACAGCCGACACACCTGCCACCACGCCGCCCCACTCAGGACGCTTTTCCTCCGGCAGCTTCAGAATCAGTTCCAGCACCAGGCCTGCCATGCCGTAAACCCCGGCATCACCGCTGGAGACAACCACAGTTTCCTTGCCGGAAGCAGCTATTTCCACCGCCATGCGGCAACGGTCAATCTCCTGCATCATGCCAGTGCCAATGACCTCTTTGGAGCCGTCTTCCAAAAGTTCTTCAATGAGCTTGATATAAGTATTATATCCCGCCACCACTTCTGCCTGCTCGATTGCCTGCAAGGCCCGGGGCGTCATGTCCAAAAGACTGCCAGGGCCAAGGCCCACTACCGTTATCTTTGCCATTTTTATCACCTTTTTTGCTCGTATGTGACTTTCAGTCTGTATAAATTAAGATAATTATACCATATTTTACAGGTTAACGCAGTTTCTTCCACACTCTTTCACAAATCCAGATAAATCAAAACGTATGATGCCGGTGGCAACTGGAGGAATCCTGCCTTAAGGTATGGTGCAGAAAGTAACAAAAATGTATTCGATACTGGAAAAGTTAATCTTCAATACCATGTGCAGCCTAGAGCAATGAGGCCAGCTAAAAGGTATAAAAAAGCTAGCCATAAATCAGAGTTATTTCTGATTTATGGCTGGACTTTATGCATATACCATATGTATAAAATATTTCAATGCGCCATCAGCTTGCCGCCGCCGGGAAGCTTGATGGTCTTGCCCCCGGGGCTGTTTTCTGACTTGTCGTAGTATATGTTGTGACCGTGGGATTCAATGTTGCTGAAGTTTATGTCTTCATCTGTGAGGGAAGTGACATACGCATCCCCCGTAAGTTCCCACTTTGCTCCTTGGGCAAGGTTCACGGTCATCTTTTCTGCCTGGTTGTCTGGGTTCACGGCTCCTTTCAGCACAGCTCCCTCTCCAAGGTTCAGTGTCACCTGGCTGATCCTGTTTGCCAGCACATCCCCTTCCAGAAGCTGATCTTCTGCGTCCAAAGTGAAGTCGCCGCCGTTCTTGTCCGTGGTGCCCCAGCGGTCACTGGTGACCTGCACCAGTGTTTTGGAGCCGCCTGCCTGCACCAGTTGGGTGTTTTTCAGGCTGGCTGTGGCGGTAGTATTGGTGATGTAAAACATGGGGCCAGCGGACATATTGGTGAGCTTTGAATCCACAGCGGTGAACTTTGCCACGCCTACACCGGCATCCCCGGAGAAGGACTGATAGAGCATCACGCCGTGCTTCACATGGCCCGTCAGGTCAGCGTTCTTGAGGGTAATGGAGTTTTTCCCTTCCACCACGGCAATCTCGCTGCCGGTGGCTTCTCCCTTGCCGTTGGTGAGCTGGATGTTGCCTGTGGAATAGATGCAGGGGCTGCCCTCGCCGTGGGTGGTGAGACTGACTCCCTCCACCAGCACATTGCCCTCGCCTCTGTCGGTAGCCAAAGCGCCGCAGTGAGCGCCTTCAGTGGTAATGTCCACATCACTAGCTTTGATGGTGCCCCCATAGGTGGCATCAAGGCCACGGGAGGAATTGTTCTTCGTATGGATTTTGATATGCTCTGCCGTGACCACGGACTTTTCCCCCGTGGAGAACACCGCATTGGCCCCATCGGCATCTGATTCCAAAGTGACATTGCTCAGATGTGCCGCGCTGTTGTCGGCGCAGAGGAAAACTGAGTTCTGTCCATTGAAATTGCTGGCATCAGCACTTGAGGAATCCCCAGTCTTTGAAAGGGCAGTGCCGCTAAGGCTCAGACTGCCGCCGCCTCTCACCAGCACAGCGCTTTCATCGGTGCCGCCGGAAGCAAAGTCCTGTCCCTCAAGAGACTGGCTCTCCCCGTCCACCAGGCAGGCAGCGGAAAGCTCGGAGGCTTTCTTCATCTGCCCCTCTGGCATCCCCGGCATACCTTCAGGAGGCGGGCCGGGAGGCAAGCCGTTTGCCTCATGGGCAGGAGGAGTGGGCATAACGCCAGTTGCAGGGGCGGCCATACCCACTGCCCCCGTGCTCAAGGCCAACACACAAGCCAGAGCCAACGATCTGTACTTCGCTTTCGTGAATTTGTTTATCATCATACTATCTGTCCTTTCATTTAAATCTGTTGATATTATAAACAATATACATTAAAGGTTGCTTAAGTATAGATGAAAAATTCATTAAAAATGCAGATCATCAACTGGTTATTTCTACCTGCCTTTGGGCTGCGCCAAGGGGCAGATATTTTGCTTACGGCCTCATCTGTAGAGCCTCTCTGGCAAAATCACCGCTCCACCATGGGCATAAGGCTGACCTTGTGGAGATTCAGCTTGTGGCGGCGCTCAATGTTTGCCCGCACCGCTTCATCTTCGCACAGGCCTGTCTTGATGTACTTGTCCAGAACGGCGTAGGTGAAGCCCAGGTTGTCCTCGTCCGTCTTGCCGCAGAGGCCGTCGGAGGGTGCCTTGTGCACCAGCTCCTGGGGCAGGCCCATGACTTCACCGATGGCAATGACCTCGTCTACTGTATAGGCGGCCAGCGGGGCCACGTCACCGGCGCTGTCGCCGTATTTGGTGCTGTAGCCCACATAGTCCTCGGAGCGGTTGCAGGTGTTGATGACACGGCCTCCTTCCGGCAGGCCCTGGGCTACGGCGTAAAGGGTAGCCATGCGCAGGCGGGGCGCAAGGTTCTGGCGCAGGGGGGCCGTGATGGTGAAGTCTGCACTATCCTCAGTCTGCAAGGCTTCCAGCATGGCCTGGAAGGGCCGGCCGATATTCACCACCCGGTACTTGATGCCAAGGTGGGCAGCGGCGGCTTTGGCATCGTCTATGTCCGGCTGCACCTCATTGGGCATCAGCACACCCACCACCCTGTCACGGCCCAGCGCCTTGACGCAAAGGGCAGCGGCCACCGTGGAATCCTTGCCCCCGGAGAGGCCCACTACGGCCTTGGCAGTGGGGCCGTTTTGGTCAAACCAGCTCTTGATAAAGTCTGCGATTTTCTGCGCATCTGTTTTTGCTTCAAAAGAAGGATATTTTGCTTTGTTCATAAGAAACGCTCCTTTTCTTCAATCATCATTGACCAGCCTGTAATCAATGGCCCGCTGCAAGTAGTCCACATACTCCTGGCTCTTGCACATGCCCTTGCCGGGGGTGTCGGAAATCTTGGCTACGTGCTGGCCGTTGCATCTGGTCACTTTCATGACGATATTCAGCGGCTCCACATAGGTGTCGTTGGAGATATAGGTGCCGATGCCGAAGGCCACCCTGGCCTTGCCTTCAAAGTAGTGGGCAATCTTATCGGCCTTCTCGAAGTTCAAGGAGTCGGAAAACAGCAGGGTCTTGGTTCTCTGGTCAATGCCCAGGCGGGTGTAATGGTCAATCATCTTGTCTCCCCAGACAAAGGGGTCGCCTGAGTCATGCCGCACGCCGCTGAACAGGGTGGCCAGGGTCTTGTCAAAGTCCCGCAGGAAGCAGTCGGTGGTGATGGTGTCGGTGAGGGCAATGCCGTTGTCCACGCCGTATTCCTTCACCCAGGCTTCCAACGCAACCTTGTTGGAGTAGGCGGGATTGTAAAGGTGGTTGCCCTGCCCCATGCACATGATCCACTCGTGGGCCATGGTGCCCACGGGCTTCACGCCGTATTTTTTGGCCAGGTACACATTGGAAGTGCCCACAAAGGTGGAGCGCAAGACATCGAAATTGTCCAGGCTGGAAAACCGCTTGATGGCGTACTCCTGCACCTCTGCGCAAAGGCGCCTGCGCAGGCCGAACTCGGAGAACACAGGCAGCCAGTACTGGCCCATCTGGAGCATTTCTGCCTTGGCTTCGGTGCGGCGCTTGGCATCTGCCACCAGCTTGTCATAATCATCCCGAAAGCGGTAGTAAACCTCGTTCACGATAGCCAGGGTGGGAATCTCGTACATTGAGGTGTCAAGGAGAGTGCCCTCAGCCTCGATAACCAGGCCCTTCTCCCCGCCGGCCTCAATCCTGAAGTCGGCAAAATTGGGCCGCCAGAGACGCAAATGGTTGATATATGACTTTTTCAGCCACTTGATGCCGGAGAGATAGGAAAGCTCCTCCTCCGTGAAGCGCAGTGAGCAGAAGGCCTTGACCTGCTCCCTGATTTCCTCCACCATTTCCGGGGTGAAGCGGACATTCTCATTCCTGCACTTGAAAGTCCAGGTGGTTTCATACTCGCTGGCCTGATGGAAGATGGCCTGGCCCATGCTGAATTTGTAAAGGTCTGTTTCCAAAAGTGAATTGACGATCTGCTTGAACTTCATTGCCTGCCCCTCCTTGCTTCCTGTCTGAGTTTTTCATGCTTACTGCTTGCGCCAAGGCTCGCTACCCTGGTTCACTACTTCCACCTGGATAGCCTTCATGGCGGAAAGAGCCGTGTCATGGGACTCCGGCGTCACGCCCGCACAGCAGGCGGCATCTACTGTGATGTGAGCATTGGGCAAAGCCGCCTTGGCTATCACCGCATTGGACAGCACGCAGATATCCGTGCAAAGACCCACCAGATCCACCCTCTCGGGAGGGAAGGCCAGTTCCTTGAGGAAGGTGCCCATTTCCAGAGAGCCGAAGGTGAACTTGTCAAAGCTGCGGGATTTCTGGGGGTAGGGAATCTTTTCGCTGACCTGCCAGCCCTCAGTGCGCTCTATGCAGTGAGGCACGGGCAGGTTCTTCCCTTCCTCCGTGGTCATGTAATCCTCGCCGTGAGTGTCGCGGGTGAAGAGCACCAGCGTGCCCTCCTCCTCGGCGGCCTTCACCTTCTCCGCCACCTTGTCCACGATGGTCACAGCCTCTTGGGAGCCTAAGGCCCCGTCAATAAAGTCATTCTGCATGTCCACCACAATGAGTACTTTCTTAGCCTTCATCGTAATCCTTCCTTTCCAGATAGCAATACAAAGCGGTCTTGGGCTTGCCGGAGGCATCGTACTTGCCTATCTCCTTCACCCGCTGCCTGTCCACCAGGCTGCGCAGGAACATCTTGCGGAAGTTGGAGCGGTCCAGCTTCTGAAAGAGAATGGCTTCGTGAATCTTCATCAGTTCGTAGATTTCAAACCTTGACTTATCCTGAAGCAGGGCAAAGGCATCGTCTGTATAGCTGAGCCTGCCCTGCAGCCGCTTGATGGCGGTGCTGATGAGGAAAGCATGGTCAAAGGCCAGATGCTTCATGGTGATGGAACAGTCGCTGGTGACAAAGTAGGTGGAAAGCTCCCCATGCTCGTCATAGCCCCGGCGTACCTTGAAGAGCCGGGCTTCCTTGGCATCGTCTCCGGCAGCGATGTCCTTCAGCAATCCTCTGGGCACCAAAGCTGTATAAACCACGCTCACCACATGGGTGCGGGGGTCCCTGTCCGGCGCCCCCACGGTGATGAGCTGCCGCAGTTCAATGCCATCGCTCACCTTCACTCCCGTTTCCTCAAAAAGCTCCCGGGCCGCCGCTTCATCCACGGACTCCTTGCCCGCCTCCAGGAAGCCCCCGGGGATGGCCCAGTAATCCTTGTAGGGATGTCCTCCCCGCTTGATAAGCAGGACGTTGAGCTCATTGTCCTCGTCCATGGTGAAAATCACCACATCTGCCGTCACTGACGGCCTTTCGTATTTGGAAGGGTCATAGTTCTTCAGGAACTCTTGCTCCTCCTGACTTCTTTCCTCTGGCATAACTATCCATCCCCCATCCTGGTCTTTAACTCTCATGTAGTATTTAGTACCACTTATACTGTAGTATATAATACCACTTATGTCAAGCAAAATCTTGCTCCTTTGCATACATATATCCCTCGTCCAGGCAGATGCCGCAGATTTCATCGTACAACCAAAGTCACACCGCGCTTTTCACTATGGTCAACCGGACACGAATGCAAGGAAGGCCTTATCCTCTTTTCCTGGCACCACAAAAGAGCCGCCTCTTGACTCACATCAACAGGCGGCTCCCTTCTATATATACGTATAAGGTGCTCTTTACCGCGGCAATCTTAAATCGTCATACGGTTAACAAATAAAACTCTCAAGGGTAAAAATCCTAATCACTCGAAATCAGCTGCAATATTCATCTGCTTCCTGACTACTCGCCACCCAGGATAGTACCTGTCCATCCTCGCCTTGAACTCCGGGCCGTGATTAGCCTCCCAGAGATGAGTAAGCTCATGTATGGCTACATATCTGAAAACCTCCGGGGACTGCTTGGCCAGGTGTATGGACAGCCAAATGCGGCGGGCACGCACATTGCAAGTGCCCCAGCGGGTATGCATATCCCGGAAGCGCCACTCCGCTGCTGTCTTCCCCACTAAGGATTCCAACCGGCTTTTCTCTGCTGCCACCACTCTTTCAAGCTGGCGGCGGTACCAGTCATTGAGAACCTGCCTCCTTTGATCCCTGGTGGCATATCCCGGCACCAGGAGCAACACCTTGCCATCCTTGCAGGTGACCCTGGCTCTGTTACCTGCCACTTCTCTCACCACCAGTTCATAAGGCTTTCCCCAGACAGGTATCTTTTCCCCTGTCACATACTGGCGCTTGACTGATGCCCTGGCATTTTCCCTGATGAGCTGCTGCCTGGATAGCAGCCATTCCCTGCGGCTATCCAGTACCTCCTCTATTTCCTTCCTGCTATACCCCTTCGGCACCGACAGGAGTATGCTCCCTTCAGGCGGCAGCACTTTCAAGTAAACATTCTTGATGGCCTTTTTCTGCACCGTCACTACCTGCCCGCCCCAAGGCATTATGTTTTCCTCTATCATGTATTTTCCCATCTTCCACACTCTTCACGCCTTAAACACACTGCTTCTATGGGGCTGTAGAGCCCTGTGCAGCAAAAGCCCCAGCATACCGCAGGATATTGCTTCCCCTATGCCTACCGTTGCCATCATCAGTGGTATAGGCAAAGGTACTTCATAGGCATAACGCAGTACGAACGGGATTATCACCATATTGGCTGCAATCGGTGGAATTATAGCTATCACAGGCCTCCTGCTGCGCAGCAGCCTGGTCCCCACTGCTCCAATCAGCGTAGCTGCCGTGCCGAATACCACATCAGGCATTGGTGCCCCGCCTATGATGTTGCCCAGGAGACATCCGATAACCAGTCCCGGCACCGCTGCTACCGTATATACCGGCAGTATGGTCAGCGCCTCAGCTATCCTGACCTGTATCTCGCTGAATGAGATGGGTGCAAACACAATGATCAGTACAACATAGGTGGCTGCAATAATGGCAGCCTGTGCCATAAATCTTGTGGATATCTTTTGCGTCATTGATTTCACTACTTCCTTATCTTACCAACAGTTTGATTGCGCTCATCTTCCAATCTTTACTAACTCCTTGTATCCGTCCATAAAATCAGCTATGCTTTGTACATAAACTTCTTGACAGAGAGGACGCGGTCCAATGCAGATTCAACCTAAAAACAATCACCTGCAGCAGCTTGCCAATGCTGCCAACACACTTACCCGGTTTCTCGGCACCCGTGACCTGCCTAAACTTACTCACAATACTTTGCAAAGCAAATATGGCTTTGACCATGTAGATGTACTGATTCTCTTCGGCGGCACCATCCCCTTCGGCTGTGACGTGGCTGCCGCCACATGGAAGCGTGGTCTGGCCCGCCATCTGATGATAGTTGGCGGCATTGGCCATACTACCCAATCACTCCGGGACAAATTCAAGGCCAGATTCCCTGATATGGACACTGAGGACAAGCCGGAAGCAGAAATGATAGCCGACTACCTGGCCCAGGAGCATGGCATCCACGATATCCTTCTGGAAACAAAGTCTACCAACTGCGGCAACAATGTCACTTATGCCCTGGCCAGGCTCAGAGAAGCAGCCATACCAGCAAAATCCCTCCTCATCATGCAGGATCCCTCCATGCAGCGCCGCATGGCTGCAGTTTTTGCCAAGGAACTGCAGGGACAGGATACCCTCATCATAAACTATGCTCCCTATCGTCCCTACCTTACAGCAAAAAACGGCACGCTCCGTTTCATCCGCCCATATTGGGGCCTCTGGGATATAAGCCATTATGTGACCCTGCTTCTTGGAGATATATCCAGACTCAGGGATGATGAGAACGGCTACGGCCCCAAGGGCAAAGGCTTCATCACTCATGTAGATATTCCACCAGAAGTCGAAACAGCCTTCTGCCTTCTAAACTCCAGTCAGCTTGGCACCGTCCGCACTGCCAATCCTGCTTTCAGCAGCTAAAGCATTGCCCTAAATAATTCTACATATATTCTTCACCATCACCAATGAAAATTTCCTTAAGAATACCGTTTTAAAATACGTCTTACCGAAACTATATACGACCTGCCAAATAAATTCAAATGATTCAGCAGGTGGTACAAATTGTATATCTCCCGCCTGTCCGCATAACCTGGTTCTCTGGGGACCACTTCATGGTAAGCTTCATAAAAGGCCGAAGCAAAGCCGCCAAAGAGTTGCGTCATGGCTAAATCTGCTTCATGATGCCCAACATAAACTGCCGGGTCTATAAGCATTGGCTCCCCCTGGCTGTCCACCATCACATTACCGCTCCAAAGATCACCATGCAGCAAAGAGGGAAACTCAGGCTCTATCAAGAAATCTTCAAGATGGTCAAGTATTCTCCGGCAACACCGCTTATCCTCCTTATCAAAATAATGGTCTGCCATTTTCATCTGTGTGGCCAGCCTGTTTCCCCGGAAAAATTCTATCCAGCCAGCCTTGGGCTTATTGATTTGCCTGGTGGCACCTATGTAGTTGTCCTTGTTCAATCCATACCCATTACCGCCAGTAAACTTAATGGTATCTGCCCTATGCATGCTGCCCAGCATATGACCCAGGCTGACCCAATAATCTGACTTGCGGGATGCACTTCTCACATAGGATAGCAAAAGATAGCCCGTACCATCAGTGAGTTTCCCAACTGCCAGCACTTCAGGTACGTTGGCACCACTTTCCTTCATACACTTCAGCCCATATGCTTCCGCCGGAAAGAAATTCTCCTCTGCTCTGGCATTCAGCTTCAGGAACACCTCTTCTCCACCAGTCAGCAAAAGATGATATGCTTCATTGATATCACCGCCAGAAACCGGCTCTGACCACTCCACACTCGCATCCTGGCCAAAAGATTTCTGCACGGCCTCATTCAAGCTGCTATGCATTTTCCATTCTCCCTCATTTCCGTATCATTGCTAGGAGGAATTATCATGCTCCACATCGGCTGTCATCTTTCTTCTGCCAAAGGTTATCTTGCCATGGGCAAAGATGCCGTTAACATCAAGGCCGACACATTTGCCTTTTTCACCCGCAAACCACCACAGTCTTTTGAAAGACCGTAAGAAATTTGTTCCGCACGTTAATCTGGTACGTAAAGGAGAACCCACGGACACCATGGAGAAAATGCAAATGAACCTGCCTGTCTCCAACATGGAAGTATCCGAAATATCACTAATGCGTTCTGACCGAGGAAAGAACGGCATGATCTACACCCCAATAGGCATCATCGAAGCAGATAAATAGCACCTACTCGTGAAGTTCCAAAGGCAGTCCATCCGGGTCATGGAAGAATGTCATTTTCTCCCCGGTGAATGTATCTTGCCGAATGGGTTCTGTCTCAATGCCCAATGCATTAAGTTCCCTTACCGTATCCTCTACAGAATCCACCCGAAAGGCCAGATGCCTTAGTCCATATGCTTCCTTCCCTGGCCAGCCTGGACGTTGGGGGCAGTCTGCCTTGATAAATAGCTCAAGCTCTATGTCCTGAAGCCGCAGATCAATTTTCCAATCCTGCTGTGCTTCACGGTAATTCTCGCGGATTACTTCAAAACCAAGTATGTCTACATAGAAGTGCTTGCTGCGCTCATAGTCGCTGCCGATGATTGCTACATGATGAATACGACTCAAATCCATAACTTTTACTACCTCAAATCATAATGCCGTCACAGTGTTCAATCTCACGCGGGATTATCTGGCCATAAAGCCGGAAAACTTCTGCCACTGCTTTCTTAACTCAAAATCCTGGTACTTTACTTTAATAGAACATATATTTCATAATTGCCAAAATTATGCTATACTATCCAAGCAGAAAAAGGAGAGCAGCCAAAAATGCCCTATGCAGATATTATACACCACCCCCGGCCAATTTCCACCCGATACTTCCCTATATCCATGGAAAAACGCGCAGTCCAGTTCAATCCCTTTGCAGCCCTTTCAGGCTACGAGGCACTGGCGACCGAAACTGCTCGTCTCACCACTGCTAAAACCAACCTCGGCGAAGATGAAAAGGAGCACCTGAACACCATCATGCAGCAGCTTCTGCGCTTATCCCCTCACCCCCATGTGTCCGTGGAATACTTTGTGCAGGACTCCCATAAGGATGGCGGATCCTATCATATACTAAGCGGCACCATCAAAAGGGTAGATACGACTTTCAAAAAACTTATCTTCAGCGATAAGACAGAACTGGACCTAGACAGCATACGCAGTATCAGCAGCCCCTTGCTTCCCAAAGATATACTCTACGAATAATTTTTTCTTTTTGACCTATTGACTTTTTGACCTTTAGGAGTATAATAATAATTGCCAGAGGGAAAGGACCCCAGGATAAAGGGTTCAGCCCCCTGAAGACAAAGTTTTTATTCCATGAAAGGAGATTGAGCAACCATGTTTGGTCTGGTTCCATTTGCAACAGGTAATGAGATTATGAAGGAAGAAGGACGTTTGTTCAATCACCTGCTGGATGCCTTTGATACTCCCTTCACCAGTGCAACGAGCACATCTGGCTTCAAAGTCGATGTCAAGGACAACGGCACGGCCTATGAACTTACCGCCGACCTTCCCGGCTTCAAAAAGGAGGATATTTCTCTCGGCTACGAGAACAACTATCTTACCCTCTCTGCAAAGAGGGAGGAAAACAATGATGAGCAGGATAGCGAAGGCAACTACATCCGCCGTGAGCGCAACTACGGCCAGATGTCCCGTTCCTTCTACATCAGCGGCATTGACAAAACCAAGGCCACTGCTGATTTCAAGGATGGTGTGCTGAAAGTCCAGCTCCCCAAACTCCAGGAACAGGTTCCTACCTCCCATCAGATTCCCATCAGTTGATAATCACGCTTTCCCTTTTTTCCAAATATAAATCCCTAACACCATTAACGGCAAAAGCCGCCAGCCTTGATTGGACTGGCGGTTTTTGCCGTTAGTATACTAAATCGAATTAAATAGCAACATTATCACCGTTCCATAGACCCGGCCTTGATGTATGCTACCTTACCGTCCTTGGCGGCAAAGGTCAGGTAAATCATATGGTCAGAAGCAGGGAAATACGTGTAATAGTCAAAGCCCGGCATATGATGAGATTTATGTTTCACTGGATTTACAGAGCCATCACCGTAAATCTTAGTCACCTCGTCAATGCTCATGCCCACTGTAATGCCAGCAGGAGTAGCCCAACCATTATTTCCTTCTACCAGAATGGATTTAACGGCATTTCCATCTGCGGTGGGAATGATCTTGACCGTGTCTCCATACCCCAGGGCATTCTTATCATAATGAGTAGTGGTTCCCTTCAAGGGGCCGTAAATATTCCTGACCTCATCCATGGACATCCCAGGCTGTACATAGCCTACGCTCACATCACTTGCAGTCATCCATGCCGTTTCTCCTGCTGAAACGACATTCCCTCCAGCAAACATCATGGCTCCTGCCAATACACCAGCAAGCATTTTTTTCATAAAGCTATTCCTCCCCTAACAACTCAAGGAAACCGAATCCCTAACTTGCCCCGTGAAGTACCATTGTCCGTTATTCTCCATTCAATGCACGATTTCCTTTTGAAGCTCTATGAAAAAGGCTGACCTCAAACAGCCAGCCTTCCAAAATAATATTTACTTCCCCATCTCCATCTTCCTCTCCTGCCCCTTTCCTCCTTCAATTCCCTGCAGCAAGCTCTCCTTCGGCGAGAGCTTTTTCTTTTGGGCTTCTTTAGCCGCAACCTTGATGAGATCCTTCTGCTCCTTCTTTGTTGCCTCCCTGGCCGCCCGGTTTGCCTGCTCCTCCATGGTCAGATTCTGACCAGCATGCTTCCCAGCGTCCCTGGCTGTACTGGCAGACTTCTCGCCGCCAGCACTCTTCGACTTGCTCGCACCGTACACTTTCACCGGCAGCAAATCATTTTTGAATCCCGGATTCGTCCTAGCTATATTGGCTATCTTTACGGGCCTTAGTCCGTCCTTCTCCATGATTTTCACCATGCCAGCCATGACTTCTTCCTTAGTTGCAGCCGTCAGATCCTGCAAAGCCGCCTTTTCATAGTACCTGTACCAGTCTCTGTTAAGGGCATGGCTGTTTGGTTTAGCTGCCAGCACCTTATCCCGGCGTTCCTCGAAACTAGGCAGTGTAACCTGCTCATCATTGACCAGTGCGCGAATTTCCGGGGAATCTGCTCCCCCTTTCATTTTGACTGCACATGATAGCACTGCCTTGATTTCCGGGTTCTCCTCTGCCACTTGCCTAAGCCCCAAAGCCTCTCCTGTAAGTCTGCCACAACCTTCTTCAAAGGTAATCTCAGTCAAATTCTTGCCATCATAACTCAAGACAAGATGTTGCTGCTCCACTACCTTCCTGTCAATGAATCCCCAGTCATTGACCAGCCTGGCTGCTTCCAAGTCCCGTTGCTTGAGCCTGGCCAGCTCGTCTATAGCCGACATGCCCCAGTACTTCATCTTGGATGGCGCATGCCCCTCCATGATAGGCCCGGTATTTGTAACCTCCAGCTTAAGCTTGCCCAGCATATTGACGAAGGCTACCTGATCCTCCACGCCCAAGGCCATGTAGACAGGCATCCTGCTATCCTTCATGGCACTTATTGGCCTTGACGACTCAAAAGCCACTTCATCAGCTTTTATTCCCATGCCCTCTCTAAACACATGATAGTCCCCGGACTTCTCTGCCACCTGCAATTCTGCAGACTCCTCAAGCTGGGCAGAGAGGATATAAGCTGAGGGCATCCTTTTGAAATCTTCCTTCTTTACCACATAAATGAATGTATCCGCTTTTTGGGCATTGATGGCCTGAATCTCTGGATGCATTTCCAGATATAGATTTTCCTCTGCCCGCATCTTCTGCATTTCCCTGCTGCAGAACTCATTTGCTTCCTGGCAGTTCTCAACTATATGCTCGTCTGTCAGCCCCTGATTCTTCCGCAGTAAGCTCTGCCGTAGCTCCGGCATTTCAATCAGCGAAATCCTGTAGGCATTGAAATGCCTCTCCAGCCCCCGGGCCAGGCTGGCTTCATTTTTGAAATTCAGCTTGCCCAGCTCCCTTATGCGATATTCAGTCTCATGGTATTTGCCATAGGAAATAGCCATCTTGACCTTATTATAGCCCATAAAGCCCCGAAGCTTGTCATTGAAAACCTCCTTGTCCAGCGCATTGAAGGCAGCCAGGAATTTATAGGCATCTTCGCCGTTAAGGTGAATACCTTCCTTATAGGGTTCCCCTTTTTCATTGCGGATAGGAGTCTCGCTCCAGGCAAAATCCACATACAAATCCTGAAAGAGGCCATTCCTGGCCACTTCCGGCACCTTCGGCTCAAACTCTTTGCCCCGGGCAGCTTCTGTCACAGCCTGTTCCTGACGCTGAACCTTCTCCTGTATGCTTTCCAGCTTGTCATAGAGATTCTGCGCCCGCTTGATGGCCGCAAAGATAATCTTGGTGTTATACTCGAGCTTCTTAAGCTGGGCCTCAGTATACAGTGGATTCTTCTCATAATCGTAGCTGAGGTAATTGGTCTTCAAAAACAGATGGGCCGTCATGGGAGCGGAGAATTCGTCCTCGCCCCGCTCCTTGGCATATTGCTTGACAGCCGCAAAAATCTGCTCACTGCCCGCCTTCCATGATATATCTATGCCATTGTCCTTGAGGATGCCTATGGCCTGACGGAAATCTTCCGGCCTATCCCCCTTTACCTCCAGAGGCTCATAGGGATAGTTCTTAAAATCTTCCACGTTGTAGAAAGTCCACAGTTCCGGCACCGATTTGCCGTCTTCACCTCTGCGGTACACCTCAAGCTGCGCAGCCCTGGCGGTAGGCTTGAGCTTCCAGCCATTCTTTCTGGCAGTCTCCTGCCACACCCAGCGTGGATCTTTATACCTGTGCTCATCATCCTGCATGGTAACCAGCCGCAGGTAATTGGCTCTGGACAGTGGATATTCCTGTCCATGCTTGGCCCCACCATTGTATGGGCGACCATAAATGCCCGGTGGCTCCAGATTGCCATACTTCCTAAGCCGTTCCACGATCTTGGGATTCAGCCTGTCCCGTGTGTCAAAGATATCACGGTAGGTTGCCATTTTCTGCCACCTCTCCAGACTTTGCTTCTGTCACTGATTTCTCTATCCTGTCAGCCTCTCCCAGCAGACGCTCGTTTTCCTCATAGTCGAAGCCCATTTCCTCGGCTGCTTCCTTCATGAGATAAGCCTCGTCCAAATACTTTTTCTGCTTCATATCATGCTCCTTTGGCCAAACCCTTGAAGGGAGATTTCTCCAATTCTTTCAGAAGCTTCTCCTTGGGGTCAATGGACGTGTTCCTGCCTCCTGCAAGCTCCGCGTTGCACATCGTCTTGTCGCGCTCCCAGGCAGGTATCAACTCATAGTCAGCCACCTGTTTGTCTGTAAGCTTGCCCCTGTAGTAGATAGCCCCGTACCTGCCTCCAAAATCATCTTCATCGAAGCGGATGAACCCCTTGGGTACCGCCCCGGGACTTACAGGCCTCATGTCCATGTAATACTTGTATTCCTTCTGATATACGGTTTCCCATTTCCCGGTCTTGGGATTCTTATGCTTTACGGGCTTATCCCAAACCCAGACCTCTACCAGAGTTGCCTTCTCACCCTTACGAACCTGACCACCTGCGGCAGCTATGGCATTATAAGTACCCCAGCGGCTGTCCTTATATCCTTTAGCAATTGAAATAAATGACAAGATGAATTTATTCTTTCCGTGATAGAGTTTGGTTTCTCTGCCATTCACTATCTGGGAGTCAATGTTCCTGGGCGAATGCCCCAAGTGCTCCGAATCCCAGAAAAAAACCTTTCCCTCCTCCATGTCCTTTATTACCTTGTCCACCAGTTCCTTATGAGCTTCCTTCAGCTTGTCACTCTGCCAGGCCATATGTCATCATCTCCTTTTCCATGTCCCCATCCAGCAAGCTATCCAGCTCATCGCTTGTAAGCCAGTCAAGCTCCGGGCAATAGCTCCCATACAAATCCTCATCAAGCCCCTCCGGCAGTGCCAAATGTCCGTGTCTCATAGTTATCTCCTCCTCACCTCTAATGCAGCTAAATTATTCCTGATTCTTATCTAATTTCAGTTTACTTTCTCCAGCCCCGATAAAATAACACAGAATTGCAAGAGCATTGCTCCCAACCACATTGCAGATAGATTACAAAAACCACAAGAGCCTGTGATTACAGGTTCTTTTTTTGCCTTGCCATGATACCACCTCGCTCATTCCGGGCAAGGAAAGCTGCGCCACCCTGCGGGCGTCCTTGCCCTTCATTCTCTACGGTGGTATTTCATGTCCGTCAAAAAAAGAAAATTGGCAGAGGGGCTGGCAAGGGCCTCCAGAAAGGAGCACACCATGGACGTTGACACCGGATATGAGTTCTACAACTGCAATCTGATGAAAAGTACAAATTCCATCCTGGGAAGCTACAGTGAGGAGGTGTACACCGACACTCAGGCGGGACGGGAAGCACTGCTGGGACACATCATGGAAGAGTATCGACTTGGTGGCGTAGAAATCGAGCCTTATGACCTGGACAAGGTAAGAGACCGCATACTCTTTGAAGATCCAATATCAGCCAACAATCTGATGGAATACGGCATCATACTTGAACGTGCCATCTACTGAGGAGGAAAACACCATGAACAAAGTCAGCCTGATTGGCAACCTGGCCAGTGATATCTCCTTCAACATCTATGACAAAGACGGTGGCAAGAAATCTATCGTTATAGCCTCCTCCGTCCTGGCTGTTGACAAGCAGCGCTCAAAGAAGAACTCTGACCAGAAGCCCACTGCCGACTTCATTCCCATCGTTGGCTTCAGTCAGCTGGCTATCACCATGGCAGACCATCTCGCCAAAGGTTCACGCATTGGCATCACCGGCAAACTTAAAACCAAACGCTGGACTGACAAGAATGGCCACCGCCGTTTCGATATGGAGGTCATTGTGGACAGGATGGATTTTCTCACACCCAAGAAAAAGGATTGAAACACATAGGAATGCGAGATAACCGCATAATTCTCGCTACCCAAGAAGCCAGAGGAGGTTAATTTCATGACGGTTACGGAGTTGACCCACGAACAAATGCTTGAACTGAAACAAAACTACCTCACTGAGCATATGGCTGAGGTCGAGGACAGAACCCCTTCATATGAGGAATTGCCAGAGCAGATAATATTGTTCCCAATTGGATTATCTTTGATATTTATGAGAGCACCGAATTCAGTTCTGATGATTTTTTCTGCACAGGAGGAGACAACAATGAAGAAGAGCACTATTTTTAACAGCTGGGACTACCTTGAAAATCCTGAGGAAGCCATGGAAATCTGGGAGTGCGAGAGAAATCTGCTCACAGACTTCTTCAAAAACAACGCCGTTGACGGGCAGGTTATCATGCAGGGAACCGTAGGACGCTGGGACGGCAAGTACCCTGCTGGCAAGACCGGCATCTTCGATCTCCTGCTCTCTCAGCTCATACAGTGCGCCGATGACGTTGAAATCTACGATGAAGGAGGCCACCTTTTCATCCGTACCACTGACCATGACGGCTCCAGCCTCTTTGAAGTGAAGATATTGACGGAAAAAGCCCTGGACTCCCTGGAGAACTACAGGTATGACGAGGGACGCTGGAGGAACCTCAGCGAACGGGAGGTTCACGATAAGCTGATGCAGGATAGGCGCTACGCAAGGCTCCCACACTACGCCAAGTGGCTGGGGATGAAAGCTGCATAACACCAGGCGATGACGAACGGGGCTGTTGCACGTAATCCAAACGTGCAGCAGCCTCATTTTTTATGCAAAAAGATAATCCCGGGACATTCAAGCCCCGGGATTAGGTGTAGAATTTAGGTATGCAAAAACCAAATTCACAGAAAGAGTATACGTCTTTAGGAGAGAATTATCAACTGTTTCTCCCCTTAAATCTTGAATTTCAGGTTAGCAAAGATGACCCCGTCCGCCTGCTTCGCCACTGCATTGGAGGTATGGATATAAAGTCACTGGAGGAGACCTATCAAAGGATAGATCGAAATCTGGCGTCGCCCAGGCAGATGCTGGCCATCCTTGTTTATGCCGGAATGAACCATATTTTCAGCTCACGCAGGATCGAGACTGCCTGCCGAAGGGACATCAACTTCATGTACCTGCTGGAAGGCAAGCCGGCCCCTGACCATGTTACCATCTCAAGATTCCGTTCCAAACATCTGGCCCCCTGCATCAAGGAACTGTTTGCCCAGATGGACTTCCTGCTTGAACAGTTCGGTGTCATTTCCCTTAAAGACATCTTCATTGACGGAACAAAGATTGAGTCTTTCTCCAACAAGTATAAATTTGTCTGGAAGAAGGCTGTCCTTAAAAACAAAGCCAAGCTCATGGCAAAGCTTCCTGCCTTTGTCAGCAAAGCCAGGGAAGCGTTCACGCTTTCTCTGCATTACGGCGATGAAATCCATGTCAGGCACCTCAAAAAGCTCCGCCGCAAGCTCAAGGCATGCCAGAAGGCGCAGGACATCATCTTCGTCAAGGGAACGGGCAAGCGCAAGACTGCCCTGCAGAAAACAATGGAGCAGCTGGACGAGTTCATTGCCCGGCTCAAAAAATACAATACATATCTGCACATTCTAGGCAACCGCAATAGCTTTGCCAAGACAGACACGGATGCCACCTTCATGCGCATGAAGGAAGATGCCATGAAGAACGGCCAGCTTAAGCCCGCCTACAACATCCAGTGCGGTACGGACTCTGAATTCATCACATGGGCATCGGTCGGTCCCCAGCCTACAGATACAACCACACTCATTCCTTTCCTTCAGGATATGGAGAAACATCTGCAGCGCCGCTATCCCAATGTGGTTGCGGATGCAGGATACGAAAGCGAAGAGAACTACCTCTATCTTGAGACCAACGGGCAGCGCGCCTTCATAAAGCCCAGCAATTATGAGAAGAGCAAGACAAGAAAATGGAAAAAGGATATCGGGCGCAGGGAGAATATGACCTATCTGCCAGAAGAAGATGCCTATTTATGCGCCCAGGGCAGGAAGCTTGCAGCTGCAAAGGAATTCGTACGCAGCAGCCGGACAGGATTCAAAAGAAATATAACCCTTTACAGTTCTGCGGATTGCGGCAATTGCCCGCTGAAGAGCCAGTGCATACACGGAAACCATTGCAAGACCCCGCTGGAGGAGAGAACCAAGCACTTTGAAGTATCCAAACAGTTTCTGCGCCAACGTCAGGAAGATTTGGAACGTATAACCTCAAAAGAAGGAGTACAACTGCGCATAAACCGAAGCATACAGGCAGAAGGTGCATTTGCAATGATGAAGGCGGACATGAATTTCCGAAGGTTCCTGAGCCGCGGCACAGCAAATGTCCTTGTTGAGATCATGCTGGTGGCTATGGCTTACAATATTCAAAAGCTGCACTGCAAAATCCAGTCAGACAGAGCAGGCCAGCACCTGTTCCCTGTGAATAACGCAGCCTGAATACAAAATAAGAGCACAAGAAAAAAGGCGATTTTTAGACCGCCTGGTATCTTGTGCTCATTTTTAGTGGATTTTACAACGAATAGGAACTTCTTATACATCAACAAGGAAAAGGGGCTGTGCATAAGTGGAATTACACTCATGCAACAGCCCCGAAAACTGCGCTACGATATTACAAATCATTACATAAGCATTGCTATTATTTTCAGCTGACTTTATAATAGTATTTAGGAAAACGTGTTCTAATAGGAGGTATCCACCATGAGGGACAAGCTGCACACAGAAGAACTCTACCTGCCTACTGACCCGGATATCATGCGGGAGCAGGAACGCTGCCTGGAATTACAATACGATTACAACAACACCCGCCCCTCAGAAGGCACGAAACGTGCAGAGCTTCTGAGCATGATGTTTGCAGAAATCGGCGAAGGCTGTTATATAGAGCCTCCCCTCCACGCCAACTGGGGTGGCCACCATGTACATTTTGGCAAGAATGTCTACGCCAACTTCAATCTGACTATGGTAGATGACACCCACATCTACGTGGGCGACAATACTCTGTTCGGCCCCAACGTGGTGCTGGCAACGGGGGGACATCCCTTGCTGCCGGAGCTGAGGGCTAAGGGGTATCAGTTCAACGCCCCCATCCACATTGGCAAAAATTGCTGGCTGGGTGCCGGAGTCATGGTCATGCCCGGCATAACCATTGGCGATAATACTGTTGTTGGTGCAGGGAGCGTCGTGACCAAGGATCTGCCCTCCGGCGTTCTGGCCGTAGGCAACCCCTGCAAGGTACTGCGCACGATTGGCGAACATGAGCGTCAATATTACTTCAGGGACAAGCGAATCCCTGCAGAACTTCTGTAAATCTTTTGTCTGGTCTCTTGCCACTCCCCCCAACTTCCGATACAATTAACCCAACGGATTTTAGGATATTACCTTTGCTACCACAGAAAGGATGTTTCACATGCCCATAAGCATCAGCTCTGCCGGGCAGTACTGGCAGACACAGCCTTTCCCTCCTCACAATGATTTGAAACAGAAGCTGATTCTGGAAAAGAGCCATTATGAGCAGGACATTGCCAGCCTCACCTCTTCAGATGACCCAGCCGACCTTGGAAAACTCTATCAGGATTACCAGAAGCTTTCCCAGGCAGAAGTAAAGCTGGCCCAGATAAACTCTGAGCCTGATAGGCCTCAGACCTTTCAGAAGCCACAGACACCGCCTCCCACAGATGAGGAAATGAACCTTCGCTTTGGCAGTGCTTATAATGTGGACATTTCAAGCCTGCAAACAAGCAAGACCATGACCTCCGCTACCCCGGAACTGGAAGTTCCTTCCCACCTCTAAGAGCACACAAACAAAGAGACTTTGAAGTCCAACGCCTATCGCACAAGCATTGGCACACTCCAAAGTCTCTTTTCTTTTGCCCGCATTAACAATCTATGCCAAATTTCTCTTTCCTGTAATTTCCTGAAGTGCAATCCTGCCAATCCTCAAGTGAGCAAGTCCCCTGCATCTATCCAACGGATAGTCATTGTAGCCATAATGGTCATTGATAAGCCGCAGACACCGCTTAATCTCATCCAGCTCCGTCAGGAACTCACATCGACCTTGACCAACTATGCTCTCGTAACGGGTAGTTATCCCCTGTTCCGTCTGCTCCACCTTATAGAAGATATCTCCCTCCACGCATACCTCCGGGTGTTTTTCCAGCAGATCAATCTTCAGGCCCTGCTTTGCGCAGTGGAAATAGACCACGGGCACCTCATCCATAACTTCCACCCCGAATGAAACCGGGACAACATAGGGATGGATTTCTCCCTGTATGCCAATGCGTTCCCAACACATTAGTAACAAGCGCTTCAAACGCTTCAAGAAAAAAATGCGCAAACTCGCCACCAAACTCCAATCTCTTGACCTTTCGCCAGTTGACGATATCATGCGTCCCTTTCTACTCAGAGGAAGGCCGTCCCGCATGGCTGCCTTCCTCTATGCTGCGTTCCTACCTCCTTTCCATATGGCTCAAATCAACTTCACTCGTTGGCTGGGCCGAACGCCTTCACACAGATGAATGCGTTGCAGTACTGTCTGGCTTCACTCCTGGACATATACCAACTTATGCTTCTTTTTACGACTTTTTCCACCGCTTGTGGCCGGGATCTAACAATTTCTAGCCTCATCAACGTTACCGTAAAAGCAAACCACCAAAAGGTAAATCTACTGGCGACAAGTCTCCAAATTTTAACAAAGATCACGCTGCCGCCATCATTAAGTATTTCGAAGAGCATAAAGCCGGCGGCCTCCTAAATCCCAAGCTGCATGTTATATTTGAAATCTTCAATATAGTTTTCATGGCTGGCTCGGTGCACAGACAAATCATTGATATCAACAATATGTTGCTGAGCGGTGACGGCACGCCCGTCAAAGTTTCAAATCGTGAACGTAGCCACTCGACCTGCGATTGTCATAAAAATGGCTTCGCTAATTGCAACCATAAACGCTGGTTCTCTCAGCCCGATGTTAACTGGGGATGGGATTCGTCCAGAAACTTATTTTTCTACGGTTACAATCTTTACCTCTTCACAGATGCTGAATCCGGTTTGCCTGTATTCCCCATTCTAGAACATGCCTCCCGCCATGACCTTCCTGCTATGTTGCATGGACTTGCCTGCCTCAAGACATTTTTTGCTGACTGGAACATTTCTGCTTTAATCCTCGATGCCGCACACGATGCAGGTGCCATCTACACAATGTGTAAAAAACACAACATAACTCCCTTCATTGACCTGAATCCTCGTGGCGTCCAAACTCCAGAAGACAAAGGGTATACCATCGGCCCTGATGGTGTACCAATTTGTCCATTGGGACTCCCTATGAGGCCTAACGGTACTGATAAGAAACGGTACAGAGCCAAGTATATTTGTCCCATGACAAAATATGCTGAAAGACTCTGTATGTGACTCAATCCTTGTACCAAATCCAATTATGGACGTGTTGTAAACATAAGCCTGAAAGATGATCCACGACTTTTCTGCGATCCTCCACGGGGTTCGCCTCAATGGAAGGTGCTTTACAATAAACGCACCTCTGCTGAAAGGGCAAACAAACGCATAAAAATTGACGGGCTTCTGGAAGAAGGCCATCACCATTCTTCCATGATGTGGTATATCCGATTATTCGCCATAATATCCGTTATCCACGTAGATGCCTGGCATGACAACAACTGAACCTTGAAAAAAAATAGTATTTCAAGGGCTGGGAATTCTGCGCCCATTTTTAGCCACATCCTCCAATATTACGTTTTTCCAGTCCTATATGAAGGCATCAAAGTCTTTAAGGCAAAAAACAGCTCCCTGCTTATTATTGAGATAAGCAGGGAACCGTGAATTTCTATTTATGTTTAGGATTCGTTTTCCAAAAGGTTTTTTTGCTCTATGTTTGCCCCCGTCGACGCGCTGAAAAATTTTGAGGTAAGAATTTCTTACCAGTGGTCGCCGCTGGGGCTCGTTCTCGAATTGCATTCATTCACTGCGTTAATATCGGCTTAGTGTTGCTCCAGCAGAGGTCAGCGTAGCCGCCACCACCCGCTGCCCGTTTCAGCATATCACCGTCCAACTCGAAGTCTTCCAGCTCCGCCAAATATGATTCAGCTTCTTCCTTCGTCAGTTCAATACCTTCCGCTTTCGCCAGCGCCATGAGTTCCTCTACTGTCTCGCAGTCCATCGCCTTTTTAATCATTTCCATTGTGACTTCATTTTTGTTAATTGACATTTCAGTACCCCCTCTTTTTTTTAAATAAAAACTATCATTTCGACGATTAAACGGACGGTATTTAATTATATTATAACATATTAGCCGCAGAAAATCTACGGCTGTAAGTAAATTGACTTGCTGATATCTCTCATGGAGTGACAAGAGCCTGATCTTCTGTCGCCGCCGGAACCGGTGTCCTCCCATAGCCCTCCGGGTCAGCCCAAATCCGCTCCATCTCCAGCTGCAGCAGCCTTACGTCACGGCGTACTTCGTCGGTGAAATCCCCAATCTCTTCAGCATTTTTTTCCACTGTCAGCAGAAGTTCATTCTGCCGCATGGAAACAATGACACCGGCGCTGTTGTCTATGGCGGCGTTGCTGACATCTGTCACATAGCTGGAAGCGAATTCCTTGCTTTGCTCCATGCCGTAAAGCGACCCTAATCCTAAAATCACGAGAATGGCGGCCACAAAAGCAAACAGCATGCGCAAAACTCGTGCCTTGATGGAATTCTTCATAATCTTAACTCCGTTTCCAGATAGCCAATCCCTTACAAATCTAAGGTTGAAGTTTAACTTGAGAAAAGCTATTTTTTGCCCAGAAATCTCACTCCCAGCATGGTAATGTCATCAGATTGCTCTGCGCCCTCTGCATAAACTTCTATATCCTTTCGCACTTCTGCCAGGATTTCCTCCACGGAGAGGCTGCCATCGATGTTATTCAATGTTTCTTCCAGCCGCTCCTCCGAATAGAGATTCTTTTCCTTGTCCATGGCCTCCGTCACGCCATCCGTGTAGAGAAAGAGCATATCATCGGGACGGAGGGTGAGGCGATAGGCTTCATACATGACATCCTCCTCCACCCCCAGCATCATGCGATTTTTCTTTTGCGTCAGATAGCGGAACTTGCCATTTTCACGCAGGCAAGGAGCGTTATGTCCGGCGCTCACATAGATAAGCTCGCCCGTAACCAAATCCAGCTGGGCGATAAATACCGTGACGAACATCATGGTCTCGTTGTCCCGGCACAGTTCCTGATTGGCCAGGGTCATGACAGCGCCGAAATCATCGGGGCTACCCACCATGAGCACCAGATTCTTCAGTGTCGTTTTGGCCCGCATCATGAACAGCGCCGCCGGCACGCCCTTGCCGGACACATCGGCAATGGTCACCACCAGATGGTTCTCATCCGTCATGTAGAAGTCGTAAAAGTCGCCGCCCACACCCTTGGCGGCATCCATGGTCGCATAGATTTGAAATTCTTCCCGGTCTGTCATAAAATCCTGGGGCAGCGCCCCCACCTGGATATTTCTCGCAATGTTTAGCTCGGCGGCGGCTTTTTCCTTCTCTGCCGTCACCCGGGACAGGTTATCGATGTACGCCTTGAGTTCATCCGTCATAGCATTGAAGCAGATTGCCAAATGCTCGATTTCATCCCCCGTCGTTATCTCAAGTTTCTTGTCAAAGTTGCCGCTGGTGATTTCGCGCACACCGTCCGACAGTTCCCTTATCGGTCTTACAAAACGATCGGACAACCTGCGGCCTATATATATCACTACGGTCAGCAACGCAAAAATAATGAATGCCATCATCAGTATGGTATTTTTTATGTGGGCATTCATCACATCAACATTTTCAGCCGCTATATCTTTTATGATTTTGTCATTTTTCTCTACCGGCCCCAAAACTTCATCAACACTTATCGCTTCTGCGCATGACCAGTTAACGTCTGTTACCGGCGCATAGGCTACATAATGTTCTGCTCCGTTAATGGTTACTTGCTTCAATCCTGTTTCTCCGGCTGTCATTGCTTTTGCAAGTTCCGCCAGGTCCTCATTTGCACTTTCTCTTAAATCTTTCATTGTCACTGCCAATTCATCATCAGCCGTATTGCTGTTTGAATTATCCAGTAACACATGCCCATTTTTATCAACTACAAAATAAAATCCCATTTCCTGTGTATCGGCTTCGTAAACGACTTTGTTTACCGTACCAATATTTTCTTCACACTCTATTACTCCAGCTATCTCTCCCCTTGCGTCATAGTAGGGTGCAGAGTAATGAAAAACGATATTTCCGAAGCCATCCAACGCATTCATGCGTGCGTCTGAAAACACAACCTCCCCTGCTTGCAAAGCATTTTTATACCAGTCTAATTTGAAATAATTGAAATACCGTGGCATTGACCAGCTCTTGCCCGTACTATTATCAAATTGATTGAAATCCTGTGCGCTGATTTCAAAACCTGCTTTTGATGCTAGGCATGCTTCGCTTATCATGGGGTTATATTCTATGGTCTGCACCATTACTTTTTGTATGCTTGAGAGCCTTTCTACTTCTTCCGGATTTACCTCTTTTCCGGGATCGGCATACTGCAAATAAGTAACTAATCCCTCTAATTTGATTTGATCCGGATAAAACAAAGGCTCCGCTGCATATTCATTGGGGCGCTGCAGCATTGTTGTCGCTACTTTTGCTATTCGCTGGGTATTGCGCCCAAGATCCTTCATCATGTAATTGATAAAATCGGCACGATCTTTAGCAGTAGCTAATAATTCATGTTCCTTTTGCTCTCTTAATATTTCTGAGCTGTCATTTGAAGCCTGCTTGCCGATCTTTTGACCGCTTTCTATCGCCATGTCCCTTATGCCAAAGGTACTGAACAGGGTTATCAACGACAATACAACCAAGCTGATTACACTTGTGGAAATTACGATAAACATCATTCTTTGTCGGATTTGCATTTTATTGAGTCTTGTTACGATTTTTTCTGTCAAGCTATTCATATTCAATTTCCTCAAAGAAACCGTGATTACCCCTTGGGAACTGCTGCCGGCACTTATGACAAAGGCAGCTCCATGATAAGATGATTGGCCATGGCATCGAACATTTCCTCATGCCGGTATACAACGGAGGAAAAATTCTTTTTCACCAGGAAAATGCCGTAGCCTCCCTCATCTTGGTCATCTGTAGGTACCTCCCCATGCTTCATCTTTTGGGCCAGGGGGTCAAAAGGAAAACCGTGATCTACGAACTCCAGACGGAAGTTCCCACCGTCGGAATCAGTCCGTACAAACATATAGCCGGGGTCTTTGTAAGCATATCTGATGATATTGACCGCTATTTCCTCAATGCCAAGCTCCAGCCTGAATTCCTGCTGCGGGGACATGCCCGCAGCCTCGGCCTCCCGCAGGATATCATTCTTGATGTGCTCATAAAATTTCAGTTCGGCATCATAGCGCCGCCAGTTTCCGTCAGTCTGGCTGACAGTTTGTGCTGCCATGCCGGGATTTGTCATCATGTTCCCCTCCCCCCGTCAGGAAAGCTCGTCCAAAGATTCCTTCGCCGCCAGGAGCACATCCATGCCACTGTCCTTCAGGACTGATTTCACCATGCCATACGCACCGCAGACGGTGAGCTTGTGTCCGGATTTCTTGGCCAGTTTATTGAGGCGCAGGATCACCCGTAGTCCTGCGCTGGAGATATACTCAAGCGTGGACAAGTCAATGGCAATTTTCTCATTGCCTTTCACGATTTCCTCACCACTGGCATAGGCTTCATCAGCGGTGGACACATCAATCCGGCCAATTACCTGCCAAATAGTCCAGCCATTAGGGCCTTCGGAAGTTGCGTATGTGAATTCTTCTGACATGAAAATCTCTCCTTTTTCTTCTACTGTTCTACATTTATTCTACATTGCCAACGGGGCAGGAAGGAACTGCCGGGCAGGGCAGGCAGCGCCGCCTGTAGGTGCAGTCGCCACCGTCCCGCAATTTTTTCAGCCTAGAGTTGCACAGCGTTAGTGCCAGACATGGATACCACCCCCACCCCCAGCCACACTCTTCAACGTTGTCTCGTCCAGCTCGCATTCAGCTGTCCTCGCCAAATACGCCTCTGCTTCCTCCCGGGTCAGCTCAACCCCCTCGGCCTTCGCTGCCGCCATCAGTTCTTCGGCGGTCTCGCAAACCATTGCCTTCTCAATTTGCTCTTTTGTCAGGTCCTTCAGATTGATGTTTGCCATGGTAAATTACTCCTTGATTTCATTGAAATCATTCTGCCCTGACGGGGCAGAATGCGATTTTCTCCTGCACTGCCGGACAGGGCAAGCAGCGCCGCCTGTAGACACAAGCCTTGCATCCTTCAGCACAGCCGCTGTTATCCCGCAGCTTTTTCAGGGCAGGTGACTCCTCCCAATACGTGGCCAGGCTGCCCCATTCCTCCAGGCAGTTCAAATACAGGCAGGGCGTGACCTTGCCCGAGGGCAGGAGGCAGAAGTGGTCCCGTCCCGCCGTGCAGCCTCGCTCTATGCCCCGGTTTCCGTTTTTTTTGGGGTCGCGCCCCTCCATAAAAGCACGTAGCTGGGAAAAGCAACTGTCAACCGTCAGTTCCATTATCTCCTGCCCAACCGGAAGCTCGGCAGATTCTTCTCTGCCTTCCCCAACATGATGCCCTGACCGCCATTTTTTTATTATTGCCGCCGCCTGCGTCAGCTGTTCGCGGGTCGGTGCTTTAACCTCCTGCCCCGGTTTCATGCCGGTAACAATCAATTCCCTAAGGCCTAATTCTTCCGTGCATTGTATCACCTTCAGAAGTTTATCGGCGTTGCCGGAGTGCATCAGCCATCTTGCCACCACCTTCTTAACTCCAATGTCACGGAGATTTTTCAGCGTCAGAACAGCTTTATCATCATCATCTCCCTGGATGTCAATGATAAAACTGTCCGCCCCCGCCTCTATGGCCTTTTCCAGCCACGCCGCCGACGCTCCCCCGGCAAGCTCCACCACGGCGCGGATTTTCTTCCCTTCGTCACAGCTCTGGACTTTGCATTCCTCCAGAATACGGTCAAGGTGTCTGTATTTCGTCACATCCCCGGTGATACGCACCTGCCCCACCCGGTTTGCCTCACACTCATAGAGCCATTGCAGGGCCGTGCCTATGGGGAGGGTATGCTGCTTATCCTTCACCATGATTTCCACATAGACTGGTCTTTCATAGGCATCAAAATAATGGTGGTGTATATAGGGCGACTGCTCAAGGTAGGCTTTCGCCTCGGTGATTTCCCCGTCCTTGTAGTTCAGCTTGAAATAAGCAATCAGTGTCTGTATGAAGGGGTCGCCATCCGGGCGGATGCGGATCCAGCGGCGCAGGGCCTCGGCCTTGGAGGGCAGGCACAGCCCCGCCGCTTCCAGCCTGGCGATGGCTTTATCCACAATCAGTGGATGCCGCCAGCGGGAAAAGACTTCGATGCCGATTTTCGGCAGTACCCCCTTTTCCCCCAGGTCGATATTCACGGCAATGCTATTCGTCTCCCGCCAGGGCAGGAGCGCCTTCCTGAGGGCATCGGGATCCCCCTGCCAGCCGATGGCGACAAGCCCTTCGGGGATAGAGTCCCAGTCGGGGAACAAAATCACCAAACGCATAATGTGGAGTTCCCCCCGGCCAGTCATGGTGCCCACCTGCTTGGGGTACGCCCCCTCGGGCAAGTTCCTAAGCACCCGGTCAAAGGCGGGGCGCAGGCACCTGGCCCGCTCCTCGCCCAAGAAAGCCGGCAGAAACTCATCCCATTTCTCCCTGCTGCCCTCGCCAAAATCTGTGTTGGCAAACAGGCAGGGCGTGATCTTCGTTCCTGTCTCCTGGGCCTTCCTGATTTCCCCGTAATCAAGCTCGAACCACAGGAAATGAATATGGGGAATATCGTCATGGTCTATGGCCATGATATAGTCAACATACCGCGCCTCCTCCCCCAGGCGCACCTCAAGTCCCGCACCGTGAGTAATGGTGTCGCCGTATTCTTTTAGAACGGCGGACAAGGCGGCCTCACACGCTTCGTCCATAATCTCAGGGATTGGGTGCCGGCGCAGATGGGAGAGAAATGCTTTGGCCGGAAGTTCCTGTACATTCATAAAATAAACCCTCAAATAAGTGAACCTTCAGCTCCTCATCATCCAGCTCGATCAATTACACAGCATTGTCACCAGCCCGCAAACCATTCTCGTTCGCTACAGGGGCGGTGTTTTGGGCACGGAGGCATCCGACCACCCGCCGCATTTTTCAGCCCCTCGGCCTTCGTCGCCGCCAGCAGCTCCTCAGCGGTTTCGCAGGCCACCAGCTTCTGGATTTGCTCCTTCGTCAGTTCTTTCATGTTGATGTTTGCCATTGGTAACACATCCTCTCATCATGAATTTTCTTGCTCACTCTCCCCCCACAGCCCCGCCGCCTTGAGGCAAGTGAAGATTTCCTTCTGGCTGCGGGACTCCGTGAGGGTTTTGCGCTCCGCCTCTGTCAGGCGCGAGAGGGGTCCTGCCAGGGAGAGGGAAAGCTCGCTCTCATGGTTCTTCGCCCATGCCTCCCCGGCCACCCTGGAGGCCACAAAGGCGAAGATTTCCTTTGCCTCGCCGCAGTGCTCCCGGAAATAGCTCCCGTGCTCTGCGAAAGCCCGGGAGGCGCAGCCGCCCCGGCAGATGAAGACGTAGGGGCAAGACTGGCAGGCGGGCAGGATATCCGAGGTGCGGGTGCGCCACTTAGCCTTCGTGAGGCTCATCAGGAAACGCCCGGACTGCTCATCGGTGAAGCCCACGGCAGTGTCCTCCTTCGCCACGACATCCCAGCAGGGATAGAGCTTGCCAAAGGGGTCGATGACCAGCATCCCCGCCTCCGAGCCGCAAAATGTGGGAGAGGGCTGTGGCAGCGCTTTCTTCGCAAAAATCTGCCCGAGCACCTGCTCCGGGCCGCTGTACTGGCTCTGCAGCCCGATGGCTTCCATGGCGGTGAAGCCGTTTTTCATCAGTTCGTCAATGATGTCCTGCTCAGTGATATTGTTTTCGGGATGCCGGTCATTGTTGGTGGCCTTGAAATAATAGGAAAATCTCCCCCGCTCAGGCTTCCCGCCGGTTTCCCGCAATTTTTCCTCCTCGGCGACACGCTCTTTTTCCCTGTCCATGAAGCCCCGCCCCCGCAGGTCTTCGATAAGCGCCCCCATGCCGGAAATGTTTTCGCGCCCCACATTCACCCTCAGGCTGATGGATATGCCCCGTTGCAGGGCCAGCTCTACATTGCTTAAAATACGGTCATAGGTGGGCAGGCCCTCCTTGTGGATGCGCCGCCGGTCATTGACCTCCCCTACGCCGTCCACCGTCACCTGCAGCTGCTTGCAGTCGTACTCCTCCATAAAGTCCAGGTAGGCCTCCAGGTCATAGCCGTTGGTGATGGCGTCCAATGTGAGGCCCAGCTTTTTGGCGTGCCCGGCGATTTCCCGCAGGACATGGATGTTTTCCGCCAGGAATGGCTCCCCGCCGTAGAGGGTGCAGTACCCCAGGGAGTACCCCCTGGCTTTGTAGCTCTCAATGGCGGCAAATACCGCCTCCACCATTTCATGGCTCATGGTGCTTGAGAGCCACTCCTGCCCCTTTTTGAGGCGGTGCTGCTCGAAGCAATAGGGACAGCGGAAATTGCAGTCGTAGGTGGGTATGATGACAACGCCCAGACCTGCCCGGGCCGGAATCATGCGATGGATACGGCCAAGGAGCTTCATGTCGGCGATTTCCTCCGCCTCGCTCTTGCGCGTGAGATGCCCCCTCCCGAGCAGCCACTCCCGCAGGGCGATGGGGAGAGCGGCGAAGTCCCCTGCCACGAATTTGTCTGCCTCCTCCTTTGCCACCACGTCAAAGGAGAAATAGAGGCCGTTCACCAGCAGGGCTTTATCCTCGATTTTTTTTTCGCCCTCCACCAGTGGCAAAATGATTTCATAGGTGCTTATTCTCATAGTGTTGCTCCCACCAAAATTCCTCCTTCATTGTGTTTTTTTCACCAGACAAACAACCCGTCCAGTTCGAAAAACCGCCCCCCGCCGCCATCAGCTCCTCAGCGGTTTCGCAGGCCACCAGCTTCTGGATTTGCTCCTTCGTCAATTCCTTCATGTCGAATTTTGCCATGATGAAAACCTTCTCAATATATCTGTCTATATAGAGAGCCAAGATTTCGCAATTTCCAGCATCCGCGCCTTCTTCGCTGCGGCATCTGCGCCTGTCCCTGCCGCCACAAAAACAGAAAACTCCTCACGTCCCAGTTCCCGCTCCTCCTCTGATTCTATGGACGCATACGGACGCGCTCCTGCGTCCGCCAGCCGTCCCAGTATGCGCTCCCGCAGACGCTCCTCCAGCCCTTCGTTTTCGGCGGCAAAATCGGCTCCGCCAAAAAGCCTGTCCATGACCTCGCTTCCGCTTCTCTCATCCCTTTGAGACACGGTTCTTCACCTCCCTAATATGACCCCTTCGCTTATATATACGAAACACCCCGCCCCAAAATGCCGCTTTGGCAATTTTTTCTTGAAAATTTTTCATGTTTCCCCGTCTATCCGGTGGCACTTTGCCAGCAGGCGGCTGTAGCGATGGCTGACTGCGTTCACGCTCAGCCCCATGTGCTCGGCGATTTCCTCGTTGGTCAGCTCCATTTCATAGCGCAGAGCCAAAAGCTCCCGCTCTCCCTCGGATAATTTTTTCAGGATGCGATAAACCCGCTGATTGACAGGATTCCTGAGGGTTCTCCCCTCGTCAAAAGTGTCCTCGAAGGCCGCCTCCGGCACTTCCCCCACGCTGACTTCGCGGTAGCTATAGGCCCGTTTCTGCAAGTCCGTCACGCGATTGGCCGCAATCTTCGAGAGCCACGCCCCGCCGCTGCCCACGGCCATGGATGGTCTGTTGTCGGCGGGGAGACAGTATGTCCCGCCTTCCCGCAGGCCCCGCGTGGGGGCAAACCTGTCCAGAGCCGCAAAAGCCGCCAGAAACACATCCTGCACAGCGTCCTCCGCCGCCTCCCGGCTCAGGAGCCGCATATAGGCGTAGTTGTAGATGCGCCGGAAATATTTTTGGTACATGTCCTCAAACAGCGTCAAGCTGGAATCACAGGGCACTTAGCATCATCCTTTGCAGAATCTGTATTGTCGCTTTTATTCATGCCACCTGCCGCTTCACGAAGGAAGCGAACAGCCCGCCCTTTGCCGTCAGCTCCTCGAAGGTGCCGCTTTCGGCGATGCGGCCGCCCTCCAAGACGATGATGCGGTCGGCGTGGCGAATGGTGGAGAGACGGTGGGCTACTACGATGCGGGTGGTTTTCAGGCGATCCAGGCTCTTGGTCACGATGGCCTGGGTGCGGTTGTCCAGGGCGCTGGTGGCCTCGTCGCAGATGATGATGGCAGGCTTCATGGCCAGGGCCCTGGCAATCAGGATGCGCTGGCGCTGCCCGCCGGAAATATTCGTGCTGCCCTCGCTGACCACCGTATTCATCTGCATGGGCATCTCGCGGATATCATCTGCCACCCCCGCCGCCTCTGCCGCTGCCCAGGCATCGTCCAGGGTGAGGTCGTTGGTACCGATGATGTTGTGGAAGATGTCCCCAGTCATGAGCTGGCCATTCTGCAGCACCACCCCCAGCTGGCAGCGCACCGAAGGGAGATCCAGCTCAGAAAGATCCTGCCCGTCGTAATACACCGCGCCGCTTTTAGGGGATTCAAAGCCCAAGAGGAGGCGGATGAGGGTGGACTTTCCGCAGCCGGATCTGCCCACGATGGCCACGTGTTCCCCCGCCGCAATGCGAAAGCTCACATCATTTAAGACATTGGGGGTATCCTCCCGGTAGGCGAAAGTCAGGTTCTTCACCTCCAGTGCCCCGGAGAGCACATCGGCCTCCACCTTTTCCTCGCCGCTCTCCGGTGCGGTTTCAAGGATTGGCTTCAGATTCTCCAGCAGGGGAAGGATGACGGACATCTGCTCGATCACGGGAATCACGGCGGCAAGGGAGGTATTGAAGGCCGTATAGGCGGACTGGAAGGCGAGGAACTTCGCCACCGTCATAGGCTCATCAGCGGCGAAAAGGCTTGCCGCCGCCCCGGCCGCCGTACTGCCCGACCCGGCAGCCAGTTCCTTCAGTGCCACATAGTAAACGAGCAGAGCAAGCAGGATGGGCTGCACGGCGGCCAGGATGGTGCCGTAGTTTTTCTGCCAGCGGGCTGCATAGTTTGCCCGCCATTCCTCGGCGAATTTTCTCCCCCAGAGCCGGTAGGCCTGGGACTCCGCCCCCTTCACCCGGAATTTCACCAGCCCCGTGAAGATCTGGGCCAGGATGCCGGAGGTCTGGTTGGTGGCGGTGGTCTTGAGCCGCTCCGCCCTGACGAGCTTTGACAGGATGAGGAAGCTGAGGAGGAGATACACCAGCCACACTGCCACCGCCACGGCGGTGAGCTTCAGGCTGTACCAGCACATGAGGCCCAGGCTCCAAAAGGAGCAGAGAAAGGAAAAGATGACTCCCACGGTTTCTCCGGTCAAAAAGGTCTGTATCAGGGACAGCCCCGTCACCCGCGCTACCATCTCCCCCGAGGAAAGCTTACGGAAAAAGCCCACGGGCAGGGAGAGGAGCCTTGAGAGCATCGCCGCCTCCGCCGCCATGCTCCCCTTCTGGGCAAAGCGCAGGATGGCCACGGAGCGCACCGCTGTGAGGGCCGCCGTGGTGAAGCCTGCCACCATGGCCACCTGGGTGACAGTGGCCAGCCCCTTGCGGTCGAGAATGGGGATGATGTCCGAGAACATGGTCTCAGTGATAATCGGGGTGATGATGGGAATCAGCCCCGCCAAAAGGCTCACGGCTACGATGGTCTTGGCATCCGTGCGCCAGTTCTGGCGCAGCATGAATTTAAAGAGGTCAAGGCGGGAGAGGACCCTGGCGGGCAGTCCCGCGTAGAAAAGCATGGCATCCTGGGAAAGGCGGGCGGCCACTTCCTCCGTGACGGGAATGCCGCCGGGATTTTCCCGAGTGACGAGCAGGTAGCTTTCCGGCGTGACTGGCTTCAGCAGCACAGGCTCAGCCTTGTCACCATAGTAGCCGATCATCACGCCGCTGTCGCCGGTGTGCCAGTCTTTCTGCAATTTCACCAGCCGCAGTTCCATGCCCCCCTTTTTCGTCAAACGGCGGATAAGGGAAAGCTGATCCAGCCTTTGGACCATTTCCGGCGCGATGTGGATGTCCGCCGCCGACATGCCCAGGGCTTTGGCGGCGGCACGCACCAGAAACACCGCCGTTTCGAACTTGACGCTGCCGCTCTCCTCCGCCTCCGGCACTACTTCTTCATCCAGGAGGTCGGCTATGGTCTCATCCACAATACGTCGCTCTTTTTGGGCGCGGCGTTCCATCCTCTGGGAGAGCAGCTCGTCCTGAGCCTGGAAGCGGGTGCCCAGCAGCATGGAAAAGATGCTTTCGTTTTCCTCAAAGTCCTCGATGAGTTCTCCGTGGTTATGCTCCTTGCCGGATAGCACCGAGCCATCAGACCAGGTTTTCAGTATCTCGTCGCCCCGGTCGGCCATCAGGCGCACCCAGGAGAGCAGCAGCAGATGTGAAAACCACACTTTCATTAGGGGATGAAGTTCCTCTGCCGTCATATTATCAAAGGGAATTTCTTCTAGCGAGGTATCTTCTGCCCCATAGAGCAGGAAGTCGATTTCCCCAAATTCGTCCAGGGGCGGAAAGGCTGCTTCCCCTGTACTGAGTTCTGTCAAAAATATTTGCCGAAAAGAAATGTTTTTGCGGGTAACGGCGTAGACTTCCACCTTCCCCGCCGCCACCCGCCAAAGCTTCGGCTCATCCGGCAGGCGGAAACGCTCTCCCGCAACAAGATTTATCAATATTCTCACCTTCTTTTAGTCCAGTGTCGGCTCGCCTGTATCTTCCTGTTCCCGTTCCTCAATCAGGCGGCGGTAAGCCCCCTCATGCTGCATAAGCTCCCTGTGGGTGCCCCGCTCCGCCACCTTGCCATGCTCCAGCACGATGATTTCATCCGTGTCCCGGATGGTGGAAAGGCGATGGGCCACGATGAGGCAGGAACAGCCCCGTCTCCTGATGTTCTCCAGGATTTTCTGCTCCGTCATGGGGTCGATAGCACTGGTGGCCTCGTCCAATATCAGCAGGGAGGGATTCGTGGCCAGGGCCCGGGCAATCTCCATGCGCTGCCGCTGACCCCCGGAGAAGTTCAGACCTCCCTCGGAAACCTTCGCCTCGTAGCCACCCTGGAGGCGCAGGATATCCTCCTCGATGCAGGCATCCCGGGCCGCCTGTATGATGTCAGCCTTGGGCAGGCCGCTGTCAAAGAGGGAGATGTTTTCCCGTATGGTGCCCTCGATCTGGAAAATGTCCTGATCCACCGTGGAGATGGAGTTCACAATCACAGCCCGGGGAATCTCCCGGCGCGGCACCCCGTCAAAGCGCACCTGCCCCGACCACTCCTCATACAGTCCCGCCGTGAGCTTGGCCAGGGTGGATTTGCCACTGCCGGAGGAGCCTACCACCGCCGCCCAGCGACCGGGCAAGAGGTGCAGGTTGAAATGCTCCAGCAGGGGTGGATCCAAAGGGCTGTAGCCGAAGGACACGTCCTGCAGCGTAAGCTCCCCGGAGAGGCGGGTGCCCTTGAAGGTTATCTGCTGACCTTCATCGGGATAATTCAGCTGGTCGATTTGGTAGCGCCGCACATCATCCAGACGCTGCATCTGCATTTCCGTGTTCTGGAGGGTGGCACCGAAGGTGAGGAGCTTCTGCATGGGCTCCTGGAATTTCGCGAGCAGGGTGTTCACCGCCGTATAGATGCCGGCGGTCATGACCCCTTCCATGATGGAGAAGCCCCCCACCGTCATGATGATGGCGCTGTTCACCCCCACAAGGATGCTGGGCAGGAGCTTCACTTTGAGTGACCACATATCCCGCTCCTGAGTCGCCATCAGGACTTTGGCCCGATAGCCTGCCCATTTATTGAAGAGATCGCTTTCGCTGCCATTGGCCTTGATGCTCTCAATCATCATGATGCCGCTCATCAGGACGCCGTAAGCCTTGCCTGTATCTTGCTGCATCCGCATGGTGAGATCCGTCAGGCGGCGGCGCATATAGAGGAAGACGCCCACATTCACCAGGCTCACGGACACGCCGATAAGGGTCAGAGGCACGCTGTACTGGAAGAGCAGGCCCAGATAAAAGACGGCTACCAGCATATCCAGGAGGGATGTGGCGGCCTGGTTCGACAGCACCTCGGCATTCATCTCGTTATACTGGATGCGGGAGGCCACATCTGCCGCGAAACGCTGCTGGAAAAAGGCCACGGGCAGGCGCAGGACATGCCAGAAGAAGCCAGAAGAATCGGCCAGGGTCAGCTTTTTCTGCCAGTAGGTCAGCACCATGGATCGCATGGTGGTCATGATGCCCAGGAGCACCATGGTGATGACCATGGCCCCAATGAATTTATTCACCCAGTCCACATGCTTCAGGGAGAAAATATCATCGAGAAAAATCTGGTTCAGCACTGGCACAGCCAGCCCCGGCAGGATCATGGCCAGCCCCAGAAGGGACACAAAGAGCACTGCCCAGTTGTCCTCCCTGAGCCTCCCGGCAATTGCCTGCACCACGCTGTAGCGATGCCCTTCTTTTTTGAAGCCCTGGCCTGGTCGGATGGCAAGGTAGACGCCGGTATAAGAGCCCACAAACTCTTCCCAGGCCACGGTGCGCCGCCCCATGGCTGGGTCATTGAGATACACCGTATCCCCCTTGATGCCCTCCAGCACCACAAAATGATTGAATTCCCAGAAGAGTATCAGGGGATATTCCTTCTTCCTGAGTACGTTTGGACGGCCTGCAAAGCCCTTGGCGGTGCAGCCGTGATTTTTCGCGGCCCGGAGGATATTCTGGGCGTTGCTGCCGTCCCTGGTCACACCGCAGTCCTGCCTGAGCTTCTCCAGGGGCAGCCACTTGCCATAATGGGCCAGCACCATGGCCAGGGATGCCGCGCCGCACTCCGTGGCCTCCATCTGGAGGACGGTGGGGACTTTGGTACGGTATTTGTTTTGAAAGAAATTTATGCCCATGCGCTCACCGACTTCTCAAGAATTGGCTGATTTTGTAAAACACCTTCTCAATGGGCGGCTCCCGCTCGATGACGATGTAGCCCGTGCAGAAGCTGCCAGGGGTGATGGGCTTGTGCCGTCCCACCACGGAAGTCCAAAGGTAGCCTGATTCGGAAGTGGCGTCCTTCACCAGATCAAAACGCACCTCCACCATGGCACCGCCCCCCTTGGCCATGACATGCTGGGCCAGCTGACTGCTGCCCAGGCCCTTTTTCACGCCTTCGGAAGAAACAGGATACTGGGACACCTGCTTCACCACCCCCAGGAGGCTGCCCGTCTGGGAGACATCCACGCCATTGGGGGCCAGCTGTATGCTCATGCCCGGCTCGATGCGCTTGCCCTTGTCCACAGGGACGTAAAACACCCCCGTCAGTTCGTCTCTATTCTGAGTGAGGCGCACAGTGCAGATGGGACTGCCCGCCGATACCAGCTCCCCTTCGGAGACCATGACCTCGTCCACGACACCGTCATATTCCGAGATAGCATCCTCCTGAGCCGTCTGCCGGTACCGCTTGGCATCGTATTCATAGACGCGCCCCTGGGCGTCTCGTTCGTTTGCTGCCAATTTCGCGCCATACTGCGCCATGCGTGTGTCCGCCGCTTCGGTAGGCTGCTCCATATGAGCGATAAGCTGCCCTTTATGCACCGGGCTTCCGGTCTGCACATAAAGCTCCGTAATCTTGCCCGTAGCTGCATGGGTGACGCTCACCACACCTGCTGAATCCATGATGAGACCATATCCCTCAGCCTTTTCCGTGAAGGAACCGTAAACCGACCACAGCACGATGGCAAAGCACAGCACCAGGACAGAAACCAGCGCCATCCACCCCACGGGGCCGGTGATGCGGATCATGGTATCCAACTGCTCCGGGGAGCGGAGCTTGTCAAGGGCAGACTGATTGAAAATTTTCTGCTCGCTCACCTCACCGCACCTCCACCATTCGTTTCACTTAGCTCGATCTCTGCCTTCATGCCCTCCATGAGCCCTTCCATGCCGTTGGTCACGACGATCTCTCCCTCAGAAAGCCCGGAGAGGATGCTGATGTATTCCCCGTCGTTGGCCCCGGTTTCCACACTGCGGCGGGAGACCGTGCCATCAGCAGCCAGCACGAATACCGCGCTTCTGCTGTTGTCCGTCATGGCCGCCAGCGGCACGGCCAGCACAGAGTAGCCTTTCAGCGCCGTAAGGCTCACGCCGCCGTAGGTCTGCGGCTCCAAGACCTTCGCGCTGTTATCTATCTGCCAGGTGACACTGCGCATGGCAGCAGGCTCGGAAAGGGACGGCGTGATCTTCGTAAGGCGTGCGATGAACTCCTGATTCGTACCCATGTTCCCGGCCGCGTACTCCGTGCCGTACACCTTCTGCAAATCCTTGTTGCGGAATAAGAGCCGAGCCTCGTCCCCCAAGGCCAGGCGACGGGCATACATGTCCTCCAGGGGGATTGTAAAGGTGAGCAGCCCAAAGTCCCCCACCAGCGCCAAAGGAGTGCCGCTTGCTACGTAACCACCATTTTCACGGTAAAGGGTCAGCACCGTGCCATCAATGGGAGCAGTGACCTCACGGCGGGACTGCTGCACTAGGAGCTTTTCTTTCCGCGCCTTGGCAGCCTCCAGATTTGCCACGGCGGCAGTATAGGCTGTCTCCGCCTCGTCATAGCGCTCCGCCGAGGTGGCATCATTCTCCCTGAGCATGCGGTAACGGGAAAAATTGTTGGTGGAACGTTTCAGCTCCGCCTCTGCCTTCAGGACAGCTGCATCTGCTTCCTTGATCTGCAGGGGGATGTCCTCGTTCTCGATGATGAAGATGACATCTCCCTTGTGGACAAAGCTCCCCTTCGGCGCCAGGCACTCCGTAATGCGCCCTTCTATGAGCGCCACGGCATCGGTCTTGGCCGAGGAGGTCAGGCTTACGGTGCTCAGCGTGATGCGGGGATGCATTTCTCTTACCTCTGCCCTAGCACCGGGCAGGGCCAGCCGCCGCTCCTCCATGCGCTCGGCGATTTTATACTCCCCCTGCTCATTGAGCCAGGCACCGTAAAAAATGGCGGAAAGAGCCAGCAGCAGCACCAGCGCCAGCCCGGTCAAAAAATATCTTTTCATAAACACTCCTTCTCTCATTTGTGTAAAATCCGGAGAACAAAGTACCTACCAATATCTGTACGAAGAAAATTGAAAGGTTGCCTATTTTCCGCCAAATAAAAATATATTCAGAACAGACGCTAAACAAGGTTTGCCGTAAAATACGAGTGAACAACTTGCAGGATATATGGCTCTTAGTCGGCGAATAACAGTGTAAAACCTCGTTCACATCTGTATGAATCGCTCGATATGCAGTCATCTGCGTTGTCATTGGTCAGAGAATTCTTCGCTATTTGCTAAGAATTCTCGCTGACGTGCCATTGGCATATCAGCCGGTTGGCGTAACCCCCGATGCGCCGCCTTCCTCTTTCTAGCATATGCAATATCTTTTGACTTCATTTATCGAACCTAAACGAACACTTCCTATGTCTATATATTCAATATAGTCATATTCATAATCTGATGGGATACTATCAGCATTTATACTGCAAACTTCATTCAACTTTGCAGTTCTCCACCCCTTCGGCACACCGTCCACAATCTCTACCTTCTCACAGCCCGGGAAACGCAAGTCCACAAACCACTCCTTGTATAACCGCTGTGCAGCTTCTTCAAGGAGCTTAATCTGCTGTTGGTGGTTGGCAATAAGGTCATCATAGCAAGAGAGAACCCTTACTATCTCGTCTTGAACTTGCACTGGTGGCAATGGCAACTTAACAGACTTCAATGACGATATAGTTAAGGCCTTTTGAGAGCTTCCTATCGTCATATTATATAGGACACTCTGACCTTAATAGCTAAGTATCCAATAATACAGATATCTAGGATTCAACTCATTTGAGAATTCTCTAAACCATGTATGATTTTCCTTATATTTTCGATGTGTTGGCGTGGCTTTCCTGCAATTTCCTGCATTTTCTGGGCGTTCCCCTTCGGGTCGGGCTTTCGTGAATGGAGCCAGCAAGCTGTCTCCACCCTTCGGGCTTCAATCCCTAACGCGGGGTTCGGGGGGCAGCACCCCTGACAGCGCAAGGCAGGCGGCAGACCTTGCGCTTCACGTTGGCAGCCGGACGGAGCCGGAGAGAGGCTAGTCTATCGCCCATCCGGCTCATAGGCCGGGAGCCGGATGGGCTAAGTTACTTTTGTTTGCGCCTCGATCAGCAGGAGGCGCAAACGTGGTAGCTTTCCCTTACAGGAAAGCCAAAAGCATCTAATCTATTCTTTTTTTTGCCGGGGCAAGCCTATCACACCCTCCTCCCTTCCGCAAGGCCAAGCCGCTGCGCGGTGCTTTGCAGCCCTGCGGATTCCTTCCGGGCGCGATACCTTACGGCCATCAAAAAAAAGAAAAATTGCAGCAGGGGGAACGAAAAAACACACCCAAGGGAGGAAATAGTCATGAAGAAGGACATTAAAGCAGAACTCATCAAAATGGTCACCGAAAAGATGGCAACGAGTAAGCGGCTGCCGTGGGATAGCGGTCTTCTCAATAAGGTGCTCATGCCTGTAAATGCCAAGACCATGAAAGCATACAAGGGCATCAATATGCTGATTCTCTCCTTCTTGGGAGCCGGGGAAACCAGCGAGTATGTCACTTTCAACCAATGCCAGGAGCTAGGCGGGAAAATCAAGAAAGGCGCGAAGTCCCTGCCCATCGTCTATTGGAACCGTTGGAACAAGGTTGAGAAACGCCCTGCCGAGGAAGGGGATAATCCTGATGACTGCTATGCTTTCTTGAAGTTTTACAACGTGTTTGAGGTCATGGCACAGACCGAAGGACTGGAGCGCAAGCGGCAGGTAATCACCCGCGACAATCAGCCCTTAGAGGAGGCCGAGGCATTTATAACGGCCTTTGCCGAAAAGACCGGGGTCACGATGGAGCACGAAAGCACCACCAAGCCGGGAAAAGGTAGTGCCTACTACATCCCCCGCCGTCATCTTGTCCAAGTTCCCCCGTGAGGAGTTCAAAAATACCGAGGCTTATGTGGCTACCTGCTTTCATGAATTGGTGCATAGCACGGCCAAGGAAATGGGCAGAAAGGCCAGTGAGGAAGACACGGCGCGGGTCAGCTATTCCAAGGAGGAAATCGTGGCCGAGTTTGGCGCGGCTCTCCTTTGCCGTCAGTTTGGCATCACTTCCGAAGATGACAACACGGCAGCCTACCTGCAGGGCTGGAGCGAAGCCATCAAGGAAAATCCTAACTGGCTCATAAATGGAGCCAATGCAGCACAGAAAGCCGTTGATTATATGAATGAGGTTGTAGCAGGATAAAGGAAAGGGGCTGTTGCATGAGTGTAATTCCACTTATGCACAGCCCCTTTTCCTTGTTGCTGTATAAGAAGTTCCTATTCGTTGTAAAATCCACTAAAAATGAGCACAAGATACCAGGCGGTATAAAAATCGCCTTTTTTCTTGTGCTCTTATTTTGTATTCAGGCTGCGTTATTCACAGGGAACAGGTGCTGGCCTGCTCTGTCTGACTGGATTTTGCAGTGCAGCTTTTGAATATTGTAAGCCATAGCCACCAGCATGATCTCAACAAGGACATTTGCTGTGCCGCGGCTCAGGAACCTTCGGAAATTCATGTCCGCCTTCATCATTGCAAATGCACCTTCTGCCTGTATGCTTCGGTTTATGCGCAGTTGTACTCCTTCTTTTGAGGTTATACGTTCCAAATCTTCCTGACGTTGGCGCAAAAACTGTTTGGATACTTCAAAGTGCTTGGTTCTCTCCTCCAGCGGGGTCTTGCAATGGTTTCCGTGTATGCACTGGCTCTTCAGCGGGCAGTTGCCGCAATCCGCGGAACTGTAAAGGGTTATATTTCTTTTGAATCCTGTCCGGCTGCTGCGTACGGATTCCTTTGCAGCTGCAAGCTTCCTGCCCTGGGCGCATAAATAGGCATCTTCTTCTGGCAGATAGGTCATATTCTCCCTGCGCCCGATATCCTTTTTCCATTTTCTTGTCTTGCTCTTCTCATAATTGCTGGGCTTTATGAAGGCGCGCTGCCCGTTGGTCTCAAGATAGAGGTAGTTCTCTTCGCTTTCGTATCCTGCATCCGCAACCACATTGGGATAGCGGCGCTGCAGATGTTTCTCCATATCCTGAAGGAAAGGAATGAGTGTGGTTGTATCTGTAGGCTGGGGACCGACCGATGCCCATGTGATGAATTCAGAGTCCGTGCCGCACTGGATGTTGTAGGCCGGCTTGAGCTGGCCGTTCTTCATGGCGTCTTCTTTCATCCGCATGAAGGTCGCGTCCTTGTCCGTCTTGGAGTAGCTGTTCCGTCTCCCCGCGATGAAGAGTTTCTTTGTGTAGTCCTTGATGCGCCGGATCGCTTCGTCCAGCTTTTCCGTCAGTCTCTGCAGCGCCGTCTTCCGTTTCCCGCTCCCGTGCACGAATTCGATGCCCATGCTTTCCTGGTACGCCTTCAGCCTGCGGCGCAGCCGCTTCATGTGGCGGAGCCTGAGCCCGTCCGGAAAGTCCAGCCGGACGCCGAAGTCTTCCGCAGCCTCGAAGAACAGGTCCGGTATCTTTTCCATGAGCTTTCCCATCTGCTTCGTCACGGATTTCTTCCATACGAAGGTGTACTTGTTGGCGCAGGATTCGATCTTGGTCCCGTCGATGAAGATCTGCTCGCCCGAGAGTTCGCCCATCCCGTCCAGCGAAAGGCCAGTAAAATCAAGCTTAACTTAATGACATTGACTCCACCCGCCACTTTTTTCAGTGCGTCGCTGTCAATATCTCAGGCTTTGACATTTTATGCCCTGAAGTCCACCAGCCACATTTTTCATCGTAGCCTCATCAAGCTCATAGTCTTCCAGCTCCGCCATGTACGCCTCGGCTTCTTCTTTCGTCAATTCAATACCTTCCGCTTTTGCCAACGCCATGAGTTCCTCTACTGTCTCGCAGGCCATCGCCTTTTCGATTTGTTCCCTCGAGAGTTCGTTTACGTTGATCTTTGCCATGATAAAACCTCCTAATTAAGGAAACATCAAGATCGCCGTTGTACTCTTTAATATATCTTTGATCGTTACCTTTCCACCCGCCACCTGTCGCAGCGTGGCCTCGTCCAGCTCGATGTCAGCCAGCTCCGCCATGCAGGCCTCGGCTTCTTCCTTCGTGATTTCGTGGCCATTGGCCTTCACCAGCGCCATCAGTTCCTCGGCTGTCTCGCAGGCCAGCACCTTTTCGATTTGTTCCCTCGTCGGTTCGTTTTTGTTTGTGTTTGCCATGATAAAACCTCCTTAAAATGATGAAAATTCTTCGCGCTTAAGGGCCGCCGCCCGCTTTCTTTTCCATCACTTCCTCTATCACATATTCTTATGCGCATAGCGAATGATTGCTTTGGTCATTAAATATCGCCATGACGCACAGTCTCATTTGTTATACTAGGGCGTGTTGATTAATTAGATATTGATGAATATTCATTATTTCAGTGTTATTTTAGCCAAATCAAGGCACAGCACATATGCACGAATCCAAGGAAACGTACAGCTAATTTTTCATAGCGTGTTGCAATGCGGCGGGATACAGTGTGTGCACCCCATATCCTCTATCTTGGTGCGGTTGTTTTCACCACGGTACGCCTTATCAGCCATGATTACAGATCTATTCACAGGTGTATTCTCCAGTAATTCTATTGCCACGGAGGAATCGTGCACATTTCCTCCTGAAAGTACGACATGCAAAGGATAGCCCAACGCATCTACTGCGGCATGTACCTTGGTGTTCTTTCCTCCACGGCTGATTCCAATATGTTCGCTCACATCGCTGTTAGGCCCCCTTTTTTTGCACCAGCACTATGCTGGTGGGCCTTGCAGGATGTGCTGTCAATGCTGATGTCTTGCAAGTCAGTCTCTATTCTGAGCTCATGGAACACCTTTTCGAAAACGCCCTACTCCTGCCATTTTGCAAAGCATTTGTATACCGTGTTCCATTTGCCGTAACGTTCGGGACGGTCTCGCCAGGGAGCACCACTGCGGGCAATCCATATTATGCCGTTAACAGTTGTTCTAACATCGTTGTAAGGACGGCCTTTGATTCCTGCTTTTCTAACAGGAAAATAAGAGGAAATGCGTTTCCACTCATTATCACTCATCTCGTATCGTCTCTGCGGTGCTTTCATGACAGCCACCTCCCCTCATGAATGATTATACAAAAGAATGCTGAAAATTTACATTAATCAACACGCCCTAAGCCTATATTTTCTTCATCAGGCAGCTAATCTCCTGCCTCAGATGAAGGCCTTGACTGTGTTTTTCTTTATATCATAATATACGTGCTAAACTGGATGATATTACAAAAAATTAAAGGTTTTATTTGTAGAGGCGTTCTTCTGTTCATTGACAGGGAGTTTAGGGCGTGTTGATTAATTCACTCAGCCCATCTTCACGGGTCTTGACTGTCCCTGCGTCGTTGACAAATCCTCGACATAGTCCCCCGGCACGGTGAAATCTACCGCCATTTCAAAAATAAGCTTTATGAGATTGTCGAATGTCCCGTCCTGCACACAGAAACCGGCGTGCAAATGGTAGTATACCGGGCTCTTTACGGCGATTATGGCGTCTACTGCCGTCCCTTGGAGATGTTCATGAGCGAGGTTGATCGCCATAAATACCCTGAGGTCACTCAGAAATACCGTTTTGAACTTATTGAACGCCAGGAATAGTCAGCCGGAGAAGGCCCCATTAGAATAAAAGAGACTTTGACCCCCACCCCGCCTATATGGCAGAATGGAACGTCAAAGTCTCTTTTTTCATTCATTCGCTAAAAAATCGGCATAATGCAGGAGTGCCGAATTTCGATTAAATTTCGCCAGCTGCTTTTAGTGCCATAGCCTCTATTCTCTCACTGACAAAAAAACCGTGACTTTTCATCAAGTCAATGACTGCCTTGACACTATCAATATGGCCTCTTCTTTTTGCTATGAGCAGTACCCCTAATGTTCCTGTCACCTTCAAACCCAGATACTTGGCAGTTTTCTTGGCTGTATTGTCATCAATTATGACAAGCACATCACCATTCTCCTCTTGTGCCAAGATCATTACTTCTACCTCTCCATCATGGAGCTTTGATTTATACATGCTCCTATCAGCCGTATCACTGATATTTGCCACCTTTATCCAATCAGTCTCCTTGACAACCCGACAAGCATCATCGGACTTATAAGTAATTTCATCATATACTGCCTGTGGAATGATGATTTCACCAAACAAAGTATGCAAAACATCTATCTGTCCTATTTTGCTTAGAATTATCATAGGGGTTGAATTAACAATGACTTTCTGCATTTTCCAGCTCCTGCAAGAACTCTTCTTCATCATCAAAATTGAACACGGAAACTTTATTCTCACCTAAAAAACGCAGGAACTCTTCTTCTGTCATCCCAGCTATTTCTGAGCAATAACCTATAGAAACATCCATATTTACATAGCAATAAAGAGCTACCGCCTTTTTTGCCATCTGTTCAGCTTTCACCTGTGTGAGACATTTATCAAACAATACTGCTTCTGGTATATTTATGGCTACCTGGCACATGGTACCCCACTCCTTATCAAGCAATCAACCTTTGTAAAATAGCCTCCCTATGTTTAAATTCTAGCACAGGGAGGCTATTTTTTCCACCCAGTTCTGTCCTAGCCACAAAATCAGCTTAGACCACTCAGAAATCCTTGAAGCCCTGCCCCTCCTTTACTCCCACAGCCCTGTCCTGCTCCGTCATGTTGTTCCTGTTCCTCACTCTGAAGGTCATGACCCGCTCTTCAGCTACCATGGCCCGCCTGTCCTCATCCAGCTTCGATCTTTCCCTGGCTGACTGCACCAGTCCCAGGTTGGCGAGCATGCGGTTGCGCCTCTCCAGCTCATTATTCATCAGCCCCTGCATTTCTGTGTCTGACTGCATGGCCTCCATATTCCCCTCTGCCTCCTGGCAGTTTTCCAGCACTGTTTCTATAAGCTCCATTCGCTTCTCCATGTCATCCTGATTCAGTCTGGCATTTTCTACGCCCTCCCTGTAAGTGTCGGACAGCCAGGAAAATCTCTCACCACCATCCTTTTTCGTCCTTATCCACTGGCTGCCATCGCTTAGAAAGATACTATTGCCTCCAGCCCAATCCAACGGGCCAAAATCCTTCTGGTTGATTCCCCCCAACTCAGCCAAGACAGACGCTCCCTTATCTCCCAGCCCAAGCATATCTATGAGCCATTTCATATTCTCGTCCACCAGAGTTGCCAACCATTTCTCAAAATCTCCGCCGAAATCTATGCTCTTCAGATGCCGTTTGTAATCATAGACCGTCCCCTGCATCAGATCCCGCAGGGCAAATACAGAAGGCTTGCTGTCAGCATAGGAAATGCTCTCCTTGCTGTAGTAATTCGCCGGGTCATAAGGCTCATCCACCCCGGGAACCGTGCGGGCCTCAGCCACTTAAGCAAACAGCAGCGACAAAATCACCCCACAGGAAACAGCTAATCTCTTGTACCTCATATTCTAAACCCCCTTATCATGCCTTGATTCTTGAACCTAAAACCAATACCTGCAAACAGCTCCATGATTGTCTTCACTATGCCATGAGCAAATATCATGGCAAAGACTGCCACCAACATCAGCTTCAGCAGCACCACCAGCTTGATAGTCTTCTCCACTCTGGTGCCTCCGTTGCTGTTTGCCACCTTCTGCCAGTAGTCCTCATCCCAGGACACCACAGAGCCAGCATTCCAAACAATAGCAACATCGTGCCAGCTGCCATACTGTTCGTATAGAGTCTGCATTTTATGCTTGGCCACAATGTCCTGCACCTCAGGAGGCCAGGGCATATCCGGGGCTGGGCTGATGCCAGCCTCCTTGCACCAACTCTCCCAGTTGCTGTAGCTGATCTGATAGGCTCCATAACCATAGCCATCTGCCGATGGCGTGTTATAGGGATCTTCACACCCTCCCGTTTCCACCTGCCGGATGGCTGCGGCAAATTCCTCCACAGAGTGGAAATCTCCCCCAGAGGCAACCACTTCTTTCGATGTGTCAAAGTAGTCCTCGGGCACCGAATCCTGCAAAGCCATCACCAGCAGCAAGGCTGTAATGGTCATCACCATGAGCTTCACAGTGCTCATGACTAGACCTGTTACAGCATTGCCGCCAAAGCTCCGTGTCCCCTGAAAGGGAGTAAAGCTGAAGCTGATCAGGCTAAACAGTGCCGTGCAGTAAAACTCTATATAGCTGAGACCAATCTCAATGCCCAGATAAAAGAAGCAAACCAGCACACAGATAATGGTCAACAGACACAGCAGTACAGTAGGCAGATGGTAAATAAGGCTGATGCCCCACATAGTACCCAGATATTCAAAGACCGGGCCTACATATCTTGCCCCAATTTCTACAATGGCCGAAGGGTCAGAGAGAATCTTCCCGGCTTCATCATAGCTGCTCCCTGCCCCAAAGGCTCCCATAGTCACAAAGTAATCCCGCAGGATATTGGCCAGGTCACCCCAATGCCAGAATATGTAGGTCAGGAAGCCATAAAACAGGCACTTGGCAGCCAGCCACCTGCTGATATATATGCCGCTCCTGTCTTCTCCCAAAAGCATCCCCAGTCCCAGCAGAGCAATATCTATAGTCATCAGTGCCCAGAACAGCCACCTTAAACTATCCTGTATGATAGACAGCCCCTTGGTGCAGACCTCAGCAATCTTTTCTTCCATTTCACGGATTGGCTTGCAGAAATCATAGTAGGCATCATAATTCACAGCCACCGTGTCCCCGTCCATCATCATTCCGTCAGCCCCGAAGGGAGGTGAGCCGGAGAGATAATCCCATGGATTCACAGGCTCCCCATTGAGCCGTACTTCGAAGTGACAATGTGGCCCTGTAGAATTGCCCGTTGAACCGGCATAGGCGATAACCTGCCCTATCTTCACCGTTTGTCCTGGGGTTACTGCCAGCATCTCATTGTGGCCATAGAGAGTTTCAAGACTGCCACCGTGGTCAATGGCCACCAGATACCCATAACCACTGACCCAGCCCGCCGTGGTGACCACACCTTCAGCAGCCGCATGGACGGGCATGCCATAGTCATAGCCAAAGTCTATGCCGGAATGAAACTTCTGAGCGCCGTAAATAGGATGAGTACGCCAGCCAAAGTACGAGGTTACCTCCAGCTCCCCCTCCACGGGATTCATCATGCTGTGATAGCCCGCAGCCTCTGCCAGTCCCATTCCCATTGCTATCTCAATAGAAAAGCAGACCGCAAAAATTAACCACTTTATTAACATCATAAGCCAGACTTTTCCCTCCACCTATGCTAAGATATAGAATATACGTTCTTTTAAGTCAAAACCCAATGCGGACTTGCATAATACATTGACCCTCATAACAGCACAATTCATGCGTGTAGTTTTGAGGGCGCAGTCACACCTTTGCTCATCATTTCACAGGAGGTGCCCCATGAAAATCATACTTCTCTCCCTTTTTGCTATAGCAGCCCTGGCCCTGCTATTCTTCGGCGGCATGTTCCTTTTCTTCCTTGTTCGCCTAGCCTTCTGCGACATCATAGACTTCCTTTTCTACGATATCTGGGGCCGTCATCCCTTCAGCCGTCACTGCACCCGTGGGCAGGGCTACGGCCACACCTGGGATGAGCACGGCAACTACCTGGGCTTTGACACCAGATACGTCCGCTGACCCCAAATCCAGCATCAAGTCTATCAAAGTCCTTAAAACTACATTTATCCCTTCCCAATTCCATATCCCCCTACAAAAGAAGTGATGCATCCCTGCACCACTTCTTTTTGCATGCTCAATGCCTATTCTTGTTGAATTTGCCATTGAAGCTGTCATAGATGGCATTGATTTTCTCTGCTTCCTACCTGTCCCTCTGCTCTTCCGTCTTGGGAGCAGGAGTCCAGCCATGAGTAAGGTTGGTGCCCCGGCGGTCCTGCACAGTGCTGCCATCCCTGTTCTTCGCGCCATAATTCTGATTGGTTGCAGCATACAGGTGGTCATGGGAGAGATTTCCTTGCTCATCGTACTTGTCATTCCTGCCATGAGCAGTATCGTCTATATCCTTGCTGTTGGCCATCATGCTATACATATACCGCACACCCTGCTCTGACTCTCGTTCCTGAGCCAGGAAGGGATTTCGACTGTTCCATTGAATAGAGGCCATATTCTTCAATGTTCCTGCCGACTGGGACAGCCAAGATGTATTCCCGTCAGCTTTCAGAGCCGTACCGCCGCCCTGCATATTGGTGGCCATCTTATAGGTGCCGTAAGCTGCTCCAGCCGTAGCCAGCACCCTGGAGGCAAGCCGCATAGGACTAGGCGCAGTGTCGTAGAAATCACCTGATGTCAGGGACGGACTGCCAGAGATAAGCCCCTGAGCAAGCTGGGGGATACGCTTCACCATGATGCAGACCACGATACAGGCAAGCATCAGCTGCAGCAGAGCACTAAGCTCCAATAAATCCTCATTGGCAGCTGCCTGGTCACTAATCTGCTTGGAAAAAGTCGCCAGGAGCGGGCAGGTCACTGCCGTCAAAAAGGCAATGACCGCCACCTTGATCCCCAGCGAAAATACCGCTCCTATGGCCTTCTCCGCCAGGAAACTGGTACGTTCATGCATGGCAAATGGCAGCAGAATCACGGTAATAAGGGAAACCACCCAGAATTCAATCCTGGCCATAAACATTTCCACGCCGGTGAGGAAAGTTGTGATCAGCACAGTGAAAGCAATGACCAGATCCCCAATCAATGCCCCAAGACTGGACATGCCCAACAAGGAAATATTGCCCCAGATGGCGCTGAATGAAGTCATGCCATTCTGGATGATGCTGTCAGGCAGATACATATTGCCAGTGCCTGAAGCAAGGAACCCAAGCTTTTCAAAGCTTGACATGATAGCATGGGTAATCTGGTAGCTGCCCCCAACCCAGTTTTCAATGAGGAACATGAAAAAGCCAACTTTCAGCACCATCACTACGATATAACGAATCTTATCCTCATTGGCCAGTCCCAGCACCAAAGCAATGGCCACATCTATGACCACCAGAAAGCCCATCAGTTCCAGGGCATAGCCCACCAGTACAGTGGAACCTCTGTCAATAATCTTGATGAACTCACGCATGAAGCCACTGAGAGGATTAAAATCCTCAACATTGTCCGTTATCTGGATGGAGGTCAGATCCACAGGGCTTACCACCACAGACACCGCCGGATTCAAGATGCTGCCAAGACCGAAAGCCTGCAGTGCGTAGAAGATCTGTGCCGCCATGGCTGTCCCCAGCACAACGTTCAGAAACCGCTTGTGATTTGAATCCCCAAACACAACCATGAGACCCGTGACAGCAATCATGATATTTAGTACCGCGGGGACAAAGGTATCCGTAATGTTATCCCGCAATGCTTGCAAAGGAGTCCGCCAGGCCAGAGCACTGGAATCCGCAGCCATGGCCGCATCCGGCAGCATCAGCCATGCAGCCATGGCCAGCAAAGGAATCAGGCTATATTTTCTCATCCATACTCACCTATCTTCACACCCCACTATCAATAGCCCATCTTCCGCCGAAAATCCTCATAGCTCATAGGCTGCATCCTGCAATTCTTCACCCGCTCTGCCAGTTTCTCAGCCGTACTCTCATTGATACGCTTGGCTGTGACCTCTTCCTGCAATTCCCTTTGGTACTTCACCGCCTGGGCTGCGGTCATGCTGCCCAGCAGGTTATTGCTCTGTATCAGGGACATAACTCCTGCCCCCAACACCTGTGTATTGGCCTGTACAGCCTGCAGATTACCCTCTGCCTTCTGTGAGCTTTCCAAGGCTTCCATGGTCTGCTCAGACAGCTTGTCTGCCATATCCTGAGTCAGCCTGGCCGACCTTACAGTATCGTTGTTGGTATCAGCTTCTGCCTTGTAAGCAGCCTGCCCCGCATAATATGCATCCATAACTGTCATCCTGCCATTGATGACAGACTCGATATTCCTGAAGTTCTGCTGCCAGAAAGAATCTGTGGTGCCCTTGGTGGAGAGCACGCCTATTTGCGCTTCCTTCTCATCCAAAGGATAACGCTCAATTGAGGCCATATTGGAGAGATACTTCAGGAGACTGTTGGCATCCAGCTTCTTCATGTTGAGTATCATCAAGAGCAGCTGCTTTTCCTCGTTGGTGAGAATATTAACCGTAGTGATGGCCGTCTTGATAGCCTGAGCCACATTTTCTGCATCATATACCAGCACTGCAGCCTCAGCCCTGGGTGTCACGCACAGGAAAGACAGCGCCGCCATCAAAGCCACACTGCCCTTTTTTAATTTGCCTTTCAGTTCAAGCACAATCAACCCTCCCCACATTATGTTTAATCAGTCATCTGCCTTGCACCTGCAGTGCTATCCAGCCAACTTATTCTTCTGCCAGGACCAGCAGCCAGCTATAGATTTCGCTAATCCTGCCCACGTAGCTAATCGTCTCACCGTAGGGAGGCACACCGCCGTACTTCTCTATGGCTCCTCCCCCGGCATTGTAAGCAGCCACGGCTTCCGTCAGGCCATAGTCTCCATCCCCGGCAAAGCGCTCCATCTGGGTGCGCAAATATGATGCTCCTCCCAGAACATTCTCCAAGGGATTATAGCGGTCAACCCCGAGGCTGGCCGCAGTTCCTGGCATCAGCTGCATATAGCCGCAAGCTCCTGCAGGAGAAAAACTGCTCATGGAAAAACCGCTTTCTGCTTCCATAACCGCTGTCAGCAGAAGCGGATCCACGCCATACAAATCCCCAGCGTAGAGGATGGCGTCCGTCAGCCAGGCAGCCTCATCAGACTGCCCCAGCTTTCCTGCCACTTCGCTATAGACGATCTCAGAATCCTCATAGGCCAGCACCTGCTGAGGCCTGGCCAGCCCCATCAGCATCACAAAACCGAACATGACAGCAAATATCCTAAACGCCAATTTTCTCCTCCTTCCTGTCCGCCAGTTCTTCCAGCCGCTTGGCATAGCCATCCAGTCCTTTGTATCTCAGCCATCTGACTGCAAAATTCTGATGTCCATCTTCTCTTATCATGGCCTCACACGTCCTTAAATCCTCAGTCCTTACTCCCACAAGAGCCAGTTCCAAGGGGCTTAAATCCAGAGAGTAGATACGGTTTCCCAGGGGCGATGTATAGTAGTATTCCCGCTTTGGGATGGCCTTGGCCAGCATCATAATCTGTTGTTCGTTGAGGCCAAAGGACATATACATTTCCCTCATACTGGGCTTGTCAGCTCCGGTTCTGGTATCGTCCATAGCATCCTTATTAGGCAGGAAAATCCTCGTGGGACAAGATTCCAAAATAGTTGCCACAATGGGACTGGCTACAATGTCTGCCAGGCTTTGGGTGGCAAACACCACGGAGGTATTGGACTTTCTAAGCACCTTCAGCCACTCCCGGATTTTGGAGGCAAATTGAGGATTATCCAGAAACACCCAGCTTTCATCCAACACCAATAGGCAAGGCCTCTCGTCCTTTTTAATCTCTCCCTCAATGCGGTGGAAGATATACAGCAGCGTAGTGCCAACAATCTTTGGCGTGTTGTTCATGAGACTTTCCATCTCAAAGACCTGCCAGGAGGAAAAGTCCAGATCATCGGCAGAGGCATCAAAGATGCTGCCATAGTCCCCCTCGATAGTGAGCGGCCTGAGGGCCGTCTTCAGTTCCTGATTCTGAATGCTGGTACATAACGTCAGCATTGTCCTGTGCTGCTTGGGCAAGGCCCGCATAGAAGCCAGTGCTTCCGAGATATACTTGGTAAGTTCCGGCGTGACTTCAATGTGAACAGACTCCAGGTAATCTGTTATCCAACCCACGGCCCACATACGCTCATCATCGTCATCAATGTCAGCAAGTGGCTGGAATGACAATCCATTGCGACTGCTGGCCAGGTCAAAATACCTGCCACCAACTGCTTCTGTGAGAATTCTGCTGGAGCCGCCTTTGTCAAAGATGAAGATCTGCGCTCCCTTATACTTCCGAAACTGCGCCGCCATCATGTTGAGCTGGACAGATTTGCCCGCACCCGTAGGCCCCACCACCAGAGTATGACCTACGTCCCCATCATGGAGATTCAGCCTGAATGGCGTTGCTCCATCACTTCTGGTATAGAGCAGGGACGGGCCAGAAAGATGCTCGCACCGCTTCTGTCCCGGCCAGATATCCGACAGGGGCATCATGTGAATGAGGTTGCCAGTGGAAGCATATATCCGGCGACAGTAGTGGTGGAAGTTTCCCGGCAAGCTGCCCAGCCAGGCATCTACAGAACCAACATTTTCAACTTGAGGCTTCATAGCCTGCCCCTTGAAAACATCCTCTACGGCTTTGGCATATAGACAAGCTTTCTCGTACTCCTCTTCAGCAATAATAACTTCGGTGGAATAGAAACCATAGCCCACATCCCCTGCATCCACACTGCGGAGAGCTGCCTGAACCTCATCCACCTTTTCCACCGCATTTTCGTTGATGTCGCTGGGCTGTGGAGGCGTGTTGAAAATAAGACGCTTGACTGTGGATGAGAAGTACTCCATCTTTCCTTTCCACCTGGTCTTTCTGGTATCCAGCTTGGAGACCGCCTCAGACTTGTCCAGCAGGAAATATCTCGTAACCCACCGATAGGGGAAGTTCAGCCTGTTGAGGCCATTGAGCATACCAAACAGACTGGACTTAGGATAAGCCTTGGGTACAACCACTTTCAGATACTTCCTGCCCAGCTTTGGAGAGTTGCCCCCTACCAAGTCAGCGTCATAGAGATAACTGTCGCAGAAAGCATCCCCAGGCGGCCTGATATTTCTACCTGAATCTGACACACAGCTGTGGAGATAGGTGGCCAGCCCATTCTTGTCCAAGAGCTTGGCAGGAATCTCCAATTCCCGGAAGATCCGGCACAGCCCATCTGCCATTTCCATGAAATCTTCCAGATTTTCTTCCACAGAGGCAGTATGCTCCTCGTGACCCTCCATGAGCATGGACTTGATTCTGCCCTCGTTGTCACTGGGTGGCAGCCAGCATAGGGAGAAGTAATATTCCGAGCGAAAGAATCTGCCGGAGGTGAAGTTCTCCCTGCGCACCTCGTCAATAAGCCCGGTGACAGCATCGGGAAAACACACATCCCGGTCATAATTGGCATCCGGCAAACGCTGGGCTTCCATGTAAATGACCCAGCCAGACCCCAGCACCATCAGAGCACTGTTAAGCTGGGCAGTAATGACAGCCAGATGTTCCTGCAGAGCACTGTCAAGATCCGGCCCACGGTATTTCCAAACCGTCATAAGGGAGCCATTCTTGTTGATAGACACACCTGCGCCCCCAATTTCCGTGAGCATGCCATAGGGCATTAGATGAGATAGCTTGCTGCTCCCTCTGCCAAAGCCAAAGGGTAGGCTAGAGCCAGCACTGCCCTTCGTCTCAAATAAATCAAGTTTATACACTCAGTTCCCCCCTTCAGCTCAGGCAGAGGAAATCTTCCCAGGAAGAAACCTTCCTGGGCCAGATTTTCCCACCAGCACGGAACATTCCCGGCAGACTTCCCCACCAGCATGACTTGCGGTTGTAGTCCTCTAGCACATAGGGAAGCTCCACTGCCTCCAGAATTTGCCTGATATAATCCTGACGGACTGTCAGCTCCTCAGCATCAATGGCAAAGATGAGCATTTCACTTACCAGCCCGCCAGTCCCCTTTTGTTTGGACAACATATAATCAGCCATGCTCTTTCTCTGGCTGCACCACTCCCGAGTCAGCCCCCTAAGTTCCATTTCCAACCTGTCCTCAGACATGAGCAGAACACGGCGGCAAAATCTGTAATCCATCTCACGAAAAGCCCCCAGCACCAGATCAAGACGACTCTCCCGCAAGGTATCCTTGAGGCTTGCCACTACAATCTCCCTGCCTCTAATAGTGAGTCTATTCTTGTCCTTGCTGGCAGGGGGATAGAGCTTCATTTCCATGTCCCTTGATAGGATTGCATCAAGATACAAGGGCACCTCAGGCATGGGCACCTCAGAGATTTCCATCTGCAAGGCAGTTTTGAGATAGGACAACACTTCCTCCAGCCTCAGCACACGACTTCCCGGTCTGAAACCGACAATCTGCCTGGCCAATCCAGTAAGCACTCCCTGAAAATACTCAGGCGCTGTCTCAATAGCCACCGACTCCCCCTTGAGGCCCTTGGCCTTCTTATGATTCTTGCCCTGCCAAATTGGATTCCACAAGAGGCAAAGGGTCTTGGACTCTTCTCCACGTAGATGATGGACATCCAGCCAGACTGACCAGCTCTCCGGGAAATCCAGTTCCAGCTTCCCCTCGCGCCTCTCCCTGCCATATCTGATGAACCCCATGAGGGAGCCGTCCTTGTTTCTCACCACCTCAGGTAGGATAAGCCCGCCCCAGCAAAGCCAGGTATGGGGCTTACCGAAATCCAGCCTGTAATCTTCCAGCATAGCTACCTCCTAAGTATTGTAGTTCCTCTTTTGCTGCATATAGCTGCGGAGACAGTAGAAAGCATCCGCATCCTGCTTGGTCACGTAGATAACCGCTCCATGTATGGCAATATTCAAGGGGATGACCCAAAAGAAATGAAAAGAAAGGACAAAAATCCCCGCTAGACAAAGGTTGAACACTATCATGGCAGGTGGAGCACCCATGAGCAGCACCGGCTCCGTCAGTGCCGCAAACAAGGGCAGTTTGAACTCCATCTGCCGTTTTTCCTCAGTCACTCCAGCCACCTCTTAAAAGAAAAGGCAGCCGCTGACGCTATCCGCACCGAACAGCCCTGCCAAGGTAGCTGCACCACAGGCGATGGCAGTGCCGAAAGCCCCCTTCATGGCAAGACGGGACACATCGCTCTGCCCCAGAGCGTAGAGGGTGCCCCCGGCAGCAATAGAAATGACCGCCCCGGCCCGGGGCAGTGGCCCTGTGAGATTGGACTTCAGACTCTCAATGCCGCTGTCCCAGGGCATAGTAGTTGAGGCAAAACACTGGCTGGAAACCATCATTAGCCCCAAACACATGAATGTCCCCTTGTTCTCCCTAATAAGCTGCCACCCGTTCCGAAGCGCCGTTACTGCCATCTTTTTCCCGTTCATGGTGAATCCTCCTTATACAATTCTGAAAATATTCCTCTGCTTCTCATTGTAGATTGGTGAGCACAAAAAAATGCCACAAACTTGCAAGTTGCAGGTTTGTGGCATCAAAAAAATATTCTTTCTACCAAAAAAGCGTTTAAGTTTTCTATATTTTATCCGATATATATTTCGTAGTGTCTTAGTTCTTGCCCTAGCATAAGTATAATCTCCGCTTTTTTCTCCCGTATTCAAATCAAGAATATAATTTAAAAATGATAAAAAACATTTAAGTTTCCCTAAATATCTACGATATATATTGCAGAATTTAGAGTTCAAATGTAATACGAGTTATGAAAGTGAGGACACAATATGAACTACCACGAAAACTACGTAAAAGTTCCATCTGAATCTGACGTTTTTGCTTACCTTGTATATTCAACCTCACGTGAATGCATAAAAATAAACGTGTTTCTTATCGTCATTTTATGTGTTTCCACATTTGTATTTTAATCAGTAAATAAAAGGGTATTATCCATGAATCAACGCCCATGGATAATACCCTTTTATTTTATCAAAACCAACGTATTTTTTACACGTCTAAGATAATACTAATCATACTCTAATATCATAGCATATGCAATCTTATTTATAGTACACTCCGGCAGAGGTTACCGAAGACACGGCTAGGAGCATTGCTTTCTTCGATATGGTGAATGTGCCATCAAGCAAGCGCCAAAGACATTTCATAGAATCATGTATAGACCCTCTACCACAAAGGAGGCTGCATTTGCGCAGCCTCCTTTGTTTTCCGTTTAATTAATCTTGAGCCTGCACAGCCTTCTGGCAGATTCGATCCATCTGCCAATCCATTGCCTAGGCTTAGTTCCTGGGTTATCTTGTCCTTTCTACATTTTCCCCATAAATAGTCTTAAACTCTTCCTTCATCGAGATAGTATTCCAACCACGCTCCATAGCGAACGCTTTTAGCTTGCTGGATTTTTCCGTATTTCCTAGCTCGCGCTCCGTATCGTCACAGAGTACGAAGAATGCCTCGCTGTTATAGGGATTATCCTGCAAGGTGTATTCCAACATACCACTGTCACCCATTGAATTTCCAAACGACAAAACCGGCTTCTTGCCAATTTGGTTCAGTAGTGAGAATATCTTCATAGTCTTGGCATTATCAACGAGAGGTTTGCCTGAAATGACTATCTTCTCATGATGTCGGTCAAAGAAGTGATCACCGGCCTTATCTTTACCCATTTTCGTAGAGGTAAACACAAAGTCTGAAGCAATAATTCGGTCTGGTTGAATAGGTATAACGCCTTCCACTAATTCTCGCGTGGTGAGGTATCCACAAGCCGAATCAATATACACGGCAAAGCCATTGTTCGCCAAATAAGAAATAATCTCTACCATGGGCAGATAAAAAGCCTCGCCACGTTTGAGATTTGATAAGCCTGTTTCATTGGTCTCCATAAACTCGCGAACATACTTGCTGTATTCTTCAGGCGTCATGCCCTCATAGGCCTTAGTCAATCCTTTAAAATACAGTTTATCCTCCGCAGGTGTGAGTTTTTCCTTATTGTACACTTTAGGCTTAATCTTTTTTGCGAGAGCTAACAAATCCTTGGGCGGGGTATACGAATTATCTTCAAGGACACGATGGAGGAACATGACTTCCTGGAAATACAGTGGTGCAGTTTCGCAGTAAAATGTACCATCCATATCAAAAGTGGCAATACGATAGGCTGGAGGGATGAAGTTCTTGCTGGTAGGATTGGTGGCCTCTTCTACAAATTTAACAATCTTCGCTTTAGTGGGCGAATCCTCATTCCAATACTTGAAGTCACTGGCATCCACAACATTTATCGCTGCGATTTCGGCGCGGCTGGCCGCTTCTCCCTGGGGCTGCCATAGTAGACATCCAAGACCAACAGCAGCTGCCATCAGCGTAACGCAGATTCTTCCGTGTCTCATGTTTAATCCTCCATTTCCTTCTGCAACTTCAAATCCAGCACTGGCGTACCATCCAGCACATCCACACCCAGAAACTCGATTGAATTCCCCTCCACCTTCACCACCTCGATGACCGAAGCCCCTATCAGGTTAGGACGCCTGGGGCTACGGGTGGCAAACACCCCCGTCACAGGGCCTGTATCCCGCTTCCTCACTTGGAGGCTGTGCTCAGTTGCCTCATGGAAATGAAACAGCATCAATAACTTCATGCCCGGCTTTACTCCCAGCAAGGCCTCCCTGTACTCAGGCAGAATCTCCAACTTAGCTGTAACGTCCCCGCTGTCTGTGTAATATCTGGGCATATCTTCTCCGCAGGTGTAAGGCGATTTCACATAGCCAATTGGCGTATATACAATGCTCTCCATGCCCTTTCTCCCTACCCCAGCACTTTCTTGAACGTATCATAATTAGCCATATCCCTGGGGCTGCAGTAAACCGCAAAATGCACTTCCCGAAATACTCCCTGGAAATCTTCCAGTACCTTCTTATAAGCCGCTGCCACTACCTTAGGGTCATTCTGGAAGGCTCCGCAACCGAATGCGCCCAGTATCATGATTTCCGCCTTCTGCTCCGCTGCCGCCGCCAACAGATGCCTTCCCCTCTTCTCGTGGAGAGCCAACAGTTCCTTATCAGACAAGTGAACTTGCCCCCCTGTACTGGGATTCATAGCATTGCCAGGTCGTTCTCTGAGATTTGGGGCCGCACAGGTTATCACATCCACCTTGCACCACTTATCTTCCGGCAATCTTCTAGGGGCATCCGTATCGCTCTTGATGATCAGAATATCAGGGGTGTAGATACATGCATCCGTATACTTGGCATCATGCCTGTCCTGGTGGAACTTATAGAACCGTCTCCAGTTCTCTTTGGTGTCCAGCACAGGATACAGGGTAGAGCATCGGCAGATGGCTTCTTCTTGTGCCCTGCTCCCTTTCTTCACACCTCCACCAGGATTGGTCGCCGAGGCGAAGTTATGGACGCATATCCTGGCCTCAGGGAATTTCCTGTGGTAGAACATGGCTGATTCCAGACTGCGATACTTGCTGACAGATACTACAGTATCCTCAAATCTCTTCCCAGGTATTTTCGGCTTATCCACTTCCTCATAAAACTGAGTTGCTGTTATGGATTCCTTGATAGATGCTTCCAGCTTCTCATCATGCTTGTACCAGTATGCCGTGTCCACAAATATTTCCACTAAATCTTCCCTGCTTGCCATGATTCTTCACCTCACATATTATCTGTATATTCCTCAAGCCCAACTAGCCCTATACTTCTACATTCTCCATTCTATCCTCCGTACGAACATGTAACTATTCTACCTTTTAGATGAACCTGCATCAGTATTCAAAGCCCTTACGGGCCTCGACACCTTTAGCATAGTAGTGCTTGACTTCCTTCATCTCTGTCACCAAATCAGCACGCTCGATTAACCAGTCAGGAGCACATCTTCCAGTCAGAACTAATTCAACATTACCCGGAACCTTATCCAGCAGCTCTTCGACAGTGTATCTTCCTATCAGTCCAAAATGCAAGGCCACATTGAGCTCATCCAGGATTACCAAATCGTATTTTCCTGAAGTTATTATCTCAGCTACCACTTTAAAGTCATTTCGAATTAGATCAACATAGTCCTGAGGCGGCTCTCCCTTTGGGAATATTACTACGCTGTCACCCAGCTTATCCTGCAGCGACTTGCTCAATATACCTTCTTCTGCAATAAAAAACGGTTTTCCGCTGGTTCTTAATGCAAGCTCAGGGAATCGACCTTTCAGCACCTCCTGCTCACTATAGGCAAGGCTCTTCATGAATTGCATAATATAAACTTTCAGGCCTGCCCCCAGAGACCTAATAGCCATCCCTATAGCCGCTGTAGTCTTCCCTTTGCCGCTTCCTGTATAAACCTGAAGCATATCGATTACCTCCTGATAAGTAGTACTGACACAGGATGGTTTTGTAAACAGATGTGCCTCCTCCCCTATACTTCTACACGCCCCTGCCCTATCCTCCAAATCAACAGCCATTTTCAAACCTATTTCCCTATTTCAATCAAACGAAAATGATTTTTCCTGCACTTGATAAGCCCTTCCCTTTGCATCTTCCCCAGCTCCTTGGATAGAGCCGTCCTCTCGAGATTCAGATAATCCGCCAGCTGCTGCCTGTCAAATGGGATATCAAATTCAGTGCTCTTTTTCTGCAGCGACACTGAATTCAAGTAGGACAGTACTCTGCCGCGTATGGTCTTTGGTGCCGTATGGAAACTCCTGCCGGACAAGATGAGATTCTTCCTGGTGGCCACAGTCAGCAGATTACTCACCAGCTTCAGCCGCCATGCTTCTGCCCCGGCCTCCCCATGCTTTGCCCCTTCCAGCGACAGGAGAGCCACCCGGCAGTCCTCATTGGCTGTCACGTCCACCAGCATCGGCGTATCTTTCAAATACGCATAGGTCTCAGCGAAGAACTGTCCCATACCCACATGACTGAGGATGGTACGGTTCCCCCACATATCGTTGCTCTCTATGGTCACGCTGCCTGACAGCACCATGCCCATGCAGCTCGTCTTTGTTCCGCCCCGGAGTATGGTCTCCCCTTTGCCATACTCCCTCTCTTTCACATCCATGCTTGCATAGGCCGCCAGCTTTTCCTCTTCGTTCATCCCGACGAAGAGTATGCTTTTCCTTATAAGTTCAGCTTTCATGATTCTCACCCAAATATATTTTTAAAAATGTGGTTATAACCACATACATCTTGCTTGAAGCATACTATAATAGCCTCATGAAATCAATAATAACCGTCAGGAGAGATACCATCATGACAAAGACAATAGACCTTAGCAAAAGCGTTTACCAGCTGGTACAGCAGTACCCGGAGCTGATTGAAATCATGGACACTCTGGGCTTCCATGAAATCACTAAAAAGGCTATGCTGCATTCCGTAGGAAAGATTATGACCATCCCTAAGGGAGCCTCCATGAAACATATTCCCATGGAGACCATCATCAGTACCCTCACAGCCCAAGGATTCATCCTTGAGGACGCCACTCCCGATGCCAATTCCACAGAGAGCGCTTCTTCCCCTGCCACGTCAGTCAGTGCCCCCTCTGCCAGTGACAGCCGCACTGAGAAACTGAAGGGATACCTAAAGCGGCTTGGCTCCGGGGAAACTCTGGAAACCGTCCGCACAGACTTTGCAGGAGAGTTCAGCAATGTAGAGGCTTCCGAGATTATGAAAGCAGAGCAGGAACTAATGAAAGAAGGTACTCCCCTCACAGAAGTACAGAAGCTCTGTGACCTGCACTCTGCCCTTTTCCACGGAGCCACCCGTGAGGAACGGATAGCCAATGCGGAAAAGGCCGTCAATGCCTCCCTGATAAAGGAGCAGCAGACCCAAATCGCCAATCCTCAGGCCTACAAAATGGAGCGGACTGCCGAACTCATCCGCATTCCCGGCCATCCTCTCCATACCTTTACCCGAGAAAACGAAGCCCTTGATAGATTACTTACCCAAGCACGGGCTGCCGATGGCACCTATACCGACATCAACCTGGCTAAGATCCGTGAGATTGCCATACACTATGCCAAGAAAGGCGACCTGCTTTACCCCCTGCTGAAAGTCCGCTACAACGTCACCGGCCCTGCCGATGTCATGTGGACTGTAGACGACGAGATCCGTGACGAGATGTCTGCCCTTCTGCGCCAGCAGCCCAATGACAACTATCGTGAGCGTGTGAATGCCGTCCTGAGAAGGGCAGAAGAGATGATCTACAAGGAAACCAACATACTCTTTCCCATCTGCGCCGTTCATTTCTCAGAGGACGAGTGGCAGGGAATCTATCAGGATGCCAAAGACTATGCTGTCTGCCTGGAGGTGACAAGCGAAACCTGGCCCACAGGTGAAGCATATCGTTCTGCCCCCAGCGTAGATGCCACAGGTGAAATTGTCATGGCTGGCGGCCATATGACCCTGCCACAGCTCACAGCCCTTCTCAACACTATCCCTCTGGAAATCTCCTTTGTTGATGCAGACAACATCAACCGCTACTTCAATGAGGGGCCAAAGGTCTTCAAGCGTCCTACAATGGCCATAGACCGCGAGGTATTCTCCTGTCATCCTCCCAAGGTTGAGCCTATGGTACGCCAGATTATACAGGACTTCCGAACCGGCCTGCGTGACGAGGTACCAGTCTGGATGAACAAGGGAGGCAGGACATTCCTTGTTAAATACATGGCCGTCCGGGATAGGGCTGGCACCTACCTGGGCACTTTGGAGATAGTCCAGGACATGGAATTCGCCAAGGAACACTTTGCAGAGCAGAATAGTCGTACTGGAGGAAAAGCATGAGCAACGAAACAATCACCAAGGATATGCTGGTAGGAACCATCGTAGCAGAACACCCAGAGGTCATAGACCCCCTCACCAGTCTTGGCATGCACTGCCTAGGCTGCCCCGCTTCCCAGATGGAATCCCTGCACGATGCTTGCTTGGTACATGGCCTCAACCTTGATGAGGTACTGGCCAAGGTCAATGCTGAATTGCAGTGACCAGCATTCCACATGATCTTCAAAACTACATTTATCCCTAAAACTACACTTAAAGACATTGGTTCAACACCGATGCCCTTAAAATGTAGTTTAGTGGACTAACTGACCTCTTATCAACCGACCTCAGCAATACCCTGCCATTCCTAGTGCCTCCTTGCATGCTTAGCCAGTTCATCAGCAAAGCAGTTGGGAGTATACAAATAGAAGCCCTGCTTCTCATATTCCTGCTTCATGCTAATCAAATCGCATGATGGTTTTGATGGGATACTCTATGTCGTGTTGCTTCTTCATCTTGATAACCTGATCTCGGAAGCTTGGGGCCAGCCGTACATGCACGATATCTGCTCTTCCTTGGCAATACATACCTTGTCAAAGACACCGAAGCTCTTTTCCATGGTGTTTTCTTCAGAGTTCAGCATCATAGGCGGATTATATTTCAGATTGAGGTCATCAATGGTGTCAACTACCCGCTTCATGTTGTAAAACCCGTTGCAACCACGAGCAGTGTCTGCAACGGACTTTAGCCATTCAGGAATTCAATACTTCTTCCAATTCATTTTTGATAACGTCATCCTGTGACCCATAGTGGCCTTTTCGTATGCCATTCAGACTAAAGTATAATCTCCGAATATCTTCCTGAGCAATTCATCAAAGAATTCGTCAGAAGGCATCTTCTTCAGTCCTGAGAGCTCATCTTCGAGATTGACAGTAAACTCTTTCATATCACGCCCGCTGACAAGGACGAAGTAGTATGGCATCTTCATGATTGATTCCATAGCTTGTGCGTAGTCCTTTCTGGCAGAGCCAAGACCGTTCAGAAGTGTTGTTGCAATCCCAAGTTCGTTCTTCAGAATGAACTCCTGGTTGCGGTTTATCGTCAGGCAACTTACTTTTTCTTTGTTTTGTTGCAGTCCATTTGCTTCAAAGAATTTTTGAGCATCTTCACTATTCATTAGTTCATCTATTTCTTCTTGGGTGATAAGCCCTGTGGGTCCGTCAACTAATTGGATTGACTCGAATGTATCTTCTAGTGACACCCCAACATAAGCATTGTCCTTCAACACCCTGCGGAGAGCCAATTCGTTCACGCCTTTTGCCAAGTTCAAATTTTTGAGTACAGAAAAATTCTTTGTTTCCATAGCCAGCTTCATTTTCTTGTAGTCTTCCTTGTTGATTCTTACCATTCGTATCTCCCCCCTTGTTGTCATCAGGCTCATTTATGCGCCACTCAGCAAAACCTAGGCTTATTCTTCTGCTTACTTTCATAATGCTCCCCTTTTTCAATAAAACCAATTACCTGTACTGGTATTTTTCAACAGTGCCTTGATCGTATCCACAATAAGGAAACCAATGTATTACAATGTCTTACAAAACAACAATTACTCCCCAGCCCATAAGTACAACGGAAATATATAGCAGTAGAGCCAGCAAGAAATGCCGCTTCCTCCTTCCATTCTTTGGCAGTATAACGATTGCGCTGACAAGATCAAGAATCAAGAACAGTCCAAAGCACAACAGCCCAATAAGCAGGAATGCCATGATAAACTCAACAGGAGTGCCGTGTCCCATATGTTCCTTACTATACACCTCTTCAAGAAATGCCGTAGTCCCCACACCCATAAAGCCAATGGTAGCAAGCCCCAAGAGCAGAGACATGAGATAGTGTATTTTATACCTCATGGTCGGTATTCTCCTGTTTTTCATATATACCATGTTGCATCTCCTTTCTCTCATAGCTTCCTAAACAACAGCAAATAGACGTTCGAACTTCCCCTCTGCAAGAGTTCGTCCAAAACACTGTTTCTCCTGCCCACCAAAAGAAAAAGCCCCTATCCAGGGCTTCTTTCTTCTTGGTCATTATGCACCCTTCCCTCCGGCAAACTGCCTGTTATGCACCTTGTCATCCTTTTTACCTGTGAGCACCCGCATGCCCTTTTCCTGCATTTTGCTCTTAAGGGCCGCCAGCTTTCGTTCTTTATGCATTCTGCCCCGCACCAGCAACTCCATTCTTACCCTTCCCTTAAACCATTTCAGGTACCTTTGCCAAAGGTTCTGCATCCTGTTCCCTGGCCAGTCTCACCTTTTCCTGGGCCTCCCACATCTCTGTCATGATGGGCCTGATCATAACCTTCAAATAGATACCGGCATATTCCTATACGGAGAAAATGAACTGGCAGAACGGAATGACACTTACGAATGTGAGGAATACATGCCCTCCCATTTCATCATAGGCGATGATAGTGGTGACACGCTCTATGTCATGAAAAAAGATCAGAACTCACAGGCTGTCTTCTCCACTGACATGGGATACATGAACGAGGATGAACTCGCCAAAGAAACCGATAACTTCCTGGACTGGGTAGAAAACATCAACATGCTTCAAGCTGATAACTAAAATTTTATGAAATTTTAATGCTATCCACCAGAAATTTTAATGTTTAATCTATAGAATTAAAGCATCAAATTAAGAAAGAGGTTGATAGCATGAGTAGGAAATTTTTGCTGACAGGAACTGTTGCTCTTATGTTGCTGGGGGCAGTCCCTGCATTTGCTGCCACCAACAATACCCCCACCCAACATCAGGCCCAGATGAATAACAGAGAGCAGCCGCCTGAGCCCCCCAAGGATGCCAATGGCAATCCTCTTCCCCCTCCAGATATGAAACAGGGACAGAATGGTAATCAGCCCCCGGAGCCGCCCAAGGATGCCAACGGCAATCCCCTTCCCCCTCCTGATATGAAGCAGGGACAAAATGGTAATCAGCCCCCCGAGCCGCCCAAGGATGCCAACGGTAATCCTCTTCCATCATCTGATTACCAGCAACAAGCAAATAAGTGATTTACGGCAGAGCCAGAATTGGCTCTGCTTTTCCACGCCTACAATAAAGGAGCCTTAAATTAACAGTATTTGCAACACTTCAAGAAAACATTTTATGCAGGAGGAATTTAATACTATGGATTTATTGAAAGATGTTATGCCATTCTTATTTTTAATCGCAGTCTATTTCATAGCTCCGCACACAGGAGGCACCAATTCAGACGATTGTTACAGTGACGACTCAGACGGATCTGATAGCTGCGATGATACGGATTGAACTTTTTATCCCGCAACACGCCCTAAAATTCTGGCATTTTCAGGCTCACCAGATCAATGTCGCTGCCTATCTTTACAGCCCATTTCACTCTGACCTGAACTATGTCCCGCAATGCCATCCCCATAGTATGCCCATTGCGCCGTATTCACTCACTCTTGCAGATGAAGGTAATGGCAAAGTCTTGCGATACGGATAGTCAGTCAAATAGCCCGCTAATAAAATCGCCTACATGCTCAACAGCGCCTTCTGCTATATTTCCAACTGACTCTGCTATTTCGGAGGCAGAATCAGATATGCTATCACTTGTCTCCTTGCCGCTATTTAATGCGGAAGAAGCCAAGTCAGAAACATTTTCCAATATGTCACTGTCCATCAGTCCAGCAAGAATATTTTCTTGACTGCTATCCTGTTTGTTCTGCTTTCCAGGGTCAACCATTTATGTTGCCTCACTTTCTTTACTCATTGAATTTCATTCAAAAAATCCGCCGGTGATATTACTGGCACTTCACACTTCACGAAATCCTTAATATTGTCTGTCACAATATAATCGCAGCCAGTAGCCTTAGCACATTTATCCTGCAGGCAGTCTTCAAAATCCATGAATTCACGGTTATATACAACCTTGACAATTTCTTCCTGAGTTGCGCCGATAACTGTCAGTAAGCCACATACTGCCTCAAGCATGGCTCTGCCAATATCTTCACCAGCTTTTCTACCCATGTACCATATATCACAGCTCTAAAACAAAGAACATGGCCCTTTTATAGTATCCACAGACCAGCACCCTGTCACCATCCAGAGTATACATACATTTTACATGCAAGTCCTTCAATGTCCCGGCAAATAGCTTCTTCCCGGTAGTAAGCTTGTAGATGCTCAGATTATCCCCGGAGGACTGCAGGACATAGTTCTCTGTCACGGCCCAGTCGGTCTTGTTGCTGTAGTCCCCCTCATAGCAAGCAAGCAGATCCCCCTCACGGTCAAAGCAGCACAGCTTTTCGCCCGTACCATCCCCCTGTGACACGCTCACAAATAACTCATCCTCATTCAGACGAACCGGGCGCAGAGCGGCCTGAGATAGTTGCAGCTCATCCAAGGCATGGGGAACAACGTCCCGCACTTCACTTATTGTAGCTCCAGCAAGTTTGCCTATGCAAATAGTGTCAGGAGAACGCACCATCAGCAGCTCTCCTCCAGCCGTGCCAACCATACCACTGTACTCTTTTTGCCACGGCACAGTCCCGACATAGCTCCTTTTACCGTCATACAGCCCAAGCATACCGTCCTTTGAACGTTCAAAGAGGACATATCCTCCACAAGAAGCCAGGTTGTAGCCGCTCTCTGCTCCTGAACCTTTGCTGGCCTCTATTCCAAAACGCCCCTTGATTTTCCTTTCCTTCACCGGCAGCTTATAAAGTTCCTGCCAGTCATCCGTATCTTGCTTTCCATCCTTAGGCGGCCTGTATCCTTCACCATGGCGGTAAATTGCCCCATGCGCATAGACAATACGCTCTCCCAAGAACACAAAATCCCTATCTGCCGCCGGGCCGTCAATGGTGTATATACTTCCCTGTCCCCCGTCAAAAGAGAAGGTCATGTCAGGCTCCCCCTCTGTCTCAAGCGTAGCAGCTGCTTGCACCAACGGTTCCTGATTGACATTCAAACCGCTGGCATCGCCCTGTTCCTGACAACCTGCCACGAAAAAAGTGAGTCCTCCTACCAATAGCCCAAGTATCGACTTTTTCCAGACCATAAGCATGCCCTCCCCTGTCTTTTCATGTTTAATGTATAGAATATTCATCACAGGATCAGACTTCCCTGCTTTGTAAGCACCATGATACGTACAGAAGGGAGATTTTCACCATGGCAATCGTATTTCGCCCTCAAAGGAGCAATCTTGATAAGGCAATTGCTGAGGCAGCCGCATTTGACACTGAGGAAGAATTGCTTGCCCATGTAAAGAAGCTATGGCTGGCTACCTATCCTGATGCGAAATCCAAAGTCAAGCTAAGGACATTGAACGAGGAACGCACTGGCTGGGAGTCCACCAGGTATGTCTGCATGACCGACAACGGTATAGATGCCCCCTACAGGCACCCCAAGGTCGTTGGCATGTGCGATACAGATACCTTCAAAGCCATTTCAAAGGAAGAAGCCCTGGATCAGGCCAAAAAACTGTTTTCAGAATGGTCTGCAAAGCAAGCGTGACAGGCTCATTGATTGATTATCTCTTATCAAACTCAATAACTATGCATTCGCAATCTCCAATATCCATACAAAACTCGCTTCTGAATACATAAGTAGTATCAAATCCAATTACATGAGCTTTGCCATCCTTTGCACAAGATGCTTCAATCACATATCCTTTTACGCTGTTATGGCAATGCAAAGCCAAAAATTCCTTCCATATGGAATCTAGGTTTGTTCCGTCCGCCATATGTTCTTTGCAGAAATCCTCGAATTTCTCAGCTCCATAGCAACGAAAAATCCCCCTTCTCCTGTATTCAGATGTTGGGAACTCATAATTTCTTAACAGAACCGCTTTATTCAAATACTGTTTCCTTCTCTCATGATTTTCTCATACCCTATTTCATCAAACATGCGTAGCAATACTATAGATGATATTCAGGATAATGATAAACAGAGCCACGTTCCCAACTAAAGCAGAAACTTTATGCTCTTTCTCATACTTCTCTTCAAACAACTTGTGCTGCTCAATATACAAATCCACTGCCATTACAGTAACCTGATGCTCGAAAGTCAGATTATGTTCGACCTCATTATACTGCCTGTGAATCTCAGCTTCCTTCTCTGAAAGGGATGTCGGGTCACAGAGCAGTATTTTTTGCATCTTGTAATAGGCTTCTCCCCATATATATTTATACATCTTTGATTCAGTTCCATATGCTCTGACAGCCATGAAGCCAAGAAATAGTCCCATCAGAAGGTCAAGCATTATTTCATGCTCTCCTCTGCCATCAGTATATCCCAGAAAAGCGCTTACCAGCATAAATACGCCAACAAATCCTACGTTCCCTCTGAAGAACGCATTCTTAGCCAGCAAAAAAAATGGTGTCCGATTAACAATTACAACTCCCAAATATAATCCTCCTGTTTGTGTTACATAAAATCAGCCATACAGCGGAATCAGCATAGCGTATGGCGCAGTGAATAGGGATAGTGCCAAGCTCAATTTCTGGACTAGGCCCATTTCTATGTTGCATTTCTTGAATGCATACCGTCTGTTAAGCCTGTATATGAGCACACCTGACAGCAACACACCCGGAATGGCGATAATTGTCGCTCCCGGAAAATAAAAGGTGTTTATTGCTGGAAGCATATAGCCTCTTAGAAACTCTATAGCCAGTATCAGGAGTGCTCCCGCCAAATCACAGATGAATCCTATCCCCCATATACGCAAGATGCTCTTTCGCCAAACATCAGCAAATCCGTTAGCGGCATAGTGCTTAATGGCAATGTAAAGCACCAAGCTGTCAATGATGAAATTGGCAGGAAAGATTATCAGCCAAATGCCGGTGGGAATCAGATAGAACAGCCAAATTGGAAACAGGATATTGTATAAACGTGAATCTCCGTGTAGCTTTTTCATATTATCTCCAATTACTGCTAAATATTACTCTCCTGAAATCACTTGTTCCTGGCATTCTCCTTCTCGGTAGTCACCACAATCACCGTATCATCATCATCTATTTCCGCACCACACCGAGGGCAACAGGCATATTCCGTTCCATCAGGCAGTTGTCTCTTTCCTTGGCACTTGGTGCAAAAATCAGTATTGCACCGCTTGCAATGCAGTATCTCTCCAAAATCTCTCCTGCCGCACCTTGGGCAGCCATCATAATATTTAGCCATAGGACATGCCTCCTTTATCACTTACTTACACCGATGCTCTCTTAACCCTTCAAATCAACAGTGCCATATCTATAACTTTTCTTCTGACGGCAATGTGATCCCTTTACGCCTGGCAGCACGCTCAATAAGCCTTTTTCCCTCTTCCAGTGCGTCCGGCAGGTAATCCTCCTCCCATTCCCGGCCAGCTTTCTCTATCTTCTTGATCTCCGACCAATCAGTGATAGGCTCTCCCTCAGATGTACGCAGTGGTTCATGGAACACATGCGGATGCCGCCTAATCATCTTGTCAGCGGCAGAACGCGCCACCTCCTGCAGGTCAAACAGCCCTTCTTTCTCTGCCAGACAAGCATGGAAAATCACCTGCAACAGCAGGTCTCCCAGTTCCTCCTTCAGATTCTCAGCCTTGCCAGTCTCTCTGAGGATATTGATTCCTGCCAGTACCTCACAGGCTTCTTCAATACATCCGGGCTTTACACTTTCATGTGTCTGAACCTTGTCCCAGGGGCAGCCCTCCTCAGATTGCAGCCTTCTCACTATGGCATGTAATCTCCCAACCTCATCCTGCTTCATGTATGAAAATCCTTTCCAGACCTGATGAACGCTTGCTCTAATAAAATTGTACCACATATCCCATTGTCATCCCATAAGCTATCTTTAAAACGAACTGCTATTTACTGTCACAACGAAATAATGTATACATTATCCATGGGACAAATGTCCTATGTCTCCTCAATTTGCCGTGCTATACTTCCTACACAAGAGAAAGGCCTCGCCGGATCCCCATTTCCGGCGAGGCTATTTTTCTGCCCTTGCAATATCGGCTCAAGACAATGCCCGTGAAATCGCAGTCAGCGAGAGTTATACCTTTCAAATACTAATCAAGCTTCATTCGCTTCAAATATGCAGCTATATCCTGTCTGGCAGAGGGGATATCGCTGCTATAGATGTCAAGAATTTCCCCTGGGAGATGTGCCCCGGTGGTTTTTTTTATTTTCTCGATGCTCTCACCTATCCCGCCATCACCGTGGGTTACCACTGGAATGATACTTTTTCCATGCAAGTCATAATGCTCCAAAAAACCTTGGACAGCCATAGGCAGGGTGTGCCACCAAAGCGGGTACACTACAAAGACCACATCATAATCTGCCAGCTCAGGCAACGGCCCCACCAGTGCCGGAGCCAGATTCTCATCCAGTTCCTTCCTGCCCACCCTAGTGGTAGCACCATAGTCAGCAGGATACTTTTCCTTGGTGCGAATGGCATAAATATCGCCCCCGGCAGCATCATGAATCATGGCCGCAATCATTTCAGCATTGCCGATAAGAGTCTCCTTGTCCTTCATAATGGAAGCCCCGGATACCGCATCCACCCCAGGTGGAAAATCCGTATTGCCTACCCGGCTGAAATACACCGTCAATACTCGCCCGGATACTTGGGCCTTCTCCCCTTGTATGATGGCTTCTTTCTCCACCTTTACCTGATGAAACCAACGATCAAGATATGGCAAGCCAAAAATCCCCACGGTAGCCAGGACAAAGGCCGCTCCCGAAGCAATGAAGAACCCTCGTCCGCGTATATACCTTCTGGCATGGCACAGCAGATGGACGAAAAGCAAGACCAGCGCACTTATAGCTGCCAGCAAATGCAATGAACGCCAGTTCCACGCCTCCCCCAATTGCACCCACGAAAAGAGGTTGCGTGACAAAGCCATGCCAGATACCGCCAGCATGATGAGACTTGCGGCAAAAAGGCATATGCTGGCCTTGTTCACCAATCTATGAGGTGAGTTCCTTCCTTCATGGAAATGCTGGTAGAAACTGCGGTTTGCTGCATTATGAAGAACAACCAGCAAAAGAAAAATACACCCCAGCAGTTCATGAGCAAGACCAGGCAGGAACATGCCGCCTAACTCCAGGAAAAACAACAGCAGCAATACAATGTCCAGTGATTTCTTCACGTTTCTCTCCCTTCAGCACGAACTTGTGCCCAGCACAGGATGCTTGGCATGCCTTAGTGCCCGCACCCGGATAAGCCGCAGCGCTTCATACAGATTCACATCCAATCGCCTGCCATCACTCTCGTAGACGCACATGGGACTATCCACGCCGATCTCGCTGCCAGGCATATAGACATATTCCTGATTTTCATTATCACCAAAGATAACGCCGGATTCGTACCTAATGGCCTGGGAATGAAGCCCGCTTCCTCGTTGCCCTCAGCAGCTTCTAGCTTTGCTATTATTTCTCTGAATTCTGCGTTCTTTTCACGTATGTTTTTAGGTATGGTTTTGGATTTCATATGCGTCACCTGCTAGTCTTCTTGTCTATTAGTATGCCCGTACAAATTCCTGCAGCAGCTCGGTCAACCCGTCCCGTGCTTCTTTTATCCTTTTCAGATGCTTAAACAGTTCCTCATTGTTATCTATGCTCTCATATTCGTCTGCGCATTTTTTGGCAGTATCGATTGCAATCTGCCCCTTTGCCATCACCTGCTCCGATAGTCCAAATTCCCCGTCTTTAATTTCTTCTGCCAAGAGTAAGCTCAGGATACGTGTATTAATCTTCCTTTGCCAAGCCTGTTTTTAGTCTGGCTGTTGTCCATCATGAGCCTTCCAGGCACAATCCGTAACCTTCATGCCAGTAAACACTGCTCTGAAGCTGGATTCCTCAGGACTACAGGCATAAATTCCGAATCTGATTCTTCCTGCCCCTTCCCACATATGGCACACCCGCATCTGAGAAAATAACCTGCCATCAGCAGAGCATTCTATGCAATAGTCATCCTCTCGTCGGCTGAATCTATACCACATGGTTTTAATGTCGGCAGATATCGCTGTTGTAGCCCAATCAGAATATCCATGGTTTGTAACTACAGAACCAAGATGCTGGAATTGCTCATTCTCATATTCCACCGAAGCTTTGAGCCAGTTCTCCGAATCGAGATACATAACAATGCCGCACTGGTCAAATCGCTTATGACTCTCAGCAAAGTCTGTCTTCACAATGAATGAGAAGAACTTTTCTTCTGTTTCTGTCTGCAGTACAGGCGCATTATCATTGCGGAAGTGATAGTATGTCCTCTGCCACAAATCAGTATGTGGCATTGTTGTGATTTCTATCCTATCCGACTCAATCAAGTATTTGCCAGGTTCTCTGACCCATTTCCAGTCCATACCAATTGTCTCCTTGTGCTTATTTCACCAATTCTCAAACCGTTCATTTTTGTTTAGTTCCGCTATGCGAGCCATTTCTTCCTCGCTAAGCTGTAAATCATAAATATCATTGTTTTCACGGATATGCAATGGATTTTCTGATCCTGGGATAACTATATAGCCTGCTTGGATATGCCAGCGCAGAACTATCTGTGCTGGTGTTTTGCCGTATTTATGAGATATTTCCTCTATGGTCTTGTTGGACAAAACTTTTTGGGTATTTCCCCGTCCTCCCAAAGGGTACCAGGATTCGACAACAGTGCCATACTGCCTCAGATACTCTTTCAGAGCCGTATTCTGATAGTAAAGATGATTTTCATTCTGCACCACAGCAGGAGTTATCTCCGCAATCCTGTTTATGCGTTCGAAATCTTGTGGCGTGTAATAATTCGAAATGCCTATCGACCTGATTTTACCTGCCCTCACGCCACGCTCCAGGGCTTTGTATACTTCCTCATCGTTAGAGCCCGGCTGGTGTATCAGCATCAAATCAATGTAATCCACTCCAAGGGCAGACAGGGAATCATCAATGGCAGCATCAGCCCGCCGATAGTCTTCCGGCATTATTTTGCTGGTGATGAACAACTCTTCCCGGCTAACTATCCCCTTCCGTATTGCTTCCTTCACCCCCTTGCCTACTGCCTCCTCGTTGCCATAATACCTGGCCGTGTCAATCAGGCGATAGCCACACTCTATTGCAGTCTCCACAGCCCTCTCAGCCGTTTCTCCTCGCAGTGTCCACGTTCCAAGTCCCAGCACAGGCATCTCATAGCCACTGTTCAGCTTTACCATGGGACTGACTTTAACCGTCATGGCAGTCTTCTCCTTTCCTTCTTCCGGCACAGCAGTTCTTGCAGATGTACATCCCATGCACAGGAAAATTACCAGCAGGCATGATGCCCAGCACATTTTTTCCAGCATCAATCTCCCCCCATCCTGAAGCCAGCTTTCGAACCCCCATAACTGTAGAAGGTTTTCCACTAAATACTCATTTATAAGGCGGGAGGTATATGTTCACCGCCTGCATTGTGCCCTTTAGGGTATTAGTAAATTAGGAACTCGCCACCTATAGAGGTGGGAGACATCTTCTTCCGAGTTATATACAACAGTCAACCTCTCATCGGTTCAATCTAATCTTTGCACCCTGTCCCCGTATATGGTTTTCCACTCATCACGCATGGAGACAGGCACCCAGCCATACTTCTCGCAGTTCTTCAGCATCTTTTCTGCCGAGGCTGGCTTGCCAAATTCCCTCTCTGTATCATCGCAGAGCAGCGAGAATACTATCGTCTTGTAATTAGGATTCGTGGCTGTGTAGTTGTACATGCTGAAATCGCCGCTGGAATTGCCGAATGCCAGAACAGGCTGCTTGCCAATCTCTCTTGCCATGACAGAGACCTTGTTCATATTGATATTCTTGACCTCGAACTCACCCCGCACCACCTTGTCCTCTGGGGCAAATACATACACCATGCCATCCTGACCCTTCTGGGCAGCTGCAACATAGCGGTAATCAGTCCCAAGGATATTGTCACTGTCCACAGGCAGCACTTCTGCCATGACACGAGTATACTGCCTGTCTGCACCTGACACCAAGAATACTTTGAATCCATTCGCCCGAAGATAGGACAGCACTTCTACCATAGGCAGGAAATAAGCCTCACCTATTTTGAGATTATTGAACCCTTCAACAGGCTTCCTCAGATACTTTTCCGTGTAAGCATTATACTCGTCCATAGTCATACCACCAAAGACAGAGGCGTGGGATTCGCAGGTCTTCAGCCTTGTGTCATTGGTCACCTTATGAGCATATATATCCCTTTCCACATCCTTGGCATTGGCTCTATCTCTGGCTGAGGCATTGTATTCTGAATCATACAGTGCCCTGTCCACCATCATGAGGAAGTCAAAGCAGAAGGGAGCTGTTTCACAGGCCAGCGTGCCATCTACATCAAACACAGCAATGCGGTCACGCTGTGGTATGAAATCCGAACTTTTAGTATTTGTCACCTCTTTCACATAGCTGCGTAGCCTGGCTAATGCCTGAGAATCTTTTTGCCAGTATTGGAAGTTGCTCCCCCTGGCATTGACCTGGATACTGGCAATATCTTCTCTCGTAGCACCCTGAGCAGTACCAGCCCATCCGGCTCCGATAGCTGCAGCAACACAAAGAGATGCAATGGTTTTGATATGCTTATTCATAAGAACCTCCATTTCTCTCTATTTCATGCTCCATCGTAGGCAAACCGCCGTATATCGCCCAGCTTCCTGTATAGATTCTTGCCGGGACAGGCAGTGTCATTGAGGTCGCGATGCCCCACAATGACTCCCTTCTTCCTTGGATCCAGCCCATACTTCCGGCACAGCCACCTGCATAGCTCCTTCACCGATGCCATCTGCTTCTCGGTAGGCTGGCCAACATCGAAGTTCCCTGCCAGGCATACGCCTACGGAGGTTTGATTATGCTCATATGCATGTCTGCCCACCATTTCCGGCAGTCTGCCTTGCTCTATGGTGCCGTCCTTTCGAATCAGATAATGATAACCTATCCCTGACCAGCCGTTGTGCTCCTGATGGTACTTGTGAATGGCTGTAGCAGCAGAGTCCTTGTCTACATCAGGAATGCCCACATGATGTATCACAATGTACTCCGTCGCCTTTCTGTACTCGTACTCTGTGAACCGCAGGAACCCCTTGTATATCATAGGTTCCCTGCAAGCCTCAGCCTCCGGCCAATTCGCATCCCATGCCATCATCCCCAGGAGGCACAAAACACTCTTTCGCACAAATTCCCGCCGGTTCAAGCTCCCCACCTCCTGCCTATACCATAAATCTATTCTGCGCCTTGACAATACTTTTGCTCACATCAACCATTTTCCCCATCATAGCCGCCTCAGGAACTCCTGATGCACTTCCTTCCTGAGAGCAGGCTGTCTATCCAGTATATCTCGCAGGAACTTCTGCGGCACAAAGACATTCAGCCAGCTGCGTCCCCCCATGGCTCTTAGGCTTCCTGGCGGCGGAATCCACAAAGGATTGGCTCTCTTATGCAGTGCCATGAATTCGTCAAAAGTCAGCTCCAGCTTTCTCCTGGCAGACTCCTTGCGCTTCTTCTCCTTCATCCGCCATTTAGCTTCCTCCGCAGACTGTTCCCAGCTTGCCAGTGCTGTCTTGTGCCCGTCAACCCACTGATTCTCGCCATAATAGGCATACCGACCTTCAGCAAAAGAGAAGAAATCCACATACCTGCTCTTGTCTACCGTCCCGATAATTTCTCTGCTTTCGGGGTAGCCGGAAGTAATAACAGGCGGTATACCCAGTTCCTCCGTCAGCACTATCCCTCCCCGAATATCTCCGTTGGCATCCGAGTAAGTTACGGCACGACAGACCAAATAATCCTTTGTATAATTCACTTCCGGCCTCACCGCTATGTATTTGCTTAGGTCAGGTAGCATCACATTCACATGATCGCAGATCATGTTCGTGGAAGCCCCTGCTGGCACATAGGGACGGATATCTGTATATGTCAGATAGTCCAGGTGAGGATTGGCAAAATACCGGCCTCTGATGATGAACGGCTTGTCGAGCCTTGCCAGAGCCAGCAGCGTATTTCTGAAATAATTCCGACCATTCTTGCCCATATCCTCACCCCCATATCTATTTTATCGCACTTATGTCCCTTCGACAAACTACACCCCCATGGTATCCCAAGCCGCCTCAGGAACCTCTTCTGCCGCCAGCAGCCCATAATCACCACGCCTTGACAGCTATTCATCTTCTAGCAACTGCGCCAGTATCCTATCCCTCTGATTAAGAAACAACGATGTTACCTGATAACTCTCTGTCTCCTCATAAGACAATGAACCAATACCATTTTTGCTAAATCCCAAAATCTCTGCATATGGCATCCCCAACAGAATCGGCGAGTGTGTCACAATGAAGAACTGCGCTCCCCTCTTGGCATACATGCAGATCATACGAAGCAGGGCAAGCTGTCTCTGAGGTGACAACGCTGCCTCAGGCTCATCCAGGAAATATAACCCATTCCCCTTGAATTGGCCCTCTGCAATCCTATAGAAACTTTCTCCATGTGATTTCTCGTGAAAATGCTCCGGCCTTCCTCCCGGCCCCCTGCTGTATTCATTTTCCTGTGTAGCCACATTGTAAAAACTCTCCGCCCGTAGAAAATACCCCCACTTAGGCTTCCTGATTCCCCGTACCAAACTTATGCAGCCAAATAGCTCCGAGTGAGAATCATAGGTTGAGAAAGCATAATTCCTTGTCCCCCCCTCAGGATTGAATCCTGAGGCCACCGCCAAAGCTTCAAGCAGGGTGGATTTTCCTGTACCATTTTCCCCAGCTAGGAGCGTTATAGGCATGTGGAAATCCAGCTCTGAAATCTGAGCGATAGCCGGAATATCCCTGAGGTAGCTGTCTTTCTCTATCTCGTCCCATCTTATTCTGGCTTTTGCTATATACAGAGGTATCTCCATTTCAATCGTCATCCCCGCGCCGTTCCGTACATACATCATCCAGCCAGCCCTCATCATATGAGGGAGTATCACCCTTGTAGGGTACTGGCCTGGGCTTGCCCATCTTATACAGCTTACAGTTCTTAGGTCCATAGCAGAAGCTCTCAAAACGGAACTTCTGCTGTACGCCCCAGTCATATTCAATGGCTACATTCGCCATACAGGCCCACTTGCATTTGAAGCACTTACTTCTGTATGTTCTGCCATCCAGCATACGGCAGCCACGCCAGTCATACACATCAAGCCCCGGCACTTCTCCAGTCCAGGGAGAGGCTGTCTCTTCCTCTGACATATGCGCCTCAGTGTTTTTCTTCAAGGCACCAGCCCTATAGTAATCCGCATATTCCAGCTTAGTATACTTCTTCGTCCAAGCAGTGCCGCTTATCTCGTCCCCAATATGAAGCCGCATCTTTTCCTGCTGCTTCTCAGATATAGCCACCGCAAAGGTCTTCTCCTCATCATCAGCTACACCCGTTAGGAATATGTTGTACCCTGTCGTACTGTGATTGCGGTTATCCAGTCGATACCGCCACACATTAGACCGTGGCTGCACAGATTGAACTACTCCAGAGAACTTTATTTTCCTTTGCTCCGCCATAGAACTCATTCCTCTCACAGCACTTCCGGCTTTTGCCTACTTCAGAAAACTACTCAGCCTGTTCCACTATAGCCAGCTTTCTGGCCTTCCCCCATGCGCTTAGACACCTAAAATGAAAGATTCCTAACGCATCCTCAAAATTGCTTTATTTTCCGCAGTTTTGGCCATCTTCACCAATTTAGGCAGCAATTTTTTCAACGGGCATTCGCTCCATGTAGTATTCTTCCGGAGTCTGGTAATCGTTGCTGGAATGTATTCGCTGGCGGTTGTAGAAAATCCAAATATACTCAAATACAGCCGCCTTAGCTTCAGCGCGAGTGCGGAAATGCTTCTCGTTCAGCCATTCCTGTTTTAATGTACCCCAGAAGCTTTCCATGGGAGCGTTATCCCAACAGTTGCCTTTCCGGCTCATGCTCATCGTAAAACCATTCTGCTTTGCCATTTGGCAGTAGTCTTTGGAACAATACTGGCTTCCACGGTCAGAATGGAGGATGCAGCCGTTTACATCGCTGGTATGATTTATGGCATCCTGTAAAGCTGACATAACTAGCTGTTTGGTCATACGGCTGTCCATGGCCACTCCTACCATTTTACGGCCGCATAAATCCATCACCCCAGCTAGATAAAGCCAGCCTTCGTCTGTAGGGATATAGGTTATATCACTGACCATCTTTTCCCCAGGATGTTCCGCAGAAAAATTGCGGTTGAGAACATTTTCGGCAACAGGCATATCATGGTCTGAATATGTTGTAGCCTTATATTTACGACGTGCCTTGCCATGTATGCCGTTTGCCTTCATGATACGTTCTACACGCTTGTGGTTGACCTTAATCCCCTTTTTACGTAGCTTTCTGAAAATGCGCACGGAACCATAGGTCTTATTGGATTTTTCGTGAATTTGCTTAATGATACGTAAAAGCTCATCATTGCTTTTGTCACGTGGGCTTGGCTTGCGGGAAAGCCAAGCGTAAAAACCGCTTCTGGATACATTAGCCCATCGCACCATCTTTGCAATCGGATATTTGCCGCGGTTAGCTTCGATGTAGTAATATCGGATCACTTCAGGTTCTTGGCAAAGAAGGCGCTCGCTTTTTTTAGGAATTCATTCTCCTGTTCAAGGTCTTTAATACGCCGCTGTAGCCTTCTTAGCTCGGCATCCTCATCACGGAGCTTGCCACTGCCGACAAAGGGCTGCTCCGGATGTTTTATGTATCTTGCCTTCCAAGTGTATAGGGAACTTACGTTGACTCCTATCTCTCGGGCTACCTGGCTGGCCGGAACACCGCTCAAGACTCTTTTTACGGCTTCTTCCTTAAATTCATTACTGTATCTGTTCAATCGTATCACCTCATGAATGTATTGTACCATTCATTTCGGGTGTCCAGCAAAGCGGGTATGGGGCATTCCGCTGCCTTCCACCGCAATAGTGCCATCCGGCAAGGCAATGCTGCCCTTCATGCTCACAAAACTGCCCTTGCGTGATTCCACCCAGCTGGATATCACCAGTTCCTCTCCTATGGGAACAGGCTTCCTATAGCGTATATCCAGCCTTGCCGTAACAGCTTTCTCTCCCAGCTCCTTGTTCAGATACCCAGCCATAGCCTCGTCCAACATGGTCGTCAGTATCCCGCCGTGCGCAATGCCATCATAGCCCTGGTACTCCTTGGCCAAAACCTTCCTTGCCACATATTTATCATCCTGCACCACAAAATCCAGTTTCAAGCCAATAGGATTCTCCTTGCCACAGGCAAAGCAGTAATTATCACTCAAAGACATGTTTTTCTCTCCTATTCCAACTTATACCCCAAATATTCAAAGGCGTTTTTTAGCGGCTGCTTATCACGGATATCCAGCCAATCATCGGGTAGGCTGTTGTCATCAATCAGAATCAGCAGATAGTCAAGTATCATCCGCCGGGCTGCCCACCGGCCTACTTCATTGGCCATAAACTTCTGCCCTGCCAGACGCACTGCTCCATCCACATAGCTATTGGCTATAATCAAATCTCCAAGCACAGGCACCACAGCTTCCAGTGATGACCAGACCTGCAAGGAAAAATCTCCATGCTTATCTCCCCAGCAAGGGCTGTGCTCCACAATCTTATGTGCCATTTGCAGGGCATGATTCTGGGCAATGTACTCCATCACTGTCAAATCTTCTTTGCTCAGAGCCTCCACCATAGCCGTATACCGTGAGTAAGGTTCCGCCTTCTCCTTGGCTGCCTTTGCCAGCCGTGCTTCCCGGACTTTAGCAAAATCAATTATATCCATGTTTCCTGCCTTTGGGTGCCTCAGAACACATCAGGGAATAACTCAGGATGGCCGTCCCTCATCACTCTCAGCACATTTTTTCGTTGCTCTGGCGGCAGTTGCTCCGCATCCGCAATGATCTGCCTGTTGATAGCAGCACTCTCCTCCGGCGTGATCTCCAGCATCTCATCTATGCTGATGCCATAGTACTCCGCCAGCCTGTCCACGTCCCCGGCCTTAGGCAGTGCTTTACCAGTCTCCCACTTGTCATATTTTCCCAAGGTAACTCCTACTCCCTGGGCTACTTCCTTGCGGGTAACATCCCGCTTCCGCCTAAGCTCCGGCAGCTTACGCATATAAAACTGCGCTAACGTTTCTCCAGTCATTGATATCTCCTTTTTTATCCACGGCAGATTCCCCTCTATGAGTATTCATCTCATCTAATACATAATCCTGCCCCTTTAGCAAGAACGCGGAGCCATTGGCTCCGCAGTTCCTCTATGCCATTTCTTCTATCATCTGGCCTTCATCATGCTCAAGCCGCTGTTTCTCTTCTTTCTCCCGCTGCAGTTCTGATAGACTATCCCCATCCGTGAACCGTACAAACTTAATCTTACCAACCTCATCTGCTTCGTACACCAGGAACATCCCCGTTCCCTTGATGGGCAGCCGCAAGCTCTCATCGCTGACCTTATTTCCCAAATCTTTTGGCGTATCTGCATCCAACACCTGCTTTATGGCCTTGAATACGCCTATCCTGTGCTCATTGTTGGTCATAGCCAGCTGGTTTAGAATCACCTCATAAAGTTCATAGGCTTTCCCGCCATACTCCTGCTCGAACCATTCCTCCATGCTACGACTGATGTTTTCTATACGTCTGCGGCGTTCTTCGTCTCTGGCAGCTCGGGCAAATTCATACTCATCCTCAGCTTCATGGCAAGCTTCCAGCGCACTTGCACTCTCTGCCTCAGCCTGCTCTATCAGCTTGCGAAGCTCCATTTCCCTTTGCGGTGCATTTCCCAGTGTTGCCAGATTGGATTCCCTCTCTGCATGGAGGCTGGCCAACTTTTTCCTCTGCTGTACTATAGCCCGCTTCAGCTTGTTGATAGTACGGGCCGATCTCTTGGCATCACTGGCAGCCGACACCAGCTGGCCCTGCAGCACACCAAGCTCAATCTCCTGGCTCACCCTCATATTGTCGTAGTTATCCAGCCATACCTGGATCTCCTCAATATGCTTTCTATGCATCTCCAGTTCAGCCCTGGCAGCCTCCTCGCTTCTTCGGGCTTCCCGGAGATTCCTCTCTGCCACCTCACGGGCAAATCGTGCCTCTTTCAGTTCCTCTTCCCTTGCCAGATATGAGGCATCCGATTCCTCTATCTCCTGCCTGGTGTCAGCCTCCCTGCCCATAATCCAGTCAGGCAAGTCATCATCCTCCGGCGCGAAGTTTCTGCCGTAGACAGACCCGGCCATTGAAATCAGCTGGCAGTAGACCTCCCCGTCCACTTTGGAGGTGCCCGTCATCTGCTGCCACACGCCTAGCATGGCCAGGGCTGGCCAGCCCGTTTTCTTTTCCTGCTGATTCTTGTACTGCTGCAGCACGGCATCAGTCATCTCCGCCGAAGTCAGTACCTCATCAATCTCCATGTACTCAGCTGCACGTTTCACAAGCTCCTTGGCAATTCTCTCATCCGAAGCTTCATCTTCCAGCTCCAGTCGCTCCACCAAAAGGCCCCGAAGCTCTGCATCCAGCATTCCCCGGCTGTCATGGGCGCACTCCTCGATCTTGTCATCAATCTGCTCATCAATGCTTCGGGGCCTTAAATCCTTCACAAGTCGATTCTTTGCGCCCAAGAGCCTCCCCACAGAATTCACCATCCCGGCAGCCTTTTCTGCTACCTTCAGCCCCTCCGTCTCCATTATATTCTTGACGGTGACAACCTCAAATATGGCCACCTGGTTTCGTATGTCATCATCCATGGCCTCTTTCAAGACGCTCAATACGTTTGCCAAAACCTACACCCCTTATTCTGTTTCCCTGTTCCCCTCTAATACCTGTATCCCGGCATCTACAAATGCGCTGCAGATATCCCTCAATCTGTATTGCGCATGGAAAAGCTCCTCATTGCTGGAAGCATCCCTTATCTGCTCCATGGCGTATTTTGCCTCATGCAGCATATGCCCTATTTCGCCACGCTTCTCCCTGCTCATACCTAGTCCATGAGGCAGGTACTTCGTCCTCTCTTCAAGTTCTTCCACATATCTGACGAAAACATAATCTGATACCAGCGATGCAAATATCATGATCTTGTTTTTGTTGACCTTGAATGAAATCTTGCAGAATTCTTCCTGGCCCAGGTATCTTGAACCGTTCCAGTCCTTCAGGTATTTCACAACCTTCTTTTTGCTTTGCTTCCCACGTCCCATAAGGTTTCATCCCCTTCCTGTCTTGCTAAATCCTGCGCTGTATAGTGTCCCATGTGCCAGTAGCAAAGAAGCTTCCCTCTGCTTCCTGCTCCAGTTCCAGGAATCTGCTATAAGGTATGCTAAAGGAAAGCTGTTCCTTATCAATCACCTTCCTGGCCGATGGATCTGTCAGCCCGATATAGCAAGCCTTATCGCCCTTCTCTTCGGCAGACAAGGGATATAGCACCGCCTGACCGCAGCCAGAGGCAAAACGCACCTTCACATTGTCCTGACTCTCCATGTCATAATTAGCCAGCGTCACCAGTCCCGAGAGCTGGTCTGCATTGACCAGGAATATCACGCACTCAGGCCTCTCGTCATCAGACACCATATCCAGAGGTTTGAAAACCAGGCACTCCTTTGGACTTACCCTTGGAATAGTATCCGTAAAAACCCTGGCCAGTTCCGGCGTTTTCTTGTAATGTTCGCTGTTGGCAATATTTTCATTGCCGGTGGACAAGAAATACTCTATCCAGCCATGCTCATATCCCTGGAACCCCAGACCAGCCCTGCCTCCCATGCAGACAGTTGTGGCCCTTGTCGCACAAGCCACTTTACCCTTAGAGGCTGCCTTGATAAGCGCCACCACACACCCCCATTTCCCTTCCTGGAAGTGTATGGCCTCCTCCGGCATTTCGCCTTTCCACAACACAGCTACAGGATGATTACCAAGCTTAAGATATTTGCCAATCTTGCTCTCCATATCTTGCGCCTCCCCGATACATGCCATGTTCAAGTTTTTCTATAAATTATTGTATTCCAAAGGTTATACTATTTCAACCGTTCCTAAGTTCACCTTATATCTGCTTATAGGTAAGGGGCTGCCGCATAAGTGACTTCACTCATGCAGCAACCCCTCTTTCTATGACATCAATTCTGTCTACAGACACTTCTCCATATGTACATGTGGGCAATGCTCGTCCAAATACACATCTCCCTTTGCCCGGAAGCCCAGCGCCTCATAGAAGCCTTTAGCCTGAACCTGAGCTGATAGAGATACTTTAGATGCTCCTGTGTCTTTGATGTGCTGAAGGGCCATTTCAACAATGCGCTTCCCCATAGACTGGCCCCGGTAGGCTTTTCGCACAGCAATACGGCCAATTATATACTCACCGGGAGCTTCCCCCGGAAAGAACCGACAGCAGCCTACGGCATCATCATCACTATAGAGCATCATGTGCGTTGAATTATTGTCTATATCATCAAATTCAATCTCAAAGCCCTGCTCTGACACAAACACTTCCTGACGAATCTGTTTCTCATCATCCAGCAGTTGATTCGAGAATTCAGCGTGCAACATATTGCCCTCCTGCTATCTTGCGCTTCAACCATTCCCTAAGCACCATCGCATGATTTTCCTGCTCATTCTTCGCCCCATATACCAGCGTGACATTTTGCGATTTCAGCTGCTCACTGCAGTTGCTGACAAAAGTTTCAGAAGCCTCATTAGACTCCAGCTCTTCAAGATATGCCTGAGAGAAACCCTCAAAAGGCATATCCCCCTGGTGATACAGGCGGCGGATTTCCGTACTGGGGGTGATTTCCTTTGCCCATTCATCCAGCTGAGCGGCTTCCTTCTTTATCCCCCTGGGCCAAAGCCTGTCTACAAGTATCCTGTAGCCATCTTGTGGTTCGCAGGGTTCATACACACGTTTCAACAGCAATTCATGCTCCATTCGCCAGACCTCTTTCCTTGCTTGACCAGTTGCCCAAGCTTTTCCATTACCACTCCGCACAGGATTTCATCGTGATGACAACGACTTCCCTGCCAGATAATCAGCCAGTGCGTTGACAAGAGAGTTATCTACCTCCATGGAAAAAAGCTTTGATAATATTCCCTTCTTCTCCACGTTCTGCTGAAGCTTGATGTCCTTTTCTTCCACACCTGCCTTGCTCAGCAAATAGTCCAGAGCATCATAGAAGGTGCCTATTTCATCAATCAGATGATTCTGCAGGGCAAAATCTGCCGAGAAGGGACGCCCGTCAAAGATTTCCGGCACATCAGCTGGTATTTCTTTGCGGTTCTTCCTGACCGCTTCTTTGAATATTTCATGAGTTTCTTCGGCGTGTTCCTGCAAGAACTCACGCTCTTCCTCCGTAAGCTCCCTGAATGGGTTGCCTATGTCCTTCATCCTTCCAGCCTTAACCGTTACCTGTTTCACTCCCAGTTTCTCGGACAGCCCGTTGATATTGGGCAGCTGCATGATAACACCTATGCTGCCAGTCATGGATGTGCGGTTGGCAAAGATGTAATCACAGGCAGAGGCAATCCAGTAGCCCCCGGAACAGCATATGTCTGCAATAGAAGCCACTACAGGGATCCCCTTCTCCCGGACTTTCTCTATCATCATGGCCGCTTCCTCGGAGGTACCCGTGGTGCCGCCGGGTGTATTCAGGTGAATGATGACACCTGCAACCTCTTCCTTGTCTTTTCCGGCAATCTTATGCAGGGTCTTGATCACTTTCTGCATGTTGGTATTCTTTTTGCTCAGGGAAATGGATGACGAAGCAGTGGCCTTCCCCCATGCGCTTAGACACCTAAAATGAAAGATTCCTAACGCATCCTCAAAATTGCTTTATTTTCCGCAGTTTTGGCCATCTTCACCAATTTAGGCAGCAATTTTTTCAACGGGCATTCGCTCCATGTAGTATTCTTCCGGAGTCTGGTAATCGTTGCTGGAATGTATTCGCTGGCGGTTGTAGAAAATCCAAATATACTCAAATACAGCCGCCTTAGCTTCAGCGCGAGTGCGGAAATGCTTCTCGTTCAGCCATTCCTGTTTTAATGTACCCCAGAAGCTTTCCATGGGAGCGTTATCCCAACAGTTGCCTTTCCGGCTCATGCTCATCGTAAAACCATTCTGCTTTGCCATTTGGCAGTAGTCTTTGGAACAATACTGGCTTCCACGGTCAGAATGGAGGATGCAGCCGTTTACATCGCTGGTATGATTTATGGCATCCTGTAAAGCTGACATAACTAGCTGTTTGGTCATACGGCTGTCCATGGCCACTCCTACCATTTTACGGCCGCATAAATCCATCACCCCAGCTAGATAAAGCCAGCCTTCGTCTGTAGGGATATAGGTTATATCACTGACCATCTTTTCCCCAGGATGTTCCGCAGAAAAATTGCGGTTGAGAACATTTTCGGCAACAGGCATATCATGGTCTGAATATGTTGTAGCCTTATATTTACGACGTGCCTTGCCATGTATGCCGTTTGCCTTCATGATACGTTCTACACGCTTGTGGTTGACCTTAATCCCCTTTTTACGTAGCTTTCTGAAAATGCGCACGGAACCATAGGTCTTATTGGATTTTTCGTGAATTTGCTTAATGATACGTAAAAGCTCATCATTGCTTTTGTCACGTGGGCTTGGCTTGCGGGAAAGCCAAGCGTAAAAACCGCTTCTGGATACATTAGCCCATCGCACCATCTTTGCAATCGGATATTTGCCGCGGTTAGCTTCGATGTAGTAATATCGGATCACTTCAGGTTCTTGGCAAAGAAGGCGCTCGCTTTTTTTAGGAATTCATTCTCCTGTTCAAGGTCTTTAATACGCCGCTGTAGCCTTCTTAGCTCGGCATCCTCATCACGGAGCTTGCCACTGCCGACAAAGGGCTGCTCCGGATGTTTTATGTATCTTGCCTTCCAAGTGTATAGGGAACTTACGTTGACTCCTATCTCTCGGGCTACCTGGCTGGCCGGAACACCGCTCAAGACTCTTTTTACGGCTTCTTCCTTAAATTCATTACTGTATCTGTTCAATCGTATCACCTCATGAATGTATTGTACCATTCATTTCGGGTGTCCAGCAAAGCGGGTATGGGGCACAGCCTCGATAACTCCAAAGATGTCAATCACATATACTTTTTTCTTTTTGCTTCTGGAAAACATATCTTAATCCTGCCTTTCCCCTTAGTGAGTGTTACCGCCTGTACAAGAATTCCAGCCGTTCCCTGAGACCTTCGCTGAAATCTGTCAGGTCGACCAGCGTTATAACCTTTTCATCCAGTAGCTGCATGATGATGAATATCATATTTGACCGGCTCATATCTGTTATGAGTACACCAGCCTTTTTCTTATCCTTCTTCATGCGCTTGTCCAGTTCCCAGAATTTATCCGAGGCATTGCCCTCCCCAGACAAAAGGTCAATATATACTCTGGTCAGCTTCTCAATGTAGTTCTCCTGCCAGTCTGCAACCTTCTTGCGAAACAGCTTCCAATCCTTCTCCACAAATATGTCTTTATGCATAATCCCTCAACCTATATCAGTCATACAGCTCCGTCTAAATCGTATCAGTATCCACCGTCACCAAATACCGCCGCTTATTGCCTTCACTGTAATCCTTGTCCAGTCCCCAGGAAGCAATCTTCCCCTGCCTCTTCAAAAGCCCCAGTGCTTTTTCCTTGGTCCAGGGTAGCACTATAGAAACAGTAACATCCCCTGGTGGCAACAAGCAGCCATATTCCTCAAGGACAGCATCTTCAACAAGCTTCCACACTTCCTGCCGATGTTTCTCCAATTCATCTGTTCTATGCTTCTTCTCAGCCATCACTTATCACGCCCTGGTCATATTCAGAAAACAAACTTTGCCATCTTGCGGATTTTTCGCTCCGCCAGCCAGGCCCTGATGCTTATGCGCCAGTCAGCAGCAATATCCCTATAGGGTATGTAGTTGGATACCAGCCGCACATACCATTTGCCATGAAGCTTCCTGTTCTTCTTGGCCAGTATTGCCTCAGCATCCAGGAAGGGCCTGCCCCAGTAGGGCACACCGCAGGTGGCTATGGCAAAGGTATAGGGAGATTCATAGATGGTCAGCTTCTCCAGGAACTCTTCCATCTGTAGCGGCAGACCAAAATAATGCATGGGAAACACAAAGCCCACGCATTCCGCATTGACAGCCAATCTACCCTCCGCCATTGCCTCAGGAATAGACCGCAGCTCCGCCTCCGGCAGCAACTCCTGCAAAGCCCTGGCCGTATAAAGTGAATTGCCTGTTGCTGAATAGTAATAGATTACCGTGCTGATATCCGTATCCCCCTTAGATTTTCATACGTACATTATAACGCCATTGTCCAAGTTTTGTCGAAGGCAGCCCCCTCTCAGCTACCATCTGCAGAGAAAGCAAAAGCCCCGGTTAATCCAACCAGGGATTCCATTTTACTGATCTATTACTTTTCTCTCTTACGGTTTGCCCAGCAGGTCTGCCAGCGTGATGCCAAAAAAATAATCATGCGTCATCTTATTGAACTCCTGCCACATAGGCAGGGTACGGCAGAAAGCCTTCCTGTCACATTGCTTTGCGCAATTTCCAGTACAGGATACTATGGCAAATTTCCCCTCCGTCAGTTCCAGTATCTCCCCCACTGTATAATCTTCTGGCGAACGGGTCAGCATATATCCTCCCCGTTTGCCGCGCAATCCCCTCAGCAGCTTGTGTTTCACCAGTTCCCTTATGACAATCTCCAGATACTTCTGGGAGATGCCCTGCCGTTTGGCAATATCTGCCAAAGGAATGAATCGGTCAGATTCCTGCTCAGCCAGGTCAAGCATGACCCTGAGAGCATATCTGCCTCTCGTAGATACCATAATATCACCTGCCTATTTTTTGTATTACCTATTATAGCAATAGGTAAATTTCTTATCAAGTTTTATTTTCCTATTGACATACTAGGTTAATAAGTTTATTATAGGCATACATTCTTTTTTTCCAAAGTTACAAGCAAATAAACACTTAACAAACGAGGTGAGCACATGGACGAAACAACCGTAAAAAGTTACATAGAAGAGGTTTTTGCCTGGCTTCACGCACACCCGGAGCTTTCCTATGAGGAACATGAGACAACAACCAAGCTTAAAGAGCTGTTGAGCCGTAACAAAATCAAGCTCCTGGAACTGCCCCTGCCTACAGGTGCAGCTGCTGAAATCGGCAGTCAGGACGGGCCACTGGTTGCTCTTAGAGCAGACATAGATGCACTGCCCATCACAGAAGAAACAGGCCTTCCTTATGTTTCAAAGATTGAAGGCAGGATGCACGCCTGCGGACATGACTTTCACACTGCTGCGGTACTGGGAGCAGCTTTGCTCCTGAAGGAAAAAGAATCAGCACTTCCCGGCAAGGTACGGATTATTTTCCAGCCAGCTGAGGAAGCCCCCGGCGGAGCAAAGAAGGTGCTGGAGACAGGCATCCTTGATGAGGTTCAAGCCATCTTCGGAATACACACCTCTCCCCTTTTCCCAGTAGGAACCCTGGGATTGAGCTCCGGGCCTGTAATGGCAGCTGTAGACAGATTCGTCCTTCGTTTCCAAGGCACAGGCACTCATGCAGCCCACCCTGACCGGGGAGTAGATGTTATCCCTCTGGCTGCTCACTTCATCAGTGCTTTGCAGACCATCGTAAGTCGCAACTCTGACCCCTTTGCTGCAAATCTTGTCAGCATCACCAGAATCACGGCTGGCAATACCTGGAATGTACTGCCGGAAACAGCCGAACTTGAGGGAACAGTCCGCAGCCTGACCCCGGAAAACAGGCAACTCATAAAAGACAGGCTGTATGCATTGGCGCAGAACGAAGCCGAGGCTTTTGGAGCCAAGGTTGCGATTGACTGGATTCAGGGGCCGCCTCCCACTATAAACGATAAAGCATGGACGAATCTCTTCCTGGATATTGCCCGAAAACAAGGTTTTACCTTGCAGGAGGCGCCAAAATCATTAGGTGGAGAGGATTTCGCCTATTATCAGGAAAAACTGCCCGGCGTGTTTGCCTCCATCGGCACGGGACTGTCAGCTCCCAATCACAACCCAAAATTCAAAGTTGACCCTGCTGCCCTGCTGCCCGCTGCCAAACTTCTGGCAGCTCTTGCCGAAGGAGCACTAAGGAGGCTTGCCAAATGATCAGATTCGAAAACGTCAGCAAAGATTTCATCAGTGGCGACAAGCAGGTCAAAGCCCTTGAGCAGGTGAACCTCACCATTCCCGATGGAGACATATTCGGCATCATCGGTTTCAGCGGGGCAGGAAAATCCACTCTGCTGCGCATGGTAAATGCCCTGGAAGTGCCCACCTCCGGCCATGTGGAAATCAATGGCCAGGATATAGCTTCCCTTAACTACCGTGACCTCAGGCATGTCCGTCAAAAAATAGGCATGATTTTTCAGCAGTTCAACCTGCTGGAGTCAAAAAACGTTTTTGACAACATAGCTATCCCTTTGCTGCTGCAAAAGCACTCAAGAGAGGAAATAAATGCCAGAGTGAACGAACTGCTGGATTTCGTAGAGCTTTCCGACAAGGCTGAAGCCTATCCCTGGCAGCTATCCGGTGGACAAAAGCAGCGCGTAGGAATCGCCAGAGCACTGGCCACCAAGCCTGATATACTGCTCTGCGATGAAGCCACCAGTGCCCTTGACCCGGAAACCACGGATTCCATCCTGCAACTTTTGGCAAAGATTAATTCCTCTCTCGGTCTTACCATACTGTTCGTCACCCATCAGATACAGGTGATACAGAAGCTTTGCAAGCACGTAGCTGTCATGGAAAAAGGCCGGGTGGTGGAAACCGGCACCGTATTAGATGTTTTCAGTGCGCCCCAAGAACCCATGACCGAACGCTTTGTACAAACAGTCATTCCCGACCATCTGCCAGAGCCGTTGTGCCAGGCATTGAAAACTGACAGTCGTCCTTTCAAACTGCTGAAGCTGAGATTTCTGGGAGACAATACCCGGGAGAACCTGCTCTACAGTCTAAATACCCGGCTGGGGCTTGAAACCAGCGTCCTCTTCGCTTCTGTGACTGAGATACAGCGGGAGGTTTTAGGAATCTTCATCATACAGATCTTTGGCCCTGAGAAACGGCTGCAGGAAGCCGCAGCTTACATGCAGTCCCGGGGCGTTAAATGGCAGGAGGTGGCTCTTTGATGGATTTAGGTGTACCTTACTCACAAATTGGGCTGGCAGCAGAACAGACTCTGTACATGGTTTTTGTTTCCCTGGCCATCGGCACAGCCATTGCTATGGTTCTGGCCGTTTTGCTGGTGCTGACAGCTTCCGGGGGAATCCTTCCCCACCGAACTTCTTTTGTGGCTCTGAATACGGGCATAAACATCATCCGCAGTGTTCCCTTCATCATCTTGATGGTTTTTATTCTGCCCCTGACCAAGCTGCTGGTGGGCACACGAGTGGGAACTACGGCTGCGCTGGTGCCTCTGGTGGTCTTCATTGTACCCTATCTCACCCGGCTCTTTGAAAACTCCCTGCTGGAAGTCAACAAGGGTATCATTGAGGCCGCCCAGGCCATGGGAGCCTCATACTACGAGATAGTCCGTTATTTCCTTCTGCCTGAGGCCAAGGGTTCCCTGATTCTTTCAGTCACTACTGGAACTATCGGTCTCTTGGGAGCCACAGCCATGGCCGGTGCCATCGGCGCTGGTGGTGTGGGAGATCTGGCATTGACTTACGGCTATGAACGGTTGAATTTTCCCTTGATGCTGTTCACCGTCATTGTACTTATTGTTTTCGTTCAGATAATCCAAAGCATCGGCAATCACTTTGCCGCAAAATCAAGAGGTCATTGACCATTGAAATAAATGAAGAGATATGATTCACAAATCTAGGAGGCGTTCATTATGAGATTCATCAATTTCAAAAAAACAGGAATAATTGCCTTGGCACTGGCTGTGGGTGTTTTTGCCGCCGGCTGCGGCAGTGAAAATGCCCAGGGCAAGCAGGATCTGGTTTTCAGTAAATCCCAGGGGCCTTACTCAGAACTCTTTGAAAACGGCGTGAAGCCCATCCTGGAGAAAAAGGGTTACAAGATTGTAGGCAAGGATATGTCAGATCTCCTGCAGGCAGATGTGGCACTCAGCGAAGGTGAAGTGGACTTCAACGTTGAGCAGCATACCGCCTACATGGAAAACTTCAACAACAAGCAGGACGGACATCTTGCTGCCCTCACTCCCATTCCCACTGTACCAGCAGGCATCTATCCGGGAGCAAAGAACTCCCTGGGCGATATCTCCGATGGTGCAAAAGTCGCAGTTCCCAATGACGCATCAAATACCGCCAGAGCCTATGCACTCTTACAGAAAGCTGGCTGGATCAAGCTTGACCCCAATAAGGACTTATCCACGGTCACCCAGCAGGACATCATAGAAAATCCTCATCACATCCAGTTCACGGAAATGAAATCCCTCAACATCCCTGCTGTGCGCGAGGACTTTGATTTCATCGTCATTACCGGCTCCATCGTCTACAATGCCAAGATCGACCCCTCTACTGCTCTCCTGACCGAGGATATTCTCCCCCACCTTCTCCTGCAGCTTGTGGTAAACGAAAAAGACAAGGACAGCCAGTGGGCCAAGGATATTGTAGCTGCCTACCACTCAGAGGAATTTGCCGAGTACATGAAGAAAAACAACAACGGGCTTTGGTATGTGCCGGAGGTAAAATAAAATGCATGACCATACATTGGAAGTCCATGGTGCCCATGCCTATGACAGCACGGGTGCAATCAGCCAGCCTATTTATCTGTCTTCTACTTTCCGCCATCCTGGCTTTGGCAAAAGCACTGGCTATGACTACGGACGTGTTGGCAACCCTACCCGGGATGCCCTGGAGAAAACTATTGCCCGCCTGGAAAAGGGAGACCGTTCCTGGGCTGTCTCATCTGGCATGGCTGCCATAAACCTCGTACTCATTCTTTTCGACCCAGGCGATCATGTCCTTCTTTCAGAAGATCTATACGGTGGCACTGTGAGACTGGCCAATGAAATCTATGGTCACTATGGTATAGATTTTGAGTATGTGGACACTACGGACCTTGCCCTGTTGGAATCCAGGGTGCGTCCAAACACCAGGGCTATCTTTATCGAGACACCTTCCAATCCCATGATGTTCATCACTGACATAGAAGCAGTCAGCGAAATAGCCCATAAAACAGGAGCGTTCCTGGTAGTTGACAATACATTTCTGTCGCCCCACTTCCAGAAGCCGTTGACCCTAGGCGCAGATATGGTTGTTCATAGTGGCACCAAATATCTCTGCGGGCACAACGATGTCATTGCAGGTTTTTTGGTAGTAAAGGACGGGTCCTCAAAAGAAGCGCAACGCCTGGAGATGCTGGTAAAATCCGAAGGTCCCAATATGTCCAGCATGGATGCCTGGCTCATGCTCCGCAGTCTCAAGACTCTTGGGATACGTGTAGAACGTCAGGCACAGACTGCTCTATCTATAGCCCATTGGCTTCGGGAGCACCCTCAGGTTACAGAGGTGCATTATCCCGGTCTGCCAGATTCTCCTGGCTACGAGGTGCAAAAGAAGCAAGCTTCCGGCAACGGCGGCATGCTCTCGTTCAAAGTGACTTCAGCAGAGCTGGCTAAGTCCATGCTTGAGCGGCTTAAGCTCATTGCTTTCGCTGAGAGCCTGGGAGGCGTAGAAAGCCTGCTTACTTATCCAATTGCCCAGACCCATGCAGAAATGCCAAAAGAACTATTGGTACGTACCGGCCTCGATGACAAGCTGCTGCGCTTCTCCGTGGGGCTTGAGGATAAGGAAGACCTGATAGAAGACCTGAAACAAGCATTAGAGGTGTAGAACATGGAAAAATTTGATGAAGTGATCAATCGCCGGGGAACGTCCTGCATCAAATATGATTTTGCCGAAGAGCGAGGACTTCCAGCGGATGTGCTGCCCCTTTGGGTAGCCGACATGGATTTCCGTTCCCCGGAGCCTGTTATCACAGAGCTTGCTAAACGCAGTCAGCATGGCATTTTCGGCTACTCAGGCATCAGGGATGACTACCGTGAGGTGCTGTCAGACTGGTTCCGCCAGCAACATGGCTGGAACCCTGATATGAAGAGCCTCATCATCACCCCGGGGGTTGTATTTGCAATATGCACAGCCATCCGAGCCTTTACTCAGGAAGATGACGGAGTGCTCATCTGCCCGCCTGTCTATTATCCTTTCTCCGCGTCCATACGAGACAACCACCGCAGACTGGTGGAAAGCCCGCTGGTTGAGAACAATGGACACTATGAAATTGACTTTGTAGACTTTGAGCAGAAAATCATCGATGAGCAGGTAAAGATGTTTATCCTCTGCAGTCCCCACAATCCGGTGGGACGAGTCTGGACAAAAGACGAACTGTCACGCCTTGCTGAAATCTGCCAGCGCCATCATGTGCTAGTAGTAGCAGATGAAATCCATCACGATTTCATTCGCCCAGGGCATCAGCATACAGTCTTCTCCACACTCTCTGATGCAGTAGCCAATAACACCATAACCTGCACCAGCCCCAGCAAGACCTTCAACCTTGCGGGCTTGCAGCTTTCCAATATCTTCATACCAAATGAATCCCTGCGCAGGAAATTTAAGCAGGAGCTGCTTGCCACAGGCTATGGCGAACCGAATATTTTCGGCATGACAGCAGCCAAGGCAGCCTATGGGCAGGGACTCCCCTGGCTTACAGAGCTGAAATCCTACCTAGAGAAAAACCTCCAACGCACCAAGAATTACCTTGCCGCCAACTTGCCAAAAGCCCGCCTTATAGAGCCAGAGGGAACTTATCTCATCTGGATCGATTTCTCGGCCTATAATCTCTCTGATGAAGTACTTGATGACCTTATCATCAACAAAGGGAGAGTCTGGCTGGACAGTGGTCACATCTTCGGTGCAGGCGGGCAAGGCTTCCAGCGCATCAACATAGCCTGTCCCTGGCAAGTGCTATCTGACGGCTTATCCAGGCTTGACAAGGCTTTTGCCACAATATGACATAAAAAGCGAAGTATCCTTTCAACAGATACTCCGCTTTTTTCTTGCTCCCTTGGCTCAAGAACTTATTGCCAATCATCACAAACCATCACAGAAAAACCGCCTTCATCCCAACCCTGTTATATTACAGGGGTATTTTTTGCCCGCCTCAGTCTACCGCAGGTGGAGGCTTCCGGCAAGGGAAGCTACGCCGTCCCTGCGGGCCGCCCTTGCCTACAGCCCCCTCCTGCGGTAACGCCTGTGCGTCAAAAAATAAAATGCGGCGTGGGGGCAGAGGCTCCCGGAAAGGAGTTTTTCTCATGAACCAGTTAGAGCAGAAGGACATCAGCATCTTGGCAGTGCATAAATTCAATGACCCAAAGGGTATTGGCTTCAAGGCCACTGTACAGAAGGCATCCATGGCAGATTTTCTAAAGGAAGCACGGGAAATCATAGGCTGCAACACTCTCGCACAATTCCCCTTCCAGCATGAGGGCACCAGTTTCATGGTCTGGTTTGATGGGGATATAGCGGACAAGCCTGAGCTTCCCCTTCCCTCCCTGTTAGTTGGCACGATTGGCGTCGATGAAACCTGTATTCTGGTTTTCGGTGATTATATCATCACCCGCACCAACGAAGAACATGATTTCATAGGCATAGAACCCACTGACGCGGAAAAGCTCAGGGATTACACCATAAACAGAAGCCATGCGGCTGTATTAGGCGTACAGATGGGGCTCTTCCGTCGCAAGAAGTCTGCCTAACCTTCTCTCTTGCTCAGGCAGGGATGGCTGAAAATTTCAGTCATCCCTGCCCCTACAAAATAACATGACCATTACAAAAATATGGTATAATTACAGCAAAGGAGAGATTACACCATGCCTTACACCATCAAGCCCTGGGAAGAGCTTACTATCCAGGATGACTATATGTTCAAGCTCATTATGCGCCGTGAACGCATCTGCAAGCGCATGCTTGAGAAAATCCTCAAAATCAAAATCCATCACATAAAGTATCTTGAAGAAGAAAAGACCATCAACGCCACCTACGAGAGCAAGGGCATCAGGCTCGACGTCTATGTTCAAGACGATAAAAATTCCGTATACAGCATTGAGATGCAGGTACGCAAGCCGGACGGCGAAGGCCTTTTCCGCCGTACTCGCTATTATCAGTCCCTCATAGACACTGACCTGCTCATGGCGGGCATGGATTACGATGAACTGACTGACACCTATATCATCTTCATCTGCCCCTTCCCTGTTTTGGACGGTCAGCGTCACATATACACTTTCCGCCACCGGTGTGATGAAGATTTCTCCGTAGTTATGCCTGATGGTGCCACTAAGGTATTCCTAAGCACCAAGGGGGCGCTTGAAGATGTCTCCCCAGATGTAATGGCTTTTCTTAACTACGTTGATGGCATCATCAGCAATGACGACTTCGTTCAGGAAATCGACCAGGAAATCAAGATGGTCAAGACCATCGAGAAAGAGAGGCGAAGCTATATGACCTACGCTATGAAATTGCAGGAAGAACGCAAGGAAGGCATCAAGGAGGGCATCAAGGAAGGTATCAAAGAGGGAATTCTTACCACCGTAAGAAGCATGCTTGAAGACGGCCTCTCTGTTGAGCGGGTTGCTAAAATTGCCAAGCTCCCTGAAGAACAGGTCATGGAAATAAGGGCACAGATTCCCAATCTACAATCATAATCGTGTATCTTATCAAGCGGAGCCACACTGGTTCCGCTTGTTTGCACCTACATCACAGACCATCACAAAGACATTACTGACGTGCAAAGGAGCCACACCATGGGAAAGATTTGCCTGTGACATTTTCATATATCAAATAGGGGTCTGCTGCTTAACTGCAACAGGCCCCTTTTAGTTTAACCATAACCAGGCATCAATGGAATCGCGCAGACACATGCCGACACCGTACCCGTTTCCACACTATCCCCATCAAAACCACTACCAGGCTTACGCCCAAGCCGATAAATACGTGAGACATGACCGTATGGATTAGACCGGCCACTGCAGCGGAGCATATGGATAGTATCATGGAAGCCATTGCCCATTTGGGCTCCAGAGCCTTGGGCCTGAATATAGCCAGTGTCAGCGGAATAAATACGCCGCATCCTCTAAGGGACATGGACAGATAATTCCAGAACAGAATCTGTGACCCCTGATTTGCCAGTGCAATGGCCATAGCCACAACAATGGCTCCCACCACAGACATCCTCATAAGCATGAGTTTTCCAGCTTCCGTCCGCACCTTCAACAGAGGTTCCAGCATATCCCTGGCCACCATAGTGCCCACTCCCAGGCTAAGGCCTGCAATGGACCCTATAACCCCCAGAACAATGCCCCCCAGAGCCATGCCGCCCATCAATGGCGAGGCGTAGTGAAGCAAATATGCTGGCAGTGCCAGCATGGCTGGAAGTTCAGGATGTACAGACTGCATGTATATGCCCATCATCGCACAGGGCAAACCTATGGGTATAGCAACCATTGCTGCCAGAATAAGTCCTACTGCTGCAGTTCTGGGGGTGGCTGCTGAGAAAACTGCCTGAATATATGTCTGCGTACAGATCATGCCCACCAATACCGAAGCCACATTGGTCAGGATAGAACCTGCGCTGATGCCCCAAAGGCTGAGGAAGCCCTCTGGTTTTTCTCTCAGTAGTTCTGGTGAGGCAGCAAGCCCCTGCCAGGCCACAAATCCCAACGCAAACAGCGTCACAAAGAGTACCAGCATCTTCAGGATTCCACCTATAGAAGCCGTCTTCATTCCTCCGAAGAAAGCGTACAGGATCACTAACAGCAACAGTATTCCCGCCGATACTAAAGGGGAAAGTCCAGTCAAGGCAGCCAGCAAGCCAATCCCGGGAAGAATGCTGGATACTGCGCTGAACAATATGCCAAAGGAAGTGGCGCAGCTGGTGATCCTGCCTGCCCCTTTCCCATAATTGCCAACTATATACTGGGATATTGTCTCCAGCCCCGTATATCGCAGAGGACGGGCATAGATAAGTCCCATAACCAACAGGGACAATCCCACGCCTATAGTAAACCATACAGCTGACAGGCCTACAGAACCGGCCAGCTGTGCTGTGCCGATAGTGGCACCGCCTCCTACACAGGTACCGGCAATGCTTCCCGTTATCATGGGGACACCTGCTGAGCGGCCTCCCAGGCTGAAGCCATCAGATGAATGCACCGACCTGGCTGCATACAAACCGCCACCCAAAACCAGACAGATTGTCACGGCCATTACCGCCAAGTGGCCAATCGAGAATTCCAAAGCTATGCGCTTCCTTCCAGAATCATAAATGATTTGCCCAGTAATCGCTATTAACCAACGCCATTGCGTGAAACTATCGTAGTGCCCATTCTAACATTATCGGATATTACGGTCAACGCATAAGCCAGCTGCCACCACGCAAAAACTGGCTGCGCAGCCAGCACAGCCAGTTTCCATCTCTTCCCAAAGTAACTGTAACCATTTCATGTCTCGCGTAATCAAGGATCTCATTTCCTACATACTTTAATCATATACAATTTCAAGCCACGGCTGATTAAACAACCCTGGATGCACTCTCATCAGCATTGTCTTTTCCCCTGTCATATTGTCATATTTCTCATATTCCTCTTTTGAAAGCTTAATCTTTTCTTTTTCATATCCCCCATAATCCTTCAAATCAATGTACGCAGAATATGTATGCCGTAGGTGACCGTTATCCCTTCGACTGTAGTGGGAGATCTTGTATATAATAATTTCCTTATATTCTCCAGGACTCCTGTCAAATACCACATTTGACCCACATAGCAGCAATACGGCATAAGAAGCGATTGCTATCCCAAAGGGCATAAAGGCGAATCCTTTCTTGATATATCTATGAAAAATTGCAACATATAAAGACAACACTCCGATAAAGCATAGCAGACATTCGCCTATCCACGACAACCTTTCCATCCCAAACACTTCGTTTGCATATATGAAAGGAAATACCATCGGCGCCAGCATTAGATAAAACCCAGCTACAGCATACCACTTTCCCATTTCCAACGACTTAGCTTTCCACATCACCGGAAAAATCTTATATCCTATCCAGATTGCAAGCACAAGACTATATAAAACTAGCCATGAGGCCCAGAAAACGGAATACCCGTAAAGAAAAAATGCACTGGCACCAAAATACAAGCTGTACTTGACGCATCGGCTGGTACAGAATAAGTCAGTTGGGAAACTATCCCAGAATTTTGGTCTCTTTTTCTTCTCTTCAACGTTCTCTGCTGCTTCTTCTCCTGCCATCTCATCACCGCTTTCACAACAACAAAACAAGGCCCATGCCGGAGATAATTCCCATGGCATGGTGCCCCCATCGGTTTATTTACTTCCCTTTTTCCAGCGGTATGATTCCCGCTTAACTATGATGATACTCTCTCTCGATTAGATTTTCCTTATAAAATGATTAGCGAAACATTAATATTTACACAAATTACCCCATATTTTTCATCAATTCGTAATCTCTCGTATATCCGTACCAAAAAGCGGCCGTATGAGCAGTACGGCCGCTTTTTGGCTGTGTATTGTATTTAGGAGAGCTTAACGAAAGCCTGTAATTATATTAGCATAATTGATAATGATATTCAATACCTAAATGAAAAATATTTTCAACTACAGCAAGAACCCCCAAGGCCAATACACCTAGCCTTGGGGGTTCCTTCACGTATCTAACGCTCTCCTGCGATTATTCTATCACGTTCAAGCGTATTTGTCCAAATATTTCTCCGAATAAGTCCACCCAGAGAAGATTCTCTTAAGCCACAACCACCAGACGCTCAATATCACCATACTGGAGCTTCGCACTGGCATCCGTAGGTTCGCCCTTCAGAATTTCATTCTTCACAGCCTCTGCATCGGACACATTCACACGCCCGGCAGCAGCTTCATCTTCAACTTTCTTCAGCAGAGCCTTCCTGCCAGCGACAGTATCAGCAAATGCCTCATTGTTGTAACGGATATTCATGCTGGCAGCATCTTTGTTATCGTTGCAGTTGAAGAACACATACATATACTTCTTGCTTGCAGTCGTCTTTTTAGCAGCAGTGGTCTTCGTAGCTGGAGCAGATGCCTCAGCCTTCACTGCCTTAGTTTCAGCAGCCTTTACGGTTTTCTTGGCAGCTGCGGTAGTCTTCTTTGCTGCAGTGGTAGTAGTTTTCTTAGTAGTAGCCAAAATATACCCTCCCAAAATTTTATTGTTCCATGTAATCCCTGACAAATTCTACCACAAAAAACGCATCATTGCTAAATCAAGTCCTTTACAGCCTTTGCCCCATACCCGCTTTGCTGGACACCCGAAATGAATGGTACAATACATTCATGAGGTGATACGATTGAACAGATACAGTAATGAATTTAAGGAAGAAGCCGTAAAAAGAGTCTTGAGCGGTGTTCCGGCCAGCCAGGTAGCCCGAGAGATAGGAGTCAACGTAAGTTCCCTATACACTTGGAAGGCAAGATACATAAAACATCCGGAGCAGCCCTTTGTCGGCAGTGGCAAGCTCCGTGATGAGGATGCCGAGCTAAGAAGGCTACAGCGGCGTATTAAAGACCTTGAACAGGAGAATGAATTCCTAAAAAAAGCGAGCGCCTTCTTTGCCAAGAACCTGAAGTGATCCGATATTACTACATCGAAGCTAACCGCGGCAAATATCCGATTGCAAAGATGGTGCGATGGGCTAATGTATCCAGAAGCGGTTTTTACGCTTGGCTTTCCCGCAAGCCAAGCCCACGTGACAAAAGCAATGATGAGCTTTTACGTATCATTAAGCAAATTCACGAAAAATCCAATAAGACCTATGGTTCCGTGCGCATTTTCAGAAAGCTACGTAAAAAGGGGATTAAGGTCAACCACAAGCGTGTAGAACGTATCATGAAGGCAAACGGCATACATGGCAAGGCACGTCGTAAATATAAGGCTACAACATATTCAGACCATGATATGCCTGTTGCCGAAAATGTTCTCAACCGCAATTTTTCTGCGGAACATCCTGGGGAAAAGATGGTCAGTGATATAACCTATATCCCTACAGACGAAGGCTGGCTTTATCTAGCTGGGGTGATGGATTTATGCGGCCGTAAAATGGTAGGAGTGGCCATGGACAGCCGTATGACCAAACAGCTAGTTATGTCAGCTTTACAGGATGCCATAAATCATACCAGCGATGTAAACGGCTGCATCCTCCATTCTGACCGTGGAAGCCAGTATTGTTCCAAAGACTACTGCCAAATGGCAAAGCAGAATGGTTTTACGATGAGCATGAGCCGGAAAGGCAACTGTTGGGATAACGCTCCCATGGAAAGCTTCTGGGGTACATTAAAACAGGAATGGCTGAACGAGAAGCATTTCCGCACTCGCGCTGAAGCTAAGGCGGCTGTATTTGAGTATATTTGGATTTTCTACAACCGCCAGCGAATACATTCCAGCAACGATTACCAGACTCCGGAAGAATACTACATGGAGCGAATGCCCGTTGAAAAAATTGCTGCCTAAATTGGTGAAGATGGCCAAAACTGCGGAAAATAAAGCAATTTTGAGGATGCGTTAGGAATCTTTCATTTTAGGTGTCTAAGCGCATGGGGGAAGGCCACCTTATCAACACTTGTAACCTGTCAGAACGGCAATTCATACTCGTCCATTTTTACCCTCGACTTTCCACAATATTAAAAACATCGTGCATTCCGAGGATTATTGTGCTAGAATAGCAATTAACTTCATGTTGCTTTTTAACCAGCAATTAATCCTCGAAGACCTGACTTGACCTCCATCAAGCCAGGATTTTTCTACGGGAAAAAATCCTTGTACAAGTACGTAGTCATCCAAACAACCTCCCCGTATTAACTTTCGCTCACATTTATCACATGCTATAACAAATGAGCATGAAAAAAGCCGATACCGAATTCTAAATTCAGTATCGGCTTATCCGTAACAATATTACGTTGCCATCCAATCGACCTATCAGAGGGGGCAGAAACACCATTACTCGAATCTTGTCGAAAATCTTGTATTTGTTCTCGGACTCATTATCTGGAAAATACCGCTTATGCTTAATAAACATATCAAATTCCAGCAAACAGACGAAATCCCCTAACAGCTCCATTTTGTAGAGCAAATAGCTATTGACTTGACACATGGCGCGGTCTTCTGTACCAACCTTTTCTCTATACCCGTAAACACCAGATATACCACCACCTGAAAGACTTTTACCATTTGTAGTCATATTAGCAAGTGAATATGCGTCATGGCTAAATCTGCTTCATGATGCCCAACATAAACTGCCGGGTCTATAAGCATTGGCTCCCCCTGGCTGTCCACCATTACATTGCCGCTCCAAAGATCACCATGCAGCAAAGAGTGAAACTCAGGCTCTATCAAGAAATCTTCAAGATGGTCAAGTATTCTCCGGCAACGCCGCTTATCCTCCTTATCAAAAATAATGGTCTGCCATTTTCATCTGTGTGGCCAGCCTGTTTTCCCGGAAAAAATCTATCCAGCCAGCCTTGGGCTTATTGATTTGCCTGGTGGCACCTATGTAGGTTGGCACCACATTCCCTCATGCACTTCAGCCCATAGGCTTCTGCAGTAAAGAAATTCTCCTCTGCCCTGGCATTCAGCTTCAGGAACACCTCTTCTCCACCAGTCAGCAAAAGATGATAGGCTTCATTGATATCGCCGCCGGAAACCGGCTCTGACCACTCCACACTCACATCCTGTCCAAAAGATTCCTGCACGGCCTCATTCAAGCTGCTACGCATTTTCCATTCTCCCTCATTTCCATATCATTGCTAGGAGGAACTATCATGCTCCACATCGGCTGTCATCTTTCTTCTGCCAAAGGTTATCTTGCCATGGGCAAAGATGCCGTTAACATCAAGGCCGACACATTTGCTTTTTTTACTCGCAATCCCCGTGGTGGCAAAGCTAAAGATATTGACCCGAATGACGTCCAAGCCTTTCTAGAATTTGCTTCAAAACATAAATTCGCCAAACTGGTGGCACATGCCCCCTACACCATGAATATCTGCGCCGCCAAAGAAAATATCCGTGCCTTTGCCCATGATATACTCTTGGATGACCTAAAGCGCATGGAAGCCACTCCCGGAAACTACTACAACTTCCACCCCGGCAGCCCTGTTGGCCAGGGCAGCCAGCAGGGCATCGAAATGATTGCCACAGAGCTGAACCGTGTCCTGCAACCTAACCAAACCACCACAGTCCTTTTAGAGACCATGGCCGGAAAAGGCTCAGAAATTGGCCGTTCCTTCGAAGAAATCAAGAGCATCATTGACCAGGTAGTGCTTCAGGACAAGCTTGGGGTATGCCTTGACACCTGCCACGTATGGGACGGTGGATATGACATTGTGCACAACCTAGATGGCGTACTTACAGAATTCGATAACATAATAGGACTTAACCGCCTCAAGGCCATCCATCTCAATGACAGCCTGAATCCTTGCGGCTCCCACAAAGACCGTCATGCCTGCATTGGTGAAGGATGCATCGGACTTGAAGCATTGACAAGAGTAATCAACCATCCACAGCTGCAGGAACTGCCCTTTATACTGGAAACACCAAACGACCTTGATGGATATGCCCGGGAAATTGCCCTTTTACGTAAAAATTCATGTACATCCTATTGAAATGTATAGGAGGAAGGATATATGCGACTGTTTATAGCAATCCCCCTCGAAGGAGCAATCAAAGAATCCCTTCTTAGTCTTCAGAAGCAATGGTACCAGCTTGGCATGAGAGGCCACTTCATACCACCTGAGAAGCTGCATCTGACTCTTGCTTTTATCGGTGAATACGGCAATCCTGATGATATCATGGGTGCCATTTCAGCTGTCTCCTTCCAGCCATTCACCATCCAGCTTGATGGAGCCGGTAACTTCCACGATGCATACTGGGCGGGGATAGCACCAAACGAATCTCTTGTTAGTTGTGTTCGCAGGATAAGACATGCACTTGCCGAAAATAAAATTCCTTACGACCGTAAGAAATTTGCTCCACACGTTACTTTGGTACGTAAAGGAGATTCCCCGGAAACCATGAAGAAAATGCTGATGAACCTGCCTGTCTCCACCATGGAAGTCTCCGAAATATCACTGATGCGTTCTGACCGGGGAAAGAACGGCATGATCTACACCCCAATAGGCATCCTCGAAGCAGATAAATAGCACCTACTCGTGAAGTTCCAAAGGCAGCCCATCAAGGTCATGGAAAAATGTCATTGGCGCTTCGTAGAGGGGCAGTACCATGACGTTCCACTGGTGATAGCTGTAACCTCTGTCGGCATGAGCAATGCAGCAGCCGCCACTGCCCTGGGCATTGACCAGCGATAGTTCTTGTCATCATCACCTTAAATTGTCCAAGTCTGTCTACAGACCCATTCAGCGAGTTAAGGAATCTTGTATCATCGGCAGTTTCGTAACACATGCCTCCTGCAACTTTTGAGAGCTATTCATCGGAGAGTTTGGTTTCATTTTTGAGTTTCATGAAAATCATCCTCCTTGTTATTGCACCTATCGACTATTTATTTCCTACTTATATTTATATACGCTTGAAACTGCAAAGTATTACATATTTTTTATGCTGTGTTTTCTTGATTCCAAGTCTGCACAACCCATTTCTTAGTTACGATGCACTTTATTTCCATAGATAGTCTTGAAATCATCCCGCATGGAAATGCCGTACCAACCATTTTCCTCGGCAAGCTTTCGGCACTTCTCTGCCTTGGCTGTATCTCCAATTTCCCTCTCCAGGTCATCACATAGAACGAAGAAGGCGGTACTTTTATACTTGTTTCCAGTGATGGTATAATTTAGCATACTGGCATCATCCTTGGAATTCCCAAAGGCCAGCACAGGCTGCCTGCCTATCTCCCTGAAGATATTCACCACCTTGTTCATCTGCAGATTTTTGCCAATAAACTGCCCACGTACCAGATGATCATCACGATGGTAGATATACTTCAGCCCATCAACGCCGTTCTGCTGAGCCGCTAAAATTTCATTGTCCATACCGATAATGTGTTCCCTGGGGATGTCTAGCAAATCAGAAACTATATGCCGCACCAGCTGGCGCTCACTGCCGGAGACAATATAAACCTGAAAATCATTAGCCTGCAGGTATTTGATTACCTCCACCATTGGCAGGTAAAAAGCCTCCCCCCAGACCATGTTACTCAGGCCATCAACCGGCTTTTGCATGAATTTTTCCACATAAGCATCGAACTCGGGATAAGTCATACCTGAAAAAATCGATGCAAAATGAGGACTACTGCTGCCCGTGGGCTTGTCCCCTGTTTTATTATTCTTAAGCCAGCTTTCCAACTCCGTGGCAAACTGTTTGTCCTCCTCGGAAGGTGTATAGCTGTCATCATGAAGAGTGCGGTCGATAATCAGCATTTGTCCGAAATAATATGGGGCTGTCTCACAGAGGATTGTGCCATCCATATCAAAGACGGCAATTCTATCCACCTTTGGAATATAGCTTGCACTCTTTTTGTTTGTAACATCCTTCACATAGCTAATCAAAGCCTGATAAGAAGTAGCGTCTTTCTGCCAGTATTTGAAATTACTTCCCTGTTTGTTCACAGAAATCTGACTGATCTCAGTGCGGGAGGCCGCCTCTGTTCCATATACGCAGCCAAAGCTGAGTGCTAAAGACAGCGCACATGCCAAGATTTTCTTGCGCATAAATTTCATAGCATTATCTCCTCTCTGCCGTTTTAGGTGACGGCCAATAACAATGGACACAACGGGTGTTCCTTTATATATCCAGCTCGGTTCGTGTCATGGTCCCTTCGACAAACGACAGCCCCATGCTATCCCAAGTCGCTTCCGGTACCTCTTCTTTCGATAGCAGCCCATGTATCAGGGTGAAGTACTCTGGCAGCCTGTCCCTGCACCACAGGATGTCAATACCCAGCATATCTTTGGTGATGGCACTCAGATCAAAGCCAAATGCATCCAGTGAATACCGCATCTTCTCTGGCATCCTGCATGATTTCCCTTCCTTCCGGATGCACTCTTTACATAGATTGCATCCGCCAGATGACAAGGATACGCCTCCTGATATTTGTCGCTCCATCTGTCTCATCTTTTCTTCCAGTACCAGCTTAACAGCAGACACAATCTCCCAGCCTACGGTCATGACCTTTTCCGCTGTATCCGCTTCCTCAATAACCTTCGTGTTCAGTATTACCTTGGCCCCTAAAACATTAACCCATGCGAACTTTTCCAGATACTCATCCGCATCAAAGTCCAACGGAGGGCAAGACCATTTGCCAAAGCTTACCCTCCTTGTTCTGCTTCCCTATTCCCCTCTAGTACCTGTATTCCGGCATCTACAAATGCGCTGCATATATCTCTCAGTCTGTACTGTGCATGGAATAGCTCCTCATTGCTGGAAGCATCCCTTATCTGCTCCATGGCATATTTGGCCTCATGTAGCATATGACCCATTTCGCCACGCTTCTCCCTGCTCATACCTAGTCCATGAGGCAGGTACTTCGTCCTCTCTTCAAGTTCTTCCACATATCTGGCGAAGACATAATCTGATACCAACGATGCAAATATCATGACCTTATTCTTGTTGACTTTAAATGAAATCTTGCAGAATTCTTCCTGGTCCAGATATCTTGAACCGTTCCAGTCCTTCAGGTATTTCACAACCTTCTTTTTGCTTTGCTTCCCGCGTCCCATAAAGTACTGCCCCTTCCTTGCTAAATTCTGCGCTGTATAATGTCCCATGTGCCGGTAGCAAAGAAGCTTCCCTCTGCTTCCTGCTCCAGTTCCAGGAATCTGCTGTAGGGTATGCTGAAGGATAGCTGCTCCTTATCAATCACCTTCCTGGCCGATGGATCTGTCAGGCCGATATAGCAAGCCTTTTCACCTTTCTCTTCGTCTGATAAGGGATATAACACCGCCTGCCCGCAGCCAGAGGCAAAACGCACCTTCACATTGTCCTGGCTCTCCATGTCATAATTAGCAAGCGTCACCAGTCCCGACAACTGGTCTGCATTGACCAGGTATACATGCCATGTTCAAATTTTTCTATAGATCATTGTATGCCAAAGGTTATACTATTTCAACCGTTCCTAAATCCTCCTTATACATTTCTCCATTTCTCCGATATACATATAGAGCCATATAACAGCTGCAAAGGAGGCGATCTCATGGAAATAGACCATCTCAAAGACATTACAGACATGCAAAGGAGCCACACCATGGAAAAATTTTTTCTGCAAGATAGGCAGTGCCTCTGCTCTGCTGGCACATCGCCTCAGGCTATCCTCATCCAGCCCATAGACGAACATGAAGCAAACACTCTGGAGCAAAAGCTTGCACTCCTGTCCTCCCCTCCCTGCCCGCCATTTCTTTATGCTGCCTTTCAGGTTAAGGACTGGAACCAGGAGCTTTCTCCCTGGGAGGCGCCTCCCGTATTTGGCAAGGAATCCTTCGGCCACGGCGCACCGGCAACGCTGGGCTTTATTTTGGATTACCTGATCCCTCACCTTTGCCAACGATATTCCCTTCCAAGTGATATCCCAGTAATCCTAGGAGGCTACTCCCTGGCCGCTCTATTTTCCCTCTGGGCTGCATATAACACAGATACTTTCACAGCCATAGCTGCCGCCTCCCCTTCTGTATGGTTCCCCAACTGGCTGGAATATGCCCGGCAGAATACTCTGCTGACAGATTCTGTCTACCTGAGTATGGGAGACAAGGAAGCCAAATCCCGGAACCCCGTTCTGGCAAGCGTTGAGCAGTGCATTACAGAAGAGTACCAGATATTACAAGAGATTCCAGCTATCTCCAGTACTCTGGAATGGAATCAGGGGAATCACTTCAAGGAGCCGGAGCTCCGCACCGCCAAAGCCTTCCGCTGGTGCCTGAAGAGAATATGAGCCGTTCTTCCCCCAGAGTGCTTGCTACCTTGGGGGATTTTTAGTGTTCCCATTGACATCTAAAGAGATAAATATATCACATCTGTTATGACATTTTCAGATATCAAACAGGGGGCTACCGCAACCCCCCCCTATTTTCACGATTCATTGACCAGCTTCCCTGTGATATGCTCCGGCACCAAGGCCAGGCACTGCACTCTGGGCAAGGCGTGCTTCAGTTCTTTTTCCAGGTATGCTTCATCATCCGTGAATTTTCTCACCAGCGCAGTGCCAATCTCCCTGGCCTTTGCCTCATCTGTCACCAGGCTTATCCTACCAAAGACCACCACGCTCCTGATATTCAGCGCCCATTCACCGGGCTTTCGCCAGCCCTCGTCATACACGCAAAAACTGACCTTATCACAGGCCTTGATGGCATCCAGTTTATGTCCCTCTTTGGCACTGTGGAAATAGATGGTCCCATCTTCCTCTGAATACCAATGATTCATGGGAATGCCGTAAGGATACCCGCCATCTCCCAGCAGGGACAATACACCCCGATTCTGCTGCCGCAGGACCTCCCTGCATTCTTCCTCCTCAAGCTGTTGCTTGAATCTGCGCATCTTCCTGAACATAAATTCTTCCTCCCAATCAAAACAGCGCCACTTCCTTATCTTCCAAGATCTAACGATAAGAAAATGACGCTTTTCCTGCTACCCGGTGGCAGCAGGCGCCAGTTGAAATTGTCTGCTTTCAGCATACGGCAAACACGCGGGCATGTCAATACCTAGCAGCCATAAATCGAAAGCTCTCCTCATAGGGAATGCCCATAATGATACTCATGCTCTGCAAAGGCTTCATTCGCCTGAATTCACTACCGACAATGTATAATCAGTTTTCGATAGGATGAATGTCCTGACTGGATAACTTATTGCTTTATGAATACCACCACCTCAAAGGGCCGCAACTCTTTTCCCAGCCCCTCATAGTTACCCAGCAATTTGACATAACCTGCCTCTGTGTATTCCTGAAGGGATCTTTCCTTCAGAGGGACCGAACCGTGTCGGAAATTGCACAGGACTACAAGTTTTTCCCCATCCAATTCCCGCTTATAAGCAATTACATCCTTGTTTTCTCTCTCCAGAAAAACTATCGAGCCTTCTGCAATGATAGGCATTTCATGGCGCAGACTTATGAGCTGCCGGTAGAAGGAAAAAATAGAATCCTGCTCCTGTATTTCTGACGCCACATTGATCTGACGATAGCTGTCAGGAGGCAATATCCAGGGTTCCACAGCAGAAAAGCCTGCATATTTTTCTGCTGACCACTGCATGGGAGTGCGGCCATTGTCCCTGGAACGCGCTGCAAGAATATCCAAAGCCTCTTCAGAAGATTTCCCCTGCTGCTGCAGTATTTCGTAGTAATTTAGGCTTTCCACGTCACGATACTGCTCTATGGAGCTGTAGTGCGCATTGGTCATGCCGATTTCTTCCCCTTGGTAAATATAAGGAGTTCCCCTCATGAGATGGATGCAAGCTGCCAACATTTTAGCAGATTCCTTCCGCAAGGTGCCGCCATCACCGAAACGGGAAACAGCCCGGGGCTGGTCATGGTTGCACCAGAAAGTGGCATTCCACCCCTCCCCTTCCTGCATGCCTTCCTGCCATTTGGCAAAAAGTTGCTTGAGCTCTGCTATATCCGGTTCCATCAACTGCCATTTATCCCCCTCCTTGTAATCAACCTTCAGATGATGGAAGCTGAAAACCATGGCCAGTTCCCTATCCTGAGGCCGGGAGTAGCGGATGCAGTTTTTCAGGCTGGTAGAGGACATCTCCCCCACCGTCACCATGCCCTCAATGCCGCTTTCCCGCACCATTTCCTGCAAAAACTCATGCACATGGCGGCCATCGGTGTAGAATCTACGCCCATCCCCCTCGTGGTCGTCTTCAAAGACTTCCGGCTTGGATATAAGGTTTACCACGTCGAAGCGGAAGCCCTTGATTCCCTTTTCCTTCCAAAAGCGCAGGATATCCTGAAGTTCACGCCGCACAGCCGGATTCTCCCAGTTAAGATCTGCCTGAGTCTTGTCGAAAAGGTGCAGGTACCACTTGCCAAGTTCTGATATATACTCCCAAGCAGAGCCTCCGAATTTGGAGACCCAGTTAGTAGGAGGCTTGTCAGGCTCACCATCCCGAAAAATGTAGTAGTCCTGATATTCCTTATCTCCCGCTAGGGCACGCTGGAACCATTCATGCTCCGTGGAAGTATGGTTGAACACCATATCAAACATGAGGCCTATGCCACGAGCCTCTGCCTCGGTAATAAGACGCTCAACATCTGCCATGGTGCCGAAACGCGGGTCAATGCGGCGATAATCCGCCACATCATAACCATTGTCCCTTTGGGGAGATACGAAGAACGGCGTAATCCAAAGGTAATCCACCCCAAGCTCGGCCAGATAATCCAGTTTCTCAATGATGCCCGGCAAATCCCCCAGACCATCGCCGTTGGCATCCCGAAAGGATTTTGGATATATCTGATAAACAACTTTATCATGGAAACCAGCCATGAGAAACACTCCTTCTCTATATTTGCAAAGCTTCTGTCTTGCAGAAGCTATTTCTTTTCAATATGCAGCTATGACAGTCTCACCGGCCTTGCCCTGTATGCCAGTTTTGAAAGCAAAGCTGTCCACACCATTTTTGTTGGTGATAATACACACAGTCACATCTTCATGGCCTGCCTTCTTGATCTTCTCACGGTCAAACTTCAGCAGAGGCGTACCAGCCTGCACTTCATCCCCAGCTTTCACCAAATACTCGAAACCGTCGCCCTGCATATCTACCGTGTCGAGACCCACGTGCAGCAGAATCTCCACTCCATCTGGCAGCACCAGCCCCACTGCGTGACGGGAGTCCTCCATAAGCACCGCCACTCTGGCAGAAACAGGGGAAAACAGGGTCTCGCTGCAGGGACGGATAGCCAAGCCTTCTCCCACCATTCCTGCCGAGAACACCCCATCATTCACTTCCACCAGGGAGATAACCTCGCCGTCTAAAAAAGCCAGTAATTCATGCTCGCATGCAGCTGCCTGTACAGGTACAACACTGCCTTCTACATGGTCAACAGATGCCATTTCCAGAACATTTTCTTTATCCACCCCCTTCTTTTTGCCTACAATGACAGTAAGGATAAAGGGCACAACGATTGCCGCCACCATGCTCAGTGCAAAGCTGGGCATATACTGGGGCTGTATGGAAAGAATGCCGGGAACGCCACCCACACCGATAGCATTAGCCGTAGTAGAGGTGGACACGCATACCACTGCCGCACAAGCTGAACCGGTCATGCCGCAAATGAAGGGGAAGAAATATTTCAGATTCACACCAAAGATGGCCGGTTCCGTAACGCCAAGGTAGCAGGAAATCCAGGCAGGCACATTGATTTCCTGGGCAGCTGCATTTTTCCGCTGCAGGTAAATCATGGCCAAAACTGCAGAACCCTGGGCTATATTGGAAAGAGCAATCATAGGCCAGAGCATTGTGCCATGGTAATCGGCAATCAGCTGCAAATCAATGGCATTGGTCATATGGTGCAAGCCTGTGATAACCAACGGCGCATAGATGAAGCCAAAGATGGCTCCGAAAATCACCCTGAAATCACCCGTAATCCCCGAGAAGACTACGGCAGAAATGGCCGAACCAATCTTCCAGCCGATTGGACCAAGCACGAAATGGGCTGCGCATACTGTCAGCACCAGACTGCAGAAAGGCACCACTATCATGGAAATCACGGCAGGAGTAATCTTCCGGAAGAATCTCTCCAGATAGACCAGGGTCAAAGCAGCCAGGATTGCCGGCAACACCTGGGCCTGATAGCCAATCATATCCACAGTAAACCCGCCGAAATCCCAGAAGGGAATCTTGTCTGCCGGAGTAGTGGCCACGGCATAAGCATTCAGCAGCTGACTGGAGACCAGTGTCAGCCCCAGCACGATGCCCAAGATGGGTGTACCTCCCATCTTCCTCACCACTGACCAACAGATACCCACAGGAATCCCCAGGTGGAAGACAGCTTCGCCTATCAGCCAGAGGAAGTGATCCATGCCTGCCCAGAACTGACTGAGTTCAACCAAAGTTTGGGTGCCGTTTTCAAAAATATACAGGGAATCAATGCAGTTGCGGAATCCTAAAATCAGACCACCGGTGATGATAGCTGGAATCAACGGAGCAAAAATCTCTGCAGCTATGGCTGCTCCACGCTGGAAAATATTCTGATTAGCCCCGGCTGCTGCCTTGACTGCCTCCTTGGAAACGCCCTCAATTCCGGCCACCGCCGTGAAATCCTTATAGAACTCACTCACCGTATTGCCGATGATAACCTGGAACTGTCCAGCCTGTGTAAAGCTGCCCTTCACCACCTTCATAGCCTCGATGGCCTCGACGTTCGCTTTCTTGGGATCCCCCAGCACAAAGCGCATCCGCGTGATGCAATGAGACACAGCGGCTATATTATCCTTGCCACCTACCAGACGCAAAAGCTCCTTTGAGTCCTCTGTGTACTGACCCATGTTCATGCTCCTTTCGGAAACTTGTTTAAACAACTCTGTAGTTATATACTGCCACACTTGTTTAAACAAGTCAAGAGTAAATATTATTTTTTAAGAAGTAAAAAAAATCAGTAAACTTCCGCTGGCAATAGACATGAATCTATACTATAATGAAATCGACAATAAAGACCAGAGGTGAGTTTATGCCTAAAGCAAAATTCGAATCAATTTTCCATGATCTCAAGCAGCGCATCGAGGCGGGGCAATATACCTTCCAAAGCCTGCTGCCCTCAGAGAATCAGCTGACGGAACTCTATAGCTGCTCCCGTAACACCATCCGCCGCGCCATAGGTGGACTGGCAGAACTTGGCTATGTGCAGTCCCTCCATGGTCGTGGGGTCCGCGTCATCTATCAGCCCATTGCCAAAAACGAATTCACCATCGGCGGCATCGAATCCTTTAAAGAATCCGCTGCCAGGAATCATATGAAGGCCTCCACTGTAGTGCTGCGCTTTGAGGAAATCGAAGCGGACGAGCGCCTCTCACGCAAAACCGGCTTCCCCATAGGCAGTACTCTGTACGATATCCGGCGGGTGCGCTGCCTGGACGGCAAGGCCTTGATTATGGATATCAATCTGTTCCGCAAAGATCTTGTTCCCGGCCTTACCAAAGCCATCGCCGCAACTTCCATCTACGAGTACATTGAAGGTACTTTGGGCATGACCATCGTCACTAGCAAACGACGCATGACAGTAGAGCGGGCCACCCGGGAAGACGAAGCCTTCCTAGCTTTGGGCGAGTACAACTGCCTGGCCGTGATTACAGGGCAAACCTACAATGCCGATGGCGTACAGTTCGAATACACGCAATCCCGCCACCAGCCAGATTACTTTTGCTTCGAGGATACCGCCATTCGCAAGAAAAAATGACAACTCGGTATAATTCTCCTGTCATCCCCCAAAAATTGAGTCTATGGTACGCCAGATCATTCAAAACCGCTTACATCAAGTAAATTTCTCGACCTCGTCCATCATGGGAATCGAGGTTTGTGCCCCCTGCCTGGTTACAGCAATGGCAGCTGCTCTGGCACCGAAATCTATGGCCTCGGCAAAATTGCAGCCAGTGAATCGGCTTACGAAGGCAGCCAGGAAGCAGTCTCCAGCAGCAGTGGTATCTACGGCCTTAACCTTGTAAGCGGGGAATTTCTCCACTTTATCTGCCGTTACCAGCAGAGTGCCATCGCCCCCCAGAGTCACCAACACAGTCTTTGCGCCTTTGGTCAACAAGGACTTGGCTGCCGTCACAATTTCATCCCCGGTACCAGTTGGCAGCCCCGTGAGCAGGGCCAATTCTGTCTCATTTGGCTTGGTGATGTCCACCAATGACCAGAGTTCATCAGGCAGGTCAGACCTTGCCGGAGCAGGGTCAAACACCACAATCTTGCCGTGTTTCCTGGCAAGTTTTGCAGCAGCAACAACAGAAGTCACAGGAATTTCCAACTGCATGACCACAGCATCAGCCTTGGCAAACAGGTTCTCCTGCCCCTGTACCACAGCTTCATCAACGGCAGCATTTGCCCCGGCAATCACACTGATGCTGTTTTGCCCACTGCTTTCGATTTCGATAAAAGCCTTGCCTGTTTCCACCTCTGCCATCTTTTGAATGCCTGTTGTATTCACGGAAACGCTTTCCAGACTTTCCAACAGCTGCTCACCAGAGCTATCAGTACCAACAGCGCCAATCATAGATGTTCTGACACCAAGCTTCCCAAGTGCATAAGCCTGATTTGCGCCCTTTCCCCCTGGCACAAGCTTCATGCCACGAGCCATAACCGTTTCCCCGGCCAGTGGCCTTCTATCCATGTAAACGGCAAAGTCCATATTCAGGCTGCCAACAACTAATACCTTATTCATGGAAGTCCCCCTCCCTCTACTCTGAGAGATATATGCAAATCTTTATGATTTTACTGGGGCCAATGCAGATAAGCGATTCCGGCAACCTGCAAAACCAATATCAGTGGTATGCCATACTTGAACTTGAAATGCATGGTCTTATGCCGGAACACCTTCATAGCCAATAATGCTCCCAGACTCCCTCCCAGCAAGGCCAGCAGCATAAGTCGCAGCTCCGGCACCCGCCACCTATCATTCTTGGCACATAGCTTATCCCAACCAAAGACCAGCACAGCCAATACATTGACTATGAGCAAATACCAGCCAATGATTCTATGGTAATCAAAATCCATGTAATTCTCTCCTCAGTTGTGTCTCCCAATAATCTTCTCCATCCAGATTATGTTATATCGTTTTTTCCATAACCTCACCTGCCATAGGTTTCATTATACAGCAACATCAGGGTGGCCGGGTGTGCAAGGGAGACATGCCCCCTGCTTTTAGTCAGATACAGCTACTTTTTCTGACTCCACATCTTCTTTATTTCCACAGGTTATAACGAACCGTAACAGTGGCAAGGGCGGTGTATTCCAGCTTCAAGCTCTTCTCGACCAGAAATGCGGGCAAAGGGAGTGCCCGCTCCAGCTTCACGGCATAAGCATAGCAGTCAATCTCATCGGTCACGGCCTGGCTCTTCTCCCCCTCTTCTCCGAGGGTGACGAACGCCCTTCTGCCAGCCCATGCAGACTGCATGCCAGTGCACAGTTCCCCGGCGCAAAAGGAGGCTTCCCGTTCTGCCTGCTGCACTTCCTCCCAGGAAAGTTCCATGTTTTCCCCGGAGGACGCATGGAACTTTCCTACTTCCTCCCCGGCAATTTTGGCCTGTTGCTGCCTCTTCTCACGCTGGAAGTTCGTCCGGAAATGCACGGATTCTCCCAAAGCAGCTTCCATCCTGCCGGATAAAGCATCGCCCCACTCCGGTGTCGGTTCCAAGTGGACCACCATATCGCCGTACTTTGCTGCCGCCAGCCGCTCTGCGCCCGCCATAGCGGCATTTTCTGCGGCCTGACGCCATTGGCAATGGGAGCCGTACATCAAAACTCCCACCCCTAAAATCAGGAGCGCCAGCACTATTTTCAAAGGAACGAGGCTCATCCCCGTTTCACTTCCCTGCTGCTGCCACATGGAGAAATCCCCCCCTTCCATCATCTACCGAAACACTCATAATATATTCTTAGTTTTCGTGGTCTTGCCGTCAATGATTTCGAACAATCCCCCATATCTTTACTCATGAACGGTAATTTTCTCATCCCCCAGCAGTCTGCCTGTGATGACAGTGCCCTTGGGATCGTGTCCATCAAATCCCAATCGTGCCTTCTCCGGACTGGCATTGGCATAGCAGTACCTACAACCATGGATACATGTGTCATACTGCCCAATATCAAAACTCTCCACACAATTGCATAGCGGCCGCTGGCTCTTAGCCTTGCCCGCCTTGATGGGCTTGCCCGTAATGCGTTCAATCAGATCTCCATCCACGCAGGCTCCATGCCTGATTCCATAAGGTTCCAAATCAACAGCTTCTGCGCAGGTCTGCAGTCCTACGCCGCTCCCCCTGGCTACATGCGCCAGCCCCGAAGCAATCTCACGCATTTCCGTCTCAGCCAGTTCCCGTAGGTTCAGCCCAACTGTATTCTTCTTTGCTTTGGCATACATATCTATGAAACTGATGACACATCTATTCACATAGGGAGCCAATGCCTCAAGCGACTTTTCGAACCACATCAAATGGCCATCGATGGTATATCTGTCATTCAACAGTATGGGATCATACCGCCATACCACTCGCTCCGGGCCAATTTGTTTTGACAGCTCTTGCACTGTCCTGATTATGTCATCTTTGGGACGCAGATTTGTTTCTATGTCCCTGTCGTAAGGAGTAATAGATACCTGCACATAGTAAGAGTAACCATACAGCTCATCCAGACACTCCAGCATAGGTGACGGATCCTTCGTCCAGAACACAATGCAGTCTACTGCCTCAGGCCGCAGAGATATGCGGCTCACCTGCTTGCGGTTAAACTGATTCACTACATCTACATGGCCTTCTCTCAGCCTCCGGCAAAACCAGTCGAAATAGATTGCAGGTATGTCCGTCCGGCGGCTTGCACTAATAATCATGGTACAAAAGCCTCTTCCTTCTTCACCTTAGCACGAACTCGTCCCCAGCTTTGGATGTCTCCCTGGCCTCAGTGCCCGCACACCTATCAGTCTCAGCGCCTCGTGCATATCAACATCACTGCATTTTCCTTCATTTTCATAAACGAGCAAGGGATTATCCAGGCCAATTTCACTGGCTGGCATATATACGTATTCTTCGGATTCGTTGTCTGCAAAGATAACGCCCCGCTTTAGTTCCTCTTCAAAAATCATATTGCCTCATCCTTTACTTGCAAACATCCACCCAGCCAGCAGCCCCGGATAGCCTCTCCAGTTCCTCTGGCGATAGCTCAATTGCGCTGTTGCTGCTGCCACAGGCAGGAAATACTGTGCCAAAACGCTTCATGGAGACATCCAAATACACCGTCACCCCATCCTTCAAGGCAAAGGGACATACTCCTCCCACCGCATGGCCTGTACGGTCTTCCACCTCAGCGGCTGGCAGCATCTTGGGCTTGCCGTGAAATTCTGCTTTGAATTTGCTCCCGGCAATACGCATATCTCCTGCCGTCACCACCACAATGGTTTTCCCAGCCAAATCAAAGGACAGCGTCTTGGCAATGCGGGCAGGTTCACACCCAACCGCATGTGCAGCCAACTCTACCGTTGCACTGGATTCATCAAACTCCAAAATTGCCTCTTCCATTCCCTCAGAACGAAAAAATTCTCTGACCAAATCTATAGACATTTATGCCCTGCCTCCCTTTGGCAAAAGATCTGCCACCTTCACATCCCTATCTCCCTTAGAATTTCATACGTCCATTATAACGCCATTGTTCAAGTTTTGTCGAAGGCAGAATTCCCTCAGCTATCATCTGCAGAGAAAGCAAAAGCCCCGGTTAATCCAACTTTCTTATCAAGCTTTATTTTCCTATTGACACACTAGGTTAATAAATTTATGTATAGGCATACATTCTTTTTTTCCAAAGTTGCAAGCAAAGAAACACTTAACAAAACGAGGTGAGCACATGGACGAAACAACCGCAAAAAGTTACATAGAAGAGGTTTTTGCCTGGCTTCACGCACACCCGGAGCTTTCCTATGAAGAACATGAGACAACAACCAAGCTTAAAGAGCTGTTGAGCCGTAACAAAATCAAGCTCCTGGAACTGCCCCTGCCTACAGGTGCAGCTGCTGAAATCGGCAGTCAGGACGGGCCACTGGTTGCTCTTAGAGCAGACATAGATGCACTGCCCATCACAGAAGAAACAGGCCTTCCTTATGTTTCAAAGATTGAAGACAGGATGCACGCCTGCGGACATGACTTTCACACTGCTGCGGTACTGGGAGCAGCTTTGCTCCTGAAGGAAAAAGAATCAGCACTTCCCGGCAAGGCACGTATCATTTTCCAGCCTGCTGAGGAAGCCCCCGGCGGAGCACAGCAGGTGCTGGAGACAGGCATCCTTGATGAGGTTCAAGCCATCTTCGGAATACACACCTCTCCCCTTTTCCCAGTAGGAACCCTGGGATTGAGCTCCGGGCCTGTAATGGCAGCAGTAGACAGATTCGTCCTTCGTTTCCAAGGCACAGGCACTCATGCAGCCCACCCTGACCGGGGAGTAGATGTCATCCCTCTGGCTGCTCACTTCATCAGTGCTTTGCAGATCATCGTAAGTCGCAACTCTGACCCCTTTGCTGCAAATCTTGTCAGCATCACCAGAATCACGGCTGGCAATACCTGGAATGTACTGCCGGAAACAGCCGAACTTGAGGGAACAGTCCGCAGCCTGACCCCGGAAAACAGGCAACTCATAACAACAACTTGCCAAAAGCCCGCCTTATAGAGCCAGAGGGAACTTATCTCATCTGGATTGATTTCTCAGCCTATAATCTCCCAGATGAAGTACTTGATGATCTTATCATCAACAAAGGGAAAAAGGAGCCACACCATGGAAAGATATACATTTTCCCAAGCCAATTTGCTGATAATATAATAGGGGAACTGCTCCGAGCAGCCCCCCCAATTTGCCATTCAGGATGTTAATTATTAACCTCCTGAACTGATTCTTTGATACTGTCTTTCTCTTTTCTCAGATATTCTAACATAATTCCCGCAAACTCAGGGTCAAACTGGCTTCCGCTGTTTCTGGCTATCTCATTGTACACCTTTTCCGTGGTAAGCCCCTTTCTATAGCTGCGGTTCGATGTCATGGCATCATAAGCATCAACAACAGCAATAATCCTGGCCGCACGTGGGATGTCGTTACCTGACAGCTTATCTGGATAGCCATGGCCATCAAACCTTTCATGATGATGCCGCGCCCCTATCATAAGTTCCGGGCTTATCCTGATGGGCTTCAACACCTCCGCGCCAATTACAGAATGAGACTTGATGATTGCATACTCCTCATCCGTAAGATTTCCCGGCTTGTTGATGATTTCCACTGGGATGCCAATTTTCCCGATATCATGGAGCAGACCCATGTAATAGATTTGCCGTACCTGTTTAGGGTCGTCCCCAAGCAAATAAGACAGTTGAGCTGAATACTCTGCCACCCTCTGGGAATGACCATGGGTATAGTGATCCTTGGCATCAATGGCTTGCGCCAGAGCCATGATCATTTCTTCAAAAAGCTGTTCCGCTTCTTCCTTGCGCTTATCTGCCAGCTTAGTCTGTCTCTCCACTTCATCTTGAAGGCTATGCTGCAAGTATGTATAGTTTAGGATATTCAGTACTCTCTGCCGCATCACAGCAACCGCTACAGGCTTGTGAATAAAATCAACAGCCCCTGCCTCCAATGCCTGCAATTCCAGACTGCCATCCTCTTCACCTGTAAGCATGAGAACAGGAATATCTTCTAAAGCGGTCATGCTCTTCATATGCTTCAGGAATTCCAACCCTGTCATTCCATGCATAAGGTAATCCAGCAGTATCAGTGCTGTCTCCCTACCAGACTTCAGGTATGACAAACCATCTTCACCGGAAATAACCGTATCCACATGAGCAAGATCATTTAAATTATTCTTGATAAGTCCCCGGATTACCTCATCGTCATCAATAACCAAGATATGAGGCTTTTTCTCCCCATATAGCGTTGCCTGCTTAAATTCCATAAGCCTCAGTTCCTCTCATGCATACCTCAATGCATCATTCCATCTGCGGGAGCAAGCAGCATATCCAAATACACTGTCAGTTGCCTGAGCTGCCTCCTCTCCTAAATTCAAATCCCCAATCTGAGATACAGCTGTTCGTCAATGACCCGCTGAGGCTTCTTCAGCACCGGGCTGTACCCCAGCTGGTCATCAAAGAATCTCATATTGTATGCACTTACAAAGGCCACCTCTGCAGCGTAGGGAATCATGGGATCACCTTCTGCATGGCAGTAGTCACGGTTGACATCCCAATCCAGCCAGGTCTCTCCCCGTTGGTAAGAAATGACCTTCCTGTCCCAATTGTAGCGAAACTTAAGCGTGATTATATCTCCCATGGTATATGGCCCACCAATATAGGTTTCGTGGCTTCGCCAATACTCATCAGAAAACGTCACTCCCACAACATTGATAGACAGCTGATACCTTGGCGGCGCATACTGCTCCACCTGCACCGATGACCTGTCTGCATAATAACCCACACCCATGCCGCCATCCACCAGCACCAGATTCCCGCTATCCAGCGTACCGGGATAATTGGCCAGTGCCGTTGCCACCATGGCAAGCAACAGGATCAGTGTAAACCATGCAATCCTCATACACCTTTTCATGACTATTCCTCCTCACTCATGCTACTTTTCTGCCGCTTTGAAATTGTAAACTGGCCTCATTATGTCAATGACATCCCCTCATCATGCTAAATTAACGTATCTATTCTCTCCCAACAAGGCAAACACCTCCATGGGGATGTTAATTATTAACCTCCTGCCTCCTACGCCTTATGACCGCCAACCTGGCCATTCCGCTCAATACTTCCTGCGAGCAACAGGCAACGCCCGCACTCTGAATTTTGCCAGCAATCTCTCGGCAGCATTGTTCTTCGCTTTTCTAGGGCAGATTGACTATGCATACGCCCTCCCCATGGGTGCTGCTATGATTCTCGGTGCCTACTGTGGCGCCCGCATGGCGCTAACCAAGGGAGTAGGCTATGTAAAGCCACTTTTTATCGGGGTGACTGCCATCCTAATAGGGAAGCTGATTTATCAGCTGATTTGACAAACTCATCGCTTGCGGGAAACTGACCTCTGATAGATATTTCGTTTAATAACTAAACCACAAAGGCCCCCGCTTCTTCAGCGGGAGCCGATTCAGGATATAATGGGTCTCAGTTTCATTGGCAATTTAGTCAATCCAAATATTTATTGAGAACATATCCTAAATTACCCCTATAATTGACGTACCAAAAATCGTTGGTCGAGTTTTTGACAAATATAACATATGCTCCAAGCGGTATGCGCGCTATTGTATCGCTGTCTGTAGAAGGAGCAGCTCTTAGACTGATCCATTCTTCACACCGTGCAACTTTATATATTGTGGCACGATGCGAAAGATACATCCATAAAGCATATCCTTCAATCCCCTTATAGCTCACATGCGCGAATTCCGGGTTATCATAGTCATCTATGTGGCGCACTAATTGTCCCAGGGGAATCTGTGCCAGCACCTCTCCTTCCATCATTGACGGCACAGAACGCAAACTTATCCACTCTTCACATCCCACAACATGCAGATTTCCTTCCTGGTTATCTATAATTTCCATGGCGCTTGCAGAAGAAGTCATCAATATCGCCGCAGACATAACCAGAGCAGTTTTCCTCAGAATATCTTTCACTGAAAGCATATTGCAATCCCCCCTCTCGATATGACAAGCCAATACTTGTCAAACAATTCCAATTATTCTTATGGTATCATTTCATCATTCCATTGTCAAGAAATCAATCCATGAATAGCAGGATAATCCTCTCACTCTGCCGAAGTCCTTGAAAAATGAAACAAAGAAACCATCGTAAAAAAGCCACGGAGGAGTGAATAGTGGTATGAACAATGTAACAAAAAACATTACCTTTGATTCGGACGGGGTCTACCGTTGGGTCTACGAGCTGAACCTATACAAGAATCCTACCATCCTCTTCCTGATTTGGAAGATTTTTGGTTTTGTCCTGCTGGGCATATGGCTTTTCATGGTAATGCTGGAAATAATTGACGATAATCTATCCCTGGACACGCTCATGGATATCACAAGTGTATTCCTGCTCTTAGCCCTGGGCTTTGGCCTGCTGTGCCTGATTGGATACCTGCTTTACGCCCTGATGATGGGCGGCAAGTACTGCGTGCTCTTTGAAATGGATGACAGGGGCGTCCATCACATCCAGATGGAGTCCCAGATCAAGAAGGTTGAAGCCATCAGTATTTTGACCAGGCTGGTGGGAGCCATGGCTGGACGCCCCGGTGCAGTAGGTACAGGTATGCTGGCTGGTGCCCGCACCAGTATGTACACTGCCTTTGCCGATGTCAGGAGCGTGGAGTCCTGCCCTGGCAGTGATCTCATCAAGGTCAATGAGCTGCTTAACAAGAATCAGGTTTATGCGGAAAAAGAAGATTTTGATTTCGTGCTTAACTTCATCCTCGCCCATACCAAGACATAATATACTTTCTTTACCACAATTGACAGGGAGAATCTACTATGAAAAAGATTTGCCTGCTTACCTTCCTGCTCCTTTAATTTTTTTCTAAACAGACAGCCCCTTGCGCTTCGCAGCCTGTTCAATAAGTGCTCGACCTTCTTCCAGTGCTGCAGGGAGATATTCCTCCTCCCATTCACGCCCCGCCTTTTCCATCCTCTTGATTTCAGTCCAATCGGTAACAGGCTGACCATCCTTATCCACTATTGGTTCATGGAAAACATGCGGGTGCCGCCTGATCATCTTTTCATTGACAGCGCGAGCCACATCTTGCAAATCAAACAGCCCTTCTTTTTCGGCCAGATTGGCATGGAAAATCACTTGGAGCAACAGATCCCCCAGCTCTTCCTTCAGGTTTTCTGCCTTCCCTGTTTCCGCAAGGATATTGATACCTGCCAACACTTCACAGGCTTCCTCGATACAACCGGCCTTTATGCTTTCATGGGTCTGAACCTTATCCCATGGGCACCCCTCATCTGATTGGAGCTTGCGGACGATGTCCTGCAAGCGCTTTACTTCATCCCGGCTCATAGTCAAATTCTCCTCTGAATATAATTGCACAACTACTTGCAAATCCTGGCCAGCAACCCATGCGGCAACAAGGATGCCACGATACGATGCAAACTGCTCACCGGGTCAGGTGTACATACCACCTTGCCTCTACTGGCTGCCAGCAGAGACTTCTGCACTACCCTGTCCACAGTTGTAGCGCCAGGCATGTCAAAGTAGGCACCACGCTTGTCTGTTTCCCTGGCCTTAGCCACAAATTCCGTATCCTTGATCCAGAAGGGGCATACTGCTGTGACCATTATCCCCAAGTCCTTAAGTTCCACACTAATCGACCGGCTATACGACAGCAGGAAAGCCTTGCTGGCAGCATATACAGCTAAATTAGGGATAGGCTGGAATGCAGAACAGGAAACAATCTGCAAAATATGGCTCCCGCTTGCCATGTAAGGAACGCACATCTCTGTCAAAGCCACGGCTGCCCGGCAGTTGAGGTCCACCATCTGCTGGAGTTTTTCCCTGGGACACTCCCGGCTGAGGCCAATGCAGCCAAAACCTGCAGCATTTATCAGATACGATATCTGAACCTTACTGCCCTCTGCCGACAAATTTCGTCCCAAATCCTCCAAATCCTCTTTATCCGTCAGGTCTAACGACAGACACCTGCAAGCGGTGCCCAGACTGTCTGCCAGTGCCACAAGCTTGTCCTCCCGCCTGGCTATAAGCCATATCTCAGACAGCCCCTCCTCGTCAAGCTGCCGGGCATATCCTGCCCCCAAACCGCTGGAAGCGCCGGTAATAATAGCAATCTGCTTCGTGTTCATAAAATATGCCATACCTTCCTTGTCAAAAACTGATTATCAAGGCTTCCAATCCCACCATCATTACAATCCCATCAAAAACGGCAGGTTTACCTCCCCTGCCGTTCCGCTTATTCAAATAACAACGCCGCTATTATGTGACCTAATCCATCACTTCTTCAACTGCCCGCAAAAGAAATCCGCCACTGCCTTAGCTGCCCCCTTGGTATCCTTGGAGAACCCGTGGTCTTCACCTTCCACTAACTTCACCTGTCCGTTAAAGTAGATTCTCTGATACCTCAGGCTGTAGGTATATGGCACCACAATATCCCCGGTACCATGAATCATAAAAGCCGACCCCTGATACTGCGATGCCGTTTCGTATATAGGCAGATTCCTGGCTGTCCGTACATAATCAGCTCCCAGTTTCAGACCCTTGAAAATATCAATAGCAGCAGGAGGATTCAGTGAATCATAGTGTTTATCGAAGATTTGGCCACGGATAGCATCCTCCCTCAGCACTGCTGCCGGTGCCATGAGAGCTATACTCTTCACCTTGGCCGTCCCCAGTATACCAGCAGTCATGCTGGTAACTACGCCTCCCTGTGAATGACCGGCCATAGATACGGAAGTAACACCAGGCAGTTTGCTGGCATACTCGTATACATGCTTGGCATCCTCAATCTCATTAGGCACCGTCATATCCTGGAAACGGCCTTCGCTTTTGCCGTGACCGTTGAAATCAAAGCGCAGAGAGGCAATTCCATCTTTCTCCAGATCATCAGCCAGAGTAGTCAACAAAGCCTCATCTTTGTTGCCAGTGAAACCGTGCATGATAATCACCAGGGGGTACTCCTTATATCCCTCTGGTGTCTGGAGCGTTGCAGAGAGCTTGCCATGATCGCCATCAATGGTTATGTCCCGGCTCTGCGCCATCCCAGTACTAACTCCACAGCCCATAATTCCCATGGCCATCAGTCCGGCCACAGCTATTTTCTTAAACATGGATTTTTTCATACCGCGCTTCCTCCTGTCATCTGTTCTTCTATTTCTTATGATATACCCTGTATCTCCCTATTTCAACCATCTGACCTTATCCCTGACTCACATTACAAGGAGTACATTCATGTTTTCAATATATTATTTCATTTAGTTTTCATAAGCAACCATCTTGTTTTCATTTACTCCTCCTATGCTTCATATTGTTCGCAACACTTGATAACACAAGACTGGAGGGAACAAGACGGAATTGCAGTTCCATCCCCCCAATTCTTACGCCATCAAGCAAGCCTCCCATGAAGTATATGAGATCCGCCGCAACCCGGCTTCCACTCCGGCAGAGGCAGCCGAAGCCACGGCCAAGAGCATTGCTTTCAACGATATGGTAAATGTACCATCAGGCGCCAAAAACATTTCCTGGAATCATGGCTGACCATTCTGTCACAAAGGAGGCTATTCCATGAAGGTCACTGACATACTGGCAGATTCAGGCAGCATTTCAGATACTCCGCATCCTCCATCTTTGAGGACTCTATGGCATTTTTGATGGCGTTGGCCATCACCTCTGCCGCCATAGTTCCTGCCATGTTCACATCGGCCTCCACAGGCTCCCCACATGACGAAGCATATATTGTGTCCCCATCCGCCAAGGTACCTACAGGATTTATGCACCGCGCATAGGCATTTCCTGCCTGAGCTGCAATGCGGGTCAGCTGCGACTTGTCAAACTTGCCGTTAGTTACAATGGCTCCTATGGTTGTATTGGTACGGGACAGCAAATCTTTTGGGGCAGCTATGCGATACAGCTCTTGTACACTGTCAATGAAGCCGGTACGTTCTTCATTCATGAGACCGGCTGCTTTTTGCCCCTCGACGTATATATCACCCAGGGCATTCACCACTACCACAGCTCCCAGTTTCAAGTTTCCCGCCTGCACAGCATAGTATCCGATACCACTTTTCTGAGACTGCCTCATGCCCTTGAGCTTTCCTACGGTAGCGCCTTTGCCCGCACCAACAGAGCCGCTTATGGGCTGGCTTTTCAGCAAGGCGTTTTGGCAAGCCTCATACCCCATCCTGCTGTTCGGCCTGATTTTCGCACTACCATAGGACAGGTCATAAATGCTGCTCTGTACTACCAAGGGAACCAGGGCAAAGCCCGTATCATAGCCTATGCCATTATCTTCCAAGCACTTCATAACCCCATCAGCAGCAGCCAGACCGTAGGCACTGCCCCCAGACAGTACTATGGCATGAATGCCAATATCTTCTCTGGTGGGATCCAGGACAGGTGTCTCTCTGGAGGCCGGACCACCGCCGCTTATATCTACACCGGTCTTTGCTCCCTTCTTGAAGCACAAGACAGTAACCCCTGTCTTGCCCTCTTCGCTCTGGGCATTGCCCACCATAACCCCATCTATTGCATCAAAGGGTATTTCCATGAGATTCATTCACCTTCACCCCCTGGATTTTCCTGACTTAATCAACTCTGTCACTTTTATTTCCTTATGTCTGTAGCGCTTCCTCCCCTTGGTGACTTCTCCGAAATCTACGGCCTTCACCGGGCAGATATGGAGGCACCCCAGGCATTCCACGCACCTATGCTGCCACACCGGAAATCCCTCCGGCCTCTCTATATTTCCTCTGGGGCAGATTTTCTCACACAGGCCGCATGACGTGCATTTCTCCTTGTCACACAGGAATGCCTCGTCAATCCTTTCCTGACGTGCCCGCCAATCCTCGTGATACCTCTGGCAAAACTTCCGCAAAAGCTGCCATGTATCATGGGGTTCCTTGTTTTTTACAGCATCTGCAATCTTGCGGATTTTTCGCTTCGCCAGCCAAGCTCTGATGCTTATGCGCCAGTCAGCGGCAATATCCCGGTAGGGAATATAATTGGATACCAGCCGCACATACCACTTGCCATGAAGTTTCCTGTTTTTCTTAGCCAGTATTGCCTCGGCATCCAGGAAAGGCCTCCCCCAGTAGGGCACACCGCAGGTGGCTATGGCAAAGGTATAGGGAGATTCATAGATGGTCAGCTTCTCCAGGAACTCCTCCACCTGAAGCGGCAGACCAAAGTAATGCATGGGAAACACAAAGCCCACGCATTCCGCATTGACAGAAGGGCTGTCCTCTGCCAGCGCCTCAGGAATATACCGAAGCTCCGCCTCCGGCAGCAACTCTTGCAAAGCCCTCGCTGTATATAGTGAATTCCCTGTTGCTGAATAGTAATAAATTACCGTGTTGATATCCGTATCCCCCTTGTAAGCGCATATATTTCATTATACTGCCGCAGTTATGGTTTTGCCATCTATGAATAGCACAAAAGCCCCAGCCTATGACTCTGAGAGCAGATCTGCCTCTCGTAGATACCATAATATCGTCTGCTAATTTCTATATTACCTATTATAACAATATGTAAATTTCTATCAAGCTTTATCCCTTCCCACTGAAACACTAGGTTAATTAGCTTATTATCCACCATTCCTTTACGCTGCCTTTCAGGTTCAATACTAGAATCAGGACAATAACTTCAAGGAGCCGGGGGTTTGTGTGGCATGAAAAACTCCCCCTATGGTGACAGTTTTGTTTTTTTTACTGTCTCTCAAGGGGGAGCATATCACGCACGCGGAGCCTTTTTTCAAAACTTCCCGCCGCATATAGGACAAGACTCGCTTTTAAACAAGAAATAGTATGGCACATACACAAACAGCCATCCCCCGCCGGTAATCAGGCACATCAGGGCCAGTATGAACCAGTTGATATGCTTCCGTGGCTGCACCTGCTGGTTGCAGTATTGACAGAACTTCATGGTCATCCCCCTTACTTATCAGCTGGCACCCGATGCCATTACCTGTAGTTGATGACCACCAGCCCAATCAGGCAGATGGCTACCCCCACAACCTTATTCCACGCCAGAGGCTCCTGATACAGCCAGTATCCCACCAGCAAAAGCGCCGCTGCCAGTACTGAACTTTGCACAATGAAGCCAGTGCTCACCGGCCAGCCAGCTTTATATGCATATATCCAGCCAGCTTCCAGACCCACTATAACAGCCCCCAACACAAATGGCGCCCAGTTCAGTTTCCGATACTCTCCCAGGAAATCTACGCTCTCTCCCAGCCACAAATAAAGCAGCCCGGACATAATCGCTGCCACCAGATATGTTACCGTCAACGAAGCCAGCGGATTGATTTCCACCGGCACCGACTTGGCACACACCTGATAAACTGTATTGCAGATAATCACCAGCGCAATAGGCCAAATATAAGAAAACAACAACATCGTCCTTTCCTGCTACATCTGCATCTCAAATAGAGCTAGACTGATGGGGTGGTCCGGGTGTCTCTCGTTGTACGCTGCTATCTCCTGCCTGTTGTAAGCCTCCATATCCTCGCGCTTCGGCAACAACCCTGCTGCCACATACAGCTTCTCCAGCATTCTGGAATCAGGATAGTCTGAGGGCAGGACTACCCTCACATAATCATCATTATCAGCGAACGTCTCAGAACCACGGTCATATAAGAAATCCAGAAACCTATTCATATCCTGTCAGCACCATCCTTACTCAACTCCGGGGAAGCTGTTCACATACTTTATCTTGATATCCGGGAAGCTCTCCACGAACTGCACCGTGAAGTCCTCACCGTACTCCACAAACTGCCATTCCCCCACGTCATCCGGGAAGGAACTTACAACTTTTACCCTCAAATCAGGAAAGGAATCCACTACCTTCACCTTGATATCTGCAAAGTGCTCCACAACCTTCACCCTGCCGCATAGCTTAATGCCCTTGTAATAGCCGTCAGCATTGACAGTCGAGGCGGCCATAGCCACCGTGCCACACAGCATCACAATCAAAAAGCACAGCAAGCTCGTTGCCCTGCGCATCAATATCCCTCCTACAATCTTGTTCCTTTTGTATATCCATATCTAGTTAATTTCGCCTCCGTCCTAATTTTTCCTGCTTGTCAGCATCAATCCCCCATCCGTCCCCTGATGAAAAAAGCCGGGGCATCAGCCCCGACCCTTTGTGCTTCCTATTAACATGTCATTTTCTAACTGTTCCTGATGATTTCTCCTGATTGCTTATCGCCAATAACTCCTTCACTATAGACTCGCTGTTGATTCGCATCAGGATATCATCCTCGTGTTCACGTGAGAGGAAGTTCATGCTGCCATACCACACCAGATCATCATCCATAACAGCAAAGTGGCAGTTTAGGCTTTCAAATTCACGCACATCTGCCCCCGCCTCCCGCATTGCCTTCTTCATGTTCTCAACAGCTGCCTGCTGCTGAGGAGAGTATTTCCCTGTTGTTAAAGTCAGAATGATGCAATCTATCTGAGAGCGTTTGTCCTGCTTAAGCTTCTTGATCAATTCCCATACCCGCCGGTGACTCAGCCTTGGGCTGCATATACATATCCTGCTCGTTGCCATTTGGAAATCCTGCCAGTACGTTTCCTGATAATCCCTTACCGTATGTATCACATTGGCTCCATCATTCCCAGTAGGGGCATAAACCGTATACCCCATGGCAGCATACGCAGACAACCTCTTTTGATACATACGCTCCAGCATTTTCACATGCACGTCCACGTAATCATATATGATTACATTTTCCTTGCCCTCAAAGTCCCTGTGCAACCTTCCGGCATATTGGGCAATATTGCCCTTCCAGGACACCGGCACTGCCAAAAAGAGCGTATCCAGCCTGGGGAAGTTGAAACCTTCGCCTATATACTTCCCTGTGGCGACAATCACTAGCCGTTCATCGTCAGTGGCAGCCTGCAAAACATCACGCCGAGCCTTGCGCTCGCTTGTTGAACCTCCTCCAAGAGCCAGTACTGAATTAAAGCCCTTTTTCTGCAGTGCTTCATGAATGAGTTTCGCATGCTCCTTAAATTTTGTAAGCACCAGCGGTGTACGTCCATCGTCAACAGCAGCTGCGATATCATCCACCAGCATCTGATTGCGCAGTTTATCCTGAATTAGCAGCTTATACAATTCGTTTATCGATGGTTTCTCTCTGGTTACTGGAGCAAAGCTCGTGAATCGCGGGCAAATCTCATGCCTGAAGTCCTGCATGGCAGCCCTGTCTTTCTCGGACAGGCGATAACGCACGTCTCCAAACTGCATAAAGACAATCTTTTCATGGCCATCCTCCCTCACAGGAGTAGCTGTCAGTCCATAGACATATTTAGCCTTCACCTTCCACAACACATTTTCAAAAGTGTAGGCTCCGGCGTGATGGCACTCATCCATGATAACCATGCCATAATCTGCCACACGCTCATCCACAGCGTCATCTCTTCCCAGAGACGAGATCATAGCCACGTCTACGATACCATGCAATGAATCATGCCCGGCATAAAGCGTCCCAACTATGCTCTTTGGCTTTCTTCTGCGTTTCCCTTCCTCTATCGGCACCTCCTCATTGATTTGCAGGAACTTTGCTATATCCTCCTGCCAGCCCCGCATAATCTCGCGATTGTGCACCAATACCAGTGTATTGACCTTGCGACTGGCAATAAGATAAGTCCCCAGCACCGTCTTTCCGAAGCCTGTTGCTGCCCCCAGGATACCAATATCATGGGCCAACATAGCTTCTATCGCCTTTTCCTGCTCTGGTTGCAACATCCCTTGAAAATTGACATCTATAGCCCTGCCTGTCGTACGGCAATCCTCTATTTCATAAGCGATGCCCGCCGTCTCCAGCTGCTCCTTCAGCTTTTTCAGGCACCCGCGAGGCAAGGCGACAAAATCTTCTGTATCACGGAAGCATTGTATTCGGCGAGGAATCTGCTTGGTGGAATAGCGCATAGCCCGCATCTTATAAAACTGTGGGTTACTGAAGGTGGCCATCTTGCGAATAAGGTTCATAGTACGCGGCTTAACAGACTGCTGGGGAATATAGATGCAGTCTGCCAGTGTAAGCCTCAGGGGGCCCCTTACGTCAGACCGCTCCAATATCACTTTAGACTTAGGCTCCCAAGGCTTTAAATCCAGCTCAGTCTCATTTTCCTCCAGGAGGGCTGGCAAATCCTGCGGTCCCCATTCTGTGAGCTTGTTTCCCACAAATTCTCTGGACAGCAATTTCTTTTGCTCCAGATATCCCCATTGGTCTGGTATAACCTCCCAGTTCTCATCGACAAATACAGAATTATTCTGTTTGCGAGGGAGACCTTGCAAGGGCAATGCAATGAGATTCCCCATACCACCGGCGGGCATCTCGTCCTGATTAGGCATCATGCGGTCAAAAGTGTTGAAATCCCTCTGATGTACTTTTTCTGCTCCCTTAGCCAGAAGTGCTGCACCGAATCTCCGTGCCAACTTTGCCTCCAGCGGCTCGTCAAAGAAAATCCAGACATGAGCACCCTTGCCAGAACGTGACCGTTCCAGGGCTGTGTCAATACCATAGCTCTGGCATATCTCTCTTAAGAGACGTGCCTCCTCCTGCCATGCCACATGAGACCCATCATGGTCATCAAAATCGAACACCAGAAATTTGCAGGTGGAATCCTCTAAAAGAGCATACGTTCCAATTACATAGGGCCTTCCACGCTCATCCTGCCCTACAAGATGCTTGTATGCCACACTCTCAGTAAAAGGAACCCAGGCTTGTTTATCGCATTCATGGCATTTGATTCCCCGTGTCTTCTTTGGGCACATGGGTGTCCAGCGATTGCTGCAAACGGGACTATAGCCAGCTCTGCCGCCTTTGCTCTCCCAACGCTCTGCATAAAAATCTCTTCTGGCGCAAAAAAGCTTCATAAAAAGATTTACACGGCGTTTCGCCTCTGCCGCCGAATCAACATGTCTGGGAGGCTCAGGCTTGGGCTCATATGGGATACCATGACTTTTCAATAGGCTTCTCAGCCGTTCAACCTCGGCCACCAACCGCTCATTCTCCTGCCGCAATGATTCTATTTCCTTCAGAGCCACCTTATCCCCCGTTCTCTACAAAGCTGTTTCAGCTAGCTTCTTGCTCTTCAATGTCTTCTAAAATGAGCCCTCTTCAAGGCTGTACTAATGTCTACCTGTTCCACTGCAACTACCTGCCTCCCCTCAAAATAGCTTTCTATCCTCTATTTTACACCCCAACCCCATTTCAGCCAAACCATTACATAAAACCATTACAACAACACCTTCAGGACATTAGTTGACGGCCATCAGAACCGTTTCTCATTACAGATTTTTCGTTTTTGGCCGCCACATTGTACATGTTCCACAGGGGAGGTACAAGCCAATCCCCCTGACCCCACTCCTGTGGAGCGGGAAGCCATTGATAAGGACTACAAGTTCTGGAAGCATGTCACAGCTGCCTTCTTCGCCCTGTCCCTGCTCTTGTACCTCATACTTTCCGTTTTCTGACCCATACACAAAAAGGGCTGTCGCATTTAAGCATTTTGCCACGATATCTATCAGCCAAGAGAATTATCTCAAGCTAGGTATCGTAGTGAAATAGCTTAGTGCGACAGCCTTTTTTTATCTCAGGTGCTCTCGATGCTCACCGTACCACCGGGACGGATGGTGATATTGAAGATGCGGTAAAGGTCAAGATCCTCCCAAACATCTTCTTTGCCATTGTCATATACCACCTTGATATCCCAGTAACGCACATCATCCCTGGGCGAGAAGGTCAAGAAGATCGACTCGCCGGGGCGCAGCACATCATTGGGACCTAACTCATCCTGATAACCCCATGCGTTCTCATCGCTTTCTTCTTCCTCGTTATATCTCTTGATATCTCGTTACCTTGCTTATCATGTTCAGGCTTCCCAACTAAGAGGGCCAACACACAAGCATGTGCGTCAGCCCCTTTTCTTGATAAGGCATCAAGATAAAGCCTGATATGCTGTAACTGTTTTGAATATCTTAGGCAACTTTCGCTGCATCAATCATCTTGAGTACATCAGCATGGGAAATGCTCTTGCCATTGTAAGAATACTTGTTGTCCTTTGACATGAAGCCAGTACCAAGGACGCCGACGCTCAAGTCATGGGAGATGCCAAGCTGGCTCAGCCCCTTGCCTACAGCCTCCCGTAGCAGGATGTTGACCGGCCCGGCCACGCCGCTCTTGTCGCTCAATGCGCTGTGGATCTCGGCCACAACTTCTCCGAAGATGCCGCCCTTCTTGGCGAAGGCATCTGCCAGCTGATTGACCTCTGTAAGAGTCCCACCGGCTACTAAATCCAGTTCAAAATCATTCAGCTTCTTGTTGGTCATTGCGTTCTTCATTTTCATCTACTCCCTTCGGTGGTTGTCTATGTTTTTGTTTTCTGCCTATACATACGGAGCGGTGGAAAAAGTATTACAGATAAATTTACATTTTTTTATTTTCCCAAGAAAAGATATCCCCTCCAACGTATCTATCAGGCAAAGCACCATCGAAGAAACCTTGTCCAATCGTTTGCTTTGCGCAAACAAACCGGGGCTGTTGCAATCTGCAACAGCCCCGGTTGACGTATGTTCTTATAGCAGCGTGAGATATTTGCACGGCACCTTATCTGTCAGCCAGACGCCATTGACAGACAGATAGAACTTGAAGCCATCCCTGGACATATCTCCTGCTGCCACTTCATAGATAAGCTTCTCGCCCTTTCGCCTCCCGGCCACTTTCATGGCTGTATCCACATCAGCAGATAGATGCACATATAGCCTGGTACCCTTTATAAGCCCCTGGACTTCAATTGATGCCTTATTCTTCTCCACCGTCCCATGATAGAGCACTTCTGGCGGTTCCATGGGCTTCAGTTCCACATCCACGTTCACCGAATGCCCCTGATTGGCCCGAATCTTCTTGCCATCGGGGGTGAGTGCAAAACGTTGCTTGTCATTCTCCGCCACGATTCTCTCCAGCGTTGAATAGTCAATGCACCTGCCGGATTGGCGGATTCCCCTCAGCAGCTCCTCCACATTAGCCCAGCCGTGCTCATCCAGAGTTATCCCCACCGTCTCAGGCTTATGGCGAAGTATCAAGGACAGGAATTTGCTCAACTGTTTATCCTGCATGTCATTCTTCCGCACATACCCGGCTATCATCTATGCTCAGGGCATCTTTTTTCACATCGCATCCCAGGAACCAAATCCTGACTCCAGCCTCCAGTGCTTCCTGCCAGGCATCTCCAAAAGCAGGATGCGTAACTATGTTGGGACGCACCTCTCGAACCTTCGGCATCTGAATCACAAAGGCCAGCCCGCACCAATAGCCATTTCTTTTTGCCTCAATCAACTCGTGGATATGCTTGATGCCCCGTTCCGTAGGTGCATCAGGGAAATACCCTATGCCATCTTGCTCCAGAGTGCAGCCCTTGACCTCCAGCAGGTACTTCTGATCTCCCCGCTCCATGTAGAAATCTATGCGGGAACTGCCATACTTGTACTCCGGCTTCACCACGTCATAGCCTCTTCCAGCCAGCCACTCTCCCATCACCTTATTGGGTGCCTGGCTGTCTATGTTTATAAGTCCCAGACCAGTTTTCTCCACTGCTATGAGATCATACCTGGTTTTCCGGGCAGGGTTGTCTGCTTCTGCCAGTATCACAGGTACATGCGGGAGTAAAAGCTCCTTGCACCTCCCAGTGTTCTTAACATGGACGGTTTCTACCTGCCCCGCCACCTCCACCTGGGCTTCAAAGCGGTTAGGCCGGGCCAGAAATCCCGCCTCAATGACCTTGTTATACTTCATTCTTTCTTCTCCGCGATGTTAATAATTAACATCCTGCCTATTCCAAGGCACGGATAATTGCATAAAGCTGATCTTTGAGCTTCTGTACTTCTTCCATGGTAAACAGTTCACCCTTTTGAGCAAGGCAGCCAGCCAGCTCTCCTGGAATCTTCTCAGCTTCTTCACGCAGGGCAAGACCATCCTCTGTGATAGCCACTACCAGCAGGCGCTCATCCTCAGGCTTGCGATAACGTTTCAGATAACCAGCAGCCTCCAGCTTCTTCAGCACCGGGGTCAATGTGCCGGAATCCAGATAGAGCTTTTTCCCCAGGTCATGCATGGTGATGGCCTTTTCCTCCCACAGCACCATCATGGTGATGTACTGGGCATAAGTCAGCCCAATCTTCTTCAGGTAAGGATTGTAGGCCGCTACTATTTTCCTGGCACTGGCATATATGGGGAAGCATAGCTGATTCTCCAGCAACAACGGGTCAAATGCTTTCTTTTTCATGTTCTTTCTCCTATCTGCTTGCGAACTTTTCTTCATTCTATCATTATATAGCTGTTAAATCAAATATAAATTTATAAAATTATATTTGACAAAATATAATTTAGGCGTATAATAAGCCCTGTAAGATGAACTAAAAGGAAGCGGAGCTGACATGATTTACGCTTTCGCCCTTAACGCCAACGATGGAGCAAAGTTTTCTTAAAGGAGAGATAACGATGGACGAGCAGAAAGTAATTGAGTCATTTCACATGATGTGGGACAATTTCCCCGACCCCGTCATGCTCATCAAGAAGAGCCGTGACATATATGCTGTGAACAAGAAAGCCGCCTCCCTCGGCCTCACTACCGGCATCAAGTGCTCCAGCATTGGCGCACCGGAGAAACACAAGGGCTGTCTCTGCAATCAGGCTGCCGACAACAAGGAGGCCGCTTACAAAGCTTACGAAGGACCCTTCGGCAAGGCTTACGGCTTCTGGATTCCCGTGGCCGGTGCCGAGGAATACATCATCCACTTCGGCGTAGGGTCTACCTTTGAGTATCCTATGTGAACATCACAAATAAAATTTTGAATATGTGTTAAAAGGAACCCTGGACACCCACCCATTTTATTCGTTAATCAGGAGGAATGCATTATGAGCATATATGGACTTACTAAGGGAACCGAACTTGAGCAGATGATCAAGGCCATCATGACGGCTGAGGCAAATGGCACCATGATGTACTATGCCCTGGCCCGGCTGGCCAAGGAACAGGGTTACGATGATATAGTTGACGATCTCATTGAGGCTGCCAACCAGGAAGCAGTCCACGCAGGTTTCTATTCTGTGCTGAACGGCAAGTATCCCCAGGACTTCTGGGGCCTTCTGCGCACTGTGCAGAAGGCTGAAGTCAATGGCGAAGCGCAGGTCATGGCCATGGCTGAAAAAGTCAGGGCCGCAGGTTTTGCCGAGGCTGCTGATGAAATGGAAGTCTTCGCCAAGCAGGAAGGCCATCACGGCGTTGTCCTGGCCAAAATCCTGGAGAAACACCAGCCAGAGCAAAAAGCACCTGCTGGCCAGGTTTACATCTGCCCTGTCTGTGGTTTTGAGCACGTGGGCGACATCAACAATGAGCCAGAAGATTACGTCTGCCCCCTTTGCGGCCAGCCTAAGTCAGCCTTCAAACCTGCCAATTGAGATTCTAGTTTCTTTTTCAGCAACATAGAGAATGTCTTCCATCCCCTTCCAAACCAAAAAGACATTGAAAGCCATACTTCGGCTCTCAATGTCTTTTTGGTTTTACATATTGAAATCTATCCACAGTATATCATGAAGCACATAAAGAATCAGCAATCATTGTCCGGCCCCCTATACGCCCCCCTTTTCTGCCACTTCCAAAAGGGCACGGGCTTTCTCACGATAACGCTCTTGGTCAGCACCCAAATAGGCACCTGCAAGATACACCCGAGTATCTCTCTATTCAAGATGTTAATTATAAAAATCCTAAAACATAAAAGCTCCCACTTCTTCAGCGGGAGCCGTTGCAAGATTCCAGTCAGCCATTAAGCTCGTTTCCCTTTCTCAGCTACGCCACTCTTCAATACTTTACGTTCGGCGTAAGACTTAATCACAGCCAGGACATACTGCTGGCATGCTGTGCCAGCAGCCTGATTGAAGTCCTCACCATGCCACTCCGTATTTGAGAGAATGCGGATGCCCAAAAACGGCACTTTGTAATTCTGGCACACTAAGGCTGCTGAGTGCGTTTCCATTTCTTCGCAAGAGGAACCATGCTCCTTGTTGAAGAATCGGATTCTATCCAACTGTCGATTCCAGTTATTGCTGCTGGAAATCTTCCCGATAACCACCTGCCCAGCCTGATAATTTGCACCTTCTGCTGCAGCAATCTCCAGCAACTCTGAATCAGCCTCCAGTTCTAATACTTTTTTCTCTTCGCCGCTGTCTGCATCATAATAAAACGTGGGCATCATCTCTATATGACGTCCATCTGCCCCCCGCCGTTCCCTCTTGCTTAACCAGGCACTGGAATCAATGGTCTTTCCACCTAAAACAATGTCAAAGGTGTGCAGCGACGGATCATGTCCCCCTGCAGTTCCCTGATTGATGACCGCTGCCGGATGGAAGCACTCAATTCCCAACACAGTGGCGGCTGCAGCGTTAGTCATACCAATTGACGTAACCGATACAACAACAGGTATCCCCTGATACTCACCGCTGACAAAGCGCCAGCCGCCAATGCGCTGGTCCTTGGGATTCTCCAGTGCATTGATAAGCAAGTCAGTTTCACATTCCATAGCGCCTTCCACCATTATGGGAGCAGCAGCTTCCGCCATAAGCGGCACAACCAAAAGCGCCAGAACCATCAACAATGACAGAACATATTTCTTAAACACTTTTTGCATGTCCTCCACCTCGCTATTCATGGAATTCTCAGCTATATGCGAAACAGGGGACCGCATTAGGCCCCTTCCCTAAATACGATTTCTTACAGCAACGGGTAATGATACTCCTCCCCATTGATAACCTTGAAACAGGCATAGATGGAACAGCAGAACCAGAGCAATCCCAGAATCACAATTATTGGCCAAAAGAAAACACCAACCACCAGGAATGTCAGCACCATGGTTACTGCCCCAAGGACTCCCAGAATAGCCTGAACCTTAAGTGCCTGCTTGGCATGACCTGCAACGAAGTCATTCTTGCCATCATTGAGCAAATAGATAACCAATGGAATGCCTATATATCCAATCCCGAAAAACATGTAGCTTATGTGGGCAGCCAGTGCCAATACCTTTTCTTTTCCTTCTACTGCCATGAGTATCTTCCTCCCCATCATTTCTAACTTATATATTTATTCTACCTCAGCAGAGCTAACACCTCCCCAAGGTATACACCTTTCTGGCTTATTTCTACCAAATACCTCCCTATATCAAAGGTAAAGCACAATTATGCACTGCCAAAAAATATATTCCTCTTTTTCTTTTTGACCTATTGACATTTTGACTTTTATGGGTATAATAATAATTGCAAGGGGTTGAGGGAACAAAGAAGGGTTCCCAAGGGCCCCGGAAAGATTGGTTTTTATATCCATGAAAGGAGATTGAGCACCATGTTTGGTCTGGTTCCATTTGCAACAGGTAATGAGCTGATGAAGGAAGAAGGACGTTTGTTCAATCGCCTGCTGGATGCCTTTGATTCCCCCTTTACCAGTGCAATGAGCACTTCTGGCTTCAAAGTCGATGTCAAAGACAACGGCACGGCCTACGAACTTACCGCCGACCTTCCTGGCTTCAAAAAGGAGGATATTTCTCTCGGCTACGAAAACAACTATCTCACCCTCTCTGCCAAGAGGGAGGAAAACAATGATCAGCAGGACAGTGAAGGCAACTACATCCGCCGTGAGCGCAGCTACGGCCAGATGTCCCGTTCCTTCTACATCACCGGCATTGACAAAGCCAGGGCAACTGCTGATTTCAAGGACGGCGTGCTGAAAGTACAGCTCCCCAAACTCCAGGAACAGGTTCCCACCTCCCATCAGATTCCCATCAGTTGATAATCACGCATTCCCCTTATTTCCAGGATAAGTCCCACACGTTATTAAAGACAACAGCCGCCAGCCTTGATTAGGCTGGCGGCTGTTTTGCTATTTACCAATGCCATAACAATGACACCGTTACTTGTTCATACTTGGTCTTCAGCAGAGCAAAACGCACGCCCTTGCTGGTACCCATGGCTTCACGCAGGGCTGCAGCCTCGCAGACATTGCCTGCTCCCACCCTGCTCTTCACGAATTCAGACTGCATGAGGTGGAAGGCATCTATCTGCTGCTCCAGTACTTTGGGCTCGTAGAAATGGATGGGAACATTCAGCTCCCGGGCTGTAGCCAGCAGGCCTTCCTCGTGGGCTTTGATGGAAACGCTGGCCATGGCATCTATGAAGGACACATCCCTGCCGATGGATTTGCAAGCCTGCTCCAGAGCTGACTGCACCAGAGACTTGTCCACTCCCTTGCGGCAGCCTACCCCGGCTATCAGCTGGTTTGGCACCAGATACAAAGTATGTGGTGGAACGGCTGTTTCCTCTGGCAGTTCTTCCCTGGAGCAGAGAATCACCTTGTATGAAGCCTTCTGCTCCTGCTGGCCCAGCAGTTTGTATTCTGCCAGTTTTTCCAGATAAAAATCCCTGTGGGGCAGGCCAGGACTAGCCTCATATTCAATTTCTTCCCCATCCAGCAAGGCGGAATTCAGCACCTTGATCCGTGATTTTGGCCAGGGGTGCAGAGCCGTCTGTCCCGCGAAAGCATCGGGGGCCACCTTGCCTGCTATATCCGTTGCCGTGGTAATGACAGGCTGGGCACCGATAACCTCTGCCAATTGACGGGTGAGGAAGTTAGCCCCTCCCACATGACCTGACAGGAGGCTGATGGCAAACCTGCCCTGCTCATCGCAGACAATCACCGCCGGGTCCGTCAATTTATCCTTCAGCAGGGGGGCCATGGTGCGCACTACAATGCCCGCAGCCATCACGCATATCAGCACATCATAATGAGTGAAGCACTCTTTGAAAGACTCCCCAAACTTCGCGAAGGCAAAAAAATGCTTGGGCTCGAAACCTTCAGACTCAATTTTCTCCGGCACATAGACATCCGGCATCTCGGGCAGGAGCCTCTGCACCTGCCGCGCCAGATCAGCCCCCCGGGCTGTCAAGGCAAAAACAGCGATTCTCATGACTACTCCTCTTGTTCAGAAACTGTTCATAAATAAATTTTAGATTTGACTTGTCTAAATCTCCATATGCATCGTTGTCGTCAGTCGACATAGCACCGCTATGCCTCCTTCCTCCGCCTTGCCTATGAAGATTTATCCTGCATCCTATCTTAAAATTTATTTATTGCCAGTTCCTTTAGAAGCTTCCCGGAACATATGGGAAAAAGTTGGGGCATAGAGCTGGGACAGCTCATAGTTTCCTGCCAGGCAGGGACTTACCACAATCATGGCTGTGCGGTCGATATCCTTGCCCTTGATTTCCTCGCAGATGGTGGAAAGCGTCGCCCTCACGATTTTCTGCTGGGGCCAGGAAGCGCGCTGCACGATGGCAATAGGCGTTTCCTCTGTATAACCGCCTGCTATAAGCTCTTCCACCACCTTGTCCAGCATGGTGATGGACAGGAAAATGCACATGGTGGAGCCATGCTGGGCAAGAGAACGCAGCTTTTCCCTGTCAGGTACGGGAGTGCGGCCTTCCTGGCGGGTTACAATCACCGTCTGGGACACGCCGGGGAGAGTATATTCCTGCTTCAGGGCCGCTGCCGTGGCCAGGAAAGAACTGACACCGGGAGTCACATCATAATCAATATCCCTTGCCTTGAAAGCATCCATCTGCTCCTGTATAGCCCCGTAAATGGCGGGATCTCCCGTATGGAGACGCACGGTCATCTTGCCTTCTGCCTCTGCTTTTGCAATGGTCTGCACCACTTCGTCCAGAGTCATGGAAGCAGAATTGTGGATTTCAGCCTCTTCCTTGCAAAGGGAAAGAAGCGCCGGGTTCACCAAAGAACCAGCATATATCACCACATCTGCTTCCTGCAGATATTTCTGTCCCTTGACCGTGATCAGCTCCGGGTCCCCCGGGCCTGCTCCTACTATATGTACCATCTTGCCAGCCTCCAATAATAGTATTTCAAACAGCCTTTTCGTTCATGTCAGCCAGTCCGTTCTGGTCCTTGTCCCACTTTTTGGCAGTGAGGATATAAACCGGGTTCACAGCCTTGGCCATGTCATAGGGACCAATCTGCTGCAGATGGGTGACCTGCACCTGGATAGTCTCATAGCTGAATTCCGCATCACGGCTACGGAAGTATTCTATAGCCTGCATCAGGCTCTGCACCGTGATGCAGTTCACCACGATACGCCCCCCGGACTTCAGCTTCATAGCCACCGCATCCAGGATAGGCACCAGCCTGCCGCCGCTGCCTCCCACAAAGACCGCATCGCACTTGGGCAGGGCAGCAATGCCTGCTGGTGCCTCCTCATTGATGACCGTGATATTGCGCAGGGCGAAATTGGCAGCATTGGCCCGAATCAGGGCAATGGCCTCAGGATTCCGCTCCAGTGCATAGACCCTGCCATCGGGCACCAGACGGGCTGCCTCTACAGAAATAGCCCCCGTGCCTGCGCCGATATCGTAAACCAGTGAATCCGGGGCCAGCCGGGCATTTACCAGGGAAAGGATACGGATTTCCTTTTTGGTCATGGGAACTTTGCCGCGAATGAATTCTTCATCATCTATGCCTAAATAATCCATGTATCTGCTCCTTTCAACCTTGGATAATCAAAATGCCATGGGACTTCTCAGCCATCTTACTGGCCTCACTCAAAGTAGTTGTTATGATCTCTTCATCGGGATAAGAAAGCCTCAGGAGAACAGACAGCCTTGTTTCCCCTGGCCAACCTGCCTCCATCAGGATTTCCGCAATGCTTCGGGAATTATATTTGCCATCGGTGAGCATGCCCAGTATTCTGCCAGGCCTGTAGCATAACTCCTCCTGCTCAGGTCTTCTGCCGTGAAAACTCAGGAAGCACGCCCCATGCCAGGGCAAGGCAAGGCGGGCAAAGGCCAGCTGCATAGAACTAAGACCGGGAATCACCTCAATCTGTTCTGCAGGATATTCCCTGCGCAAGGCATCAAGCAGAGAATAATACCCCGGGTCGCCTGAGACCAGCACCCCCACATCACTGACAGCCAGCTCATGCTTGATAAAATCCATGACAGCCGGGATATCATTGGTGATAGGAAAGGTATGCTGGGAGACATCAGGCCTGGCGTACTGTCCCAGGGCCCGCCTGCCTCCTACCAGAACTTTGGCGCTCTCAATGGCTTTGGCTGCAGCGGGCAGGAGGTAATCTGGACTGCCAGGGCCTATGCCTATGACCCTTATCTTATGTTCCTTCACACTGGCAGTTTCCATCTGTAAGCCTCCCCAATTTCCCGCGCCTTGTCATCAAGGCCCAATAACGACCTGTCCATGGCAGTCATCACCGTGCCCACCTGCACCTGGCCGAAAAGATAGCGCTCTGCCCGCAGGCTGGCCCTGGCTGCGATGATATCACAGACATGGCGGCAGAAATCCTGACCCTGGGCTGCCAGGACTGTCAATGCATCTTCTGTGGTATTGGCAGAGAGCAGTCTTTCCACCCCTTCCCGGGGCAGACCTTCTACTGCGGCATAGGCGGCCATAGTTTCCAGCCTGGCATCACCTATGCGGTTGTGAGTGTAGAAAATTCCCGCCGCTACCTTGGCCATCTTGCCGATATGGCCAAAGAGCAGGATGCTTTTTATCTTCCTCTTGGCCGCCGCCTCAAGCATAAAGCCGATGAAATTGCTGGTCTGCACCAGCGCCCCCTGGGGCAGGCCCCACGCAAGGGCCGCTTCCTCGCCAATCTTGCCAGGTACGAAAACCAGGCTCTCAAAGCCCGCAGCTTTGGCCACATCTATCTGGGGAACCAGGGAATTCTTGAACCCCTCCTCGGACATGGGGCGAAGCACACCGGTGGTGCCAATGACAGAGATGCCCCCCTCAACCCCCAACACAGGATTGAGGGTCTTTTTGGCCAGCTCCACCCCTGCGGGAATCGAGATGGTAATCTCCCAGCCCAGGCTGCTGCCTGTCATCTCATCCAGAACCTGCCGAATGAGTTTCCTTGGCCCCGGATTGATGGAAGGTTCCCCCATGGGCACGGTGAGTCCCGACTTGGTAACTGTCCCCACCCCGGTGCCCGCTTTGAAGACCAGTTCCTGACTATCGATGGGGCGAATTGCTGCAAATACTGAGACACCATTGGTGATATCCGGGTCGTCTCCGGAGAATTTCACTACCTCTGCCTGCCCACAGCCATCCTCACCCAAGGACACTGACTTGACAGGAATCAGTAGTTCAGTTCCATCCAAAGCCGCAAGCTTCACCTGTTCATGCTCTAACCCTCTTTGAGCCAGCAGGACAGCCTTCACTCCCGCCGCCGCACAGGCGCCTGTAGTATAGCCAAAGCGCAGGCTCTCGTCCTCCGTCAGGATTGCCATAGTATCTCCTTCTTGTTGTACCTACTTGCTAAGCTGCCTGTTCAGGAAGTCCCTGCCGAATACTGTCAGTGTGTAGTAAAAGCCTATCAGGAAGGGAATGTACTCTGCAATGAGCCGCCAGCACACAGCGATGATGCCCACGGTGCCCGCAGGTACGCTGCTGCTGAAAAGCAACACGAAACCGCCCTCGGCAATGCCGGAGCCCCCCGGAGTAGGCATGAAATACAGCAGCATATTGAGGAAAATCATGCGGCCCATGACCGTGTACCAGTCAGCATCGAAGACGCCAAGTCCCAACAACAAGCAGGGAACAATAGCGTAGATGCAGAGCAGATTCAGCCCGGACTCCAGGAAAACCAGGAGCATGCTGCGGGGAGATTCTGCCAGCAGGCCAATGGCGCATTTGGTGTCCCGGTAAAAGGCAAATATCTTGCGCCGCCGCTGATTCTTCACATTCCTGGTGGCCCAGATGATGAAGCCGTCCAGATTGCCCATTCTGGCTCCAAGCACCATGGCTACTATTACCGCAAAGGCCGTCAGGGTTATGGCCATGAGCCAGTCATTGGAAATCCCCGGCACAATCCCCTCATCGTGGAGCAGGATAAAGGGCATGCAAAGCGCCAGAAAGAAGATAGACAGCAAGGTCCTCACAATAACCAGCACCGCTGCCTTCCCCGTGGGCACTCCCGCATGGCGCAAGAACATGAGCTGGGCCACCGCCCCGCCTGTGGCCCCGGGGGTCAGAAGCGCCAGGAAATAGTTGCCAAAGACTACCTGCACAGCCTGGTAAAGGGTTATTTTCTCATGGGAGATCTTCACCAGATGCATCAGCCTGCTGCCATCAAAGAACATGCCCAAAGCCACGGCACCTACTGCCAAAGCAATGGACCAGGACTGAAATTGATCCAGGTTCTTCAGTGTATTTATATCTATGGTGGTGTAAATGACCACACCGGAAATTACCAAAACCAGCAAAATGAGGGCGAAGAGCCGGCGGTAAAATTTATTCATGCAAAATCTCCATCCTGCCTGTATCAGTCAAGAAATTCCTCATGGCTGGCATAGGCACTGTGATTATGTATGGATTCGTAGTTCTCACATTCCAGGGAAAACCAGGACAGTCCCGGGATCTCCCGCAGGGACAGCACCGTATCCCGCAGGATATCCTCCACAAACTTGGGATTCTCATAGGCCTTTTCCGTGACGGCCTTCTCATCCTCCCGCTTAAGCAGGGGGTAGATGGGAGATGACCCCTGCTGCTCCACCAGTTCTGCCAAATCCTCGATGAAAATGCATTCCGTGTCCTGCCGGAACTCCACCTGCACCCGTGCCACAGAACGCTGGTTATGAGCGCCATAGGCGGAGATTTCCTTGCTGCAAGGGCAGAGGGAAGTAAAGGGCACCTCTACTCCCAGGCGGAACTGCATGGGCTTGCCTCTTTCCTTGCGTCCCGTGAAACTGCAGTCCAAATCCAGCACAGAGTGCTTCTGGCTCACTGGCGCGAACTTATCCACAAAATACTTGAAGGAAAGCTCTACTTCCGCTGATTGGGCTTCCAGATGTTCCAAAGCCTCTGAAAGCATGACCTCCATCTCTGCCTCTGCCAGGGGCTTCTGGCTCCAGGGCATGAGAATTTCCAGGAAGCGGCTCATGTGAGTGCCCTTGTACTCCATGGGCAGGGAAACAGTGAAACGGATGCGGGCCAATACCTGCTGATAGCCCCCCTCTTTGGTCTTGATGAGGAAGGGCAAGTGGGCTTCCTTGATGCCCACCTTTTGAATGGCTATGCCCCGGGAATCCTGCCTGTTCTGTACGTCCTGCATCAGAGGGACCTCGTTTCATACTCAATGGGATCTTCCACGCCCGCTTCGGCAAAGCCCCGCAGGCGCAGCTTGCAACTGTCGCAGACGCCGCAGGCTTTCTCCCCGCCATTGTAGCAGCTGTGAGTGAACTGCAGGGGTGCCCCCAGCTTTGAGCCCAGCTTCACAATATCGCTCTTGGAGAGATCCTGCAGGGGAGTCTCAATCTTTATTTTCTTGCCCTCCACTGCTGTAGCTGTGGTAGCGTAGTCAGAAAGAGCCTGGAACTTTTGAATGAATTCAGGACGGCAGTCGGGGTAGCCAGAGTAGTCCACGGAGTTCACGCCGATATAAACGTGACTGGCCCCTACCACTTCAGCATAACCCATAGCGTAAGAAAGGAAAATCAGGTTGCGGGCAGGCACATAGGTAGGAGGTACATCCTTGCGCTCCACATCTCCTTCCGGAACCTCAATCTTTTCATCCGTAAGGGCAGAGCCGCCGATAGCTTCCATGTTGGTTTCAATGATAAGATGCTTCTTGACTCCATAGAAGGAGGCAATCTTCTTGGCTCCCTCCAGCTCCACGCTGTGGCGCTGATGGTAATTGAAGCTGATAGGATAAAGCTCATAGCCTGCCTCTTTGGCCACCGCCATGCAGGTGCAGCTGTCCAGCCCTCCGGAAAGGAGGATTACTGCCTTTTCTTTTGTCATTGCTCTCTTCCCCCTTAGCCGCGGATATCCTTGATGGCCTGGGCAGCATCAGGAGCGCAATAGATGGCAGAACCTGCCACCAGTATGTTGGCGCCAGCTTCCCTCACCAGTTCGCTGGTTTCGGCATTGATGCCGCCATCTACTTCGATATCGCACTCAAAGCCCATATCCTGAATGGTATGACGCAGCATGTGGATTTTCTCCAGCATGCCCTCAATGAACTTCTGACCGCCAAAACCGGGATTCACGGTCATGATCAGCACCATGTCCACATAGGGCAGCAACTCTTCGATAAGGGCCAGCGAAGTACCAGGATTCACAGCGATGCCCGCCTTGCAGCCAGCAGCTTTGATTTGCTGGATAATGCGATGAGCATGAGGTGCAACCTCCACATGGAAGGTGATGATATCAGCACCGGCCTCAGCAAAGGCCTGAATCTGGTTCTCCGGGTGCTCCACCATGAGATGAACGTCAAAGACGGGAGCTTCTTTGCCCGGCTGCTTGATGGCCTTGGCAAGGCTCTTCACCACTGGAGAACCCAGGGTGATATTGGGGACGAACTGACCGTCCATGACGTCAATGTGAATGTATTCGGCACCTGCTGCCGCTGCCTTTTCGACCTCGGCGGCCAGGTTGGCAAAATCTGCCGACAGAATGGAGGGTGCAATCTTGATCATATCTGTTCTCCTTCTAGTTCTAACTAAATTATCTGTAAAGCTTCTTCTGGGAAAGCTTCTGTGCTTCCTGTATTTCCGTACGAATAGCCAGGTAGGCTTCATAGCGCTCCCGGGCAATGGCTCCCCCTTCAGCTGCCTCCTTCACGGTGCAGCCTGGCTCATGGCTGTGACTGCAGGGAGAAAAACGGCACTTGCCCAATAGCGGCGCAAAATCAGGGAAATAACGGGGCAGTTCCTCAATCTCCAGCCCGGAAAGGTCCATGGCACTGAAGCCAGGGGTGTCCACTATGTAGCCGCCCCCGTTGTAAGGCAGGAGTTCCGCAACTCTGGTGGTATGTTTGCCCCGCTTGATCTTCTCGCTGATGCTGCCCGTTTGCAAGGCCAGACCGGAATCTATGGCGTTCAGCAGGGAGGATTTACCCACCCCTGAGGGACCTGCAAAGACGGTGGTCTCACCGCTGAGCTTTTCCCTCAAAGCCTCCAGCCCCCTGCCCTCCCGGGCAGATACCAGCAACACCTCATAGCCAATCTCGCGGTAAGCCTGCAGAAAAGCCCCCTCATCACCTTCGTACAAGTCCATCTTGTTGACGCAGATGACGATTTTTTCCACCCCGGACCACTCTGCCAGTACCAGGAACCTGTTGAGGAGCAAGGGGTGCAGATCAGGCTGGGCTGCCGCGAAGGTCAGCACCACCTGAGTGAGGTTAGCTACTGCGGGGCGCTTCAAAAGCTGCGCCCTGGGCAGCACTTCCTCAATGACCCCTGTGCCATCAGGCAGGGTATCCAGGCTCACCCAATCCCCGGGCACCACGCCCAGCTCCCGCCGGGACTTTTTGAACTTGCCCCGGAGCTTGCAGGTGACAAGCCCCAGGTCAGTCTGCACGTAAAAGAAACTGTTATAGGCTTTGATAACACGGCCTTGCAGCATAAAGTTTTCCTCTCACAATATTTACCAGTACTTGTTATTATACCACATCAGCGCCATTGCTCAAATCCGTCACTGACGCTTGCCTGTCTCCCCCTGTTTGGAGGGGGCGGTGGTGTCACTGTCGGACTTGCTGGTTTTCTTATCGCTGCCCTTGTCCTCGGAAGTTTCCTTCCTGGCAGCAGCTTCTTCCGCCACCACCAAAGTCACTGTAGAGCCGGCCTCCACTTCACTGTCGGCAGAAGGCGACTGGCTGATGACCGTACCGGGAGCCTGGGAGCTGGCCTGCTTCTCCACATGGACAGAAAGGCCCTTACCCTTCAAAGTGCCCTCAGCAGCAGACAGTGTACCGCCCTTCACGTTGGGCACGGTGACCTTCTTCACCTTCTTGCCCTTGCTGATGGTGATATCTACAGTCTGGCCCTTGCTGATTTTCGTGCCAGAGCGCGGCTCCTGGCCGATGACTGTGCCTTCCTCCTCATCGGAGAATTTCTCATAGACACTGCCCAGCTTCAGGCCCATCTTCTTCAGCTTGATTTCCGCATCCGACCGGTCAAGCCCCATGAGGTCCGGCATTTCCAGTTCCTCACCGCCCCGGCTCACGTTGATGGTCACCACGCGTTCTTCCTTGACCTTGGTGCCGGCTTCAGGTGTCTGGGAAACCACCGTGCCAGCCGGAACCGCAGCATCATAGACCTCTGCCACATTCACCCTGAGCTTCTGGTCCTCCAGAATCTGCCGGGCCAGAGCCATGGGCTTGCCCTTCACATCCGGCACTGTCACCTCAGCTGTGCTCCAGAACTTGCCAAAGCTCATGAAAGCTCCTGCAAAGAAGCCTACCATCAGGACCATGACAAGACCTGCGATGAATTTCTTGGACTTGAAGATGGAGCCTTCCTCCTCGGAACCCTCCTCGTACTCTTCCTCCTGCTGCACTCGCTCTGCCTCAGCCTGGCTCACACGGGGCAGGACCTGAGTAGCATACGGATCAGGAACCGTCATGGCTCCTCCTGCAGAGACCATGTGCTCTGCCTGACGCAGCTCCTCCACCAGCTCAGCACTGCTGGGACGGGCCTCGGGTGCCTTGTTCATGGTGCGGCTGACAATGGCCTCCACCACGGGAGGCAGGCTGGGGTCAAGCTCCCTCACGGGACGGGGCGCATCCTGCAAGTGCTGCACCGCAATGCTCACAGGTGTTTCACCAGTGAAGGGCAGCGCACCAGTAAGCATTTCATAGAGCACCACTCCCAGAGCATACACGTCTGACTTGGGAGTGATCATGGTACCCTTGGCCTGCTCCGGGGAAAAGTAATGAACAGAACCCACGATATTCCCCGTATAGGTCATGGTGGACTCGGTGACAGCCCTGGCAATGCCGAAATCCGCCACCTTGGCACTGCCGTCCGGCATCATGAGGATATTGTGAGGCTTGATATCACAGTGCACCAGATTATTGGCATGGGCGTGAGCCAGAGCCCTGGCAATATCCTCAGCTACCCGCAGGGCCTGAGCCACAGGCAGATGGCCCTGCTGTTTGATAAGGTCCTTCAGAGTGCTGCCAGGCACATATTCCATGACAATATAATGGTCATTCCCCTCCACGCCCACGTCGAAGATATTGACAATATTGGCGTGGGACAGGCGGGCTGCCGCCTGAGCTTCCCGATGGAACTTATTGATGAATTCACTGTCGCTCTTGAACTGATCATGGAGTATCTTCACTGCCACGGGACGATCCAGCAGCTTGTCCCGGGCCCGGTAGACATCTGCCATGCCGCCCCCTCCTATGAGCTCCTGGAGCTCATAGCGCTGGTGTAATATCCGCTGTACCATATACTTTCCTCCTATATCCAGCCCCGAAAAGACCTGTTCTGCAATCTTTATCTCATCTGTTCATGCTTTCTATTATGCGCCGGGCGATGGGGGCTGCTGCCCTGCCGCCGCTGCCGCCGTTTTCCACAATGATGGCAAAGGCAATCTTCCTGCCAGGAAGCTCAGCCGAGCCGATGAACCAGGCATGGTCTGCCCCGCTGGCATTTTCCGCCGTGCCGGTCTTGCCCGTCACGCGAAGGCCTCTTACAGCAGCCCCCGTGCCAGTGCCATGCTGCACCACCTGCTCCATATAGCTATCTATTTTGGCTGCCAGAGCCGCATCAAGGCAAGTGCGCCATTTCTCCGGCCTGGTGTTCTCCAGTGCAACCCCCTTGGGACTGATGACCTTCTGCACCAGATATGGCTTCATGGCTGTGCCGCCATTGGCAAGGGCCGAAGCCATAAGAGCCATGTGCATGGGAGTGACCAAAAGGCTGGCCTGTCCTATGGCAGTCTGGGCCAGATCCCCCTGGCCCAAAGTGTCAAACCTGGGCAAATGGGAACCTGTCATGAGGACTTCTCCCCCTATTTCCTGGGGGAAACCGAAGTCTTCAAAGTACCTGCCCAGTTTCCTGCCTCCCAGGCGCAGTCCCAAAGCGCCAAAGGCCACATTGCAGGACTCAGCCAGAGCTTCTTCAAGGTTCACCTGGCCGTGGACCTCCCCCTGATATTCCCCGATGAAGGAACCATCGTCAAGTTCCAGACGTCCCGTACAGGCAAAGACCTCCCGCTCATCCGTGACGCCTTCTCCCAGAGCCGCAGCCGCAGTCAGGGGCTTGATGGTGGAACCAGGGGGATAGAGGCCCTGTACCACTCTGTTCAGCAGGGGGCTTTCTTCTGCCCCTTTCAGGCTTTGCCATTCGGCCTCCACCACATTAGGGTCATAAGCCGGCGTGCTGACCATGGCCAGGATCGCTCCTGTCTTTGCATCCAGCACCACAGCCGCTCCCCGGCTGCCGGCAAGCGCTTCATAAGCTGCCTCCTGGGCCCGGGAATCAATGGTGGTTTCAAGGTCATTGCCCTGGTCAGCCTGCAAAAGCTGGGAAACAGGTCCCAGGCTGGAAAAATCCCTGGACATGCCCATGAGCTCCATATTGCGGTGGGCTTCCAGCCCCGCGCCGCCAATATTCTCGCCATTATAGCCCGTGACAGCAGCTGCAGCCTCCCCCCAGGGGTAGGTGCGCCCGCCATCAGGCCGGGTCTCTGCCAGCACCTTGCCGTCAGAGGTCAGGATCCTGCCCCGCGCAATCTCCCTCTGCAGGGCGGCGGTGCGCTGATTAAGGGGATTTTCCACCGTTTCCTCTGCCTTGAAAACAGATATATAGACAATATGCAGAGCCAATATACCGCAGAAAATGAGCAGCAGTGACATGGCCCGCAGCATATTGCGTTTCATCTTCCAGTCAGCCATGGGCCCGCCTCCCTTCCTGCCGGCTCCGGGAAAGGGCCAGGAGAATGCCCAGCTCCATGAAGCCGGACACCAGGGAACTGCCGCCGTAGCTCACAAAGGGCAGGGTAATACCCGTCAGAGGCAGGAACTTGGTAACACCGGCAATGATGACAAAGGCCTGAAGCAGGAGCAGCATACTGCAGCCTGCAGCCAGCAATAGTTCCTTTTCGCCTTCGCACTGCAGGGCCAGACTGATGCCCCTGAAAGAGAGCAGTACATAGCAGAAAAGCACCGCCAGGGACCCTATCAGCCCCCATTCCTCTCCTATGGCCGCGTAGATGAAATCCGTATGCACCTCCGGGATAAAGCCAGGATGCCCAAAGCCAAAGCCTGTGCCCCAGACACCACCTGTCCCAAAGGAAAAGAGGGACTGCACCACCTGATAGGCCATGCCGTTAGGGTCCTGCCAGGGGTCAAGCCAGATATCAAAGCGCACCCGCACATGGCCAAAAGCCAGGTAGCTGACCCCCGCCGCCAGGCTGATAAACATCAGCGCCAGAAAGACATACGTCTTGCTGCCGGTGGCCATGTAGGTCATGAGCACCGCCATGCCAAAAAACAGCAGGGCCGAGCCCAAATCCCGCTCCACCACGAACATCAGCACTGCCGCCCCCCAAATGCACACCAGGGGCGCGATGAAGCGCAGCGGCGGCAGGCATAGCGGTCCCAGCCTCATGCTGGGCAGGGAAAGCATATTGCGATGGTCAGAAAGATAAGCCGCCAAGAAGAACAAGATCAGGATTTTCCCAAACTCCGAAGGCTGCACTGAAAAAGGCCCCAGTACCAGCCAGTTGCGGCTGCCGCCAATCTCCGTGCCAAAGAGCATGGGCAGCCCCAGCACCACCACGCAGGTGAGCCCCAAAAGATAGGGATAGGAAAGCATTTCCCTGCTGCGCTTCCAAAAGCGCAGCACCAGCATCAGCACCACCTGGGCCACGCAGAGCCAGCGCAGCTGCGGCACCAGGAGTTCCGGCTTCAGCCGGGCTATTTCCACCAGCCCCACGCTGGCAAGGGCCAGCACTATAGGAAGCAGGATAAAGTCATATTTTTTCTTCCACAGGAGGAACTGCAGGATAAAGGCCTCAGCCAGGCAGGCAAGCAGGTATGGCCAGACCGCAGGCTCCAGAGCCTTGCTCACCGTCCCTGCTGCATAGCTTTTCAGGTACAGCACACCAAGCCCTGCCAGCAAGATGCCCAAAGGCATGAGCAGGAAGCCTCCAGCCCTGCCAAAGCCGAAGGAATGTTCCTCCTGAATAGAACTTCTTTCCATCAGCTATGCACCACCACAATCACCGTCACGTTATCTGAGCCACCGGCTGCCAGAGCTTCCTGCACCAGCTCCCGGGCAGGGTCTTCAATCTCCCCGGACCGGGCTTTGGCCTCTTCCAGTGCTGTGGCAATATCCCTGTCCTCCACCATATTCATCAGGCCGTCAGTGGCCAGCAGCAGCACATCTTCCGGCTGCAGGACAAAGGAACCGGTATCAACTGCCAGGTCTTTTTCCACACCAACAGCCCGCAAAAGCATATTCTTCTGCGGGTGGTTCCTGGCCTCCTCTTCCGTAAGGCTGCCCTGGCTCACCAGGCTTTCCACATAAGAATGGTCCTGGGTCACCTGCCCGAGGCTACCCTCACGGTAAAGATAAAGCCGGCTGTCCCCCACATGAGCCCAGAGGGCGCGGCCCTCATGGATCTTCAGCACTGTAACAGTAGTGCCCATGCCTTTTTTCCCGGGGTTTGTCTCAGCCTCCCAGAGTATGCGTTCGTTGGCGTGCATCACAGCCCGACGGAGATCCTCCTCCCCAAAGCTGTCCAAAGCTGACAGATCATCCCGAAGCACTTCTGTCATCAGAGAGCTTGCCACCTCTCCTGCTGCCTGGCCTCCCATGCCGTCAGCCACAGCATAGAGCTGCCTTTCCGGAAGGGACAGGCAGCTGTCCTCATTATGGGCGCGTACGCAGCCAACGTCGCTGGCCCAATAAGCTCGTGTCATGGGTTCACCTCTCAAATCTCATGGTTACCAAACCAATCCTGATGGTATCTCCCGGCTTGATATACGCCTTGCCCGTCAGGAGCTGGTCATTCACATAAGTGTGGTTGCGGCTGCCTAAGTCTTCGATGACATACTGGCTGCCACGCCGGAAGAGCACGGCATGATGATGGGACACAAAACTTTCGGGAATGACCACATCATTATCCTCACCCCGTCCCACCGTAATCTGCTCGCTGAAGGCAAAGCGGCGCTTCACCATGCCTTCTTCACCGGCTTCGCTGCCCAGCACAGCCAGCACCGCTTCATCATGCTTGAGTTCCGGCTGTCTCTCCTCCGCCAGCATTTTCTTCATGTCCAGGAAAATCCATCTGGAAATCCTGCCTACGAACATCAGCAGCCAAAAGAGCATGCCGTACTCCAAAAGCACCCGCAGGCCCTTCAGGAGCATTGCTGTATCTGGCAAATCAAATCACCTCGTATTTCAGCAGGGTTGAGCCTATCCTCACCCTGTCCCCGTTGCTAAGCTGACAACTTTTGATGGACTTGTCATTGACAAAGGTGCCATTGGTACTGCGTGCATCATAGAGCACGTGACGATGGCGCTCGTAAGCCACCCAGGCATGAAGCCGGGAAGCATTGCCATCCGTCAGGATAAACTCATTCTTATCCTGGCGCCCAATGTAAATCTTTTCCTCGCCAAACTCCAGGTACGCCTCCTGATCAGGCCCCTCTATTACAGACAGGGAAGCCAGCTTATGCTGCCGTGGCAAAGGCGCAGCTTTCTCCAGCAGCGCAGGGCTCTTGAGCACAATGGTGCTCTCCTGCACCCCGCTTTCACCTTCCTGCTCCAGCTTCAAATCAAAAAGCCCCCGCTGAAGCTCAGGCGAGGACAGGAACCGCAGCACCAGTTCCCCTTCCATGAAAGCTTCTGCCCTGATGATTTCCTTCTCTATCTCGGCATAAAGCTCCGACTGCACCCGCTTAGCGCAAAGCCTGCTGTAGTCGTCAGGGCTCAGGGTGAACACTGCCACATTGGGCACACCGCCATCCTCGCTGTCAGAAGAAGCCTGCCTGATTTCCTTCTTCACTCCGTTAGCCAGCTCCACCAGCTCCAAATCACTGGCAAACCGCTTATTGAAAAAACCTTCGATATGGCTTCCCAAAAAGGATTCTATTTTCTCCAGTCCCATACCAAAGCCCCCTTTCCAGGATTCTTTTTATTATAACGCAATTGTTCAGGTTTTGCCACAGGCGAAATATCCTAATTGGCATTATGACAAATCCGGATGACTTTCCATAACAAAATAGTCCCCGTTTTTGCCACAGGCAAACGGGGACTATTGCATTCACTTGTTTATGATGATCAATATACTGGCTCGCTCTCCAGCACATCAAGGCCGGCTTCTATCAGCTCTTTCCTCACCCAGTCAAAGTGATCATTGAGTTCTTTGTAGAACTGGCCGCGGAAGTTTTCATCACCCAGAATGGTACCAGGCCTGTACTCAACGCTGGCATCGTTGTCATCAAAATCCTCTATCTCAAAGAAATTCTCATGGATGCGCTTCAGCCATTCGTTGTAGCGCTCCTCAGCATCTTCAGACTGGATGCTCTCAAAGCAGTCAAGCAGAAGCTCCTTCTGCCTGTCCGTAAGGCCCGTCACCGGCTCACAGCTTACAGACTGGATTATGCGATATGTCTTGTCCGAAGCCTCCAGGAACTCTTCCCAGTTCTTGGTGCCATCCTTGCTCCGCCACCAAAGACGCTTGGCATCAAAGCCCGCGGCAGCCTCGCCCACGGTACCTGCCACCTTGCTCAGAGTCTCATTGCCCTCTACCATCTCTCCTACTGCCTTGCCCAGCTTATCCTTCTGGGCATTGACGGTGTCGGCCAGGTTCCCCAGGGTTTCATTGCCCTGCACGAAGTCACCGATGGCTTTGCTCAGATTGGAAGCCTGTGCAGACACAGTGCTGGCGATGTTCTTCAGGGTCTCATTGCCCTCTACGAAATCACCCACAGCCTTGCCCATGCGGGCACCTTCCTTCATCAGCAGCTGACGCTGACCAGTGTTGATGGAATCCTTGAGGCCGGAGAAGCCCTGATAAGCCCAGGTATCAGCATAAGCATGAAGGCCAATGCCAATCCTGAAGCCAAAATCTGAGTTATCCAAAGTAGTCTCCAGGATACGGTCAGCCAGCTTCTGAGCCAGTACGCTGTTCTTCCTGCAGGTCAGCTTCTCCTCATCGGTTTCACCCTCCAGCCCCGGCAGGAAGTGGAAGGGCATCCAGATTTCCTTGTTGCCTTTGCCAGTCACATTGCCCACCACATTCTGGCTGGAGTAACGGACAGTGATGCCGCGAGCCAGCTCTTCATCTTCGCTGGCATCAGAAAGGGGATTCTCGTCAAAATTGTCATCCACCAGCTGGCAGCTGGTAGCGATGATCTGGGCATTGGCACTGCCAAACTTTCCCCAGCGCGAGAGCACATACATGGTACCATAGTGATAATCTAAATCCATACTAACCCTCCTAGATGTGAAACACAAATATCAGACTTCTCTGGAGGACTAGTTCGACGTGAAAGGATATTCTCCTGCCTGAATAGCCAACAATCATTTATCCTGCAAATGCTTGTTCCGCAGCTGCCCACAGGCAGCCTGGATATCCGTGCCCATTTCCTTCCGCACCGTCACATTGATATGCCTAGCCTTGAGATAATTCTCAAAAGCCTCAATACGGGCCTGGCTGGGACGCAGGAGATTGCGCTCCTTGACAGGATTGATGGGTATGAGATTCACACTGGCCAGCTGTCCCTTGAGCAGCCCTGCCAGTTCTTCCGCTTCTTTCTCATTATCGTTGAGCTGGTCGATGAGGATATACTCATAAGTGACCCTGCGCTTGGTGACCTCAGCATAATTCGCCGCTGCCGTCACAGCTTCTTTCATGGAATACTTGCGGTTGATAGGCATGATTTGGGAGCGCAGCTCCTCATTGGGGGCATGCAGGGAAAGGGACAGGGATATGGGCAGCCCCTCCTCTGCCAAGCGGTACATCTGAGGCACAATACCTGAGGTGGACAGAGTAAAATTGCGATAGCCCAGCCCCAGCACATAGTCCTCATGCAGCAGGCGGATAAAGCCCAGCACATTGTCGTAATTCATCAAAGGCTCCCCGGAACCCATGATGACCACCGTATCCACCTTGCCCCCGTCTTCTTTTTTGAGCATATCATTGATATACACAGCCTGTCCTGCAATCTCCCCTACCGTCAGGTTCCTGGCCATGCCGTGGAGAGTGGACGCGCAAAAGGCGCACCCCATATTGCAGCCGGCCTGAGTGGACACGCAAATGCTGTTGCCATAGGGCTGGCGCATGAGCACCGTCTCCACCGCAGTGCCATCGGCAAATTCCAGCAGGAACTTGCTGGTGCGGCCATCAGCGGAGTCCAGCCTTGTTTTCAGCCGGGGGCGGCCAATGATGAGGCTGGCTGCCAGCTCCGCCCTTGCCCCCTTGGGCAGGTTGGTCATATCTTCAAAGGAAGCAGCCCCCCGCACATAGAGCCACTCTGCCACCTGTTTTGCCCTGAACTTCGGCAGCCTGAATTCGGCCAAAACCTGCTGAAGCTCTTCCAGTCTCATGCCAAAAATATCTTTCAAAACCATATCCCTTTCGTTCAAAGTCGTTTTATGCGAGCAATGAAAAAGCCATCCGTTCCGTCCTGCTGAGGATAAAGCTGCACCATTTCATCCTCACTATGGCTGCCAGGGCAGGGCAGGAAACTGCCAGTCTTTTCCAGTTTGAATTCCTTGTTCTCAGACAGGAAGGCCTCAACCACTGCCTGGTTTTCGGCCCTTTCAATGGTGCAGGTGCTATAGACCAACACACCACCTGGCTTTACTGCCTGAGCAGCACTTTTGAGGATTTCAAGCTGCAGGGAAGGCAGCTCTTTCAGCTCCTCCTGTTTCTTATGCCAGCGGGCATCGGGCTTGCGGCGCAGGACACCCAAGCCAGAACAGGGAGCATCTACCAGTACCCGGTCAGCCTGTCCAGGGAACTTGTCTCCTGCCTCGCGGGCATCAAGCAGCATAGTTTCAATGATACCGATGCCAAGGCGCTCAGCATTCTCCTCTATGCGGGCAAGCTTGTGCTCGTAGATGTCTCCCGCCACAATGCGGCCCTTGTTCCCCATCAGGGCCGCCATATGCGTGGTCTTGCCCCCGGGAGCGCTGCAGCAGTCCAGGATAAACTCTCCGGGTTTTGGTGCCACCACATGGGCCACCAGCATGGAGCTTTCGTCCTGCACCTGTGCCCTGCCCTCCTGCAAGGGAGCCAGCGCATCAAGTGCACCATGAGACTTCACCGTCACGCCTTCCGGTGTCCAGTCAGAGATCTCAGCTTCCGCACCGCATGCAGTCAGTTCCTTCAACAGGTCCTCACGGTTCCCCTTCAGGGTGTTGGTCCGCAGGCAGAGCTTTGCACTTTCGTTGTCAAAGTTGCAGAGCCTCTCAGCCTCCTCGAAGCCAAAAGCCTTCACCCAATGCTTCACCAGCCAGAGGGGATGCTGGCTCTTCAAAGCCAGTTCTTCCGTAGCATGGCCCTTGCCCTGTGGGAAAGCAGCCTTCTCCGGCTCCCGCACTGCCGTGCGCAACACCGCATTGACAAAACCTGCCACCCCTTTATGACCGTATTTCTTGGCCAAATCCACAGAGGTGTTGCAGGCCGCCGAAGGCGGCACCTTGTCCAGGTAGAATATCTGGTAGAGCCCCAGCCGCAGAATTTCCCTGATAACCGGAGGGATCTTGCTGATAGGGCGATTGATATACCGCCGCAGGATCCAGTCAAGGGTATCCCCTGCCTTTACTGCCCCATAAACCAGTTCCGTCACAAAACGGCGGTCCTGGTCTGTAAGCTCAGTCCGCCGCAAAGCCTGGGCCAGTGCCACATTGGCATAGGCCCCCTTCTCATGCACTTCCTGCAAGACCTTCATGGCCGTCTCGCGAGCCTTGTCCATTGCTTTTCTCCATTCTTAAAACTCAGTAACACAATACCATATATAATAGCGTATCTATCTTGAAATTTCCAGAAAAAGAACCGGGCTGACCAGCTTTTTCAACATTTTTCAATGGATAGTCTCCTTCAAAGCCCGCTGGAAAAGCCGCACCTGCTGGCTGAAAAGCCAGCTGCCAATATCCTGACCAGTTATTCCTTCGGGAGCCTCCTTGCCGGAAACCATGCCCATGGCCTTGATAAGCTGCTCTGCCTCCTCAAGATAGACAGGCAGGCCGCCGTGATCAGCCCTGATGACTGCCTGGAACTCTGGCACAGTCAGCCCCGACCTGGCAAGACTCAGCAGGAGTTTCGCCATCTTTCCCTGCTTCTCGATCCGTGGGGCTCGCATGTGCTCCCTGATGACAAAGGAAGCGGCCTTCAGCCACTCTCTGGGCAAAGTCATACGGCGGTTCCAGTCCTCCAGCACCTCCAGCCCCCGCTGTTCGTGTCCATAGTGATGTGGCAGCATTTCCGCAGGAGTCCTGCCCTTGCCAAGATCATGGGCCAGGCCTGCAAATCTGGCAATAAGGCTTTTTGTGTCCCCTGCCACCTTGTCCACTATCAACATGGTGTGTTCAAAGGCATCCCCTTCGGGGTGGAAAGCCTCTGGCTGAGTCTTGCCTATGAGTGCGGCTATTTCCGGGAAAACTGTCTCGAGAAGTCCCGCCCTCTGCAAAGCTCTGAAAAAAACAGACGGTTTTGATGACGCCAAAGCCTTTTTCATTTCCTCCAGCAGGCGCTCCTGCGGTTCTCCTGCCAGCTCCTTGCCGCAGTCAGCCATATAGCCATAGGTCTCCTCAGTGATGTCAAAGCCCAGCTCTGCCGCCTGGCGGGCCGCCCGCAAAGCCCGCACGGGGTCATCCCGGAAGTGGTGAGACACGGCCCGTATGCGGCCTGCCCCGATATCTGCCCTGCCGTCATAAGGGTCAATTATTGCCCCATCCCTAAGGCGCAGGGCAATGCTGTTCATAGTGCTGTCCCGACGGTAGAGATCTTCCTCCAGGGTTACCTCCGGGCCAAATTCCACCGCAAAGCCCCGGTAACCCTGCCCCTGCTTCTTTTCCCTGCGGGCAAAGGCCACTTCGCATTTCTCCCCGCCTATTTCCAGCAAATAGACAGGAAATGACCTGCCCACCTTCGAAGCTTCTGGAAAGAGATTCGCAAAATCCTCCTCCCGGCAGCCGCATAACATATAATCCCTGTCTTTGGGCTCTGCCCCCCGCAGGTAATCCCGCACCCAGCCGCCTACGATATAGGCTTCGGCACCAATGGATTTTATTTTTGCCGCAAATTCAGCTTCTGTCATTTGGCGTTCCCTCACTTATGCCTTCCCCTCAAAGGGAAGGCTAAAAGGGCTCTGCTTTCGCAGAGCCCCTTAAATTTTCACTTAATGATTTATGATATGTGCACCACGGGTGTCCAGAGCCAGTATCTTGGCCTCGGCATTCACTCCGTGTTCCTTGAAGGCAGCGCACATGGCCTCCCCCACCTTTTCTGCCGAGCGCAGGCGCTCCGGCACATAGGCTATGAGGCAGGGACCTGCTCCGCTGAGATTGGCACCGATGGCGCCTGCTTCCCTGGCGGCACGGAATACTTCATACATGCCGGGAATCAAGGCAGCGCGGTAGGGCTGATGCAGAGCATCATCGAAGGCGTTCTTGAGGAAGCGCTCATTGCCCCGCACCAGAGCCGCAGCCAGCATGGCGGCGCGGCTGATGTTGTAGACCGCCTCCTGCCTGGTGATCTTTTCCGGCAGCACCTCCCTGGCTTTCCGCGTAGAAAGCGGAAAATCCGGCACTGCCACCACCAATTCCAGACGCAGCTTGGGCATCAGGGAGAAGCACTCCACATGGCCCTCTGTTACCGTATTGATGGTAAAGCCACCATAAATGGCCGGAGCCACGTTGTCCGGATGGCCTTCTATCTCATTGGCAAATTGCAGCAGCTCGTGGCGGTTGTAGCGGTTTCCGATAATCACATTGGCAGCTTTTAGTCCCGCTACTATGGCGGTAGCGCTGCTACCCAAACCACGTGACAATGGCACACGATTCAGCATGTGGAGGCGGGCTCCCTTGAACTCCGTCACCCCTGCCTTGTCCAGCAGGAGCTGCACAGACTGCCAGCAGATATTCCTCTCATCACAGGGAATATTCTCTGCCCCCTCCCCGGACATCCTGATTTCCAGCCCAGGTTCCGTGGTGAGGGTCAATTCCAAATCATTGTATATATCACAAGCCAAACCAAGGGAATCAAAGCCTGGTCCGCAGTTCGCACTTGTACCGGGCACTCTTACCCGTATCGTGCGCTCTCCCATGGCATTACCCCCGATCGTTTTCTACTCTGATAACATTCCTTATCTCATCTACCACCGGCAGTCCTTCAAAGACCCGCAGGGCCTCCTGCACGCAGGCATGCTCCACCGGATGAGTGACAGCCACGATTTCCGCATGGTCCTTGACATTGAGGGGCGTCTGGATAACGGACTTCAGGCTCACCTTTGCGTTGCCAAAAGCTGTGGCAATAGAGCCAAGCACGCCAGGCTTGTCATCCACCAGCAGGCGCACGTAATAGGAGGAAACCGTCTTCTCCAGCGGGCAGAATTTCTTCTGGCTGTAGCAGGTGCAAAGATTCCTGCTGGAATCATCGGACTTGATGCTGCGTGCAGCTTCAATGATATCTGCCGTCACCGCTGAAGCTGTGGGCAGTGAGCCTGCCCCCTGCCCGTAAAACATGGCCTCCCCAATGGCATTGCCCCGCACGAAGATGGCGTTGAACACGCCGTTCACAGAGGCCAGGGGATGTGATTTGGGCAGGAACACGGGATGTACCCTCACATCCACGCCGTCCTCTTCTGAATCCTTGCCCACTGCCAGCAGCTTGATGACATAGCCCAGACCTTTGGCATAGGAAATATCCTCTGCCGTAATCTTGGTGATGCCCTCCACGGACACATTATCCAGCTGCACCCGGGTGTTGAAAGCCAGGGAAGCCAGGATGGCGGCCTTGCGGGCAGCATCCAGGCCGTCTACATCAGCGGAAGGGTTGGCCTCGGCATAGCCCTTTTCCTGAGCTTCCTTCAGCACGCTGTCATAGTCGCAGCCATCCTCGCTCATCTTGGTGAGCATATAGTTGGTGGTGCCGTTGACAATGCCCATGACCTCAGTGATGTGGTTAGCCGTGAGGCTCTGCTTCATGGCAGCGATGATGGGAATGCCGCCCCCCACGCTGGCCTCAAAGAGGAAGTTCACCTTGTGCTTCTCTGCCGCCTCGAACATATCCTTGCCAAACTGGGCCACCACATCCTTGTTGGCAGTGACCACATGCTTGCCTGCCTCCAGGGCGCGGAGCATGTATTCTCTGGAAGGATGCAGCCCTCCCATAAGCTCCACCACAATCTCAATCTCGGGATCGTTCAGTATATCCTCAGCATTGTCAGTCAGCTCCACACTGGCGGGAAAATCCGGACGTTTCTTGCTCTTGTCACGAACCAGGACTTTCTTCAAGACAAGGGGCACCCCTGTGCGCTGCTCTATCTCATGGGCGTTCATGCCCAATACCTTGATGACCCCGGAGCCCACCGTGCCTGCTCCCAAAAGGCCAATTTTTATCTCCTGCCCCATTTCGCACCTGCCTTCCTTATCAACAGTGACTTAAGCCTGCCCCAGAACTTCCAGACGCTTCACGCCGTCAACCATGCGCAGCTTGTCCAGCAGGGCCTCCAAGTCCACAGACAGATTCATAGTCTCGATGGAAATGGTAGCGTTGGCCACTCCCTGGAGGGGAATGCCCTGATTGATGGTAAGCACACTGCCTGAATCCGAAGAGATGGTATTCAGCACACTGGAAAGCACTCCCTTCTTATGCTCAAGGAGGAAGGTCAGAGTGACAATCTTATTCTTGCTGGCCTCATAGAAGGGGAAGACATAATCCTTGTACTTATAATAAGCAGAACGGGAAAGTTCCATCTTTTCTACTGCCTCGTTGATGGTGCGGGCGTCCCCACGCTTCAGCATTTCCTTGACTCTGATGGTCTTTTTGATTGCTTCCGGCAAGATTTCCTCCTTAACCAGGAAAAAACCATTTTCTTCCTTTGACATCACAGCACCTCCGAATGTTTATCTTTAATAATATCATTGTCCTTTTACAAAGGATAGTATAACACACAGAGCGCTTTCTTGCCAATAGCTTTAGGCAAAATATAACAAAAAGCCCAAGGAAATGCATATTCCTCGGGCAATTGTCGATATTTGTGTAAAATGCTGTTCTTTAGGAAAATCTCAGCGATGACCCGCCTTGATCTTGGATTCGGTGCCATTGAGCAGCCTGCCAATGTTCGCCTTGTGTCTCACCACAATCAGCACAGCAGCAGCCACGCCAAAGACAATGTACTCCATGGGCGCATGGAAGGCAAAAGCCAGCATCGGCACGCAGACCGCTGCTGCCATGCTGCCTAAGGAAACATAGCCCGTAAGCTTTACAATCACCAGCCAGATGAGAAAGACGATGCCGGTAACCTGGGGCATCAGCATGGAGAGCACCCCAAGGCCCGTAGCCACCCCCTTGCCCCCCTTGAATCCCATGAACAGGGAGGCAGAATGGCCTACGATGGCAAAGATGGCCGCCAGCACCATGGAAAGAGGCGTGCCCACTAAAGCGGAAGCGATGTACACGCTCAAAAAGCCCTTCAAGAAGTCCAGCAGGAAAATCAGGAAGCCAGGGCCTTTGCCCAGGGTACGCCAGGCATTGGTAGCACCGATATTGTGGCTGCCGTGTTCCCTGAGGTCCGTGTGCCAGAGAGCTTTTCCCAGCCAGAGGCCATTTGGAATGGAGCCCAGCACATAGGCTATGAGACAAGCCAGAAGAGTCATGGACATTACTCTTCCTCCTCCCTGGAACGCACAATCAGTTTCAGCGGCGTACCCTCAAAGCCGAAGCTCTCACGCAGCCTGTTCTCGATGAAGCGCAGGTAGGAGAAATGCATAAGCTCCGGGTCATTCACGAAGATGATGAAGGTAGGCGGCTGGATATCCACCTGGGTCATGTACATGATCTTCAGGCGGCGGCCCTTGTGCATGGGGGGCGGATTGATGGAAACCGCATCCCGGATGAGCTCGTTGAGCACGCTGGTCTTGATGCGCATGGACTGCTGCTCAGCCACGTACTTCACCAGCTCCGTCACCCGGCCCACCCTCTGGCCTGTAAGAGCAGAGGCATAGAGCACCGGCGCATACTGCAGGAAGCCCAGCTGCTCGCGCAGGTCTTCAGTGAAGCGCAGGGTGGACTTGTCATCCTTGTCGGGATAGATATCCCACTTGTTGACGACAATGATGACACCCTTGCCGGATTCATGGGCATAGCCTGCAATCTTCTTGTCCTGCTCGGTGATGCCCTCTTCAGCGTTGATCATCATGAGCACCACGTCAGCGCGGTCAACGGCCCGCAGAGAACGCATGACGCTGTAGCGCTCCACGGCCTCCTCAATCTTGCCCCGGCGGCGCATGCCTGCGGTATCAATCAGGATAAACTTGATGCCGTCTTTCATGAAATGAGTGTCGATGGCATCACGGGTGGTGCCAGCCACGTCACTGACAATAACCCGCTCCTCCCCCAGCATCTTGTTCACCAGAGAAGACTTGCCCACATTGGGCCGCCCGATGACCGCAATAGCCAGCTCATCAGTCTCCTCGTCTTCCTCAGCTTCCTTGGGGAATGCCCCCACTACAGCATCCAGCAGGTCACCGATGTTCATGGAGTTGGAAGCAGACAGGGCAATGGGATCGCCCAGCCCCAGGTTGTAGAACTCATAAATATTCATAGCCTGCTGAGGGCTGTCAATCTTGTTCACACCCAGGATGACAGGCTTCTTGGCATGGCGCAGGAGCTTTGCCACTTCCTCATCAGAGTTGGTGAGGCCGCTGCGTCCGTCCACCAGAAAGAGAATCACATCTGCCTCCTCCATAGCCAGCTCTGCCTGCTGGCGCATGGACTTCAGGATATGGTCGCTTTCGTCAAATTCAATGCCGCCGGTGTCGATCATGGTGAACTCATGATTCAGCCACTCCGCATCCATGTAGATGCGGTCACGGGTAACACCGGGCATATCGTCCACAATGGAAACACGCTTCTTGCCAATCTGGTTGAAAAGTGTGGACTTGCCTACATTAGGCCGGCCCACAATGGCCACTATGGGTTTCATGTGCTATTACCTTCTTCCTTATTAATAATGTCATTCTGATATAGTCTTGGTATAAGCAGCATTGCTCTGCCACATATAGGCAGTTTCGCCACTGCGATTCTTATGATATTCGTGCCAGCTGGTCAGCGCCTCACGATAATCCGCGCCTGACTGCACCGGCTCCACTCTCACGCCGGGGAATTCCTTGGCGAAATCAGTCAGGGGCACATCATCAAGGAAAACATCCTCCCCCGCCCTGAGGGCAGATTCCGGCAGCAGGATGCCAGTGCGCCTGCCCGGCAATTCCTTCAAGGCCCTGATTATATCCCTGGCCGTCAGCAACCCGGATACGTTGACAGTGGAACCAAAGTATTCATTGACCACCGGCACCAGCCGCACATGGAGATTCTTATTCTCTGCTCTATCCGCCAGTTCCTGCAGCATGGGGGCCACGGAGGTACCGGAAACCACATCCAGATACACCGGCTCCTCATAATCTGCTGCCTCTGTCTCGCACTCTTCCCATTCGTTGATGAAGTTTCTCGTCAGGCCTATGCCGTTATCAAGCTGAGGGAAGCCATCGTAGAACTCGGTGCCAGGCACCTGACGACCAGCCAGGAAGTAGAACTCATCGCCAAGATAAATGAAGGTACGCCCTTCCTCCTGCTGGATTTTCCGCTGCCACTTCTCCACCTGGTCGATGACCCTGGCAGCGCTTTCCCTGTCAAACTGCTGCAGGGGATAAGGGTCGGTGCGGTGCTTAGTGATGCCCACGGGCACGATGGCCAGAGAGAGGGCATGAGGACGCCGCTCCACTATTTCCCTGATGGTGCGCTCCAGTTCCTCACCGTCATTGAGCCCTGCGCACAGTACCACCTGAGTGTGGTATTCAGCTCCGGCCTTTTCCAAGTTATCCAGCTGGGAAGCAATGCGGGCTGCCCCCGGGCAGCGTAGCATCTGGGCCCTCAGTTCAGGATTCATGCACTGGACTGAGACGAAGAGCGGCGAAAGATGGTATTTCTCCACCCGCTCAAAATCCTTCGGCCCCATATTGGTCATAGTGACGAAGTTGCCATAGAGGAAGGACAGGCGGTAGTCATCATCCTTGATGGACAGGCTGCTTCTCATATTGGGAGCAATCATATCCACGAAGCAGAAATAGCAGTGATTGGCGCAGCTCCTGATGCCGTCAAAGACAGCACTCTCGAACTCCACCCCCAGTTCTTCATCAAAGTCCTTGTCAAACTCGATGATTTCCTGCTCGCCGTCTGCGTGCTCTACCAGCAGTTCAATCTCCTCGTCTGCCATGGCAAAGGAAAGTTCAATGATATCCCTTACTTCTTCCCCATTGATGGCCACAATCTTGTCCCCGGGCACAAGCTCCAATTCCTCAGCCAGACTGCCGGGATAGACTCTGAGGATAACACCGGGGTGTGCAGCTTTGCTCATATCTTTCTTGCTCATACTTTCTTTCTCAACAGTCCAAAACCAAAGAACAAGGGAGCGATGTGAAAACATCACTCCCCTGTAAATTTCCTATCTAATTGCGGAAGCAGGAATTACTCCTGACCTTCCTCAGCGCCCTCGTACTTCTTGAACACAGCGTTGTCTGCGTCCTTCTTAGCCTTGGTGATGCTGAGGGAGATGCGCTTGCGCTTCATGTCGATGCGGAGGACCTTGACCTTCACAACATCGCCAACATGCACAGCCTCATCGGCGCGCTCAATGCGACGGTCAGCCAGCTCGCCCATGGGAATCAGGCCATCGAAGCCCGGCTCGATTTCCATGAAAGCACCGAAGTCAGTCAGCTTGATGACCTTGCCTTCGATGAAGTCGCCCTCTGCATAACGCTCAGCCTTGTCCAGCCAGGGATCACGCATGGTGTCCTTCACAGACAGGGAGATGCGCTTAGCATCAACATCAACGCTCTTCACGAACACATCCAGCTCCTGGCCAACCTCAAGCACATCGGAAGGATGCTTCACGCGGTGCCAAGCCAGGTCGGAGATATGAGCAAGACCGTCTACGCCGCCGATATCGATGAAAGCACCGTAGTCCACGAGACGCTTGACAGTACCGCGCACGGTCTGGCCAGCCTCGAGAGTGGAGAAAATCTCGCCTTCCTTCTCGGAACGCTCCTTCTCAAGGAGATTGCGGCGGGAGAGCACCAGACGCTGCTTGTGGACATCGATCTCGATGATCTCAGCCTCAACAGTCTGGCCAACATAGACGGAGAGATCCTTCACGAAGTGAAGCTCCATCTGGGAAGCGGGGATAAAGCCACGGAGACCGTTGACAGAAGCCACCAGGCCGCCCTTGACCACCTGATTCACCTGAGCCTCGACAGTCTCGCCGCGCTCCTGAACAGCCTCCATCTCCTTCCAGGCAACCATGCGGTCAGCCTTGACCTTGGAGAGGATGCCGCCGTTGTCGCCACCGAGGGAAACGATGTAAACATCGATCTTGTCGCCGACCTTCACAACATCCTCAGCAGACTCCGGAGTCGGGTAAGCGAGCTCACGCTTCGGCACAGCGATTTCCTGCTTGTAGCCGATATCGATATAAGCCTCATCACGGGAAACCTGGATTACCTCGCCGGTAACAACCGTACGCTCCTGGATATCCGGCATAGAGTTCTCTGCTTCTTCCAATAATTCCTTCATGCTCTGTTCTGACACTTTTTATATACCTCCTTGATAATCCAGTCAGGTGTAGAAGCACCCGCTGTAATACCAATTTTTTCTATTTTGTCAAACCACTCGTCACGGAGCTCTGCTGCCGTCTCGATGTGATAAGTCAGACAATACTCGTTGCACAACTGGGCAAGGCGCGTGGTATTGGCACTGTTCTTGCCGCCAATGACCAGCATCAGGTCAACCTGCTGAGCCAAATCAATGGCTGCCGCCTGTCTTTGGTCCGTAGCTGTGCAGATGGTGCGCAGGATTCGCACATCCCGGGATTTTTCCAATAGATGCATGGCAATCTGCCGGAACTTAGCCCCCGAGAAAGTAGTCTGGCACACTATCCCCAGCTTGGCACAAGAATCCAATTCCTTAGCCTCTGCCTCCGTCTCCAGCACCCTGGCCTTGCGGCCCGACCACTCGAAGATGCTCTTGACCTCCGGGTGTTGCTTCTCCCCGATGATGACTACATTATACCCCTCATCAACCAATTCCTTGGCGGAAAGCTGGGCTTTCTTCACGTGGGGACAAGTGGCATCAACCACCCTGAGCCCTCGTTCCTCAGCTTCCTGATAGACCTCCGGGCCTACCCCATGAGAACGGATGATGATGGTGCCCTCAGGCAATTCCTCCAGCCTGTCTACCGTACCTACGCCCTCAGCTTTCAGGCGCTCCACCATCTGGGGATTGTGGATAATAGGTCCTAATGTGCAGGAGGTGCCATCCTCGGAAGCATTTTCCCTGGCTATCTTGATGGCGCGTTTCACGCCATAGCAGAATCCCAGGTAATCTGCCAAGATTACTTCCATACATCTACCACCATATCTTTTTAGTCATGCATGACCTTCAAAACACAGGTTCTATGCAATCTAAGACATAGTATAACATGAGTATGGGGGCTAGGCAAATAGTTTTTCGCGGGTTTTTTATTTTTTTACTACAAAATATTAGCAAATCAAGCCCGCAGGGCGCAGATGCGCTTAGATTTTGTGTAAGGGCGAAGGGCGGAACACTATTCCGCCCGAAGTTTTACATTATCTTTCCATCTTTAGGTCTATAGGACTGCCTAAAGGAGAATTACTCATTCTCAGCCTTCAGTTCTCCAATCCTGTCCATGATGGACTGGGAGAATTCTGCCAGCTGTTCCTTGTCCTTGCGGTCGCCAGTAAAACTCATGGGCTCACCGTAGATGACCTTGAGCTTGGGGAAGAAACTGCCGCTTTTGAAAATCTTGTCAGTGCCAATAAGCGCTGCAGGCACCACCGGCGCCCCTGTCATGGCAGCAATGAGTCCCACCCCCGCTTCGGCCTTGTGCAGCTTGCCATCCTTGCTGCGAGTACCTTCCGGGAAAAGTCCCAGGCAGTGCCCGCCCTTCAGCACCTGCACCGCAGTCTTGATAGCCCCGCGGTCTGCCGCCCCCCGCTTTACGGGGAAAGCATGGCAGTGACGGATAGCCGTACCGAAGACGGGAGGCTCGAAAAGTTCTTCCTTAGCCATGTAGCCCACCGGCCTGGTGGCAAAGCAGGCCAGGAGTGGCGGATCCCAGTTGCTCATGTGGTTGGCGGCCAGAATAAAGGCCCCTTCCTTTGGTAACCTGTCCGCATTCTTGATTTCCGCACGGAAGAAAATCTTGAAGAACAAACAAAAAATGACTTTCAGCAATGAGTACAGCATTTCATCACCTGCACATTCCCAGGATGCGCTGCACCACTTCCTCAATGGAAAGGCCCGTGGTATCCAAAAGCTGCGCATCCTCAGCCTGAACCAAGGGAGAAATCTCACGCTCGGAGTCTGCTTTATCTCTGGCAGCAATATCCTTCTGGAGCTGTTCCAGATTCACATCATAACCCTTTTCCTTCATTTCAAGATAACGGCGTTTGGCCCGTTCCTCAATGGAAGCTGTGAGGAAAATCTTCACATCGGCCCCGGGCAGCACGTTGGTGGCGATATCACGGCCATCCATGAGCACGCCGCCCTCATCTGCCATCTTGCGCTGCAGGTCTACCATCTTTTCCCTGACAGGGCCCAGACGGGCCACCTGGGAAACAATGGCATTGATCTCAGGGGTGCGGATTTCGCCGGTCACATCAGTGCCGTCAACCTTCACCACGGTCTTGCCGTCAACATAGCGAAGATTCACGTCAATGTCCGGCATCAGTGACACGATAAGCTCATCCGTCACCTCTTTTTTCTGCTGCAAGGTCTTCCAGGCCACAGCCCGATACATAGCCCCCGTATCGATATAGGTATAGCCAAGGGCCTTGGCTGCCAGCTGGGCCACCGTGCTCTTGCCTGCACCGGCAGGGCCGTCAATGGCTACAACAAGTTTTTTCTTCGAATCCTGCATGGGAATCCCCCCGTAAAATTTATTTTTTACCAGGAAGGCTTAAGCCTTCCTCAATCTTTCCAGCTCACCATAGAAGGCAGGATAGGAAATATTCACGCAGCCGGGATTTTCCAGTTCCACTCCTTCTCCTGCTGCCCCCAGGATAGCCAGGGACATGGCTATGCGATGGTCATCATAGGTGAAGCAGCGCGCTTTCTTCAAGGTGCGGCCGCCGTGGATCACCAGACCATCTTCAGAGGCCTCCACGGCACCGGGAGCCAGTTTGTTGAACTCCTGCTCAATGGCAGCCAGCCTGTCCGTTTCCTTGACCCTGAGCTCCCCTGCCCCGGTGATGACAGTATCCCCCTCTGCCAGCAGGGCTGCCACGGCAATGATGGGAATCTCATCTATGAGCCTGGGCATAATCTCTGCCCCAAAGGTCGTGCCATGGAGAGGTCCTGCTTCCACGCAGATATCCGCCGCTGCCTCGCCGCCAGATACGCGCTCATTCCTAAGCTCAAGCTTCGCCCCCATATTTTGTAGCACTTCCAAGATGCCGGTGCGGGTCTCGTTGATGCCCACATTGCGCAGCAGGAGCTTGCTGCCCGGCAGGATTGCCCCTGCTACCAGCCAGTAGGCTGCAGAGCTGATATCCCCCGGTACCTCTATGGCTTCAGGAGCCTTGTAATCCTCATCTTTCACAGGGTTGATGGTCACTGCCGTGCCCTCACGCTTCACCGGCACTCCGAAAGCCGCCAGCATGCGCTCCGTATGGTCGCGGGAAACAAAGGGCTCCGTCACCGTAGTGGGGCCGTCAGCATACATGCCAGCCAGGAGCAGAGCTGATTTCACCTGGGCGCTGGCCACAGGGCTCTGATAGGAAATGCCCTTGAGGCCGCCTTCAACAGGCACAACAGCCAGCGGCAGCTTGGTATTGCCCTCCCTGCCGTAAATCTGCGCTCCCATCTGGGAAAGGGGTTTCGCCACCCGGCCCATGGGCCGACGATGCAAAGAAGCATCCCCGGTAAAGGCAGAGAAGAAAGGCTGTGCAGAAAGCAGTCCCATCATAAGCCGCAAGGTAGTGCCAGAGTTGCCCGCATCAATGATGGTGCCAGGTTCCCTGAGACCGTGGAAGCCATTGCCTGTCACCGTCAGCTCCGTCTCGCTCTGAAACTCAATCTTTGCTCCCAGAGCGCGCAGGCAGGCCACCGTAGAAAGGCAGTCTTGGGCATGGAGGAAATTCGTGATGCGCACTGGGGTGCTGCCCAGACCAGACAACATCACGCTGCGGTGAGAAATGGATTTATCTCCAGGAATTGCCACCTCGCCCCTAAGGCCATCGGAAATCTTGCTGATTGTCATAAGTTCTGCCATGCCCAATCCCCTTTCAAAATGCCTGCTTTATCTAATAATTAATTGCTTCTTCTGCTTCTTTGCTTATTCCAGATTCCAGACGCTCCAGCAGCCTGCAGCTGCTCCCATGGAAAAGGCTGCCTGCAGGTTGTAGCCGCCTGTGAAGGCATCCACATCCACTACCTCGCCAGCCAGGAAAAGTCCCTTTACTAGCTTGGACTCCATGCTGCGCGGGTCTATCTCCTTCACGGACACGCCCCCCACCGTCACGATGGCCTCCGCCAGAGGGCGGGTGCCACTCACGGTCAGCACCAGGTGTTGCAAGGTATGCACCAGCCTCTTGCGCTCTTCCACCGTCACCTGATGCACAGGCTTGTCAGGCGCCAGATAGGCAGCATCCAGCACCGGCTCTATCAATTTGTGGGGCAGGAGGTCTGCCATACCGTTCTTCAGTTCCTTGCGCTGGTACTTCTCAAAGTCCCGCTGAATGCGGGCTTCCAGTTTCTCCTCGGAAAGGGCAGGTTTCAGGTTCAGGGAAAGCTCTACAAAGTGCCCGCCTTCCGTCAGATACCCGGAAGCCTCCCGGCTCATGGAAAGAATCACCGGGCCAGTCACCCCATAGTGGGTGAACATCATCTCCCCAAAGAGGGAAAGCTCAGTCTTGCCATCCACCAGCAGCTCTGCCCGCACATTGCGGAGAGAAAGCCCCTGCACCTCCTGCACCCAGTCCTCTTCTGTGGTGAGAGGAACCAGGGAAGGCCTGATGGGAATGATATGATGGCCCAGATTCCCGGCCATCTCATAGCCATCCCCGGAGGAACCTGTCCCGGGATAAGAAGCGCCTCCCACAGCCAGGATCACAGCCTCCGCCTTATAGATGGCCCCGGATTTAAGGCGCACGCCTTTGACCCGCCCTTCTTCCGTGAGAATGTCCTTGACCGCAGCTTCGGTTTCAATCTTCACTTCCAGCTCATGCAGGCGGCTCACCATGGCATCTACCACATCCTGGGCCTTATCGGATACGGGAAAAACCCGCTGTCCCCGCTCCACCTTGGTAGCCACGCCCTGCTCTTCAAAGAAATCTATGACTGCCCGATTGTCGAAGGCCTTCATGGAGCTGAAAAGGAAGCGTCCATTGCCCTGGATATTCTTGATGATTTCCGGCACATCCGCCGCATTGGTGATATTGCAGCGGCCCTTGCCCGTGATCATCATCTTGCGCCCGGGCTTCTTCATCTTCTCCAGCAGCAGGATTTCTGCAGGACTGCCCATAGTCTCATTGGTCTCAGCAGCCTTGATGGCGGCCATCATGCCTGCGGGACCTGCACCTATGATGATGATTCGCCTCTCCATCAGCCCTGCTGCCTCCCTGCTTTCTCATACAATGATCTGATCTCTTCTTCCGTAAGGGCACGATGCTCTCCCCGCCTGACGCCCTCCAGGGAAAGCCCTGCAAAAGCTGTCCGTTTCAAGGCCAGCACTTCGTGCCCCACAGCCTTGAACATGCGCCGCACCTGCCGGTTCCGGCCTTCATGGATGGTGATTTCCACACGGGTACGGCCCGGTGCAGTCTCAAGGACACTGACCCTGGCAGGAGCCGTGAGGCCGTCCTCCAGCTTCACACCTTCCCTCAGCGCCCTGAGTGCCGCTTCAGAAAGCCCCGTGGCAATCCTAGCCACATAAGTCTTCTGCACCTCATAGCGGGGATGCAGGAGGGCGTTCATCAACTCACCGTCATTGGTGAGCAGCAGCAGGCCTTCAGTATTCATATCCAGCCGGCCGATGGGATAGATGCGCTCCTTTATCTCAGGCAGCAGATCAAGCACCGTACGCCTGCCCCGCTCATCGCTAGCAGTGGACACATATCCCTTAGGCTTGTTCAGCAGGTAGTACACATGAGCTTCGGGGGCACTGATGATTTTCCCATCCACTCTGATCTCCACCAGTTCCGGGTCATACTTGCCCCCCAGCTCGCGGATCACCTGACCGTCCACTTCCACTCTGCCTTCAAGAATAATGCTCTCGGCTGCCCGCCGTGAAGCAATGCCTGCCTGGCTGATGATCTTCTGCAATCTGGCTTCCATCAGAAAAGTCCTTTCCATAAAGATTGGAACCAGGCCATGAGGCGGGAGAAAAAGCCCTGCTCCTCCGGCTCCAGGCTTGCGGCCGCCAGAACCTCAACGGCCCCCACTTCCCTGCCCTCCTGCATGAGGACCAGCCTGCCAACCCGCTCTCCCTCTTTGACAGGCGCAGTGAGTGAGTCGGGCACCTCAAGCTTCTGGTCATATTTGACCCTTGAACCATCCTTCAGCCTGGCAATGGCCAGATCCTTGGCAGCCTTCACTTCCAGCTCACCCTGGAAAAGCCCCACGGACACGGAACCAACTACCTGCCCCTTGCTGATGATCTTCTCCGGCTCCACCTGATCAAAACCGTAATCCAGGAGGGCAATGGAGTCATTCCACATGTAAACGCTGTCAAAAACCACAGATACCAGCTGCAAGCCGTCCTCCCTGGCCCCGGACACCAGGCAGCGCCCGGCAGCATCCGTATAACCGGTCTTGACGCCGTTGCCGCCCTTGTAGAGCCAGAGCATCTGATTCTCATTGCGCAGGCGGTGGGTGTCATCTTTGACCCAAGGGAAAGTTATCTCCCTGGTGCCCACAATCTCCTCGAACTCAGGCAGACGGTAGCCATAAGCAGCAATCAGCGCCATATCCCGGGCAGTGGTATAGTGGTTCTCATCGGGCAGGCCATTGGGATTGACAAAATGCGTGTCAGAAGCACCAATCTCCCGTGCCTTCTCGTTCATCATCCTGGCGAAAGCAGGCACAGATCCTGCAATATGCTCAGCCACGGCAATGGTAGCATCATTGCCGGAAGCCATCATCATACCGTAGAGAAGTTCCTTCAGAGGCACCTTATCCCCCTGCTCCAGCCACAGGGTTGACCCCTCCATGCCTTCAGCATTCTTGCTGACAGTGACAATATCATCGAGGTTTCCCTGCTCCAGGGCCAAAATCAGGGTCATGATCTTGGTGGTGCTGGCAGGATAACGCCGGGTATCCATATCACGGGAATAAATAACTGTACCAGTAGCAGCATCCATGACCACTGCCGACCTCGCCGTCAAATTCGGCAGCTTATCCGAAGGGCTGATGACAAGGCCAGGAATATCAGGCCGTTCCAAAGGCGTTATATCATAAAGCGAACGGCTGGCTGGCGCGGCCGGGGCTGAAGCAGCAGGAACAAACACAATACAAGCTGAAAGGCCTGCTGCTGCAAGCCTGGTATATATTCTTTTCCACAAAATGGATGTGCAACTCCTTACAATTTGAAACTTTACTCACCAGCGGAAAAACCGCATTGGCAATATTTTATCATTACCGAACTGTCCTTGCAAGCAGACCAACGGCTCAAAAGTCCCAGTTCATCAACGTTTTTTTACAGCACCTTCTCCCAGCAAAGCTATGAGAGCTTCCTTGGTTTCCTCATCATCTGAAAGGCCCTGTCCTTCCGGCAAGGTCTGCCAGCGGCCTCCCATCTGCACATGGACAGGATCTTCTCCCGGGCGCTCGGCCAGAATCTTTCTCAGTCCCTCCCGCGCTGCCGCATAAGCTTCTCCTGCAGGCAGGGAGAGGTAGTATTCCGGAACATATTCTTCCAGGGACCAGAACTTATCCGCCAGGACGCTGATGCGCTCATCCCCTATGTCCAGCTTACCCTGCAAGACCACCGGCATATCCGGCAGCAACAGGTTGACATTCTGATAAAAGGTTCTGGGGAACACTGTCACTTCAATCTTTTCCGAGAAGTCCTCCAGCACTGCAAAGCACATGGTGTCACCCTTCTTGGTGGTATGGCGCTTGGTTTCCGTCAGGATACCTCCCAGCCGTACCACCTGCTTGTCGCGGACTGCACCGCTCTGCACGTCCAGAATGGCAGGCAGGTTAGCCAGCTTCTTTTGGAAACGATTCAGGGGATGTCCCGTGATGTAGAAGCCCGTGATCTCCTTTTCCCAATTCAGACGTTCCAGCTCAGGCACTTCCTCCATCTCAGGCAGGGGAATATCCATAGCTCCGCCCAGAGTGTCATCAGCAAAAAGGCCGATCTGTCCGCTAAGACGGTCTTTCTGGGCTGTATTGGCCTCACTGACAGCCCTGTCCAGAATGGCCAGCAACTGGCTGCGCTTCGCTCCCAGGCTGTCAAAAGCCCCGCATTTCACCAGGCTCTCCATCACCCGCTTATTGAGGATGCGGGAATCAACCCTGGTGCAGAAATCCACCAAAGAGGTGAAGGGGCCATGATTGTCCCGTTCTGCCACCACGTTCTCAATGGCACCCTCACCCACATTCTTGACTGCGGCCAGACCGAAGCGAATAGCCTCCCCATCCACGCTGAACGTACCGTGGCTTGCGTTTATGTCAGGCGGCAGGATTTTCAGCTTCATGCGGCGGCACATATCAATATAGAAGGGCACCTTCTTGGCATCATCCATGATGCTGGTAAGCATGGCCGCCATGAACTCCTGGGGATAGTGCGCCTTGAGATAAGCTGTCTGCCAGGCCACCAAAGCATAGGCAGCGCTGTGGGATTTATTGAAGCCGTAATCCGCGAAATGGGTCAGCAGATCAAAGATATGTTCCGCCAGCTGCGGCTCGATGTTGTTGGCGGCACACCCCTTCAGGAAGTTCTCCTTCTGGGCCATCAGTATCTCGTGCTTCTTCTTGCCCATGGCACGGCGCAAAAGATCTGCCTGTCCCAAGGTGAAGCCCGCCAGCACCTGCACAATCTGCATGACCTGCTCCTGATAGAGCACCACCCCAAAAGTCTCCTTCAGGATTGGCTCCAGCAAGGGATGCATGTACTCAGGCTGCTTCCTGCCATGACGGCCATTGATGAAATCCTCTACCATGCCGCTGCCCAGGGGCCCCGGACGATAGAGCGCCACCGTGGGGATAAGGTCCTCGAATCCCTCCGGAGCCAAATCCACCACCAGTTTGGTCATGCCAGCCGACTCCATCTGGAACACCGCCCCGGTGCGGCCCTCACAAAGCATTTTGGCTGTGAGCTCATCCTTCAGGGGTATGTGGTCTATATCCACAGTCTCCCCGCGCTGCTCCTTGATATTCAGCAGGGTATCCGCTATGACCGTCAAGGTGCGGAGGCCCAAAAAGTCCATTTTCAGAAGCCCCAGTTCCTCCACGTGGTCCTTGTCAAATTCAGTGACCAGAGTGCCTTCGGATATGGAAACAGGCACATAATCCGTCAGGGGGTGGCGGGCGATCACCACCCCTGCCGCATGGGTGGAGGAATTGCGGGGCAAGCCCTCAAGCTTCCGGGCCAGGTCAATAAGCCGCTTCACCTCAGGCCTTGTGTCGTACATGGCCTTGAGATCAGCCACATTCTTCAAAGCCTTGTCTATCGTGATGTGCAGTTCCTCCGGGATGAACTTGACGATATCGGAAACCTCTGCAAAGGACATGCCCAGCACCCGCCCCACGTTGCGGATGGCATTCTTGGCCGCCATGGTGCCAAAGGTGGCAATCTGCGCCACATGGTCATAGCCATAGCGCTCCTTGACGTAATCTATGACTTCCTTGCGGCGGATATAGCAGAAATCCACGTCAATATCAGGCATGGTGACACGCTCAGGGTTCAGGAAGCGCTCAAAGAGGAGATCGTATTTCAGCGGATCAAGATTGGTTATCCCCAGGATATAAGACACGATGCTGCCTGCTGCCGAACCTCGCCCAGGCCCCACGGCAATGCCCTGCTCCCGGGAATGGTTGATGAAGTCCCAGACAATGAGGAAATAGCTGTCATAGCCCATGCGGTGGATAATACCCAGCTCATAGTCCAGCCGCTCACGCACTTCCTTGGTTACTTCTGCATAATGACTGGGCAGCCTTTCCTCGCAGAGATGGTGCAGATATGCCTCATCATCGGCAAAGGGGGCGGGAATGGGATAATAGGGCAGCTGCAGCTGGCCAAACTCAAATTCCACCTGGCAGCGAGCAGCAATCTTTTCCGTATTTTCCAATGCTCCCGGATAGGCCTTGAAAAGTTCCTCCATCTCCGCAGGAGACTTCAGGTAATAATCATCGCTGTTGAAGCGCATGCGCTCAGGATCATCAAAGTTCTTATTCATCTGCACGCAAAGGAGGATATCGTGAAACTCACTGTCCTCCCTGCGCACATAATGCAGGTCATTGGTAGCCACCAGTCCCAGGCCGTGCTTCTGGGAAAGCTCCAGCAGCCCTGCATTTGTTATGCGCTCTTCCTTCAGGCCATGGTCCTGTATCTCCAAGAAGAAATTATCCTTGCCGAAGATATCGATATACTCCTGCACCAAAGACTCTGCCTTTTCCTTGTTGCCTGCAATAAGGGCCCTGGGAATCTCGCCCGCCACGCAGGCGCTGAGGCAGATAAGGCCCTCATGGTACTTTCTCAGCAACTCTTTGTCCACCCGCGGCTTGTAGTACATGCCTTCGATATGAGCCAGGGAAACGAGCTGCACCAGATTGCGGTAGCCCTGCTGATTCTCCGCCAGCAATATCAGGTGATAGTACTTGACACCGTTCACTTCCTCGCGACCCTGGCGGGGCCCGGGAGCCAGATAAACCTCGCAGCCTATGATGGGCTTTACCCCTTGCTTCTTTGCTTCTTTATAAAAATCCAGCACACCGTACATCACGCCGTGATCGGTGATGGCGACAGAGTCCATGCCCAGGTCCTTGACAGCCCCAATCAGGTCGCCAATACGGCTGGCCCCGTCCAGCAGGCTGTATTCCGTATGCACATGGAGGTGAGTGAAAGGCATATCTAATATCTCCCTTGTTAAATCAAAAACTTTAGGGCGTGTCGATTAAAATTCATTTAATCAACACGCCCTTGCCGGAGAAAGAACTTCTCCAGCTTAATCGTATGGCCTGACGAAATATATCTACAGTATATAGTACACAAAACTCACCAGAGAATCAACTCTTTTTCAGCCAGCCCTCCTTATCCACATACTCCAGTCCCAGGGCCTCTGACACAGGGAGATTGGTGATCCTGCCTTCGATGGTATTGAGCCCCTGAGCCAGCCCCGGATCCATGCAACAAGCCTCACGCCAGCCCTTTGCTGCCAGTTTCAGGGCATAAGGAAGAGTAGCGTTAGTGAGAGCCAGGGTAGATGTTCTGGCTACAGCCCCGGGGATATTGGCCACTGAGTAATGCAGCACCCCATGCTTCACAAAGGTAGGTTCCTCATGGGTAGTCACATGGTCGCAGGTGGCAATGCTCCCCCCCTGGTCAATGGCCACATCCACAATGACAGATCCTGCCTTCATGGTCTTTACCATCTCTTCCGTCACCAGCTGCGGCGTTTTGGCTCCCGGCACCAGCACAGCCCCAATAAGGAGATCCGCCTCCCGCACCCACTGGGCAATATTATAGCTGTTTGAACTCACCGTAGCTACGCGTCCACCGAAAATATCGTCCAGATAGCGCAGCCGCTCCATAGACAGGTCAATGATGGTCACTCTGGCCCCCAGGCCCACAGCCATCTTGGCAGCATTGGTGCCCACAACGCCTCCACCCAGGATCACTACCTGAGCCGGTGCCACACCACTGACGCCTCCCAGGAGGATGCCCGCCCCGCCGTAGCGGCTCTCCAGGAACTGGGCGCCAATCTGCACTGACATGCGGCCTGCAATCTCACTCATAGGAGCCAGGAGAGGCAGCGACCTGCCATCCCTGCCCACCACCGTCTCATAAGCTACAGACGTGACCTTGTGTCTCAGCAAAGCTTCCGTAAGCTCCGGCTCTGCCGCCAGATGCAGATAGGTGAAGAGCAGCTGCCCCTCGTGGAACAAATCATACTCCGAAGGCAGAGGTTCCTTCACCTTGACAATCATCTCCGCCTCGTCAAAGAGCTGCTTCTTGTCAGACAGAAGCTCTGCCCCCACAGCAGCATAGCTTTCATCGTCAAAACCGCTGCCCAGACCGCTGCCTGTCTCCACCAACACTCTGTGCCCTGCCTTCACCAGGGCCTCCGCCCCCGCCGGAGTCAGTCCCACACGATTTTCATTGTTCTTGATTTCTTTGGACACACCGATAATCATAACCATGCCTCCTCATAAAATCATAATCAAATATGTTCAGACCTTCCTATCCAAACACATTTGAACCAATAAATCTCATTATGGAGAATTCGGACTTAAAGTTCCAAAAACCTGCCACAGAGACAAAAAACCTCCGCCATCCCTGAAAAAGGATCAACGGAGGTTCTGAATCAGATTTCCATGATGATTGGCAGGATCATCGGCCTGCGGCGGGTCTTGTCGAAGAGATACCTGCCCAGAGCGTCGCGAACGTTGGCCTTGATGGCAGCCCATTCCTTCACGCCTTCGTCCTCGCAGCGGTCAAGAGCCTGCTGGACACGGGCACGGGCCTCGTCCATCAGGGCTTCAGACTCACGGACATACACGAAGCCGCGGGACACGATATCCGGACCTGCCACCACGCGGTTGCTGGCCTTGTCCATGGTCACCACTACGATGAGGATGCCGTCCTGGGACAGCTGGCGGCGGTCCCTGAGGACGATGTTGCCTACATCGCCTACGCCAAGGCCGTCCACCATCACCATGCCGGCAGTGACCTTGCCAGCCTGGGTGCCCTTGTCACGGGTGAACTCCATGATCTGGCCGTTCTCGCCGATGAAGATGTTCTCCTTGGGCATGCCCAAATCTCTTGCCAGACGGGCATGCTGCACCAGCATGTGGTACTCGCCATGCACGGGAATGAAGAACTTGGGGCGCACCAGATTGTGCATGAGCTTCAATTCCTCACGGCTGGCATGACCGGACACGTGGATGCCCTGGTTGCGGCCATAGATGACGTTAGCCCCCAGCTTCATGAGATTGTCGATGGTCCTGGTCACCAGTTTCTCATTGCCCGGAATGGGAGTAGCGGAAATGATTACCGTATCACCGGGCACCACCGTCACCTTGCGGTGGTCGGACATGGACATGCGGGTCAGAGCCGACATAGGCTCGCCCTGGCTGCCAGTCGTGCAGATGACAATCTGGTCAGAACGGAAGCGATTGATTTCATCAATGTCGATGATGGTCCCCTCAGGCGCGTGGATATAGCCCAGCTCCATGGAGATGCCCACCACGTTCACCATGCTGCGGCCCAGAATGGCCACCCGGCGCTTGTAGCGCACGGCGGTATCGATGACCTGCTGGATGCGATGGACATTGGAGGAGAAGGTGGCCACGATGATGCGGCCCTTGGCCCCGTGGAAAGCCTTGTCAAAGGCAGCCCCCACCGTGCTCTCGCTCATGGTGTGACCCTCGCGCTCAGCGTTGGTGCTGTCTGCCATCATCACCAGCACGCCCTTGTTGCCCAGCTCTGCGAAGCGGCGGAAGTCCGTCATCTTGCCATCTACAGGCGTATAATCCAGCTTGAAGTCACCGGTATGGACAATCATGCCCACGGGAGTCTTGATGGAGAGGCCTACGGCATCAGGAATGGAATGATTGACACGGATGAAGCCCACGCTGAAACAACCAACGTTGATGATGTCCCCCTGCATGACAGAATGCAGGTTGCTGGAATCCACCCCATTTTCCTGAAGACGCCCCTCCAGGATGCCCAGGGTCAGGCGGGTGCCGTACACAGGCACGTTGATTTGCTTCAGCAAGTAAGGCAGGGCGCCGATATGATCCTCATGGCCGTGAGTCAGCACCACAGCCTTGATCATATCCCTGTTCTCGATAAGGTAGGAAATATCCGGGATGACGAGATCTATGCCCAGCATATCCTCCTCCGGGAACATAAGGCCGGAATCGATGACCAGAATCTCATCATCTACACGGATAACGGTCATGTTCTTGCCGATTTCCCCAAGTCCGCCCAGGGGAATGATTTGTAATTTTTGTGCTCCTTTAGACAAAAACTCACACCTCCGAAGTGTTTATATAGCTATCAATGACAATAAAAATACAACGCTCTTGTGCAAAAAGCCAATAAGCCTCCTATCCGCAGGCACAGCTCCTTGGATATTTTTGCAAACGAAAAAAGCCTATTCAGTTTTGTCCGCTCAACTCATTCCCTTACATTTTAACATTCCGAGCACAAGAATGCAAACAGAAAAGATAAAATACGCTAATGGTTCACATAACAAAGATAAACCAGGACACGAAAAAAGCACTGCAGCCCCCTAAGGAACTGCAGTGCCTGCAGATTTCAGCAAAGCTTATTTCAGTGCATCGCCAATCTTGGAGTTGGTGTCGCGGGCTGCAGCTACGCTCTCATCGAACTTAGCCTTCTCCTCGCCTTCCAGCTTGACTTCCACGACCTTCTCCATGCCGTCCTTGCCAAGGATGACAGGAACGCCGATGCAGAGGTCCTTCTCGCCATACTCGCCGTCGAGATATACGCAGCAAGGCATGAGCTTCTTGGCATCGAGGGCAATAGCCTCAACCATGGCAGCAGCTGCTGCACCAGGAGCATACCAGGCGGAAGTGCCCAGGAGCTTGGTGAGAGTTGCGCCGCCCACCTTGGTAGCCTCTACAGCCTCAGTGAGCTGCTCCTCGGTGAGGAGTTCCTTCACGGGAATGCCGCGATAGGTAGCCAGGCTCACGAGAGGAACCATGGTCTTGTCGCTGTGGCCGCCGATAACGGTGCCGTCCACATCAGTCGGGGTGGCAGGATAGCCAGCCTTCTGCAGAGCCTTGGACAGGAAATAACGGAAACGGCTGCTGTCCAGCATGCCGCCCTGGCCGATGACGCGGTTGCGGGGCAGCTTGGAATCCTTGAAAGTAAGGTAGGTCATTGCATCCATGGGGTTGGAGATGATGATGAAGATGGCATCGGGAGAATACTCGAGAGCCTGATCCACCACACTCTTCACAATCTTGGCATTGGTGCCGATGAGGTCTTCACGGCTCATGCCCGGCTTGCGGGGGATACCGGAAGTGACAACCACAACCTGGGAACCAGCAGTTGCAGCATAATCATTGGTCACACCAGTCACAGTGGTATCGAAGTTCAGAAGATGGGCCGTCTGCATGATGTCCATGGCCTTGCCTTCGGACACGCCCTCTTTGATATCAATGAGCACAACCTCGCTGCAAATGTTCTTCGTAGCCAGCACGTTTGCTACGGTTGCACCAACGTTACCTGCACCAACAACTGTTACCTTCATAATGAAATGCCTCCTTGAGATATGGCCGGGCACATATTTTTCCCGGCGGAATGGCTTTTATGAATCATGAATCACACTTATGATTCATTACGTTCTGATTATAACAAAGTAAACGTCCACCGTCAAGAAAAAAGACAATAGTCGTAAAATTGAATTTAGTTTTTACATCAAAATACAAAAATAACCGCTGAACGAATCCCAAGGGAATTCATTCAGCGGCATAAAGTTTTCGATATTTGCCCTGCAGGGACAGCACCTGCCTCACATAGGCCCGTGTTTCCTTGTACGGTATGGCCTGCACGTCGGAAAAATCGTCTTTCCAGCCATATTCCTCCATCCAGCCCCGCACATTGCCGCGGCCTGCATTGTAGGCCGCCAGAGCCAGCACATCATTGCCCTGGAACTCCTCTTCCAGGTCAGCCAAATACCAAATTCCGTAGCGGAGATTCCTGTCCGGATCATGCAGCTCTGTGTCCTTATAATCCCTCTCCCCCAGACGCTGGGCTATCCACCCGGCAGTATCCGGCATCAGCTGCATGAGCCCCACCGCTCCCCGATGGGAATGGACATCATGCTGGAACTTGCTCTCCACCTTGATGACCGCTGCCACCAGATAGCAGTCCACCTTATAGCGCCCGGCATAGCGCTCCACTGTCTCGCGGTAAGGGAAGGGATAGAGATAACTTCGCTGCACCTGTGAGTTCTGGGACAGGAAGTAGATGGTAAAGCAGGATATAAAGACCAGGAGTCCCAGCAGGAAAGCGCAGCCTGTGCGCCGTCTGGCCTCACGGGCCTTTTCCACCTTTTCAGGCAAACTGCTCATGTACCCTTTCCTTCCATAAATCCTTCACAATACTTCTCGTCGCTTCTATGGTGCCGCTGTTGTCTATGGCTACATCTGCCCGGGAGAGCTTCTCCGCCAAAGGCATCTGCGCCCTTATGCGCCCCAGGGCCTGCTCTGCTGTACAATTGTCCCGCAGGCAAAGCCGCCTCAGCTGCTCGCTTTCCGGCACATACACCAGCCAGCTCTCATCTGCCAGGCTGTCCCAGCCAGCTTCAAAGAGCAACGGCACATCCAGTACAATCAGCGGCCCCCCGGAAGCCTTTGCCTCTGCCAGCTGCCGCCTGACTTCTGCCAGAATCAGGGGAAAAGCCGTCCTGTCCATCCACTGCTTTTCTTCCGGACAGGAAAAGACCTGCTCTGCCACCGCCCTGCGGTCCAAACGCCCTTCCGCCGTCAGCACCCCGGAGCCAAAATGCGCCAGATAAGCCTCAAAAATGGCCTTGCCCGGCTCAGCCAGCTCATGGGCTATGGCGTCTGCATCTATGATGCAGGCGCCCAGCTTTTTCAGCATGCCGGACACGGTGCTCTTGCCGGAGGCTATGCCCCCGGTCAGGCCTATTACCCGCGTCATGGCTCCCACCTCTGGCACATGGGGCAGTAATGGGTGCCCCTGCCTGCCACCTTCGTATATTCGATCAGCACGCCGCACTCACGGCAGGGCTCCCCCTGACGATGGTAAACATAGAGATGTTCCTGATGGGAGCCCTTGCCCCCCTCGCCGTTGCGGTAGTCCCGGAAGGTGGTGCCACCGTCCCTGATGCCTGCCTCGATAACCTGATTGACCGCCCGCCAAAGTTTTTGGCATTCCTCATGACTGAGGCTGCCTGCCAGTCTTTTGGGGTGGACATGAGCCAGGAAAAGGGCTTCGTCTGCATAGATATTGCCTATGCCGCCAATCTTACGCTGATCCAGCAGGAGGTTCTTGATGGGAGCCTTGCCCTTGCGGGCAATGCCCTCAAGGTACTCTGCTGTAAACTCTGGTGACAAAGGCTCCGGCCCCATTTCCCTGAGGCCTTTCACCATGTCCAGTTCCCCGGGCTTCAGACCATAGATCACACCGAAAGTGCGAATGTCGGCAAAGCACAGGCGGGAACCATCCTCCAGATAGAAGACCGCCCGCAGATGGGCGTTCTCATACTCCTGCCCTGCCTCCACGTAAACCAGGCTGCCGGTCATGCGCAGATGGAAAACGATCCGCATTTCCCCTGCCAGCCGCAGCAGCAGGTACTTGCCCCTGCGCTCCATGGCCTCAATCTCAGGCCCGCAGCAAAGACGGCTGAACTGCTCCACAGTGGCAGGCCATTTCAGCTGCCTGGGCAGCAGGATCTCCACAGACTTGATCCTCTTCCCCGCCAGTCTGCTGTCCAAATGCTGGCGGATGATTTCTACTTCCGGCATTTCAGGCATAGGGATGCTCCTTATCTCTTACTTAGCTTCTGCCCAGTTGGGGCCATAATTGATGTCTATGCTCAACGGCACGGAAAGGCTCACCACCTGCTCCATGGCCTCCCGCAGGATGGAGCTCACCTGCTCCACTTCCTCTTTTGGCACTTCCAGCACCAGCTCATCGTGTACCTGCAGAAGGATGCGGCTCCTGACTTTGGCTTCCTTCAGCGCCTTGTGGGCTGCAATCATGGCCAGCTTGATGATATCCGCCGCAGTGCCCTGTATAGGAGTATTCATGGCCATGCGCTCCGCCAGGGAACGCTGATTGAAGTTGCTGCTGCTGATAGCAGGCAGTTCACGCCTTCTGCCAAAAACAGTTTTCACGCTGCCAGTTTCCCTGGCCTCCTGCACCATGCGGTCCAGATAAGCCTTGACCCCGGGATAGCGGTCAAAGTAGCTTTCGATATAGCCTGCAGCCTCCTGACGGGAGATATGCAGGTCACGGGAAAGGCCGAAATCGCTGATGCCGTAGACAATGCCAAAGTTCACCGCTTTGGCCTTGCGGCGCATATCTGATGTAACCTCTTCCAAAGGCACGCCAAAGACCTCCGCCGCCGTCCTGGCGTGAATGTCCTGCCCCTCACGGAAGGCCTCCAGGAAACTCTCGTCCCCGGACATGTGAGCCAGTATCCTGAGCTCAATCTGAGAGTAATCCGCAGACAAGATGTAATCATATCCTTCCCCCGGCTCAAAGAAGGCGCGGATGGTCTTGCCCTCCTCCCGGCGCACGGGAATGTTCTGGAGGTTGGGGTCAGAGCTGGAGAGCCTGCCCGTAGCCGTCACCGTCTGATTGAAGGTGGTATGCACCCGCCCCGTCTCCGGGTCGATAAGCCCCTCTATGCCGTCCAGATAGGTGGACTTCAGCTTGCTCCACATGCGGAAGGAAAGCACCAGCTCCACGATGGGATGCTGATAGCGCAAGGTTTCCAGCACCTCTGCATTGGTGGAATAGCCCGTCTTGGTCTTCTTCACTGGCGGCAGCCCCAGACGGTCAAAGAGCACTTCCCCCAGCTGTTTGGGAGAATTTATCTTGAACTCTCCCCCTGCCAGGGTGTAAATGTCAGCCTGCAAGGCTGCAATCCTCTGCCCCACTTCCTCTGCCTTTTCCAGCAGGCGCTGGCGGTTCACGAAAATGCCCTGCTGCTCCATGTCTGCCAGCACTGCCACCAGGGGCAGCTCCATCTCGCCATAAAGCTTTTCCTGCCCCCGCTCTTCCAGCTCCTGCCAAAGGGGCTGCTGCAGCCTGGCCAGCAGGACTGCCTGCCAGACAGCCTCTTCCTTCTCATCGGCAAAGGACTCAGGCACTGCCTCATGGGGGAAATAATCGCCGGAGAGCCTTGCCAGTTCGTAATCCGAAAGCTCTGGGCGCAGAAGATAGTCCACCAGCTGGACATCGAAGAACTGCACACTGCCCATGCCTGCCTGATAATAGCGCTTGGCATCGAATACTGCCGCCTGACGGCCATCTGCCAGTGCTTGCAGAAGGATTTCCCAGGCAGGCGTGCCAAAAGGCACAAAGAGCCTGGCACTGCCACAGGCTGCTGCCGCCCCCTCCAGCTTTTCAAAGGGGTGCCTGCCGGAAAATACCCCGGCCAGTCCCAAAGGAGCCTCCTCCCTCAGGCAGGCTACCATAGAATCAGCACTTTCCCCCACCTGATAGCCCAGGTCAGGCAAAGACTCCTCCTGTTCAGGGAAAAGACTTGTCTCCCGCACATTCAGCCGCTGGAAATTATGCCAGACCTTGTTCAGCTCATGCACCTTGCAAAAAGACTCCATCTCTTCGAATACAGGCTCGATGGCAAAATCCTCTGCTTTGAAGGTCATATCAGGCACCGCCAGCTCAATGGTGGCCAGTTCCTTGGAGAGCATTGCCTGCTCCTTATGGGCCAGGAGATTCTCCTTCAGCTTCTTGCCGGAAATCTTGTCTGCATTTTCCAGCACTTCTTCCAGGCTGCCGTACTCAAGGAGCAGTTTGGAAGCTGTCCTGGGTCCCACCCCGGGCACTCCGGGAATATTGTCAGAGGTATCCCCCATCAGGCCCTTGAGGTCAATGAGCTTGATGGGCTCGAAGCCGTATTCCTCCTTGAAAGCCGCCTCATCATATAGTTTGGTCTCGGAAATGCCCTTCTTGGTGAGCATGACCCTGAGATTAGGCCGCACCAGCTGCAGGGCATCCCTGTCCCCGGTGACCACCATGGTATCAAAGCCCTCTGCCGCCGCCTGGGTGGACAAGGTGCCGATAATATCATCAGCCTCGTAGTTGTCCTTTTCCAGGAAGGCTATGCCATAGACTCTGGCATATTCTTTCAGCAGGGGAATCTGGGACTTCAGTTCTGCAGGAGTTTCCTTGCGGGTTCCTTTATAGTCAGCATAGCGTTCCGTACGGAAGGTGTGACGGCTGCGGTCAAAAGCGATAGCCAGCAGATCCGGTTTCACTTCCACCAGGAGCTTGGTCAGCATATTGTCAAAGCCCACCATGGCTCCCGTAGACTCCCCCTTGGAATCCGTCAGAGGAGGCATGGCATAAAAAGCCCTGAAAATAAGGCTGCTTCCATCCAGGATGACGAACTTCTTTGACACGGGGGTACCCTCCTAAATCTCAAAAAATAATTTATCTGCGGACAACGACTTTCTCAGTCTTGCTTACCTTTTCGGACTTGCTGTCAGCAGTCTGCCTGGCAGCCTCTTTTTTGGCTGCTTCCCTGGCCTCGGCCTTTTCCAGCTCCCTGGCGGCTTCCTGCTGGGCATTCAGCTCAACCTGACGGGTCTGCTCCTCTACACTGGCCTCAGGGTCCACAGGATTGCCGTCCTTCACCAGAGGCACGATGGCCTTGGAGGTGGATTTCAGGGCGTAGATGCCCTGCTTGTTGATGCCGCCATCTACCTTGAAGAGAGCTGCCACATCATCGGCATTGCAATAGAGCTTCTCCTTCTTCTCAATGCCCACTGCCTCACCCAAAGAACTCACCAGGATTTCCTCGGAGGGCTTCCAGCCTAAAGAGATTTTCAGCGCCTGGGCAATGTCTGCTGCCGGCAGATAGGTCACATCATCCTTCACAATGGCCTTGCCCTTCACCTTTTCTCCATTCACCGTCAGCGGATAAGCCTTGGCAATGAAAGTAGGCTGCCCATCGGAGGCCTTGATCTTTTTTTCAATAGAAGCATCAGACTCGAAGTTTTCCACCCCGTAGCCTGCCAGCCAGTTATTTACCTCTTCCACCGTCAGGGACTGGCGGTCATAGCCATCGGGATAGATATAGTACACAATCGTACCAGTATCATCCTTCTCCACCACAATCCTGTTGTAGGTAATCTCCACAGGAGTGCCAATCTCCACCAGATCAAAGAGGGCTTCCACATCCTTCTCATTCATACGGATGCAGCCATTGGAAACGTAATGACCGATAGACTCCGGCTTGTTGGTGCCATGGATGCCATAATTGCCATAGAACTCCATCCAGCGATAGCCCAAAGGATTGGCTGCCCCGGAGGGAATGGAGAACTCAGGGTCAGAGGGGTCAATCCAGGTGGGATTGATATCCTTGGACCTGATGCTGTAGTAACCCACAGGAGTAGGTGTGGATTCCTTGCCCGGGCCAATGGGATACAACCTGATTTTCTTGTCCTTCTCAAAAAGAGCCAGGCTGCGGGCAGCCAGATTGATGACAATCTTGCGCTCGTCACCAGACTGCTCAGCAGCAGCCGCCTCACCAGCACTGCCGGCACACTCAGCCACAGAAGCAGCCCCCCCTGCCATCAGCAGGGCTCCCAAAACACCGGCACAGAGCCGCTTCCAACGCTTCCGCTCAAACATTCCCATATACTCCTTATCTCTTTTCCCTATCAAATTTACGCCCAAATGACGCACATAAACAAAATCATTACCTATGATAACCCATTTTCATGTCATTTTCAATGAAACCAGAAAAATTGGCAGGTCTCAAATCTTTCCCTTGCCAGAAAGCCCTTCCATAGCCAGATGTGCCGTGCTGTTGAGGAGTTCCACCGTAGGCCGGCCTTCATCGAAGCGCACGATATTCACCGCCGTATTGTACTGGCTGAGGGTCCAGACCTGGCTTAGGGGCATCTGCATGATGCCCGTCAGGATGGTTCTCAGCACCGCCCCGTGGGCAAAGATGCCCACGGTATGGTCGTGAGGCTCATGTTCTGCCACGATTTCCTTCAGCCTGGCCATGGCGCGCTGCTGCACCTGAGGAAAGGATTCCCCCTGGGGAATCTCCATGATATCCGGGTGAGTAAGGAAGTTGGCCATAGCCTCTGGCCAGCCTGCCACTATCTCCGCGTAGGTAAGGCCTTCCCATTTTCCAAAGCTGAGTTCCCGGAAGGCAGGCTCCGGCCTGACTTCCAGGCCAAATTTCTGCGCCACGGTCTCCGCCGTCACCATGGCCCGGGAAAGGTCGCTGGCATAAACGGCATCCAGCTTCTCCACCGGAAAATGCTCTGCCAGGCACCGGGCCTGCTCAAGCCCTTCCTCTGAAAGGGCCACATCGGACTGCCCCTGATACTTGCCGGACTTATTCCACGCCGTCTGTCCGTGACGGATAAGCACTAATCTTGTCACTTCAACTGCACACCTTTGCTATTGCTGCCAATAATCTCTCGTTTTCTCTGCGTCTTCTCACCGCCACCCGCACATGGTATTCATCAAGGCCTGGGTAGTTGCTGCAATCCCGCACCAGGATTCCCTGCTCTCTCATGGCCGCAGTGAATTCACGGCTTGTCAGCTGCTCCAGCCGCAGGAGCATGAAATTCACCGTGGGGTGATAGGGCCTTATGCCCCTTACTTTCGCCAGTTCCTCCCAGAGGAATTTCCTCTCCTCTGCCACCAGCTCAACAGTCTGCCTGGCATAGTCCCTCAAGCCCAGCGCGGCAGCTCCCGCCTTCTGGGCCAGCAGGTTCACATTCCAGACATCCTTGCCCAGTTCCAGCCTTTGGATAAGGTCCCTGTCTCCCAGGCCAAAGCCAAGGCGAAGTCCCGGGATGGCATAGAATTTGGTCAGCGACTGTACGATAAAGAGCCTGCCATATTCCTTCAGCAGCTCCTTGGCCCTGTACTTCTCGCTATCCCTGCGGAAATCAAGGAAGGATTCATCCACCAGCAGCCAGGGAGGATTGCTCAGCTTTCCCACCACCTGCAGGAAAACTTCTATTTCTTCTGTAGCTATCAGCTGACCTGTAGGATTATTGGGATTGCCAATTATAACAACTTCCACGCCTTTTTCAACAGCGCTCTCTGCCAGAGCCATCATGTCCAGCCTCAGTCCTGAGGCAAGGTCCAAAGGGAAATATTCTACCTTGGCCCCTGCCGCCAGAGAAGCCCTCTCATACTCGCTGAATGAAGGCACAGGCAGCAGGACAGAAGCCGGCCGCACAGTCTGCAAGAACAGGTAGAACAATTCTGCCGCCCCGTTGCCCGGCACCAGGCGTTCCAGCGGGACACCGTAATGCTCCCCCAGGGCAGCTTTCAGCTCCCTGGCCTCCGGGTCAGGGTAATTCACTATGCCGTCAATATTATCCGCAATGGCCCTCCGCACTTCAGGTGCCAGCCCCATGGGATTGATATTGGCGGAAAAGTCCAGCCAGGCGCCGGAAGGAGACGGGGCGTAAACATTGCCCCCATGTACGAATTTTTCTATGGCAATCCCCTCCTCTTGCAAGACAACAGAAAAACTTTAGGCAGCCTTTGCCAATTTCTTTTTCAGCATGCTCAGCCTGACCATCAGCAGCACTGCACCAAACAGCACCCCGGCAATGAGCCCCAGCCAGTAGCCGTAAGGCCCCATGCCCCCCTGATGAGCCAGCAGCCAGCCTCCGGGCAGCCCCACTACCCAGAAGGAAACCACTGCCATCAGGAAGGTGGCCCGCACATCCTTGCAGCCTCTGAGGGTACCCTGCAAAGGCGCATTGATGCAGTCGGCATACTGCATGGCGGTGGCATAGACGATGAACACCAGCAGCAGCTCATGCACATCGGCGTCACGGGTGTAGAGAGAAGCCACCATCTCCCGCTCAGTGTAGAGGACTGCCACTATCACACCCACCGCCAGCAGGGAAACCAGACGGCCCAGATTGCTGTACTGCCAGGCATCCTGAGGACGTTTGGCCCCCAGCTCAAAGCCCACCAGGATAGCCAGGGCCATGCTGATGCTCATGGGAATCACATAGACCACGCTGCTGTAGTTGAAGGCCGCCTGATGGGCCGCCATGACGCTGGTGCCATAGGCAGACATCAAAAGCCCCACCAGACCGAAGATACTGCTCTCGCAGAAGATGGTAGCTCCTATGGGAATCCCCAGGGAAAGCTGCATCTTCCACTCCCGGAAATCCGGGGCAGGGAAATGTCTGAACAAGTGATAATGGTCAAAAGAGCCTATCCTGCATACCGCAGTTACAGTAAGAAGCAATCCCACCGTCCAGGTGATGGCAGAACCAACGCCCGCTCCCACTCCGCCTAAAGCAGGCAGCCCCCAGACGCCGTACATAAGCAGGTAGTTCAGCCCAATATTCAAAGGCACGGTGACTAATGTGATGAGCATGGTCAGACGGGTCATGCCATGGGCATCGATGAAATTCCTCAGCACCGCCGTCAGGAACACGGGCACGATGCCAAAGGACACCGCCACCAGATACCCTTCCATGACCTGCGCCACCTTCGGCTCCAGCTCCATCAGTTCTATGATGGAAGGGACGAAAAGATACCCTGCCCCTATCAGAAGCAGGGACAGCAAAAGGGACCAGTAAAAAGCCTGCCTGACGATGTTGGGTATCTTCTTCACCTTGTCCGCCCCATAAAGCTGGGAGATGGTGGGAGTAAGCCCTGAAACAATCCCCAGGAGAGCCACGAACACAGGATAGAAAAGATTCACACCTGCCGCCACACCTGCCAAATCCTGCTCACTGACCTGCCCGGCCATCACCGTATTGAAAAAACCTGTGGAAACAATAGCCAGCTGGGTCACGCAAATAGGCAGAAGCACTATGCTCAGCTGCCGTAGTTTTTGCCATTTACTGTAAGTCCTCTTCATTTAATCTCCTAGTGTTATTCGTGAAAGCGCGCCTCCGTAATGGCCAGCTCCTGGTTCTGGACGCTGACTCTGGTAAAGGGAGCCACGGACTTGGTCAAAAACACGTTGCCGCCAATGACGGAATCGTGGCCAATCACCGTCTCGCCTCCCAGGATGGAAGCACCGCTGTAAATCGTCACATTGTCCTCGATAGTCGGGTGCCGCTTCTTGCCCCGCAGGGACTGTCCCCCACGGGTGGAAAGCCCCCCCAGGGTCACTCCCTGATAAATCTTCACATGGTCGCCAATCACCGTAGTCTCACCGATGACGATGCCCGTGCCATGGTCGATGAAGAAGTACTTGCCAATCTGCGCCCCAGGGTGAATGTCTATGCCCGTCTGGGCATGGGCATACTCAGACATGATGCGGGGCAGCACCGGCACCCCCAGAATGAAGAGCTCATGGGCAAAGCGGTAGACTGTGACCGCACGAAGCCCCGGGTAGGACACAATGATCTCATCCGTATTCTCCGCTGCAGGATCTCCCTCGTAAAAGGCCTCTATATCCAGCAGCAGATGCTCTCTCACGCGGGGGATAGCGTTGATAAAGGACTTGGTTATCTCCACGGCCTTATCCTGCCTCTCCGCCTCAGTCATATCCCCGTGACGGTACCGCAAGGCCAGCTGCACCTGCTGCTGCACATGATAAGCCACATCTTCCATCAATGTGGTAAGGAAGTGCCTGATATTATAGAACTTCAGGGAGCGGTCACGGAAGTAGCCAGGATAGACCAGCTGAAAGAGCTTGTCCACCATGTCCTCCACCTTTTCCCTATTGGGCAGCTGCAGGAACTTCATCTGCTCTGCAATGCCGCAGGCCCCCCCGGAGCACCCTAAAATCTCCTCAGTAATCCGCTCGAACTCCGTAAATCTCAAATCATCCATGCCGTCCCGCCACCTCTGCACTATAGAATGTCATAGTCAGTATACTACCTGCCATAATGACTGCTGTCAAGGTATGTCTTCTACATTAAAAAGCCTTACCTTATTTCTTTCTTCCAAGGACTGAAAATTGAAGACTGGGCAACTTAAAGAATGCCTGCATGCGGCGTCCCGTCACATGCAGGCATTCTTTTATTTAGCAGCACTTTCTCCGGCCTCTTTCCATCGTTTAGCCAGCCACAACAAATGCTCTTTGTACTCCGGACTTATGTCCCGGAATAAGGTAAGCATAGTCTGCTCGTCCTGAAGCAATTCGTTCTCAGCTTTAGGCCGTTCATCTCCCATCAGCCAGGATAGGCTGACATTCTCTGTACTGGCGATGCGGACCAGACCGTCCACATCAGGCTGCCCGGAACCTCGCAGCCATCCCAGGAAAGCATTTCTGGTTACACCGAGCCGTCTGGCATACTCCACCTGTGTCATTTTGTGGTTTTGGTCTTTGGCCCGTTTCCACAATTCGTTTATCAGTTCATGAAACTTATTCTTCCAAACCATAGCACATTTACCTACTCCGCAGTATCTTCCCGGGCCTGCTTCCACCGCTTCACCAGCCGGGCGGCCAAGTTCACCGAAGCATCGATGCCGAATTTCTCCTTCAGCATATCCGCCACGGCCTTATTGGTACGATAGTTACCGGTATCCAACTCCCCACAAACCTGCTCCTCTATGCCCTCGGTCTTTCTCTTCCTCCCGCTGCCACGCTTGATGGCGAAAAGCTCAGAGGTTGGCTCCTGTTCTTCCATGGTCTTTCGCAGGGCACGGACACTGCGAATGCACATCCCAGTCAAGGAAACTATCTCCTCATTGCCCATGCCCGCCACCAGTAGCAGCATAGCAGCCGCCCGCTTGGAGAGGGTAGGCGGCATCAGAGTGCCGAGGAACTGCATGGTGGCAGGTACCCAGGCATCGAATTCACCGGTGTAACTATAGGCGATTTTATGCCTTCCTGCTCTGCTTTTGTATTCCTGCATAGCTACCTCCACTCCTATAAATAAATTACAGCTAATCATCCTTTACAATTCTGAGGATTTCTTCTGCCTTGTCCATGCATAGCTTCCTGTTTCCACGGCTCTCCACATTCAGCCTCAGAAGCGGCTCTGTATTGGAAGCACGCAGGTTGAAGCGCCAGCTTCCCATGTCTACAGACAGGCCATCAAGATTCGAGATTTCTCCCTTGTTGATATAAGCCTCCTCTACCCTCTTCAGAGCAGAATGGCCTTCTTCCACTTTGAAGTTTCTCTCCCCGCCATCCCGCAAGACCGTACCTTCCCCACTGACAACAGTCCATACCTCATGCCTATGCGCGTGGCTGTGGTAATTCATGCCATGCCCCGCATTAAGAGTGACTTTGATAGTAAGGCTCTCATCCTCCACGTCGATAATCTGGAAGCTACCCCAGGATTTTTCTGCAAACATAATCTGCTGGGTGAGATTCTCCACATAAGGCTTGATGTGGCTGGAGGACTCCTTGTCGGACACCAGTATCCCCTCCGGGCTGGCGGCTACCACCAGGCTCTTTCCTCCCATCACCAGCACAGGCATGTCCATCTCATTCACCACATGGGTATCCCGGCAGCTGTCATCCAAGATGACATTGCCGATAGACGGCTCCTGCATGATTTCCGTCAGGGTATTCCAGGTGCCCAGGTCTTTCTATTCCCCAGCTGATTCTTCAGGGTGGAAACCTGGGACTTGGAGGTTGCGACAGTGATATCTGCTCCTTTATCCACCTTGCGGATCTGGCGAAACACTCTCTGTACCATGGAGAGATACGAACCATCCACCTGCGGGAACAGTGGGATGAACTGCTTCGAGCGTATGTCATTGGACAACGGCCACAGGCGCTTGCCGGAGCCGCCGGATAGTAGAACTATGTGCAAAACATTCTTCCTCCAAAATAAGACGTAAATTGACGAAATAATTATAAAATGATATAATGTAACCAAAATCAAGTTACAAAAAAATGATCATGTCCCCTTCTTCTACTCGCGACTTGCATGACACTCTGAAAAGCAAAGGAGATATCTAATATGAACAGCACACTGGAATACAAAGGTTACTGCACCCGCATAGAGTTTGATGCAGACGCGATGCTCTTGCATGGCAAGATTGAAGGCATCAACGACCTTGTCACTTTTGAAAGCGAGGATTCATCCCGCATAGAGGCTGAATTCCATGCTGCCGTTGATGACTATCTGGATTTTTGCAAAGAAGTCGGCAAAGAGCCGGAGAAAGAGTACCGTGGATTATTCAATGTCCGCATCCGTCCCGATTTGCACAAACGTATTGCTGCAGAGGCAGTGAAGAAGAACATCTCTATGAATGCGCTTGTCGAACAGGCTATATCCTCCTATGTGGATATTATTGATAACCAAAGCGCTTCACCTGTCGCTCCTTAACTCCAGCCGCCCACAGGGGCGGCTTTTACTTTTTACTGTATCCTGTCTGCTCCTACCATCATCTTCACAAGCTGCGGGAAGCTGACCTTGCGCTGCCAGCCCAGTTCCTTTTCTGCCTTGGTGCAGTCGCCCCAGAGCAGCTCAACTTCGGCAGGACGGAAGAACTGCGGGTCTACATCTACCAAGAGCTTGCCTGTCTTCTTGCAGTAGCCTTTTTCCTCCACACCGGCACCACGCCATTCGATTTCCACGCCAGCTTCCTTGAAAGCCAGTTCCACGAATTCGCGGACGGTATGAGTCTCATTGGTAGCGAGGACAAAATCATCCGGTTTCTCCTGCTGCAGCATGAGCCACATGCCTTCCACATAATCCCCGGCAAAGCCCCAGTCACGCTTGGCATCCATATTGCCCAGACTCAGCTTCTCCTGCTTGCCAGTCATAATCCTTCCCACTGCCAAGGTAATCTTGCGGGTGACGAAAGTCTCGCCCTGGCGAGGTGATTCATGGTTGAAAAGAATGCCGTTGCAGGCAAACATGCCATAGGCCTCACGGTAATTCTTGGTGATCCAATAGCTGTAGAGCTTCGCCGCCCCATAGGGAGACTTGGGATAGAAAGGCGTAGCCTCACTCTGTGGAGCCGTCCCCGGAATGCCGCCGAAAAGCTCCGAAGTGGAAGCCTGATAGAACCTGATGGGCAGTCCCGACTGCCTAATAGCCTCCAGCATCTTCACCGTCCCCACCCCGGTAGCCTCAGCCGTATACTCTGGCACCTCAAAGGACACTCCCACATGGGACTGAGCCGCCAAGTTGTAAACCTCATCAGGCTTTATCTCCGTGAGCAGACGATGAAAGTTAGAGGAATCCGTCAGGTCGCCATAGTGGAGGAAAAGACGCTCCCTGTTGGCAGGGTCTGACAGGAGATGATCAATGCGATCTGTGCAAGGTGTGCTATGACGGCGGATAATGCCGTGAACTTCGTAGCCTTTAGCGAGCAGAAGCTCGGTGAGATAGGAACCATCCTGGCCGGTGATGCTGGTGATTAGTGCAATTTTCAATAGAAACACTCCTTCATATTAGTGAGAAAATTTACAAGAGATATATACAATCATCATGCAAGATGTTATAATTAACCTAAAACAGAACATATATTCCGTTGAAGTAACAGGGAAAACATTTTGTGGCAACTTAATTTGTGCTATACTGAGAGAAAGGAGCGGCACCATGGGTAAAATTGATACCGAGGCAAAGGCCTACCTATCCAACAAAGAACGATTCTGCGACATTTTCAACTTCTGGATATATGACGGCAAAAACGTCATCAAGCCTGAATACTTGAATGAACTGGATACCACAGCCCTCGCCATCCCCTATGGCAACAAGGCCAGAAAACATGTGCAAAAATACCGCGATATCCTAAGGCTCTACGCTGCCCAACATGATGACCAGGCTATCTACCTGATCCTTGGTCTGGAAATTGAGTCAAAAGTCAATTACGCTATGGCCGTCCGGGCAATGCTATATGATGCCCTGAGCTACACTGAGCAGGTGGAACTCATCACCGAGCAGCGCCGCAAAGACAAGCCAAAGCAAACCTACCATGAATTTCTCTCCGGCCTTGGCAAAGGTGACCGCCTGAAGCCCGTAATTACCATTGTGCTGAACCTAAGCGGCAAATACTGGGATGGCTGCCAGAGCATCCATGACCTGCTGGCGGTGAAGGACAAGCAAATCCTGCGGTTCGTACCCGACTACAAGTTGAACCTCTTGTCCCCTGATTTGCTGGATGAGCAAGACTTCGACAAATTTCGCACCAGCCTGGGGGCTGCCATGCAATTCCTCAAACATCAGCATGATGACAACATGGACTGGATACAGAATAACAAGCGTATGCAAGCCATCGACAGAAATACTGCCGATTTTATCCAAACCACTACGGGAACCGACTTACATTTGAAAAATGACGATGAGGTGATCAATATGTGCAGAGCATGGGAAAATTCTATAAAAGAGGCAGAGTCAAGAGGTGAAGCAAGAGGTGAAGCAAGAGGTGAAGCAAGAGGCGAGGCAAGAGGTGAAGACAGGCTCTCCCGCCTAATTGCCCACCTTTTGGCACTTGGAAAAACAGACGAGATACTTTCGGCCACCAAGAATGCGGTACTTAGAAATCAGCTTTACGAAAAATACAGCATCACCTGACCACTAACACGGCTCCCGCTACGGCGGGAGCTTTTATTTTCCTCCTAAGCCTCCCTACAATTTACCCAATAATAATCGGCTACCACGTTGCTTATGTCCATAAAGAAAAGCTTAGGAAAGCTCCGTTTTCCCTACACTTTTGAGGAAATGGCCAGTATATGCAAAGAAGAATCAATACAATTTTTAGGAATAGATTACCCAGACCTGGACATAGTAGAAAAGCTACCATTCATACATCGAGACCCATTTGACAGACTACTCGTGGCTCAGGCACAACCCAGGAATCTAACAATCATTACCAGAGACACCATCATACCCAAATACGATATAACTGTTCTACGGTAACCCCCGCCCCAACGGAAGGCTCTTGTATTCCATGGTCTGATTTTCTCATACAGCCCCTTTTCTCTTTCAGTTATCAGATAGCCAAAAACGGACTTGCATGGGAAATAATCATCACATGCAAGTCCGTTTTTATGACAGTTTTCTATCATGTATTTGAAATTTTTTTGCCAGCTCCATCAAGATCTCCTTATGCTCCGGGCTGATGCTTCGATAAATATGAAGTATCTCCTGCTCATCCCAGGGAGATTCGTCCTTGCCACCGGAGCACTCAGCTCCCAGCAGCCAGGACAAGCTGACGTTTTCTGTGCTGGCGATACGGACCAGGCCGTCTGTATCAGGCTGCCCTGAGCCTCGCAGCCAGCCCAGCAGAGCATTTCTGGTCACACCGAAGCAACCGGCATACTCAGCCTGTGTCAATTTGCGATTTCGGACTTTGGCCCGCTTCCACAATTCGTTTATCCGCTCATGGAACTTATTCTTCCAAACCACAGAAGCTGCCCCCCTATCACTTCGAGATTTCTTCACGAGCCGCCTTCCACCGCTTCATCACCCGGGCAGCCAGATTAACCGAGGCATCTATGCCAAACTTCTCTTTCAGCATATCCGCCACATCCTTATGTGTTTGATAGTTGCCTGTGTCCAACTCAGCCCACACCTGCTCCTCTATGCCCTCGGTCTTTCTCTTTCGCCCGCTGCCGGGCTTGATGGCAAAGAGCTCGGAGGTCGGCTCCTGCTCCTCCATGGTTTTCCTGAGTGCACGGACGCTGCGGATACACATGCCCGTGAGCTCCACAATCTCCTCATTGCCCATGCCAGCCACCAGGAGCAGCATGGCAGCCGCCCGCTTGGAGAGAGTGGGTGGCATCAGCGTGCCGAGGAATTCCATGGTGGCAGGCACCCAGGCATCGAATTCACCCGTGTGGCTATAGACGATTTTATGCCGTCCAACTTTATTTTTATACTTTTCCATATACTCCTCCTTACCATGGATAAAGACTTTTTGTATTGCCATTGTCACACACAAGCTATATAACGTATAAAAAGGAGTGATATATATGGCACAATCTACCCTCAGCGTCAGAATTGACCATGATGACAAGAAATACTTTGAAGAATTCTGCAGCAATGCAGGTCTAAACGTGTCTGTTGCCATCAACATAAGACAGGGCTGATGGATAGGATAAGCTTTCACGGCTCATTGCTCGTCTGCTGGAGATGGGAAGAAATGATGAAATATTGTCTGCTACGAAGAATGCTACATTAAGAAATCAGCTATATGAAAAATATAGCATCGTGTGAGTCATCCCCCCGCCTAGCGAGGGGATTTATGATTCATTCAATAACCTGCCGATTGCCGTACATATTATCGTAGTAATTCTGATACTCACCAGAGACAATACGCTGCCACCAGTCCTCATGCTCCTGATACCATTTGACCGTAGCCTTGATGCCAGCCTCTGGGCTAGTAGTAGGTTCCCAGCCCAGCTCCTCGCGGATCTTGGTGGGGTCGATGGCATAGCGGCGGTCGTGGCCCTTGCGGTCGGTGACGTGCTCGATCAGCTCCTCGCCTTTCCCAAGTTCCTTGAGGATAGCCTTCACCACCTGGATATTTTGGCGTTCATTGTGGCCACCGATGTTGTAGACCTCGCCTACCTTGCCCTTGCGCAGGATGATCTCGATGGCCGCGCAGTGATCCTTCACGAAAAGCCAGTCGCGCACATTGAGGCCGTCGCCATAGACGGGCAGCTTCTTATCGTGCATGGCGTTTATGATCATGAGGGGAATGAGCTTCTCGGGGAAGTGGAAAGGCCCATAGTTGTTGGAGCAGCGGGAAATAGTCACGGGCAGTCCGTAGGTGCGGTGGTAGGCCATGACCAGCAAATCTGCAGAGGCCTTGGAAGCAGAATACGGGCTAGAGGTATGCAGCGGCGTCTCCTCCGTGAAGAAGAGGTCGGGACGGTCAAGGGGCAGGTCGCCGTAAACCTCATCAGTGGATACCTGATGGTAGCGCTTGATGCCGTATTTGCGGCAAGCATCCATCAGCACGCTGGTGCCGATGACATTGGTCTGCAGGAAGATCTCAGGGTTCTCGATGGAGCGATCCACATGGGACTCGGCAGCGAAGTTCACAATGACGTCAGGCTTTTCTTCCTCGAACAGCTTGTAAACTGCCTCGCAGTCAGCAATATCGCCCTTGATAAACTTGAACTGCTTGTTCTTCTGAGCCTCTGCCAGCGTAGCCAGATTGCCCGCATAGGTCAGCTTGTCATAGCAGATGATCTTGTCCTCGGGACGGTTCTCCAGCATATAGTAGACGAAATTGGCACCAATGAAGCCGGCGCCGCCGGTTACAACAATATTCATTACTTCATCTCCTCATAGACAAAGTTGATTTCCTTCTTCTCCATGCGCTCAGCCAGGGTCGGCGCCTTCTCGTCCTTGTCGGAGAGAATCACCGGCTGGATGGGCCACTCCACGCCAATCTCAGGATCATCCCAGCGCACATTGCCATCGCACTCGGGAGCGTAGTAATTGTCAGCCTTGTACTGCACTTCCACCTCATCCGTGAGGGTGATGAAGCCGTGGGCAAAGCCACGGGGGATAAAGAGCTGCTTCTTGTTCTCGGCGGAGAGTTCCACCCCTACCCACTGGGCGTACTGGGGGGAACCCTGGCGGATATCTACCGCCACATCGAAGATCTTGCCCCTGGTGCAGCGCACCATCTTGGCCTGGCACATGGGATTCTGCTGATAGTGCAGGCCACGCAGGATGCCCTTCTGAGAGGAGTAAGACTGGTTGTCCTGCACGAACTCCACTTTCAGGCCAGCTTCCTCCAGCTTGCGCTTGGACCAGCTCTCCATGAACCAGCCCCGCGCATCGCCAAAGACCTGCGGCTCCACGACATAAACGCCTTTCAGCTTAGTTTCCGTTACTTTCATTCTCTCTGCGACCTTTCCTTATTTTTCTCTAGCCAGCTGCTGCAAATACTTGCCATAGGCATTCTTCTTCATAGGCTCCGCCAGCTTCAGCAGCTGCTCAGGCCCGATATAGCCCATGCGATAAGCGATTTCCTCGATGCAGGCTACCTTGAGCCCCTGGCGGGCCTGGATAGTCTGGACGAACTGGGCTGCCTGCAGCAGGGATTCATGAGTTCCCGTATCCAGCCAGGCATAGCCGCGGCGCATCTTCTCCACCCTGAGCTTGCCCGCTGCCAGATAAGCCTTGTTCACATCGGTGATTTCCAGTTCCCCACGGGGCGAGGGCTTCACTTCCTTGGCAATATCCACGATATCCTTATCATAGAAATAAAGACCAGTCACCGCATAATTTGACTTTGGCTCCTTCGGCTTCTCCTCCAGGCTGGTGGCGCGGCCTTCCTTGTCAAAAGCCACTACGCCGTAGCGCTCAGGGTCAGACACATAATAGGCAAAGACCGTAGCGCCATCATCACAGACAGCAGCCTTCTGCATGGATTTAGCAAGATCCGAACCATAAAAGATGTTGTCCCCCAGCACCAAAGCGCAGGCATCCCCATTGATAAACTCCTCACCAATCAAGAACGCCTGGGCTAAACCCTCAGGTCGTGGCTGCACAGCATAACTGATGCTAATCCCCAACTGGCTGCCATTCCCCAGAAGCTGTCTGAAAGCTTCCTGGTCATGGGGCGTGGTGATAACCAAAATATCATTGATGCCCGCTAATAGCAACGTGCTCAAAGGATAATATATCATAGGCTTGTCGTACACCGGCATAAGCTGCTTGGAAACCACCTCCGTCAAAGGATACAATCTGGTGCCAGAACCACCTGCTAAGATAATGCCTTTCTTAATCAAAAATATACCTCCCATTTTCACAACAACAACCAGCAACACTTAAACAAGACACGCCTCAAACCGCCAACCGAGCTCTCAAATACTCATTTTCTTTGTGGAAGGAAAAACATCATGCTCATAAAGCTGTATCCCGACTTGACCGCTGAACATTCCATCGTAGCTGTAGTCAGAGAGCACCTCCATGTCCAGTCGTCCCTGCCAAACATCCCAAAAGGCCTTCAGCAAAGGACTATTCAACGAAGATACAACTAGCTTCTCTTGAGGCAGTTTCTGGGGCCAATTCTCCAAAGACTTATAATCAGCTCACGCATCGACACAATAGCCTCACAAAGCTACTGCCTTCTAAATTCTATTTTCCATCTGGCATTTTCATAGCCTTCCTTACTCATAATACGAACAAGATTTTGAGCTTTATTAATCACATCATCAACATTCCAATAAAAAATAACAACTTTATCACTTTTATCAATCATGTATTTGATAATATCTCCATCATTTATATCAAGCGAATGGCCAAAAATATACAAAACGTTTTTCTCGCTCTTACCTTCTCTATAATAATTCCTATAATTACGTCCAGTCCCCTTTACATCCCTCTGTAAATACTTTTTAAAATATCCGCACTGTGTAACAATACTCCTCCAATCTCCCTTCAAGGTTTCTTCACAACCTAACACCAAGTTACTTATATCTCCTTTATCCGCTTCTCCTGCCTTGCCATGTGCGTAATCAATGCAATCTCTCTCAATATTTTTATATAGTTTAGAATAAGTTTCTGTATAATTAAAACTTACCAGTTTATCAACATCAATATTTTCAACACAGCTTATTTTTTCGCTTTCCGACAATTTAATTTTATCAACTATCGTTATATACTTATCTAAGCACTTGATAAACAGGTCTAAGTCTTTGCGAATATACTCTATATATTCATTCTCATTTTCAAAACCACTAATTGTTCCATTAGCCAGTAATGTTAAAATTGAAGCTTTATCATTATTTCTATATTTCGCCACCTTTTCACCTTGAATTATTCCTTCTAAGCATCTCACAACAACGGCAATTTTTGCCTCAAAATCAACCCAGTTTTTCTTTGCAAATTTGTTGTGTTTTATCTCGTAATCAAAATATTTATACCAACAATTATCTTGGTTCATAAGCTCTATAATACTAGGTGGTAAAAGCTCCTCACTTTTTTCTACATTTAAATGATTTAAAATCAATGTTTTAAGTTTTGGGTTTAAAGTTTGCCATATCCTATTTTCATCATCACCATGACTTATATATTTAAGAATATCTCGATTTATATTAACAGCATTACAAAAATCCAAATAGTTCATGAAATCTACATAAGATGTAGGTAATTTATGTGCCAAATCAAATCCATTGCCTATAACCAAAACATTCATAGGTATAAAGCTACCCTCCTTCTCTACTGAAAATGTAAATTAGAAAACTCAAAGCCGTATATTCGCCTGCCTTGAGCCACGGCACATTATTCAATGTGCCCCCACAATTTGCAGCAAAGGCTGTTGCGAATGAGTATCCCCATCTCAGTTTGATGTTTCACATGTACAATAGTACTTGATAAAGAAGGTGAACATCATGCTGGAGTTGCCTGAAATCGACTCCCACGCTACTTACGAACAGCTACTCTCCCAACGCATTTACAACAATCGTAATCTAAATGTAAAAATTTTATTCCACTAACATAAGATCTTTTACAGATTTCATGCAAGGTTGCCAATTTATATCTAATATTAACGTCTCTCCATCTTGTACTTCTTTTTTTAATATTATTGGACTATCATAACATACGTCCATCGCTCTAGGTAAGATGCTATTATCATTTGCACGCACAGATGTATAAGTAATCCAGTAAGGAAGACTTTTTCCATCTTTATTAAGACGTAATAGCCCTCTAAGTTCTATGTTCAAAATCCCTGCACCGATGCAACCAACTGATAGTTTCATCACGCCTATAATACTTTGTACCACCACAGTTTTACTATCTATATTTACAGGCGTTTGTTTTTCCAGATTCAAAGTGACATCTGTCAACATATTTTTTACTTCCACTCCACAGTTTCTACCACAACTTTTTATATCTACTCTAGCTGTGCATAAATCACGAAAAACTTTATGTTCAATCCTTTCTTTTTTTCTCCTGCAAAAAAGTCCATTATTAACCATCTCTTTTTGGGGACCTAATTTTAGGATTTCCCTAAAACCAAAACGCCCGATATTAATGTTCATAACTGAAGGTTCTAAAAAAAACTGCTCCCATTCTCGATTGTGTGGTTGAATGCGAAACCATCCATTACTAATAGCAGATACAAAACCATTATTCTGATGTATTGAAATTGTTCCATTTTTATTTTCTTCTACTCGAAAAAGCTGTGGTAATATAGATAGCTTTGCACTCCCGCCTTTATCGAATTCACTTATATACATCATACAATCTTCCAATTCAACAAAAAAAATATACATACCGTGAGCTACCAGGGAAGCATATACTGGCAATCCATGATCAAATTTCTCGTCATCGTTTATCCCATTATGATAAAGTTTACCTTTGGCATTAATATAAACCCTTGTGTCATGATATGTTTTTAGTAAATTTACATTTTTCTTTGTAGCTATTTTTGCAATATCTCCCCCTAATTTCCACAATATATATTGCATTGCATTTCTTTTATCTATATCCTTTTTGATAAAACTAAAGAAATCAGGCAGACAGTTCTGCAACAATCTAAATTCCCACTCATTTACTTCCCCAACATCCCTGCATTCCAAAATTCCAACAAAAAACTCTATTATTTCTTCTTCATCATACTCTAGTAACTTTAAATAATACTTTTTACACAAATACCAATAAGACAAAATCACTTCCGCATTTACATTTTCAGAAAAAACAGATTCCCCTTCTAAATAATCTCGTATTTTATTCAAAGCCAAGGAAACTACCTGTTTAGAATTGCCATGTTTCCTTTTGTCGACTTTCCGCAATTTATAATAGTTTAAAATGCCATCGTCATAAACATCATTTTTATCATGATTTTCAAAGTCTTTCATAGAACGTACTCTGCCAGTATCAGCCGTACCTCTAGATCTCTTTTGTAACCACTCCTCCCTTGATTTAACAAAATAATGATTTATACATATACGATCAACCGTATTTTTTCCATTAAATGCAGACAACACCACTTTATTGCCATGCTCATCAATTGCATACATTCCCGTAAGATAATCAGCATAATGTACATGCACTACATTTTCAACACGTCTTGGATTTACAATACTTTTAATATGTGTATTAGGACCAAAATCATCTTTTGCGCGAAACCTAAATCTTTCTATAACACCTAAATCTAAATTCTTTTTTTCCTGACCAGAAGAACCAAATACACGCCAATTTATTACCACTCCTCCCGCAAGAGGATCCAGTGACATTATTGAGCCAATTACTTCAGGTATTGTTCTTCTATCTTTAGGAAATATAAACTCATCAGCATCTATAAACGCCATATAACGACAGTCAAAGCGATGTTTTTTGAGAGCATCATTATAAACCTTTAGCTGCATACAAGTGCCAGGCCAATACATGTAATCCACAATCTGTGCATCAATATAAGGTTGTAAAACATTCTTAAGATTATCCTCGCTCTCGTTATCATATAAATAAAATTTGGTAACCCCAGCTGACATATGATAGTCAAGCCACTCCTTTATATAATTCCCTTCATTTTTTAGAATAGCAACCACTGCCATCTCATGTTCAAAGACAGCTTCCATAATTATTAAAACCTCCTCAGAGCACATTCCCCTTTACTCTATTACGATGAAATGTTCCCACTCTCTATTATTTATGTAAATTAGAAAACTCAAAGCCATTTATTTGCCAGCCTCGAGCCATGGCACAATATTCAATGTGCCCCCACAATTTGTAGCAAAAGCTTTTGCAAATGAGTATCACCCATCTCAGTTTGATGTTTCACATGTACAATAGTACTTGGAAAACTCAGCCTCACCATCACTAAATGGTGCCCCTAGATCAAGAAATGGTGAAGTTGTCACCATAAATGGATGATTATCAAGCACTGAAACTCCATTGGCAATAGAGCAAAAGCTACCAATGGATTTACAGTTAAATCCAAAGGGCTTCAAGAAAGCTTCATATCCATAAGAACATCTACCGATAGATGTATTGCCTATCTTCCCTTTTTCCCACTTGAATTCTGTATTTGCCAAGAGCATTCACCTACCAAAAAACACCAGTGCTCGTATTTTACCTGCAACTCATAATCTGTCCTAAATCCATAAAATCAACATTTTCAACATAACCTAATGATTCAATGTATTTTTTGTGTTCATTATAATTACCTAACTCAAACTTCGCAGTTGTGAAACTGCCAAATTATTCGACTTGTACCATTTCCTAAAAAAATAGCATAAGCTCTCTCCGTTTTGTATAATGAAAGTGACAGCAATCATAACATAAACGGAGGGCTTATGCCATGAACATTGTATCACAGAATCATATCTTTGGTGAACAACTTTCTTCAAAAATATCTTGTTTCCTGGAAGAATTCCATGTTGGCAAGATACTCAAGGCCTGCAATGCCTATAAGGTTCGCGGTTTCTCTGTAAGCAATGTGTTTAAGGTTGCGTTCGAGAATGCCTTTCGCAACAAGTCCTTTTATCAGCAGGAAAAGATGGATTCATCTGTTATTCCCTTTGCTAAAGATACCTTTTACCGTTTCATGAATTCCAGTTGTGTCAACTGGCGCAAATTCACTCTGCAGCTTGGTAAATCCATCATTCAAAAAATTGTACCTCTTACCAATGAAAACCGGCGCAACGTGCTTATCATCGATGACTCCTTGTTAAGCAGGGCACGTTCCAAGAATGTGGAGCTGCTTGCCAAGGTGTTTGACCACGTCGAGCACAAGTATACGCGGGGGTTCCGCATGCTGACTCTCGGCTGGAGTGATGGGAATTCGTTTCTGCCACTCAGCCACTGTCTGCTTTCATCTGCCAATCGTGTCAATCGGCTGCAGGAGTCTTCGGATAAGATCGACTCGCGTAGCAACGGCGGGAAACAGCGCAAGCTGGCACAGACTAAGGCTACCGTTGTTATGCAGAAGCTCTTGGCTGAGGCAAAATCTATGGAGATTCCAGCCCGCTACGTTCTTTTTGACACCTGGTTCTGTTCACCGTCTTCCCTTGTTCAAGTCAAGGAACTCGGCTTCGATGCCATTGCTATGGTAAAAAAGTCTGAAAACAGTCATTTCCTTCATGACGAACGCATGAAGAGTGTAATGGCAATCTTTCGCCAGTCTAAAAAGCGTCCTGGTTGCTCAAAGTATCTGCTTTCAGTAGAGGCGGCGGTGGTAAAGGAAGGAAAAACTCTGCCAGTCAAACTCGTTTTCGTTAGGAACAGAAGCAACCCCAAGGACTATCTAATCTTGGTATCCACAGATACCTGTTTGTCTGAGGAAGACATCATCCAGACTTATGGAAAGCGCTGGAATATCGAGGTTTTCTTCAAGATATGCAAGTCATTCCTGAAACTTGGGAAAGAAAGCCACGCTCTGTCTTATGATGCAATGACATCACATGTATCCGTTGTATTTGCAAGGTATATGATGTTGTCACTAGAGCAGCGCCGGAATGTCGATAAACGGAGCATAGGTGAGCTATTCTATCTCGCTTATGACGAATTGCAGGATCTGCGTTATCTCGATGCCTTGGTGTTGCTCTTGAAAGAACTTATTGCTACGGTAAAGGGAAAGACGTTTTTTATGGAAAAGGAACTGGACATGATGCTCGATTTGTTCTTGGAAAATCTGCCGAATTTATGGAACAAGTGTTTGAAACGCTGTGCATGAGGCAGACTTTCTAGGAGTCATGGCTCTACACCGCACATAGGTGCTGGCCTGTTTCTCTTGTGCGAAGTTTGAGTTACCTAAAATCATGATAAACATTTTAGAAATTCCCTCCTCTAAATATGACGAGTGAATAACTGGTATACCATTCTCCACCCCTTTAACATTTTCTATATCATCACACGCAATAAAGTTTACGTGATTCAAAAACATCTTATCTACTGCTGGAAGTTTTGATTGCAAAGAATCATCATCAGTATAAATAATCAAGTTTTTACCCTCGATAATACTAAGAATAGATTGATATTGCCCAATGCATACAGAATTGCATACGATTTTTTTAGCTTTCTCAAGATTATATGACTTCAGTTTAAGTTTCTTAATAGCACGCTTAATAGTATCCTCTGATACCAGTCTTAATAACCCCACCAAAGCATCCTGCCTGGCTATCTTTCTTTTGGAATCCATACTAAGACGGATAATTCTTTCACACTGAGCATCCACCATATCATGTGCTTTATATAAATCCATCCATAGCTCAAACACATAAAGAAAACCTGCTATAAAATCATATTTATATCTTATGCTGTCCTTTTGAATAAAGCTGTGAACCATCACTTCTGGTATAAATGCTACTTTATATTTCTGTGGCAATATTACCCGGCAGAAAAACTCCCAATCCTGCAATCGTCTCAATTTTTCATTAAATCCTTGGTTTTCATCAATACACCTACGTCTCATGCATGCAATATTAGTATCTATCTGGTTGCCCCCCAGCATTGCACGCACCAGTTTTGCATTATCTAATAATCTTTCCGAATGGAATAATTCATTAGCTTCTGATGGGACAATCTGCGTTTTATGTTCTTCATGTATAGCTAATCTACAAAAACAAAAATCAGCCTTTAACCTGTTCAATGTTTCAATCTGTTTTGTTAAAAAGGAGCTTTCCCATTTATTATCTGTATCTAGGAAAGCTATGTATTCTCCTTTAGATAATCTCAATCCAACATTTCTGGCATGATTCCCCCCTTGATTAGGATGATATGCATGATATATAATTCGCTCATCTTTAAACTGCCTCACCACTAATTCCGTATTATCTTTTGAACCATCATCTACAATAATGAGTTCAAAATCACCATACTCTTGCGATAAAACAGATTTTATAGCATCACTTATAATCCTTGCTCTATTATAAGTTGGCATAATAATTGAAACTAACCCCGATACCAACTACATCTCTCCTTTTTCATTTCACATGAGAAAAATATTCTGACACAGAGAATTCAACATCTGTCTCTTTTCAAATAAATCTTTAATATCTTTGGACGTAAGTTTTCTATCTCCATGTAATCCATTCCAATGTTGTTTGCAGTCATTATGAACAGATAGTATCATATTAAAATATTTTCTAAAACTTAATCTGGAATCAATATACTCATCTATCGATTCACCAAAAGTAGTTACTGGTTTATAATGATCAAAAATATACCTCTTGTCTGGAATACAGAGATAGTACGCCCCCGGGGATTCAGAATATTTGATACATTGTCAAGGTGACGGATAAAATTTTCCTGATGTTCTATGCAATGTGACGAGAAAGCTGCATCAAATTATTCTCCTATTCATAACATTAGCACCTCGCAAAAATGATTATTTTATAAACATTTCCTTCTTGTTTAACTCAAACATTTCACCATACCATGACGGGTACATCTTTATGCCTCTAGACTTAACATAAATTTCATATTTTTTCCTGTAGAACATTACATCGTTTTCTTTTGCTGACACTATTGCAAATAAGTCTTTCCATATTTCTGCTTGTTCTGGATATCCATGTATAAGCAACAGTTTATCAGTATTTATTTCAAAGCATTTTTTTGCATATGTATATGCCTTCTCATCATTCAATCTTGCGTACGATTTAGCCAACATGACATAATCCATCTCTGCACCACGCTTTACTGAGAAAATATATTCTATACATTTTTCATATTCACCTCCCATATACAAATAGCAGCACTTCTCTCTCACAAACCATGGATTATGATTATATACAGGATTTAACTTTATAGCCGCATCCATAAACTGTACAGCCTTTTCGAAATCTTTCTTCCAATAATAACACCTTGCCAGTTCTCTATATGCCATAAAAGGTTTCTCTTGCATCATAGTTTTGCTATTAAGTAACATTATTGCGTCGTCCAAAAATCTTCTATCTATCAATAATTTTATCCTTTTAAGCAACCTTTCCCTTTTATCTGCACCAATCACAGAATCAGAATCCAACACCATATTATAAATACAGCTTTGCACACGTTCTACAAACGGCCTAGACTGTAATATATCCATAACTTTTCTATTATTATACAACGAAATACTATTCATAAAAGCTGCTTCAAAATCGATACAAGTTTGCCCATTCCACATCCCCATGCGTCTCTCATTGTAGAATAAATCCAATTCATCGTAACCAAGATTTTTTATATCATCATAGTTAAGTATGGACAGAAATTCTCTAGCCTTTTTGTATAAACTCTCATTTTGATCTAATAAGATTGCTTCAATTAAATCCTTGTTTTTTCTTTGAACATGCACCAATTCTGCATGAACAAGTCTCATATCTCCCATATAGTCATACGAAGGTATATACGCTCTACCTATTTCAGAAATTCTTGAATAAATTCGTATAGCATTTTTATCATGAAATTTTTCTGCTAAGAAATAGGCTAATTGTGGTATATGTTGTGGTATATCATTATTCATACAAGTGATTTCTCTAAAGCACCAATAGTTATTATATGTTTCATAGGAACTTGTAGGAATATCATACATTATGTAGTTCAACTTGTATCTATCTACAATCCGTTTTACTGAAGTGATATCATCTTTAAAAAAACCATTAATATCATAAGTATAGAATCTTATTTGATTTGCAAACTTACTACACATAATTAGAGCAAATCTAGAATCAACCCCCCCCTGTAATCTCCATGACTATATTACTACAAATACTTTTTAAAAAGTGTATCTGTTTTTGCATATTTTTTTGTATTTCTAAAACACATTCGCCTATACTCAATCCCATAAAAGGATTTTTATGATTCGGGAAAAATCTAACTAATCTTTTCTGCAACATATTTAAATAAAAATTAGGAATTCCCCAAAAAACATCCTTGTAAGATGTTTCATTTGTAATATATCCAAACCCTTTAGTTAGTCCCAATTGTTGATAAATCCTATCAATATCAGACTTCTCCATATCATTTGATAAAAAGGCGCATAGTTTTGACGAACTTGCCACTACATCACTCTTTATGGAATAACAATATGACATTGAATTTGATGGATCGCCATATATTCTTATCTCTTTATCACATAAAACTACGATTATATAACGCCCACATGTATTGTAAAGAATCCCTTCTAAGTCCTCAAATCGCTTTACATCTTCTAATTGAAATCCATCTAGGTTGTAAAATATTCCTATAACCCATAATTTCATTTTATCATTTTTGACTTCTTTTATCGTTTGCTCACAGTGTACAAAAAGACTATACTCACCATCTATGTTATACCTATCAAAATTTGGCAACACTACATCATTTTTAACAATATAGAATCCCCTATAATACAGATATCTCCCAGCTGAAAACATTTCTCTATGCACTCCTCTGCATCAAAATGACCAATTACACTCCCGTTTTACAATTCTGGCAGGAATACAGGCTAAAACGCAATTATTCTCCTCGAAAGGTTTATTTTCTGCCATTCATTTGCAGCCTCTTTAAATTTTAACGACAGCATTAAACATTCTGCCAAGCATCTTCTAGCCTCATAAGAATTTGGTTTTAATATGATTAATTTTCTAAACAAACTTTCACATGATAATCTATTTTTACCAGTTATAATCCGAGCATATAACCTTGCTATATCCTTATCAGATAGCAACTCCATACTTACTAATACTTCAAGTAATTCTTCACCTAATAGCAAAGCTTTCACCCCTTACCACACCGTATAATCCTATATAACATAACATTTATTTAAATCAATCATACTTTATTGGCACAACCTGCTAATCCGAGGCAAAAATCACATATACTTTTTTCACTCAATATGAAATTCTCCAAAATCAAACTGCCAGATGTACCTTTCTCAAAGAACGGTCTGCTAAAATAATCATCTGACGTAGTTCCTCCAAATATTTCAATCAAAGGCATGTCCAGCACAGTGGCCAGATGTGCAGTCCAGGAATCAGCGCTGACAATTAAATCCACCTGCATAAATACCGTGTACCAGAAGCCTGCCGTACCCGCTTCAAACAGGCAGGCATCAACTCCCTTTGCCAATTCAGTCTCGTTCATGCCAATCTGCACCACGCGGAATCCCGTCTTGTGCAACAGATTCACCATTTTCTCTGCCACTTCTTGTGGCAAATCTGACTGCTTCTGATCACCTGTCACCTGTAACAAGGCAATCTTTCCAGACAGTAGTTCTTTGACCTCCTTGCCAAGCTCTTTGGCCTCAGGCAAAAAGCGCTCCAACCTCTCACCGATAGGAAGTCGCAACTGGCTCAGAAGATATTCAACGATATTAAGCCTGTGATCCCTTTCAAAAGAATCTTTGGGACAAGTTCCTACAACAAGGCCAGATGAATCCGGCAGAGCAGCCACCTGCTCACAAGCCTTTCGATAAGCTGCCTCACTCTTTCCCTCAGCAGGAACAGCAATGAACAAAGGAAGTACCGCGAATGGCAACTGGAAATCTGACAACCACGGCAGATACTCTGCCGCCACATGCAATCTCAATTTCACTCCCTGTCTGTAAGCATGACAGGCCGCCTGAACTCCCACCAAAATCTCTCCAAGCGGGAATGGACATACCAACTCTATCCAAGGGCGCCAAGGTTTCGACACTGCAGGAAATTTTGCTATTCTGTAGGTCGGTTCATCCCAGCTCAAATTCGGGTTATAAAATGGATCATTAAAAAGTTCTCTGCCATGGCGATCCAGCATGACATGACGTGCTTTTCTCTCCATCTCCTGCCTTGCTATATCTCTGGGTTTATTCCAAGAATGACCTCTAGAAATTGACTCCAAATGGTAAAGAACTGCATGAGCATCAAAAACTACCTTCCAGCCATTTTTTCTAGCTCTCAAGCAAAGATCTACATCATTGAAGCTTTCCGGCAGGTTATCTTCATCCCAGCCCTGTACATTCTCAAAAGCTTCGCGCCTCATAAGCAAGCAAGCTCCAGTAACTGCAGAGCATTGTCTTGTAACCTTCAAAGCACCACAATATCCTGCAAGATCTCCCATGGTCCCCAAGCCAGGATGATGGGCTATTCTTACACCACGAAGTCCGATTCCGCCATGCTGCAATTTGCCGTTTCCATACAGCAGTTTCGCCCCTACAATACCTACCTTTTCCCTATTCAACTCCCTCACCATGCTTGCCAGCCACCCTGGCTCCATCATCTTGGTATCATTGTTAAGGAAGAGATAACAGTCTCCCTTAGATTTCTTTACACCAAAATTGCATATGCCAGAATGATTGAATGGATGGTCGTAGCGACAAACGCGCACATTTTTCCTTTTGCGCAATTCTTTAAAATATGTTTTAGTCTCCTGTTCTTCACTTCGGTTATCTATAATAATAATTTCGTAATTAGGATAATCTGTCACTGCCAGAATGCTTTCTACGCAGTCCTTTAAGATATCAACTTTGTCCTTAGTAGGTATTATTATGGAGACCATTGGTTCTGACACAGGCTTATCAGGCTTTACACATATATCACTTACCTTGAAAGGCTCTATGCTTTCATCACCTGCCAACTTTCTACAACTATAGCAGACATGGGGAATGTGATGTATCCTCTCCAGCTTCGTATGCTTCAGGAAACGCAGCGTCATATCGTGATCCTGACTGCCCTCATAACCAGGGCGGAATCCTCCCATATCCTTCAAAATTGAAGTCCTATAGACATCAAGATGAGCCACATTATTCCAGGAAGCAAAAATGATGGGATCAAAATCTCCTCCAAAACGGGGATTTGACCTGTGCCCCTCACCATCTATGTAATCCATGTCCGTATAGATCATATCCACTTCGCCATGAGATGTATTTATCTCCCTTGCCACGCAATAAATCGCTTCCGGCTGTAGGATATCATCATGATCCATCAGAGCAGTGAACTCTCCGATTGCCATTTCCAAGGCACTGTTCTCAGCCTTGCAGATATGCCCATTTTCGCTACGATAAACCACCTTGATACGGGCATCTTTCTTCCTGTACTCCTCTATGACTTTCCTCACATGAGGTTCACTGGATGCATCATCTGCCATGCACAATTCCCAACGAGGATAAGTCTGAGCCAAAACAGAGTCCAAGGCCAGACGGAAAAACTTTTCCTTGGGATTATAGACCGGCATGATAATGGATATGAGCGGCAGGTTTGCAAAACTTGCAATATCCTTGGCCATATCCGACCTGTCAAGCTCAGTAACCTGACCATAATTGCGAAGAAATTCATCATAAGGATTTTGCTTCACGGGCGCAGTCGGCTGAGGCTTGGCGGCTGATTGAGACTTGGCGGCTGGCTGAGGCTTGGCAGCTGGCTGAGGCTTGGTAGCTGGCTTTTTTAAAGGTGCTAGCACAGGTGTCTTTTCGGGTTCTGAAATTTTTTCCTTTGCCATAGACACAAGAGGAGCCACTTTCTGCTCTGAGCTATTGGTAGCTTTTTCTTCCGTTTTTGTCCTGGCCTGCAAATCAGAAGAAGATATGAAATCTGTTCCCTCCACATAACCATGGGCAAGGAGCCTTTTCCTAGCGGCACTGCCATCTTTCAACAACAACACCACCACTGGCTTATCTTCCATGCTTCGCAGAACTTCGGGACTGCAGACCGGCGAACCGTGCAGGAAACTACCACAATCGGAGCCATTATCGGCAATGAAAAAATCTCCGTCTCTCAACAGTTCCGGTTTCTTGAGATGCGCCAGATTTCCCTCCACCCATAGTGCTCTGCGCCTGTCACTGAGCAGTGCCTGAGAGTTTAGAACTGCAGCAGGCGCCGCCGCACTAGGCAGTGCTTCCTTTTTCGCATCTTCCTTTTTAGGCGCTTCTGCCTTAGGCGCTGCCGGAACTGCCTTCTGGGGCTCCTTCCTGACAGAAACAGGCAGTGCTTCTCCATCTTTTACAATCCTGGCCAGTCCATATTTGCCTGCATTCCACCGCAGGACCTGCCTGTATGTACCATTATCCATGGAAGAAATCAGGTCATCGCAAACAACCAAGCATTTCAAGGCAGTCAGATAGAGTTTTGCCAGTTCAAGCCCTGCCACTTTCTTATCCTTGAAAAGTACATCCGTAGTGATTCGCTTGCCCAGAGACAAATCAAGATGTACCCGTGGCTGGTCTACATACAAGAGCTTGTCACCAGAGAAGTTATCTTTAAACAACTGGAAATAATCTTCATCTTCCGTAGCCAGGAACAAATAGTCATATCCACCTGTGTTCATCAGATCTTTGCACCAGCCAAGCATCTGTTCTACGCTGGCATTATTGGCATTCTTTTCGTTACCAGCATTGGCTTCTTTCCTGTAATCCGTACCACGGATGATCACCCCAAGTATGCGTTGGCCGTCAGCTGCACATGAAACAGGCTTTACCTTATCCACCTCATTTTGAGCAGCTATTTCTATGCGCGCTTTTAGCTGCTCGGGGGCATGTTCCCTGACGAATTTCCAGGTTTTATCACTCAGGCAAGGCTGGCTGCTCCACCTGCCTGTAGCCAGACCTCTATAGTCAGCCTCACGCCACAAGGGATTTGAGCGCCAGTCGCTGACCAGCCAGCCACGTTCCTCCTGACGGGCACTGATGAGATTGGCACAATCTTCCGTTTCCTCAGGCCTTATATCGCTCAATGGTCTGAAAAGTTCTTCCCAGACATTGATCCCCGGCTCCCAATACTGACAGCAACCGGGCTGGGTAAGGTCTGCCACAGGCACATAGCCTTGCAGCTCTGCCTGATAAGCAAAGTTCATGACAATCTTGATGATATCTACCAGTCCCACACTGGCAAATTTATTGTCAAGTCGCACCACTACCTTATCATGATGCTTTTTGCCCGGATGTGAAAGGGACTTGCCCCACAGCATGCTATACATGATATTTATAGAATTATAAACAAGATTCTTTGATTCAGGCGCATGATCGCTATAGGCATTGTACTCTGAGGTCGTAATCTGCATAGAGGTGTGCCTGCAATTTTCTGGCAAATCATAGAAAGAACCGATTACTTTCACGCGTTCCTGCTCCTTGCCCCAGACAGCCAATTCTGCCAAAGGGTCAAGGAAATAGACCGACTTCTCTGGGAACTTGCTTAAAATATGCCTGGCTATGGCATACGTGTATTCCTCCAATTGCAAAAAGACATAACTGTCTGCCCAATCAAGCACAAAATCATTAGCATACTTTTCAAAGTCATATTCCCAGAAATCTACAGCAGGAATCCCCTGATAAATGCTGTTATCCCTGAGGCGATTGCGTGTCCAGTAAAGATAACCTGCCGTATTCCCCTCCACATCCAGTACGGGTACAATATCTTCCCGATGATTGACTTCAGCATGGAAATAGTCCCTTGCCTCCACAAACATGGAAGATGACAGGCTAAAACTTCTTTCGGAGCGAAAACGCTTGAACACTTCCTGTTTTTTTGTGCCATGTTCCAAAACCTGGCCCGTTTTCTCGCAAAACACGCAAATCCCTTTGCCATCTTTCTTGGTTGACTTGCCTGCAAACATTGCCTCTATCTGAGGATTAGTCCCAATAATCCTAATCATGTCATCGCTCCTAGAAAAATATATCTACCAGACCGCAATCACGGTCAGGAAATATCAAACATACTCACGCCATACATCATCAATTTTTTTGCAAATAACGCCAGGTTGCAACTCGAGCATATCCTTTTTGGCAGCCTGGAAATTTTCGATATCAGCTACAACTATCTCCGTACCCACAGGCACATCACGCAGCACTTCCAGTGGCTCCACCGATACGCCAACATCCTTGACCAGGGTGCCGACCTTTTTCTTATCCTTGTCAATAACACGAGAGATTGCCCAAGCCAGTTCTGGATGCGCCTTCAACATATCTGCCAGATGCGTGCACTCAGCATAGACAATCATACCTTCCCTGGTCTTGTCCACACAGGGGACATCAATACAACCGTTCTCGTCTTCCCCCAAAAGCTGCCTGCCCTCAACAAAATCAACATTCTCTATATAACCATAATCCCTGAGTTTCTCGCTAATCTTGGCATAATCACGGGACAGGATTATGATTTTGAATCTGCCACGTATATCCTTCAGCACATCTGGCACACAAATTGGCAGCCCTGCCTTGATGTGCCCACGCAGATTCACATCCTCATCAATAAAGAAATCCGTCTTCCCCATGAAGGGACGGTATTCCTGTATAAGATAATTGGCCCGCACACCCTTGGTACCCCAAAATACTTTACGCATATTGGCGCATTCAATAAGAAATTTGCGTCGCCATCTTTCGGCAGACTCCTTTCCTCTAAGCCTCTGCTTCTGCAAGACACTCATTTCATTACGCACCTTTACCACCGGCTTTGGTGCAGCAACAGTCGTGGCAGGCTTCTGTTTTGCCACAACTGTTTTTGCTGCAGCTGGTTTCGCTGGAGTTTTTATTACAGGCATAGCGGCATAGGCTTCATCAATATCCAAGCAGACCAGACCTGGATTCAACGCATATATTTCCTCAGCAATTTCTTCATAGTAGCGTATGGCAGAAATGGCAATCTTTGTTCCTGGTGCTATGCGCTTCAATACCTCAGGACTCTCTATGGTTCTCCCTGTACCCTGTTCCTTCTGCCCCCACCTCTTCTGGTCCTTGTCAAATACTCTGGCAATCCTTCCCTTAAGGTCAGGATGCCAGGCGAGCATATCCTCTAAGTGCGCTCCCACACCATACACTAGCATACCCCTGGCTTCAAATTGGCACATAAACGAGTATGCCTGATCAATATCTGGGCAAACCAAGCCGGCATTGATCTCATGCAGTTCTTTGACAATCTCACCATAATAGCGCAAAGCAGAAATAGCGACTTGCGTACCTGCAGGAAGCTCCTTCAGAACCTTGGGAGCCTCTACTTTGCAATCAAGGCCGTACACTTTTTGACCGATCTTTGCTTCATTCTTATCTACGACCCTGGCAATTCTACTGGCTAAGTCTTTATGCCAGGCAAGCATATCCTTAAGATGATCCCCTGCACCGTATATAATCAAGCCACCTTTTGGCATCTCTTTTGCTTTGGTCTTTTCATCTTCTCTGACGATTGTTTCTTTTGTTTCTTTTACTTCTTTTGCTTCCGCAGCTGCGCTATTGCCTGTTTCTGTCACTTTTTTTTCTTCAATCAAAGCTTTTCTCGCAACTTGCCTGTTCTTCTTCCTGGTACGCCTGCTCATTTATTTCTTCCTCCAAATCAGCTGTCATTCATTCCATTGATTTTGACACAATGGCCTTTCGACCCATAGACTCATACGTCATGCCAGCAGACTCTGCCTCTGCCAAACTATAACAGTTCCTGCCATCCAGCACGATGGCCCTCTCCATATTCTTCTTAAATCCTTCCAGCGGGTACTCCTTGACCTGAGGCCAGTCTGTCAGTATCAGGCAAAGTTTCGCACCTTTTAAGACCGTATCTATATCCTTGCAATACTTCACCTGAGTAGGATAAAGTTCCTTGAACCGCTCCATACCAATGGGGTCATAAACCCTCACTATAGCCCCTTCCTCCAGCAACATAGGTACATTGGTGAGAGACGGTGCCTCTCTCAAATCATCTGTGCCAGGCTTGAAGGTAAGCCCTAGCACAGCCACTGTGACACCTTCCAAATCCTCATAGTACTTATGAGCCTTGCGAATCAGCTTCAACTTCTGGTGGTCATTGATCTCAATGGCCGCCTTGACAGTCTTCAGCTCCTGCTCATGATAGTCAGATAGCCAGTGCAAAGCTTTGGTATCTTTTGGAAAACAAGACCCGCCATAACCTATCCCTGCCCGCAGGAACTTGCTGCCAATGCGCTTGTCGTAGCCCATGCCTTTGGCTACGTCCTCGATATCTGCCCCGATTTCCTCGCAAAGGTTAGCGATTTCGTTGATGTAGCTTATCTTGAGCGCCAGGAAATCATTGGAAGCATACTTGATCATCTCTGCACTGCGGCGGTTGGTGATGATCTTCGGGGCAGCGAAATCCTTGTAGAGTTCCGTGAGCTTTGCTTTGGAGTAGTCATCCTCCACCCCCATGACGATGCGTGAGGCATGGAGAGTATCGTGCACCGCCGTACCCTGCGACAAAAACTCCGGGTTAGATGCTACATGGAGTGGGGCTGCCCCCTCCACTCTATGCTCTTTGATAAGCTTTTCGATTCGTTCATTGGTGCCGATGGGGACAGTGGATTTCACTACCACCACGCACTCACGTTCTGCGGTCTCCGCTATCTGCATGGCCACGGCGTAGACGTAGTTCAGATTGGCGGAGCCATCCCTTTTCTCCGGGGTACCCACGCCGATAAAGATGATTTCTGCATCCTTGTAGGCACTGGCATAATCCGTGGTGTAGGTCAGGCGCTCCTTGTTCTTTTCCATCAGGGCATCCAGGTCTTTTTCGTAGATCAGGGCCTTGCCGTAGCGGTTCAGGCTGTCGATTTTCTGCTTGTCCACATCCACACAGGTTACCTGGTGGCCGTGCTCGGCCAGGCAAACGGCGGTGACGAAACCGACATAGCCGGTGCCAGCGATTGCTATTTTCATGGTGTATTGCTCCTTTTTGCCTTTAAGGAGAGGGTGCGACGACTAGTCCCCCCTTCCACCGGCTTCGCCGGTCCCCCTTCCCCGTTTCACGGGGCAGGCTTTTAGTTTTGTCTTGCTTGATGGTTTTCTCTCAGTAAGGGAAAATAGTAGTTGTTGTAATAGTCATCTTCTGTGTAGGCATTTCCTTGCCAGCGAATCCTGTTTTCTGCTATACCCATTTGAATGAGCATGGCCTTGATTTCCCTGGCTGCTTTTTCATTGATGACGGCAATCAGAAGGGCATCGAAGTCCATCTTTTTTAGGTCTTCAACTAGTTGCACGGGGAAGTCCGGGGTTTTAAGTTCCTTGGCTCTTTTGTCCACTATACCTACGGGCTTGAGGTAGTTTTGCCGCTGCAACTGGCGGTAGAAGGACTGGCCGGATTCTCCGGCGCCGTAGATGACGGTTCTCTCTCCCTCTTGGAAAAGATGATAGGGGAAGATGTATGACTGGCCCTCATTGGTTCCTCCCGCGCCTGCCTTCAGCAGATGATAGTGATGGAAATACCAATAGGCAAAATAGCCTTGCTCACCGTAAATATCCTTGAAGGCTTGGCGGATTTCTTCCTCACTGCCCTCCAGCAGGCCCTGGCTGTGGTAGCCTTGCTGAATGAAGGAGGGGTCAGTGTCGATAATGGCAAACTCCCGAACTTTGTCCTGTACTTCCGGTTTGTCACTGAACCACGGGATGTCACCCATATAGGTATCCAGTGCCTTTATCTTCGCTGCAATATTTTTGGCCTGCATTGCGATAAATTTGGCATCCCGCTTTTTTCTGGTCACAGATGTGACAGGACGGCGGTAGATGTAGAAGATGTCCGGAATCCATAGGTAGATTCTGGCATAGAAGATACAACGGAACAGGAAGATGGCATCCTGCCCCGGCACTAAGTTTTCCTCGAAGCGTATGTGATGCTTGTCCAGGAAATCCTTTCTGAAAAGCTTGTTCCAGATGGTGCCGTAAAGTTTCCGTCTGCCCCAAAGCTCCACGCGATAGGCCTTGTCTTCGTTTATCAGCACTGGCTTTTCTGAGGCTGACATATCGTCAAAGAGAATGGTGCGGAATTCGTCTGTTGTCCTTATCTGCTCCTGATCTCCCTGGGGTATCAAACAACCTGGGGAATGAACTACCTCCGCGCCGTACTTTTCGGCCGCCTTATGCATGATTTCCAATGTCTCCGGCATATAGAGATCATCACTGTCCAAAAAGGCAATGTATTTGCCCTTAGCGTGCTCAAGGCCCGTGTTTCTGGCGCCACCTGCTGTCTTGTTGTTTTCATGGCGATACAGGCAGACATTGTCATTTTCTCCATAAAGCCTGTTTACCAGTTCCCAGCTGCCATCCGTTGAACAGTCATCTACCACTATGATTTCGAAATCCTGAAAAGTCTGAGCTAGTACGCTATCAATAGCCTCCTGCAGATACTTCCTTGTATTGTACAGGGGCACAATTACGGATATTTCCGGCATATGACCTCTCCCTCATACTTCTTTCAGCAGTCGATAATCTATAAATCCTGTCCGCCATCTCCCACGATGATAGGCGAAGTACACGGTAGTCAGCAGTTCCCCCACATAGCCAAGGTACCTGTCCGGGCGGGGAGTCCCTTTCCCCTTGTAATGCTCCTGCATCCCCTGCAGCACCTTGAACATGAATTTACAATAGTCAAGATAAATATCTCTCTTTGCGATAACCATGTTATTGGGAAAATGAATCTGCCCCTCCAAGAAATCCCTTGAAAACTTTGCCAGCTCAGAATCTTCACTCTCTATCAATCTGAGCATTGTTTCATAGTCCAGCTCATCCATGGTGGTGACTGGTAGGTTCGCAAAGTATTCCCGCACGCTTGGAAAAGTAAGGCGTGGGCGGGTAAGAAGGACGTCTATCTCCCCTTTGGCTATAGCCCCCTGCACTTCCGCAGGCAGCACAAAATGCCTGCGGTAATGGCATAACCCCAGGTACTTAGTCTGCGGTGCTTTCTGCCACAGCCAGTATGCAACTGTCAGTTCCGAGTAAAGGTTATTATAAAGAGAGATATTTCTCCCTTCATCATCATATGCCAGTTCTCCAGAGCGCTGCCCCTCATAGGCCGCGGCTCCTCCCAGCACGGTGTGTACATAGCCCGGCAGGCCCTCACGGCTGACCAGGGCATCCTTGGCAGAAGTGGCCATGGCTATGTAAAGGACATTTTCCTCAAGCCTTGAAGCAGACTTTGCCAAATCTTTTATGCCACCCCAGCCCTCGAAAAAATTTCCCTGCACATAACTACGCACCTTTGCCATATCCTCTGGTGATAAAGGCACTTGAGTCATGGGGTAAAAAGTGAACTTTTCTTCCGGATGCTCACTAGCAGCGATTTCCAGCATGGAATAGTCATGGGGATTGCGCCTTACCGTTAATTCCGAACAAGCGGTGCTGATTTCCCTTATTCCCTGCTCTCCCAATAATTCCGTCATGCGATGGAGGCCAATAACCCGTTCCGGCCTTCTCCCCAGCTTCTCCAGCAGGGAAACGACTTCCCCATGATATTTTTCCTGCAAAGCCAGATGTACCTCTGCCTGCGGGAATTTTGCCAAAGCCGGCTCAATTTCCAGACAAGGCCTTCCGCAGTAAGTGTCTCCCTGGCCGTTCATGGTGGTCACAGCAAAACACATGACCTCTCCCGCCTGTTCCTTTCGGGACAGGTAGCGGAAGTACTCCTCTGCAATCAGACCTCTGCCATAGAGAATGAGTTCATGCTTAAGCTGATTTTCCGGGTTCTCCATATCCACCGCTCCTTTTATCTCACTATGAGATTATATAAAGATTTTCTGCTTCTGTCAACTCATGTTGAGATATCAGATGAAAGTCCTATCCCTAAATGAGATAATGTACTCAAGGGAGGTGTTGGACTTGCAGAATAAGCTCGCAGAGCTGCGAAAAGAGCGGAATATGAGCCAAAAAGAATTCAGCAAGATTTTCAACGTAGCACAGAATACTATCTCCCAATGGGAACAGGGCAAGCGGAACATGGATACGGAAATCCTCCTGAAGCTGGCGGATTTCTTCCAGGTTACTACTGACTATCTGCTGGGTAGGAGCGGAGCTGTCTCGCGTCCTGCGGGGACCTTTGCACTCTCGGCTTCTGAGGAACTGCTGGTCAAGAAATACCGCACCCTGCCACCCTTGAGCCGGGAAACCGTGGACACCGTGCTTGATTCCCTGTATGTCAAAGAACAAGCTTGCAGACAAAAAAAGAGCACGGCTTCATAATCCGCCGTGTCAAATAAAGAATGGCCATCAGCAAATCTTTTAGACTTGCCGATGGCCATTTTGCTATGCTTTTTAGGGCTCGTTGATTAAATGAGCTTGGCCCAGATTTGCGGGGATTGGCTGTCCATTGCAAGGCGACAAACCGGAGGCATAGCGGGGCTATGTCGAGGATTTGTCAACGAAGCAGGGACAGTCAAGACCCGTGAAGATGGGCTGAGTGAATTAATCAACACGCCCTAATCTTTCGGATGATACTCCCCATCAAGGATTTCAGTTTCATTGAAGAAGATATGAATCTCCCTCTGGGCGTTCTCCGGGCTGTCAGAGGCGTGGACAGCATTGCGGCTGCCGCTGGAAGCGTAGAGCTTCCTGATGGTTCCCTCCTCAGCATCCTTGGGGTTGGTCTTGCCATGGAGCTGCCGCACCCGGGCAATGGCATCTTCTCCCTCCAGCACGATGGCGATAAGGGGAGCAGAAGTCATGAAGCCCACCAGATCCTCATAATAATACTGGCCGATATGCTCAGCATAATGGATGGAAGCCAGGCGCTCGTCCATCTTCATGAGCTTCATGGCCACAATGCGGAAGCCTTCCTCCTCGTAGCGCTTGATAATGTCACCGCTGTAATGCTTGGCAAAGGCATCGGGCTTGATCAGGACTAAAGTTTTCTCCATTAGTACAACTCCTTACTTTTCAAATTGCTGCTTCTATTACAAGATTTCAGCCTTGTATTTTTGCGCCATCTTGGCATAATTATCGGCAGACTCCTTCAGGGCTTCTATTTCATCCTCACGCAAGCCGCGTATGATCTTGGCTGGATTGCCAAAGACCAGGGAATTGGAAGGAATCTTCTTGTGCTGGGTAATGAGGCTGGCGGCACCGATGATGACATTATCCCCAATATCAGTGTACCCCAGAACAATGGTCCCCATGCCCACCAGGCAGTTGCTGCCTATGCGCCCGCAATGGATGATAGCACCGTGGCCGATGGTGACCCCATCGCCAATAATTGTAGGCTTGTCCCCCATGACATGGACGATGGCATTATCCTGCACATTGGTGCCCTTGCCGATGATGACAGGCTGGAAGTCTCCACGCACCACAGCACCGAACCAAACGCTGCTGTCATCTCCTATGGTAACATCCCCTGCCACGGTGGCTGTGGGGGCTACGAAGACATTCTCGCCCAGTTTCGGCATGATGGAATTGTATGGTAAAATGTTGCCCATATGCTCCGCCTCCTAGTGCTTAGAAGTTGAATTCCATTTCTTGTTTTTTCTTCTTTCTTATTATACCTGCTTTTTTGAAATTTTTCAAGCCCGCCCCAAAGAGCGGAGACATTATTCATAGAAAATCCCGCCAGAGGAAAGTCTGGTCTGTCCCCAGAACTTCAGCTTGGGAAGCTCCTCAGCTATAGCAGCAGAAGCCTTGGCTATAGCTTCCGCCCCCATGGTTTCAGGCCAGAGCACTCCCAGAACCGTGCCGCTGTGGGCAGCATTGACCCCCAGTGCCCCCTTGTTCAGCGCTGTCTCCAGCAACTCCCTTAAGCAGGGTTTTGGCAAACCAGCCTCATTGGCCAGAGCACTTTTGGTAGCAGCCTCTGCCAGTTGTTTTTCCGCCCTCTGCCGTGACCCTGATATAAAGACAGGTGGCGGCATTTCTGCCCCCACCTGTCTGGCATGGTCATGGAAACTGACGGTATCCACCCTGCCGCCTGTGTCAAAAATGCTTATCCACAGGCGTGGGAAAGTATGATACTGGGCAAAAATCCTGCCCTCCATCTGGTTGGCACATACCAGCCCTGGGAAAAAGATGGGATCAGTGGGCTCAATAGCCACCGCCAGCCTCAGGATTTCCTCAGGAGATAACTTCCTGCCCAGGGCAGCGGCAGCTGCCCCACAGACGGCGGCTATATCTGCACTGGAGGAAGCCATACCCTTGCCATGGGGCAATTGGCTCTTTAATCTCATGCCGTAAGGAAAGGACTCTTCCCCCAGATACTTCAGCGTAAGCCCCAGGGCCTGCCGGGATTTCTCCCCCAGCCCCTCAAGGCCCTGCCAGCTGTCTGAAACTACCACTTCGGTATAGGCCTCAATAGGGCAGGTGATGAGATAAGGCTCCCCCTGATAGATACCCTGCACCAGCTCCCCGCAGGAGCCGGGCACACGCACTTTTATTTCCATGGATTACAGCAGAACCTTGTGGCTGACGTTCACACGGCCTTTATCGTCAATCTCCACTACCTTCACCTGGAGCTGATCGCCTTCCTGCACCACGTCCTCCACCTTCTCAACACGGCGCTTGGCCAGCTGGGAGATGTGGCAGAGACCCTCGCGACCAGGCAGAAGCTCCACAAAGGCACCGAACTTCATGAGGCGGGTGACCTTACCGGTGTAGACCTCGCCCACTTCAATTTCATGGACGATTTCCTCAATCATTTCCTTGGCACGCTTCATGCCCTCTGCATCGTTGGAAGTGATGAAGATGTTGCCATCCTCGTGGATATCCATCTGCACACCGGTTTCCTCGGTAATCTTGCGCACCACCTTACCACCGGTGCCGATGACATCGCGAATCTTGTCCACCTTGATGGTGACAGTCTCCACCCGGGGAGCATAGGGAGAAAGGTCCTTGGCAGGCTCGGGGATGCACTCCAGCATCTTGCCCAGGATGAAAGCACGGCCACGCTTGGCCTGCTCCAGAGCAGCATGGAGAATCTCACGGGTGATGCCTGCAATCTTGATGTCCATCTGGATGGCGGTGACACCCTTTTCCGTACCTGCCACCTTGAAGTCCATATCGCCAAGAGCATCTTCCATGCCCTGGATATCCGTCAGGATGGTATAAGCATCCCCATCCTTCACCAGGCCCATGGCCACACCGGACACGGGGCGCTTGATGGGCACGCCGGCATTCATGAGGGACAGGGTGCTGCCGCAGACGCTGCCCATGGAGCTGGAGCCGTTGGACTCCAAGACCTCGGACACCAGACGGATGGTGTAGGGGAACTCTTCCAGAGAGGGAATGACCGGCACCAGAGCGCGCTCTGCCAGAGCGCCGTGGCCAATCTCACGACGGCCCGGGCTGCGGATGGGCCTGGCCTCGCCTACGCTGTAGCCGGGGAAGTTGTAATGATGGATATAGTGCTTGGTGGTCTCAGGGCCAAGGCCGTCAATGATCTGCTCATCCCCGATGGCACCAAGGGTAGTCACGTTCAGAATCTGGGTCTGGCCGCGGGTGAAGAGGCCGGAACCATGCGTGCGGGGCAGCAGGCCCACTTCGCAGGACACGGGGCGCACCTCGTCCAAAGCACGTCCATCAGGACGGATCTTCTCATGGGTGATCATGTGGCGGACTATGTCCTTCTCCAACTTGTAGAGGATATAGGAAATCTCCTTGTCAGACTCAGGCCAGTCAGCCAGGAAATGCTCCATGGTATCGGCCTTGATTTCCGCAATATTGGCATCACGCTCCAGCTTGTCCGGATTGCGGGTTGCCTCATCCAGGCGGGCCTTGGCATAGTCGCTGATAGCGGCAGAGAGCTCCTCAGACACAGAGAAAAGCTTGGCTTCCTTCTTCTCCTTGCCGCACTCCTTCTGGATATCCTGCTGGAACTCCACCAGACGCTGGATTTCCTTGTGGCCGAAGAGGATGGCATCCAGCACCACGTCCTCAGGCAGCTCGTTGGCGCCTGCCTCTACCATCATCACCGCATCATGGGAACCAGCTACTGTCAGGTTCAGGGTGGAAACCTCCCGCTGGGCCTCTGTGGGGTTGATGACGAACTCGTCATTCACCCGGCCCACGCGCACACCGGCAATGGGACCCATAAAGGGAATATCGGATACGGTGAGGGCGCAGGAAGCGCCAATCATGGCTGCCAATTCCGGGGCATTGTCCTGCTCCACGGACATGACGGTAGCCACAATCTGCACATCATTGCGGAAGCCCTCAGGGAAGAGAGGACGGATAGGACGGTCAATGAGACGGGCGCAGAGGATGGCATCGCTGGAAGGACGCCCCTCACGCTTGATGAAGCCGCCAGGAATCTTGCCTGCTGCATACATCTTCTCCTCATAGTCCACCGTCAAGGGGAAGAAATCCACGCCCTCCCGGGGCTCTGCTGAGGCGGTAGCCGTCACCAGCACCACCGTGTCGCCGTAGCGCACCAGCACTGCACCGTTAGCCTGCTTGGCCATCTTGCCATTTTCAATGATGAGCTTGCGTCCGCCCAGCTCCATTTCGAAACTATGCATCTAGTTTCCCTCCTGAATCTTGATACTTTTTACATAACAGTTGTATATATTCTAGAAAAAATCAAAGAATCCTCCATACAAAGAAAAAAGCGGGATAAAATCCCGCTTTCCCAAAGCTGAGGGGCAATTACTTGCGCAGGTTCAGCTTGTTGATGATGGAGCGATAACGCTCGATATCCGTCTTGTAGAGGTAGCTGAGGAGACGACGGCGATGGCCGACCATCTTCAGCAGGCCGCGACGGGAATGATGATCCTTCTTGTGCTCCTTCAGGTGATCAGTGAGGTACTGGATGCGAGCGGTGAGCACAGCGATCTGCACCTCTGCAGAACCGGTGTCGCCCTCGTGCACAGCGTACTTCTTGATGATTTCCTGTTTTGCTTCCTGAGTCAGCATGAAAAATTCCTCCTAAAATCTAATAAGTTTCAGCGCCTGCAGCCAAGAACGCGTTGGAGAATCGCCATCTGGGCTGTGGCTCCCTGATGTCTTTGACATCTCTAGCAGTATACCATAGGAAACGCCGGCTTGTAAAGAAAAACTGGCGATTTTACAGGTTTTCTTTAAGCCTTGCCAGATACTCCCTGTCCTTGTCCGTCAAGGGAGCTTTTTCCAAAAGATCCGGGCGGTTCTTCAAGGTAATCCGCAGTGACTCCTGCCGCCGCCACTGGCGAATCTTGCCGTGGTCACCGGAAAGCAGGATTTCAGGCACTTCCATGCCCTCGAACTCCCTGGGGCGGGTGTACTGGGGAAACTCCAGCAGACCTTCGTAGAAGGAATCCGTAGGAGCGGAATCTTCGTCCCCCAGCACTCCCGGCAGCATGCGGGACACGGCATCGGTGATGACCATGGCAGGCAGTTCCCCGCCTGTGAGCACATAATCCCCGATGGAAATGGCCTCATCTGCCAGATTCTCCGTAATGCGGGCATCAAAGCCCTCATAGTGGCCGCAGATAAAGATAAGCTGGTCGTACCCCGCCAGTTCCTTGGCCTTGGCCTGGGTGAAGGTAGGACCAGAAGGGTCCATGAGCAGCACCCGGCGATTGCCTTCAAACTCCTTGGTTTCTTCCTTCAAAGCCCTGACTGCCCTAAATAACGGCTCGGGCTTCAGCACCATGCCAGCCCCTCCCCCAAAGGGAGAATCGTCCACATGATGATGCTTGTCAAAGGAATAATCACGGAAATTCAGATAGTGGATATCCAGAATGCCGCTTTCAATAGCCCGCTTGGTGATGCTGTCACCAAAGGGGCCCAGGAACATCTCCGGGAAAAGGGTCACCATGTCAATGCGCATGGCTGTCTCCTTCGGCCTTTTTGCCGCCTGCCGTGATTTCCTCGGGCATTTCCACCGTCATGGTGCCTCCGGGGATATTGATTTCCTTCACCACTGCCTTGAGGGCAGGAATCAGGAGCTCTCCCCCATCAGGCTTTCTGGCCTGGTACACGTCATTGCTGCCCGTGCGCAGGACATTTTCCACCGTGCCCAGCTCCTGCCCCGCAGGGTCAAGCACCTTGAGGCCGATGATGTCAAAGGTGTAGAACTCGCCCTCTGCCAAAGGAGCGGCCTCCTGGCGGTCTACAGTCAGCATCTTGCCCGTCAGGGCCTCGGCCTGCTCCCGCTGAGGATATTCCCTGAACTTCAGGAGCACGTACTGCTTGTGGTACTTGCAGCTTTCAATGTGCAGCAGCTCATTTCCCACCATGACTTCCTTCATGGTGCTGAAGCGCTCCGTGAAGTCTGTCAGGGGAATGATGCGCATCTCCCCCTTGATGCCGTGGGCAGCCCCCACCTTGCCAATGGTGATGCGGTCTTTGGACTTAGCCTCTGATGGCAACGATCTTATCATCTTCCACCAGCACTTCCACGTTCATGAGCTCGCGCATATCGTCGCCTACATGAATCTCCACCTGGCGCTCCAGAGTGCCCTGGACAATCTCGGCACCAAGCACCAGCTTCTGGGCATCCTCGCGGCGCTGCTGGGACTCAGCGATGAAGTCCAGACGCTTCTGGCGCTCTTCGCCAAAGTGCTGCTTGATCATGTTCAGGCGCTGGATATCCGTCACCGTAGGCTCAGGCACTTCATTCTCCTGAATAGCGCGCTTGGCCTGGATCTCAATCTGCTGGACCTCCAGCTGGGCGCGGCTGATGCCTTCATCCAAATCCTTGATCATCTTCTCGCGGAGTTTCTCGGTGAGCTTTGCCTTGATGGTCACAGGCATTTTAAGGGAAATAGAATCCATGTCCATACCTCTTTCTTTTATTTTGATAGCAAAGAAAGCGGCCAAGCCTCAAAGGGGCCCTGCCGCTTTTCTTTAGATAATCTCAACCGTGACTTTCTTGTTCTCCCGGGTGGCTGCAGCCTTGACCACGGTGCGCAAAGCTTTCGCGATGCGCCCCTGACGGCCAATAACCTTGCCCATATCATCCTCGGCAACACGGAGTTCCAGCACCAGCTGGTCCCCGTCCTGCTTCTCAGAGACCTCTACGGACTCGGGATGATCCACTAAGGACTTAGCGATAACTTCAACAATTTCTTTCATGTTTAAGCTCTCCCTTAGTTCTTAGCCTTCTTGCTCTCAGCAAACTTAGCCATGATGCCCTGCTTGCTCAGGAGATTCTTGACGGTGTCGGTCGGCTGAGCGCCCTTGTTCATCCAATCGAGAACCTTGTCCTCGTCAACGCTGACTGCAGCGGGCTGCTTGGACGGATCGTAGTTACCGAGGATCTCGATGAAACGACCGTCGCGAGGAGCGCGGGAATCAGCTACCACGATGCGATAGAAGGGGTTCTTCTTAGCACCCATGCGGTTCAAACGAATCTTTACTGCCATGTATTTCACCACCTTTCGTTGGTTCTTTATGTCATCCACAAAGGGATAAAATCAATTTTACTTCATGAAGGGCATCTTGGGAAGTCCCATGCTGCCAAGGGCGCCAAGACCGGGGAAGCCGCCCTTTTTACCCTTCTGCATTTTCTTCATCTTCTTCATCATCTTGCGCATTTCGCCGAACTGCTTCAAAAGCCTGTTCACGTCCTGCACCCTGGTGCCGCTGCCCATAGCAATGCGCTTGCGGCGGCTGCCGTTGATGATGGTGATGTCTGCCCGCTCCTTAGGGGTCATGGACTTGATGATGGCCTCAATCTGGCGCATCTCCTTGCCGTCCAGGTCGATATCCTGACCTTCCAGCTGCTTCTTGAGCCCGCCCATGCCGGGAATCATGCCCAGAATGCTCTCCAGGGAGCCCAGCTTCTTGACCTGCTGCATCTGGGAGAGGAAGTCGTCAAGGGTGAATTCATCCTTGCGCAGCTTCTTCTCCATGGCCTTGGCTTCCTCCATGTCGAAGGTAGCCTGCGCCTTCTCCACCAGAGAAAGCACATCACCCATGCCCAGGATGCGTGAAGCCATGCGGTCCGGGTGGAAGGGCTCAAGAGCCTCCAGCTTCTCACCCATGCCGATGAACTTGATGGGCACGCCGGTCACTGCCTTGACAGACAGAGCCGCGCCGCCGCGGGCATCGCCGTCCAGCTTGGTCATGACCACGCCGTCCAGGCCCAGGCTCTCATTGAAGGTCTGAGCCACATTCACGGACTCCTGACCGGTCATGGCATCTACTACCAGCAGGATCTCATGGGGCTTCACATTGCCCTTGATATCCCTCAGCTCCTGCATGAGCTTTTCGTCAATCTGCAGGCGGCCTGCCGTATCGATGATGACGACATCGTTGGCATGACTCTGGGAATAAGGCAGAGCCTCTTTGGCGATAGTCACGGCATCCGTGCCCTGGGGCATGGTGAAAACCGGCAGCCCCAGCTGCTCGCCCACCACCTGCAGCTGCTTGATAGCAGCCGGGCGGTAGATATCTGCTGCCACCAGCAGAGGACGCTTGCCCTGCTTTTTCAGGGACAGGCCCAGCTTGCCGGCAGAAGTAGTCTTGCCTGCGCCCTGCAGGCCCACCATCATGATGACAGTAGGCGGATTGGGGCTCATGTTGATGCGGCTCTGGGTACCTCCCATGAGGTTGGTGAGCTCCTCATCAACAATCTTCACCACTACCTGGGCAGGGGTGAGGGTCTCCAGGATATCCTGGCCCACCGCCCGCTCCTTCACGGTCTTGATGAAGTCCTTGACCACCTTGAAGTTCACATCGGCCTCAAGGAGTGCCATGCGCACTTCACGCATGGCTTCATTGACATCGTCCTCCGTCAATTTGCCATGGCCCCGCAGCTTCTTGAAAGTCTGCTGCAGGCGGTCCGATAAAGATTCAAAAATCAAAGGTTACGCCTCCTGGCTGGTGCGGCCCAAAAGCGGAGTCAGCCGCCCTAGTATATCATCCACAGCCGCTTCGTTCCCCGGCTGCCTCAGTCTCTCTATCTTTCCGGCAAGCTCAGTAAGTTCCTGCCGCTCCAGGTGATAACGCCTGGCCAGTTCCAACTTTTCCTCATAGCTCTCCATGGCTTTCTGGGCACGGTGGATATTGTCATACACCGCCTGCCTGGAAATCCCCAGGCTCTCCCCAATCTCTGCCAGGGAAAAATCCTCGAAGAGATGGAGCCTCAGGCATTCCTGCTGCTTTTCTGTCAGCAGGGGACCATAGAGGTCAAAGAGCGTAGATAAGTATAAAAGCTGTTCCAGCATATCCTCACCTGTCATTGATATCTGCCAAGGTTATCTCCTTGACATTGGCTATTATACGCACTCTCCAGACTGCTGTCAAGTATTTTTCCTTGTCACCATGGATTTTTTATATGAAAATTTTATCCATGCTCTTATTTGCCATAAATACTTCTAAAAGCGCGTCCTCCATCCTTGCTTTTGGCCGTTTCCTGCAAATACCTTGCAAAGCTGCTCCAGCCGTGGGAACGCACCAGTTCATAGACCGCCAGTTCCGTCAGGGAAGCGATTTCCTTCTCCCCATACTTCTCCACTGCCCGGTTATAATCCGCCTCGCTTTGCAAATCCCTGGCCCGGGGCAGGTTCCTGCCCCGCACATTTTCCCTGGCCGTCCTGATATAATCCTCCACTTCGTAGCCGCTTACCTCTGCCTGACGGCTGACTCCCGCCAGATAAGCCGCCCCGTGCAGCAGCCAGGCCTGGCCAGTCTCACGGGAATTCCCCAGCACCTGCCGCTCGTATGTGCGCATGACAAGAAGCCCCAGACTGAAGGCCCGTTGCTGGGATTCCTGCAGATGGCTTGCATTCAGCACCAAGAGCCCCCCATTTTCAATGCAAAGGCTTCTTTCTGACATTTTCCTGGCCTCTCCCAAGGGAATTTCCGTATATTGGACAAGAGACTCTGTCATGGATTCTTCATCTGGCGCCAGCACGACTCCGTATTCCCCCCGCAGCTGGCTGCCCAGATTCCTGGCCAGCCAGTCCCCGGCCGCCTCCATCTCTCTCATGACGGCTCTGTCCTCAGCCGTTTCCTGCCCGGACTGATGCCAGGCAAAAACCACCGGCTGCCGGACAAAAGCCTGCCACCAAGTCCTGTATTCCTCCAGAAAGGCAGAAAGCTCCAGCCCAAAAACCTGCTGAAAGGCCGTCTCGCCATCTTCAGTTTTCCCCAAAGCGCGGAAATACTCTGCCAGCAGGGGCAGGCGCCTTTCCTCAGGAAAGCGGCTCAGCAGGTAATCAGTCATCAAATCTGCCACCTGATAGGTATGATACTCCTTGCCCATGAGTTTCTTGCGGGTCTCAAAGCTGCAATGCTGCAGTGATTCCGGCTTCACAGTGGATTCTGCCCGCACCAGAGCGGCCTTCACATCAAGCTGCCACTTCCAGAGGGGCTTGCCCCCAAGATGCTCTGCCAGGGCCGCTCCCACATAGTCCGCCGTCCCCTCCTCCAACCAGAAAAGAGAGCTCTCCTCCACATCCCTGCCATTGCTCAACTCATGCTGAAGCTGATGAAAAAGCTCATGGCCCGTAGTGTTGTACCTGTCCCCGTAAGTGGACATCACTCCTGCTCCGGCATTGATGGCAGTGATATGGCTGCTTCCCCCGGACCACCCCCCGGAAATGGAGGCCACCTGGGCTGCTTCCTCAGCTGAGAGACCAAACTCCCTCTCCAGCACTTTACGATAGGCAGTTTCCTCCCCTGCCACATAAAGCTCCACCTGGTGCCGCAGATGGGCCCCCAGCTGTTCCTGCAGGAAGGGGTTGAAGGCATCGGCCGCCTTCTCCACATCTTTCAGGCTGGTCTCAGCCAGTTCTCCCTCTCCCTGCACCAGTATCCTGCCGTCCTTTTCGGATACCATTCCCAGCTGATTTCCTATCTGCCAGAGGGCATCCTGCCGGGCAGACTTGTAGCCCAGCAAGGCCCCCGCCCCCAAGAGCACCAACGTCATGAGCAATAACGCTATCTTCTTCATCTTCGCTTCTCCGTAATCTGATATTTATCAGGCTTAGTATACTATCAGTGCCATATTTAGTCAAAAACGCCCCGGCTCCAAAGCAGGAACCGGGGCATTCTGTTCTTTTAACGGAAAAGATGATGTTGTATGGGAATCTTACAGCATGTTCTTGCTGTAGCTGTCATAGAGAGCCTTGAGCTCTTCCATCTTGTCGTACATCTCCACCTGCAGGCCGGAAGCGGTTGCGTAGTCCTTCTCGTTCAGGGCATTGATCAACAGGGTGAAGAGAGACTTCTCATCAATGCTGTCCTTGGCCAGGTAGTTGCGCAGGATGGCAATCTTGTTCCAGTTGTAAGCATCCTGGTCGGTCACCCAGTCGGACTCAATCTCACGGGCCTTGCGCACGATATCGCGGTTCTCCGGGATGATGCGGGCCACCAGCTCAGTCTTCCAGCGCAGCAGGGCACCGGCGCGGAAAGCGTCGATGATCTGGTCGCGGAGAGCGCCGCCAGCGGTTATGACAGCCTTCTTCTCAGGATAAGCCTCGAAGTTCTGCATGTTCTCCCAGACAGTGGCAGGAGGTGCACCGAAGAGACGGTCGCGCTCCTCATCCGTGTAATCCTCGAACACATCCTCCTCGCTGCGGTAAGCGCGGTCCTTCTCCAGATAGAAGCCTTCCTCACCAGCATTCTTGGAGAGCTCCTTCAGGAGTTCCACGGTGGTGTGCTTCACTGCCATCTGAATGCCGTCCAGGCAAGCGGAGTAGATGGCTGCCAGGACCAGATAGGTGTTGGTGTAGGGGTTGCAGGCACGGAGCTCGAAGCGGGTGGCCATGGGGTTCTCCAGGTCACGGATCAGGCCGGCCAGGATGGTACGGTTGCGGGAAGGAACCTCCGGGCTGTGGCCCAGGGAGGTGACGATGCAGACCGGAGCCTCGAAGCCGGGCTTCAAACGGTTCAGGGAGTCATTGGTAGCGGAAACGAAGGGGTTGATGACCTCGTAGTTCTTCAGCATGCCCATGATAGCGCCATAGCCCACAGCGCTCATGAAGTCCTTCTTGGCCTCAGCAGGAGCAAAGAGGTTATGGAACTTGCCGTCCTTGGTGACAGCAGCCATGCCGATATGGGTGTGCTCGCCGTTGCCGGCCAGGCCGATCATGGGCTTAGCCTTGAAGCTGACTTCCAGGCCGTTGGCACGGAAGATCTCCTTTACCACGGTGCGCACCAGGATCTCGTTATCTGCAGCCTGCAGGGCATTATCGAAGCGCCAGTCAACCTCAATCTGCTCGCAGACGTGGGCAATCTTGCCGCTCTCGTCAATCTGAGCCTTGAGGCCGCCCACTTCCTTATGGCCCATCTCTACATTCAGGCCGTAGCGGTCCAGTTCCAGCACGCAGCCCTCAAGAGCCGTGCGCACAGCACCGTGGGTACGCTCCCAGTACTGCTCCTGCATGACCTGGGAAGCTTCCATCTCTTCAATGGAGGCCTCATCCAGCGGAGTCTTGACCCAGAACTCCAGCTCCGTAGCGGAGGTGAAGGAGATATCCTCCACCTGGCTGCCGTCCAAATCCAGGCCAGAAATTTGCGGATTGGCATGGAGCAGGTCCAGCATGTTCTTCTTCACATATTCAAGGGTATCTGCCAGCACGGCACGGGAGTCAACGCGCTTGCCCTCATGCACCAGGAAGGCAGGGATGCGCAGGGTGCCTACAGGCTTGCCCAGGCTCTCGTCATAATGCTCGTAGTTGTAATCCACGAACCAGTTCACCGTGGGGTCGATAGGCATATCAACCTTGGCGTTGTTCAGGGTGGCGATGCCGGTGAGCACAACGGAAGAACCGTCGGTCTGCACAGCAGAACCTGCATAGAAATCATCTATATCCTTAACGAAGATGCGCATGGGAATCTTCTCATCGGTATCATTGCCGGCCATGTCGATGCCCACCAGGGAAACGAACTTGATTTCCGGATGCTCGCTTACATACTTGAGCACTTCTTCCTTGCTGGAATTAGCGGGAATTACATACAGAAGTTCATCCATCTTTTACCACCCTTTTTAAAATAAATATCAACTTCATGATACAGGCAAATGGGCACATAAAAAGCCATGCCAGAAGAAACCACCTTCGCGGGCGGGAAACTCTCCTTGCATGGCGCCTTTGCCATATATGACTTTCTACGGGAATTATAGTAACACAGTTACAATGCTTTGTAAAGACATTCCTCCATGTATACAAAAATAGACACCGGCAATACACAGAAGGCTCAAGGTATGGCCTCAGTGACTCCTCCCTCAGTACCAGGAGCGTCGTCTATAGTAGTGATGGACGCCGTGCCGCCTGAACCAGCAGGCCGCAGTCGCCTATGAACCGTCCGGCATAAGTCCATCAGGACCGTAGCGCGTAGCGCTCAATGAATCCCCTCATCGTCCCTTAGGAGGAGACGCTTACAGCTCATACCCGCAGGGTGCGTTCCCTGCTACGGATCCGCTTCTGTTTTCTATAGGACCATTGTACTACGCATTTGATAGAAAGTCAATTATTTTCTGATAAATCTATATGTATACATTCCACTGCTTTGCAACAGTGAAATGCATGTCTAAAACTCCCTATTTGCCCGGCTCATGAACCGCCTTCTACAGACGAAGAGCCTTAAATCTGCCCAATCATCTTATGTGTCTGAGGAATAACCCTTACATCTTTTAGTTTGGTCAGAGCATAGTTCTGGCATATAAGGATTTTCTCCGGGCTGGCAGCCTTGACGCCGCCATAAGGAGTCACGGGCTGGATGATGAAGAGGGTTTCCGGGGCGGTCTCTGCCACCAGGTCGATGGCCTGACGGAATTCTGCTTCCGTGGTTTCCTCAGCCACCACCAGCTTGATATAGAGGTCTTTGGCCCTGGCTATCTCGATAAAGCGCCTGTGGGCCTCCCACTGGGGCTGGGTGACAATGCTGGGGAGCTTGATGTCCATGCTGATGATGTCCGTGATATCTATGATGCTCTCCAGCTGCTTATAGAGGGTGCCATTGGTCTCTAGGAAGACAGGCACCTCTATTTCTTTGGCAACCTCACGGATGAAGTCAGCGTGCAGCAAGGGCTCTCCCCCGGTGAAGCTCACAGCCTGATGGGGCACTTCCTGGCACAGGCGGTTTATTTCCATAGCCACCTGACTGGCAGCGCGGGGATTAGGCACCCTGGCGAATTCACGGCTGCCAGCATAGGTTTCTATATCGCAGGTCTTGTGGCTGCCCGGCTCATTTTCCGTATCGCAGTAGCGGCAGTCCAGGTTGCAGCCCTCGAAGCGCACGAAGACCTGACGGCAGCCCACGTATTTTCCCTCTCCCTGGATGGAAGAAAAAATTTCGATAAGATTTTCTTTCATGGCTCAGTCCTTTGTATAAGTGACGCTGGATTTCGGTGATTCAAAGACAGTGACAGCCGCCAGCTGGCTGTCCCGCTGGAAGACCTCGCTTTCCTCCAGCTCCTCAAAGATGATACGGGACAAATTCTCCGCTGTGGGATTAAGCCCCTCCTTGAAGGGTGCCAGTTCATTCAGGTAACGGTGGTCGAAACGCTCCAGAGTGTTTTTCAAGGCTTTCTTGATGACCTTGAAGTCCACCAGCATCCCCAGCTCGTCCAGCTCAGTCCCCTTCACTGTGGCTTCCACCACCCAGTTGTGGCCATGGAGCCTGTCGCACTTGCCCGGATAGCCCGCCACCCGGTGGGCGGCCTCAAAAGCCCCCTCTACTTTCAGTGTATACATTCTTTATTTCCTCCTTTAGAGAGAAAAGCACCCCGCTGCTGCGAAGTGCTAGATGGTCAATTCAATTTGTCGAAGCCCTTGGTGTTCTTCACGTTGCCCACCAGGTCTGCCATGTTCATGGCCCGGGTGTGCTGAGTGTGGCTCCACTCGTGCTCATTCCTGTGGATGAAACCCAGGAAGATGATTGGAATCCAGGAGTAGATGAACACGGGATAGAGCAGCATGTAGAGCCAGGCCTTCCACTTTGCCCTGATCTTGAAGAGAATGATCATGGGCAGGATGTACTGGCCCATCATGATGGCCGTCATCATCTGCGAAGGCAGCAGAGTGTAGATATTGGTGTAGAAAGGCTCAAAGCCCAGCTGCACGTAGCTGATGATGATGAAGAAGGTGGATATCATCAGGAAGTGGGGCTGCAGAAGATAGATGCAGCCATCCCAGATGCGGATATCCTTCTGCCGCCAGCCCTCAATGAGCATCTTGGGGATGAAGCGGTGCGCCACATCGAACTGTCCCTGGGCCCAGCGCTTGCGCTGATTCCAGGACTGCTTGAAGGTCAAGGGCTTCTCGTCATAGACGATAGCATCATGGGCCCAGGTGGTCTTGATGCCCTCAGCCAGGGACTTCATGGTGAACTCCATGTCCTCCGTCAGACAGGTGGCGCGCCAACCATGCTTCTTCAGCACATCCGTGGTGATGCACATGCCCGTGCCGCCCAGTACGGCAGAAAGACCGATATTGGTCTTGGCCAGATGGGAAATGTGGTCGATGACCCAGAAGGCGATGGCAAAGGTGCCTGCCACCCAGGTATCGTAGGGGTTCTTGGCATCCAGATAGCCCTGGATTATCTTGTCTCCCTTGCAAAGGCGGTTGTTCATCTCCATCAGGAACTGGGGATGAACAAGATTGTCCGCGTCAAAGATGACTACGGCATCATACTGTTTTTCCATCTCAAAGAGCTTCTCGAACATCCACTCCAGAGCAAAGCCCTTGCTCTTTTTGGTAGGATGAGTGCGCTCGCAGACGATGGCACCAGCCTTGCCAGCAATCTCAGCCGTATTGTCATTGCAGTTATCCGCAATGACGAAGACATCAAACAGCTCCTTGGGATAATTGAGGTGCTGCAGATTCTCCACCAGCTGCCCAATAACCGCCTGCTCGTTATGCGCGGCCACAATGACAGCAAAGGTCTTTTTCGGTGTCATGATTTTCTGTTCCCTGCGGCGCCAAAGACCGCAGAAGCCTATGACAAAGAAGTACAGGGTAAAGAGGAAAATCAGAATCTGCATGGGAACCATGACTATATCAAAAGGGTATGCCACTTACTATCAGCCTTTCCTTGCTATTGCAATGATTGAATTAAGTATGCCGCTGGCCGCATAGGTGCCAAAGACAGCTGCCAGAATGGCAGGCACGATAGCCCCAGACCCCAGATAGAGAATGGCGGCAAAGAACAGGGCAGCGAAAATCTTGGTGGGCAGATAGATGGGCTCGGCACCGTCTCCCTTGAAATTGGGATAGTGCACATGACTCACCATGAGATAAGCCACCACTGCCATGAGCAGAGGATAGCTATAGCCCAGTGCATGAGGGTCAAAGCCCGTCTCCACGAAGAGCAGGGTGGACATAGCCACAATATTGCCCCCGGCAGGGATAGCCAGCCCCATGAAATAGCCGTGCACCACGTCAGCGTTCACATTGAAGCGGGCCAGCCGCCACATGCCGCAGATGGCAAAGAAGATAGCCACAGCCATGCCCAGGAAGCCAAAATCCTTCAGCACCAAAGACCAGGCCAGAATGGCCGGGGCTATGCCGAAAGAGCCTAGGTCGCAAAGTGAATCCATCTCCTTGCCCATCTCACTGGACACCCCGAAGAAACGGGCCGTACGTCCGTCCAAACCATCAGCCACCAGGGCCAGCAGAATGAAAATTGAGCCCCAAACGAAATCATGGTTGATTGTTGCTATGATTGAACACATGCCGAACACCAGGTTCATGGATGTGCACGTATTCGGAATGATCTTGCGGTAATCCATCAGTCCTTCAGCCTCCCGATAACAGTCTGTCCCCCTGTAACCTTTTCGCCCTTCCTGACGCATACCTCCACCTCGGCAGGCATGACGATTTCCAGGCAGGAACCGAAGCGGATCATGCCGTACAGGTCACCCTGCTTCAGCTTGTCCTCCAAGGTCACCCAGGACACAATGCGCCGTGCCAGAATGCCCGCAATCTGCTTCACCGTAATGCGCAGACGATCATTTTCCAGACCGATAAGGTGATGCTCATTCACAAAGCCCACCTCATCCTTGTAGGCAGGACGAAAACGGCCACAAAAGTACTTCTGCAGCTTGATTTCCCCGTCCATAGGGCTGCGATTCACATGGACATTGAAGACAGACATGAAAATCGTGACCTTCTTGCAGGGCCCCTGCACAAAGTCATCCTCATCATGCTTCAGCTCCGCAATGTCCTGCACCGTGCCGTCGGCAGGGGAAAGGATATGCTGGGAGTCTTTCGCAATCTCCCGCCGGGGATTGCGGAAAAAGTACATGAAATACAGGGCCAGCACAGCGGGAACCACCGCCACATAAGGGCTGACCGAGAAACCCAAAATTATTGCCAAGGCCAGGCAGAAACCTATGAAAGGATAGCCTTCCCTTACGATATGGAGCAAGACTCCACCTCCTGAGCAGAATTATTGTTGTTAGTTATATGAGGAAATCCACTCCCCCATGAACCACCTAATGATTATAACGCAGTTGTTCAGATTTTGCCATAGGCAAAATCTGAATAACTGCGTTTAGTTTTATTACCTTTTCGATGCGTGCACCTTGAGCACGAACTTCGGCAGGGCCATAAGCCTGCCTGCCCGCTTGGGCTGGAGCATGCCGCGGAAAAGCCACTCCAGCTTGGCCTTCTGCATCCAGCGGGGTGCCCGCTTCATGACTCCCGCCATGACATCCAGGGTGCCGCCCACGCCAATGGACACAGGTACGCCCAGCTCATCCTTGTATTTCCAGAGCCACTTCTCCTGCTTGGGCACGCCGAGAGCTGCCAGAAGGATATCCGGCTTGGCCGCCTTGATTTCTTCAATGATGGCCGGCTCGTCAGCTTCCTTGAAGTAGCCGTTCCTTACCCCGCAGATCTCGATGCCGGGATAAAGCTGCTCTGCCTTGGCCTTGGCCTTTTCCGCCACCCCCGGGGCAGAGCCGAAGAAAAACACCTTCTGCCCACGCTGGGAGGCTTCTGCCATGAGATTCTGAGCCAGGTCGTAGCCTGCCACCCGCTCAGGCATGGCAAAGCCCAGATGATGGGCAGCCCATACGGTGCCTGCCCCATCCGGGGTCACCATAGCTGCCCCGTTGAGGATTTCCTTCAGTTCCTCGTCGTAAGTAGCCCGCATGAGCATTTCCGCATTGGCAGTGGCAATAAGCACCGGCGTCCCTGCCTCAATGAATTTTTCCACCTGCTCTACTGCTTCCTGCATGGTGAGCGAATCCACGTTCACTCCCAATATATCTACCTTGTTAGGCACTTTATTCCCTCCCATAGCATACTGTCAATTATCCGTATGATTGTAACATTTTTTTATTTTGCAGGCAAGACAAAAACAAGGACAGCTCCCGATTTTAGGGAGCTGCCCGACAGTTCAGCCAATATTGTAAGAAGCCATCAGCTTCTTCATGTAGTTCCTGAGTTTCTGCAATACCTTCACCATGCCGTCCATGGTCTTGGGCTGGCGAATGACATACTGGAGCACCTTGTGCCGCATCTGGCGGTAATCTTCGTCGAAGGTCTTCAGCACTTCCTCCATTTCCATCTCTGTAGAAACTTCCGGTATATTGGAATACTGGATTTCCGAAGCCCTGCCGCTGATCTTGGCCACATCCCCCCGGAAGGGAATATAGACCTCTTCCCCGCACTCCTTCTGTATGCGCGTCTTCAATGCCTCCTGGGCAGTAGCCTCGCCGTGGACAATAAAGACCTTGGCAGGCTTGGGATTCTGAATGGCCGCAATCCAGTTCATGAGCTGGTTGGAGTCCGCATGGGCCGAGAAGCCATTCATGATTTCAATCTTGGCCCTGACCACCACTTCCTCTCCCATGACCCTGACACGCTTCAGCCCTTCCACCAGCCGGCGGCCCAGGCTCCCTTCTGCCTGATAGCCCGCAAAGAGCACTGTGGACTCAGGGCGCCAGAGATTGTGCTTCAGATGATGGAGCACGCGGCCTGCATCGGCCATGCCCGAAGCAGAAAGTATGATGGCCGAACCTTCGGAAGAATTCAGAGCCCGCGATTCCTCAGGAGTCACGCAGAGGTGCAGCTGGGGGAACTCCGGCACACTGCCGTCCGGACCAATCAATTGCAGTGATTCCTCATCAAAGTTCTCGTAATTCTGGAAGAAAATCCTCGTGGCATTGATGGCCAGCGGACTATCCAGCACAATGGGAATATCGCTGTCCAGCCGCCCCGCCCTCCACAAATTGTATAAGTAGTACAAAAGAGTCTGGGTACGCCCCACGGCAAAGGCAGGGATAATCAGGTTGCCTCCCCTGTCCATGGTGTCATTGATGATTTCCAGCAGCCTGGTCTCTTTGTCGTAAATGGGATGTAGCCTGTCGCCATAGGTGGATTCTACCATGAGGAAATCGGCCCCGTCTATGATAGAAGGGTCACGCAGAATAGGCTGGTCATTCTGCCCCAGATCACCGGAAAATACCAGCTTGGTGGTCTTATCCCCTTCGGTCACCCACATCTCCACCAGGGCAGAACCAATGATATGCCCAGCATCACGGAATTTCACCTTGATATTGTCTGCCAGGTCCCACTCTGCATCATAAGGACACGGAGAAAAATGCTTCAGCGCCTCTGCTGCATCATCAAGGGTATAGAGAGGTTCCATTGGCTCCAGGCCCCGCCGGGCGTTCTTGCGGTTCATGAGCAGCGAATCAGACTCCTGGATATGGGCTGAATCCGGCAACATTATCTTGGCCAGGTCACAGGTGGCCTTGGTGGCATACACCGTGCCCTTGAAGCCCTGCCGCACCAGCTTTGGTATCAGGCCGCTGTGGTCCACGTGGGCATGGGTCAGCACCACGGCATCTATGTCTGCCGGATTGAAGGCAAAATCATTGTAGTTCAGCAGCCTGACCCGCCGCGCTCCCTGGAACATGCCGCAATCAATCAGGTATCTCCTGTCACTGCTCTCCAAAAGATAGCAGGACCCCGTCACCGTATGGGCCGCTCCCCAGAATTCCAAACGCATAGCCGCCACTCCCTTCTGCAATCAGAGTGTTTTCTATGTTGTTTTAATTCTTGGCAAACAGAAAAAGTCCTCCCACTTGGGAAGGACTTTCAACTCTAAAGGAATTAAATCCTCAATCTTCACCTATCATACGCACCTCGGGATAAAGCTTTACCCCGTGCTTCTCAAAGACCAGGCGCTGCACTTCCTTGATGAGGTTCTGCACATCGGCAGCAGTGGCTCCGCCGGCATTCACCACGAAGCCTGCATGCTTGGTAGATACCTGGGCACCGCCTACCTGCAAGCCCTTGAGACCCGTCTGGTCTATGAGGGTGCCTGCAAAGTACCCCTCAGGGCGCTTGAAGGTGGAACCTGCACTTGGCATTTCCAAAGGCTGCTTGGCTTCACGTCGCTGGGTATAGTCTGCCATGACCTGGCGGATCTCCCCCTCGTCACCAGATTCCAGAGCCAGCTCCACTTCACAGATGAGCTCCCCGTTCTCCTGGAAGACGCTGTGGCGGTAGCCCAGGTCAAGCTCCTCCTTGCTATAGGTCTTCATCGTGCCATCCTTGGCCACGGCCTTGACGCTGTACGCCACATCCTTGGTCTCCCCGCCATAGGCCCCGGCGTTCATGAAGATAGCACCGCCAATGCTGCCGGGAATGCCGCAGGCATACTCCAGTCCCGTGAGGCCGCTCTTGGCAGCGAACTCGCTGACATCCTTCAGATGGGCTCCGGCTCCGGCAATGATATGATTGCCTTCCAGATGCATCTCAGACATGGGACCGTTGAACTTCAGCACCACGCCGCGGATGCCCCCATCCCGCACCAGCAGGTTGGAACCGTTCCCTAAAACAGTCAAAGGCAGGTCATATTCCCGCACCAAGGCAACCACCCGGCAGACTTCCTCTATGGTCTGAGGAAAAATCAGGCAGTCGGCAGGGCCGCCAATCTCAAAGGTAGTCTGACGGCTCATAGGTTCCTCTAAAAGCAGCTGGTCTGCCTGCAGGAAAGCGCGGCAGTCCCTGATAAATTCTTCGCTGATTCTCATTTGCTAAAACTTCCCCTTATCAAATATGAAGTCCCGGACCTGTCTCAGAAAGTCCCGGAAAACCAAGCTGGCGCAAGGCCTCATAAGCTACAATGGCGGCAGAATTGCCCAAGTTCAAGGAGCGGGCATCTGCTATCATGGGTATGCGCACACATTCTTCCCAATGCTCCTGCAGGATTTCCTCAGGAATCCCCGCCGTTTCCTTGCCCAGGATAATCAAATCATCCTCTGCATAGCTGGCTTCGCTATGGGCACGTGGTGCCTTGGTGGAACAGTAGTGGAAATTATGCCCCGCATATTTTTCCAGCACCTCGTCAAAGTTCTCATGGACATGGACCTTCACTAGATGCCAGTAATCAAGTCCCGCCCTTTTCAGATGCTTGTCATCTATCTCAAAGCCCAGGGGCTTCACCAGATGCAGCTCAATGCCGGTAGCGGCACAAAGGCGGGCGATATTGCCCGTATTGCCGGGAATCTCCGGCTCTATAAGTACGATATGCACAAATGTCACCTCTAGTTTTCGTCTGACTTTGTCATTATAGCTAATGACATAAATAAAAACAAGGTTTGGTGTGCTTCAAAGCACAAAAAAATCAGCAGCCAGCTGAATTTGCTGACTGCCGAGTCCAATATAAAAATTATTCTACCACTGCCCCGGTGCTGGCGGAAGTGGTGAGCTTGGCGTAGCGTGCCAGGTAGCCGGTCTTGATCTTCGGCTCGGGCTGCTTCCACTCAGCTTTCCTCTTGGCCAGTTCTTCTTCGCTGACCTTCAGTTCCAGCTTGCGACCCGGAATATCAATGGAGATGACATCCCCGTCCTCGATGAGGGCGATGGGACCGCCTGCCATGGCTTCCGGGGAAATATGGCCGATGCAGGCCCCCTGGCTGGCGCCGCTGAAGCGGCCGTCGGTGATGAGACCCACCTTGAGCCCCATGCCCGTGATGACTGCCGTGGGGTTCAGCATTTCCTGCATACCCGGGCCGCCCTTGGGGCCTTCGTAGCGGATGACCACCACATTGCCGTCCTTGATCTCGCCTTCCATGATGGCCTTGCAGGCAGATTCCTCGGAGTTGTAGCACTTGGCAGTGCCCTCATACACCAGCATATCCTCTGCCACAGCAGAAGCCTTCACCACTGCATAGTCAGGAGCCAGGTTGCCCTGCAGGATGGCAATGCCGCCTTCCTTGCGGTAAGGCTCCTCCACGGAATGGATCACATTCCTGTCGAGGACTTCCGCATGCTTGATGCGGTCTGCCACAGTACCCGTGACTGTAAGCGCCTCTTCATGGATAAGGCCCTTCTTGGACAGCTCATGCATGACAGCAGGAATGCCGCCAGCCTCGTTGAGGTCGGTCATGTGGTGCGTGCCTGCCGGGCTCAGCTTGGCGATATAGGGAGTGCGGCGGCTGATTTCGTCAAAGAGGGGCGCAGGAATCTCGATGCCTGCCTCATGGGCAATGGCCGTGAGGTGCAGCACCGTGTTGGAAGAACCGCCGATAGCCATATCCACAGTGATGGCATTCTCAAAGGCTTCCTTAGTGAGGATATCACGGGGGCAGACATTCTTCTTGATCATTTCCATCACCGCAGCCCCGGCCCGTTTAGCCAGGAGGCGGCGCTGGCCGCTGTAGGCGGCGGGAATGGTGCCGTTGCCCGGCAGGCCCATGCCCAGCACTTCTGTAAGGCTGTTCATGGTGTTGGCGGTGAAGAGACCGGCGCAGGAACCGCAGCCAGGGCAGGCATGAGCTTCCAAATCAGTCATGGCAGCCTCATCCATTTCCCCGGCAGCGAACTTGCCTGCTGCCTCAAAGGACTGGCTGACGCTGATATCCCGTCCCTTGTAGCGTCCCGGCAGCATGGGGCCGCCAGATACCACTACGGCAGGAATGTTCAGGCGGGCAGCCGCCATCAGCATGCCCGGCACCACCTTGTCGCAGTTGGGAATGAGCACCAGGCCGTCAAAGCCCGAAGCCATAGCCACAGCCTCGATGGAGTCAGCGATAAGCTCGCGGCTGGCCAGAGAATACTTCATGCCCGTGTGGCCCATGGCAATGCCGTCACAAACACCGATAGCTGGGAATTCCATGGGAGTGCCGCCAGCAGCGGCCACCCCCAGCTTGGCCGCCTCAGTGATCTCCTTCAGCCCCATGTGACCGGGAATCACCTCATTGAAGGAATTGCAGACACCAATCAAAGGTTTCTGCAGGTCCTCAGGACCGAAGCCCAAAGCATTGAACAGGGAACGGTGGGCACAGCGGGTGGCCCCTTTCTTGACAACGTCGCTTCTCATAAAGTATCAGCTCTCCTAACCGGGCAGGAACTCATGGTTCCTCCTTCTGAAATAGTACACAAATGTACAGCAAGATGTTACAAGTTTACAACTTTATGGACAAAAATGCAAGGGCAAAAGCCCCCTGCTCAGAACTCAATGCCCTTCTGAGCCTTCACCCCCTGGTCATAAGGATGCTTCACCAGATGCATCTCCGTCACCAGATCAGCCCGCTCAATCAGCTTCTCACAGGCATCCCGGCCTGTCAGCACCACATGGAGGTCGGCTGGCTTCTTGTCCAGGAGAGCCATCATCTCCTCCTCGGTCACCAGCTCATACTTCACCGCATAATTCATCTCATCGAGGATGACCAGATCCCACTGGCCATTAGTCAAGGCGTCCTCAGCCTTTGCCAGGGCTTCATGGGCAGCAGCCTTATGTTCCTCCATACTGACCTTGCCCGTATTGGTGAAGCCCTTGCCGCACTGCTCTACCCGGATGCGTCCCTCAGAGAGTTTGCCAAGTTCCTCGATAGTCTTCAGCTCCCCATAGTTCCAGCCACCCTTGATGAACTGCAGGATAAGGACTCTCAGCCCATCCCCCCAGGCTCTCATGGCCAGCCCCAGAGCCGCCGTAGTCTTGCCTTTGCCATCACCGGTATGTACCATTATCAAACCATGCTTTTCCATTTCGCAACACCTCTGTTTTATGATATACTATTAACTATTCCCTACAATTCAGGGAAAATCCTTTAAGAGCCGGTAGGTTTATGAAGAAATTTTTGCTTTTTGCCATCATTATACTCTCATTTACCCTTTTGTCTATTTTCGTAGCGGAAAAGACTGACGTTTTGGGACTGCAGCAGAAGACCCTTGTTGCTGCCTTCAAGGAGACGGACGGACATCTGGTGCTGTCCTGGGAGCGCCTGCCTTATCCCTGCTTCTACCGCATCGAGACATATTCCAAGACCACGGGACTGGTAGCCAATGAGCCTGACCTGCACTTCTTCCTGGGAGAATTCACCTTCAATGATTCCTACGAAGTGCCACGCTCTGCTATCCCCATGTACTACCGTGTGACGGCTTACGGCATGTTCGGCCAGCTGACAGAGCCTTCCGCTCCCATTGCCAACCCTAACTATGCCGCCACCCGTCCGGAGTCTGCCCCCGTCCCCATCTTCCATTATACCAAGGAAAAACCAGCCAGCCTCATGCCCTTCCTGGTCTGGCACACAGTCCCGGATGCGGTGTGCTACGAGGTAGAGCTGCTGTCTGCCCCTCCCGCCCAGGAAGGAGGCATACAGCCGGACAAAGCTTCCCAGCTTTACATAACACGCAAGGTCTATACCAATGGCTGGCAGGCAGACCTCAGGCCCTATGCCAACAGGCAGGTGATTTACTGGCGGGCCAGGGCTCTTGATCTCCATCTGCAGCCCATCGGAGTCTTTTCCAAGTCAGAACCCATCTATATCGACTCCTCCCTGCCCATGCCCCAGGCACCTCTCTTGAATACCTTTGACCAGATGCCCGACTTCCAGCAGCCCATCTACCCCGTGTACCAGTGGATTCCCCTCCACGACATCATGCACTATGAGGTGGAGCTTATGACCGCCCCTCCGGCAGAGGAGCATGGCACCCAGCCGGACAAAGGACGGGTATGGAGCCGCATTGTGGACTCTGCCAACACCTGCTACGACGAATACGCCCGCCCCTATGCAGGAGAATACTACTGGCGGGTACGGGCCCTGGATGCCAACAACAATATCATCGGCACCTGGTCAGACACCGCCAAGTTCACCATGCCCCAGCGGGATAAGCGGGTACAGACCGCTGTCCTGGGTGACAGCATCACCCACGGGGGCGGGGCCATCTCCTACTCCCCCGCTTCCCTGGAGTACAGCTACACCACCTATCTGGACTTCCCCTGCCTGAACCTTGGCAGAAGCGGAGACACCTCCACTACCACCAAGGAGCGTTTCGATACAGACGTATTGCCCCTGCATCCCCTGAATCTCCTGGTGCTCACCGGCTCCAACAGTCTGAGAGCCCCAGAAATCTCACCGCAGGATATTATCAATGACCTTGAGGAAATCAAGCGGAAATGCCGCTCCCACGACATCCGTCCCATCTTCATGACCCTCATGCCCATCAATCCCGGCAACATCAAGTACGCCTTCCACACGGACACCGACCCCCAATGGCGTATGAAGCTCACCCAGGTCAACAGCTGGATCCGCCAGCAGGATTACTACATAGACCTGGAGCCATACTTCTACGATGCCGCAGGCCAGCAAATGGACACCGGCTTCGCCATCGACGGGCTGCACCCGGATATACGGGGTAAGATGCTCATGGGTGAGATTATCAATATGAATAAGAAATTATTCCGCTAAAAATCCGGTGCTATTTGATATAAGTTATCAAATAGCACCGGATTTTTGTTTAAATAGTTATGCTCGCCCTGCTTGTCAGGTAGAAGATATCCTTCTCAGGCTTATACACATTGAGTTTCACTACGCCAAAATCATCATACACTGCCTCCGACAGGTTAAGTGTATTATGATAAAAATCTTGGAAATCCGCGGCGTTGCCCGTAGTAACTTCATCTGCCGGCGTGGCTATTTCATTGCCAAATTCATCCACCAGGGACTTGGCAATGATGTAACCTCGAAATTTCCTATTTTCACCTGTGACTTTGATATGGACAGGACTATTGGGAGCGTAAATAATGCCCTTGAAATCTGCATTAAGGTTCAACACAACTGTATTTGACTTTCTACCCACCCCGCGATTGCCGTCTGCATCTACAGGTCCCTCGTAGAAAAATACCAATGGCCGAAAATCATATCCTTCATCTGTTTTACCAGTATTATCCGCATTGATGTTGATAGAAATGTCGCGAACAGAGTTAGTAACACCACCAGAAGCAGAGTTGGCAGTTCTACCATTGTCACCGGAATTGAATTCTTCACTTTCAATCCTCACAAAAAGTGGATCTTGACGATTAATCTCATCTGTATTGTATACGAAAGAAACCTCACTTTTACTGTCTAAATCCTTCCTTACAGGATAAGCTTCATTCACATTTATAACATCTTTGACAGCAGATGTGAGCATTTCCAGTGCTTTACCTACATTTTCATATTTATTGAAATCCTTCCCCGTTAGGTCATTAAGGTTGGTAATATGATCGACTGCTTCTGCGTAATTTCGTATAAATTGATCCAAAGTAATAGTATTTAAACCTAATGTACCATCATTTTTAGGATAAGTTAACCATACTCTCTCTTTTTTCTTATCATATGAAAGATCATAGAAAAAAGCATTTATCTCGTCATAGCTCTTGCCTCTGAAATCAGAAAGGTCCCAATTGTCTGCAAATGCACTTTTAGCCGAGATATCCTGTCTAAGGTTAATAAAGAGATCTTTTCTTTCTGAATCACTATTATTCATGTTAAAGACTTCTCTACGAGTTCCATTTTCATAATCATATTCAATATTAGTAGTAAAGCTTAGTTGCTGAGCCGTAGTATCATCTATCCCAACATCTTTTTTCCATTCATAATAGTTAGAGGCTATTTCATTACTTATAGCATCCCTCGTCATATCGTTGAGATTTTTTCCATCATTTATCCTAGCCTTGGCCCAAGCCTTAACCGATACTTTCACATTCCAGTCATTAGGGATAAGGCTCTGAGGCAGGAAAAGTTGTGCGAAGACCATCTTCACTTCATCGGTCAGTTCCACCATATAGTAATAAGTGTCAGCATCGACTTCGGGGTCATTTCCTTCCTTGGTCATGCGAAGTTTAGTATTGGATTCATTGGCGCTTGCTGCTCCCGTATCTTTGACCAAAATGACATTAGCTGCGTTTTTCGCCACAACCAGCTTATCCGCTTCACCATTCTTCAAAAAACCAGAAGGGGTAGTGTCTACCAGACGGGCAGAACCGCTTCCTGATGCCGCAGTAACCCCTGCCAACGCCGCCGCATCTGCTGCATTCTGAAGGTCTGATTTATACAGATAAGCTCGTCCGAAATCTATGGCCATGCCCCCAAAGAAAACCAGCATGGGCAACAGGAAGGCCACAAAGACCAGGACGGCCCCCTTCTGTGAACTGTTTCCCAGTCTTCTCATTACTCACACCTCCCTCATTTGCTTACAACAACATCAGTCAACCCCTCACAATTTGTACGCTTCCATGCTCCAGAATTTCCATTTTCTTGATAGCTCCTGGTCATACTTAACTTAACAGATGTTACATCCCCACCACTATCAAAAGTAAAAGCAGCCCACAATGTAGCTGACTGTTCTCCCTTTGTTAAATGTGCTTGCGGTCTGGGGTTTATAGCATCATTCGAGTAAAAGAAGCGATTAGAAACAATCTCGCTTTTATTACCTTTATAGGGCTCCGTATTTTTATCATAATTACCTTGCAGCCACTGTATCGCTTGCTGATTACTAAGGTATCCCACATCATTGTGACGGAGCTTGACCTTCAATGCTTCACCATTATCACCTGCATTTTCAATGCAGTAGTCAAACAAGGCTACACCAGGCTTACCACTGCCATCTGTACCTGTCCAGCGAGACTCCTTAGTTCCAGGAAACAGATTCGCAATATCACTTTTGTTCAATGTCAGCAGAAACTCTCCCAAAGCAGTCATGGTAGCCTTGTCAGCAGCAATACGCTCTTCATTATTCACCAATTGCAGTTCAGACGTAGGCATAGTGGCATAAGCAGAAATATCTACAGGGTTTGTAGTAGAAGTATTCATCCCTACACGTTTTGCCATCCTCAGATAAGGGATTCCCATACTTTCTTTGAAGCTATCCCAATTTACCCCCACCACCACTGCCACTGCAAAGCACATAAGGAGAGCCATCTCCACCATGCCCTGCCCCCGCTGATGATTCAACAGATGTTGGAGTTTACGTATAGACAACATTGCCTGCACCCCCTCACTTGCCCAAGGATTTCACCAATGCTAAAATCGCCGGCATAATCACCATGACGAAAATCGAAGGAAAAATGAAGACAATCATGGGGAAAATAATCTTGATCGGAGCTTTCAGAGCCGCCGCCTTCACAGCCTGACGATGCCTGTCCCTCATATTCTCTGCCTGCACCTGCAAAGTCTTTGACATACTGGTGCCCAGATGCTCCGCCTGTATTACGGAAGAAGTAAAAAGATACATCTCCTCCACATCACATCTTTTGCCCAACTGGGTCAGGGATCTCCGCTTGGTCATGCCCAGACTTGTATCCCTTAGCATCCTGCGGAATTCATCTGTCAGCGGCCCCTTCATGCGGCTGACGATTTTTGCCACGGCACCATCAAAGGAAAGACCAGCCTGCACGCTGACGCAGAGGAAATCCAGAAAATCCGGCAGCTGTCTCTTAATAGCGGCCTGACGCCGCTTGATGGCAGACTGCAAAAGCATAAAGGGCAGAACCGCTCCCGCCACCATTCCCAAAATCACAAAGGTTATCTTCTGAATAAGTGCCAGGCCGGTAATGACATATCCTGTCAGAAAGGCTAAAAATCCCCCCAGCAGCACGGAAAGCACCCAGCCTGCTGCCAGATGATTGACCGTCCATCTCTCCTGCCCTCCCAGGCGAAAGAGCATCATTTCCATCATGTTCTTTAGCTCCCGGGGAGCAAACTGATTAAGATTATCTTCTATGGTTTTCAGAAAGGGCAGTATGACACGCTCGCTGAAGGGCATTTCTGCCAGACTGCGGACTGGAGATTTGTCTTCCGCTTCTTCTGCACCCTTTTGCTTTTGGCGTTTAAGAAGTTTGCGCTCCTGCTCTGCTTCTGCAATCATCTTGGACATACGGTGCTGAATCCGCACTTGGGACATGTGCCCGGAACAGAATATCAGCAATAACATCAGCATGAAAAGCGCTGTCACTACTAAAGCCGTCAAGAATACCATAATCAATGTCCTCCGGCAAACAGGTTTCTGGGAAGTTTCACGCCATTCATGCGGAATTTTTCCATGAAGGCTGGCTGCATCCCTGTGGATTCGAAATGCCCCACTGACTTCCCGCTTTCGTCAATATAATCCTGCACATAGCGGAAAAGTTCCTGGAGGATGATGGTGTCCCCCTCCATGCCCTGCACCTCTGTAATATGGGTAATCTTGCGCGTACCATCCTTGATGCGGGACTGTTGCAGGATAAGGTCGATAGCAGAGGAAATCTGGGTACGCACAGCCCGCACAGGCAGTTCCATACCTGCCATCAATGTCATAGTCTCCAAACGTGACAACACATCGCGGGGACTGTTGGCATGAGCCGTGGTAAGTGAGCCATCATGCCCCGTATTCATGGCCTGAAGCATATCCAGGGCCTCACCAGAGCGAACCTCACCAACGATAATGCGGTCAGGGCGCATACGCAAAGCATTGCGTACCAGGTCGCGGATGGTAATGGCACCTGTGCCCTCGATATTGGCAGGCCGGGATTCCAAAGTCACTACATGGCGCTGCTGCAGCCTTAGCTCGGCTGCATCCTCGATGGTCACAATGCGGTCAGTGGCAGGGATGAAGGAAGACAGCACATTCAGCGTGGTTGTCTTGCCGGAGCCTGTACCTCCGGATACCAGAATGTTCAGCCGCGCCCTGACACAGGCCTCCAAAAAGTCTGCCATATCCTCATTCAGAGTACCATAGTTCATCAGATCTTCCACCGATAATGCCTTCTGTGAGAACTTGCGGATGGTCACCGCTGGTCCCACCAGAGACAGGGGAGGAATGATGATATTCACGCGTGAGCCATCAGCCAGACGGGCATCCACAAGAGGTGACGACTCATCAACTCTCCTGCCCAGAGGAGCCAGAATGCGCTCGATGATATTCATCAGGTGAGCTTCATCATAAAAACGCGACTCCGTAAGGAGCAGCTTGCCTGCCCGCTCCACGAAGATATCACGCGGACCATTGACCATGATTTCTGTGATGGTGTTATCTTTCAGCAAGGGTTCCAGAGGACCAAGACCAAGGATTTCGTCACAGATATCCTCTATCAGCGCCAGCCTGTCTGCCCTGGACAGAGCATAGGAATGATTGGACATCTCCCTGTCAAAATAAGTGGAAATCAGATTTTGAATCTGTTCCTTGGCCACTGAGCCTTGCAATAGCAGCTGATGCTCTGCCACCGTCATTTCGTCCACGATGCGACGATGAACCGCCAGTCTCAGTTCCTGAATCTGGTCTACCTCCACAGCAGCATTTCGCCTGGCTGCGAAGGCAGAAGCCATCTGCGGACGCGCCTGATGGCTATTGTCAGTCAGATGAGGATAGGCCTGCTTTTCCACCTCTCTGCCTGCAGGAGCTTGCTCCCTGGCAGGTTGTTTCCCAAATTCTCCCAGAGGATTCTCCCGTTTCCCCACTTCCTCTATGGCATTTTCTTTCGTCTTTCCCAAGCGCTTTAAGAGTGACATCTTCCCACCGCCTCATCTACATACCGTCGCAAGCCTCATCATATTATGGCTGATTTTGCTGCTGCACATTATCTTTCCACAGGCATAGTGCATTGCACAGCCTTGAGTGTCGCAGGCAGGACACTTATGTTTGTATTATTCAGAACAAACTCCGCCTTCACCGTCACAAAATCTGCGCTGTTGATATCTGTCACAGTTTCAGATCCATCCTGATTGCGCACAAAAGGACGCACGGAAAAAGTGGCTTTATACAGCTTTGTCAGAGGGTCAGCATACTCCTGCACTGTAGCGGCATTGTTACTGTTAAGCCCTGCCACAGTGGCACTGCGCTTTGCACTGTCCTTCACTGAAATATCCCTGGCAGCCTCCCGCACCGCTGTACTGTATTGCAGATAATCTGCATAGGCCAAACCACCATACACCACGCCTAATATTATCAGGAGGAATATCGGCAATACCAGAGCAAATTCCACCACTGACTGCCCTTTTTGTCCTTTCATTACCGTCACCTCCTGTAAGATTAACAAAACGAAATAGGTAAGAAAGAGCCTCCCGAAAACAGGAAGCTCTTTCCTCAGATACAAATTGAACATAACTCTTTTACGAATTAGGTACCAGCACCACCAGCACCACCAGCACCACCAGTACCTCCCTGGCTGTTCAGCTGCGTCACTGTATTATTGAAAATATTCTGTACGGCAGTTCTTATTCCGCCAGCATTCCCCAATACTACAGCAACAGCCACAACAAAGGCCAGAATCAGGGCGTACTCCACTATGCCCTGCCCAATCTGAGACTTCCTGAAGAAATTGTTGATACGCTGTAACATGACATCCACTCCCCTCTCAAATATTAAATTCTAAACAGTAAATATTATACATCTACATGGACAATCCGCTGGATTACCACATAGCCGATAATCTCAAGGAAGAACGACACCAACAGAGCCATACGTCCTAGCGGTTCTGTTATAAGCAACATCAGACTTTCCCTATTGAACAGGTACATAATAAGAGCCAAACCAAAAGGCATCAGTATCAACACCCAGGCCGAAAGCCTGCCCTGTGCTGTCAGAGCGTAAATCTCGCGCTTCATGCGGATACGCTCATGGATAGTATCGCTGATGGTATCGAGAATCTGAGCCAGATTGCCACCTACCTCTCGCTGAATCAGCACCGCTGTCACCACCAGGTCGAAATCAGCACTGCCTACCCGATTGTTCATGCCTTCCAAAGCTGATTCCAGGGGCACGCTCATGGCAACTTCTCGGGTGACCTGGGCAAACTCATCGCTGATGGGAGGCTCCATCTCCTTGGCCACCACCTCCATAGCCTGCTGGAAGCTGTAGCCAGCCCTAAGGGCGTTGGCCACGGTAATCAGACAGTCACCCAACTGCTCGGTAAAAGCAGTGCGGCGACGGCTGATCCTTATGGTCACCATGCCCCAGATAAGGCCTGCCGTCAAAAGACCAATGAGGAATGCATTACTGCCATCCAGGGTCAGCAACCAGGTAACCAGAGCAGCTATACCAGTACTGCCAAAGAGGAAAATCATGAACTCTCCTCCCAACAGGGGAATGCCTGCCTGACGCATTTTCAGGTCGAGAGCCTGTATGGGACGCAACTCCGCCAAGGGAGCTGCCGCCCTTTTCAGCCAAAATCTGATTCTGTCACCCAGAGGAGTCTGCTCGTCAATTGTCACTCCGGCTTCCACTATGTTGTAGCGACGCAGGCGGTAGAAGATATTCATACGCCTTTGCTGCCGTACATAGATGATGAGCAATGTCATCAGCAAGAACGTCAGCATCGCTGCCATCAAAGCTACAATAGCAACAACCACATTCTCACCTCCTGCCCACGACAATGTCATTGGCCAGGCTCGCGACGGTACTCACATAAGGCATGTCTTCCGGCAAATCCTTCATCAGTCGTCCGCTGCCTGTGATAGAGGTAAGTCTTTTCTCCTCTGGTAATATTTTCGTCACATGCCGGCCAAATTCCTCCTCAATTTTTCTTTTTTGCTCAGAAGTGCAATTTTTCACTCCGGCAAACAGAGGATAAATTCTCTTGCCATAGGCATCCCAGGTATGGAACATCTTCATGGAACGCTTCATGTGACGGACTTCCTGGCCGCTGCTGATCATGGACACCAGAATATCCGTATCTGCAAACTCCGCCAGAGCCAGCGAAATGGGATTGAAGCCAGAGGGAAGATCCAGCAGTACATAGCGGAAAAGGCTCCCCGCCATGCGCACCACATCTATCAGCTGATTGGCTTCTACCAATTCTGCGTGCTCAGGCCTGGTGGGTCCCCCCATGATCCAAATGCCATTTCCTACGGGCTGGAAGTAAGGCTCCAGCGCGGCAGGAGTCAGCAGCCGTATATCATGGGACGCTTCCACCACGTTATGCTGGGGCACTGCATCGAAGAAAATAGACACATCTCCGAACTGCAAATCCGCATCTATGATGGCCACTGCCTCTCCGCTCTTTTTGGCCAACTCAATGGCCATCACCGAAGCGAGGGTAGTCCGGCCTGAATGTCCCTTGGGACTGAAGAACGCCATGGTGCGGGTGGGACGCTTCTGCCCCCGCCGTGTATATAGTCTTATGGCTTCCAGGATATCCCTGGCACGGAAGGGCTTCTGTACGCACCCCAGGGCACCTGCCTGTATTACTCTCTCAGCCCTGTCTGCCTTCCACGCTTCCATGGTTCCCAGAAAAGCAGCATTGGGGAACAAGCTGATGAAATTCGGCAACATACTCAGAGCCTCATTGTCATCCACATCAATGATGAAGAGGTTTGGCAAAAACACGCTGCTCTGTCCCAAAGCCTGGCTGGCAGAGTGATAAGTCGATGCCAGGTCAAAAGTGCTGTCTGCCTTCAGGGCACCTGCCAAATGAGAAAGCATGCTTGATTCATGCTCAACCAGCACTGTACGATATTTCATAGCACCTCACCCCCCCTTCACTTGCTGCCGTGAGCCGCAAAGCCGCCCAACCCCAGCAGCCAGGACAAGCCACGGGACTTCTTGCCCTCCTGGGCAGAAGCTGGATGATTCTGCGCCTGCGCAGAATCATCACGGTTGGTATAGCGGCCCACCAGCTGCCAGTAGCTCTGGGTGAGGGGAGACAAGGGAGCAGCGAACATCAGGGGCCTGCCCATGCGGATGGACTGAGTCACAGCCCCCGTGTCACTGGGGAGCCTGTGATAGAATTTCGCTCCCAGGAGACGCTCCACATCCCTTGAGCTGATGTATTTCTCCTCATCTGCCTTGTTTTCCACCAGGCGGATCTTTCGTTCCTCATACTCGAAACGCAGGAGAGTATCATAGCCCACCTTGTAGTTTTTCACTGCTGGCAGGAAATCCACCACGCCCACAAAATTGATGACTGTGCTCATGTCCAGCATCACGAGGTTCAATGTACTGAAGACAGACGTCATATCCAGCACGATGAAATTGAAACTGCCCATGCGGCGGATGATTTCTGCCACTGTGTCTACATTCACCATGTAGGCATCGTTTATCTCCCTGGGAGGGGGCAGCACCGAAAAGGAAACGCCGCCACAGCTGTATTCCGTCAGGTAATCCTCCACCCGAAAGGAAGCTGCATTCCGCTCCAAAGCCCTTTGGGCATCTGCCAGGGTCGTATCGCTGACCATGTCAAGATAGCCCATCACATCACCGAATTGCAGATCAAGGTCCACCAGGCAGGTCTGATAGCCCTCTTTGGCCAGACCTGCCGCCAGATTGATGGCTGTTATGGTTTTGCCGCTGCCGGCAGAGGTGCTGAAGACAGCAATGACGATACTTCTATGTCCCTCCATATAAGTATCACTCCTTCTGCTTGCTGTCCTGCTCTGTACCGTTGTGAAGGACATCCTTATTCAGATACTTGCCTAACAGGGAATCTTCTCTTGTTATGTCGTTCCTTTTTTCTGGCATTTCCTCATCTAAGTCATCCGTGTCCTGGAGTTCCGGAGCGTTAAGGTCTACATCCTTCCTGGCAGCATCTTCATGACGTCCCTGTTTGTACAGTTCTTCCATATCTGGGGTCATTTTGGCGTAGCCCGTATCATACTCATCCACCAGACGAGGTGTCACAAGTATGATAAGTTCCTGCTTATCCTTGCTATGAGACGTATATTTGAAAAACTCTCCAATAACAGGAATGTCACCCAAAAATGGGAACTTCTTCACACTCTTGGAATCTCTGGAATCCATCAAACCACCAATGACCATAGTAGAACCAGAAGATATGGTCACCACAGAATCTGCCCGTTTTATTTCTATGATAGGCTGACCATTCACCGCTTCACCGTTCGGCATGCTTACTTCAGTGTGTACAGATGAAACAATGCGGTTCTCTTCATCCACTACTGGTTTAAACTGAAGTATGATACCGTAGTCCTCCATCTTTGTGTTTGAACCATTGCTGTCGCGGCTCACATATGGAATTCTTCCACCTACCTGTATAATGGCTTCCTCTCCACTCATTGTTGTAATGCTTGGACGAGAAAGTATCTTGGCCTTGCCCTGGGTCACCAGAGCGCGGATGCCCATATTGATACCGCCCCACCTGTCCGTCAGCCATTGCCATGGATTATGCGCAAAGGTGGTAGTCCCTGAGCCATAGGAGTCACCATCGTAGAATATTCCCGGTGAAGTTAACAGCTCTGTGCCAGAACCAGCACCATAAACAATCCCCAAATCCTTGCTGTCAGAAGGATTGATGGCTATAACCTGCGCCTCCAGACGAATCTGGGAAGGATGGGTCATATGCAGCAGATCAATGACGGAGCCGTCATCCGAAATCTCGTTTGTTCCCAAAGTTTGTCCAGCCTCTCTGTTCAAGGAACTCTGAGTTTTCAGCTGGACATTAGCATTACTGCCTACGCTGAGACCGCCCTTGTCCTCATTTTTGGCAAAGAGCTGTGCCGTCCGCACAGCATAATTTCTTTCATACTGATTTTCCACCGTGCCTGTAAGCATGATCTTGCCGTCCACCATCTTCACATGGACATCCGGCAGATTGATGACATGCTCTATGACCTTGGCCTGTCCTGCATCCTCTGGAGACACACCCACTATATACTCATAGCGATTGCCGGAAGCCGTCCAGACAAAGAGCGAGGTGGTGCCAGCCTTGTGGGCTACCAACAGGAACTCATTGTCTGTAGCAGGCACCTCCACTACCGTGGCAATCTCCGGGTCACCTACAGCAATCTGCGTGATGCTGTCAGGCATGGAGATGCAACGCGAGCTATGCATATCTATAGAAATAAGTTCAGAAGCAAACACTGGCGATGGTGCCATGAGGCAGCAACTGGCTGCCATTATTCCCAAACTGCTAAATATTCCCTTCTTCAAGACGGATACCCTCACTTCCCAAGTATTTTATCTCCCTGTATGATCCGGATGCCGGACGAGACTGCAGGAGCCTCAGGCTGCGGTGCAGCTGCCACAGGCGGCTGATACACCGGAGCAGCCTGGGCAGGCATCGTGCTGGCAGCAGGCGCTACCGTCTCCACTTGTGAGGATTTCAAGTTGAACTCCCCAAAGCCTGTGTAAATATCTTTGGAGTGGAAAGGCCTGAGGGCCAGATATATCTCCCCCACTGCCGAAGCAGATACCAGCTCCAGCATATCATCAGGAGTCAGAGCCAAGGTAGCGATAGCAGGCTTGGCTGCCGCTTTCTTCGTTTCTTCCCCCTGAGAAGATTCCTTGGCTGCCGCATTCTGGTTCACCGCCAGCAGAAGCACATTCTGCAGCAGGAAACGGCTGGAAGCTCCCGTCTTGCTTTTTTCTACCAGGATTACGTCCACATAATCCCCGGGCTTGGCAAATCCTGCCACCCCCGTAATCTCGCTTACTCCCACGGACACTGCCCGGCAGTTGTCCGGGATGGAGCCGGAAAAGCCTGTATGACTCTTGTCCATGAAGACCTTGGACATGGTGAGGATATCACCAGCGTAGATAGTGGAAGCAGCCGGCTGTCCCAGGATGTCCTTCATGACCATGATGGAACCCTTGGGTACGACGTTAGCCGGCATCTCCTTTATCTCCAGCATATCCTCCTGAATGAGGGTATTGGGCTGTATGTCATCCCTGGCCACCACTACGGAGCGGGTGATTCCCTGGGGCACAGCAGGTGTTACAGGAGCCGCCCCCTTCTCCGTGAGTCCAGATAAAGCAAAATAGACCACTGCAAACATGAGTAACGCCGTGGTCCCCGCCAGCATCAATAAGTGCTTTGGTTTCAAATCGTTCAAAACATCCAATATCTTGGAAAACATTGGCATCCCCTCGATTTTCATTTTATTTACATCTTATGTGTTTATTATAACGCAATTATTCTGATTTTTCCAGTAGGAAATCTCCCAAGTGTAAACTATTTTTTTACCTTCCCTTTACCATTTTCTCTATATTATTATAACATAAGAGTCCCCCCCCGCAATATTTCTGTATATCAGTAGTGTACTTATGTATGCGCACCTCTCCCTTATTATCACTATTTGCTTTTTCCTTACAAATTAGGGCGTGTTGATTAAATGAACTTGGCACAGATTTATGGGGATTGGCTGTCCATTGCTAGGCGACAGACCGCAGGCATAGCGGTGCTATGTCGAGGATTTGTCAACGACGCAGGGACAGTCAAGACCCGTGAAGATGGGCTGAGTGAATTAATCAACACGCCCTAGATTCCCTCGTGGAAAATATCTGAAATTTGTTTTATTAAGGCAGGAGATTTGCTTTATAAACAGAATTGAAACAAATAAAATGGCTCGCCTATAAGACAAAGGAAAAGTGTCGAATTTTTTTGAGAGGTGTACACGGATGAGCACTAAACGCGTCAAAACAAAACTATTTTTGATCCTGGCTCTTCTGGGAGCTATCCCCTTCATTGCCGCCATTGCCTTCATCGGCTGGCGCGGTGTGAACCACATGGAGCAGCACACCATGACAGACAACTGGAACAAGAACCTTGCCATCAAGGAACACTTGAGCCAGGAACTGGACAAAAATTTCTATGTACTCCGCTCCTTGTCAGTATCTCCTGCCATGAAGATATATCTCACCGACCCTGCCAACCATCACGTTGAGGAAATCCTGACCAAACTGCTCATGGGTTCCAACTACACTTTCCAGGACACCAATCCCATAGCCGTCACGGACCTCAACGGCCTGCAGCTTATCCGCACCGACAATGCCCCCCATGTGAACACCTCCTCGCGCAAGTATTTCCAGGAGGCTGCAGCCGGGCACGAATACGTTTCGGATGCCATGATTGCCATGTCCACCGGTGAACAGATATTTGTGCAGATAGTCCCTGTCTACAATGACAGCCATCGTGTCATAGGCACGGTTCAAAGGAATTTAAGCCTTGAAAGGATACAGAATTTCCTCGATACCCAAAATACCGATGATCTCGACATCATCATCATGGACCGTGAAGACAATGTCATCATCAGCACTGAGGACGAAACCTACGCCAAGGGCAAGAGCATGTCCGGGGAAGTCAGGCAGATTTCCGAAACCCTGAACTGGGAAGATGGCATGACCAGACTCAATCTGAACGGAGAAGACTGCGTAGCCACCTTCTCCCGCGGTCAGCGCACAGGCTGGAGCATCGTCACGATCTCACCCTACAGCCGCATCTTTTCGACCATCAATGATGTCATAGCCAGAGGTGCCATCCTGGGGCTCCTGCTCATGCTATTGGTGAACCTGGTTGCTTATATGCTGGCCAGCCGCATCACCAGGCCCTTGCAGAATATTAACAAAGTAGTCAGCAATATGGCCACTGGCGATGCCCACGCCCATACGAGCCAGACCAACGATTACTCCGATGACGAGCTGGGAGAGATTTCCCAGGCCATCAATGAAATGCGCCATATACACGAAGCTCTCAGCAGAGAGGCAAAAACAGACAAACTCACAGGCCTTTTCAATCAGTACGCCGTAGAGGAGATTTGCCGCAGGAAACTCAGGGAATATGAAGAAGTTGCAAATCCCGGGCTCATAGCTATCTGCATCGTGGACATCGACCACTTCAAGCAGGCCAACCGTGAGGAAGGTCGTAACTACGGTGACAGGATTTTGCAGGAATTTGCCAGATGTCTCAAGTCCAGTTTCTCCGAGCAGGACTGCATCGGCCGTCTGGAGGCTGACGAGTTTATCGTTGTCCTCGCCAACCAGCCCGACAGGGAAACTATCATGAAGAAAGCAGCGCAAATCAACGAAATCGCCCGCAATATCATCATAAACGGAGAAAAAGCAGGCCTTACGGCCAGCATAGGCGTAGCCATCGCCCCCTATAATGGCAAGACCTACAACCACCTCTTCCACGCAGCTGACCTGGCTCTGTACGATGTGAAGGAAAATGCCCGGGACAGCTACAAAATTGCCGACGAATAATAACAACTCAACTTTGCCACGAAATACAGAATCTTTTTTGAGAGGTGTAAGCGAATGAGCGCAAGAAGCGTCAAGACCAAACTATTCTTTATACTAGCCCTGCTGGGAGCCATCCCTTTCATTGTCACCATCGCCTTCATTGGCTGGCGCAATGTGATTCATTTGGAACAGTACGCCAGGATAAACAACTGGAACAAGAATATTGCCATCAAGGAGCATCTGGCGCAGGAACTGGACAAGAATTTCTACGTACTGCGTTCCCTGTCAGTGGCCCCTGCTCTGAAACAATATCTTGAAACCAGGGACCCCATGATGGAAGGCATCTTGAAAGAGTTGATGAGCAATTCCAGCGAAGTCTTCCATGACCCCAATCCCCTGGCCGTCACGGACGATAACGGCATACAGCTTATCCGCACCGATGGAGCTCCCAAGGTGAATATCTCACAACGCAAGCCTTTCCAGGAGGCCATGGCAGGTCACGAGTACATCTCCGATGCCATGATCAGCATGTCCACTGGCGGCACCATGATAACCATGGTAGTCCCCGTCTTCAATCGCCAGCATAAGGTCATGGGCCTGGTGCAGCGTAATTTCGACCTGGATACGGTGCAAAGCTTTATCCAGACCCAGAAAACCGAACAGACATCCATCATCATCGCAGACCGGGAAAACAACATCATCTCCCATACCGAAGACGAAAGATACACCAAGGGCATGGATGTTTCTCTAGAAGTCCGGCAAATCTCCGAAGCCCTGGACTGGGGCGATGGCGTCATCCGCTTGAATCTCAACGGAGAGGACTGCCTGGCCACACTCTCCCGGGGCCAGCGCTCAGGCTGGAGCATTATCACCATCACGCCTTACAAATACATCTGGTCAGATGTGCATGAAGCCATCTCCAGAGGAATCATCCTGGGTCTGCTGCTCCTGCTGCTGGTGACCACCATAGCCTATCTGATTGCCTCCCGCGTCACCAGACCCCTGCAGGAAATCAACAACGTTGTTTCCAATCTTGCCAGCGGCAATGCCGACATAGACATGGTCCATCTCTACTCCGATGACGAGCTGGGAGAAATTTCCCATGCCATCAACGAAATGCGCAACAGACACGAAATACTGAACAAAGAAGCCAAGACAGACAAGCTCACAGGCCTGCTCAATCAGATGTCCATAGAGGAGATATGCCGCAGGAAACTGCACAACTACGAAGAAACCGTCACCCCTGGCCTGATAGCTATCTGCATCGTGGATATCGACCACTTCCAGAGAGCTAACCGCGAGGAGGGACGTCAGTACGGTGACAAGGTCCTGCAGGAATTTGCCAGAGGGCTCAAGGATACCTTCTCTGAGAGAGATTCCATCGGACGCCTGGAGGCTGATGAGTTCGTCGTCGTCCTGGACAATCAGCCCGACAAGGAAACCATCAAGAAGAAGGTCGCCCGCATCAATGAGGTTGCCCGGAACATTGTTGTCAACGGAGAGAACGCAGGTCTCACCGCCAGCATCGGCGTGGCCATCGCCCCCCACAATGGCAAAACCTACAACCACCTCTTCCACGCTGCTGACCTGGCCCTCTTCGATGTAAAAGAGCATGGCAGGGACAGCTACAAGCTGGCAGATGAGATGGAAGGATAACCCTAAAAGCGCTAAAAGGCAGATAACGCGAGGTACAGAGTAATGAGCAGCAAGAGCATCAAGAACAAGTTATTCCTGCTTCTGGCAATGATGGGGGCTATCCCCTTCATTGCCACCATCATCTTCATCGGCTGGCATAATATCATGGACCTTGACCAGCATGCCCGGGAGGATAACTGGTCAAGGAATGTGACCATAGGCGAACACCTGACCCAACTGGAAGACAGGAATCTCTATGTGCTGCGCACCCTGGCCAGCACTCCCGTGGTAAAGAGATACCTGCAGAATCCCAACCCCGAAGACGAAGCCACTATCCGAAAGATACTGGACAACATCAATGATATCTTCCAGGACAACAACCTCACCGCCGTAACCGATGGCAACGGCCAGCAACGCATACGCACGGACAACAATACCAAGATCAATATGTCCAGCCGCAAGCACTTCCAGGAAGTCATGGCAGGACATGACTACATTTCCGATATCATGGTCAGCATGTCCAACGGCCAGCTGGTAGTAGTCATAGCCACGCCTGTCCTGGATGACCAGAACCGCCCCATCGGTCTGGTACACAGGAATTTCTACCTGAACAAGGTGCAGAAGTTCATCCATGACCAGAACACCAACGGCAGCACCATCATCCTCACAGACCGTGACAACCATGTCATCGCCAGCACGGACGAAGACGGCGCTTATGCCAGCGGTACGGACCTTTCACAGGAGGTAGCGCAGATTTCCGAGAAACTGGACGGCGACAGAGGCATAGTCCGCCTTGACCTCAAAGACGAAGACTGCATAGCTGCTTATTCCAGGGATAAAGTCACCGGCTGGGGCATCCTCACCATCACCCCTTACAGTGTCATCAATTCTGCCGTGAGCAGCGTCCTGTCCAAGGGCTTTATCCTGGGACTGGTCATCATGCTCTTCGTGAATCTGATAGCCTATATGCTGGCTGCCAGGATTTCCCGCCCCCTGCTGGAAATCAACAAGATGGCCTCCAACATCGTCAAGGGCAAGACAAATAACGATATCCTCCCTGAGATTTCCAATGATGAACTGGGAGATATCTCCCAGGCCCTCACGGAAATCCAGAGCATCCATGAGAGCCTGCTCAACGAGGGCAAGAGAGATGACCTGACGGGGCTTTACAACCGGATTTCCATGGAGGAGTTCTGCCGCAGGAAGCTCAGGGAATACGACGAACCCGAATCTCTGGGGCTCATCTCCATCTACCTTGTCGACCTGGATAACTTCCATGAAGTCAATAAGGATAAAGGACAGGAATACGGTGACAGGCTCCTGCATGAATATGCCAGGAAGCTCAAAGACTGCTTCCGCTCCAATGACTGCGTGGGCCGCCTGGAAGCAGATAAATTCATCGTCATCCTAGACCGGCAGCCTCACATGGATATCGTCGTCAAGAAGGCCAAACTCATCAACGAGATGACGAGGAACTTCACTATGGACGACAAAAACATAGGCCTCACCGCCAGCGTGGGCGTAGCTGTAGCCCCCCACAACGGCAAGACCTACCACCACCTCTTCCACGCCGCCGACCTGGCCCTCCGCAGTGTAAAAGAACAAGGCAGAGACGGGTACAAACTGGCTGATGAATTAGAAGCATAATCAAAAAGCCTTCCCAACATGCGGGAAGGCTTTTCAATTCAACAGCAGCGCCAGGGCAATCAAAGAGAAGTACGGACTATAGGCGAAGCGCTCATCGCGCTTCCACCGCCTTGAAAGCAGCATTGCCATAGCCACAAGGCCAGATAACAGGAATCCACCTATGGCAATCCTCGTCAAGTTTTCGGTTCCCAGCCAAAGTCCCAGCACAGACATCAGCTTTATATCTCCCCCGCCTATGGCTCCTTTGGTTATCAGCGATAAAATGAGAAAACTCCCGCCGCCTGCCAGAGCCGCCAGCAGATGGTCGGCAAACTGCCCCCCCAGCAAAATAAAGGGCAGGGCAAGAACTGCAAAGGGCATCTGCATCCTGTCAAAGATAAGATGCTGCTCAAAATCCGTTACCATGGTCATCAGCAGGAACCAGGCAAGAAGCAATCGCTTGGCAGCTTCAGTCACCTGCATAGCTTCTCCCGAGAGAATGATTGCCATCCCTCCCAATCCCAGGACAAGCAGCGGCAGGCGAAAAGCAGACGCCCTCACCTTCTCTGGGAATGTCAGTATTTCCCTCTCGCGCTGATATAATGAATCTATCCACTCTGAAGCCCAGAGGGCCAATACCAGAGCCAGACACATGATTGCTGCATACATATACCCACCCGCCTTTCTCCTGCTGAACAACTATCTCACATACCTGGAGGAACCTTCTATGAAAACCATGATACTCTCTGCAGAAAACAACTCTATAGAAGCCAAAGTGGCAGATAATTTCCTAGCCAGATTCCTGGGGCTGATGGGAAAAAAATCCCTTCCAGAGGGACAAGGCCTGCTCCTTTCCCCTTGCAGCAGCATTCACATGATGTTCATGAACTTTCCCATAGATGCTGTTTTCCTTGACAATGACTACCAAATCATAAAGATTGTCCCCCACCTCAGACCCTGGCTGGGCTTCACCTATTGCTTCACCGCCCAAGCCTGCCTGGAACTCCCCTCAGGTACCGCCAACATGCTGGGCTGGCGGGAAGGAATAAAGCTCACCCCGCTATACAACAACAGCTGAATAGCCCATGCCGTAAAATACCCCCGACAGAGCCCACTGCTCCGATCGGGGGTTTTGACTGCGATGGGATCACATATCCTCATGTACCTCGGTAAAATAAATAACCGTCACTGTATCTTCAGGCAGTATGCGGCGTTTGTAGATGCGCTCGAAGTCAGCTATCAGTTCTTCCCTGGAATTTATCTCCGGGTTTTGATGCCCCAGGTCATTGGAAGTCAGGGTGCCCATGGTCTTGACTCTGACCTTGTCCAGATAAGCCGAGTAGAGCTTATGCTTGGGTTCGCCCTTCTTGCCCACGGTAATCCAGACCACGGCTCCCTCAGGGTAAAGGTTGCTAACATCTCCAAGACGAACGGTACAGGTCTTGGTGCGTTCCATCAGCATCTTCTTGTGCTTTGATGCCTGGAAGTTGAGTGCCATCATAATTATGCAGCTCCATTCTAAATACAGTACTGTGTCATTCTTCCTTGCAGCCATAGTTAGTTTCAGGTCTATATACCTGCCCGCCGCCCCTCCTTGGTCAGCTCACATGTATACTTGTTACATTCTATTTTACACCACAAAGCCCTTCTAGTGAAGCTATTTGTCTTCATTTATTCCTTATCCCGGCAATTTATGATAGAATTAGCAGGTATCACATATAGATGGGAGTTTTATTTCATGCAAGAAAATAATCCTGCCGCGTCCCCCAGGAAGCCGCGGCTGCCGGCCATCGAGTATATCCGGGGCATTTCCATGATGGGAGTCATCGGCATTCATGTGGGCTCGCAGTATATAGGGAATCCTGCCTCCAATGCACATCTGACGGCTCTTTTTGAGATTTTCACCCGCTTCAGCGTGCCAATCTTCTTCTTCATCTCCGCCTTCGGGCTGTTCTACAACCTGAACCTTGACAACTGGAGCTACAGCCAGTTCCTCAAGAAGCGCTGGAAAACCGTACTCATACCTTATCTGGTCTGGTCAGTCTTTTACCTTGTCCATGACAGCTGGCTTTACGGCTCGGCACTGCCCAGCCCCCTGTATTTCTGCGGCATCCTTTTCTTCGGGGTGGCAAAGTACCAGCTTTACTTCCTGGTGCTGCTCTTATGGTTCTACCTGCTCATGCCCCTTTGGGTAAAAATGGTGAAGAAGCTTGACATGCTCTGGCTGATCTTCCTCCTGGGCTTGCAGGTGATGTTCGACTACTGGTCCAGCTTCTCGGAGCCTTTGAACCTCTTTGTCTACAGTCTGCCCGATGACTCGCTCCTGAAGCCTTTCTTCATGTACCGGCTCAATTACTGGGTCATGCACTACATCTTCATCTTTGTGCTGGGCGGCTGGCTGGCTGTGCATATAGAAGCCTTCCAATCCTTCATGCAGAGGCGCCGCGCCCTGGTGACAGCGGGCTTCTTCCTCAGCATGGCTTCCCTGCTGGCCTATTATTACTATCTGCTTGGCCCTCAGGGCTATACCCAGCTTGAGGCCATCAACACCGCCCATCAGCTGTGCCCGGCAGGCATTGCCTACACCATCTGCGCCTCCCTGTTCTTCTTCACCATCTTCACTTACAACAATTATCCCCAGTGGCTGAAGAACCTGCTGCACATTTTAGGAAAACATTCCTACTTTGCCTATCTGGTCCACCCCCTCTTTATTGGGTACCTGGCACTTGTCCTGTCAAAGAGCGGGCACCTCATGACAGCAGGCATTGCCCTGGCCTTCTACTGTGCAGTCCTTTGCCTTTCTGTTGCCACAGCAGCCATCATGCGCAAAGCAGGCGATAAACTGCCTTTCATCAATGCCCTGACTATTGGCGTATACAAAAAAAATAAATGAACTGACTGGTGACTCAAAAAGCCCCAAGGCTGCCGCACATAATAGATGCGGCCTCCTTGGGGCCTTGCTTTATCTATTTTCCCTGCCAGGGCACGAATCTGCCGTAGCTAAGACCGAATCTTGCCAGCACTTTGCCCACAATATGATCCATCTGCCGTTCCAGAGTATCTGCCCCATTGTAAAAAGTCAGCATGGGCGGAACTATTGTGCAGCCGTAGTCTGCCGCCTCCTTGAGGTTGCGCAGGTGGATGCGGGACAGGGGCATTTCCCGTGGCACCAGCACCAGCTTGCGCTCCTCCTTGAGGCACACATCTGCGGCTCTTAGCAGCAGATTATCTGCAAAGCCTGCCACGATACCAGCCACGGTCTTCATGCTGCAGGGCACGATGATCATGCCGTCCGTGGGATAGGAACCGCTGGAAATGCTGGCGGCCAGATTTTTATTATCGTAGACCACGTCGGCCAAAGCCGTGAAGTCCTCCACCTTGAGGTTCGTTTCCCAGGCCAGGGTTTCCCTGGCACCTTCCGTGATGATGAGCTGGGTTTCCACTTGAGGAAACTCCCTGAGAGACTTGAGCAGATGATAGCCCAACAACGAGCCGCTGGCTCCGGAAATGCCTACAACCAGACGCATAGAATCAGTTTTCTCCATTCCAATCAACTAAGATACGGGTTATGCACACGTTCCCAGCCTACCGTGGTAGCAGGGCCGTGTCCCGGATAGACCTTGGTCTCCTCCGGCAGGGGCAGGATTTTTTCCTTGAGACTGCCCACCAGGCTTCTGAGGGAGCCGCCGGGGAAGTCACAGCGTCCGATTTCCTCAGCAAAGAGGGAGTCCCCGGAAAAGAGCACTCCCGCCTCCTCAGAGTAGAAACAACAGCCGCCAGGGGTGTGTCCCGGGGTATGGATAACCTTGAAGCTGAAGCTGCCACAAGTGAAAACCGCGCCCTCACGGAACACCTTGTCCGCAGGCTCTCCCTCCATAGTGCCCCCTGCCATGTAGGCAAAGAGGTTCTGACGGCTGTCCGTCAGCATGGCGGCATCATCACCGTGGATATGCACCTGCACTCCCAGCTTCTGCCGCAACTCCTCCACAGCGCCGATATGGTCCCAATGACCGTGGGTGAGCAGGATGGCCTGCACCTTGATGCCTTCCCCTTGAATGCGGGAGAAAATCTTCTCTGCCTCATTGCCAGGGTCCACGATGAAGCCCTCTTTGCTTTCCTCGTCGAAAGCCACGTAGCAGTTTTCTTCAATGGGTGCCGTAGGAATGGTATATATCTTCAGAGCCACTTACTCTCCTCCTTTATTTGCCCCGCCAATCTTGCGGGTGACGCTGTAGACGTCTTTCACCCGGCGCAGGCGGGTCATGATCTGCCCCACTTGGCTGGAGTTCTTCACATCCAGCCCCAGAATCACCGTGGACGTCTTGTTGTTGCGGTTGGGATTGGCATTGACGCTGCGGATATTCATGCGCATCTCAGAGGGCACAGCCAGCAGCTCAGCCAGCATGCCGCTGCGGTCATTGCAGATAATCTCCAGCTCTACTGTGTAGACCTTGTCAAGGCCAATATCCCAGGCCACCTCGATCATGCGGGAAAAATCCGCATCATTCATGACGTTGGGACAATCTGAGCGGTGTACGGATACGCCGCGGCCGCGGGTGATATAGCCCGTGATGGGGTCACCAGGAATGGGGTTGCAGCAGCGGGCCAGACGCACCAGGAGGCCGCTTTCCCCCTCCACCAGCACTCCGTGGCTGGATTTCCTGTTCCTGTCTCCACTGCCGGGCGGCTGCTTGAGCTCAGACAGCAGCTTGGACACATCAGGCGAAGTGGCCTCCTTCACATCTTTCTTATAAAGCTCGATGAGCTTCATCATGATGCCGTGGAGAGCCACCCCGCCGTAGCCCAAAGCCGCCAGCAGGTCATCTTCCGTCAGGATATTGAGCTTCTGGGCCACCTGCTCCAGCCGGTCTTCCTTCATGAGCTCCTTGGGCACATAGCCCAGACGCTTGGCTTCTTCCTTCACCAGTTCCCGGCCACGCTCGATATTCTCCTCCCGCTTCTCCTTCTTGAAGAAGGTGCGGATCTTGCTGCGGGTCTCGGAAGATGCCACGATGTTCAGCCAGTCACGGCTGGGACCGCCATTGGCCTTGTTGGTAAGGACGGAAACAATATCGCCGTTGCGAAGCTTCGTTTCCAAAGGCACCAGCTTGCCATTGATCTTGGCCCCCACGCAGTGATGGCCCACTTCCGTATGGATGCGGTAGGCAAAGTCAATGGGAATGGAACCCTTGGGCAGGTCAATGACGTCGCCTTTAGGCGTAAAGACAAACACCTCGTCGGAGAAGATGTCAACCTTCATGGCCTCGAAGTATTCCTTGGGGTCTGTATACTCCTGCTGCAGGTTCACCATCTGCCTGAGCCAGGACATCTTCTGGTCAGTCTCGCTGCCGGCCCCCACACTCTTGCCGGTTTCCTTATACTTCCAGTGAGCCGCTACACCGAACTCCGACACCTGATGCATGGCAAAGGTGCGGATCTGGATTTCCAACGGATACCCCCTGGTCATCACCGTAGTATGCAGGGACTGGTAGCCGTTGGACTTGGGCATGGCTATGTAGTCCTTGAAACGGCCCGGAATAGGCTTCCACATGGCATGGATAACCCCCAGGACGCCATAGCAGTCCTTGACGCTCTCTACCAGTACGCGCACGGCGGAAAGGTCGTAGATTTCGCTGATATCCTTGCGGTCACGCTTCATCTTCTTGTAGATGCTGTAGAAATGCTTGGCACGGCCGCTGATATCCGCCTTGATATTGCTCTCTGAAAGCTTTTCCTTGATCTGCTCAATGGAGTCGTCAATGAAGGTCTGGCGCTCCTTGCGCTTCTGCTTGACGCTTTCCACCAGGTCATAATAGGTCTCCGGGTCAAGGTAGCGCAGGCAAAGGTCCTCCAGCTCCCACTTCACATTGGAAATGCCCAGGCGGTTGGCCAGAGGCGCGTAGATCTCTATGGTCTCCTTGGCAATGCGCTTCTGCTTGTCCTCCCGCATGTACTTGAGAGTGCGCATATTGTGCAGGCGGTCCGCCAGCTTTATCATGATGACCCGGATATCCTTGGCCATGGCCAGGAACATCTTGCGATAGTTCTCCAGCTGCACCTCTTCCTTGGACTTGTACTGGATGCGTCCCAGCTTGGTCACGCCGTCTATGAGCATGGCCACTTCCTCGCCGAACATTTCCTGCATCTGCTCGTTGGTATAGATGGTGTCCTCCACCACATCATGCAGGAGAGCCGCACTGACAGTCTCATCATCAAGGTGCAATTCCGTGAGAATCTGGGCTACATGCAGGGGGTGGATAATATAGGCCTCACCGGAAACGCGGGTCTGGCCCCTATGGGCAGACTCTGCCAGTTCATAAGCCCGCTGGATGAGGTCAATATCCGCCTGGGGCTGGTATTCCTGAACAGAGGCAATGATGCCCTCTATGGTTACGGGTTTCTTCCCTTTATCGTTCATCCTTGCTCACTCCTCTCAGCGGTGACGCCTGAAGGTGGGCGACGCCTCCAGATCCATCTTCCCTGCCACCGGGGGCAGATAATAGCCCTTTTCCTCTAAATCCTGATGCAGTATGCCCAATTCCTGGAAAATCCGCAAGGCCCGTTCAAAGGTATAAAGGGAGATATGCTCTCCTCTGGCAGCAAAGCCCGCAGCCAGCACCTCAGCCCCGCCGGGAATCCTGCCCTGCTGCTTCTGCAGCTCCATGAGATAGCGGTAAATCCCCGCCAAAGTCTCCCTTTCCGGGAAACGGCGTTCTTTTTGGGCCGGAGCCAGCGACTCTACGAAGCACTGAAGGCTCCTGCGCCCGTTCCACTCATTGATGGCAGGGGTGTAGACCATGTCCAGCTCCTCGGCATTGACAATGGGAGCCAGGTCACTGTGGTTCCAGTAAAGGGCCGTGACGGGCTGCCCCTCAATCCCCGCCTGGAAGCGCAAATGCTGCTTCTGGGCGCCGATAGCCTGAGCCTCGGTACCGCGCATATCCCGGCAGCCAAAGGCAGGCTTGGGATTGCCCATGCCGTAGGGCTCCAAAAGGGACAGTTCCTCTATCATCTGGAAGGTCACTTCATGGGGAGGCATCTCAAATTCCACTGTGACCTTGGGCACGTAGTCCTCTTCCCTTAAAGTCCTGCCTGCATAAGCCTGCAGGGCGCGGCGGAAATCATCTATCTTTTCCTCCTTGAGGGAAAGGCCAGCCGCCATCTCGTGACCGCCAAACTGCAGCAGCTCCTCCTTGCAGGCAGTGAGGGCTTCATACATGTGAAGCCCCTCAATGCTGCGGCAGGAGCCCTTGCAGACTCCATCCTCCTGAATGGAAAGCACCACTGTGGGCTTGTAATAAGCCTCCACCAGCCGGGAAGCCACAATGCCTATGACACCGGGATTCCACCCCCTGCCTGCCACCACAATGGCAGCCATATCCTCCGGGTCTTCCTCCCCTGCCTTAAGCTCTGCCATGGCAGCTGACAGGATCTCTGCCTCAATGGACTGGCGCTGACCGTTGAGGGCATCCAGTTCCTGAGCTAATTTCTCCGACATCTCCACATCTCTGGACAGAAGCAGCCGCACTCCATCCAGACCGCTGCCCAGCCGCCCGGCTGCATTGAGCCGGGGAGCCAGCATGAAGCCAATGTGGCCAGCAGTTATTTCCTTATCCTCAAGACCTGCAACTTCCACCAAAGCCCGCACGCCTAAGAAATCCGAATCCTGCAGTTTGGCCAGGCCTGCTTTGACAATCTTGCGGTTCTCCCCTACCAGTGGCACTATATCCGCCACGGTTCCCAGGGCAGCCAATTCCAGGTCCCCCTGAAAATCTTCCCCCTTCAGCCTCTGCCATAGTCCCTGACAGAGCTTGAAGGCCACACCTACCCCGGCCAGATTCTTGTCAGGATAGGGACAGTCAGCCCTATGGGGATTGACCACCGCCAAAGCAGGAGGCAGGACTTCCCCTGGCAGATGGTGGTCAGTGATGACAATATCCAGTATGCCTCCCATAGCCTTCACATCTTCCACGGAAGCAATGCCGCAATCCACAGAGACCAGGAGACCTGCCCCATTGTCGGCAATTTTCTCCAGAGCTTTCAGATTGAAGCCATAGCCTTCCTTTTTCCTGTCCGGTATATAATAGGCTGTCACAGCCCCCAGAGCACGAAGATTGTGCACCAAAAGAGAAGTGGCGGTCATACCATCCACATCATAGTCCCCATAAACCACGATTTTCTCTCTATCCCTGATAGCCCTGGCAATGCGCTCCACTGCCGCCTCCATGTCCTTCATCAGGAAGGGGTCGTGAAAGGGCATCTTCTCCGGGTGCAGGAAAGTCTCTGCCTCCGCCGCCGTCCTGAAGCCTCTGTGCCAGAGGGCCTGAGCAGTGAGCTCCGTCACATCCAGCTCCCGGGCCAGCTTTTGGGCCTCAGGCACCGCCTCGTATCTTTTCCATTCTTTCAGCATATCTTACTCCTAAATTTTTCTTTACCATTACAAAATTCGTGAGAAATGCAAAAAATCCTTTTCTTTCCCTGGGCTGAAACCAAAGAAAATGAAAATTAGTTTCAGCCTATGGAAAGAAAAGGAGCCCGCCCTCAAGGGCATGGGCTCCGTGGATAACTTATTATTTAGCCTCGGCAGGCTGGGCTACGCGCTTCTTCTCAGCCCTGTTGCGCAGGGTGATCCAGATGGGGCTGGCAATGAAGATGGAAGAATAGCAGCCGGAAGCAAAGCCCACCAGCAGGGCAAAGGCAAAGTCCTTGGTGGTCTCGCCGCCGAAGAAATACAGAGCCGCCGTGGTGAACATGACCGTGAACACGGTATAAAGGGAACGGGTCAGGGTCTGGTAGACAGAGGTGTTCACCAGCTGGTTCACATCCCCGCCCCGGCGGAAGTGCAGGCGCAGGTTCTCGCGGATGCGGTCGAAGATAACGATGGTATCGTTGATGGAATAACCCACGATGGTCAAAAGCGCCGCAATAAAGGAAGAGTCAATCTGCCGCTGGGTGAAGGAGAACACCGCCAGCACGATGAGGATATCGTGTACCAGGGCCAGCACTGCGGCAATACCGAAGCGGAACTCGAAGCGGTAAGCCACATAGGCAATGATCAGGGCCCAGGAAACCACCAGGGCCATGACGGCATTGGTGATGAGCTCGCCACCGATGGTGGCGCCCACCTTTTCCTCCCGAAGCACCGTATAGGAACCAACCTGCTCCTTGACGCTGGCCATGACAGCCTTGCGCTCCTCTTCCTCCATGTCGGAGGTGCGGATCATGACATTCTCACCCTCGGTGACACCGCTCTCAGCCCCGGAGAGCTGGATGGTGCTGCCCTCCAGGCCGTAGGGCGTCAGGCTCTGGCGCACCTGGGCGATGGTCACGGGCTGGTCGAATTTCAAATCGATGATGGTACCGCCAGTGAAGTCGATACCGAAGTTGAAGCCTCTCACAGCCATGCAGAAGAGGCCGGGGATGATTACCAGGGCAGAGATGAGGAACCAGATTTTCCTATGCCCTGCAATATCAAACTTAGGCATTGGCAGTATCCTCCTTCTGTCCGGGACGTTTATCCATCAGCATGTAGCCGTTGGCGCCATAGGCGTTGGCATTGGTGGAAATCTTGGAATCAATCATGAGCTTCAGCATGTAGCGGGTCAGGGTGATAGCCGTCAGCATGGACAGCAGGGTACCAAGGCCCAAAGTGATGGCGAAGCCGCGAATGGTGCCTGTGCCAAGGAAGAACAGCACCATGGCTGCAATGATCGTGGTGATATTGGAGTCGAAGATGGTGGTGAAGGCACGCTCAAAACCGGCCTGCATGGACAGGCGCAGGGTCTTGCCGTTCAGCCTGTACTCCTCCTTGAAGTGCTCGAAAATCAGCACGTTGGCGTCAACTGCCATACCAATGGAGAGGATGATACCGGCCACACCGGGCAGAGTAAGGGTTGCATCCAAAAGGTAGAGCAGGCCCAGCAGCATCATGGTATAAGCCATCAGGGCAATGTCAGCAATGAAGCCGGAAAGACGATAAAACAGGATCATGAACACCAGCACCGCCCCCAGGCCTACAGCAAAGGCGAAGGCGGACTTGTCCTTGGAATCCTGTCCCAGGGACGGGCCCACCGTGCGGGTCTCTATGATATTGACCTTAACGGGCAGGGCACCGCTGCGGAGCACCACAGCCAGGTTCTGTGCCTCTTCCAGGGTCTTCTGGCCGGTGATCTCAGCCTTGCCCCCCAGGATGGGCTCGCGGACATTGGGCGCCGTCAGCACCTCGCCGTCCAGCAGGATGGCAATGGTGCGGCCCACGTTCTTCATGGTGAGGTCAGCGAACTTCTTGGCACCCTCGTCAGAGAAGGTGAGGTTGACCACATTCTGCCCCGTCTGCTGGTTGGTGGCAGCCTGGGCATCCTGCAGATCGGTACCGTTCAGCACCGTATTGCCTTCCTCATCCTTGAATTCCAGCATGGCGGTCTTGCCGATGGTCTTGATGGCCGCATCCGGGTCATTGACGCCGGGCAGCTCGATGATGACGCGGCGCTCGCCCTCACGCTGGATGATGGGCTCAGTGAGGCCCAGCGCATTGACGCGCTTCTCCATGATGGTGATGACGCGGTTCATAGCATCGTCATTTACCTGGGCAATGTCTGTGTCCTCAGCCTCCAGCACCACATGGGTGCCGCCCTGGAGGTCAAGGCCCTGGCGGATGGAGAAGGCCAGGGGCTTCACGAAAGCCAGGAACAGCGCCACTATAGCTATGACGCAGCCCAAGAGCTTCATAAGGCTTTCTTTCTGCAAAAGATTTCAATCCCTTCTAAGTTATTTCGGCTTTTAGGCCGAAGCCTTGCAGGAAGCGTGTTCCTGCTGGTAGTTCTCGACAAACTCTATGACTTTCTGCCTGACGGCAGCGGCATCAAGTTCATCGGTCTGTATGTAAAGGTCCGCATGGGCCTTGGCATCAGCCAGGCGCTTGTGCTGGGTGACCAGGCGGTCCTCCCCCCAGTAAACCAGCCGCCGCTTGTGAATGGCAGGCAGGGTGGCATCAATCATGACCAGGATATCAGGATTCTTCTTGGCCCAGAAGTTATGGACACAGGAATGCTCCTGAGCTACGTTGTAAGCATCGTAACCAGCCTCTTTAAGGCCCGCCACCAGGGTGGTCTTGCCGCTGGCACACACTCCGACAATGGCAATCTTCATATCCGGCACCTCTTTCAAAAAGGAGACCTCAATACGGATAGGTCACTTCAAACTGCTCAATCTTCGGCTCACTTGGAGAGCCGCCTGTAATGCCCATGACCACCACAGTCATATCGTCCGAGGCCTTTTCCTGATCTAAGGACAGGGCATATTCCATGATGCTCTTGGCAATGTAGGCTGCATCCTCCGGACCGTTCTTGCGGACAATCTCCAGGATCTTCTCAAAGTCAGCCGCCTGGCCTGTGCGCTTGCGGCCCGCATGGGCAATGCCATCGGTGTAGCTCACTACCACCAGCCCCGGAGTCAGGGGAAGCTCGTACATGAGGGGCTTCATGTGGCGGTTCACGCCAATGGGGCTCACGTCCTCATCATACACCGTCTCATATTCCTCAGTCTTTACGATGACAGGACAGTTGGAGTTCCGGCTGATGACCAGAGTCTCCGTATCCAAGTCTGCGCTGAGGACTGTCAGGGTACAGGACACCTTCTTGTCCTTCATGGCGTAGAGGTAGTCATGCACGGCCCTGGCCACAGCCCCGTCCCGGGCTCCGTCAGAAATCAGGGACACGGCCTTGTTCACCACCCAGCTGCTGGTATGGTGAGCCGCCAGTCCGTTGCCCTGGCCATCAGCGATGATGGCAGAAATGCCCCCGTGGGGACGCTCCGCAATATCGCAGGAATCACCGCAGATGCCCGTGGCATACTTGGCGGTCTTGGCAAGTCCAATTTTTACTTCCATAAAAATCACACCCTATCCTCCGCGGGGTCATTCACTGCCCCCTGCGGCAATCTATGAAGCGGGTCTCGGTGATGATGGCCTCCACCCGCTGGTCATGCGCTTCCATGGGTATTTCCTCTGCCAGCTGGCAGTCAAAGCAAAGAGCGATGCGGCGGGCCTGTGGCTCCCTTTCGGACAGGAACCTGTCATAGAAGCCCGCTCCCATTCCCAGTCTTGAGCCATCGCGGCCGAAGGCTGCTCCTGGCACCACTATCAGGTCCAAAGAGCCGGGAGGAAGCATCTCCCTTCCCTCCTCCGCCACGGTAAGAATGCCATAGGCACCTTCCGTCAGGTCTTCCAGAGCTTTCAGCCTCACGGCCCCCATCAGCCCCTTGGAGATAACGTAGGGAAGAGCCAAAAGCTTGCCTACATTCAAGCTGTGCTCAAGCAGGCCCTGCAGCTGCACCTCATCTGCCATGGAGGCATACGCCATCACAGCACGAGCCTGTTGATAAGCTTCAAGCTCAAACAGCCTGGCTATAATAGCCTCAGAAGCCTTTTGCCGATATTCAGCGGACAGGCTACGCCGGGCCTTGAGGATTCCTTTTCTCAGCGCCCCCTTGTCCACTGCCATCTCAGGCCTCGCTCTCCGTCACAGAAGCAATGGCTGACCTGGCCGCCTTGATCTCCACCTGATTGGCAATCTTCAGGCGGACACTCTTTTCATTCAGGGCCGTGATCACTCCGTAGATGCCACCGATAGTAACTACCTCATCGCCAGCCTTCAGGCTGTCAAGCATAGCCTGACGGCGCTTCTGTTCATTCTTCTGGGGCCTGTACAGGAGGAAGTAAAACACCGCCACCATAACGAAGATAGGCCCCCAGGTGCCAATGGCCGCCAACATATCAGGACTCAATAGAAACACTCCTTTTATTTATTCCCCCGCGGATTATAATTCTCCAGGAACTCTGCTCTGAAGGCCGGGAACCTGTCCTCCAGGATGGCTGTGCGCATGCGGCGCACGAACTCTTCCAGGAAGTAGAGATTGTGCAGGGACAGGAGCCGCAGGCCGAAGATCTCCCCTGCCCTCACCAGATGGCGGATATAGGCCCGGGTGTAGCCATTGCGGCAGGCATAGCAGCCGCAACCCTCTTCCAGCACATTGTGGTCATGGGTGAAGTTGGAGTTCTTCATCACCAGGCGGCCGTGCCAGGTCATGGCCATGCCGTTGCGTGCCACCCGGGTGGGATAGACGCAGTCAAACATGTCAATGCCCCGGGCCACGCCCTCCACCAGATGATCAGGCGTGCCCACACCCATGAGGTAGCGGGCCTTGTCCTTGGGCAGATGGGCCGTGGAATACTCCAGCATCTCATACATGAGTTCCTTGGGCTCGCCTACAGAAAGGCCGCCCACGGCATAGCCGGGGAAGTCAAGGGCCGTCATTTCCTTGGCGTGCCACTCACGCAGGTCCTTGTACATGCCCCCCTGGACAATGCCGAAAAGCCCCTGATTTGGAGCTGTCATGGCAGCCTGGCAACGCTTGGCCCAGCGCAGGGTGCGCTCCGTGGAGCGCTTGGCATACTCATAGTCCGCCGGATAAGGCACACATTCGTCAAAGGCCATGACAATGTCAGAGCCCAGGCACATCTGCACCTCCATGGACACCTCAGGCGAGAGGAACTTCCTGGAACCATCCAGATGGGAACGGAAGGTTACACCTTCTTCAGTGATTTTCCGAAGCTCACCCAAGCTGAAGACCTGGAAGCCGCCGCTATCCGTAAGGATAGCCCCATCCCAGTGCATGAACTTGTGCAGCCCCCCGGCCTCCTTAACCAGCTCCATGCCAGGGCGCAGGAAGAGGTGGTAGGTATTGGAAAGGATAATCCCCGCCCCCAGGTCCTTCAGTTCCTCGGGAGAAACCCCCTTCACCGTAGCCTGAGTGCCCACAGGCATGAAGATAGGCGTAGGAAAAGAGCCATGGGGAGTATGGATGATACCCGCACGGGCACCAGTGGTCTCATCCTGCTTGATGAGCTCATAGGTAATCGCAGCCAAATAAAAACCTCCATTAGTCGTATGAAATTGATACAATCACATTTTACCCCCATTTTCAAACGTTTCAGGGGTTGCAAATGCCTCTTCCAAAAAGGAAGGGGGTTGCATCGTTTGCGAGTATCGTGAAGCCTTGTAACGACTAGGTTTCCAGCCATATATGGTATGCCATCTAAGCAGCAGTCGCTCACACCTTCTCTTACCTGAGACTCCGCTTGAACTCACATAGCTATCATTTTACCATAAAATAAGAAAGTAAGACAAGAAAATTGGCACGGGAACAAAGCCCGTGCCATCATCATCCACCTATATGTATTTCTGCCCCATCCTTGAAAGTCACGCTGATATCGTCCTTGTTATAAACAGTCATGAAGTCTACCAGCGTTCCCCATAGACCTTCATCAAACTCAGTCAGCCGTTTTGACTGCGATTCCAGAGCTTTTGCAAAAGCATCCAGCCGTTCTGCCTTGGCATGCCGTTCCTTGATGGATTTTTCCGCTGCTGTGTGTCTGGCTTTGACGGCGTCGTAGCGGCTGACCAGTTCATTGTACCGCTTTTGGTAGTCCGTTTGATCCTGGACAATGCGGGCATTTTCGCTGATGATTTTTTGCATCATATCGGAGAGCATCTGGAGTTCCTCCATCAGATTCTGGCTTTCACCTTCCAATTCTGACGTATCGCAAATCTGCTCCTGAACCAGACGGAGGTTGCCCAGTATATCATCCTTGCCCTTCAGCAACCGATTCACCGCCTTGATGAAGGCCTCCTTGATTTCTGCCTCAACCAAGTGTGGCGTGGAGCATTTCTTTCCGCCGTCAAACTTGTGGTTGCACTGATAGACCACCTTCCGATACTTATCTGTGCTGTGCCAAACCTTGGTACCAAACCAATGCCCACACTCGCCGCATTTGATTCTGTTGGAGAAGATGGTCACGCCGCTATATCTCCTGCTACTCTTACGCCGCTCAATCTCTGCCTGTACAAGGTCAAAGGTAGCTGGCGGTATGATAGGCTCATGGTTGCCCGTCACGTAATACTGGGGAATTTCTCCCTCATTCCTTTTTCTTTTCTTGGCAAGGAAGTCTATGGTAAAACTCTTCTGAAGCAGTGCATCTCCTTTCATTTTTTCACTGGTTAGGATATGCTTCACACTACCTGGATGCCAGATTTCCTTCCCCCCTGGCGATTTTATGCCTTTATCCATCAATATCTTCGCTATAGCCTGGTAGGACAATCCTGTAAGAAACAGCTTATATATGAACTTGACCGTCTTGGCCTGCTCTGGATTAATGACCAGATTGCCATCTTCCCCCCTGTCATAGCCAAGGAAATGCTTGAATGGGATGCTTACCTTGCCATCGGCAAAACGTTTCCGATGCCCCCAAGTTGTATTTTCGGATATGCTCCGTGCCTCTTCCTGACTTATGGATGAGAGGACAGTGATGAGCAGTTCCCCGGCTGAATCAAGCGTCCAGATTCCCTCTTTTTCAAAGTACACCTCCACCCCACTTGCCTTCAGCTTTCGTATCGTTGTAAGGCAGTCCACGGTGTTTCTGGCAAAACGAGACACAGATTTTGTGATTATCAGCTGGATTTTGCCAGCCAGGGCATCCTTAATCATCTGGGTGAATCCCTCACGCTTCTTGGTGGAGGTGCCTGTCACGCCTTCGTCCGTGTATATCCCAACAAACTCCCAGTCCTCTCGCTCCCTGATATATTTAGTGTAGTAATCCACCTGTGCGGCATAGCTGGATATCTGGTCTTCATTATCCGTGCTGACACGAGCATAACCTGCTACCTTCCGCTTTGCATGGCTTGCTATGGGCGCAGAGGTGAATTTGTTGATTGTCGCAGGTATGGTCGTTACTTTTCTTGCCACCATCATCACCCTCTCTTTTCCTTCCGTCCTGGGTTTCGGCATGATTTTGTAAGGACTTGTCCATCCTTGATGTGGAATTCCAACCTCTCCCGCTGGGGCACGTTGATGAAATCCACCTGCTTAAGAAACGTTTCCTCATCAAACTCTGCTCCCCCCAGCACTTCAGCACATATCCTTTTTATTTCAGCCTGATTGATAATCCATCTGACGGGGCATTTTCTTTTCTTGGGCTGGTGTACCCAATATTCGTTCTTTGTGCTTCTGTAGGTATGGTAAACATAGTTATGCCCGCAGAACGGACACTTAATTTTCATAGTGAAGCAGGATTTGTGGGTAGAACTCCTCCCTCTCCGTCTGCCAAGTTCTCTTTGCACAAGGTCAAATGTTTCTTTGTCCACAAGGGCTTCATGGGTATTTTCTACCCAGTACCGGTTGCACTCCCCATTGTTCTTCCTGACCTTGTGTGTAAGGGGATTCTCTACATAGTATTTTTGCAAGAGCAAATTGCCTGTGTAGATGACGTTTTGGAGAATATACCTAAGGCTGGGAGCGCTCCAACGGTATCCTTCTCTGGTGGTTATTCCGTCATCAGAGAGTTCCTTGCCAATCTCTGCCACGGATTTGCCAACAAGAACCTCTTGAAATATACGCTTCACCACAGCGGCTTCTTCTGGAACCACCAGCAGCTGGTCCCCTTCCCATTTGTATCCGTAGAGATTGAAACGTGCATGGGGCAGTCCTTGTTCAAACCGCTTTCTTTTAGCCCACTTCACATTTTCCGAGTTATTGACACTCTCCTCCTGTGCGAAACTTGCCAAAATGGACAGCATGACCTCGCCGGATGAGGTCAAAGAGCTTATATGCTCCTTCTCAAACCGCACTTCTACGCCAAGGACCTTAAGATGTCGCACTGTGGAAAGCAGGTCAACCGTGTTTCTGGCAAAGCGGCTGATGGATTTTGTAAGGATGATTTCCACCTTACCCACCTCGCAGTCGGCAAGCAGGCGCTGAAACTCATCACGCTTGTCAATGCTGGTGCCGGAGATGAAGCTGTCAGCGTACACCCCGGCGTACTCCCATTCAGGATTCTTCTGTATAAGCTGGCTGTAATAACTGACCTGTGCAGACAAGGAATGGTTCAGTCTATCTGATTCAGCAGATACTCGTGCATAGGCAGCTACCAGCTTCTTCCGCTTAATCTGCGGTACCTTTGGCTCTATCCGCTCTATCTTCTTCATTGGCGCCCCTCCTTTCCCTACTATATATCACTCTACTCGGAACTTAAGTCAACGCTATGTCAGCGAATAATGTGCCCAGCAACGGATGATATTTCTCACGCATCAAATGCTCTGCCTCAGCATAGTCCCCTTGGTTGATGATGCCTTTATCCAAGAGGGATCGGAACATTCTCATGGAAGACTGGTACCGCGCCTCCCTAAGAAGCAGCTCATGAGACATTGGCTTTACCGAACCTTTCTGCGATGTAGCAGTCATGAGAGCAATACTTCTGACTGCCCCTGCCATGAAAGGACTTCCCGCAATGAGCACAGACTGCGTTGGCCTTCATCAGCCCAGTGTGATGGTTCCACCATTTGATGCGGCAGGCATCAGAGCAGAACTTCTTTACCTTCCGACCATATGACTGAACAATCGGCTTACCACATTCAAGGCAGACAATCTGAGATTTTCTGACCACCAGCTTATTCCTTATGCAATAAGATTTGACTGTGTTGATGGAAAGCGACATACGCTCTGCTATACTTCCATAACCCAGACCACTTGCCCGTAGTTCAGCCACAGTTTCTTTTTCTATATCTGTCATAAACTCCGACCTCCTCATATTCCAGTCAAAGAATTTACACTTTTTTTAACCCCTAAAACAAAAAATCCACCGCAGATAATCCGCAGTGGATGATAACTTCCCTATTCACTTGTCCTTAAGCTGCCTCATCACTGCAGTCAGCTTATCCGGTACCGGCAACCCGATCTGGGCAGCATTCTCCACGATGGAGATGCCCTCGTTGGCACAGTAGAAGAAGATGACTGCCGTCCTCAGCATACTGCCTGCGTCCAGTACATTGGCATCAAGAAGATTGGCTATGCCCACCAGGCAGAATATCATCACCTTTTGGCAGATGCCTCTGAACCCCACGGAGCTTGAAAGCCGCTTTTCCACTATGGCGCAAAGCACACCCGTAATGTAATCCACCACCACGAAGGTGATGAGGACGGTCACCAGCCCATCCATGTTGCCTAAGAAATCCCCCAGGACAGCACCAACACCCGCTGCCCAGCATCTAATATGTTCCATCTAGTTCTTCCCCCTTAACCCATTTTGCTCGATTCTTCATGGTATGCAGACGGCTGTTATGCACGTTGTAAGATAGGAATTCCTTCTTGCCGCCTTTCAGCAGGTAAAGATAATCCCCCATCGTCATCAGCCATGATTTCTTTTTTATCTGCCCAAGCCTTATAGGCCGCCCTACAGAGAAATCGGACTCATATATCAGCTTCTTTTTCGGAGAATACAGCTTACCTGGAAACGGATTCATCCATTCATCCCGCAGTACCTTGGTTTTTGGCACCACCTTGGTTCCTTCTATGTAGTAACCATCAGGCAATGGCAGAGTAAACTCACCTGCATAAACACGGTAGCGATAACGTTCAGGAACGAAGTCAACGTCCAATCCCCTCACCGTCATGGCCCATAGTGGCTGGCTGCCCTCCGGCGTGACCATCACCCACATATATGAGGTAAACTCCACAAGGTAGCCTATGTCAGCCTCACCATCTTCTCGCCAGTTTATGCCGTCCATGTGGCAGCCGTGGGCATAGCAGTTCAGCAAGTAACAATAGGCATCTTTTGATTCGTACCAGCCATTTTCCAAAGTGCAGTAGTTCCAATAAATTTCATCCATTGTTTCTCCTACACCAGATAGGGGCGTTTCAATGACTGCAGCCTCCTCGTAAGCGTAGTCATAGCAATAGCTACTATATTCACTAAGGTTGACAGGTTGCTCCATAAGACCATTCTTCGTGATGCCAGGCTGGCCGTCCAGATTCTCATAGGTATCACCTTCTCCGTGGTCGGTAAAGCTATATTCCCCCCACAGCAGAGCATACTTATCGCCTTGTTCATCCAGATACACGTCCAACACATTGCCATCAGCGAAAGAGAAATTACTGCCCTGGCTTGCCATCAGTGAATGCCGCTGCCCTTTCTCATGCTCGGTTATCTTGCCCTTATGATAAAGCGCTCTGGTGCCATTACCCATAAGAAGCGGCACATACGGCTCACTAGCACTTATGATGGGAGCCGCCTCACCGCCCTCGTAGACATTGCCATAAATACATCTGCCGTCAGTCCAGACAAAATCCCCCACCACAACATCCTTGTTGCCGATGATATTCAGCCACTTACCATTGGCCTGTGCCCTAAGACCGCTGACTGCTGTCACTCTCGCCCTGCGCATTCCATCACGCTCCCACGATAACAGCACGGCCTGTTTTCGTCATCTGCACCCAAACAACACTGCCCGGTTCCGTATGGCACTCCACTGCCGTCGTGAAGGGATAGGCACGGTTACCGATGCACACTTTATCTCCCCGGATAATCCCTCGCTGCGCCTGCCCCATGCCCTTATTGGCTTTGGCTGCTCTACCGACCACTCTGGCCAGCCCCTCTACACCATTCATCCGTACCACCTCACAAGTCTTATGCTCTGCCGAAGGCTTCTGGGCGTGATCTTTACCTGATTGCTCACCAGAAAATACTCATTGCCATCCAGCCGTATTCTCTCCGTAAAATCCAGAATATGTCTTATTGTGGCATGTCCCTTTACCACGGGGCTGACAATATCCAGGCTGACTTCTTCCTGCCGCTTGCGGTTCAGCCACTCAATCTCATGGGTGAGCTTACGCAGGAAGTCATCGCCTGTCACGGGAAATTCGGTATCGAAAAGCGCCTGTCCCTTGAATTTGTTATCATCGTCGTCATCAAAACCATAATCGCTGCCAAGGCTTCTGTTACATGCATTGATGGTAAACTGGCTGGATTTGCCGCCGGGCTTGCCCTGGGAAATATTGCTCCCCTGAAACTCACCATCTTCATACACCGTGGTGGAGTACCAGCCGTAGCCTATAGGGGCGTGATATGTTATCCTCGTGGTGAAGTTCTGATTGAGCCAATCCTTCCAGTCATTGCGATCATGGGGCGCTTCCCCCTCTTTTTGCGTGGCGTCCGTGGTTTTCTCCGTTTCTTTGAACAGATAGATGTCATTAGATGTCTTGGCGTATGTATATATTGTCTGCACCGTGGAGCCATCCGGGTTATGCGTCCGCTTTTCCGTAAGGTACAAGTCATTGTCATAGGTGTACTCCGTAAAGCTACCATTTGTTTCTTCCTCCGTAAGCAGGCCGCTCAAATAGTGGCGGGTAATACCCTCGATGCCAATGGTGCCGGTAAAGGGCATAGGTTTGTAATCCTCATCACTCCTTGCCCTGTCCCAGCCTTCCGTAGTGGCGCTGTCCCAAATCGAGCGGATGAGTTTACGATTGATGGTGGGCATGGTATGGGGCCAGTCAGAGATGTCTGTTACCGTTCCTTCATGACCACGCTGGATAATATGGAGCGTCCTGCCACGGATAAACACGTTAATCTGCCGCTGGGGCAGTTTGCTTGTCCAGGAAAAAAGCGACGAGATAAAGTCCTGATAGGTCATGCCGGACAGGCTGTAGTTCTGTGATGGCGTGAAATTCTCGATGCGCAAATCCAGGTTCAACCCCAATGCACCTGCAATTCTGCTGGCATAATAGGAACAGTCTGCCTCCGTCACCTCAATATTGATGGGCATATAGAGAAGGCGGTCTAAGGGGTACATCCCCTTCACTGTCTGCGATCTGCCTTGCTGGCTGGTTTCCTCAACCTGAAAATCACAGTCAAAGTCCAGGAGCCGTCCCTGCACAGCCGATTCGATATCTAGTGGGCTGATGGTCTCCATTTGAAAAGTGTCAGCCAGCGTCCGTTCATTGAGCGAAAGCGTTACGGATTGGATACCGGAGATACTCTGCTGTGGAATATCGTCTATGCCACCAGTGTCCTCCGCCCCCTTATTGGCATCTATGGCAAATTGGTATGGCAGGATAATAACGGTATCTGCCTTGGCTATTTCCCACTTGTACAGGTCACGCTCCACACCAGCTTCAGCTTGGGATATACGGGCAACTTGCCTTGCTGTATCTGCGATTGCTGCCTGCAGAGGAGAATTTACTGTACGCTCGGTCATGGCAAGGACAACTTCGGACTTGACCACATGTCTCAGGGCACTCAGCATGGCAGATTCGGCTTTAGAAACACACCTCTCCGCTTTTGCTCTTGCCACCTGTGATGCCTGCAAGTTTCGCTCTGCATCTGCCAACAGAGAATTCACCCTTGACAGTCTTCGGATAGCATCTGCCGAAGCTTTCTCATCAGCGTAGATTTCACGTATTGTGCCGGTGCTTGCCCCCTGCAGAGCAGAAATGATCTGCCTACAGGCATCTGCAACCACCTCGTTGGTACACATCGTCTCTCTCGATGAATCAGCTACGCCATGAACAGATACACCAAGGCAACGACAGGTTTCAGCATTAACCGTTTCATAGCTGCATTCCCAGCGCTTGGTATCAGCCATGACACAAGTTTCTCTGATGACATTCCTCCTGCCATCAGCCCTGGCTATATTTTCTGCGGCCAGTTTACGCTCCGCATCGGCAGAAGCTGTCACTATATGTTCCGGCTGTATAATGCTGACAAGCATTTTCTGTGGCTTAAACGCTATGCTGCCAGTAATTATGGCTGAGGCAACAGGACGCAAGCCTTTTAGTTCAATACTCATAATGACCTGTACCCCAGCTTTTTCCCTGCCATATCTGCCAGCGTGATGTTCTCTATCGGTAGCCCCAAAATGGTCTGACCATCACCTGTGGGCAGTGAAAAACTGCCAATGTTCTGCTCCGTTCCATCCTCTGCTTGCAGATACTCTTCAAGTTTTGTCAGTAAATCACCGTTCGTGTACGCCTTTTCTGCCTGAAAGCCAATTCCTGTAACCAGCGAATCTCCGCCATATTTCTTTATCAGAGTATCCGCATTTAGAGCATACTGCAAAACCTGCCCCGCCTTTGTTGACGAGTAGCCGCCGGATTCCATTTCGTCCATGGTCACATCTGCCAGCGTCACAGGAAGTTCGATAACGTGCTCACGAATATCTATCGGCTCATCGGATATAATCAAGTTCGACCAGTGTCCCTTGCCATCTGCGGCATAAATGACCAGTTCTATGGTCTTGTTAGTCCAACTGGTATTAAGGACACTTGTGCCATTAATGATGGCTTCACATTTTTTACCGTCAAAATGGAGCAGAACTTCATTTAGGGCATTTGTCTTTACTATTGCATCATTTTTAACTCTGCATGAGATATTCCAAGAGCCGTCAGCATAGCCCCCCTTCCATGTAGTAGAATCATTGGTGCTAAAGACTGCTCCCGTAAAATATCCTGTCCCTGCCCCTATATAACAAGTCGTGTAGGTTTGTGAAGCACTGTAAAGCCAAAGAGAAGCTTTGATGTACAGTTCCTTATCCAAGGTCAGAAGATAAACGCATGTCTTCCCCTTATTTACATAAAAAGAAGCATTTGCATAAGGATTGCCAGTTTCTTCCTGTACAGCCAAGTCAGTATTTCTCTCCAACCAGGATACATAGCCAGGATTCATGTATCTCATCAGTCTGCCCCCTTTATGCCACCACAACCTTCCCCACTGCTTCGATGCTGACGCTGGTATCCTTCTGCGGTGGCTCATCCTCTGAACTCATGGCCTTTGCCCAGAAAATAACATTCCCGTTAGACACGTCTGCCAGAGTGATTTTATCCTTCCAGGTTGCACCATCTAAAGCCGCTTTGCTGTCGGCAAAATTGCCGTCCGCTGCCAGTTTCCACTTAGCTGAACTCGTCCCCTTAAGACTGACTGTCACCTCGCCGTCAATCTTGTAGCCCTCGTCACATCTGACAGCGCATTTCACCGCCGCTGATTCTGCTTTGCTGGCATCGAGGGTGACGGAGATAGGCGTAAGTCCCGTGCCGCTTGAAGCCTCCGTACCATCTGTTTTCCCTGCCGTGGGATTGTTCGTATAGATATGCAGCTGATTTGCCATTTGCTAAACCCTCCAAAATTCAAGATTCACTTTATAGCAACGTGGAAAGTGATTCACATAGCTGTAACCCTTCACCACCACTCGCATCTTCGTATGAATGATACCTGCCTCGTCCTTGACGCTGACGAGAGTACGGTCATTCCATAGCTTTTTCACAACGTCCCAATCTTCCTTAAGAAAATCTGCCGTACAACTGTATTTGTCACCACTCTCCAAATGCCCAAAGTCCTGTACCACCGTGCCACCCACGACCTCAACAGTCTGCTGGCGGTCATCCGGGAGCACGCTCCAACTCTCTACGGACAGCGAACGGTGGCCGTCAACCTCAATATGCAAGTTCACCACTCCCCAATGCCTGCTCCACCACAGGCGTTATCTTATCTGCTACCTGGTCAGCAAGCCGGCTCATGCTCTCGCTGTCCTGAGTGACAGCAGTATCGATATTCACCTGAATTTCCAAATGCGGCGAATTCGTGACATTCTGCTGGGGAGCCAGATTGGCTTCATTCTGAATGGCAGCCGATGAACCGAGCTTGTCCATCTGCTCCCGCATGCCCTGCATTTCTGTCTGCATATTGCCCATAACCTCATCGTATGAATAATCTCGACCTCCCATGCTCATATGAAAACTCTGGCGCATCTGCTCCTGCTCGGCAGCTATAGCAACCGGATCACGAAAGTTTGGCAGCAGGTTTTCCAGCATATCCTTCCGCGCACGTTGAAATCCCTCCAACTGCTGCGGTGTCATCTGCAAATCTTCCATAGTGAAGCCGTGTGCTCGTTTGTAATACTCGGCTAAACCTTGCTGACCGCCCTCCAGATACGCCTTAAATTCCTCTTTCTGCGCCTGCAGTACCTGTAGTGCCGCATTCCTTTTGGCATCAAGCTTTTCTTTTTCAGCCCATTGCGTCGCCTTGACTTCATCCAGCCCTTTTTGTATCCAAGCCTGTTTCTCTCGCTCGATATCGTCAAGGCGGTTTTGTAGCTCCGTCTTCCATACGGAGTTGATTTTTGAAGAAATTTCATTTTCCCACTGCTCCCTAACCTTGGCCTTGCTGGCCTCTGCCCACTGGACTGCACTGACCTCGTCCAGCCCCTTCTGCCGATAAGCTGCCGCTTCTCGGTCGATATTAGCCAGCTGATTCTGTAAATCGGTACGATAGACCGCCTGGGTGCTGTCCACCACATTCCGCTGGAAGTCCTCATAGACTTTGGCCTGCTTTGCCAGCTTGTACTCATCCAGCAGCTTGGCATCGACACCCTTCTCCTGCAATTCCTTAATCTCACGATTGACGGAATGCAGGGAGTTTTCCAGTTCGTTATGAGTAAGTTCATACAGAGATTCCGTCAGCTGGGCATTTGCCTTGGTGGCTTCTTCCGTAGCCTTGGCAGCTTTCTTCTCTGCAGCGGCGCGGGAAAGGCTGGCCTTGGTGTTCTTGTCCTGGGCATCCTTGTTTTTCTCTGCCTCTACAGCCGCCTGTTTCTCAGCCTGGGCTTTTTCCTGCAAAGCCTTCTGCTCTTCCAAGTATGCCTTGTACTCATCGCCATAGATTTGGTCGAGGATGGCACCGCCGATGAAAGGTACACCAGCTAATGGCGCGGCTGCGGTGTGATTCTCTATCAGCCACTTATTGGCCTTGATATGCTCAGAAACCTTATGAAACTGCTCACCAACGAACACCAAGGCTTCTGCCACGGTCTTCAATGCCCAGGCCCAGCCGGAGATTGCGTCCTTGATGGTGTCCTTGTTGGACTGGATTTCCTCTACCAGCCCTTTGAAGCCCTCAGTGACCTCTGGCAGAAGTTCCGTAGACAGGGGAAGCAACGCCGTCCCGATGGCAGATTTAAGCTGACCGACCTCCATTTCCATGGCCTTCCACTGGAGCCAGGTCTTGTGGCTCTCCTCAGGGTTCAATAATCCTGTGGTTTTTACTTTCCCCGCCACTTCCATCAGCTCGTCATACTGCTCCAGAAGCGGAATCAGCGCCGCACCTCTGGCACCAAGGACTTCAGCGGTAAAGGCTTCTTCCTGCCCTGCCTCCATGGCATTTTTGTAGCCCTTTGCCAACTGCTCCAACTGCTCATTCAGCGGTAGCAGATTCCCGGACTGGTCGAGGATGGACATCCCAAACCGTTCCATGGCCTGGGTGGTGGCATTCCCAGTTACCCCAGCAAGTTCCACCTGCTTGTCCAGTCTGGCAATAAGAGGGATGATAGCTGACACATCCATCCCTGCCAGTTGGAAGGTACGGTTCAGCTTGCCCGCCTCAGCAGCCGTGGTATGGAGCCTTTTGGTCAGTCGGTATAGATTCTCGCCTGACTCCATGGCACCTTTGGTAAGGCTGAACAAACCTGCACCCGTTGAAAATATAGCCAGCACCGCAGCCGCCTTGCTGGACAACATTGTGAAACCGTTGGACAGGCTGGTAATACCACCCTGTGCTCTGGCAAGCCCCGCCGTCATAGCCGAGCCAAAAGTTCCTGCCTTGCCAGAGGTCTGCGTGATGGTGCCCCCCAGCTTATTCATCTCCGCATTGAGTTTGCGGACTTCTGCCTCGGTCTGAGCAACTATTTTTTGCTGTCTCAGCAGATTGGTCTGAGCACGCTGAGCCACCTCGCTGTCATTGCCGTTGGTCTTTTGCGCATCTTTCAGAACTGCAGCCAGGATCTCTTCCTTCTGCCGCTGTATATCTAACTGCCTGTTGATGGCCTCATGCTTGACCTTCAGCTTGTCCAGTTCCGAGCCCACACCCTCCAGCTTTGCCAGGTCAACGTCCATCTTCAGCTTTATCTGGTTAGTCTTGGTATTCAGCCTGGACACTGCCTGGGATACAGTCTTCCCAGCCGTGTCAAAGTCCAGTTGGAGCCGGGCAATATCCAGGCCAAGGCTTATATACAGTTCATCTATCTGCTGTCCACGCTTTGCCATCTGCCCACCTCCTACAGGACATCATCAATGTATTTCTGACTGCGTCTGCCATCCGTCAGGCTCAAAACTGCCAGCTGATCAAGAAGGAAATCTATGTCATGGCCATCAACCTCCTGCATCGTCCAGCCATAAGCACTCTGTAACCTTTCATAGTAGAGCAATAAATTCTGGTACGGAGACAGGTCTACTCCCCTGTCTCCGTTTCCCCGTTTGGGAGATTCACCAGCTTGGCAAAGGTCTGTGCCTGTAGCCACTGGAAAAGCTCCCGTGCCATTGGGACCACATCGGCGATTTCAAGATTATCCTCCACAGACTCTGTGGTGACCTCCGGCTGATTGAAGGCCAAAACAATAAGGGCAACATGAGCCGCGAGGAAATCCTCCACGGTCATCTTGCCCTTGTCCTTGTCGAAGAAAGCCAGGAACTCCCGCCACACCTTCATCTTTGGCGGGGCTGGCTGGATGATTTTGCCGTTGATTTTAAGCTGTGGTGTATCCATCTAAACCGCCCCCCTCAGACACCTGAATACCAGTTGGCAGCAGTCTCAGCCTCAAAGCCTGTGCTCTCAGTGTCAGCAAAAGTATAAGCATTGCCATCCGACAGGCGATAGATTGCCTTGGCGGTGAGTGTCGGCGTCTGATAGGAAATATTTGCTTCCTTGGTAGCTCCCTTCACAGAAGGCTCGGCGAATACAACTTTGAAAAATTTTGTGTACCTCCGGCTGCCGTTCCGCTTATCTGACTGGAACATCACGGCAAAGTAGGGAGCCACATCGTCCTTATTGGCTACCATTACGCCGTTCTCGCACTTATGCCCCAGAAGATAAGCTACATACTCCAAGGGCAGAGCCGATGTGTCAAAGGTCAGCTCGTAGGAAGCCGTATTATTTGCCGTATCGATGGACTGCCCATCCGCATACAATTCGGCACTGCTATTGGACGGCTTGATGTCTATACTGCGGAGTACCTTGCCCAAATCCACGGGAGTGTCATAGGCAGCCTCACCCCCAGCTTCATCCGTAAGCAGCTTGGCCACATGAAGCCGCTGTACATTGATAAACTGCCCGCTTGCCAGCCGACTGGCCGGTTTCAACTCTGCCATTACTCATCAACTCCTGTTCCTGCTACAAAATCTACACAATAAACAAAAACATCCTTCTCTGCCGTTTCCAGCGACTGTTTGCGCATAAAGCCCAATCCCACCATGACTTTGCGGACAGCATCGTAGATGTGCTCATAATGCCCATCCTTGGTGAGAATATGAATCCTCACAGTCACCCGCCGCTCCATCTCCTCGCCATCTGCAACCAGAGCTGGGACATCCGAAATGACGTTGTAAACGATGATAGGATAGCTGCCAGCATTGGGACTTACTCCGGGATAAATACACCTGCGGAGCCTGTCCTTCACAAGCAACGACGTCAACTCCTTGTTTGTTGCCAACGCCTTATACACTTTTTCCTTGATATTCATCTTTTCCGCACCGCCTCTCGTACTGCTTCGATTATCAGCTTCTTGACCGTTTCCCGCTGGGCATCCAATGCCGGATACATAAAGGGCTTGTTGATGGCCGGGCTGAACTCCACCAGCTTGCCATAGAAAATGCCATCATGAGATAGAGCATCTGCGATGATTTTGTACTTGGCACCGCCCTTCATCTTTTCCGCATGAATTGAATTCTTCAACGCCCCCTTGACCACTCGCCTATCGTTACCAGTATAGACAGGGCACCTCTCCTTGGCCTCTTTCATGACCAACTCCACGCCCTCTGCCAGGGCAGACTTGGCAGCCTTAGTGGCCTCATCCCCTAATTCCCGCAGAATCTCCTCTGAGGATTGCCAGCCTTTAGCCATCCTCCACCAGCTCCCTCGCTTCTATAACGGTGTATTTACGCAAACCGTCCATCCCATAAGGTGGAGCCGACAGTACAAGTGTTTTGCCCAGCCACCGAAGGACATCTGTTACCTGGATATCTTCCCGGTACCGAATTACCACTCGGTAACTCACCTCATCCACCTTCTCAGCATAGCCGTCCGAGATTTTCGTGGCATAGGGCAGCACCTTGGCCCAGACAGCAGCTATCTCTGTCCAGCCCTGCTCGATAAGATTTCCTTCTTCGTCTACCGTAGTCAAAGGTCGCAGGATTCTTATCCGGTGCCTAAGTTCGCTCAGAGATACATACATCAGAACCCCTCCCGGCGTATGCCCATCAGCAGGGAACGGAGCGTCATGGTCAATGCCTTGTGGTCAGCCTCGTCCCGGTGCTCGTAAAGATAACCCAAAGCATAAAGAACTGCTATCTTGGCAACTGCTCCACAGGCCTTGTATTCCTCCGGCTCCAGCCTTGCCACGTCAATGCATATTTGCTCCGCTGACCGCAGGAGTTTGCGGACTATATCATCCTCGTCATTAGTGTCAATGCGAAGGTATTTCTTTGCCTTCGGCAGAGTAACAATCAATTGAACCGCCCCCCATCGCAGGTAAATAGAAAAGAGAGATGCATCATAGAGATACACCCCTCCACACTGTCAGCCCTTATTGCTATTACCGGAGTTTGTCCCCTTCACCTGCATGACCTTGATAGCCTCGGAAAGCGTCAGCTTGCCGTCCACACGCTGGGTGGTCATAAATCCTACCTGTCCCGTGGTAGCGAAGAGTTCGTTCAGGCGCTTGAAGCTCCTGCCCTGGCGGTCCACTACCCAGTAGTATTTCAGGTCTCCGAACATCATCACCTTGTTGCCGTTGGCGATTTCCGGTACATAGGGCGAGGTGTAGATGGGACGATTCAGAATCGTATCCGGGGTCCCAGCCGTGAGAGCCGTCTGCCAGAGGTACTGGTCGTTCTTGTCCTTCAGCTTGCGGATGGCCTTCACGGTGGAATCGTTCATAATCCACACAGCGTTCCTGCGGTAAGGGGCACGGAGGCTGTAAAACAAATCAATGAGCGAATCTGCTGTGATGGCAGCACTCCCCAGAGTGACCCCAACATCAGCACCGCCCTCATCGGCAAAAATGCCTGTGGGCTTCTTCACGCCATCACCTACGAAGAAGGCTTCCTCCTCCCTTGCACCCATGCGGCGGGCAAACTCGGTGGCGATGTAATTGGGGATATCAAAGGCGGCATCGTTCAGAAGCTCATCGGAAACCTTGATAAAAGTCCCCAGCTTGTAAGCGCTGACGCTCATCTGAGCGAACTTGTCATCGCTTTCGGGCACCAGCGCATTTTCGTCCATCCACTCAGCCTTGCCATGACTGGACACCACAGGGATAAGACGGTCACCACTGTTAGTCTGCAGGGTGCGGGCAAACTTGCGGAAGATATTTTCCTCTTCCAGCGCGCTGATGAGGGTGTGCTCGAATTCATCCGGTGCCAGATAGCCGCCATCGGCATCTGTGCCAATCTGGAGCACGTTCAAGACCTCCGGCGTTACAGCCTTGGAACGAATCATGTTCCAAAAGGCAACCTTATACTCATCAGATTTCCTGCCCTGCTTGGTATCGGCAATCCCTGTTGTGGCAGCAGGCTTTTCTTTTATAGGCTGGCTGGTGGGACGGTTCAGTTCTGCATCGATTTCCTGCTGACGCTCCAACCGCTTGATTTCCTTGCCCAGGGCATCGATATCCTGCTCCATGCGGGTATAAGCGGCATCGTCCTCAGCAGAGAGGATTCCCTTCTCGTTTCGGTGAGATTCCAGGAAAGCCTTGGCACCTTCCCATGCCTGGGCGCGCTTTGCACGAAGTTCGTTGATAGTTGTAGCCATAAATAATTCCTCCTCAAAAATGTCAGATATGATTTTTTATAAGTGACAGGCGTTCCATAAGCATATCCACGGAGCGTCCTTGCGGCCTAGCTTCTTCTGGCGGTACAGGTGGTTCATCAGTCTCCATATTTCCCTCATCTGCCTCAGGATTTTCAGTTCCAGGAGCAAGCCCGCAAACTGCTGTCAGCTTATTGATGATGGCATTGGACACCGCCCTCCGGGAGAACAGCATAGACACATCAGCCTCCTCCGCATCCTCTGCCCCCTCACGCTGAAGGATAGTATCCGCAAAGCCCAGTTCCACTGCCTTGTAGGCGCTGAGATAGCTTTCGGCTTCCATCAGGTGAGAAATCTTTGCTCTCGCCAGTTTGGTTTTGGCAGCGTATGCATTGACAATAGATTCCTTCACCTCCGCCAGCATGGCAATGGCCCGCTCCATTTCATTGTGATCGCCCGCTGCCATGGTGGCGGGATTATGCACCATCAGAAGCGAAGTGGGATACATCTGCACCTCATCCCCAGCCATGGCAATGACACTGGCCGCCGAGGCCGCCAGACCATCAATGCGAACAGTTACCTTGCCAGGATAATCCACCAGCATAGAGTAAATCTGCGCCGCCGCAAAGCAGTCTCCCCCTGGAGAGCAAATCTGCACCACTATATTGCCGTCCTCCGCATAAAGTTCGTCGCGAAAGGCCGCCGGTGTCACCTCATCACCAAACCAGCTGTCCTCAGCGATGACGCCGTTTAGCACCAACGTTCGTTCCTTCGTTTCCGGGCTGTTCTTTTTCCACGCCCAGAATTTCTTCGTCTTCGCCATCTGTGTTTTTCTCCTTTCCCTTGCTGGAATAAACCGCCCCCGCATCTTCCAGTTTGGCCATGTTACCATTTACCAAGTACAAGTCCCCGCCTTTCTCCTCTGGGATAAGGTCAAGACTCTCAAGCTGTCGGATGTCGTTGGCTGACATCCAGCCGTTCTGTCTGCCAATGGCATATCCTTGCATACGGCTTTGGTAATCGCCACGGAGCAGACCGTCCACATTGAACTTAATGGTGTAGTCCTTCTTCTCATCTGGCAGCAGCAGAACCCTAGCCATGGACTGCTCGAACCTGCAAATCCACGGTGCCAGGGTGTATTTCACGTACTCAAGGGACTGGTGCTCTATGTTTGAGAAGGTGGCTTTCTCAAGGTCGCCAATCATGTGGGGTGGAACACGAAAGATGCGGGCAATCTCATTGATTTGGAACTTCCGCGTTTCCAAGAACTGAGCCTGTTCAGGCGGGATGCCAATAGGCGTGTATTTCATGCCCTCCTCCAGCACTCCTATGCGGTGGGAGTTCCGCCCCCCGTGAGCCAGTTCCCAGCTTTCTCTTACCTTGGCTGGATCTTTGAGGGTACCTGGGTATTCCAGAACAGCACTCGGGGTGGCACCGTTGGCAAAGAAGGAGGCTCCATAATCCTCGCAGGCCATGGCCATGCCAATGGCATTTTTGGCCATGGCGATGGGCGAATACCCCACAATGCCATCAAAGCCCAGCCCTGGAACATGCAATACTTCGCTCGGATTCAGCCTCACGGTAGTCCCCTTCATGGTAGGGGCTTCATCGTCCATACGCAGGTACTCGTAGTAAATCCGCCCCGCCTTGTCCCTGTCCACCGTCATGCGGTTAGGCATAAGCGGATACAGTGCAACCACCGCCCCCTTGCCATTGCGGATAACCTGGGCAAAGGCATTACCCCAAAGGAGCAGGTGCGTCATCAGGGTTTCCCGAAAGGCAAATGAGGTCATCTCTGGATTTGGCTCATCATGCAAGAGGAAATACAGCGGGTGGTCTGTAGCCCGCGCCTTGCCCCCGTTTCCATCATAGTGGAACAGATGCAGTGGCAGTCCGGCGATGGACTCTGCCAGGATGCGGACACAGGCATACACGGCAGTCATCTGCATGGCAGATTTCTCACTGACCGCCTTGCCCGCCGTGGAGCCGCCAAAAAAGAAGCTGTATGCACTGCCAGCTGTACTGTTGGTGGGCTTGTCCCTAGAATGGAAAAGCCAGGATAAAATGCTCATGGATGGTCACTCCCTTCAACTCAAAAGCACCGCCCTTTCGAGCGGTGCCCTGCTTGTTTAGTTTTCCTTCAGTAGATTTCGATGTAGGAAAGGTTCATATTTTCAAGTTCGGCTACCAGCTTGGTGCCCCTTGCAATCTCCTCAGCGATTTTCTGAAGTTCCTCCGCCCCCCTGCGGTCGCCCATCCGGCAAATGCATCCGGTGACCTTGAGGTTTATCGCTACCCTGCGGTCTTCCCAATTGCTTTTGTCGTAGTCGGTTTCCTTGAAAAGCTCGATGCGGATGTAGCTTTCGCTGGTCTGTTCGCTCGTCCAAGCCACTCCCATGTCCCGCATCTTGAATCCGTACTCGTTGCCCTTGCTCTCGATAATCTCGGCGATTTCCTGCTTGGTCATTTTGTTTGCCTCCCTTTCGGTTGTCCAGGTGTTTTCCCTTTCGGTATGTGTATATTCGCTCTTTATGGGAGGTATAGCAAGTCATTTATCTCAATTATCTGTGTATACTTAAAGCCAGAAAATCCCTCGACTGTCGTAGACGCTTTCGGTGGAAACATTGCCACAACGCACTGCCCTGTCAAGGGCCATGATGAGGGCAATCGCCCCATCAATCTTCTCCGTGCTTTTTGCCTTGTCTGCCTTGATGTTCCCTGCTGGGTCGGTGCGAATGAAGATGTTATCCATGTTCCACCGCAGCACTGGATGGCCGCCGTGGGCAATCCGCTCCTCCAGCACCAACTTCATCAGTTCTTTGGTGGGTGGGCTCATACTGGCAAAGCCCTGCCCAAAGGGCACCACAGTGAAGCCCATGCCCTCAAGGTTCTGCACCATCTGCACCGCCCCCCAGCGGTCAAAAGCAATCTCACGGATATTGAACCTCTCCCCCAACCGCTCGATGAATTTCTCGATGAAGCCATAATGCACCACATTGCCTTCCGTGGTTTCCAGCTTACCTTGCCGCTGCCAAACATCGTAGGGCACATGATCGCGACGCACTCGAAGGTCTACATTGTCCTCTGGAATCCAGAAGTAAGGAAGCACCATGTATTTATCGGCTTCATCGACCGGCGGGAAAACCAGAACAAAGGCCGTGATGTCCGTGGTGCTGGAAAGGTCAAGCCCGCCGTAGCAGATGCGCCCTTCCAGTTCATCCTCGTCAACAGGAAAGGCGCAGGCATCCCATTTGTGCATCGGCATCCAGCGGATGGACTGCTTCACCCATTGGTTGAGGCGGAGCTGTCGGAAGGAGTTCTCCTCCCCCGGATTCTGCTTGGCAGAGTCACAAGCAGCCTGCACCTTGTCCAGCCCCACGGTGATGCCCAAGGAGGGATTGGCTTTCTTCCAAACCTCCGGGCTGGTCCAATCTTCGTCTTCTTTGGCTCCGTAAATCACTGGGTAGAAAGTGTGGTCGATTTTCCTGCCCTCCAGGATGTCCAAGGCCTTCTGGTGCGTCTCGTAGCATATGGACTGGGTATCCGTCCCTGCCGTGGTGATGAGGAAATACAGCGGCTGCATGCGGGCATCGCCGGAGCCTTTGGTCATGACATCGAAAAGTTTCCGATTGGGCTGGGTGTGCAGTTCGTCAAAAACCACGCCGTGTATGTTGAAGCCGTGCTTCGAGTAAGCCTCGGCAGAGAGCACCTGGTAGAAGCTGTTGGTTGGCTGGAAAACCATCCGTTTCTGGGAGGCGAGAATTTTCACCCGCTTGTTGAGGGCCGGGCACATCCGCACCATGTCTGCAGCCACCTCGAAAACAATGGAGGCCTGCTGGCGGTCGGCGGCACAGCCGTAAACCTCCGCCCTCTCCTCCCCATCGCCACAGCAAAGCAGGAGCGCCACAGCCGCCGCCAGTTCGCTCTTGCCTTGTTTCTTCGGAATCTCCACGTAGGCGGTGTTGAACTGCCTATAGCCGTTTTTCTTTAGGATGCCGAACAGGTCACGGATGATTCGTTCCTGCCAGTCAATGAGCTCGAAGGGCTTGCCCGCCCAGGTGCCTTTGGTGTGACACAGGCTCTCGATGAAGGCCACAGCAAAATCTGCCGCCCCCTTGTCGTAGTGGGAATCCTTGTCCATGAATTCAGTCGGCTTGTAGCCGGTAAGTTTTCGCAATCAATCACCCCCATAGGAAATCGAGGAAATGTTGTTGTATATTCAAAAGCAGGCGGTCGTAACCGCCCGCCCTATTCTCTTAATGCTTCTTTTGGCCTAATTCTTCCAAGCACCGTTTCTCCCATTTTCCCCAGCGCCTGTCCATTTCCATTCTCATATCGTGTGCTTCATTAATCAGCTGCTGTTTCTTTCCTCTGTCATTCATTGTCCGGATATAGCAATCGGCCTTTATCACTGCATTTTCCAATTCTTTGTAAGTCATTCTTTTAATTTCTTCCTGAGTTCTCATTTGTTTTTCCTCCTTCGCTTGTCCAGTTTTCCTTTCGGTATGTGTATATTCGCTCTAAACACGAATAATATCAAGCGATTTTCGGAAAATTTCTGTGTATACATTAGGCTTGTAGCCGGTAAGTTTTCGCAATCAATCCCCCACGAAAAAAGGAGCCTTGCGGCTCCCCTCTCCTTATCCCTCGAAGGAAATGTTCAGCATCCCAGACCCAATCCAGAAGTCATTGCTAATCCAGGGGTCTTCCATGGTGGTTTCCCAAGCCTCTTCGGTCATCTTCTTGACCCGTTCGGCTCCCATTTTCTCGAGCAGGGCCTTCTTGCTGATTTTCTTTCCATCGAGTTTGTAAATCGTCTTCATTTTGTCTTCCTCCTTCGCTTGTTCGGTGTTCTCTTTCGGTATGTGTATATTCGCTCTAAACGCGATTTATAGCAAGCGATTTTCGGAGAATTTCTGTGTATACTTCAACGAGAAACAGCCCCGAAGGGCTGTCCCGATTGTTGGCTTCTTTCATGCCTTTGTGGCATTCTTCTGGCCCAGGCGGTAGGCCTCGGTCATGGCTGCCTCAAGGCTCCAAATCGCGATGTCGGGGAAATCCTCTTCATCGTTCCACCGCCGTTCGAAGGGCTTTCTTCCTTCGAATCCGTAGATTGTTTTCTGGGCAATCTTCCAAAGGGCGTTCAGTTCCTTGCGGGTCAATTCTTCTTGCTTTTTCATCTTGTTTTTCCTCCTTCGCTTGTCTAGGTGGTTCCCTTTCGGTATGTGTATATTCGCTCTAAACACGAATTATATCAAGCGAATTACGGAGAATTTCTGTGTATACTTTGACAAGAAACAGCCCCGAAGGGCTGCTGACTTTGATGCCGTTTTCAGTTGAATTTTTCAGTGAGGATTGCATAGGCTTGGTAGCCAATTTCCGTTTCCGGTTCCATGTCCCAGCCCCTCTCGTAATGAAGAATTGTCTTTCCGTTTGCCCGGCATTCCAGCTTGGAAATCCTTCCGCCTTCAATTCCGAATTCCGAACCTTCCTCGTAGTGCTTTACCCAATACTGAACCTCGGTGCCTTCAATCTCGATTTTGCCTTTGCTCCACATGCTTGCATCCTCCTTCGCTTGTCTAAGTGATTCCCTTTCGGTATGTGTATGTTCGCTCTAAAAGCAAATTATAGCAAGCGGTTTTCTGAGGAATTCTGTGTATACTTCAAAAGGAGCCTTGCGGCTCCCCTTGGCGTTTCCCCTTGGCTTCAGCTCACCTTGAATTTGAAAGCCGGAACCTTTTCGTAATCCCCAGTTTTGAAGTCCCGGCTAGTTCCGCTGATCTCCTCCATCCCTTCGAGGATGCAGCCGTTCTGCTGGAAGCCCCAGGCAACCTTAACCGAGCCGCTCCAAGTTGAGGAAAGGGTGAATTCTTCAATCCCGTAGGCTTTGAGGTCTGTCACCAGCTGGGGGATTTCCTTTTCCCAAATACACTCGCTGAAGTCGATGCAGGCGTTGCTCCGGTTCTGTGCTTCGGCGTAGGCTCTGTAGAATCTGTTGTATGCTATTCCCTTGTCTTCAAGCTCTACTCTGAATTCCCTGTAGGCTTCCCTTGCCGCCTGCTCCTCTTCCGGGGTTTCAGCCGCATCGATGGCCTTACGCAGTTCCCGTGCCTTTTTGAAGTCCTCTGCAAATGCTTTTGTCATCTTGTTTTCCTCCTTTGCTTGTTCAGGTTGTTCCCTTTTGGTATGTGTATATTCGCTCTTAATGGGAGGAATAGCAAGTCATTTATCTCATTTATCTGTGTATACATTTGCTAGGAAAAAACAGCCCCGAAGGGCTGTTCTCGCTGGGTTGTTACTCAAAGGTGCTCGATGCACCAAGCTATCGCATGGCCTCCGTCCTCGAAGTATTCCGGTGCTACCGCTGTGAGGTTAAGTCTGCATTCAGTTTCTGCCAGCCCGGTTTCCTCCGGGGTTTCAACGAATTCGTAAATCGCTGCTCGGTAACCGAATCTATCCAATCTGACCGCCAGGACCCTATAATTGTACTTTAGCACTGCTCCTCCACCTGCGTAGGCTTCCTTTGCAAGGTGCTCCATGTTGGTAACCTGTTTCCATGTCATTTTTGTTTCCTCCTTCGCTTGTCTGGTTGTCCCTTTCGGTATGTGTATATTCGCTCTAAAGGGGATTTATAGCAAGCGATTTTCGTAGGATTTTTGTGTATACTTTTCTTCAATCCGGCCAGCTGTATTCGTAGGCTTCTCCGAGGATTTCTTCGTCAAATCCGAACTTCAGATAGGCTCTGTCCAGCGTTTCAAAGTAATGGCTGGAGGGAATCCCCAGCTTGCGTTCTTCGTGCATGATGTAGGCCATCCCGCGGGTCAGCCCACAGCGGTTGCCGTGCTCGTCCGTTTTCACGGCTTGAATGACCCGCTTGTAGTAGAAGGTTGGAAAGCCCTCGTAGTGGTCGAGGCTGGCCTCGTCCTCCTCGGTAATCCTCCACAGGAGCACCGGCACCGTCTGCCCTTTTTCCTTTTCGATGGTGGCGTAGGCCCCGGTCTTGCTCCCCTTGAACATCAGCCTCCAGCTCTCCAGCAGCCCCGTCCCCAACAGCGTAGCCTCGGGGCAGCGGAACTTCATCTGGCCTAAATCCATGTTGCTTCCATAGGCAATATAAATCTTCGTTTTCATTTTTCTGCCGTCCTTTCTGCTTCCGAAGGAACATCCCTTCTACCACCCCAAGCCCGCCTTGCGGCGGGTTCTGGGGGGCGGTGGCCCTCAGTTTGAAGGGGTGCTCCTGCCGAAGCGGAAGGCGGCGTCGCCTTCAAGGTTCCTTGTGAGGATTTCCCTCGCGGTGGCGAATTCCTCGCCGATGAATCCGAGGCGCATCAGCCAAGTCCTCATTGCGAATTTGGGGTTCTCCCTCTGTGGTTCCTTGGGGCTGGCGGTCTTCACTTCCTTGGCCATCTCGGAAAGGGCAAGGCAAAGCTGGATGTAGCTCTTGATTTCCCCTGCGTGAATCCCGCCCTTGCGGTCTGCCGTTGGGTTGGCAAACTGGAAAAGTCGGAACTCGATGGTGCCCTTGGTGAAGGTTGCGTGGAGGTTGAGGCAATGGTAGCGGCTTTCGTTGTAGTGCATGTTCCTGCCGTGGTCGGCTCCGTTGCCTTCGTACCAAATGTCTGCCAAGGCCTGCATGGTCTGGGGCTTTTTCTTGTTCAGCCTGTCGAGGAAGCGCCTGTTGACTGTCCGGCAGTAGCGTCCGAGGCGGCTCTGGTCAATCCGCATGGCGGCGACCAGCAGGCTTTCGTGGCTTGCCATGATGTTGGCGAGGTTCCGCAGGGTCTGCGCCGTGTGGCTGCCCTTGCCGATGTGGATGTGTACTCCGCACATGTGGTGGGGGTTGCTCTTTGCTCCAGCGTGGCGGAGGCGGCGAAGAAGCTCCTGCAGGGCTTCGATGTCTTCGTAGGTCAGGATGGGGGTTACCAGTTCGGTCTGCTCGTTGCTGGTTTCTGCGTCGATGCTGACGTCCCGCTGGAATTTCCATTCCCTGCCCTGCTCGTCCCATGCGCTCCAGGTGTAGTAGCCGTTGCGGTCTGCCGTGTCCTCGTGGTGCCCGGTGCCGAAGAAGTCGGCGGCAACCTTGGCTGCCTTCTGGCGGCTGATGCCGTACATCTCGACCTCCACCCCGATGGTCTGCTTCTTCAAGGCCTCAATCTGCTTTGCGGTGCTTGCCTTCATTTTGAAAATCCCCTTTCTGCCTTTCGGCTTGCTGTGTTTTTCCTTACTGTATATATCACTCTAATGAGAGTGATTATCAAGTAAATCTTTGTGTATACACAGCGGACAAAGGGGTTATTTTTCAAGGTCGGCTGGGCGGTGCTCGAGCAGGTAGAATTTGTCCACAGAGGGGATGAGGCTGAGGGTAGAACCGTTGTCCCAGCGGACCAGAATGCTCCCTGCGTCATCCACGCCCCGGATTTCCCCACAGGTCCCCCTTGTGGGAGCCTGCGGTTCATCGTACATTTCTGCCAGCATCACAATCCTGCCCGGCGGGTAGAGGTACCGCAAATGCCGTACCTCCTCCCTGCTTGGAAAGCCCATCTCGTTATGCTTCCGTAGCATCATGCTCGGCCTCCTTCTTGTGGCCGGACTTGAAGCTGGCGTTGCCGGAAAGGTTCTCCATGAGGATTTTCCGGGTGGTCTTGTACTCGGCTCCAATCAGCCCAAGGCGCAGGAGGAAACAGCGGAAGGCGTACTTCTCGTTGTCCACCGCCTTGGCCTTGGTCGTGACCCTTTTCTGCGTCCTTGCCATCTCGCAGAGCTTGCCGATGAAGTCCTGTGCAGCCCTGGCCTTCTCCGGCGTGACTTCGCCGTTTAACCAGTTGAACGTCACTTTATCTTCGGCAAGGGTGTAGGTGGCTTCTTCGATTCCGAAGGCCTTACTGATGAGGTTGCCCTTGCCTTCCAGCAGATGGTCGAGATTTTCTAAGGCGGCATCCGTGAAGGAATCCTTCGGCATGCTGATGGAAAGGTTGACGGGCTCTGCCTCGGCGTGGGGGGCGGTTGCCTCCTCTGCGGGGGCGGTTCCTTCTTTCTCAGCCTGTTCCTCTCCCTCCGGCAAGTCCTCATGCGTTTCGCATTCAAAGCCCCTCTGCTCCAACCCTTCCAGCACATCCTCCACCATCTTACTGTCAGTGCGGTCGGAGAAAACCAGGGTGCCATCCCTTGTAATCTCGAAGTCCCCCACCCGGTAGGAAAAGCTCGGTGCCCCCAGATACTCAATACTCCAGCCCTCTAGAGCTTCGCTGACTGCCTGCACCATTTCCTTGCGGCGCTCGCCGCTGACGTTGTACCTGACTTCCATTTTCGTGACCTCCTTTGTTTCATGCTTATCTTTTGGTAGTCACATGTTCGCTCTAAGCGTAGGAAATAGCAAGGGTTTTGTGTTGTATACAATTACTGCTTGGCAGCCATTGCCTCCAAAGCCTTGCCCGCAAACCACAGCGCACCATCTACCACGCAGGGCAGAAATACACGGTCGCGGAACTTGCACCAGCCGATTTCCTTCTCAGAGGATTCGCGGAGGGCGGTTGTATATGCCTCAGCCACTTCCCTGGCAGCAGGCAGGGCTTTATCCTTCAGCCAGACAATGGTGGCCTCCTTGGCCTCCGCTTTGACAAAATCCCCCACATGATTTTTCAGTTCGTTTTTGATTAAATCCAGTTTCATAAACTGTCAGCCTCCTGTTCAAAATCCGTGATCCCACGGGCAATGGCGCGGGCAAACTCATCCTGCTTGGTGCGGAGCAAAACCTCGTCATCGGGATTGTCGATAAAGGCAGTCTCCACCAGTACCGCCACGGCATCGGTGTTGTTCAACACGTAGAGGCTGTTGTCGGTATGGGGAACCGCCCCCTTAATGCCACGGTCTGTCGTGCCCAGGGCATCCACAATCTGTCGCTGAATGCAACCCGCCAGCAGCTTGCCGTACTTGCTGGAGTGGTAATGCCAGGTTTCAGTTCCGTGAGCCACGCCGTTAAATGCATTGCAGTGAATTGATACAAACACATCCGCATCTATATTGTTGGAGGCACTGACCACCTCAAAAAGGCTGTCCGACTGCAAGTTGCCTGAAACAGAAACGCCGACCTTAGTGAGATACTTCTCTACCAAGACGGCGATGTTTTTGGCAACGTCACATTCACGCAGGCCGGTGCCGCTGTTGACGGCTCCGGGGTCAGGGCAGCCACAGGGGGCATGTCCGGGGTTCAGAAATACACGCATAAGTCAGACCTCCTCTGGTTTCGGAACATCAGCATAGGGAATCTTCTCCCCATCCCGCTCCACATACACATCAGCAAAACTGCCATCATGGGCAGCCGCATAGCGCTGTACCGCTACATCCACAAACTTAGGCTCCAGTTCCACACCATAGCAAATGCGTCCCAGCTGGTCGCAAGCGATGAGCGTTGAAGCTGAGCCAAGGAAACCATCCAGCACCAAGCCGTTGGTCTGAGTGCATTGCTTGACCAGATAGACGATGAGAGGCACCGGCTTGCTTGATGGATGACCGCAGCCATCTTCCTTCGAGTTCTTGATGCGGTCAAACTCAAACACCGTGGTCTGCTTCTGATCGCCATACCAGGTGTGCTTGCCATCCTTGCGCCATCCCCAGATGATTGGCTCGTGGATGTACTTCCAGTCTGTGCGGGTCAGCACTAGGCGGTTCTTCTTCCAGACCAACCCCGCTCCAACTTTAAAGCCCGCATCTTCATAAGCGTCATGAAAGATGCGGGCTTTTGCCGTTGCGTAGAAAACATAGATGGAAGCATCCTTGGCCATGGCCTCGTGGAAACATCCGAAGGCTTTAGTCAGAAATTCGTAGGCCTCCTTGTCGGACAGGTCATCGTTCTTAATTTTCCCGGAGGTGCTCTCCAGATTCACCATGTACGGCGGGTCGGTGCAGACCAGATTCACTTTCTCTTCCCCCAGCAAACGCTGGTAGGTTTCCGGCAGAGTGGAATCTCCACAGATAACCCGGTGCTTGCCCAGGTGCCACACATCCCCTGCCTTGGAGATACACGGCTTTTCCATCTCGGCATCCACATCGAAGCCATCGTCCTTGCCCTCGCCATCATCCGTATCGAAGAGGTCAGCAATTTCCTTCTCGTCAAAACCGGTCAGTCCCAGGTCGAAGTCCATGCTCTGCAAGGCTTCAATCTCGACACGGAGCATTTCCTCGTCCCAGCCTGCGTCCATCGCATAACGGTTGTCGGCAAGGATGTACGCTTTCTTCTGAGCCTCGGTGAGATAGTCGGCAAAGACACAGGGCACCTCGCTGATGTTCTCAGCCTTGGCTGCCACCAGCCGTCCATGCCCAGCCAGCACATTGAAGTCTCGGTCAATGATAACTGGATTCACAAAGCCGAACTCCCTCAGCGATGAGCGCAGCTTGGTTATCTGCTCCGGTGAATGCGTCCTGGCGTTATTCACATAAGGCACCAGCTTGTCGATGGAGACAAGCTGCATGTCCGTTGTCATTTTCCCCAAAAATTACACCTCCTCAAATTTCAAGTCCAAAAAATAATCAGCTTCAGGAAAAGCCCTCTCAAAGCCGCTCAGATACCGATAACTGGCGCTCCCCTCACCATTACAGCATACAAATTCTCGCAGGCTTTTCTTTTTGAAAAAGGCGGGCTGGTTACACCACCTGGCCAGGGTAATATACATCCCCCTGTAGGGACTTTCTCCGTACCGCTGATATCTCATAACATATGGCAGACAGCGCTGCCTCATCAGAATCTCAATTCGATACAATAGCTCCAGCAGATCCCGCCTCCAAAAGTCTGCCTCCCAGCGGCCTTCTCGGTCATAGCCAGTGAAGCAGTAGAATTTAGGAACTGCTTTGGTATACTTCCTAAGCAGCTGTATCTTCTGTTGGATAACGTCAGCGTCTGCATAGTTGTCGAAGGCAAAGATATAATCGCCATCATACTTGGAGGAAAAAAGAAGCGCACATCGCTCGTCAGTAAGCAACCGCTCGTCTAGCCCTTGCTTAAACTGGAACGGCAGATTTGTCTGACGCAATTCCTGGAGCAAGTATTTCCACTCCGCACAGCCGAAGAAGTTATCATCCAGGAGGCAGATTTTCTTTCTGCCTGTATCCATGAATTCTTCCAGAGGGCTGTGTACCCGAACATGGTCATAATTTCGATTTACGCAGAAACCACAATGCCGGAAGCACCCCCTGGTCAAGTAGCCAATCGCATAATCTGTGTAGTATCGGAATTCCTGCCTGCGCTTTCCAGCAGCTATTTGCCCTTCTACCCAGTCATCGTACAAATGATAATCTGGCTTGTGGTGCTCTATAGCCTCTGGCAACGGTGGCGCTTTGTCATAAAAAAATCCCGTACCGCCGTGCTCCACATTTGGAAGTGATAGCACAGCAGACGGGATTGGAGTGTCTGTGAACACCTTAGCTATATACACTTTGTCGAAAGTCTCAAGACCAGCATAGTCTGTTTTCAGCAGCACTTGATTGCCCATGGCTTTATGATAACCAGACAGCTTCATGCATACGAGATTCGGAAATCGGTGACGCTTCCGGCCAATGAGATCCCCATCAATAATGGCAATCCGCACACAACATCACTATCCCTTCCTTGAACGAAGCAGACGCTCCATCACATCTTCCTGCGGGTTGGCCCCACGATAATCATCCGAGCAGTTTTCCTTAACCACCTGGTAAATCTGGTACCATAGCTGATTGGCCTGCTTCATGTACTGCAGGCTGATGTTAACATAGGGCGATACGATAGCAGCCCCGGTGGTTGGATGCTTGGCCAGGAAGCCGTAGTTGGAAATAGCGTCCTGGCACTGAATCCAGCGAGATACGCTCATGGCGTAATGCTCAATGAGCTCCTGACTCACCAGCTCGGCACAGCCCTTCTTGTTCAGCCAATTCCAGGTTTCCTCGTAAATCTCCACGGCGTAATTTTCCTGCCCGTTCTTCTGTGGTGCCTTCATGTACTCCTTGGGAGCGGGCATTTCTATGCCCTGGAGGTTGGCCGTTGGCAGCACCGTCACCTTGACAGCCTTGCCTTCGCTGATTTTATCGGTGAGGGCTTTCTTCTTGCGTCCGGCACCTGCCCTAGCGCCGCCGCGATTAGTTCCATCTTTGGCCATCTTCCATCCCTCCCTTCGGCCTTTGATTTCTGTATTTTTTCAAAGGTTTTTCAAACGATATCGGCGTTTTTCAAAGCATATCCTTCATTGCATAAATTTTGTTTATCCCCGCCACCGCAAGGGATAACACCTCTTTAAGGCCGCCCTCCTATTCCCCTGTTTGAAATCCCATTTTTTCGTGTGAGAGCAAGGCCCGGACGGACATTGGCCCCCTTGTAGAGATTTCGACCGCCCCTAGGGGTGTCACTCGCTTTTCCTCCGCTGGTGAATCTTCTCATGACAACTGATGCAAAGGCTCTGCAAGTTACTCTCGTCATGGTCCCCCCCTTCTGCCAACGGCTTAATGTGATGCACCAGCCTGGCCTCGGTGAATCTCCCCTGACTTTGGCACCGCTCGCACAGCGGATGACTGGCAATGTAGCGTTTCCGAATCCTGCGCCACTTCTCATCGTAGCGTTTGTGATGGTCATAGCCACGGGCAAAATGCTCGTAGTGCTGTTGCATCATCTTCCGATGGTCTTCGCAGTAACCGCTCTTGTGGTCAGTCAGCTTAGGGCAGCCGCTGTATCTGCATGGCCTCTTAGGTTTCCTTGGCATTAGATTAACCTCAATTCCGGGCAATAAAAAACCTCCGCAGGGATTGCTCCCGTTGGAGGTCAGTATCTCATTCACACTTTTCTAGGTTACACTATACCATGTCAACCCCCACCTCTCAATGTGCCAAGTAGTGCCAAACAGTGCCAAATAGTGTCAAACAGTGTCATTCCCCAAGATTTTTTAGGATTTTTTTGTGAAGTCGATGAACAGTTCTAAGACTGCACCCCATATTCACGGCAACATCCGGCCAGGACTTGCAGAGGACATACCGATGGCGCAAGAGACTCTGCCACTGAGGATTGTCGATGCCATCAATGAAGTCGCTGATTTCCAGCTTGACATCCACCAGTTTGTCAATCTCAGCGTTGATTTCCCTCTCCTTATCCACAATGCGTTCCACCCATTTGGCAAAGGGTGCTTCCCTGGTGACACTGTGGGTGACACGCTCCTCCAGTTTGCTAGTGCCAATTTTCAGGGACAGTTCCCGCAAGTGAGTCAATTCGGCCACCTGAGCATCGATTGCCCCGTCCAAATGAAGTGCCCGTTCAAGGAATTCCTTCACATCCATCTCAACCTGCCTCCTGTTCACGTCTCAAACGCTCCAATAGCCACTGCCCATTTATATCTGTCAGACTGCCAAACCACCGAGAACGAAAGAACCGCTCTATATCTGCCAGCATGCATTCATTGCTGTAGATCCTGTCCAGGAGCCGTTCTTCCTTGCTACGCCTTTCCAATCCATTAGGCAGATTGAGTTTTCGCCGTTTTTCAATCCTATGTCTCCGCTCAGCAAGCTGTTTCTCCACTGTATCCTCGAGTTCCTTAGTACGGGGATGCTTGACCAGGAACTTCGCAGCCCGCCGATAATCTTTTACGGCCAGCTCTATGATGCCATTGGCTAGTTTCTCATACGAATCCATCCCTTCCACCTCCCCCTGCACTATTTCTCACTGACAGTTTCTGAGTGCTGCCATAGCCGTTGGGTCGCTGTATCCCTCACCATTAATCTGAGGTTCCCTATAGGATGTCAGACTCTTTATTTCAATGTGTATCCCAGGTTCTTCGGCCCACTGCTTTTCCACCACCTCACGCACCACTTGGGCATCATCTTTCCAGTAACCACACTTCGTCATGCAGTCCTTCAGCATCTTCTGCAGGTTGTCTGTGTCCGGACGAGTGATGCGCCACTCACCGCCTTTGTGGGATTTGCCTGTGGGAAACAGCCATGTGGTGCGAAGTTCCAAGGCCCCCAGCATTGGTTCCTTAGGGCCGTATTTCCTTAGACCTGTCATCAACGTGGCTTTGGCTTTCTTTAGAGGTGCAGGCTCGTAAAATATAGGCCTGCCATTTACCATGCGCACTGCCTTTTCCTGTGCTGTAGCTGTTGGGGGATTTATGTCCATGAAAAATCTCATTTTCTATACCTGCCTTTCCTTTTTGTATTCTTTGCTGTTTGAGTTACGTTGCGCTCCTCGAAGGGGAAGGGCGGGCTATTTAGCCCTTCCCACTTCGGGAGTGTAACGACCATTCTTCTTTATATATCTATATATAAACAGTGTAGAAGAAGAATTTCGTCAAACGCCCTGTGAAGCCCCGTCATTCCTAATGATACGGCCTTTTTTGAGCGTAAACTCGTCTCCCATCTTTTTTATCCGCGCATAGACGGTTTTATCGGTAACATTGAGGTATTCCATCATATCCTTGACTGTGACATTCCCATCCATGTTGAGAGCCTGATAGGCATACCTGAATTCTTCGGCACACACCTCAGAGGACTTGGAATGGCTGTTCTTCATCCGGCCTGCTTCCGATGTTCCCTCAGCTGGCATTTCATCGAGATAACCCCTGTCGTCTGTCCTATGGATTGGATATTCAAACCAAAAGTTCACAGGCTCAATATTCTCGAATTCACGAAGATTGGATTCCAGCCTCCAGGCAGTGGCATGGCCATCACGCACATTATTCTCGATGTCTTCTGAAAGCTCCAGCCGTATCATGTCCAGTTGCGCATCCGGATCACGGGCAAATACACCAGAGCCGGATGCCCTGTCCATAGCCCGCTTGCCCCCCTGGGCACCCTTGCTATGGTGATGGCAGTAAATAGTGGAGCAGCCAGTCTCTGCACAGATCTTGTCAAACTGGTTGCAAAACTGTCCCATTTCAGAGGCGTTGTTCTCATCACCGGTGATGACCTTGTAGATAGGGTCAATGATGATGGCCTCCAATTGCTGGTCACGCACCCTGCGGATTAGTTTAGGCACCAGCTGATCAAGGGGCACCGCATGGCCACGCAGATTCCAGATGATGATGTTCTCCGAAGCTTTCATGGGGAGCCCCAGAGCTTCATAAATCTTCAGGAAGCGGTTGATGCAGCTGGCAGGATCAATCTCCAGGTTCACGTACAGCACGCGACCCTTACGGCAGGGAAAGCCAAGCCAGGGAGTTCCTTCTGCAATGGCTACGCAGAGCTCCATCAGCAGGAAGGACTTGCCGGCTTTCGACGAGCCGGAGATTATCATCTTGTGGCCACGGCGCAGGATGCCCTTGATGATCTCCTCCGGCAGTTTAGGCGGGTTGTCCTTGTACTTTGCCAGGGTTTCCATGGCGGGCAGTTCGTCCGTCACACCCTCCACAAAATCCATCCATTCTGTCCAAGTCTTGCGACCCATTTCTGTAGCTACCAAATACTGACGGTTGCCATTCCTGGTAAGTCCCGGCATCCTAGAGAGCCTTGAAGGATTACGGTTCTGCTTGTCGATGGGCACTCCCTGCTTTTCCAGGAAGTCATAGAGGAATTCCACCCGCTTCCTGTATTCCTCATAGGTACCCGCTTCTACCTTGACGATGGCATGCAGGCTCTTGCCACCACTGTGTACCAGTGCTGCAATGGGTAGTTCCAGCTTGCGGAAGAGAATATCCTGCTCGGCTATGGGCAGAGTATCAGATTCTACCAGAGCATACTTGAATCTGGTGACATTCTCGTTCTTAACGCCCTCCCCGTCCAAAGGATTGAAGCGTATCCAGCCACCAGCTTCCGTCTTCCAATCTCCTACAGTTGCGCCTATGTCATCCGGGTGCTTTCTGAGGGATTCGATAAGTTCTCCCGCAGTACGGTCATACACGCCTTTGCTGGGGAGCCACTTTCCTTCGCTGTCCTGCCAGACATCTCCCGTGACGTAACCTACACGTTCCCCAGGCTCAAAGATGATGCTAAGGTAATCTATCAGGTCTTGCACAGGGTTCCAGGCATCCGGCGGAGCAAAACCATTGAAGCCTTCGTTGCCATCGTATTCTATGGTGTCGTCCCATGCCATAGGCCCCTCTGGGCATGGCACCCAGCCACGCTCCTTGGCCAGCTGGATGATGGTGCCTCCCTTCACAGGTTTTGCAGTACCGTTGAAGCCCTCCCACTTCTTTTCACACTCACCGGCATGGTAACGGGAATCGTTGCGGCTCCAGTCATCCCAAATAGAGCAGGGATATCCTTCTTCCTTAAGGGCCATTCCTACAGACACCCAGGTGGCTCTGTCTACATCAGCCACGTTGATGTATTGGAGCGCGGACAAAATATTGCTGTCCATCAAATCACACTTCCTTTCACGGTACATAAACGGCTGGATTCATTCCGCCAGGAATGCGCCAATGATTCACGGCCAATCTCGAAATGAGTTTACTGGCTGCGTCAAACTGCCAGGTTCCCACCTGCCGAAATCCGAAACGCTCCAGGCAACGTATCTGCTTGGGAGTGGCAAGACCTTCTTCCTGGCGGCGTTTCAATCTGTCTATGAGCAGTGCTGCAAGACCGGCATTCCCCACCGTGTCCGGCAGTATCCCCCGACGCTCCAGAAAGGAAAGCTGCTTCTCTGACGGCGGTCCCATCTCCCAGGGGAAAGTAGGCTCATAACCTGCCAGGTCTTCTGCTGCGATGGACAGAGCATACTGGATGGGATCTACCAGCTTTTTCTTCTTGCTGCGCATCTCGGCCAGTTCCCGCGCCAAGGCTTCCTCACGTTCTTTGAGCACATCCCGTTCGGCTTCTTCCTCGGCATCCAGAATGTCTGCCACGCCCTCTGTTTCTATTTTTTCATCCATAGCCTCAGCTATTTTCTCGTCCTTGGCGATAAGGGACGAGGGCTTACACAAGTCATGTCTTTCCGTGAGCCAGAGGAAGTCCAGGAGCAGAAGATTCTCTTTCCCCGGATACAATCTCATGCCCCTACCCACCATCTGCTGGTAAAGGCTTCTGACTTTGGTTGGACGCAGTACCACCACGCAGTCCACTGCAGGACAATCCCAGCCCTCGGTTAGGAGCATGGAGTTACAGAGGACGCTGTATTTCCCTTGCTCAAAATCTCTCAGAATCTCCGACCTGTTTTCGCTTTCTCCATTGACCTCTACCGCAGAGAGCCCTCGGTCATTCAACAGCCGACAAAATTTCTTGGAGATGGCCACCAAGGGCAGAAACACCACAGTCTTTCTGCCCCGGCAGTGCTCTGCCATGACTTCTGCTATCTGCTGTAGATATGGCTCCAATGCATAGCCTATGTCTGATGCGCTATAGTCACCTCCCGTGATGCTCGCCTTACTTATATCCAGTTTCAGAGGAATCATCCTGGCTTTCACGGGTGAAAGATAGCCTTCTCTGATAGCCCGGCTCATGGAATATTCGTATGCCTGTGAATCAAAGAACTGCCCTAATGTCTGCTTGTCACCACGGTCAGGGGTAGCTGTCACTCCCAGGATATTGGCCTCCGGGAAATGCTCCAGCACCCGCTGGTAGCTATCCGACAGGCAATGGTGCGCCTCGTCTACGATGATGTCCTGAAAGTAATTCTGCGGGAAAGCCGCCAACCGCTTCTCCTGGCAAAGTGACTGCACCGAGCCTACTGTCACCGGGAACAGGCTGCCTAAACTGTGACTTTCTCCCTGCTCAAAAGCAGCATCAATTCCTGTCACCAGCTTCAGCTTCTCTGCTGCCTGGGTGAGCAGTTCACCCCTGTGTGCCATGATCAGCACCCTATGCCCTAAATTCACTTGATGTTCCGTCACCGAGGAAAACACAATCGTCTTGCCAAGACCTGTGCAGAGCACAAGGAGCGTCTTGCGACGCCCCTCGCTCCACTCAGTCAGGATTGCTTGTTTCGCCTCGGCCTGATAAGGTCTAAGCTCCACTTGCCTCCCCTCCCTCAGAACGGAATATTAGAACCGCGCTCAGGGATGCCGCCAAAACCTGTAGTATCCTTGGGGAAGAACTTCTCATCGTAGTCATAGAAGCGGTCCACATCATTGGCCTGCTTCTTGTTGCCATCCTTGTCTACGTAATCACGAGGCTTGAAACGTGCCCTGCCCTTGGCTCCTATGAGATTATTCCAATCCATAGCCAGCTTCTCACCGTGCTTCTTCCTGCCGATACAACGGAAAAAAGCCGAGATACGGAACTCAAGCATCCTGTTAAGAAGCAGGTCCGTGCGGATGCTGGCAGGCCCCTTATCCGTTTCCACCTGCAGGGTTAGCACGGCTTTATTGCAAGCCTGCAGCTTGGCGCTACCAGGGAAACGTCCCCGCTCGAAGTTGGTGATTACAAAGTTGTAGTCCCCCTCCGGCAGGATAATGAACTCCTGACCATCATTCTCGATAGTGTCATTCCAGTCCATGCCTACGTTGTTATCTGCAAAATTATCTACCATAAAGTTTTGCCTCCTTTAATCCTTGCGGTTTTCTTCTATGATGTCCATGATCTGGTCCCAGTATTTGATGACATAGCCAAAGATAAAATCATCTGGATAGTCATCTATAGGCATATCCTCGCTGTATTTCCCTCTGGCAGCTACCACCTGCCGGACTTCTGCTTCCGTCACCCCCTTCTCTTTCAGCAGGTTCCGCAGCACCTCGGCTGAAGGCAACTCCTCCGGAGCAGGCTCGTTTTTGACCGAAGTCCTTCCCTTCTCCTGCGATGTGAACAGATGAGCAATATGCTTGTAATCCAGTTCCAATACCTCAGGCAGGTCTGCCCTGGTCTTGGCATCCCAGGCAGGGTGATGGGCTGTGTACATGACACGCCTGCCGCCCTGGGCTTTCTGCTTATTGGTATCAGAGGTGACCACATAAGTCTGATAGTTGCAGAACAGCAGGAGGTCACACCATTCCTTGAGCAACGGTGCCACCTGCTTGCTGAGCTTCATTTCCCAGCGGTCATAGGCACCCATCTCGTCTGGCTGCTCGAACTTCCTCATCTTGGCATGGGCAGTAATCACCACATGAATACCGGCTTCCAGTACCTTGTCAAAGGCCTCCAGCAGTCTGGTGAATTCCTCTCCCAGATAGATGTAGCCCTTGCCGTAGCCGAAGGATTCGATGCTATTCTGCTTGTATTTAGCGCAGAGGTAGCTGACGATAAGCTGCTCTGCCCAGTCTGCCGTGTCCAAAACAAGGGTTTGACAAACATCTGGGGTAACAGCCACTTCTTTCACAATAGCCAACAGTTCCTCCCAGCTTTCCGGTCGCTCTATGCGGCGCACGTCCATATGGGAGGTGCCACCCTCAGTGTCAATAAAGAGCGGATCCGGAAAGCAGGCTGCGAGACTGGATTTTCCTATGCCCTCCGCTCCATAAATGACCACCTTCTGGGCACGTTGGATTTTGCCTTTGGTGATATTGAGCATTTGATTTCCCCCTTTCTACTTGATACGCAGGCTTCTGCCGCGAGGCTCCAGATGGGCACCGGGAACTTCTGTCCCATCCTTGAGTGCCTTGTAGAGCGCCTCGTTATCCACTACCTTGCGTTCCGGCACGATAGTGAGATAGTCCTCGGGAATAAGGCTCTCATCATCAATTCTCAGCGGAGCCCTGCCGCCGTTATTTTGCACCGACATCACACCGTACTTGGTGGGCACCTTGGTTTTGCCCATGGCATCCAAATTCGTGCGGTACCATTCCTTGATGCGGCGAATGCGGTTCTCCAGAGCCTGGCGCTCCATCTCGAAGCGCTTCTGCTCCTTGGCATAGGCCTCTGTGTATGCCTCCAGGGACTTGATAAGGGCAATCCCTCCGGCACACTTCTCCTCCAGCTCACCCTCAACAGATCTCAGTCCCGACTCCAGTTCATCCATATCCATGGACTCATCCATAGCCAGGTCAAAGATGGCATTGAAGGCCGCTGTCAGTTCATAAAGCGGTCTTGCTGACATGTAAATCCTCCTTCCTGCAATGATTGGAAGTAAAAATCTCCCTCATGTTCCAGTCAAAGGATTTCAGATGTTTTTAACCCTCCGGCAAGATTTTTTTATAGATGATGTTCTTAAGACGTTTTTCTATCCTTTTCAGCCTGTGATGGATAGCTGCCACGCTGACAGAATCCTCCCTGGCCAGTTCAGTCTCGCTCATGCCCTCGATATAACGGTGAAAGAACAGCTCCTGCTGGCGTTCGTCCAGTTCCTGCACCGCCTCATAGAGCAGTTCCCTACCAGTATCCCTGTGGCGTTCAGCTTCATGACGGGAAGCCTCTTCCAAAAGCTCCCGATTTTCCTTGAAGTCCTTCTCCTCCTCATCCCGCATCCTGTCCAGAGAAAGCAGCCAGCGTGACGGCTCCTGCCAGCCTATGGAAACCTCCAGACCGCTGTCCTGCCTGGAGGCATGATTCTTGATATTGTTGTAGACCTCCGCATCGTCCATGCTGTGCAGGAGTTTGATATGTATGGCCTCCACATGCTGCTCCTTGTCCGGCCTGATGGTGACGGTCAAATTGTCGTTTGCATCATAGTACTTGTAGGTGTTCCTCTGGTTCTGCGGTGTTTTCTTGAATTTCAGTTTCATGGCTATGTCCTTTCCCCCGAGCAGGGCAAAGGACATAAAAGCAGGTCAGTGTCCATTGGGAATACACAGACCAGTTGATTCAGCCATAAAAAAGAGCGCAACAAGGTGAGGGTACCCCAATCCGATTGTCATGTACGCCATCGGTATACACGTCAGACCATATGAGAATATCCTTTGCCCTATTGCAACTCAGGCACGATATTGATTTTTTTGACTTCTCTTTGGACTTTTTTTTTGCAAACAAAAAAGCCCGGCAAAACATTTAGTCTTACCGGGAAATCCCTATCAGGAAACACAGGGATACAGTTCAACTGTCTCCTGTCTTCTCGGTAAATAAATGTTTTGCCGGGCTCTTCTCTCACTTCTATGAGTACAGCCTCGTTGACAAACTCTTGGCTAGAGATGCTGTCCGTCCGCTCATCCGGCATGGCTGCCACCGGCGGTTCGACTAGTCCATCAAAAGCCTCACTGCTATTTAGTTTTCAAAACATGAAAGATAGGCACTATCCAGCAATTTTTTGTCCTGTCAAAGCCTCACAAGCCTTAGCATACAGCTTATCCATGCCCTTCGTGGCAGGGACAAGCAGGACTATGCCTTTCTCCACAAACGCATAGTATTTATTATGACAATGGTTGCACACAATCACGGAATTGGTCGAAATGCAATGATGTTGCACCTTGCCGCACTTCGAACAGCCAAACCAGGTGCATTCCACCCCATTTATCATCCACGCACTATCCTTTCTCTTTTTTGTTTCACGGGCACATGTGCCTGATACATTTGTCTTTCAACGAATGTTCAGGAAATGTCCACGAACAATGTACATAATACATTGCAAATGTGCTCCTGTCAAGCACAATTTTCACATTTGTTCACACAAAAAAATTTTTTCTCATCTGTCTTTCATTTTTAGAAAATTTCCTCTCCAACAAATCCCCAATCTATAGTAAACGACATTAATTTTTGTACTTAAAAGAACAGTACTTTACAACATTTAGGCTTTATGCCAACTCTATTCATTCAGTTCAGCCAATGGGACCCCAAAAAACTTCAGTCCCAGCATGGTGATGTCGTCGGATTGTTCTGCCTCACCGAAATAGGCGCTTACATCCTTCCGCTTGATCCTGGAAATATTTTCAGTATACAGGCTGCCCCGTCTCATGGCTGCCATCAGTTAAAACCTTGTCATCATCGGACTCGATGTGATGGCAAAAAATCACTCTTCCCTGCTCGTCCAGCATGAAATCGAAACCGTTAGGATTGACCTCCTTAATCCTTCGTCCGAATTGACCCCCTCATCTCAGCAGACCTCCGCTACCGGCAGGTGGCCTGCGTCCGCTTGATTGTTGTTTCAATGACTGCCTGCAGTTGCCAGCCTTGACGCGATGCTCTTTCCAGCTATTCCTGTCAGCAGTTCCCAATTGCCAGCCTTTTGGGAAAGCAACTCCTTCACATCAGCTTCTATGATATCCAGCACCTGATCCACGGCCTGGTAGACCTGTCCCCGCTCCTCTGGCAGGACCTTTTTCGTGTAGAAAGAAAGCCGTCCCGTGCAGCTTTCCTCTCCCTTGGTCAGGCCAAAGAAAAGCCTCTGTCGGTCGGCACTGAAATCACCAAATGCGGCCAACTGCCCCATGGCATCTGCCAGAATTTCATCCAGAGCATTGTTCTTCATGCTGCCAAAAAGGCGCAAAGTTTCATAATGGGCACATTCATGGGCAGCACGCAGACGATAGGAGCGATCCAGCCATTCCTCCTCCCCAAGACCCAATCGGGTGGCAGGAATATTGCTGTAGGGAGCACGATTCAGGAGCAGGACACATTGACGGGAAATCTTCTCCGCCTTCGCTTTGATGGTAAAAGCATTGACTGTCAGGGGCAGATTGCTCCTCTCCTCCCGACCATTCAACAAGGCCTCCATCACGCGGAAATCCTCATGACTTCCCGTGGCAATCACTGGCAATCTCCCTCCCAATGTCTGGACAAAGGAAATCTTGAGAAAATCCTCCTGCTCCCACGGGAAAGCAGCAACCGGCAGAGAAAAAATTTCCCCCATAAAATCAAGCACTGCCTTTCCCCTGGCCTCCTGCCACTGAGTAACGAAAGACTCATCGGGCAGAGGAAGCTGCGGCAAAGTTTGCGGAATCTCATAACAATGCTGCAAATATTCAGCCGCGCTTTGCAACTGCACCAAAAGTGACAGATCTAATTTCATAGTCAAAGCCCCCTCATCAGTCCTAGTGTAGCATCTTGTTGATAACGATACTTTATTCTCAATTTTCTTCCGTTACATGCGGATACAGCAATTCCTTGGTTTCCGAAAGACTTTTCCCCGCCAGAGAACAGCCAAACAATGCTTTTGATAATACGAAAATGTATTCAGCATCACCAGAATCGATGATATTCAGCATTTCGGTACGAATATCCTGATAAGTTTGGGATAGTTTTTCGGTAGCTTCATCCATGGCAGTCTGGGAAAGGGCGCAACCCAGCGAACTGATACGGTGTGCCTTTTCGTATTTTAAGAGTGCATGATATAATAACCGAACAAAATGGAGGTCATATTCATGCCAAGAAAAAAGTACACAGCCGAATTCAAGACCAAGGTCGTCCTGTCGATACTGCAAGGCGACAAAGAATCAGAACCACCCGTCCAACGGGTGGTTCTGATTTCCTTATCAACGAGAAATATACGGCTTCAGGAGCGCAGCCGACAGCCATACTGAAGGAAGCCATCGAGAAAATCCTTGCGGAAGAAAAAACAGCAACGGGATCCCTAAATGGCATGGTCTGCGGACCTGGTGGCTGTGAATTTGCAGGATAAATTCGAACCTGACTTCGAGAAGATTCGGTGAAGAATTTCAATATCTGCTCTCTAAAATATCCTGTAAGAAGGTCGTTCCATCAGCATTGCATAAGCTGCTCCGTTCACAATCACTATCTGCGAATCCTTTTGATTGGGAAGTGTCTTATAAGCCGTATGCTTTCACTGACCAGCAAATCCCGCCTTCCGCCATTAGGACTCGTATCCCTGTCGTAGTGCCAATCTAATCGCCACTCCTCGTAATTTACTGTCGTTTACCATAAATTCATGGCATAATCTCCCGCCTGTTCTCATTTTCGTTTATGACGGCGGCTACGGTAGCGTCGCCTGTTATATTAAGGCAGGTGGCAAACATATCCGTGAAGCGATCCACGCCGGCAATAATGGCAATCGCTTCAAGAGGCAACCCCACCGACTGCAAAACAGTAGCCAGCATGATAACGGCTGCCCCAGGTACGCCGGCAGCGCCAATGGAACCTAGGGTGCCGGTTAAAACTATGATAAGCATTTGCCCCCAAGAAAAATCTACTCCATATAAGTTTGCCGCAAAAATCGTACTTACTCCGATGTATATCGCTGTGCCGTCCATATTGATATTGGCGCCCAGAGGCAAAACGAAGCTGACGATTTCGGGACGAAGCTTCAAATTGTCCTGACAGTTTTTCATATTGATTGGAAGCGTGGCTGCACTGGACACGGTGGTAAAGGCAACCGTCATGGCTTCAAATATGTTTCTGAAAAATCTAAGCGGACTCATTTTACCCAAAAATTTGAGCAACGCTCCGTAAGTAACGAGTCCATGCAAAAGACAGCCAAGCGCTACGGAGCCGATAAGCGATATAAGCGGCAGGACAATGTCAACGCCGCTTTGCACAATGATGGGAAAAAGCAGAGCGAAAACTCCTATAGGTGTAAATTTCATTATAATCCCTATCAATGTATAGGATGTTTCGGCGCAAGCCGCAAAGAAATTTGCAAGGAGCTTCCCCTTCTCGCCTCCCATTTTTAAGATACTCATACCTAAAAACAACGAAAAAACGATGAGTGGCAATATTTCCCCGTTTGCCATAGCCGCCACCGGATTTGCCGGGATAAGACCTACCAATGTATCCATAAGGGCAGGCGCTGATTTTTCGGATATTTGCGCATCTCCCGGGAGTGAAACGCCGATTCCCGGTTTTATGATATTTGCCACGAATAGACCTATAGCGATGGCTGCGAGTGTTGTAAGAAGGTAAAGACCGATTGTGGAGAGTCCTATGCGTTTTAATTTTTGCGGCTCATGCAAACTGGTCACAGCGGCTATGATAGATGAAAATATCAAGGGAACAATCATCATTTTGATGAGATTTATAAACATAATTCCCAAAGGAGCGATCCACTGATTTACGAAAGGCAGACAAGCGGGATCCGCTATAAAGCCCAATATCAAGGCCAGTAGTAACGAAAGCAAAATTTTGGTAGATAAACTATATTTGGGTTGTTGTTTGTCTTGCAAGCAAAATTCCTCCTTTCAGCATAACGATGATATATCCCTCATATTCGAAGGTTCCTCCAATACCCCATCTTGAAAATTATAGGAAATGCCGTTTTCGTCCAGTCCCTTCAGAAAAGCGTTCACACAAATGGGGCTATGAAATTTTTGTATAAAATCAAAAGTGAATTTTCTGCTCATAATACGCTCACCCAGCTTTACATCATATCTTCTTAAAGCTATTTATATTCTTCGCTCATAGCCGTAATTCCTGCTAAACTAAAAATGCTCTATCCCCAGGAAACGGTGATGGAAGTCTTTGAGATGACGAACTTTGACCGCATCATCCACATTGTGGAGGGTTCAAAAACCTGACCCTTTCCATCATAACGAGTACAAGAGGTCCCTCGCTTCTATAAGTGAGGGCGGCAAAATACAACAATTTTGAGCGCAAGGAATCAGGCGGTCTGCCAATCGCCTTTTTCCTTGCGCTCTTTTATTTTATGATGCCATGAACAAACTGCATGGCGGCAGGGAAATGGGGCGCAGACAGGATTTTACTTCATCAAAGTCGAATATGTGGGCATGATACAGCTTTTGAGGTTTGCTATGCAAGGAGGATTTTACTTCATCAAAGTCGAATATGTGGGCGTGATACAGCTTTTGAGGTTTGCTATGCAAGGAGAATGATAGACATGAAATTTGACTTCAAAAAGAAACTTATGGCAGCTGTTTTGGCCGGTACGGTGGCAATCGGCGCAGGGATGGGGGCCTCGTCTGCTTATGCTGCTAGGGCAGACCGGGAGAGCATTGCCCAGGTGGCGCTCTTGCAGTCTCTGGCGCAGGGATACTTCGGCGGCACGGTTACGGCCGGGCAGCTCCGCACCTTTGGCGATACGGGGATTGGAACTTTCGAGGGGCTAAACGGCGAGATGATCGTGCTAGACGGCACTGTTTATCAGGCCTTGGGGGATGGGCGCGTGATTGTGTGCCCCGACGAAACGATTATCCCCTTTTCCAATGTGACTTTTTTTGATAAGGATATTGCCGTCAAGCTGGAAAATGTCAAGGATAAGGCGGCTTTGGAGAACGCCTTGAACGAGGCTGTTCGGCAGCACGGCGCCAACAGCTTTTACATGGTGAAACTCCCCGCCGAATTCTCCTCTATCCTGTTTCGCAGCGAATACGGCAGCCAGGAACCTTATCCCACCCTGGTAGAGGCGCTGAAAGGCAAGCAGACGGAGTTTACCGAGCAAAACATCAAGGGCACCTTGGTGGGCCTGTACTGCCCCAGCTATATGGGAGAACTCAACTCTGTCGGCTGGCATTTCCATTTCCTTTCGGCTGACAAAAAGAAGGGCGGACATATCCTGGAGCTTTCTCTGCAAAACGCCACGGCATATCTTGACCAGACGGACAAGTTCACCCTGATCCTGCATGATGACAAGAAGTTCCATGAACTCAATCTGGCCAAGGACATGAAGGAAGACATCAGAAGCGCAGAGCAGGATACCAAGGGAAAATTGCAGGGAGATAATTGAAAACAGGTGGATTTTCCCTGGGATAATTCTCTGCCGCTTTGACGGTGTGAAGGCTGAAGGTTGGAGGAACGAATGATGCACAGGAAAAACTGACGAAAAGATTGCTTTGCGGCCTGCTGACAGGCTGGCTGCTCTTGTCCGGGGCCCGGCCCCTGGCGAGGCTGCAGAGGTGACCGGCACCTTTGACTCCCGGGTGTATCAAAGCCGGCTCGATACATACGCCACCTGAAGGTGAGGAGTCCTTTGAAATGGAGGAAGGGTGTGTACATGGAGATTGAACGGCAATTCTTGGTAGAAAGGGTGGAGAGAAGTGGCTTGGAAAAAAGCAATGACGGGTCTTTTGCTCGCAGGGTTGATGGCGTCTCCTGCGGCAGCATTTGCGGAAGCAATTCCCCTCAGGGGGATCGTGGAGGGTTTTTACGGGACTCCCTGGACAACGACCGACCGCATGGACATCCTCGGATTTTGCGGGGAACATGGGCTCAATGCCTACATCTACGCCCCCAAAGATGATCCGTACCATCGAGATAAGTGGAGAGAGCCCTATCCGAAAAAGAAACTGAAAGAGCTTGCCTCACTGGTGGAAAAAGCACGGGAAAACCGGGTGAAGTTTATCTTTGCCGTATCACCGGGACTGGACTTCCATTATACGATTCTTCGCGGACAGCACGACAAGAAGGTGCTGCTGGAAAAACTTGAGTCCGTTTATGCGATCGGCGTGCGGGATTTTGCCATCTTTTTTGATGACATTGATCTCAAGGAATCCGATGGCAAAGGGCAGGCAGAGCTTCTGAACTGGCTTGATGAGCATTTCGTCAAGCGGCATGATGGAGTTTCGCCTCTTATTACGGTGCCGACGGAGTATTATCGGGAGAATATGGTGGACAAAGGCGGCCGGGTGAAACCCTATACCGAGGAGTTTTCCCAAAACATCCGCAAGGACGTTTTGGTGTTGTATACCGGGGATGGCGTTGTTTGCCCCGGGATATCGGAAGAGCAGCTTGCACAGGCAGACAATGTCTACGGAAGACATCTCGGCATCTGGTGGAACTACCCCGTGACGGACTATATGGAGCAGAAACTCGCTTTGGGGCCTGTGGAGCGTCTTCCCCGAAGCTCAGAAATCCCGGCGATTTTTTTCAATCCCATGAAATATGAGGAACTCTCAAAAATCGCCCTAGCGACCGGTGCCGACTACGCAAATGACCCAGATCATTATGAGCCGCAAGCCTCCTGGGAACGAGCAATTAAGGCTCAATACGGCAAACTGTCCGAGGATATGATGTGTTTTGCCGGACAGTCCCAACACCTCGAAAACAGTTGGGCAAACGTCGGAAGACCGGACGGGGGGAAGTTGCGCGCCGCAATGGACGCCCTATGGAAATCTTGGCCGGAAGGGGCATCCGCAGACAAGGATTGGGATGATGTGCAAAAACAGATTTCGGAATTGCAGCAGGCTTCCCGGCGATTGCTGCAGGAACTCCCGGAAAATCAACTCAGCGAATGCCGTCCGCAGCTGCAGCAGATGGAGCGGATTGCCAAGGCGGATCAAATCGCGCTTCATCTGATGAAAAGCATCCGTGATGGTGATGGGAAAGAGGCAAAAAAACAGCTTTCTGCCTTGAAAAAAAGACACCGTGCCATACTGAAAGCGGAAAAAAAGGCATTGATTTCCGATAAGGCGGCAAAAGCATTTCTGGATGAGGTCATAAAATACGCGGACAGTGTATACGAGAACGGAAAAAAATAACGCACAGAAGAAATCTTTTGAAAAACGCGGCCATGCCCTAGATATGTTCCAGGGCATGGCCGATTCTCATCTAAACGTCATTTTCCAAGTCACGGATTTTTTGGGCTGGGACTCCAGCCACCAATGAATTATTCGGCACATCTTTAGTGACGACAGCCCCAGCCGCGATAACCACGTTATTCCCAATAGTAAGCCCCGGCATAATCGTCACATTACCGCCAATCCACACATCATTGCCTATACGAATAGGCTTTGCTATGGCACAGTGCATACGACGCTTTGCCGGGGACAACGGGTGCCCCACTGTGGCAATAAGCGTATGCGGTCCTATCATCACATTATCTCCGATTCGTACTTCTCTATTGTCGAGGATAGTCACATTATAATTGGCAAAGAAATTGTTCCCGACATGAATGTTTCCCCCATTGTCGCAATGAAAGGTGGGAAGAACCACCGGGCTTTTTCCCGCACTTCCGAAAAGTTCCCGAATTGCAGCCTCCCTTGCCGCCGTTTCTGTCATGTCTATGCCGTTGAGCTTCTGGCACCCCTTGACAGCACGGAACTTTCGTCCGCGCACTTCCCGCTCCGTGAAATCGTATTCAAGCCCCGCATCCAGTTTTTCCGCTTCTGTCACAAAAATCCCTCCTAATCCATCGATTCCAGTAAAAACTTATCGAGCAAAAGCCTTCATCTCTCCTTTCGCTCATAGAGAAGATACGGCTTGCTTTTTTCGATAAATGATGCTACATCGCGGCGCCACATGTAACGTATTTCTCGGGCGCTCTTACCGGCGCGAATGGCCTCACGGACATAGGGAATGCCATGCTCCGGAGTGTAGAGAACCGTCACATGCTCCCCATTCCTCAGGAGCAATTCCAGAAGGTGTTCGCCTTTCACCATGGCTGAATGATTGGCAAAGAGAGCAATACGCTTGCCATCCAGCAAAGGCATGTATTCATCCGTGCGCTCATCCCCAAGAACAATGGCTTCTGCCGCCGCAGCCGGAGAGCAATGAGCGAATATGAGGATCGCTGCTGCGAGAAACACCAGCAGCATGCCTCGGCAGTCTATATTTTTCTTTTTCATCAATGTCTGCCACTCCATTTCGCCGCATACGCGGTGCGTTGCCCATCCATAATATCGGCGAGCAGAGCGTTCATACTCCCAAGAACCTCACCCCCAGCATGGTGATGTCGTCGGACTGCTCCGCCTCCCCAACGTGGGCTGCCATGTCCTCACGCACACAGGCCAGGATTTCCTTCACATTCTTTTCCTTGCAAGCGTTCAGCGTTTCGCAAAGCCGCCTTTCCGAATACTGTTTCCCTTGGGCATCCATCGCCTCCGTCACCCCGTCCGTGTATAGGAAGAGCATATCCCCCGGCGCCAGGGTCAAACGGTGCTCGAGGTAGACCTCATCTTCCACCGCCCCCAGCATGCTGCTCTTTTGCTCCATGCGCAGATAGGTAAACTCTCCCCCATGGCACAGGAGGGGCGGATTGTGGCCGGCGTTCACGTAGGCAAGCTCCCCCGTTTCAAGATCCAGCACCCCGAAGAACACCGTCACGAACATCATCTCATCATTGTCCTCGCAAAGCTGCCTGTTAGCCAGGTTCATGACAGCGTCATAACCCATTGCCCCGACACCTGTCAGGGCAATGTTTTTGAGGATGGTCTTGCTGCACATCATGAACAGGGCCGCAGGTATGCCCTTGTCGGACACATCGGCAATGGTAACGGCCAGATGCTGTTCGTCCAGCAGGTAGAAGTCATAAAAATCCCCGCCCACTATCTTGGCAGCCTCCATGGTGGCGAAAAGCTCAAAGCGGTTGCTGTCCGAAGCTTGGGGAAACACCCTCGGCAGCAGCCCTTCCTGAATTTCCTGCGCCAGGGAAAGCTCCGTCGCGATGCTCTGCTTTTCCGCCGCAGCTGCGGAAACAGCTGCCATGTATTCCTTGAGGTCTGCCGTCATGCGGTTGACGGAGTCCGAAAACGCCTCGATCTCGTCCCCCGTCCGAATCTCAAGCCTATGGTCGAGATTGCCCTCTGCTATGGTTTTGACGCCATCCGTCAGCGCAAGGACGGGCCTTGAAAATCGCTTGGCCTCCATCCTGCTGAGCAGTGCCAGGATTGCCAGAATCACGGGCAGCAGCAGCGCCATTTCCCACAGCTTGTCCCGGAAAAAGGCATCCATTGCCGAGGCAAAGGCTTCCTTCTGCGCCTCCACCCTGCTTCGTGCCTCCCTTGCCGCAGATGCGGTCTGTGCCTCCTTGACCAGCGTGACAAATTTCCAGCCTACAGAAGGAAGCGGCACAGAAGCAAGATAATAGTTTTCTCCGTTCAGGCTTGTCTTGACTGCCTGGCTCTTGCTGCTGAGCACGCTGCGTGCCGCTGCCGCAAGCATGGCTTCCCGGTCTTGGGGGGAATCCTGTCTGCCGGAGAGGGAGGAAAGCATCACATCGCCTTTGCCATTGACGGCAAAACTGATGCCGGATCCACCCCTGGTGCTATTCACGATGAACTCGTACATGGACTGGACGCTGAGGCTGATGGTCGCTACTCCGGCAAATCCCTCTCCATCGCGATATGGCATGGAAATCGAAAGGAACGGCAAGCCTCTGTTCTTGTCCACAAAGGCATCGCTGATGGCAAGCTTGCCCGTTCCGGCAGCGTCCCGATACCAGGGAGCATCTTTCGGAACGTAACCAGCAAGAAATTCCGGGCTGAATTCCACATATTCCCGGTACCTGGGCGAGATATTGACGGTGATATAATATCCCTTTTCCGAAGCCACGGCAAACCATCCTTCACATCCCTCCGCCGCATAGAATCCTGCCGTGTTCTCCAAAATATCGGCAATGCCGGAGGCGATGCCGATTTCGCCCCGAAGCGCGTTTTCTGCCTCCTGGCTGCGTATCTCCGGCGAGTAGTAGATGCACGCTTCTCCCGGCATGACCGGCTGGGTTCCCGCACGTTTCAGCTCTCTTGGCCTGTACTGTCCCGCAGCGGACAGGAGCCGCTCCATTTCCATGGCGATATGCTGCGTATCTGCCCCAAAAGTACGAAGCTCGGAATCCATGAACTGCGCCTTGCCCTGAGCGAAAAGGAGCAGCTGCTGCTTGGCAAAATAGGCATCCATGCCCGCTATGGTGGTTTCGACGGCAGTTCCCATATCCCTGCCGTTTTGTACCGCTTTTTGATTGGCATCGTACAGGCTCCAAAGGAAAACAGCGCTCAAGGCAAGGAAAGAGAGAAGCCCTGCCGATAACAAATACAGCAAAAAGCGGCGATAGATATTCATCTTCTTCAGCACTGATTGATCCACTCCCACTCACCCCAGGAAACGGATGGCCAGCATCGTGAGGTCATCCCGCTGCCCGGCGCCTCCCACATGACGGTCGATATCTGCCTGCACAGAAGCAAGCAGCTTTTCCATGCTGATATCCGCCGTACCTGTGCGGCACAGGGTTTCCTGCAGACGTTTTTTTGTATAGGGGCTTCCGTCCGCGCCCATGGCCCCGGCTACTCCCTCCGTGCAGAGAAACAGCAGGTCGCCCGGGTGCAGCCTCAGCCGCTTTTCCGCATATTCCGCCTCTTCGAAGATGCCTACAACGTATTTCTTTCCCTCATCCCGGAGCGGCTGCCATTCGGTATTTCCTGCCGATGCGCGCCCAAGGAAGGGCGGAGTGTGGCCTCCATTCACGCAGATGAGCTCCCCCGTCGCCAGGTTCAGCACAGCGAAGAAAACGGTCATGAACATCGTGTAATCGTTGTTCTCGCATATCTGGCAGTTCACCCGGCTCATGACCTTCGCCCAATCAGCTTTGCCCGGGCCGCGTTCCATCGCTGCCGCCAGGGCATCGTTTTTCAGCATGGCCTTTGCCGCCACCATGAACAGGGCTGCCGGAACGCCCTTTCCGGATACCCCCGCCACCGTCAGCGCCATGTGCTCATCATCTATCATATAAAAGTCGTAAAAATTCCCGCCCACTTCTTCGGCAGCCTTCATGCTGGCCGAAAGGTCATAGTGGGGATTGCCCGAGAACTTTGGGAAAATCTTTGGCAGCATGCTTTCCTGGATGCCCTGCGCCAGAGAAAGCTCCGTAGCGACCCGCTGCTTCTCCGCCGTGACCGTCTCCAGGTTTGCCGCATGTTCCTTGAGCTTTGCCGCCATGCCATGGATGGCATCCGCAAGCATCTCGATTTCATCGCCGGTTTTTATGTCTATCTTCTTGTCAAAGTTTCCCTTGGCAATCTCCCCTACGCCCTCTGCCAATGCCAAAAAGGGACGGGCGAAATGCTGTGCTGCAAGGCGGCTTTTATAGACAAACAGGGCGCACATGACCATGAGAACAGGGATGATTTTCAAAAGGTTCGCTATGAACAGCGAGCGCATGGATTCGTCGAAGCCCTCCGCCCGTGCCGACAGCTCGCTTTCCATGTCCGTCACTGGCTCCAGCACCTCCGACTTTTTCAGCATGGTGCCGAGACTCCAGCCTTCGGAGGGTATGGGGGCATAGGCAAGATAATATTCCTCCCCATCGAGTTCCACCAGGGCCGTGCCGCTTGCCCCCTTTGCCATGTCCGCTGCCGCCCGTGCCAGGCCCTCGTCCGATGCCTTGCACAGATTCCGCCGGCCATCGCCGACGGCCAGCGCTCCCTCCTTCTCCGAGGAGAACAAGATTTCCCCTTTGGAAGTGAGGGCAAAATTGATGTTCGACCGGCCAAGGGTGGTATCTGAAACAATGTCATACAGCGCATCCAGACTTATGTCAATCCCAGCAACCCCGGCCAGGCCATTTGCATCGTAATACGGGGCGGAGCAGGTGATTTCCGGGAAGCCATCCACCGCCATGTACACATCGGTGAACCCCGGTGCTCTGGTCTCGACAACGCGCTGATACCACGGGCGCTGCCTGGGATTGTAATCATCGCCGTATGTGACCAAAGGAGCATATTCTTCACCCTCCGCCAGCATCATCATGCCAATGAAATGGCCATATTTCGAGGCATAATATATGGATGTCTGGTAGCCAGCATAAAAATACCCCATCTCTTCCAATGTATCGACGCCATTGGCAGAGAGGAGGACGGCTTCTCTGGCTTCCTCGCTGCCGCAATCCTCCCTGACTGCGGGGGTGACAAGAAGGTATGCCCGGCCGGAGGCCATAAGTTCTGGGGTATACATGGGGAGCTGCCTTGGCTTATGCCTCTCCGGATGGGTCAGGATGCTTGTCATGGCATCGGCCATGTACTGGGTGTCCTCACGGAGAACCTCCAGAGCCAGTTCCACCTGCTGCGCCTTATCGGCTGCAGTCTTTTCGAGCAGCTCCCGCGTTCGACTCATCGCCATGTCCTCTGCAAAGGCCAGGGAGGCTTCCGAAAGATGTGCACCGTCCTCTTGCGTATTCTCCCATATCGCCCAAAAACCGCGAAGGAAAAGCAAGCCGATGAAAAAAAGTGCCAGGAATGCCACTGCCAGAAACGTGAGCAGCATGCGTCTGCCGATATCCATTTTCCCCGTCTTCATCAATGTCAGCCACTCCATTCCGCCGCATACGCGGTGCGTTGCCCATCCATAATATCGGCGAGCAGAGCGTTCATACTCCCAAGAACCTCACCCCCAGCATGGTGATGTCATCGGACTGCTCCGCGTCTTGCACAAATTCCTTCATATCTGCCCGGAGTGTCAAAATAATATCCTCGGAGGATTTTCCACCTTGAGCGATCCGGGTCAAAACCTCATGCAGACGGCGTTCGGAATATTGCTCCTGCTTTTCGTTCATGGCCTCGGTCACGCCGTCCGTGTAGAGATAAAGCATATCTCCCGGCGAAAGGGTGAGCCTCACGGTATCATATTCCGATTCTTCGATTGCCCCCAGCATATTGTTCCTCTTTTCCTGCCGCAGATACTCCCAAACCATTCTTTCGCCCAGGCCATGCCCCCAAAGGGGAGGATTGTGCCCGCCGTTCACATATGAAAATTCTCCCGTTTCCAAATCCAGCACCCCGAAGAACACCGTCACAAACTGCATCTCGTCGTTGTCCTCGCACAGCTGGTTGTTGGCCTGGGCCACAACCAGCCCCCAGTCGGTTTCTGCGCCGGCTGCCAGGCGCCTGGCTGACAGTGCGCCGTTTTTGAGGATGGTCTTGGCTCTAGCCATAAAAAGCGCGGCGGCTACGCCTTTGTCGGATACATCTGCAATGGTAATGGCAAAATGATTCTCATCCAGAAAATAAAAATCGTAAAAATCTCCCCCCACCGACTTGGCCGCTTCCATGGAGGCGAAGATGTCAAAGGCTGTATGTCTGGGAAAGACATGGGGAAGCATCCCCACCTGTATGCCTTTGGCTGTGTCCAGTTCCGCTTGGATGCGTTCCTCCTCGGCAGTGATTTTCTTCAATTTCTCTATATAGGCTTTGAGCTCGACGGTCATGGAGTTGACAGCATCCGCCACTTCCTCGATTTCATCCCCGGTAGCAATCTCAATCCTATGGTCAAAATCTCCTGTGGCGATGGAGTTGATGCCATTGCGAAGATTCAGCAACGGTCTGACCAGGCGGTCGGAGAGCCTCCTTCCCCCGTACAATCCCCAAGCGGCCAGCAGCAGGATTATCAGCGCGAACCACAGGTTGCGCTGCCCCATGGTCGCTTCCAGTTCCTGAATATGTTCATTCGTAAGAGCGAGGATTTGCTGACGGTTCTTTTCGGCCAGAACCTCCACCGTCGGCATGGGAATAACGGCCCCCACAGACCAGCCCATACCCTTTACCGGCACATAGGCAAAGGTATAGCCCTTGCCGTCTTGCTCAAAGCTGACAACGCCCTTGGCCCCGTTTCTCATTTCATCCACGGCATCCATAAAAACAGTGTTTTCAATCTTGGGAAAGTCCGCTGACCTTACTGCCTGGGAGGAAAAATCCGCCAAAAATTCATCCTGGCTGCCTTCCTCATATTGGCAGAAGATAACCTTCCCCCGCTCATCCAGCAAAAAATTGATGCCGTCCTGATTGGCCTCTATGATGGTGTCCAGGTCATCCCGCATGAGCTTTGACAGCTCCTCCAGTCCCATGCCAAAGCCTATGACGCCCATGACCTCCCCGTCCTTGCTGTATGGCTCTGTGCAGGCTATGGCTGCTTCGATTTTCCTGCCCTGGGTACGATATACGGGAGTGAAAGCAAGCTCTCCCTTTTCCATGGCGGCACGGTACCAGGCGCTTTGTCTGAATTCCAGATTGAGAGGAGAGGCTCCCACATCAGCCTTCATGAGAAAACCGGATTTTGCCCCCAGCACGCCGGTCTGATGAGCTCCCCGCTGCACCGCCCGTTCAGAAAAAGCAATCAGGAAATCCTGGATGTTTGAAGTCACGGCAATCTCTTCTTGGAGGGAGGCAGGATCTATCCCCGGAGCATAGGTGATGAAGGAAAATACCCTATCGCCGTATTCCTCTATAGGTATGTTCTCATCGAGGACCTGCTCCGGCCTAGCCGCCGGTACGGGTGTTCTCTTATAGCCCTCCGGGTCTGCCAGGATACGCTCCATCTCAAGTTTCAGTAGGTGAACGTCACGGCGGACATCGGTGGTGAATTCGTCAATGCCGGCGGCAGTCTGCTCAACAAGGGTGAGCAGTTCATTCCGCCGCATGGAGACAATGGTATCGGAGCTGTTGTGGATGGAGCTGTTGCTGATTTCTTTGGCATAATGGGTGGCGAAATCCCTGCCCCAGGCCATGCCGTAGAGCGCTGCCGCAAAAGCGAGCATGAGAATCACACCCGCAAAGCCAATCAGCACCAGGGATACGCGTGTCCTGATGGATACCTTCATGAATCCTCCCCTTCCGCAAGGGACGCTTCGTCGTCGCCGGAACTTAGGGATGAACCCCCGAGGACTTTCAGCATAAGGGAAAGAATATTGGCCTTTTTCCCTTGAAAGTCGCGGTAGTCGTACTCCATCCTATCAAAGTATTTCCGCACGAAGTAAATGCCGAAGCCCCCTTCCTCCATCTCCTCCACGGGCAGGCCCTCTTCATGCCGCATATCCTTGGCTAGGGGATTGAAGGGATGGCCGTGGTCGGCGAAATCCAGCCGGAAAAAATCGCCTTCCAGCCCAGCTCTGATCCAGATAGGGCCGTGCCCCTCATAGGCATAATCTACGATATTGCCCAGCATTTCCTCGACGCCCAGCGTCAGCCTGGTTTCCTGGGTCTTGGGGATTCCGGCTTTTTGGGCAGCAGACATGATGTCCTCCAGCATGCTGACGTACATTTCATCGGTTGCCTCATATTGCTTCCAGTCACCGCTCGGCCGCATTTCATCGTCCCCTTCACAAATCGTCCCGGGTATCGCGCATATGCAAAAGCGTTGCCATATTGCTGTCCTCCAGCACGCTTTTCACATCCCCCGCTGCCCCCACTGCCGTAAACTCCTTGCCTTCCTTCTTCGCCTTTTTGAGCAGCCTCAAGAACACCCGGATGCCGGCGCTGGACAAATAGTCCACACCGCTCAGGTCAATGGCTGTCCGCGCCTCCCTGGACACGACTTCCTCCCCCTTTTGATAAACCCCGTCGGCAGTAAGGCGATTCACCTGTCCCTGCACGCCCAGGATGAACCATCCGTTTGCCAATTTTTCTTCTTTGTAGGCAACTTCATTTCTCATAGCACTCAAACTCCTTCACAAAACTCCGTGCGAAACTTCGGTCAGTTGTTCCTTTTCGCGAGCTGGCAAGACGTTGCACCGTCTTCCCCTCTGTCTATTGCTAAAGTTAAATACTCTTCGTTTATACCAATGAGAAGATTTTGCGAGGTCAGCTCGCTCAGGCAAATATCTATCGCTTCCGGCGTGGCATCCAAAGAGGCGGCGAGCTTTTTGCGGGATATGGGCGCACGGCAAAGAAGGCAGATTTCCTTGGCCAGTCCCGTCAGCACATGGCGCGGTTTCTTGTGGCACTCCCGCAAATCAGTTATCTCAATGGCTCCGTCAGCCAAGCGCATCTCCAGGCGATCAGCAAATCCTCCGCCGGAAGAGAGAAGCTTCCACCTGCGAATCCGATTCTCCAGCTCGTCATAGAGTGGCTGCAGGGGAGATGCTTTGCCGAGTTCGGCAGTGTTTTCATATGTGTAGGCGATGTCTCTGATGTACTCGTCATCATCCGGCGCGAGGAAATCATACCACCGGGCCGGGATCAGCTGCAGGCCATATTGCTCCGGATGCGTGCAATAGATGCTGTTCTTGTGATATACGAGAGGCGAGAAGCTTCCCGGGGGCTGCAAGTGGGTGAGGAGGGGCAACAGATTGATGAGCTCCTCATAGTCGGCCCTTGTCTCACCGGGGAAACCGTACAGGAGATTCCAGAAAAGATACACGCCAAAACGGCGCGCATATTTCAGCAGGGCGATATGGCGGATGGCCGTATTCCCCTTGCCCATCAATTGCAGTATATGGTCGGAGAAGCTCTCGATGCCGGGCTGCAGCTTCGTGAAACCGATTTCTGCCAGAGATTTTATTTCCTCCTCCGTCAGATTGGATTTTATCTCGGTGAACTGGCACGGCTGACCGGAGCCGGAGGCATCTATAGGCAAGGGGTGATGCTCCACAAGGCGGGGCAGTTCTTTCTGCGCCTCACGGCTCATGATGCTATCCGTGAAAGCAATCGTATGCTGTCCGTATAGTTCCCGGATTTCCCTCATTTCCCAGGCGATACGCTCCGGGCGTTTCCGGCGATAGCGGTTCATGCTGCCGTTCAGCCCGCAGAAGGTGCAGGGATGCTTCTCTCCCCACCAGCAGCCGCGGGAACCTTCGAGATAAAGAAGCACATTGTCCTCCGAGGCCAGAATGGAAGCGTGGAACTTTGCCAGCTCAGGGAAAGAATCATTCCACGAAGCAAAGAAATCATGGTAATCCGGAAGCGGCAGACTGTCCAGATCCCGGGTCAGACGATGGGGCCATTTGCCGTCCCTCGGCAGGTTGCTGCCCTGGCGCAGCACCCCGTAGGGCAGAGGGAACTCCCCTCCCGCCAGCGCCCCCCTCACCACCTCGGCTATGATCTCATCAGCCTCGCCGAAAAAGACGAAATCAACGAAGGGGAAATGCCGCAGGGTTCTCCCCCCTGCGCTGCCCATGCAGTTCGGGCCGCCCATGGCGGTGGCAATCTCCGGACGGCGTTCCTTCAGCCGCCGCAGGAGGGCAAGAGCAGCATTGTGCTGCTGGAACATGGAGCAGGCTCCCACAAAACGCGGGTTCATGGCGAGAATGCGTTCTGCAGTCTCCTCCAGCCAGACCTTTGCCACCCGGATGGAGTCATAAAGAATCTGCCGGTTTTCCTCTGCCGAAAAGGCGGGGTGGCTGGCACCGCTGGCCAGCCACCCCGCCAGATCATCCAGGTTCCGGCGGGGTGCAATGCCCGCAAGGGGTGCGAACACGGCATCTGCCACATCAAAATAGTCTGCCAGCGTCATGAGCTTTCGCCTGAGGGGCATTCCCAAAAGGCGGTGAAAGCCCATGTTGGCATAGTCCACCCGGCAGGGAATCCCTTCCCGCAAGAGGCATGCCTGCAAAAGTCCCAGGGCCAATGAGGGGGAAATATCATTCGAAAACGGAGGCATGACCAAGCAGACCGATGTATCCTTGCGCAAATCCACCACTCCCTGTCCCACAAACATAAAGCCCCCAAGGATGAGGGGCTTTATGTTCCAGTATGTTGTTTCGGCCATCAGCAAGCTCCTGCCGCCGTACAGACCGGCGGAAGAACCTTGCGAAGCTAATCGAAATCATTACTTGCCGCGTACGCCACAGCCCTGCGCCCCGCATATATCCACATCCTGCACACAGTCACCGCCGGCCACAGCCTCCAGATCCTCATCGCTGACATCCTCCGGCAGCATGGGGGGCAGCAGGAAAGTGGCCTGATAGGAAGGATCCTGCTCAACGATGCAGATGCGGAAATCAGCCGGCACGGGAATGCCTGCTACCTTGCCGATGGCCTCGTTGGGATTGGCAAGAAGCTCCTTGCGGAATTCCTCATCGGTCACAGCCTTTTTGACCACCTGCTGATAAGTCTCTTCCATTTGTTCTTTTGTCCATTCCATTTTTCATTCTCCTTTAGAAAAATAAATTATAAGGCCATTGTTCCAGTTTTGCCGTAGGCAAAACTTCATCTCGGCCTTTCATCAACTTATAGAAGTCGGGGACATTTCTTGCCTCGTCATAACCTGACACCGCAAATGTCAGCTTCGCATATATCATGAGTGGGGTCAGCGGGAAGGGCAGCGCCGCAGATCGTCAGGACAAGCGCAAAGGAAATACCGCCGGCGGCCTTGTCCAGTTCCTCCATATCCACTTCCTCCGATGCAAGATCCGGCAGCACGAAGGTGGCGGTATAGGCAGGATCCTGCTCGATGACCTTGATCTTCATGCCCTCGGGCAGTTCCTTCCCCGCCAGCTTCGCCAATGCCTTGTTGGCATCCGCTAGGATCTCCTTGCGGAAATCCTCATCGGTCATGGCCTTCTTCTGCATGCTGGCATACAGGGCCTCCATCTCTTCTTTGGTCCATTCCATTTTTCATCATCCTTTCGTAAAAAGCGCCATATATATCCATACCCGCAAAATGCGGATAAAAGGAGCATGTCATAAACCGGCATAGGCAAAGCATCCTTTGTTGCTGCATATACCGGGAGCCTCCATCAAACAGATTCCTCCGCCGGCGGCCTTGTCAAGATCCTCCATATCCACTTCTTCCGACAGCAAATTCGGCAATACGAAAGTGGCGGTATAGGCGGGATCCTGCTCGACGACCTTGATCTTCACGCCCTCGGGCAGTTCCTTCCCCGCCAGCTTCGCCAATGCCTTGTTGGCATCCGCCAGGATCTCCTTGCGGAACTCCTCATCGGTCATGGCCTTCTTCTGCATGCTGGCATACAGGGATTCCATCTCCTCTTTGGTCCATTCCATTTTTCATTCTCCTTTCTTAGAAAATGCCATATATATCCATACCCGCAAAAGGCAGACAAAGCGGCCTATCCGGATTCTTTCATCTCCAGACGATACAGGGGAATCTCCTCGACGATGGCTCCCCCCAGGTAGCCTTTGGCAAATCGCAGCATGGATTTGCTGTGCTCCAGAACCTTAAAATAAACGGCCTTGTATCTTTCCTGTATGACCTGCAGCATATAGGCGCCCAGGAATTGGCCGGCCCGGTTGCGGCGGGCATCTCTGACGATGTACCAGCGCCGGATTTCCACACCGTCATTGAACTTGGCGCAAATCACCCAGCCGCAGACCGAATCTTCATGGGCAAGGACAAAACTAGTATCCAGGTCATACTCGTCACCCACGAAGGGGGACAGGCCCTCGGTGTTTTCCTCCGGCAAAGCCAGCATAGCACGGATTTTTCCTTTTATCTCCTCGCCGCAGGTCTCCCAAGGAAGGAAAGCATAGCCCAGGCTCGCCACATGCTCCGGTGACCAGTAGGAGCGATTGTGCCTCATCTTGCTGCCTGACTCCTGCAAGATGGCCGTGTCCAGCTTCATCAGGGCACCGGCACGACGGCGAACCGCAGGAGACAGCCAGGGCAGATCCAGCCCCTTCACGAGGGAGAGGCGCGGGTCGCGGCCTTCCTCTTTTTGCTTATACACCCATTCGTAGCGATCGGGATGGAACTGCTGTCGCGCCCGTCCCAGCAGCTCACGCAGAACTGCACGAACCAGTTCCTTGCTCCTGTCCTCCCGCCGGATATGGAGTCCCAAAATCAGGAACCGCTTCTCTTTTTGGGAATAAACGCCGCTGGCGATACCGCAGGTTTCACCCGCCACAGAATGGATCCCCAAGGCAAGCAGCTGCTGATTTTTCTGCAGGAGCGATGACGCAGCGAACTTTATTCCGAAGGAGGCATAGGTTTCCCTCAGCTCCTCATAGCTATCGATGGGAAGGAATGCATATTTTTCCCGGCCTTTCGTATCACACATGATCTTGTCCTTTCCCAGTCAGGGCAGCCGCACATATCCTTTTTGGTACAGCAGCTCCAATTTCTGCCGCACCCCGGCTCCCACCAATGGGCTGATGCCCAGTTCCCGGAAGATTTCCGGCAAGGCAGCCGCCCCCTCCATAAGCCGGCGCACCGCCCTCCGGAAATGAATATTGCCGCCGAGGCGCAGGCTCACGCCGTCGCCGTGGAATACCATGACATTCTCCAGTTCCTCCACCCTGACCTGGGGATTCAGCCGCAGGGGCGCATCCTCCGGCAGAGTGTCCCTTGCGAACCGGGCGGAAAAATCCCGCAGGATGCGGCGGTACTCCCCTACATCGGCAAAATACTGCTCCTCATGGATGCGCACGCCGGTGGGGCAGGCCTCGTCAGGCAGCTCCGGCTCCATAAAAGCCACACAGCGGCGCGCCATGTTCACGCGAAAACCGGCGACACAGGAAATGCTGTAGCAAAGGCGCCTTTTCCCCGGCGGCAAGTCCAGTCCCCTGGCACGCCCCGAGTCGCTGTATGTGGTGCCGGATTCTGCGTTGTTCAAAAGCAGCTCCACATCGGCCAGTTCCTCCGGAGTGTATTCGGCCATAATGCGGTGAAACTCCCTCAAGGACCTCACGGAGAAGCGCAGCGCCGCAAGCCCCATGCGCTCCTTGCCCATCTGTCCCATGAGGGAGCGAATGCGCATGGGATATTGGGCCGCCAGCACCGTGGTGGTCTGGGGATACCTCCCGACCAGATCGTAAAAATCCGCCAGCAGTTTCTCATAGTCGTGATTGTCCAGCGGCTCGGTGGCAAAGTAGCACCCACCCTCCCCCACAACCTCTCCCAGAAGCTCGCAGCTTGCGACCAGCACCTCACGCCACAGCGCCCGGTTTTCCGGCGTGGCGAGAAAGTCCCCCTTATGAGGCGGCGCAGCCAGCCCGCAGAAGGGACACTGCTCCCGGCAGCCGTCGGACAGCTCGAATACGATGGGGAAAAAACGCACATGCTCCTGAAGGATCAGCTCGCGCCGCTCCACCCGCGCCCGCCGGAGCACCATCCGGTTCCAGCGGAAAAGCCGCTTGTCGGCGAACCGTTCCTCCCCCAGGCCTGCTTCCACAGCTGCACCGATTTCCTCGTAGCGGCGCATAAATTCATCATAATAAGGATTTGACCTGTCCCTCGCCTTTCCCTGGCACACCATGCCCAGGGCCTTGAAGGCAGCGTACACATCCGATATGGCGAAAAAACCTGACAAGCTCTTTGCCGGATTCGCCAGAAAATCCTCCCGCCACTTGGGGTCGGCGCTATAGCATTCCCATGCACGTTTCCAGGCGCCGTACTCAGCCGGCGACATCCGCGCTTGTTTTTTGCTCATAATGAAGCTCCAGCAGTTCATCCAGATGATGCTTGAAATAGGTGCACACATCGTGCTTCGCACCCTCTGTGATATTTTCCATACGCATCTTGTGGCAGCCGCCATCGCAGATGGGGAAGCAGAAGCACTGGCGGCACTCGGCGGAATCGAGATAGGATGCCGCCACCATGCCCTTCGCCACCAGGGGCATATTCCAGTCCGTCAGGGAGTCGATGTGCCCCACCACCATCTTCTCCAGCCCCACATCATTCCAGCATTTGTAAAGCTCCCCCTCCGGCCCCACCACATAGGCGTTGCGCTTTGTGAGGGTACAGCCCCCGGGCGGCCTGCGGGGGAAGAGGGAAAGGGGCGCCTCACCGTATTTTTCGCTCATCTCGGCCACGAAGCGTCCCTTGTCGTCGGAGTTGAAAAAGCAGGAGGCATCGGGATGGGCAGCCCCCGTCACAAAGCCGGGATAAACGGAAATACGCTTGCCGTAATCCTCCGGGAATTTCTCTTGGACGGAGCGGTACACCTCCATGAATTCCTCGGCATTGCGCCCGTCCACATTCACACGCACATATACCTTCCCATTGTAGTCCGAAGCCATGAGGGCTTCCAGATTCCGGAAGATGCGGTCGTAGGTCTTGCCGCCGCCCTTGAGGCAGCGGCGGGAATCGTGAGTTTCCCGCTTCCCGTCCAAGGTGATCTGGATAATCTTGATATTCAGCCGATTGAGCTCACAGATGACCCGTTCCTCCAGCAGATAGCCATTCGTCACCATCATGGAATGATAGGGAAGCTCCTCTGCCTTGAGCTTTTCATCGATGCTCAGGATGCGGTCAAAGGCCAGAAGCGGCTCCCCGCCATACCAAGTGATGAAGAGCTTCATGTTCTTGTGGCCTTTGATGAAGGCAACGAGCTTTTCCGCCATTTCTTCGCTCATGGGTTTCCCTGTGCGGTTGCCCTCAAAGCAATAGGAGCAGTCGAAATTGCAAGCGCGGGTAATGGCGACGGTCAAAAGGAGCGTGCCTGGCGCGTACTGATTGGTCAGACGGCGCATCTTGAGTATATTGTAAAAATCCTCATCCTGCCCCTCCGTCACCAGATGCCCCGCCGAACGCAGCAAGATATAAAGCTGGGGAGAGCGGGAAAAATCATAATGATCCGGGTTCTCGCTAATGTTCCGGATGATGGTCTCCTGCCCTTCCTCAAGCTTCAAGAAGGAATTGGCTGCACTGTTGTAGAGAAGCCAGCCGTTTCGCTTGGATAAAAAGAGATGACTGTATCGTGACCATTTCATTGTTCTGATAACACCTACCTGTAAATTTTGTCCGACTTCTGTGGGAGACAGGCAGCAGCGACCACATCATCGAGCTCGTCATCCTGCAGTTCGTCGCTTACTGAGAGCCGCTTCAGCATGGTTTCCAAAAAGTGGCTTTCGGAGGAAAAATCGGCCATCCGCAACAACGCATCCATCTCCCGCATATCCTGCGTGATGGCTCCAAAGCATTCCCCGGCTTCCATGCGCAACCACCTCCTCAATCCAACCACCCTATTATCTATACGCAACAGTTCACCGTAAATCCACGCTGCGAAAATATTTCCAGAAAAATTTTATCCTTCTTTTTGTATCCTGCAACATTTGGCCAAAAGGCGACGATAACGTTCGCTTACCGCTTTCTCGCTGATGCCCAGGAGAGCCGCGATTTCCGGGTTCGACAGCTCCATGCCGTAGCGAAGGCTCAGGAACTCACGTTCTTTGTCCGTAAGCCGCTGCAAAATATTTTCCACCTGCCGGTTGACGGGATTTTTCAGCGTGTCGTCCCCGGCCGGGGGAAATGCCGCTGCAGCTCCGTCGGCGATTTCCAGAACATCCTCTGCCGGCACCTCCCGTTGCAAATAGGCTTTGCGGAAATGGTCTGCCAGGCGGCTGGCAGCAATACGGTACAGATAAGCAAGGTGGCTGCCGCGAGCTGCATCGTAATTTCCCCAGTGAGCCAGCGCATAAGCAAAGCTGTCTTGAGTGATGTCTTCTGCCGTTTCGCGCCTCAGTACCCTGGCGTAAACGTAGTTGTATATAGGGCGGAAACAAGTTCGGCAAACCTCAGAAAATTCGTTGTTCACTAGAAATCCCTTCCTCACGCATACCACAAACCATCTGTTGTTACACCACCTGACGCTTGACCAGTTTGGCGAAGATACCGTCTTTTTTCACCAGCTCGTCAAAGGTGCCGCTTTCGGCGATGCGACCTTGCTCCAGAACCAGAATACGGTTGCACTCCCTTATGGTCGATAGACGATGGGCTACTACCAAGCGTGTGGCTTTCAGTCGATTCAGGCTCTCGGTCACGATGGCTTGTGCGCGGTTGTCCAGAGCACTGGTGGCCTCGTCAAAGATGACGATGGCAGGTTTTGCCGCCAGGGCTCTCGCAATCAAGAGCCGCTGGCGCTGTCCTCCAGATATGTTGCCGCTCCCCTCGCTGATGACGGTCTGCATGCCCATGGGCATCTGCCGGATATCATCTGCGATGCCCGCTGCCTCGGCAGCCGCCCAAGCATCCTTGATGGTCAGCGCTGACTGGCCCACGATATTCGTAAAGATATCGCCGGTCATGAGCTGCCCATTTTGCAGCACAATACCCATTTGCGAGCGCACGGAGGTGGGATTGAGGTCGGCCATGTCCTGCCCATCGAAAAGCACCGATCCCATCTTCGGCTGCTCAAAGCCCAGCAACAGGCGCAGCAGCGTCGATTTGCCGCATCCGCTTTTGCCGACGATGGCAATATTTTCCCCCGCCGCCACGCGGAAACTCAGATCATGCAGGATCTCCGGCGCCCCTTCCCCATAGGAAAAGCTAAGATGGCTCACCTCGATGGCGCCGGAAAGGACACCGGCATCCACACGGTCGTCCGCCCCCTCCGGCTGTTCGGCGAGAATGGGCTGCAGATTTTCCAGGAGTGGCTGCAGGGAAAAGATCTGGCTGGCCAGGGGAACCGCCTTGGCCAGCATCGTATTGTAGCCGGTATAGGCAGCAGAAAAGGCCATGAAGGTTGCGCTGCTGATGACATCCTCCAGCTTCCCGTCAAGAATCGCCTTCGCGCTGTCGGTGTATGCAACGTAGTAGAGTACAAGAGCCAGCAGGAGCGGCTGCACATCCGTCAGAATGGTACTGTAATTATTTTGCCAGCGCAGTTTCAAGTTCCAGCCCCATTCTTCGCCGAAAAACTTGCTCCACAGATAATAGGCTTGGGTTTCGGAGCCTTGGATGCGGAATTTTGCGAGGCCGGCAAAAATCTGCTGCACAATGCCCGCCGTCTTGTTCTTGGCCGTTACCAGATTTCGCTGTATCCTCTTGACATTTCGGAAAATAGCGATCTGCAAGACCAGATAAATTGCCCAAATGACAAGAGCCAGAGCCGTGAGCTTCAGGCTGTAATAGCACATGAGCAGGAGACTCCAAAAGGAAAACACAAATCCCATGACTGTCTCCACAAAGCTGCCGGAGAGCAGGGTCTTGGCCGACTCCAGCCCCATCATGCGGCTGGCCAGCTCGCCAGAGGTAAATCGCCGAAAGAATTGCGTGGGGAGAGCCAGGAGCCTCCCCCAGAGAGCCGTCTCAACGGCCATGTCGAGCCCCGTGGTGATGCGCAGCATAGCAAGGGCCCGGCAAAGGGAAAAAGCTGCCAGCGTAAAGCTGGAAACCACCGATACCTGAGTGACAGTTGCCAAGCCTCGACGATCCAGAATGGGAATAATATCCTGAAAAATAGTCTCGGTGATAATCGGTGTCACCAAGGGGATCAGACCGGCCAAAATGCTGACAAGAATAAGAAAGCGTCTGTCTGTCTGCCAGCTATGGCGCAACATGAAGCGAAACAAATCCCTGAGACTCAAGGGACGGGCTGCCAGTCCTGCGTAGCAGGCCAAGGCGCTTGGCTCGATGTGGCTCGCCGTATCTTCCGTGACAGGAATGCCCCCATTATTGTCCCCCGTACAGATGATGTACCGGCCCGGAGCTTCAGGCAGGATGGCGATCAGTCTCCGTTTTTTGCCGGAAGCAGCGGAGTACCAGCCTATCATCACCCCGCTGTCTTTCCTGTACCAGCCACGTTCCAGCGTAACAAGTCGCATCTGCATGCCGCCTTTCTGTATGAGGCGGCGAAGAAGTCCCACCTGATCAAGTTTCCTGCTCAGTTCCGGTGCCAGCTTGATATTATCGACGGGCATACCAAAATGGTGAGCTACCTGGCGCACAATCCCTGTGACTTCTTCCAGATTTTTGCTGCCGATGGGTGCAGCCTCGCTGTGCATGACATCCTGACGCAAAAGGTGGCCGAGCGCCTCATCCATGAGCCTGCTCTGATACTTGGCACGCACTTCCATGCGTTGCTCCAAAAGATCATCCCGTGAGTCAAAATATACCCCCACCAGCGCGGACAGAATCTCCTCGTTGCGGCGGAAACCATCGAGGATTTCTTCCCTGCTTTCCGCTGTGCCCAAGACGCTCCTGTCAACCCACTGGGCGAGCACATCGTCTCCGCGATCTGCCATCATGCGCAGATAAGGTATGCCGTCTGCCAGATGGCAAAACCAATCCTGCATGAGTGCTTTGATTTTCTCCGGCGGAGGCATCTCAAAGGAGATGAGTTCCACTTCTGCATCTTCTACCGCATACAGCAGTGTTTCAACCTGCTCAAGATCATCCAGCGTCGGAAAAGCGGCCTCCCCAACGGCCAGTTCCAACAGGAACATCTGCCGGAAAGAATCCTTGTCTTTTGTCACGGCATAGACCTCGATACGGCCGGATACCGCCAAGGCATATTTATCTTCATCCGTCAGGCGCAATCGTTCGCCGGCAATCAACCTCATAGGAACTCTCCTTCATTCATGACTCTTTTGCTTGTTCTTCGATGAGGCGGCGATACGGGCCATCATGGGCCATCATCTCAGAATGGGTGCCGCGCTCCACTACCTTGCCCCTCTCCAGAACGATAATTTCGTCGGCATCGCGGATGGTGGAGAGACGATGGGCTATGATGAAGCAGGAGCATCCGCGGCGCCGTATGTTCTGCAGGACGGTTTGTTCCGTCACCGGATCCAGCGCGCTGGTGGCCTCGTCAAGAACAAGCAGGGAGGGGTTCACGGCAAGGGCGCGGGCGATTTCCAGGCGCTGGCGCTGACCGCCGGAAAAATTCGCGCCTCCCTCGCTGACCTGTGCCTCATAGCCGCCGTCCAGCTTCAATATGTCATCATGTATGCATGCATCCTTCGCCGCCTGCATGATATCGGCGCGCCCCAGAGAACTGTCGAAAAGGGAAATATTTTCCCGTACTGTTCCCGTAATCTGGAAAATATCCTGATCCACTGAGGCCAGGGAGGACACGATGGCCTGTCTGGATAGATCGCGCCGTTTGATGCCATCGAAACGTACCTCTCCCGACCATTCCTCATAGAGGCCGGTGACAATCTTCGCGAGAGTGCTCTTTCCGCTGCCGCTGCCCCCCACGATGGCGACCCAATACCCCGGCTCCAGGTGCAAACTGAAATTGTCCAGCAGCGGCGGCTCCAACGGGCTGTAACCGAAGCTCACGTCCACCAGTTCCAGTTCCCCCGTCAGGCGGGTTTTTGCGGGTTTCTCCCCGGCCTTTGCCGGCTGCCTGTCCTCCGGATAGTTCAGGCTGTCGATGGCATAGCGGCGCACATCGTCCAATCGCTTCATCTGCATTTCCGTCGTCTGGAGCGTATTCCCCAAACCCACCAAGTTGTTCACCGGTTCCTGAAATTTACCCATGAGATTTTGGAAGGCCAGGAAAATGCCGGCCGTCATCACTCCATCCATGATGGAAAAGCCTCCCAGCGTCATGATCAGCGCCGTATTGATGCCGCCGAAAAAGACCGGCAGCACAATGCTCGTCAGCGACCAGAGATCCCTCGTCTGAGTGGCAGCGAGGACCTTGGTGCGATAGCCTGCCCACTTGGCGAAGAAATCAGCTTCGCCACCGTTGGCCTTGATGGTCTCTATCATCATGAGACCGTTCATGGCCGTGCCATATTCCTTGCCCTGGTCCTGCTGGATGCCTTGGTTCATGTCGGTGATTTTTTTTCGCAGGAATAAGAACACCGCAAGATTGATGAGACTGAAGGTCACCCCGATGACCGTAAGGGGCACGCTGTACTGCAGGAGCAGCATGAGGAAAAAAAGCCCTACAAAAAAATCCAGAACGGCGGTGGCTGCGCTGCCGGACAGAACACCGGCAATTGCCTCGTTGAAGGCGATACGCGAGGCCACTTCTGCGGCAAAGCGTTGCTGGAAAAACTGCATGGGTAGTCTCAGCACATGCCAGAAAAAATCCGAAGAATCGGCAACCGTCAGTTTGTTTTGCCAACGGGTAAGTACCAACAGCCTGAGAGCGGTCATGACCATGAGCAGGCAGACGGCCACAAGCATAGCGATGACGAGATTGAACATCCACTCCTCATCATGCTTCATGGAGAGTATGTCATCGATGAAGATTCTGTGGAATACCGGCGTAGCCAATCCCGGGAAAATCAACCCCAGATTGATGAGAATGAGAAAGAGCATAGCCGATCGATCGGCCAGAAGTTTTTTCGCCATTGCTCTCACGATGCTGTACGGCTTGCCCGCTCGCCGAAACTCGCTTCCCGGCTTGATTTCCAGAGCAATGCCGGTATAAGATGTGCGAAAATCCTCCCACGGTACTTCCCGCCGCCCATGGGCCGGATCATTGAGGCAAGCGGTATCTTCCTTGAACCCTTCCAGAACAACGAAATGGTTGAATTCCCAGTGGAGAATCAGCGGGAAACTCTTTTGCCTGAGCTTCTCGGCCGACCAGCGATACCCCTTGGCCTCGCATCCCATTCTCCTTGCCGCCTTTACGATGTTCGATGCTTTTGAGCCGTCACGGCTGACGCCGCATTCCTCGCGCAGTTTCTCCAAGGGCATCCACAGCCCGTAGTAGGCGAGCACCATGGCAAGAGATGCCGCGCCGCACTCAGTAGCTTCCATCTGCAGCACCGTCGGCACCTTGATGCGGAGCGACTTTGGGAAGATGGATTTTATCCTGTCCGTAAAACTCATACCCTCACCTTGACCTTACCCACTGGCTTATTTTGTAGAAAACTTTTTCGATGGGCGGCATACGCTCGATGATGATGTTGCCACGGCAAAAACTGCCGGGGGTTATGGGGCTGTGATCCCCCACTGAGGATGTCCAGAGATATCCTGACTCTGACGATTCGTCACGCACCAAATCAAAGCGTACCTCAATCAGGGCTCTGCCCTTCTGCTCGAAAATCCATTGGGCCAGTTCCACATTCCCCAGCCCCATTTTTACCCCCTGCCCCGAAATTGGATATTGGGAAACGGAGCGCACCACGCCAATCAGGCTGCCGGTCTCGCTTACATCTACGCCGTTCGGCGCAAGCTGTATGGTCATGCCGGGTTCCACCCGCTTGCCTTTCTCCACGGGAATGTAGAGTATGCCGGACAGTTCGTCGCGGTTTTGCGTGATACGAACCGAGCATATGGGCATCCCACTGGTCAGGTACATTCCCTTTTCCACCATTACCTCATCCACAATGCCTTCGTAATCGCTGTAAACATCCATGTTCACGCCCTGCTGGTATTGTTTCATGTCATATTCGTAGGCATAGCGCACCGTATCGCGGCCATTATCGGCCAAATCAACACTGTAACGTGCCATGTTCGTATTGGCAGTCTCGTTCGCCTGTTCCAGAGTAACGATGCGGTCTCCTTTATGCACATAGCTGCCCGTGCTGATATAGATGCCGGACACCTTTCCCCCTGCAATGTGGGAGACATTGATCACGCCGGCTGAATCCATGATCAGCCCCATTCCTTCCGTCTTTTCGGTGAAAGCACCGAAAATTGACCACAGCAACACGGCAAGCAATAAAACACCGATTGCAGCAGCGGCCACCCAATTGACCGGCGTGGTGATAGGAAGCATCTTGTCAAGCCGCTCCGGCGTGCGGAGCTTGTCCAGCGCCTCCTGGCTAAATAGCTGTTTGTCGGCCATCCATCAGCACCTCCTCAATCACCGGATATCAGTATGGGCGATACTTTCATGTTTTCCTTCACCCCTTGGGGAACGGATGTGACCACCGTCTCCCCTTCTTCCAGCCCCGACAAAATTTCGACATACGTTCCATCGTTCAAACCTGTCTTCACTCTGCGCCGTTCCAACGTGCCATCATCTCGAAAGACAAAAACTGCCGCTTGGGAAGAGCCAATGACAGCGGAAACCGGAACCGATAAAGATCTGCGGGAATCAAGGAATGTGAGGCTGACGCTTCCGTGGCTTCCGTAGGTTTTCGGCTCGAGGAGACCGGCCCTGTTGTCGATTTCCCAAAGCACCTTGCGTATGGCCGCCGGCTCGGAGAGATCCGGAGAAATCTCAATTACGCGGGCGATGATATTTTCTTCCCTGCCACGATTGTCCGCACTGTATTCCGTGCCGTACACCTTTTCGAAGTCCTCATAGCTAAAGGAAACAACGGCTTCCTGCCCAAAAGCAAGATAGCTGGCTTCTTTCTCGTCTACAGACGTATAGAAATGAAGCTGCTCAAAATTGCCGATCAGCGCCAGAGGAGTCCCTGCCGAAATGTAAGTACCCATCGGATGATACAGCTTGATCACCTCTCCGTCGATGGGAGCCAGCACCTGCTGCTCCTCCTGCTGCACCAGAAGCTCATCCCGCGCCGCGATTGCGGCATCCAGACTCGCCTGCGCCGCATGGTAAGCACTCTCTGTCTCATCGTACTTTTCTGCCGATACGGCTTCCTCTTTCCGCAGTTCGGTATAGCGATTATAGGTGTTGCGAGCGCGAAGGAGTTCTGTCTCGGCCTTGAACACACTGCTATCAGCCTGTTTGAGTCGCGAAGAAAGTTCGGGCATGTGCACGACAAAGAGAACGTCGCCCATTCTGACACGGTCATTTTTCTTAACTTTGACCTCGACGATTTGCCCTTTGGTCAGCGCAACCGCGTCTGCCATCTGTCCAGAGGAAAGATGCACCGGTGCAATCTCCAAGCGAGGCCTTATGTCGCGTATCTTCGCTTTTTCCCCTGCCAGGGGAAGAACCTGCTGGGCAAGACGCTCCGTGATCTGATTTTCGTCATGGTAATTGAGATAGGCGCCGTATGATATCAGCCCCACCGCCAACAGGAACACCACAGCCAGCCCCGCCAAAAAATATTTCTTCATGACTCACTCCCCGTTTCTTCCAACGTGCCTGGATGTGGCATGAATCACCCATCCTCTCATGCATATTGCCGAAAAACCATAGTATTTCGGCCGCTCAGCCTGGGGCATAGAGCACGCTTTATGCCCCACTAGCCAGAAACAGTATGCAAGCATAGAAACGTCGGCGATTATACGAATATACAAAAAAAAGTGAGCAATTATGCAGGATTTTTATAGACCTTGAGCGAAATGTGAGACAAAGTAAGAGATATTATGCGATTTTAGGTCAGGTTCAACTCAATAGTTCAAGCACAAACAGGGTTCCAATAGTGGGGAATAAAGCGTGCTTTATTCCCCACTCCTGCCTTCCCCGCCACCTCAAGCATCAAGCCAGGTGGCGGCTTTTATCTTTCCTCCCTGGCCCAGCGCAGGAAGGTCTTGTGGTCAATGGCAAGTTTCTCCGCCGCCTGCCGTGCAGAAACCTGATGTTTCTGCCATTGTTCCCTAAGCGCATAGAACTCCTCCGTGCGCTCCTTCGGCACCCTGCCAAACCGAACGCCACGCAGCCTGGCAGCTGAAATGCCCTCGGCCTGGCGCTGATGATTCATTTCACGCTCCGCTTGGGCAAAATATGAGAGCAGATACAAAATGAGGTCTGCCAGCAGCCGTCCCAGCAGTGTCCCCGTGGGCAGGGAACACATGACAGGCAGGTCAAGCACCACAATCTCTATCCCCTTCTCCCTGGTTATCCTACGCCACTCCTCAATCGTCTCATCATAACTGCGCCCCAGCCTGTCAATGCTCTTGATGACCAAAACGCCCCCACTAGAGATCTCCTTCATCATCCGCTGATAAGAAGGCCGCTCAAAGTCCTTGCCAGACTGCTTGTCTACAAAGATGTTTTCCTGTGGCACCCCGTACTCCCGCATAGCAATGAGCTGCCGGTCAAGGTTCTGCTCCTTCGTCGATACACGGACATATCCATAGATACTCTTGCTCATGTCGATTCCTCCCAACTACTTTGCTTATGAAACATATCAAAATATCAGAGGAATCCCTGAATGTGCTAAGTATTCACCGTTTCTTAGTGAATTATCACTGATATTACCATAAAAAAAGAGTCTAGTGAACTCTCACTAGACATCAATCAAAATATGCAGTATGCTATTGGAAATAGCACAAGGAGGCTCCATCATGGACACACAAGAAGCAATCGCCCACCGCATCCGCCAGCTCTGCCAGGAAAATAATGTCACCCCCAACAAAATGAGCAAAATCTCCGGCATCCCCCAGGCCACCATCAAGAGCATCCTGCTGGGGGAAAGCAAGAATCCGGGGTGCAACAACATCAAGAAGCTCTGCGACGGCTTCGGCATCACACTGGGAGAATTCTTCAGCACAAAAGGGTTCGATGCCCTGCTCATTGACAGAAGCGAGAAAATCTCGCATTAAAGGTCCTCAATCTTCCTTCCCTACTAGTTTCATGGTATAATCACCATAGAAGGGAGACATCATATGAAGGCCAAACGTACATACAAGGATTCGCTCTTCAGAAACATCTTCAACGACAAGCGCCGCCTGCAGCGCATCTACAAGGCACTGACCGGGAAGCTCATACCACTGAGCGACATCAAGATCACCACCCTGCGGGGCACCTTTTTCGAGGACATCAAGAATGACATCAGCTTCATGGCTGACAACCAGCACATCATCCTTATGGAGCACCAGTCAACCCTCTCGGAGAATATGCCATTGCGGATGCTATGGTATATTGCCAAGCTGTACAGGCAGCAGGTAAATCCAGATGCCCCTTACAAGAAGACTCGCATCCCTCTACCAGCACCACATTTCTACATGTTCTACAACGGCAAAGACGATGCCCCAGAAAAGTGGACGATGCGGCTTTCCGATGCCTTCGAGGAGAATGAGAATACCCTGGAACTCGTGGTCACGGTGTTCAATATCAACTACGCCAAGAACAGCGAGCTCCTGCAGAAATGCCACGACCTAAAGTGCTACAGCATCTTCGTTGACCAGGTACGCACCGAAGTGGCCGCTGGCAAGACTCTCCACCAGGCCATCGCCTCAGCTATCAAATACTGCAAAGAACACGGCCTTTTGGCTGACTACTTTGCCAAGAAGGAACAGGAGGTTTTCGATATGGTTAGCTTCAAATGGGATTGGAACAGGGCTATGGAAGTCAGGGCTGAAGAGGTCGCTGATGCAAAGACTACAGAGTTTGTTCTAAATATGCTGCGCGAGCATGAGCCATATGAAAAAATATCTCGTCTCGCATCAACTTCCATGGAAAATGTCAAAAAAATTGCCCATATGAACAATATTGCTTACAATTGACCCCTACCTTCAGCCACTCTCGCACAAAACGCCCTGTTTGCCATTAAATGTCATGGTAAACAGGGCGTTTTGTATACATTTGTCTTCTATAGTCGGAAGGTGGCAAGATGGCAAGGAGAAAAATGGTACTCTTGCAGCATCATTTTCTATTAAGCCATAATTCCTAAAAATCACTCCATACATTGTCACCATTAGTTTCAGCCACGTCTCTCACTCGCAAGGTGGCAAATTTTTCCCGAATTCTTGCCACCTTGAAAAACATCTATCATGTAGTGCCCCGTCATACATAAGTTTCGTCCGTTCATCGAACAGCACCCACAGAATTTCATCAAACGCCTCTGGGTGCTCCTTCACCACTTCCTTGACCGTCTGCACAGCAATCTCCGCTGCTTGCTGCACAGGATAGGAGTACACGCCCGTGGAAATAGACGGAAATGCCACGCTGCGGATACCATGCTCCATGGCAAGTTCCAGCGAATGCCGATAGCATCCAGCCAGCAGTTCTGCCTCACCATCGCTCCCTCCATGCCAAACTGGCCCTACCGTATGGATAACATAATCACATGGCAGCCTGTATGCCTTGGTGATTTTCGCCTGCCCTGTCCTGCAACCATGAAGTGTCCGGCACTCTGCCAGAAGTTCCGGCCCTGCCGCCCGGTGTATAGCACCATCAACACCACCGCCCCCTAGCAGGCTCTCATTGGCGGCATTGACAATGGCATCAGCATAATGCTTGGCAGTGATGTCCCCCAGTTCTGTCCTTATAATAGTCATTGTGCTTACCTCCCCATGTGTTCATTTCACCTTCAAGTCCAGCAACACCTTATCCGTCTCCCAAGGAGAAATGACCGTATAGCCAATGCCAGCTCCGTCCAGGACTGCCTTGATTTCCTCGTCCTTCACCTTGGCCCGCTCCAGATTGGTTTCCTTGCGACCATCAATGCTGATGAACTCATCATTGCGCCGCAAAAGATACTCCACATTGTCAAACTTGGCATGCTCATGCATCACTAGCTGGTCAAAGAGCTCATCAGGCGTGTTGTTGTAGATGATGTTCAGCGGCAGAGGAGAGTCGCAGACCGCATACTCCACTCCATAGCGTTCCAGCGTCTTCAGCCGATGCACCTGCTCAGCAAAGAGATACAGCTGATCCTGCACAATATCCGTGGCATTCTGATACCAGAGCCACTTGGCGTATTCACCCACCAGTTCCGTCTTATATCCCTTGCGCTTCAGCTTCGAAAAAATATCCGCGGCAATGGTGCTCTTGCCAATGCCTGCACCACCATAAAAATTCAGTACCTTCAATCTATCATCTCCAAACATATCTATAACCATAGTATACCCTACAAACGGTTATCTGCAAAAGAGCCATATCCTGCAAACGGCTGATTTTATCTCTGCAACCACCTCTGTTCCACAAATTTATCCATCCTACCATGCCAACGCCCTGATAACCGCTAAGGCATTGCTCCACAATGCAAGAAACCCGCGAAACCCCTTATATCATAGGTTTTCGCGGGTTTTATATGCCCGTTTGCTTGTATCAGTTAAGCTATTATTTTGTCCAATTGTCGTATAAAATTGATACAATCACATTATTTACCGTTTGAGGGGTTGCAAATCTTCTCCTCAAAAACACAGGGGGTTGCATCCCGTTTGCGAGTACCGTGAAGCCTTGTAACGACTAGGTTCCGAGCTTTATTGGTTGCATGTGGCTTGCCAAAGCGCAGAGCGCACCTTGTCTTGCCTGAGCCTCTTTGAACTCGCATAACAGTTATTTTACCATAAAATAAGAAGAGAAGACAAGAAAATTGGCACGGGAACAAGCCCGTGCCATCCTTTATCCTATATGAATTTCTGTGCCGTCCTTGAAGGTAACACTGATGTCATCCTTGCTGTATACGGTCATGAAGTCTACCAGCGTCCCCCACAGGCCTTCATCAAACTCAGTCAGCCGTTTGACTGCGATTCCATAGCCGTTGCAAACTCCTCCAACCCCAAGATATCCCGTGGGATTAGCTGACATCACTAATTATTTGGATTTGAACATCTCCGCAACCTTTTTTAGAGATATTGCCTTGTCCATGAACCAGCGGTAATCTCCATCCCATTCTTTGCTATCAATACCCTTGGAAGTCTTACGGTACACCAACATACGACAATCCATGTCTGCTTCACTCCACTCTATCGTTGCCCCAAGAATCTGCTCAATGTCGGCCTGACGCTCCTGCATAGAATGGTACAGATCCTTATCATTGGTAATGTAAATACCCGCTGTAAGAAGGCCTTTGGACACGTTGATAGTAAATTCCAAAATCAGGGGTTGTACACCACAGCTTAGATTGTACCAATTTGTCGCATATGGCTTTCTCTTTTTGAAAATTTTACTGAACTCCGCATCCTTAAAGGCAAAGGTACAGAAATTCTGCCAAAATTCGAGCTGGAAACGCTTCAAGGGCGTCAAGGACTCCACTACCTTGACACTCTTAGCCCACTCATTCGGTCTTTCTACCACGTTAAAGCGTGGGGCCGGCAACGAGTCACCTATCTTCCAAAGTTCAACCTCTATCAAGAAGACCCCAATCTTTTCATCTGTATGTTGGTTCAGCCAAGCAACAGCCTGCTTGTGCTCATCCCGAGCATGCTTTACAACCCAAATAATCACCTGGGCTTCCTTGCCTGCTGCATAAGTTATTATCTTGCCAAGATGGTCGTGATTTGTATCTTCCAGTTGGTTCTCAATGATAATCCCTCTTGATGTCCCCACTTCTTTGGCGTAGATGTCAACGCTAAAACTACCTACTGACGATTCTGTTTCTTCCAACTCCAGGTCAATACCAACCGCTTCAGCCAACTGTGCAAGGTTTTCATCTTTGGCCAGCCACTGTGAAAAATCATGTTCCTCATGCGGCCATACCGACCGTAAATCAACTACACGCTGCATCTTGCCTAATTTTATTCCCATATCTTCACCCGCCCTGAAAGAAAATTTGAATAATATATATCCCAATCATTGGTTGCTTGTCCCAGTTTATATTCTGCATATGATTCATCTCCCCTGCCTATATTGTGCAAAACATAATATTTAGCGTCACCGACAACACAACAATAGCTTCACAAGTTTCATCAAGCAACCAGAATCGGCTCATATATATGTACTCACTCTATAAGACTCCGTCATACACCAGCTTAGTCCGTTCATCGAACAGCACCCACAGAATTTCATCAAACGCCTCTAAGTGCTCCCCCCTCCATGGGCCTGACTCCTCTAAACAACCAATCGTTCAAGGCGGTACAATTGTTAGCAACAATCTTCCTTCCCCACTGGTTTCATGGTATAATCACCGTAGAAGGGGGACATCAGATGAAGGCCAAACGTACATACAAAGATTCACTCTTCAGAGACATCTTCAACAACAAGCGCCGCCTGCAACGAATCTATGAGGCACTAACAGGTAAGCACATTTCCCTGAGCGATATAACGATTACTACGCTGAGGGGCACCTTTTTTGAAGACATAAAGAATGACATCAGCTTCATGGCTGGCAACCAGCACATCATACTCATGGAGCACCAGTCTACCCTCTCGGAAAATATGCCGCTACGTATGCTGTGGTATATTGCCAAGCTCTACAGGCAGAGAGTTGATCCAGATGCTCCCTACAAGAAAACCCGTATAGCGCTTCCCGCACCGCATTTCTATATGTTCTACAATGGCAAGGACGATGCTCCTGCAAAATGGACTATGCGGCTCTCTGATGCCTTCGAGGAAAATGGCAATACCCTGGAACTTGTCGTCACGGTGTTCAATATCAACTACGCCAAGAACAGCGAGCTCCTGCAGAAATGCCACGACCTCAAGTGCTACAGCATCTTCGTTGACCAGGTACGTAAAGAAGTAGCTGCCGGCAAAACACTGCGCCAGGCCATCAGCCAAGCCATCAAATACTGTCAAGAACACGACCTTCTGGCTGACTACTTCGCCAAGAAGGAACAAGAGGAGGTTTTCGATATGGTTAGCTTCAAATGGGATTGGAACAGGGCTATGGAAGTCAGGGCTGAAGAGGCTGCTGAACAGGCAGCTGCCAAAGCCTCTGCAGAAACTGCTGATGCTAAAACCACTGAATTTGTAATTAGGATGCTGAAGAAAAATTACAGCTGCGATGAAATTGTTGAGCTTGCTGGAACCACCAAAGATAATATAATCCGCATTGCCCAAATGAATAAGCTCGCTTACAACTGAACTTCTCCAAAACTGACCGCTTTGCAAAACATCCTGTTTCCATTTAATCATAATGGCAAGCAGGATGTTTTAATATACATTTGTCTAAAAACTGGAGTGTCTCATTTTTACTGAACTCTCGCCACCTTACCTATCATGCCATGTTTTTCTTTAGCCCTGTAGTGCCCCGTCATACATAAGTTTCGTCCGTTCATCGAACAGCACCCACAGTATTTCATCAAACGCCTTCGGGTGCTCCTTCACTACTTCCCTGACCATCCGCACAGCAATCTCCGCTGCCTGCTGGACGGGATAGGAATACACCCCCGTGGAAATAGAAGGAAAGGCCACACTACGAATACCATGTTCCATGGCAAGTTCCAGCGAATGCCGACAGCAGCCAGCCAACAGTTCCGCCTCGCCCTGGCTGCCTCCATGCCAGATTGGCCCAACCGTATGAATCACATAGTCACAGGGGTATGTGTACCGCCGACTGGCATTTTCCATGCCATCGGTGGTGATGATGAACATGGTCTTCTCCGGCCTGTCCTCATCACGAGCATACTTGTGAATTATCCTTCCGACTCGGACTTCAAAAAGTCCAACACCGTCCACTCCATTCGTTTTATATGTTCCCGAATGTTAGGCTGTTCAAGGAACACGCCGTCTATTTCCTGCTGCTTTGCTGGTGGCAAGGACTCATAAAGCTCAGGAATCTCTTTGAAGAACTCAGCCGAGAAGATGCCGTGTCCCATGCTCTTGCCCCAGTCCATGTGCCTATATATGCTGTTTAGTCCGTTCATCAGATTCTCCCTGTTCTCCGGCCAGGCATCCGTCCCCACGCTAGAAAAGATTTTCTTCACGATGGCGTTGTTCCTCTGCCCTTCCTTTATGGTGGCAAGTCTGGCGCTCTCCATATCGTCCAGCAATTCAACCAATGATTTGCCCATGCTTATGCCTCCTAAACCTCAGTCCCAAAATGCACCGATGTACTTGACGAAGAGCTGCTTGCCTTCCTCTATGCGTGCCTTATAAGCATCATACGCCTTTGCCGTTTCTTCTTCACGGGCATCGAGAAACGCCTGCGCATCCTTCGACAGCCAGGACTTACAGGAGCCGTCCTCAAGCCTCTCATCTTCCCAGGCGTTCGGGAAAGCATCCAGCATCTCACCCATCACTGCCAATCGTGGGTCATTGGGCTCGTCGCCTGCAATCTCTTCAAAAGCCCAGATAATCTTATCGAGTACGGCGTTCCACTCTTCCTCTGTCATCGGGCAGCCTGTCCTGCCCAGAAAGTGTGAGCGGAATATATCCACGAACTGGATAGTGAAGTCCTCCCTGCTTTCCACAAACTTCCACTCGCCAATATCATCCAGGAAGGACTCCACCACCCGAATCCAAAACTGTACCCCATGACACATCAAGAGCATAGGAGAACTTCTTTTGATAAGCCCCCCATAGCTTCACCATATCAGGTCTTTGAGCTGCCAAGCCGTCTTTATCATAGAAGTACCTCCAAGTACTGTCGAAGAATTTTTTCCACATGAAACAGCTTTGCATTGCGCATCAGCTTGCGTAAATCTTTCTCCCTGCTTCTTGCATACTGCTTGATTGCATCCTGAAAGGTCTGCATTTCAATGCTGCTGCGGCTGCGAATCAAGTCGCATATGGTGCGCTCTGCATCATAGACAGGGACAGCATTGCCAAAGGGTGTATCCATCGTGATAAGTCCTACATCATGCAGTTCTTTTTTGATGGTATAGACTTTGATTCCATCAGCCTTCAGGCTGGCAGGATTATAGCCTGTTTTTACAGTGATCGAATATGGACTTGGTTCCCGGTCAGTCAGGTCATGGAAGAACAATGCGCTTTCGTGAGAGAATACGGCCTGACTGCAGCGCAGGTGCAGCATATACATGCCATCTGTCCAGGCATCAGGCAAAACATAGATTCCATGTGCTGCCTGCTCTATACCACGCTGTTTGGCATAGGCATAAAAAGATGTTTTTGTGATGCCATTTTCCAGGACCTGAGCAGTTTTGACAATCCCGTTATTTTGCTCAAAAAGCAAATCGAGCTTTTCTGATGCTTTCACGCTACCACTCCTTTCTTGCTAATATCATAACTAAAATTAGCAAGAAAGTAAATACGCTATTACGATTACCTACTGCCTTCTAGGCTATTTTGCTCACCCTGCAAACGGCAATCTGCCGAACACTTACACTCTAAAAACGGGGCACCTTCAACCATGCAACCCCCCGGAGTAAAAAAGTAGCAATTTTGCTCATAGCTCCCCACCGCCCAATTACAAGCCCCACCCCACAACGACAAAAGACCTCGACGCCCCTTATTTCATGGGGGTTCGAGGTCTTTCTACCTTCGTATACTTGTATTAGTTAAGCTATAATTTTGTCCAATTCAGCCGGTCTATGTCACCTCGACCAAGCATTCCAAATCGATAATCTTACACAGTTCATTATGATAGCACAAAACGCCCCCTTATTCAACGAAACATAAGGCATTGGCCAGGTGGCGTTTCGCGATTTTCCAAGGGAGCGTTTTCATTCTGACTGTAAGCATTCTTGCAATGTTCCATCATCTCGCCCCGAATGCATAAAGGGGAATGACATTTATGACAGGTTCTTTATAGGGGTGGACATTCCTTATAGCCCGCAAAGTGCTATCCAGCTTGTCTATGCGGACATTTACCTCTACCTTGAGCTCCTCTGCCTCACTCACAGTACCTTCCTCTCCAATATATGGTCTGGCTCCCTGAAGCGGCCTCCAGGTGCCTTTGACGCGGGAGTAAGACAGACAACTATCATAATTGCCTATATGCCCGGCATCTGCTGATTGCAATGCCTTTTGCAAAGCCGGGAAATGAGATTCTGGTATGTATATCTCCAGTTTAAGCCAATCCATCGCTATTCCTCACCACCTCCAGCAGACGGGCAAGCCCCTCCACAAATTTCTCGTTATCTGCCCCGGTACGCCTGGCAGGACCTTTTAGATGCACCTTTTTCTTGACGCGCCGGGCTTTTTTGGCCATGTGCCGCTCCATCAGCAGGCGGTCGATATTTTCGGCCGTATACCACCAGCCATTCTGATGTATGGCATAGGCACGCTTTCCCAAGGCCATAGCTGCCACACCATAGTCCTGAGTCACTACAATATCTCCAGCCTGACAAAGATTTATCAATGCCAGATCTACAGCATCTGCCCCGGCACCTATGATGCGTACCTCACTGTAATCAGAAGTCATCACATGATTGGTGTCACATAGAAGCGTCACAGGCACACCATATCTTTTGGCCACCTGCTCCGTCTGCCGTACCACTGGGCAGGCATCAGCATCAACATAAATCCGCATCAGATGAGCTTCCCTTCCAGATGCTCAAGCTCGTGCTGCACGATTTCTGCCTCAAAGCCTGTGAACTTCCGCTTTTCCTTGCGCCAAGCCATATCCCTGTATTTGACCTCAATCCAGTCGTGACGCTCCACTTCACGCTCCCCGGGGATGGAAAGGCAGCCTTCCGTGGCCTTATAAGTCTTGGGAGATTTCTTCACTGCCTCCGGATTCAGCATAGCTGTGAACCTGTTTCCCTCGGCTATGGCAATGATGGCTTTTCGCTCCCCAATCATGTTAGCGGCCATGCCGACACAGTGTTCTCTATGGAAACGGAGAGTGTCCAGCAAGTCCTCAGCTATAGATATATCTTCTTTAGTGGCCGCCTCGGCCTTCTGCCCCAAGAACAGCACATCTCTCATTATCTCTTTTACCATAGTTCCTCCGCCCCTTCAATCTCATGCCCTTATTCATTCTAAGAATTTTAACACAACTATTATACAACACCACATAACAGTTCTCTACCACCAAAGAAAGTGGCTCCCCGGCAAGTAACCAGGCAGCCCAGGCACAGCTTTTCAATTTTTTCTGCTGCGCCGCTTTGCATCCTCATCAATCCTGCGCTTCCAACTGGCTCCCAATGGCTCAGAGCAACACCTCACATGATGTATTGCCTCTTCCATGACCTCGTAGTTCAGTGCTGTTCCTGCTTCATCATTCTGATAGGTCACAGCCCGGTCAGCGTGAATGCCAATATGCCCGGCAGCTTCAATGGCATCTATATTTGCCCCCAGGAACAGGAACTCCCAGCCGAACCTTTCCTTTTGCCTCTCCACCATAGCCTTGACCTTATTGAAGGTATACTGGTGGCTGGCATTTTCCATGCCATCCGTGGTGATGATGAAGATTGTCTTCTCCGGCCTGTCCTCATCACGGGCATACTTGTGGATGTTGCCAATGTGGTGAATAGCACCACCCACAGCATCCAGAAGTGCCGTGCAACCACGGACGAAGTAGGTCTCCTCTGTCATCTCCTGCACCTTGTCCATCGGCACCCGGTCATGGAGCACTTCGCACTTGTCATCAAACAGCACAGTGGAAACAATGGCCTCCCCTTGTTCCTTCCGCTGCTTCCTGATGAGCGAGTTGAAGCCGCCAATGGTATCTGCCTCCAGGCCGCTCATAGAGCCACTCCTGTCCAGAATGAACACGATTTCAGTTAACCCCTTCTTCATTGCAAACGCCCCCTTTTCTTTGATAGCTTTATTCTACCGAAGATGAGGGGGCGTCGGGTCGCCTGCCATGCGACAATTTCAATAACTCTAAAGAGGTGGTTAAACGACCAGCTTCCCCGATTGAATCCACCTTCAAAAATTGATAAGATAAACGCATAGAGAAATCTTGGACGCCAATCGGCACCTCAAACTAAAATGCAAAAATCAAGGATTTACGAATATGGATAAAACCTACATCGCCATCGACCTCAAGTCCTTCTATGCCTCCGTGGAATGTGTGGAACGCGGTCTTGACCCTCTTACTACCGCCCTTGTGGTCGCAGATGAGAGCCGGTCGGATGAAGATACCAGCCGCTACAACGACATCATGCCAGCCACGGAACATACTGCCAGACTGGAAGCACAGCGACATGACTGCGAGATAATCTCAGCTTATGATGACAGCATTTAAGGTGTTGGGCGATATTGCTATGTCGGAAAACAAGAGGAAAATCTTGTAGCTACAGCAAATAGAGATATGTTAAAATAAAATTATGTTGTATTTAGCAATATGAATATAATACCTGTATTGCATTTTAGGAGGATTTTATGGAAACCACACAGGTAGCCAATTTCCGGCGCAATGTCCTGCGCCAGATTGCCAGATATGTCTGGGACGGGACGCTGGAAGAAAAGGTCTACGATATCCTGAACATCGTGAAAGAGGACACCCCCCGGGTGCGCTGCTGCGTGCATAAGGAGCGGGCAGTGCTCAAGAACCGCATCCAGATGGCACTGTGGCAGGAGACTGGCATCCACATCGTAGAGGCTGCCAAGCGGGCACTTTCTGGGAATTTCGAGAAAAACCTGCCTGTCATGGATGTGCTGCCCGATGCCTGCGACGCCTGCCCCATCGACAAGTATTATGTGACTGACCTCTGCCGCCACTGCATCCAGCACAAGTGCATGGAGCATTGCCCCAAGCACGCCATCAGCATCCAGAATGGCCGGGCAGACATCGACAGGGATATCTGCATCGAGTGCGGACGCTGTGCCAAGTCCTGCCCCTACGGCGCCATCATCGAGATTACCCGCCCCTGCATCAAATCCTGCGCCCTGGATGCCATGAGCTCGGGACCGGACAAGCGCACCTTCATCCACTATGACAAATGCGTCAGCTGCGGCAACTGCCGTGAGGGCTGTCCCTTCGGCGCTTTGGACGAGCGCAGCATGATTGCCCAGATTCTCCTTGCCATCAAGGCAGGTAAAAAGGTAACAGCCATGCTGGCGCCTTCCTTTGTGGGACAGTTCGGAGCCAAAGTACAGCCGGGGCAGATCATTGCAGGCATAAAAAAAATCGGCTTTGCCGAAGTGGTGGAAGTCGCCGTTGGCGCGGATATCACCACCATTCGCGAAGCCGAAGAGTTCAAAGAAAAAGTACCGGGGAAGATTGATTTCATGACCAGCTCCTGCTGCCCTGCTTTTGTGGAGCAGGTGAAGAAGCACTTCCCGGAATTCAAGGAAAACATTTCCGAAACCGCCTCTCCCATGGTCGCCTGCGGACACTGGGTAAAGGATAAAGATCCTGAAGCCCTGACCTGCTTCATCGGTCCCTGCATTGCCAAGAAATCTGAAGCTCTCCATCACCCCGAGTGCATGGATTTCGCCATGACCTACGAGGAACTGGCCTGCATCTTCGACGGGCTGGATATCGACCTGGACAATTTGCAGGCAGAGCCTTACCAGACCACGGCCACAGCCGGCGGCATCGGCTTCCCCCTCAACCGGGGCGTACAGTCCTCCATGAAAGCCCTGCTGACCAAGCAGGATGGCAAAGCAGACACCATCATGGAGTACGCTGACGGCCTCAGGAACTGCCAGGACAAGCTGACCCTGGTGAAGCAGGGGACGCTGCCCATAGAGTACTTCGAGGGCATGGCCTGTGTAAACGGCTGTGTGGACGGTCCCGGTACTCTGGCCCAGCAAGGCCTGACCCGTGTCATGGTAACCAAATTCGCCCAGACGGCAGAAAAGAAAATCAGCGACGAAAACGAGGAAGCCGCACAGGCTGCCTCAAAAACAGGCCAGTCCTGATTTTCAGGCTTTCTCCAATCCTGCCACAGCGTAAGCAGAAATCCCCTGTTCCGTGCCGGTGAAGCCAAGCTTTTCCTCAGTAGTGGCCTTGACATTCACCTGGTCAGGCTCCACTTCCAGCACGCGGGCAATATTATCGTTCATAGTCTGAATATAATCCTTGAGCTTTGGTCTCTGGGCTACAATGGTGGCATCTACATTGCCCACCTTGTAGCCCTTTTCCTTTATCAGCTCCACCACGTGAGCCAGCAGTTTCATGCTGTCTGCCCCTTTATACTTGGGGTCGGTATCCGGGAAATGGCGGCCAATGTCTCCTAAAGCCGCCGCCCCTAAGAGAGCATCGCTGATAGCGTGAAGGAGCACATCTGCATCGGAGTGGCCCAGGAGCCCCAGGGTATGGGGCACTTCCACGCCGCCCAGGATCAGCTTCCTGCCTTCAACCAGCTTATGCACATCATAGCCCATGCCAAAACGCGTCATCTATTCTTCCTCCTTCATCTGCTGCAGAAATGCTTCTGCCGTCACCATATCCTCAGGGGTAGTGAGCTTGATATTGCGGTAGTCCCCCTCCACCACCTTGACAGGCCTGCCCAGCCTTTCCACCAGACTGGCATCATCTGTGCCCAGGAACCCCTCCGCTTCAGCTCTGTCGTTAGCCTCCAGCAGTATGTCCTTCCTGAATCCCTGGGGGGTCTGCACAGCCCAGAGGGACTTGCGGGGCGGGGTGCTGACCACCAGCCCGTTATCATCTACGATTTTCACCGTGTTCTTCTCCGGCACGGCAGCAATGGCCCCGCCGAACTCCTTCGCACCCTCTATAACACGTCTGATGACCTCAGCGGTAATCAGAGGGCGGGCCGCATCATGCACCAGCACCAGACCTGCCTCCTCAGACACGCAGTTCAGGCCGTTCCTGATGGAATACTGCCGCTCTGTGCTGCCTTCCACCAGCTGCCAGGGCTTCAAGCCCCTGGCCCCTTCCAGGATGGCCCTCACTTCCTCCATCTCCTGACGGCCAGTAACCACAATCAGCTCCCTCACCTCGTCCAGGCGGGAAAAACTCTCCAGCGTGCGCAGGAGAATGGGCTTGCCGCCAAGTTCCAGCAACACCTTGTTCTTGCCCGCCTTCATACGGGAGCCCTGTCCCGCAGCGGGAAAAATCACACTTACCATAGTAACTCCTTAAAAAGGGGCTGTCCCATGGACAGCCCCTAACTAACCTTGAGAAAAATCAATGTTTAGGTTTGGCAAAAATCATGCGACCTGCCGCCGTCTGAAGGGCGGAAGTGACCTCCACTTCCAAAGTCTCACCTATATGGCGCTGGCCATTTTCCACCACAATCATGGTGCCATCATCCAGGTAGGCCACTCCTTGGCCCTGCTCCTTGCCGGATTTCACGATGGAAACCACCATCGTCTCCCCGGGAATGACCACAGGCTTCACGGCATTGGAGAGCTCGTTGATATTGAGCACCTCCACGCCTCTGAGCTGGGCTACCTTGTTCAGGTTGAAGTCGTTGGTGATGATCTTGCCGCCCACTTCCTGCCCCAGACGCACCAGCTTGGAGTCCACCTCTGTGATGTCATCATAGTCCACATTGGTGACCTCTACCTTGAGCTTCTTGGACTCGCCGCGAATCTTGGCCAGGATATCCAATCCCCGGCGTCCCCGCACCCGCTTGAGCTGGTCAGCGGAATCGGCAATATGCTGCAGTTCCTCCAGCACAAACACGGGAATCAGCAGCGTTCCTTCAATGAAGCCGGTTTCACAGATATCGGCAATGCGGCCGTCAATGATGACAGAGGTGTCAAGGAGCTTGTAATCCTTGCCCGCTGGCAGCTCTGCCGGCACTGCTGCAGGCTTGGCAGCATTTTGCTTGGCCTCCCGGTTCTTGGCCAGCTCCTTCAAGAGCTTGGGGAAGAAGTCGAAAAGCCCCGCCAGTTCCTGACGCTTTTTGATGGTGATATGGATGCCAAGATAGCCCAGCACAATGCTGAAGATTACCGGGATATAATCACCGATAAGGGGAATCTTGGCAAAGGAATAACCTAGGAGATTAGCAATAATGAGTCCGATAGAAAGTCCCACAGCCCCGGCAATCACATCGTGGATGGGCATCTTGCTAAGCTGCTGCTCCACCCAGGTAGAAAACCTTTTGAGCTGCCGGATAAGGTACGGAGAGAACAGGAAACCTATGATGCCGCCCAGAATAGCACCTGTGAGCAGGCACAGGAGACTTGCCAGCGTCAGCTTGAAGATTCCCAAGTCAGTCTTCAGTACCTCTGTGCTTAGAAAATCCGTCAGAACGGGAGCCAAAAGATGAAACAGCGCCCCGCCTGCTATAGCCAGGAAAGACACAATGAAGAACCTGAGTACCCTGTCTAGCATCTTCTCACCTCCTTTCAGTGAGGAATTGATAAATCCATCTAAAAATGAGAAAAAGTCAGACAGACCATCTCTATAAGTATAGCAGGTCTGTCTGACTTTGTCCAAAGATTCAATGCGTGTAGACGTTCTTATCCAAGATGTCGTCCACCCAGCCCTCTACTTCATCTGGTGTCTTGTCACAAGCATAAACGAGTTCGCTGATGAGGATTTGCCTGGCTAGATCCATCAGGCGGCGTTCGCCGCTTGATACTTTGCGCTGGCGGTCTTGCAGTATGAGGTTGCGTGCCACTGCGGCCACATCACAGATATTGCCGGTTTTCATGCGGTCGAGGTTCGCGTGGAAACGTCTGTTCCAGCTGCCTGAGGCCTTCTCCGGCTTGTCCTCCAGCACGTCTTTGACCTCACCTACCTTATCCTCTGAAATAATGTCTCGCAGACCGATGTTGTCCACATTATCGGTTGGAATCATCACTTTCATGTTGCCTAATGGCATTTGGAGGACATAATAAGATTTTCCTTCGCCGAGGACCTCGCAATTCTCAATGCCTGCAATAACCCCCGCGCCGTGCATCGGGTAGACCACCTTGTCACCTACATGCAACAAACAACCACCTCCCCGAAAAGCAGTTCATCGCTAGCCTGTTTACATTATAACACACGCTTTCCAAAAAAGCAAAATAATAAAAATATTTTATTTTAACACGCAGTATTAACTTCGTCAACCTGTGCACATAATGAAAGCAGGCGCACGCCGCCTCTAAAAGGCAGCTGTGCGCCTGCTTTCATATTTCATGATAACCTGTCTTAACCTTCCACGTAATGACTGAAGCTGCCAATAACCAGCTGGGGGAACTCGGCTTTGAGGGTTTCCAGGAATTTCCTGGTACCCACAGCCTTGCCTTTGGCCTCAGGCATGATAGCCAGGAAAGCGTCCGGGTCTATGTTGAGGTTCCTCACCTGTATCATCTGCACTGGCAGCTCACGGAAGAACTCCTGCCAGGCGGCCAGTTCCTCTTCCCTGTCGTTGTAGCCGGGGAAGTAGAGGAGATTCAGGGAGACATAGACGCCCTTCTCCAGAGCGTAGGCAATGGACTCCTTGACATTTTCCAGATGGTAGCTGGCCCGGTAGTAGGCATCGTAGCCTTCGGGGCGGGCGCTGATGATGGAAACCCGCAGGCTGTCGAGGCCTGCATCAATGATTTTCTTCACGCCCTCAGTCCAGCCTACGTTGGAATTCATATTGATCTGACCCTTGGTGGTCTTGGCGCGAATCAGCTTGATGCCTGCAGCGATATTATCTGCTGCCAGGCTGGGCTCTCCCTCACAGCCCTGGCCGAAGCTGATGATGCCGTCCGGGGCCACTGTCAGGTGGTAGATGCCTACCTCTGCTATCTCCTCCGGGGTAGGCCGGAAGGTGATGCGGCTCTGGGGAGAAGGGCAGCACTCTGCAGGCTGCAGGGAAATGCAGCCAAAGCAGTTGGCATTGCATACAGGAGAGGTGGGAATGCCGCACTCCCAGCGACGGTAGAAAAGATTCTGGGCAGTACAGCAGTGCCAGTTGAGGGAGCACCCTGCCACCTGCTCCACAATGCGATTGTTGGGCAGGTCCTTTTTGGTGCGCTTCACCAGTTTCTTAAGCTCTGCCGTATTGTAATGCACCGGGTCCCACTTATCATTTTCATCGGTGTAGAAGGCGGCGCAGTAAAGCTCATCCTTGTAAACCACCACCGCTGTATAGCCATAGAGGGGCAGGCGCTCTGCCCCCTCTTCCCTCTCGTACGCGGGCAGGAACAGGCGGGTGAAGCCTGCAGGCAGGATGGCAGACACCGCCTGTCCCGCAATGGGCAGCACTTCCCCTTCAGCCGTCATGCCCACGGCCTGATGGCCGGGCAGGAGCATCAGGTCAGCACTCTCCGGCAGAGGTATCAAATCCTCAGGCTTCAGCTCCACATTGGTGCTGCCAGTACGCCCCATGCCCCTCAGTCCCGGTGCATCCAGGATATTTCCTTCCTCGTCAGCGTACACCGCCGTGATGATATCACTCATGCTGCTCCCCCTTCCTGTGCTTCCTTGCTTTCCTGCTTCTCCGGCTCAGCCTTTTGCTTCTGCTTCTTCACCTTCTTGGGATTGTAAAGGTTCATGGCCTTGTCAGTATCCTCTGTGACTATGCACTCCACCGCAGGCAGCAGGTACTGGATAGCTTCCTTGATCTTCGGCACATCTTCCTCCTGGAAGGGCGCCAGCACATGGTTTATCACCGTCCAGCCGGGCAGAGGCCTGCCGATGCCAATCCTCACCCGGCTGAAATTTTCATCCCCCAGATGGGCAAGTACAGACTTGATGCCATTGTGCCCCCCGGCACTGCCCTTCTTGCGGATGCGAATGGTACCAGCGGGGATATCCATATCGTCGTGGGCCACAATAAGCTGTTCCGGCATGAGCTTGTACCAGTTCATCAAGGGGCCTACTGCCCTGCCGCTTTCGTTCATATAGGTCTGGGGCTTCACCAGCAGGATTTTCTCCGTACCCATGCGCCCCTCGGCAATCAGGGCATCAAACTTTGACTGCCAATCGGTAATGCCCATTTTTTCTGCCAGGGCATCCAACAGCATGAAGCCCACATTATGCTTGGTCTGGGCATACTCCCGGCCGGGATTGCCAAGGCCTACGATAACTTTCATGATTTCCTCCTAAACAAACTGACAGTTGAAGGATATACCCCCAACTGTCAAAAACACATCAAATATTGTCTGCGGTAGGATCCCCCACCAGGAACAGGTACGCCAGCACTACAATGCCAAGGGCAATGCGGTACCAGCCAAAGGCCTTGAAGTCATTGGTCTTGATATACTGAAGCAGGAACTTGATGGAAGCGATGGACACCACGAAGGCCGTGGCCATGCCCAGCACCAAGATCAGCATTTCTGCACCGGTATAGTGAAAGCCGAACTTCACCAGCTTCAGGAAGCTGGCCCCGAACATCACGGGAATGGCCAGGAAGAAAGTGAACTCCGTGGCCACATAGCGGCTGGTACCAAAGAGGATGCCGCCGATGATGGTGGAACCGCTGCGGCTGGTGCCCGGCACCAGGGAAAGCACCTGGAACATGCCGATGATCAGCGCCGTCTTGTAATCAAGGCGTTCCAGCCTGTTCACCCGGGGACGGCGGCGCTTGTTGTAATTCTCGATGACAATGAAGAGCACGCCGTAAAAGATCAGGGTAAAGGCCACCACAGGGGCATTCATGAAATGCTCTTCCATGTAGTCATTGAAAGCCAGGCCGATGACAGCGGCGGGCACGCAGGCCACAACCACCTTCATCCACAGGTCGATGGTCTCACGCTTCTCCTGCCTGGTCTTCCAGGAAGAAAAGGGATTCAGCCGTTCAAAGTTCAGCACCACTACCGCCAGGATTGCCCCCAGCTGGATCACCACCAGGAACATATCCATGAACTTCTTATCCACATCCAGCTTGATGAACTCATCCACCAGGATCATGTGGCCCGTGCTGGACACCGGCAGCCACTCCGTCAGGCCCTCCACGACGCCGAGGATGACTACCTTGACAAGCTCTATGATACTTAAATCCAAAGTCTAACTCCTCCTAAATAAGTTGCTTACAAAAAACTTTTTCCATTATAACGCAACTGTTCAAATTTTGCTATAGGCAAAATATACCTAATGGCGTTTCAACAAGAAGATTTTCTTTGTCATAACGTAGTTAAAAAAAGCCCCGAAGCTATAAAGCCTCGGAGCCTTGAGTATTAATCTTTATCTTACTTCTTCAATACTTCCTTCATCACATCAGCCACATGCTCCTTGGTGAAGCCGAACTTCTCGAAGAGCAGGTTAGCAGGAGCGGAAGCGCCGAAGCCGTGCATGCAGACAGTAGCGCCGTCCAGGCCTACATAGCGGCCCCAGCCGAAGTCGGAGAGAGCCTCCACGGCCACGCGGGCGCGCACAGCCTTGGGCAGGATTTCCTCCTTGTAGCTGGGAGTCTGCTGCTCGAAGAGATCCATGCAGGGCATGGAAACCACGCGGACGTCGATGTTGTCCTTGGCAAGCTCTGCCTGAGCATCGATGGCCAGGCTGACCTCGGAGCCGGTAGCGATGAGGATGCCGTCCATCTTCTCGGGGTTCTTGGCCTCGGAAATGACGTAAGCGCCGCGGAGAGCTGCCTTGCCGGAGCCAGCCAGCTGGGGCAGGTTCTGACGGGTCAGCACCAGAGCCGTGGGAGTGCTCTCGGCGGTGACAGCCAGGCACCAGCCGGCAGCGGTCTCAGCCATATCAGCGGGACGGAACACATTCACGTTGGGCAGGGAGCGCAACATAGCCAGCTGCTCGATGGGCTCATGGGTGGGGCCATCCTCGCCTACGCCGATGCTGTCGTGGGTGAAGACATAGGTCACAGGGATGTTCATCAGAGCTGCCAGGCGCATCATGGGCTTGGTGTAATCGCTGAACACGAAGAAGGTGCCGATATAGGTGCGCAGGCCGCCGTGGAGGGTGATGCCGTTGGCAATGGCTGCCATGGCGAACTCACGGACACCGAAGTGCAGGTTGCGTCCATCGTAGCTGCCCTTGGCAAAGTCGCCGGCGCCCTTCATTTCCGTCTTGTTGGAAGGAGCCAGGTCAGCGCTGCCGCCGATGAGGTTGGGCAGCAGGTCCTTCAGGCGGTTGATCATGGTGCCGGAGCAAGCGCGGGTAGCCACCGGCTTGTCTTCCACAGCCCAGAAATCCTTGTCGTTCAGCAGGGACATAGCATCCACCGGTGCGTGGAACTTATCCCAAAGCTCCTTCATCTCGGGGAACTTGGCGCAGTAGTCAGCGAAGAGCTTGTTCCAGGCAGCCTCAGCCTCCTCGCCCTTCTTTGCCACTTCCTTGTAGTGATCATAGACCTCCTGGGGAATGTTGAAGGTCTTGTCCGGCTCAGGCCAGCCAAGAGTTTCCTTCAGAGCCTTCACGTTCTCATCGCCCAGGGGCTCGCCGTGAGCGCTGGCCTTGCCCTGCTTGGCGGGGCAGCCATAGCCGATCTGAGTCTTCACGGTAATGAAGGAAGGATGCTCCTTGTCAGCCTTGGCCTCCTCGATGGCCTTGCCGATGGCTTCAAGGTCATTGCCGTCTTCCACAGTGATGGTCTGGAAGCCGAAAGCAGCCATGCGTGCCTGGACATTCTCAGTGAAGGCGATATCCGTGGAACCCTCGATGGAGATGTTGTTGCTATCATAGAGCACAATCAGCTTGGACAGGCCCAGGGTGCCAGCCAGGGAGAAAGCCTCGGAGGAGATGCCCTCCATCATGCAGCCGTCGCCGCCCAGCACAAAGGTGTAGTGGTCAACCACGGGGAAGCCGGGCTTGTTGAACTTGGCAGACAGATGTGCCTCAGCCATAGCCATGCCCACAGCCATGCCCATGCCAGCACCCAGAGGACCGGTGGTAGCTTCAACGCCTACGGTATGGCCATACTCGGGATGGCCCGGAGTCAAAGAGCCGTCCTGACGGAAGTTGCGCATATCCTCCATGGTGAGGCCGTAGCCGAAGAAATGCAGCAGGGAGTAGAGCAGCGTGGAGCCATGGCCGCCAGACAGGATGAAACGGTCACGATTGGCCCACTTGGGGTTCTTGCCGTTATGATTCATGTGCTTTGCCCACAGCTCATAAGCCATGGCAGCGCTGCCCAGAGGCAGGCCCGGGTGACCGGAATTTGCCCTCTGCACAGCATCAGCTGCCAGCACACGGATTGCATTGACGCAGGTGGTGTCGAGATTAGCCAAGGTAAATCTCCTCCTAAAACTAAAAATACTTAAAAGATAGAATATTATACATATCAATCTCAGAGGGGTGTCCCCCTCCGAGTATCAATATCAAAAAACTTTTTACGCTTATTTCGCCAGATCAGGACGCAGGGCTACTGCGCCTTCCTGATAAACATGGCAGAGCTCTTGCTGACCCTTGTCAGTGTCTATGAGCAGGAGCACCCTGATGCACCTTGGGAGGCTGCCCTCAATGGCACACTGGCGTGCATCAAAGAGCGGCACCAGGTCAAAGCCCGGCAGGCTCCGCACCCCCGTGGAAGGGAATGCCGCCGTCAGATCTTCCGTCATGGAAAAGATAGCCGCCCCGATAGCCTCCGCAGAAATATCATTCTTCTTCAGGAGTTCCTCCATCAGGACTTTGGCGGCATGCCAGATTGCTTCCTTGTCATCAACAGGAGCAGTTGTCGCTCCCCGCAGGCCACGCATTGCCATGGCCTCACCTTCCCTTCCATACTTGTTTACAGACCCTTGCTGCCTTTGTGGATATCCCAGATCAGCCTGAGACTCAGGATGAAGGCCAGGAAATAGCCAGCCAGCCCCAGGAGAGGTATCTCCATTATCTTAGGCGTCATATTGGTAGTGCAGATGGTGCTGGAGGCCAGCAGGATAGCTGCACAGAGCAGGGCCAGGATCAGCTTGTTGATCATCTGGTCCAGCCGCCTGAGAGGCTCCTCTGAGCCAGTCACATCAAGGTTCACCTTGGTCTGGCCGCTCATGGTCATCTTCAGGATATCCGAGATCTGCTCCGGCAGCTGCACGGATTTTTGCAGAAGCTGCAGCCCCTGCCGCTTCGCCTTGTCAAATTCATCATGCCAGTTGAAATTCTTCTTGAAATCCACCGCCAGGCTCTTGGCGAAGATTTCCACAAAGCTCACCTTGGGGCAGCAAAGCCGCATGACTCCCTCGATGGTCAGCACCCCACGGGCAAACATGGCCAGCCCCTGAGGACAGGCCAGATGATGCACCCGCAGGATATTGATAATCTGCCGTGTCAGCACCCCCATCTGCAAAGAGCTGAAATCAAGGCTGCTGTACTGCCCCAACAGGGCATCAATGTCCTGATAGAGAGCAGTGTGGTTGATGCGCCCCTTGGCCACCCCCAGCTGCAGGACAGCCTCCTTCATCTCAAAGGTATCGTGGCGGGCCAGGGCTATGACGGCCTTGCGGATAGCCAGCCTGTCCTTGGTGGAAAGACGTCCCATCATGCCCAGATCCAGCCACACGATGCGGCTGTTGCGTATCCAGATATTGCCCGGGTGAGGGTCGGCGTGGAAGTACCCGTCTTCAATGATCTGCTTGACGTAATTCTCCCCCAGCCTGCGGCCCAGGATGCTCACATCGTAGCCCCGGGCCTTCAGCCCTTCCAGGTCATCCATGCAGATGCCTTCCACGAATTCCATCACCAGGATATGCTGGGTGGAAAGGTTCTTGTAGACCTTGGGGCAGGAAATATACTCATTGTCGCTGTTCAAATGAGTGAATTCTTCTATGTGGGAAGCTTCCATGAGGAAATCCATTTCCTGCTGGGCAATGAGCCACATCTCATCCAGCACCTGGCCGAAATCCACCACTTCCTGGGCACCGCTGATGACCTTCACCAGGGTAGCAGCCCGCTTCAGCAGCACAATGTCCTGGCTCATGATCTCATAGATGCCGGGACGCTGGACCTTGATGGCCACCTTTTCGCCGCTCACCAGAGTTCCGCGATGAACCTGGGCAATGCTGGCAGACCCCAGAGCCTTTTCGTCAATGTAGCTGAAGACCTTCTGCCAGCGGCAGTTGTACTCCTGCTCTATGACCTCGGTAATGGTTTCAAAAGGCAAAGGCAGCGCCTCTGTCTGGAGCTTCATGAGCTCCTCGCAGTATTCGGGAGGCAGGAAGTCGGGACGCATGCTCATGACCTGGCCCAGCTTCACGAAAGTGGGCCCCAGATCCTCCAGCACTGCCCGCAGCTTCTCGGGGGTCATGCCCCCCATGACTTCCCGCTTGCGCAAGACGTTCACCATTTCCTTGAGGCGCGTCGTGGTACTGGTATCCTCTACACGCCCCTGGAAAAATCTCTTGAGCATTGCCACGCCTCCGGTTCTTAGAAAATTTAGCTGCTAAAGTCTTACTTCTTGCCGTATTTCTCTGCCAGCTGCTGCTTCACCGTTTCATTGGCAAGGAACTCGTCATAAGTGGTGACGCGGTCCACCACCCCATCGGGAGTGATGTCGATGATGCGGTTGGCAATGGTCTGGACGAACTGATGGTCGTGGGACACGAAGAGCTCCGTGCCCTTGAAGTCCATGAGGCCGTTGTTGAGGGCCGTAATGGATTCCAGATCCAGATGGTTGGTAGGCTCGTCCAAGAGCAGCACATTGGCACCGGAGAGCATCATGCGGGACAGCATGCAGCGCACCCGCTCGCCGCCGGAGAGCACCTGCGCCTTCTTCTGGCTTTCCTCGCCGGAGAAGAGCATACGGCCCAGGAAGCCGCGTACGAAGGTCTCATCCGGGTCCTTGCTGTACTGGCGCAGCCAGTCCACCAGGTTCAGGTCGATATCGTCAAAGTAAGCGGAGTTGTCAGCAGGCAGATATGCCTGGGTGGTGGTGATACCCCACTTGAAGGAACCCTCGTCCGGCTCCTCCTCGCCCATGAGAATCTTGAAGAGCATGGTCTTGCCGATGCTGTTGGGACCCACAAAGGCCACCTTGTCGCCGCGCTTCAGGGTGAAGCTCACATTCTTCAGCACCTGCTCCCCATCCACAGTCTTGGAAATGCCCTCCACCGTCAGCAGCTGGTCGCCAGCCTCACGATCGGGAGTGAAGGCAATGTAGGGATAGCGGCGGGAGGACGGCTTGATGTCGTCCAGGGTGATCTTGTCCAGCATCTTCTTGCGGGAAGTAGCCTGCTTGGACTTGGCAGCGTTGGCTGCAAACCGCTGGATAAAGGTCTGCAGCTCCTTGATCTTCTCTTCCTTCTTCTTGTTGGCATCCTTGGCCATCTGCAGAGCCAGCTGGCTGGACTCATACCAGAAGTCGTAGTTGCCGGCATACTGCTTGATTTCCCCGAAGTCCACATCACAGATATAGGTGCAGACCTGGTTCAGGAAATGACGGTCATGGGAAACCACGATGACCGTGTTCTCAAAGCCAGCCAGGAAGTCCTCCAGCCAGTTGATGGACTCCACATCCAGGTGGTTGGTAGGCTCGTCCAGCAGCAGGATATCGGGATTGCCGAAGAGAGCCTGGGCCAGCAGCACACGCACCTTCTCCTTGGCAGTGAGCTCTGCCATCTGCATGGTGTGCTCATTCTCGGGAATGCCCAGACCGTTCAGCAGGCGGGCAGCCTCGGACTCGGCATCCCAGCCGTTCATCTCCGCGAACTCGGCTTCCAGCTCGGACGCCTTCATACCGTCCTCATCGGAGAAATCCGGCTTGGCATAGAGGGCATCCTTCTCGTCCATGATTTCCACCAGACGCTTGTTGCCCATCATGACCGTGCGCAGCACCTCAAATTCATCAAAGGCATAATGGTCCTGCTTCAGCACAGACAGGCGCTCACCCGGAGTAATCTCGATGTTGCCGCCAGTAGGCTCGATGTCACCGGAGAGAAGCTTCAGGAAGGTGGACTTGCCCGCACCGTTGGCACCGATGATGCCATAGCAGTTGCCCGGAGTGAACTTCAGGTTCACATCTTTGTAAAGCACGCGCTTGCCGAACTGCAGACTCACATTGTTGGTTGTAATCATTGGCTGTTATTCATCCTTTTCTTTATCTACACCCATACGGGCTGAAATTTACTTGCGCAGCATGTCCTTGAACATGGAGAGAATACTCTGGCCGTAAGAATAGCCAGGGACTGCCCAGCGGCCGTTCAAATCTTCCCAACGGCCCAGAGTACGCTTGCCATAGGAGGAACGCACCAGCTGGTAACGGGGATCCACCACCGCTTCCACGGGCTTCCTGGTAGAGGCATAAGCGAGCAGATGCTGGATATGGGCACGCACGCCCAGCTGGGAGGAAGGGAAGTAGGCCCCCTTCACTTCGGCGCTGGTAGTGCCCAGACCGCAATAGTTGTTCTGGTCAGCGGTTACCGTGCCGCCATAGCGGAAAAAGCCGGTTTCCTTCAGTGCCTGGGCAAAAGCCACATCGGGGCGCACACCCTCACGGGCTCCCTCTTCGTAATAGTACGAAACCAGCGTTTCGGGAGAAACAGAAATTGCCGGACGGGGATTCACGCTCAGAAGGTAATTCACGCACTGCTGCTGGCTGGCCAGCGGCGTGCCCAGAATCTCATCGTCATCAGCAGAAAGCGTCTGCCGCACATTGAAGCTTTCCTGCTGTGCCTTTTTTTCCTTCTCATTCTGCTCCAGAATGGCGTGGATGCGGGCCTGAAAATCCCCACGGCTGGTGGCGTCCTGCACCTTCCTGTCCGTCATGCTTTTCACATCACTTGCAATCTGCCTGTCCAGCACCTTCGTCTCCCCAGGGCTGCTGTGATGACGGGCAGAAACCTCAGAAGCAGGGGCAGAAACTGCCAGAACTCCCAGCAGTGAACAAGCAATGGCTTTACCGTACCAAAACGAAACTTTCACGAAAAGAACACTCCCTAAAAACTTTACCTTGAACTTGCGGAAAAATATATTTCTCTCTTGAATCAGAGATATATAACCAGAAAATATACGGCAAAGAGAATCGCCAGACCTGTTTCAGCAGGACACAATTCCCTGCTCCTGCCTGCGGCAGCAAAGAGCAGCGCACGGGCAATCAGCCCCGCTCCCACTCCGGCCGACACATTGAAGGAAACCGCCATGATCACAGCAGCTGTGAGTCCCGGCAGGAACTCTTCAAAAGCCAGGCGGTGAGGGCTGAAATCCTCCAGCTGCCGCCAGATGAGCAACACCCCTGGCAGGACCAGAAGCGGCACCGTCATGGCAGGAAAGCTTGACAGCTCTGCTATAACCGGCTCCATGAACCAAATGGCAGCCAGCGCCAACAGGGCAAAAGCCGCCGTTCTGCCTCTCCTGCCGCCTGACTCCCAGCCTGCGGCTGAAAGCGGTGAAAGAGAAAGGGGCAGGCACCCCAGAAATGCTCCTATCAGGCTAAAGCCAGCCAGTCCTCTGAGGACAGGCCGCAGATTTCCTTCCTCCCTTGGCATTCCCTGCCATAGGCACCAGGATTCCGAGCTCACTGCCAGCAGCATGACCAGCCCCATGAGAAAGAAGTCCAACGTATGTGCCCCGGCCCAATCGCCGCCAAAGGCAGCCTGCCCCAGGACCTTTTCCAGCCCCTCAGGCAAAAGCCCCGGAGTGGCAGGGAGAATCCAGAAGCCTTCCATAAAGGTCAGTCCCGCAATGAGCAGAAAGACCGCCCCCAGCGCCCAGTCAAACCTGGCCGCCAGCAGCACCGCACCCACTATCAGCCCCATGAAACTCCACCAGGCCAGCGGATCCTGAAGATTTCCCAGCATCACAGCCGACCAGGGAGAGGCAATGAGCAAGCGCCCCTGCACCAGCCCCTGCATGATGAGCATCAGGCCCAGTCCTATAACCAGCGACTTCCTAAGCCACACAGGAACAGCAGAAAACAGCCTTGGCCCTTGGGCAAAGCTGAACAGGACAACACCTGCACAGGAAACCAGCGCCGAAAGTCCCAGCACTTCCTGCCAGCTGCAGCCCTTGGAGATGATCACCACATAGGCCAGCCAGGCAACCATAGGCACCGAGGGCATGGCTATGAGGGGCAGCCCCTTGTAGGCCAGCCAGGCAGACGCCGCAATGCTCACGGCTCCCATGGACATAAAAGCTGCCGTGAAGTCCATGCCCGCCTGGAAAAGCAAGCCCGGCACTGTAATAAGGCTCGTAAGCAGAGCCGCGACCATGGTCAGGCCAGCAGACAATTCCCTGCCCTTTACCTGCTTCACCCTCGATCATTCTCCTCAAAATTCTCTTTCCTGCATACACACCCTAATATAATACCACAGCCCGGGCGAAATTGACAGCACCCCCACCCTTTTTTCAGCCAGACTTTGTTAAATAATGTGCATCTCGACAAAATCTGAATCATGGCGTTATAACTCGTGCCTCGTGCGACGCGAAGCTAGTCCCCGTGGGAAAACGCTAATTAGTATATTTTGTCTGTCGACAAAATCTGAACAATGGCGTTATAATTAAGCCAGCAAATTTATTAGGAGGAATGGCTTTGGCTATCAGGAAATCCATGGGGTGGGTGAAGTTTGCCGCCCTCTTTGCCATCATCATTCAATTCGCCGCCATCCATCTGGCTGACCCGGAGTTTTTGCCCAACCTTTTGGCTCTGCTGGGCCGGGGCGATATACAGGAGACAGCTGAATATATCCAATCCTTCGGCACCTGGGCCGTTTTCTTCGCCTTTTGGCTCACCCTCTGCGTCAATGCCATCGGCTTTCCTCCCGCCATCATCTTCTCCACTGCCAACACCCTGATTTTCGGCATCATCCCCGGCATTGTGCTGTCCTGCGTGGCAGAGACCGTGGGGGTCACCATCAGCTTCCTCTTGCTGCGCTTCTTCTTCCGGGAAAGTGCCGAGAAAATCATCCAGAAGCACAAATCCCTCTCAAATATCGACAAGTACAGCGGGGAGCGGGGCTTCGTGGTCATGCTGATTGCCCGCATGGTGCCTTACCTGCCCTCAGCCCTCCTGAATGCCGTAGGCGCCCTGTCTGCCATTTCCCTGCGCGACTATGTGATAGCTTCTTTTATCGGCAAATTCCCCTCCACGGGCATCGAGGCCATCATCGGCCACGACACCATCACAGCTCAGGAGGACCCCACCAGACTGATTCTGGTGATCATCGCCGCTGTAGTTCTGATTGCAGGTGCCTGGATTTACGAACGAAAAGCTGCCAAGGTACAAAACTAAGAAAGAAGGCTTTCTTATGACCCGCAGAACATTCTTGCAAAAAACAGGACAGGTTATGCTCTCCCTGGGCCTTCTCCCCCTGCTGCCCCACAGCTGGCAAAGGGCTATGGCCAGCCCCATGGATACCCCCGTGCCAGGAGCCTACTTTCCCCCGGGTACCAAGCCTCCTGCTACGGCTTCTTTCAAAGCCCTGATCTTCACTGACTCCCAATGCACAAACGTCTCCTATGAGGTATGGCAGGACACTTTGGCTGCCGGCTGGGGCCGCTGTCCCGAAGCGGCCTTCTTTGCTGACTTGGGTGATCTGGCAGACAATGGCGAAGCCGAATGGCAGTGGGAAGGCTTTCTCTCTGCTATGGCGCCCTATGCAAACCACCCCTTCGTCCCCATCATGGGCAATCATGAATGCTACGGCTTGGACTGGAAAAACTGCCTGCCCAGGAAGTATCTCAGCACCTTCACCTTCCCCGGCAATGGCACGGCCACCTTCCACGGCTATTTCTACAGCTTCACTTACGGTCCCGTGGAATTCATCGTGCTGAACACCCAAATGCTGGAACTGGACGGCTTCTTCGGCAAAGACCACCTGCTGAATGCCCAGCTGAACTGGCTGAAAGAGCGCGAAAAAAAAGACCTGCCCTGGCGGGTGGTACTCATGCACAAGGACGTACTGGCCTACGATGAATACCAGCCGGGGCAGGACAGCGCCTACGGCTTCAGCGATGCAGGCCGCGCCCTGCTGCCCGCCCTTGAAGAGACCGGCGCTGACCTTATCCTCACGGGCCACATGCACACCTACCGCCGCCGGGGGCCGCTGTCAAACTTCCAGACCTCAGACAAAGGCCCCGTCTGCATCATGAGCGGCCCTGCCGGCGACCAGCAATACCAGGTGCCTGCCGACCCGCTTGATATAGCTGCCATCTCACAGCCTACGGAACCAAATTATCTGGTTCTGTCAGTCACCCCGGAAAAGCTGTCAGTGGAATGCTTCACCGTAAGCGGCCAAAAGGTGGACAGCATAACCCTGGAAAAGTAAAACGTACAAGAGCAGTGAGCCTCCCCTTGCGGAATTGCTCACTGCTCTTTTTTTAAGGAAACGCTGAATTAAGCAACATGCCCTAGCTATCTTGTTTAAATTTCTCCGCCAAAAACAGCAGGTGCGATTTGTATTCCGAACTAAGGCTTTTGAAAAGCTGAAGCATGACCTGCTCATCTTTGTCTTCATGACGTTCATCCCCCAGCAGCCAGTACAAGCTGACGTTCTCTATGCTGGCTATGCGGACAAGGCCGTCTGTATCCGGCTGACCGGAGCCACGCAGCCAGCCCATGAGCGTATTTCTTGTTACGCCCAGCCGTTTGGCATACTCCACCTGTGTCATTTTGTGGTTTTGGTCTTTGGCACGTTTCCACAATTCGTTGATCCGTTCATGGAACTTATTCTTCCAAACCATAATAGCCCCTACTCAACTACCCTTTCCCGGGCCTCTTTCCAACGCTTCACCAGTCGTGAAGCCAAGTTATTCCATAGTGGCAGCCCCCCCAGCCATCGAACTCGCATTGTGGCTGTATTGGATTCTTTGATGTCCGGCTTTGGATTTGTATTTTTGCATATCAATCACAACCTAAAATCTTTCCAATTAGTTGTTCAACTTTGACTATGCACAGCTGTCTGTCTCCCCGGCTCTCCACATTCAGCCTCAGCAAAGGCTCTGTATTTGAGGCTCGGAGATTGAACCGCCAATTCCCCATATCTACCGAAAGCCCGTCAATTTTCGAAACCTGTCCTTCGCCACTGTAGACTTTTTCAATCTTCTCCATCACAGACGGGGCATCCGCCATCTGCAGATTCCTCTCCCCGGACACAGGGAACCGCTCTATCCGCTCATCTAGCAGCTGTGACAGCCTCTTTCCTGACTTGGAGAGGAGTTCCGCCACCAGCAGCCATGGGAGCATGCCGCTGTCGCAGTAGTGGAAGTCCCGAAAGTAATGGTGGGCGCTCATTTCCCCTCCATATACTGCGCCTGTCTCCCGCATTTTCCGTTTGAAGAACACATGGCCGCCTTTGGAAATAATGGACCTGCCGCCACCGCTGGTAATGGCATCTTCTATGTTGAACACCGCCCTGGGGTCGTAGACTATCCCCGCCCCTTTTTCCCTGGCAAGGAAGGCCTGAGCCAGAAAGCCCACCATATAGCAGGAGTCAATGAACCTGCCCTGCTCGTCATAGATAAAGCATCTATCAAAGTCTCCGTCCCAGGCCACGCCAAAGTCTGCGCCGTATTTCTTCACTGCCTCTGCCGTAGCCGCCTGATTCTCCGGCAACAGGGGATTAGGTACACCCTGAGGGAAATTCCCGTCCGGAATGCAGCCCAGTTTCACCAGTTCAAAGGGCAGCTGTTTTTCCATTGCATCCAGCACCGGCCCCGCCGCCCCATTGCCAGCATTCACTACTACTTTATATGGCTTCAGGCTGCCCAAATCAACATAAGAAAGCATGGCCTCCACATAATCAGCCAGTATATCCGTCTACCACAGAACACCGCCGCTCTCCACAGGCGGAAAGTTTCCCTCCCTCACCTGCACTTCCAAGGCCTTGAATAGTTCCTTGGACAAGGGCACTGAATCCCGCCCCACGAACTTCATGCCGTTGTATTCCTTGGGATTGTGGCTGGCGGTGATCATAATGCCGCCGTCCAGATTCAGGTGAGGCACAGCAAAGTAAATCATCTCCGTGCCCACCACACCAATATCCGCAACCTCTGCACCAGCCTCTATCAAGCCTCTAACCAAAGCCTCCTGCAAAGAAGCCCCGAAAAGCCGCACATCCCGTCCCACGGCTATTTTCTTTCCTTTTATCAAGGCAGGAAAGGCGCGGCCTATGCCATAGGCCAGCTGCTCATTGACCTGAGCAGGGTAAATGCCTCTTATATCGTAAGCACCAAAACAAGATTTGCTCATCAGATTCCTCCCCTCCTAAACTTCATTTATCAATCCGTCACTCATTATTTTTATCTCTCAGCCCTAACAGGATTGTGCAAGAAATCCTCATAGGCCAACCTGATACCGTCCCGCAGTTCTGTCTTATATTTCCAACCGAGCTTTTCAGCCTTGGAAACGTCAAGAAGTTTTCTTGGAGTGCCGTTAGGCTTGCTTGTATCCCAGGCAATCTCACCTTCATAGCCGATAACCTCTGCCACCAGCTCAGTCAATTCCTTTATGGAAAGCTCCTTACCAGTACCGGCATTAACCGTCTCATCACCGCTGTAGTTATTCATCAGAAACACGCAAAGGTTAGCCAAATCATCCACATAGAGGAATTCCCTGAGAGGCGATCCATCGCCCCAGCAGATAACGCTTTGTTGCATTGCAGGCTGCAACGATTTAGGAACAGTGTCCGTTTTGACCGAAGTGCTTAAAAGAGAAAACAGTTTGGCTATGTCCTCCCCCTTATACCCATGTAAATTAGAAAACTCAAAGCCATTTATTTGCCAGTCTCGAACCATGGCATAATATTCAATGTGCCCCCACAATTTGTAGCAAAAGCTGTTGCGAATGAGTATCACCCATCTCAGTTTGATGTTTCACATGTACAATAGTACTTGGAAAGAAAGTGAACATCATGCTGAGATTGCCTAAAGACGGCTCCCACACTGCTTATAAGCAGCTCCTCTCCCAACGCATTCACAACAGCCACCTCAAGCGGTTCGACAAGAAGAAGTGCAAGCTGACAGCCAGGCTCCTGGCTTTTGATCTTTCACCCATTGACGAAATCATGCGCCCCTTTCTACTCAGAGGAAGGTCGTCCTGCATGGCTCCCTTCCTCGATGCTGCGTTCCTACTTGCTTTCCATCTGCCTTAAGTCTACTTCCCTTGTTGACTGGGCCGAGCGTCTGCGGTCCGATGAGTCTCTGGCCATAATTTCGGGCTTTTCACCCGACCATACACCTTCCTTCGCCTCTTTTTATGACTTCTTCCACCGCTTATGGCCAGGCTGCAACAATTTCTTGCCTCACCTGCGCTATCGCAGGAAAAAACCGCCTAAAGGTAAAGGCAATGGTGAAAAGTCTCCGTCCTTCGACAAAGATCATGCTGCCACCATCATCAAATATTTCGATGGGCATGGTGCAGGAGGCATCCTCAAGAGCAAGCTTTCCATCATCGGTAAAATCTTCAGCCGTATCTTCTTGGCCGGCTCAATGCACAAAGGTCTTCTGAATACCAAGAAGTTGGTTCTGGCTGGTGACGGCACTCCCGTTGTGGTCTCAAACCGTGAGCGCAGCCACTCGACCTGTGACTGCCATAAGCAGGGCATAGACAAGTGCTGCCACAAGCGCTGGTTCTCCCAGCCCAATGCCAATTGGGGCTTGGATTCGTCCAGAAATTTCTTCTACTGACTGCCTGTCTTCCCTGTCCTGGAGCGTGCTTCCCGCCATGACCTTCCTGCCATGCTGCACGGACTGGCCTGCATCAAGGCGTTTTCTCTGACTGGAATATTTCCGCTTTGATTCTTGATTCTGCACACGATGCAGCCGCCGTGTACAAGATGTGCAGCAAAAACCCTAAAAAAAATTCGATTTTTCAGGGCTGGGTATCCTGCGCCAATTTTTCCATACACTTTCAAGCTACGGTATTCCAACATTGTATAAGGGCATTTCACATCACCTCAATACCGATGATTGCCAATTCTCATTTAGATTGCCGAGGTTTTCTAATTCACATCTATGTTGTGTCCGCACTTAACTTAGCAATCTTTCATAAATTCAACCATTTTCAACATACCTGTTTCTATATCAATGCTTGGGCTCCATCCCAAATCTTTTAACTTGAATATATCAGCCTTTGACTCCATTATTTCCCCTTCTCGATACGGTATTGCGCCAAAATTCAGCTGTGTTTTGCTATCTAGGATTTTTTTAGCCTGCAAGGCAAGATCTTTTATACGTATTGGCTTTCCCGTTCCGACTTCGTAGCGTTGATACGGTTCTGCATTATCCTGTTGTATCATTATTTTCCAGTATGCATCTATCACATCTTCAACGTATATAAAATCTCGCTTCTGTTCTCCTGCTGTTAACTTCAATTCTGGTACATTATCCTGCAAAGATTTCAAGAGAAAGGGAATAAATTTCGAATTACTGTCCCCTTCTCCATACATATGCTCTAAAACCACATCTATATATTTTATTTTCCCAACATGTGCAAATTGTTTTCCAATTTCAGAGAACTGTTTTTTTGACAATGCGTACCAGTTTAGATATTTTGATAAAATTGTATCCGTATTAAAGAATGTATCCGTATTAAAGAATGTGGCTGTTTCTAACAATGACAAAGGAAACACTATGTTCGTTTCAAAAACCTGCTGAACAGTCTCCCTATTCCTCCCATAGCATGTAGCTGTATGAATCACCACATCTATATGTTGTTCTTGGAACACCTGTGCTACATTGGAAATCTCGTCAAGATTGTAGGCTTTTAGCTGCTTCATTTCTCTCGCAATGCGAGAAATGTCTGAGAAGCTACGTTTCAGAATAACAACTTCCTGCCCCTCACGAAGCAATCGTTTTATCAAATGACTACCTAAAAATCCAGTCGCTCCCGTAACCAAAATACGTTTTTTCATCATATGACCGCCATCTCTATTTGGAATCAATTTTCGAAGTATCCTGACCTTGAAAATATCTTACAGACATACAGCTTCTTTGATTGCCTTGGCCATATAGTCTATCTTTTCATCCGTCATGCCAGGATAAACACCAACCCAAAAGGTATCCCTCATAATGCGGTCTGTGTTGGCCAGGTCGCCCACTACGCGATATCCCTCACCACTTTTCCGCATTTCATCAAAGCAGGGGTGCTTTATAAGGTTTCCCGCAAAGAGCATTCTGGTCTGCACACCCTTGCTTTCGATGTAGGGCACTATCTCATCCCGAGCTACACCGTTGCAGGTCATCATAAAGCCAAACCAACTTGGCTTGCTGTTTTCCACTGGCTCTGGCAGAATCAGCTTATCGCTGACTTCCTGCAAACCTTTGTACAACCTGTCAAAGTTGTAACGACGGCGTTCCACGAACTGCGGGAACTTTTTCAGCTGCGCCACACCTATCGCCGCCTGCATGTCCGTAATGTTGAGGTTCAGGCCAAAATGAGAATAGACGTATTTGTGGTCGTAGCCTTTGGGCAGTTCCCCGTACTGGCCATCAAAGCGATGGCCGCAGAAGTTGTCCTGGCCGGAGGCGCAGACACAGTCACGACCCCAGTCACGGAAAGAGCGCATGATTTTGTTCAACAGAGGGTTAGAGGTGTAGACAGCTCCCCCCTGGCCCATGGTCATATGATGGGGCGGGTAGAAACTGGAGGTACCCAAGTCACCGATGGTGCCTGTCAGCTTCTCCTCCCCGTTGATGGTGTAAAGGGAACCCAGCGCATCGCAGTTATCTTCTATCAGCCACAGGTTGTGCTTGTCGCAGAAGTCTTTTACTGCCTGCAGATCGAAGGGGTTGCCCAAGGTATGGGCGATCATCACCGCCTTGGTCTTTGCGGACAATGCTGCTTCAAGCATGGTAACATCAAGGTTGTACTGGGGTATGGTCACATCCACAAACACCGGCACTGCCCCGTAGTTGATAATAGGAGAGACCGTGGTGGGGAAACCTGCCGCCACCGTGATAACCTCATCCCCCCGGCAGATGCGGCGGTCTTTGAGAAGCGGAGATGTCAGGGTCATAAAGGCCAGAAGATTAGCAGAGGAACCAGAGTTTACCACAGCTACATACTTTGTCCCCAGGTATTCTGCCATGCCCTTTTCAAACTCCAGCACATAGCGGCCAGAGGTAAGCCAGAACTCCAGAGCGCTGTCCACGAGGTTTTCCATTTCTTCATGGTCATAGACCCGAGAGGCATAGGGAATGCGATCCCCTTTCCTATATGCTACATCCTGATTATGGTAAGTATCGCAATACTCCCGCACCATGGCCAGAATCTTGTCATGCATTTCCTGCTTATTCATTGCATCCTCCTAAAAAATCTTCAATCTGCTTATCCATTACTTTGGCCATGTCTTCACCACGTTGCCAAGCCTTGGTCCAGGCCACCGTTTCCCGCAGGGCATCTTTAATATGCCAGTTTGGCCGCCACTTCAAGCGGCTTTTTATTTTGGAGCAATCAAGCTTCAGAAAGTTGGCCTCATGTGGCCCCTCTACACTGATGTTTTGCCAATTGACCCCATCTCCCCACTGGCGGCAGAAAATATCCACAAGCTCGCCGGTGGTAACGCAATCGCATTCGTCGGGGCCCACGTTGTACCAATCTGCACATGTGCTGTCCTCATATTGGGCCTGGGCAATCAGTAGGTAAGCAAAGAGAGGTTCCAGCACATGCTGGTATGGACGTGTGGAATAGGGATTGCGCACCTCAATGGTGTTCCCGGCACAGGCGGCATGGATGCAGTCTGGCACGATACGGTTTGCGGAAAAATCCCCGCCACCGATGACATTGCCTGCCCTAGCGGTGGAAATGGCACAGCGGGCATCGGTGAAAAAGCTCTTTTTATAGCAGTGGGTGACCAGTTCCGAGCAGCTTTTGCTGTTGGAATAGGGGTCATAGCCATCCAAAGGCTCATTTTCCCTATAGCCCCAGGCCCATTCCTTATTTTCATAGACCTTGTCCGTGGTGACATTGAGGAAAGATTTTACGCTTTCCGTCTGCCGCACACACTCCAGCACATTCACCGTGCCCATGACGTTGGTTTCGTATGTCAGCACCGGCTCCTCGTAGCTTTTGATAACAAGGGGCTGGGCTGCCAGATGCAGCACAATCTCCGGCTGCGCCTTGGCAAATACATCCCGCAAAATCGCGAAGTCACGCACATCCCCTATGACGCTGGTCATACCTTCTGCAACGCCTGCAATTTGAAAAAGGTTCGGTTCCGTTACAGGCTCCAAGGCATACCCTGTCACCTCCGCCCCAGCCTGCTTCAGAATCTGACAGAGCCAGCTTCCCTTGAAGCCCGTGTGGCCGGTGACGAGGATCCGTTTGCCGCGATAAAATGACAAATCCATCATTTATCCCACACTTTCCAGGGAGCCTTGCCCTCTGCCCACATTTTCTCCAGCTTCTGCTTGTCCCTAAGGGTGTCCATGCACTGCCAGAAGCCGTTATGCCTGTAGGCCATAAGCTGTCCTTCATCGGCTATGCGCTCCAGGGGTTCCCTCTCAAAAGTCGTGCCATCTCCCTCGATGTAGTCAAAGATTTCCGGCTGCAGTACCATGAAGCCACCATTGATATAGCCCACATCCTGCCGACTCTTTTCCCGGAAGGATTTTATCTTGTCACCCTCCAGATCCAGGATACCGAAACGCCCCTCGGGCTTTACAGCCGTCATGGTGCAAATTTTTCCGTGGCTTTTATGGAATTCTAGCAGTTTATCAATAGGCACATCGCTGACACCATCACCATAGGTAAGCATAAATGGTTCATTGCCCACATATGAAGCAATGCGCTTGATTCGCCCGCCAGTCATGGTATTAAGCCCCGTATCCACCACCGTTACTTCCCATGGCTCAGATTTATCCGTGTGGATATCACGATGGTTTTCACTGCCACGGAAGTCAAAGGTGATATCGCTGGTCTGCAGGAAGTAATGGGCAAAATAGTTTTTGATGTATTCCTGACGATAGCCAGCACAAATGATGAATTCGTTGTAACCATAATGGAGATATGTTTTCATAATGTGCCAAAGAATTGGCTTGCCATCTATCTCAATCATGGGCTTGGGACGGCTCTGGGACTCCTCGCTGATACGGGTGCCGAAACCGCCGGCTAAGAGAACTACCTTCAAGTGTAAAACCTCCTTAAAAATCATTCAGATTCACACGAAGCAAATACTATATTATCCCATTTAAAATTTATTGCACTTGGAAGATAATATAGTGATTATCGTTTTAACTTATCTTATCACCTATAAATTTTACTAAATAAAAGAAAGTGTTTTTGGTTATATCAAAGCATCTGTTGTAGAAGAAAGGACATCTCTTGGGATGTATAGTCATATGCCTGCCAGTGTATCTCCACATCTAATTCATCGCCGTCCTGAACATCAATTTTATAGACGAACGGCTTGTCATGCCATACATTTACTGGTTCAGAAAGCAATTCCTTACCATTAATAATGATGGAAGTATATTTAACCCATAATTTCAATCTTCTAATGCTATGCAAATGAAAATCTATAGCACGACATGTCAAGTTTAATGCTCCATTACCATAGCACTTAAGATGTAGTTTCATTTCTTTGCAACAATCATGAACAATACTTACAACGGACCCTACGCCATCATTATTATTAAACCAACCAGGGTTTTCGACTTTTAGAGTGTCTTCTTTTCCTAAATTCATTACATGAACCTTATTGATATTTTGCCCAATATTTTTTATATCGACTCTCACAACACGATCAGATAAAGGAGTAATATCACCATCCCTTACAATATGACATAAACCGAATCTCCCTTTGCTCCAGCGAACAACTTGATAATAAGAACCTGATAGCATTGAAGAAAGGAAATCATCACAGACAGCCATGCATTTCAAATCAGTTGTATAAATTCGTGCTGTATCAATCGGTGAGTCTGAGGCTTCTTTAAACATATTCATGGTCGTTTGATAGCCATCTTTATTGTAATTATGATACACGCGTATACGTTCCAAATAGATCAGTTCGTTACCAAATTCTTTGCGGAACTCATCAAGACATTTTTGATCTTCAGTAGCTAAGAAAATATAGCTATATTCACCAGTTGCAAATAAGCTTCGCGTATAAGCAACCATAGCAGACATGCTCGCATTAGCCACTCTTCTCCCCGCAAGTTTATTAGCCTCAGGTGAATAATCCGTACCTCGAATACTAACACCTAAAATCCGTTTGTCATCCCTGTCAGGCTTTATCGGACCAGGTATTCCCTCTAACTCTAGCCGTGCTTCCTTTTCAAGACGCGCTTTCAGAAAATCTGGTGCATGATTCAGCACATAATCCCATGTTTTTTTGTTGAGTCTGGTTTTTCTATTGAAATACTCCATTCTTTCATCGTAAAAATTAGCGTAGCAGTATGTATGCATATTTGCTTCGCGCCAATAAGGACTAACCGCCCCTGTACCCACATCCCATTTAGATTCTTCCAAACTCGCACGATACACGTTCTGACATTTATTTGCTTCATCCAGAGACAACTCATTTAAGGGGTAGAACAGTTCCTCCCAAACATTCAACCCTTCTTCCCAATACTGAATACAGTTAGGAGCCGATAAATCAGCGACAGGAATATAGCCCTGTTGTTCTGCCTGCCAAGCACAACTACATGTAATCTTAATCATATCTACGAGGCCACCATGCGTGAAATCATTATCAAGAATTAATACCTTATCATAAGGATGTAGATTTCCCGGATGTGTCACATGCGTGCCCCATATCATGCTGAACATAACACTCTGAGAGTTATATACTAACGTAGCTAACTCGGGGAAGGATACGGAATCTATATTATAGGTCTCGGAAGTCACCAGCATGCAGCGTTTTTTACTTGATAATTGTCTCCAATCCTTCAAATGTGTTATTCTATCTGCATATTTTCCCCAAATATTCAATTCAGCATCCCTATCAAAAAAACAAACCTCCCATTCAGGATGATTTTTGAGAATATACATAGCAATAGCATGCGTATATTCTTCCAGCCTTGTAAAGATAAAACAGGATGCACGCTGTAATAGATATTCATTTACATCATGTCCTAAAAAATTATACTCCCATAAATCTGCACATCTAAGTCCGTTTGGCTCTCTAGCACTTGTATGACGATTAACATACCAATGAATACTGCCAACCGCTTTATCATGCTCATCCAATACTAAGAAGCTTTGATTTCTCTCCTTTTCATGAGTACGATAGTATTCTCGCGCATTAATAAATAAATCCTTGTCTAAGGTAAACCATTTTTTTGTCAATGAAGCACCATATCTAACCTGGCTTTCGGTAGCCGTGCCTACGACTTTACCATCTTGTCTAAAAACATAGAAAATGCCCCGTGGACGATCCAGATATTGCCCAATACTTACAGAGGATAAAATGTCCTGCATATCTTCATTGAACTCGTGTACTTCAGAAGTACAAAACTCAAATGTAATCACTATTACACACCCTTTTTTATTCAATCTCCTTGAGCTTTTTGCTTAAATACTACAATGTTGTTTTGGTCAAATATCCGTTACATTTTCGTAACTATTCAATACTCTTCATTTCCTCCGGCATCCTGCATATCTCTGCCTCACAAAAATCAACCTTGACCATGTTGTCACCCTCCTCAGTAAAAAAAATAAAAATTCACGAACAAATTTTCACTGTATCCATCAATACATTGCCCCCTTAGGAACCAGAGCAGTATCCAGCAGCCAATGCCAACGCTCGGCAGCCAAGATGCAAGTAGTGCGATTCATGTCTCCCGCATACTGTTGTTTGACATAAGCAATATGATGCTCCCGGAGGACATCTTCCGCCTCCTGCACTGCATTCATTTCATCCCCGTTTTCCCTGCCGTTAATAAGCATAAAGAAATCTTCGTCCAGAACGTCGGGCAGATAAGGCAACAGTTCGCGAATGTAAGGATTGCCGTCATCGGCAGAAGAGCGGGGCATCAAAATCAAGGAAAATTTCTTGCCTTGCACCACATTTTTCAAGCTGTTATCCGCTCTCTGTGATTCCCCGCCACTGTCTGCAAGGCCAGTATGCGGCAGCAAATGAACTTTGCCCGCCCTATGCTCGTGCGACCAGTTCCCCAAAAAGAACTCCGCCCAAGTCCGGTCATGTTCCACAATTGCCAACTGTGCCTTAGCCCAATAAGCATACTGGCAGGTCAGCTTCGTTGATTCACCAAGCCCCAGTTCCAAAATGCAATTGGGGCGCAATTCTTCCATTGCCCGATATAGAATGTAAAAAAAGTCATACCCAACGCCATCCGACCTAAGTGTTACCGACTTATCTATGAGCCATTTGCTGTCTGCAACAGCACTACTAAAAAATTGTCCCCAGCGCAATCCCTGCACATTGGCACTCAGTTGTAATAGTTGCGCCGTAACCGCAGCCGAGTCCGACAATGCATTTGTCTGCTTGTCATGTATTTGTAGCGATCTTGATTCAATAGTTGCAATAGCATTCTTAAGCGTAAATTCCAACAATTGGGGCGCCAAACTATAGTCCGCATATAATCCATCTGTAGCATTACTTTTCGGGCAATTCCCCACCAACATCCTATAATCCACTCCACCGGCATCCAATGTGAATAAGCAGCAAGGATAGCGATAATTATTTCCGAAACATTCAATAAAAATTGTCTTTGGACGCATAAACAGCGAATTCGCTGATGCAGCTCCAAACGGACAGACAACGATATCCGCCATATAGAAATACGCCATCTCCTGTAGCACCGTGTGCTCCTCCGGAATGATAGTTTCAAATCCATACTTAGCTAATATTTCATCTGCTCCCGTCAACCTTCGCGTATGAATTCTTTGTATATAGATTCTCTTAGGAAATTTTTCCCTGTTGAGATTGGTAAAATGTTCATTTATTATAGACCTAGCCATCCTAATCAGAACTTTAGAACTGTTATCGGAAATGTTAGGATACGTGATGCCAACATGATGCATTTCTTTGATGCGATAGGTTACATTCCCTAGCTGGTCGTCAGCTTCAATCCATACAATCCTATCTTTGCTCACACCAAGAATATCCATGAACTGTGCTACGTCCTTATTCTTGAATAGCACGTATTTGCCATCGAAACCAGTCTCCTCCAAAGCATAAAGCCGACACATATTTTGGAACATACTGTGCCAATAGTTCCAAGTAGTATGCACTTCGGCCAAAACGGAAGCCTTGTCAATCTCGACGACATTCTGATTGGCCGAAGCCATCGGCCTGACCACATCCCATCGGGGTGCGTCAAACGTTGGCGGCATATTGGTGTGCGTAAAAAAAATCATCCTGCCAAATTCATCAAAAGCTGAAACCATCGGAAAGTCGGTATCCATTGTGGGCAAGATGCAAACATTTCTGAGTATAAAAACATCGTACTTATCCTCATTGATCTTGAACCTATCGGTCGCTGGGATCTGATTGGGGTTCAAAACATTTTTATAGCCATGCCACAAGTGGACTACAGGAATGCCGGCTTTGTCCAGTAAGCCTTTCACACGATCAAAAGCATGCAGCCCCACTAGGCATCCTTCTATCTCATTCGACTCATACAACAGTTTCACATCATCCAGGGCAAAGGAAGAATCACCTTCCACCACTACCCCCTTGACTTGATACTCTGGCCAATTCTGTGCCAAATTCTCCCGCATGTAACTGTCTGCCGGTGTTCCCTGCCAAAAGACGATATTGTGTCGGTGCTTCCCACCGGATACGTTTGTATCCGGGGGGGGGCAATTTTCTGTTCTCGAGATTGTTCCATTTTCTCTTGCCTCCTATCAAAGTTAGTTAGCCACAAGCATTACTGTTTTTTCATTAAATAAACATCCTCTTATAATTATTTCCATCTGCCCCCATATTTTTGATATCTATACGCGCTTCCACAAGTCTAGTAAAGAAATCACATGTCATCTTAGATAGTCTTGTTCTACTCAATGCTTTACCCTTCTTGCTGATATCGCTTATCATGTCAATTCTTGCGTTAATTAGGATTTTGGCATTCACATAGAAGTGAAAAACCTCCACTTCCTGCAAGCTATAACCCCCACATGACAGTTGCCGCTGGATTTATACAGCCCTTCTTCATAATCTATACTACCATCTGTCAGTATCTCTTTGATTTCCTTCAAAAGATTTGCTTCGCCATCTCTCCCGCAATCATCCACCATGATTACAAAATCCTCTGCCAAGATACTAGGAAGGAAAGGAATAATATCCCTACGAGAACGCTCACTACGATTGCCGAAGGGGCCATCTATCAAAATCAGTCCACAAGGCACTGTGAGAGATTTTATCACACTGGCGAAATCATCATAAGCATAGTATCTTGCTTTGTTATATTCTCGTTCTATAAGATTTCTTCGCTCCACACGAGTGGCTGGTGACAGAATAAAACTTCTTCGAAAAAATTTTTCCCATTCCACATCATGCTCCACAACCACATGTTCCGCATTATAATATCCGACATACTGACTAGTGAGTTTTGTGCTTTGCCCGAGGCCCAATTCGAGAATACAACGAGGCTTCATTTCTTCTAGCACCCGGTATAGGACGTAGAGAAAATTGTACCCTACCGCCCATCCTCGCTTACCACCGGGAGAAATTGCCTTGTCAAGCAGCCACTTGCTGCTGATAATTGTGTCATGATAAATTTGTGCCCAGAGAATATCCGGAGTATATGATGCCGCCTCCATACCTATTTCCTCCCGAGGATGCGCAGCGAGCACCATTACTGGATCAACAAGCCATAAGGAAAGCAATTGCAAGAGTTCTGCCTCCTTATAAACGTGAGTCTTCCATTCAATCTTCACCCCTATCTTCTCCCCATCAGTCACCTGACGTGTACAGCTATAGGATTTATCATGCCATAAAGGCTGCACCTCTTTAATGAGCTCTTCACCATTTATCACTAATTTTGTATAATCAACCCACAAAGGAAGCCTATCTCTCCCCAGGACATGTCTGTCGATGCCCTGTAGCCGGATTATCAGATTCCCGGCCCTCTGACACTCCAACTCAAACACAATATGCTTATCACTTGTCTCCACCACATATCCAGTTCCACCTTTGGCAAACCATTGTGGCCTGGTGACATTGCAATTCTCCCCCTCCACTACTACTATCTTCACATCATTTCCCTCGCCCTGGTTCTTGATGTCTATACGGGCCAGATCGAGCCATTTCAACATAGCCGCTTCCACCCTCATCAGTCCTTTCCATTATTCTCGTAGTCAAGTCTTGTAATTTAATTTCCTATTGACTTCATTATTCAATTTGCTACAATAATAGTAAGAAAATTGCCACATCTACCTCGCAGTGAAAAGGAGATGGTGAACTACATGACTTACCAGATTAAGATTGCGGAAGTACAGAGTGAGGCCGAGGCAAAAGGCCGAAGCCAAGTCAACTGGTGATTCAAAGCTCCTGCTCCGGCGGGAGCTTTTATTTTCAGGCATTCCCCAGGATTCTATCCATCAGCTGCAGTAATTCCATATTGGTATAGCCATGCGGCCCCCATTTTACCGTTATTACATGTTCTTCCCCGTCTTTCACAGCGCTCTTATACTCATAGGGCTTGTCGTGCCAGATTTCTTCCAGACCATCAAAGATCACTTCATCGTCTATCGCTAAATACTGATAATCAATATAGACAGGAATCTTGACATTTTCATCATCACGAATGTCGAGACCGCGCAAGAATAAGATAAGTTCGCCATCATGAACACAATTTACCTTTATCCTTATCTCCTGTGCCAGACTCTCAATCTGATAGCCCTTACCATCCTTCCCGAACCACTGGGGATTAGATATCTTGCAGCTACTATCCGAGCACTCTATTTTTAGATCATTGCCCGAGGACTTCATGTTTTTGATATCAATCCTTGCAGTCATGAGATTCTTGACAAAAGAGCGAATCATAGCGCCTCTATAGAGAACATCACGAACCCTCTTAGCATCTTCTTCCTGTCCGAATGAACCAAAGTATCCAAAGACGGAATCCTGGGTCAGCCTCTGGCTTTCCGTCACATCAGAAATTGCTTTGGTAATGGCCAGCACTGCGTTTACATGCCGCATGGGGTAGTAATCAAACTGGTTTGCGTACAATTTTGCTTTGGAATATATTTCTTTTGAAAAATATCTAGTGAATATTTGTTGGCAATCTCTGGAAGAAAATGACTTCCACAAATATTCTTCAGCCTTTTCACGAATATTTTCTATTGGCCTACTCGTCATGCTTACTGTTTTATTCGTGTTATCCTGTTCCTCTAGACGAGCAATCTCCCTATTTCTTTTCTGAAATGGATATTTTTCATTCAAATATCTCGCATACTCTATGGTTTCTTTCTTATATTTTCTACCTCCATTTATTCTTACATCCAACAGACTCTTGCAGTATCTATCCAATATAAGGACAAAAATTAGTTCCATATCCTTATTTTTCTCATTAATTGTATTCAGCTTATAAAGCAAGGAATCCATCAACGGCATCATAGTTACAATATTTGCAGATAAAGATTCCACTGTAGCCTTGCCAAAATGATGTCGGCTATATGTTTCTTCATAAAGTTTCGCAACAACTTTAAATGAGGTCTCATCAGGACAATTAATTTGTTTCGCTATCATTTTACAAGAATCTTTGATGATTTTTTCCGTCGATTGACTAAGATCTGGAGTAGTATACCATTCTGCTATTTTCCTTGATCTCTCAAGAAATGCCGGCAGCTCCATGCTCCAATCTCCTCTAAGAGCTTCACCGCCACTCCCCGTAAATTTATACAATGTTTTTTCATAACTTGCATCCTTAAAGTGCATCTCTTTATGAAATCCCAGCATCGTCATTGCAGAAATATCCATACTTTCTTCCAATGTGTAAGGACTAAGATTTCTTGATATTGTATTGACATTCAATGGAAAATCGTATTGCTTTGACATATCAGTTGCTATTTCAAGATCTTCTTTATGTGTATGAAGTCCATCTTTCAAACTTTTTATCGTCAACTCTCTCAAGTCAGCATCTGAAGTCAAAAATAAACAAAATGTTATACGGGAATCCTTCCCCCCACTCAGGCCAACCTCAATGTTATTCGTTTTCTTCTTCAGATTACGAATGATATTTACCCATTTATCATACCATTGATCCAATAACTCAATACCTTCTTTGGAATCAATGGGAACTGACAATTCATGTTCATCAAACTCCTCTATTTTCATCACAGAGTTTGCCACATCTATCCTTATCCTGGTATTCTTAGGAAGCAGTCTAATCTCATTTATCAATGTTCCTTCCATGGACACAGAGGAAACCGTCCTCACCAGCAGATGGTTAGCATAATCCCGATTCAAGGTCAAAGGGAACAGCTTTTTCAGCTTATTGGCCATCAGCTGGAATGAGTTTGAAACAGCAAAATAACCTTCCTTCTGGAAAACATATATGCCATAACATCCCATGAAGTCCTGGGTAATGGTAATCTCATTCCCTTGGCGATTCACATAAACAAATGCCCCGTCCTTCCCAGAATACCCCGCAGAGTCACTTGCCGAATTCCCCATGGAAACTTGGTCACCATCTATCACATAGCCATATAACTTCGATTCAACCTTATCCAATGCCGTGGAATCAAGGAAAAAGAAATTCTCCTTGATAAATTCGCACTGAGTTGCATTTCCACTCATCATCAAACCGCCTCCATAGGAATCACAAATAGTTCATCATAATTTTGCCAGATTCACAACACCAAAATGTGCTTCATGGTCAACCAGAAGTTTCTCTATCATTTCCAAAAGCTCGGCCTTGCTGCAGCCATGAGGTTCCCAACGGATTTCCATAGTATACTCATCGCCGTCTCGCACAGCCCTGCTGACCACAAACGGCTTGTCGTGCCAGATGGGAGTTGATTTATTAAGTAAAACCTCTCCGTTGAGAGCAAAATATGTATAGTCAACATACAGGGGAATGGATGACCTGTGGCTGTCACGCACATCAAGTCCCCGCAACCAAATATTCAACGTACCCTTGCCCTGGCATCTGAAAGTCAGCTTCAGCGACTGCTCGGAACTTTCCAATTGATAGCCGGTGCCATCTTGCTGGAACCATTGGGGCATCTTTATCTTGCAGCCATCTGTTTTCTCAAAGAGCAAACCATTGGCATCATGTCCTGAATTCTTCAAATCTATCCTGGCCAGGAAAAACAGTGACAAGAAGGATTTAAGCACAGCGCTCCTGTAATCAAGCTGCAAAGAAGGTATGTTCCCCCCCCCGCGTCACATAGTCCTCCGTCAATGTACCATCTAGCAATTTCTCCCCGGCCTGCGCAACCTGCAGCGCATAGTCTGCCGCCAGGATGCCGTAGATGTATTTCAGTGGAAAAAATTTCTGTTTTCTCTCGAATTGCCGAGCAAAGGCATATATATCTTCCGAAAAAATATGCATGAACCTGTGCCTGAATTCTTCCGACAGGAAACTACCCAGTATTTCGTTATGTATGTCTTCATACTTCACATATGCAACTGATTGCTCTACATTTTTCCTATCTGGAGCAACAGACACTTCCAAGGACACAATCTCATGCTCAGCATCCTTGCGAGGGTATTTCCGGGAGATTTCCCTGGCTACTTCCAGTGTCCCCAAAGCAAAGGAACGATTGCCCTCCAGCTTGAAGTCCAGCAGTTCGTTTGCATATCTGGCCAAAATCAGCAGGAATAGGAAATTCTTATCCCCGCCATCTCTTTCATCCGTGCGCAGCATATGCAGATTTTTATCCAACAGAGGCATTAATTTACATACATTAGAAACGTAGCTTTCCACCGCAGCTTTACCAAAATGATTCCTAGACCTGGACTCCATATACAAGCGCATGGCAGCCTTAGGGTCATCCTTCGCATAGCCGTAGTCATGGCATAAGCTTTGAAAACCGCGTTCCAGAATTCTCTCTGCCGCTTTCCTTACCTCATCAACTACATAGACATTTCCCAAATCACTTTGCCACTTGATTAATTCTTCGGGAGTCATATTCCAGTAATCACGAAGCGTATCTCCGCCAGATCCGCCAAAAGCAAAGATGGGCTGTTCATGCTCTCTGTATTGGAAATACATCTCCTTATGGAAGCCCAGTTTTGTATAAAAGGAAATATCCTTGACCTCTTCCAGGGTATAGCTCCTGCTATTTCCGGCAAAAGAATTCTGATTAAGCCTTGTATGATAAAAAGCAGCTATTTCTGAAGCGATTTCATAATCTTCTTTATGGGTATGCAAATCATCGTGGATAGAATCAATCCTCACCTCATCAAGATTGATGCCTGCAGCAGCAAAGAGGGCAAACGTAATACGCGAATCAAAACCACCACTAAGGTCTACGCTGATGTTGTTAGTCCTGCGTTTAAGTTTCCTGATGAGGCTTGTCCATTTCTCATACCACGCATCAAGGATCCTCATACCCTGCTCGCTGTCAATAGGCACAGATTCTTCCTGATAGTCAAGCCGTTCTATGGACAGAGCCTTCTTCTCAATGTCAATGAACACTCTGGCATTCCTGGGCAGCATCTTGATTTCCTGCAGCGGTGTTTCCTCCACAGAAAGGGAGCACAGGTCAAAGGCGAACATGGACATGACATAGTCCATATTCACATGAAGCTTTTCCTTTGATTTCAACCACTCTGCCAAATACATGAAAGAATTCGAGAGGGCAAAATATCCTTCTCTTTGATACAGGTACAAACCAAAACTTCCGCTGTAGTCCTGGGAGATAATCAGTTTTGAACCCTTTCTGCAGATATGGACATAGACCCCATCCGGGCTAACCTGCTCAGGATTCTCATCTCTGCCATCACATATCTTCCCATCCTGGATGCAGTATCCATAGAGGCAGGTTTTTGTCTCATGCATATTTTCACTGTCCAGTACAAAGAAATTTTCCTTTATCACCGGACTTATATTCATAACTTTTTCATAAGGCCTCATGCCTTCATCTCCTTGCTCACATCCTCCATAAGCTTAGCTTTCAAAGAACCTTCAAGACTGCCTATAAAATAATCATCGACACTGTCAAAAGCTATTTTACCAATTTCAGCTTCAGGGACACGATAGAGCTTATCTCCCGTCAAAACTAAGCTATTCAAGCTATTTCTAGCAGCAGCTTCTTCCACGCGGATATCCGGGAAAACACACTTGACCGCAATATTATTGTCCTTCAGGACTTCAAATAAATCGCGATGATATACTTCACCCTCAACATGAATTAAACTGACAGAAACATCATTAGCCTGCAACAAGCTCATAACTTTTAACCCTGGCATGGTTTTTCCACAGTTCAAAAGCTCAATCTCCAATATCTTTTCATCTAAAAGCACAGTTCTTAAAAGCTCTTCTAGGCAAGCGCAGGCAAAAATATCTCGCGATAGCAGTTGCAGTTTCACCACACAATTTGCCTGAAAAAACACCTTGCCAAGATTTTCTATTATAGCCAAGATCGGCAGAGCCTTACCATTTTCTTCCAGAGCTACAGTAAGCTGTGGCAAAACCAATGACTCAGCATAATCCATCTTCTTACTGAGAGTATTTAACTCTTTAAGCTCCTTCTCCATCTTCTGCTTCATGTCATCCATACACTGCTGGTTCAAATACAAACTTGCTTCTTTCAGCAAAATACTTTTAGCCTTAGTGAAATTCTCCCCAATAGTTGCTCCTGCCGCATCTTTATGCCCACCGCCACCTAAAATCTACATCAATGCCCTGGTGCATACCCGAGCATTACGGCACCCATACAGACTTCCCTCCCTGCTGTAGCCGTACTTGTCATTAAAAACTATCCTCCCGGCATCACTGTCCAAGAAGAATACATTGGGCTTCTTTGCACAGATTCTCTCATAAAGAATTTTCCCCACCGTAGTCTTCCCTGCCCCGGAAAGGCCGGTGATCCAGTATACTTTTCCTTTGGTCATATAAGTATCTTCAACTCCTGTTCGATTATCATTTGTTATTATTCATCACATATTCATCCCAATATTGACATCCCTGCCCCATTTGTTAAAATAATAGTAAGAATATTCCCATCTGCTCACTTTGAAGGAGGCAGGAAACATGACACTCCCTTATCCCGTTTTAAAGCACAAAATCGAGCAGGACATTGAGCGCAAGCTGTATAACCCGCTAAATGATGTCCTCTTCAAATTCATCTTCGGCAGCGAAGAGCGAAAGCAGGTCACAATTTCCTTCTTGAACGCAGTCCTGGCGGCAAATACCAAGACCTCAAGCCAGCCATCACCATCAATATCCTTCGCTACACCATCTTTCCCGAAGAACCCATGCACTCCATGTACAGCATCTACAACATCGATACCAAGCGAAGGCTCAACAACGACATGGAATTGCACTTCCTGGAAGTGCCGAAGTTCACAAAGAAGCCCGTCAAAGAAATGACCCGCATGGAACGCTGGCTGGCCTACTTTTCCAACAAACTCGACGAAAAAGAAATGGAGGAATGGCCTTCCCCCATGCGCTTAGACACCTAAAATGAAAGATTCCTAACGCATCCTCAAAATTGCTTTATTTTCCGCAGTTTTGGCCATCTTCACCAATTTAGGCAGCAATTTTTTCAACGGGCATTCGCTCCATGTAGTATTCTTCCGGAGTCTGGTAATCGTTGCTGGAATGTATTCGCTGGCGGTTGTAGAAAATCCAAATATACTCAAATACAGCCGCCTTAGCTTCAGCGCGAGTGCGGAAATGCTTCTCGTTCAGCCATTCCTGTTTTAATGTACCCCAGAAGCTTTCCATGGGAGCGTTATCCCAACAGTTGCCTTTCCGGCTCATGCTCATCGTAAAACCATTCTGCTTTGCCATTTGGCAGTAGTCTTTGGAACAATACTGGCTTCCACGGTCAGAATGGAGGATGCAGCCGTTTACATCGCTGGTATGATTTATGGCATCCTGTAAAGCTGACATAACTAGCTGTTTGGTCATACGGCTGTCCATGGCCACTCCTACCATTTTACGGCCGCATAAATCCATCACCCCAGCTAGATAAAGCCAGCCTTCGTCTGTAGGGATATAGGTTATATCACTGACCATCTTTTCCCCAGGATGTTCCGCAGAAAAATTGCGGTTGAGAACATTTTCGGCAACAGGCATATCATGGTCTGAATATGTTGTAGCCTTATATTTACGACGTGCCTTGCCATGTATGCCGTTTGCCTTCATGATACGTTCTACACGCTTGTGGTTGACCTTAATCCCCTTTTTACGTAGCTTTCTGAAAATGCGCACGGAACCATAGGTCTTATTGGATTTTTCGTGAATTTGCTTAATGATACGTAAAAGCTCATCATTGCTTTTGTCACGTGGGCTTGGCTTGCGGGAAAGCCAAGCGTAAAAACCGCTTCTGGATACATTAGCCCATCGCACCATCTTTTCAATCGGATATTTGCCGCGGTTAGCTTCGATGTAGTAATATCGGATCACTTCAGGTTCTTGGCAAAGAAGGCGCTCGCTTTTTTTAGGAATTCATTCTCCTGTTCAAGGTCTTTAATACGCCGCTGTAGCCTTCTTAGCTCGGCATCCTCATCACGGAGCTTGCCACTGCCGACAAAGGGCTGCTCCGGATGTTTTATGTATCTTGCCTTCCAAGTGTATAGGGAACTTACGTTGACTCCTATCTCTCGGGCTACCTGGCTGGCCGGAACACCGCTCAAGACTCTTTTTACGGCTTCTTCCTTAAATTCATTACTGTATCTGTTCAATCGTATCACCTCATGAATGTATTGTACCATTCATTTCGGGTGTCCAGCAAAGCGGGTATGGGGCAGAACTCACCATGAAAGAAACAGCTATAAATACTGCCCTAGATGCGACATCCATCTTCATGCAGAACGAAAATGAACGGCTAGCCTATCTCAATCGTGAAATGGCTATCATGGACTATGAATCGGATAAAGATTCTTGGACTGAGGAAGGCCGCAGAGAAGGCCACAGGGAAGGAGTGCTAGACATGGTGAAATCCATGATTGCCAACGGCTTTGATGATGAAACCATCGAACGCATTTCTTCTTTGCCTGCAAAAGAGATTGAAAAATTACGCAACCAGTGAACCTCACCTAGGGCGACAGTTGGCTATACAGATGGCTTTAAGAACTTAGCAAATTCAATAAAAGCCATATCTGCGGTTATACTAGACAAACACCTGGGCACACTATCTCCCAAGATACAAGCTTGTGACCAATTTTTTGTCAACCAGCAACAGCATACGGGACAAGCTTTCGAAAAAAGATTGATATTCTCTGCATGCCCATACACCCTAGAATCAGTAGGGCCAAAGAACACAAGTGACTTTCCAGCTAAGAAATGACGTAAGTGCACAAGTCCGCCTTCACTTCCTATATGCAACAAAGCGTATTTTAGTATAGCTGTAGTCTCGCCTAAAGTAGTCTTACCTGTCAAATTTTTATCAACATATCTTCCTAGTTCATCATCATAATTTCTTCCAATTAATACTATACATATTTTGGGATATTGTATTTTTATCTTCTTTAAAAAATGTACATATTGAGATATTGGATATATTTTAACGGCTTGTCCATTCATATTGTCAGTATCTCTATTAACCGTAACATATTCCTTACCGCGTAATCCGAACAAATCTAACGATTGTAATTCATCTTTCGTCAACGGTATTTCAATTTCATCCGACCTGCTTACACCTAATACATTATGGATATCTGATTGTTCAACCCAACTTCTTCCCATTAACAGCGCGTAATAGTTGATGTTATATAAATTATTATTGCCAAATAACTCTCGCCATGAACGTTGACAATCCATGCAAAAATCATACAGTTTTGTGGACTGCTTTCTAACAAGCTCTCCCCTAATAAATACGACTCTAGGAATTCGAACCATATGAAGTATCAAGTCGTACTCTGGCACCTCATTTTTTTCACAATGAAAAATTAAATCTCTAACTTCTTCACAAGAAACCGTCTTTTTAATTATGGTTCCGATAAAACGATGAAAAAAAAGGTAGTGACGAGATGCATGGGTAATATCACATTCGCCAAACAAAACATCTTTAATCTTTTGGCAAAGTAGCATATCCTTAAGTGCATCTCCGACACCCCCACCATTATAAACCAATATCCTCAACATATACACCACATTTCATTTCGTACAAAACATTTAGTGGATGATTTTCCTTTTTTGATGAATACGAAAACAAATCACCATCCGACGTTACAGTTCCCTGTCTTTTTTGATATTCATAATACCACGCAACGATATCGTCAAGATTTAAAGGAATCAAATTATCTTTAGGTAACTTATGCTTTATTCTAAGACTCTTTTCAACCCTCGCAGTAACCGCTTCCTTCGCCATGATGGACGAGGCAAAAGCACTAAGCGTAGACAGAGAGTGCATAATAGCCACAATGCATAAGCATGAGTCCGTTTGTCCTCGTTATTTACTGTAGAGCAGAAGCCGATACTTCCTGAATGGTCGCAGGAAGCAATGTGTATTAGTTATTGTGAGAATATACAGGTTCCATATGGTTTTGCTTCATACGGAATTTTTCATTCCATCCCTTGGAAATAATCGCACAGACCTTGCGATCTTCATCTAAAAATTCTTCAATACTAAACTCCCTGCCCTTCCCCTTTAGGATATCAGTCATTCCATAGAAAACAGCCTTTCCACCCCTATCTTCGATATGGTCCATCAGAACAACAAAATCTTCCTCCAGAAGCTCAGGCAGCCTTGTTAATAAATCCATATGTATACATCTGCCCCCCCCGAACGGACATTTGATGAGGATTAAATCATACTGCTCATCAGCAGTGAATCGCTCAAAACCTTGATAGACAATTCCATTGAAATCGCCACTCTTGGCTTCTAATAATGCGGAACCAAAAATACTTGTTTTTGTGAAATGCATTTCCCATTTAGCAATTTTACTATCCACTCTTTGCTGGTCAAAATCTAAAACCTTATGCCTCTCCCCTGCTTTTTCTGTATATTGAGCAACCAATCTAGTCACTTCATCAAAATTGAATTCAAGTATGTGACGCGGAAAGCAAGTGGAAAGTATTCTAAAAAGAGGATTCAAATAACTGCTTCCAACTACATCTATAGGAATTGGAACTGCATTTTCCGCTATATGCTTTCCTGCCTCTTGCAAAAACAAATGTTCACGGCTAGAATTTGGCAACATATCTGCTGCTTTCTCACCATTCCCTGCCTCCAGACTATGACGAACTCTGGAAGCACTAATAAGAGTGTTATCCTGCGAAATGCGCGGTATTTCTATCAAACGGATATCGTATTTAGGCAGAATTCTATTCATAGCAGCATTATACTCTGCAGTAACAGGATCCTCCTTCTCTTCTCCCACAAACCTATAAGTAATACCAAGAGGTTTGGCAATAAATTCCGCAAAGAGAGATACATCGTATTCCACATTCATACGAATATCCTCATCCTTTATTTTGATGAAATACTCAGGAAACGTAGTCTGAGACAGGATAAATGCTCCCCCTGGCACCACTATTACTTTCTTTAAATCCTTGACGCCTTTCTGAACCATCTGAAACCGCTCTGTGAAAGAAAACAATGATTTGTCTTCCTCCACCACAAAGATAATGAGACAGTCTACCAACTTTATGCTTTCTTCAATCAAATATCTGTGTCCCTTAGTGAATGGGTTACAGTTCATGACAATAGCACCCACTCTAGCATATTTTAAAAGCTTGGTATCATAAAAATACTTGCAAAGATACGTATATCTCAGATACATGCCTTTGCTGAATTGGAACGGCTTCCTCACCTTTGGCTTCTTATCCAAAGAATTTTTCATCAACGACAATAATTCTTTAGCTAAAATAGTATTTGCCTTGTGATTGCAATGAATCAGGCTATCAGTGAACCAACCATATGGCATGCTATACCGCTCTGCAATCTCAGGCAAGTTTATGGCAGGAAAACCGTACCGTCCATTGGCATCAAAAATAACCAGTATATCACCTGATACAAAACGAGTGCTAAGAATACGTCCCAGCATCCCGCCCCAAGCCCCTTCATTACGTACACGCACAGAGTACCCCATCTCATTAAGCTGCTTTTGCAGCAAACTTTCAATAGTATGAGCATCATCTACCAAAGATCCAACCATGATACAAGGACCAAAAAACCATATAGTGCGGTCATATTTCTTAGGCACACCGCAAGTACTACGCTCACCATTTCTAACATGGAACAGCGGGTGCTCCGAATCCTTCAATCGATTCACGCCATTCATCCGTATATGTGCAGCAGGCATAATAGATTTTAGAGATTGGACGTACTCTGGACTATATAGCTCTTCAAAAAATCCCTGGCAAGCTTGGTCTGATGGAAAACCAGCGGATGACCTTTGCTCCTTATATCCTTTTAAATATGAACTGTCTCCATGCTCAGAATTACTGAGAACAAAAATCTCTACCTCAGCAGAAGTCGACAACATATCCTTCAACAGACGATAATCCAAATTATCGCTCTGCATACGCTCCACTTCATCGAAGAAAGACCGGTAAAACGTATATGTGGCTTTTCTCCTCAACGAATTCCTACACACAGCCTGCATGGTATGGTATTCCTGTTTGTCAGGAAAAACCAGAGATGTCTGTTTGTCCAAGAAATCCATAATATTTCTCTCATCTGCCTTATCAAATGGAACATTGCTTTCTCGAAGCAAACTAACCATGCGTTCGTAAAGAGAAATATTCTTTTTTTGGAATGGTTTTACCAGAGTTATTCCATATCCACGTCGCTTAAATAAACGATAGGTTTCATTGATACCTGTTTTATCAATACCATAAAAAGTCAAAACTTTAGCAGCGCAATAGCTGTAGTCATCATCTTTATTGAATTCTCCCAGCAGAATTCCCTTGCTGTCTACCACAGGCAAAAATTCAACACTATTTTCTTGCATCATTTTTTTCGCTAATAAGAAGTTATTCTCTCGCAAGAGAATAGTATTGTGACGAAATTGCACATAAGGCTCTGACGTGTCCAAGAGTTCCTTCCATGACACCACCCCAGCATAATGACCATTCTCTGGCTTCACAATATAAACCCTGCATGTCCCAACTTTCTTCATGAGTTGCTTTACAGCATAAACAGGTACATATGTCTCTTCACCGTCCAGCACCATTATTGCCATTTCCCTGGTCTCTTTTTTCTCCATCTTGACAAACTCCTTCCCCCATAGGCACCATGTAAATAAAAAAAATCAAAGTCATCTATTTGCCTGCCTTGAGCCATGGCACACTATTCAATGTTCCCCCAAAATTTATGGCAAAATAATGTTGCAAATGAGTATCACCTATCTCAGTATCCAGAATTGTTCATCATTCAAATTCATCACAAAAAAAATCTGTAGGTTGCTTTTCGAACCGACTCAAAAGATTCTTCTCACAATTCCATTACACCATCCTATCAGAATAACCTTCGGATAAGTTGATTTTTTTGTAGTCAACTTGGGTAAACAAAAAATTAAATTTCGAGCTACATACACTCATATCTGAAATATATCGCTATCAGAAACACTCCTTTTCCTTTCCCAAAATGTAAGATCTTGCATTAATTATTAGAATTTGATGTGCGATAGTATTTCAATTCAAGTTTAGCGAATATCCCTAGCGCACTCAAATTCTCTTTAATCACTGAGTATCCCCTAACTATTTCATTTTACTTCAAGACCATCAAATATCTTCTGGTCTACTACTATTATTTTTTCCTTGTTTACATTGCAGGAAAGAAGTTGTGCATATATCTCAGCAGCATACTTCGTGGTTGCTACAAGATAGATACTATTTTCAGCCACAGCACCAAGCACCTCAGGCAAAGACTTCACAATCTTGCCTTCTACCATTGTCCCCTGCAAAGACTCACTATTATCACATAAAATCAGATTGTCAGCTGGAAGGATTTTTTTTATCTTTCCACAAAGTTTCTTGCCAAAATCGCCACATCCGAACAAGACAACAGATGAGCATTTTTTTAGCAGCTCAATAAAAGTATCACTATTGGTGTCAATTAATTTCCGCCAGGGTTCATATACATTTAATCTGGACTGTAATTCTTTTATTTCTAAGCCACGCTCTGCCTTTTCTTGATATGTCTGTTTCAGCTTTGCATTGATTTCAGATTTCTCTGCATATGTCTGCTGCAACTTTGCATTAAGTTCAGATTTCTCCTCATACGTCTGTTTTAGTTTGGCATTTATCTCCGATTTCTCCGCATATGTCTGCTGCAACTTTGCATTAATCTCCGATTTCTCTGCATATGTCTGTTGAAGCTTTGCATTAATCTCCGATTTCTCTGCATATGTCTGTTGAAGCTTTGCATTAATCTCCGATTTCTCTGCATATGCCTGTTGAAGTTTTGCATTCAATCTCGATTTTTCATCATAGGTTTTTTTTAGCTTTGCTTGCACCTGAGATACTCCATCCCGTCTTGCACTTCTTATTTTTGACCACAGCCAGCTTTTCTTGTTTTTGAAATAGTCCAGCATCACCTCTATACGCTCTGAAGGAAGTGATGCCCACGCTTCACTTAAAGTGGCAGATACACAATCATATCCCCTGCTCTCTATAACGTAGTCAATAATTTTTCTTAACTGTACATCATTGCCATCTTCCTTTACATTTGTGCGCCACAATGCATTTTCCTGGGAATTTTCCACATAAGAAAGCTCCCTGAACTTATCCGCTTGAACAACCTTCACTCCTGAAAGTATCTCCATAGCCTTGAGCCAAAGGTCATCCGCATGCAATGCTGTAACTTCAATGTTCGATTCCTCGAACATATCTGAGGTGCTCAATAAGTGTGGCGGATATAATGCTCCAGCTCCCCCTGTTGCCAATAGGGCGTGGGTGGGGACCCCTTTAACTACCTCCTGCTCATGAAGCCACATTTGATAAGGCAGGATTTCATTCTTTTCTTCATTCATCATGATAAGGTGAGTCCGCGTTGCTGACACAGCCTCTGGGAATTCCAGATAAGATCTATACAAAGACCTAAGCGTTTCTCGTGGATATTTCAAATCATCGTCAACGGTCACAATCACAGCCTCAGGATGCTTCTGCATAGCATAATAATATTTTTTATGTGGTTTCAGATTTCCATCACACCAGCAAATATCTATAATACCTTCCTTCTGATATTCCTTTAGTTCCTCCGGAAGGCTTTCATCTTCCTCAGGGAATTCATCTCTGCTCAACCACAACTCTATCCTGTCTGCAGAAATTTTCTGCTTCATAAGAGAATCAACAACAGCTGACACACAGCCAATTCTTGCTGGATATGATGTCATAGAAACAATGAACTCACGCTCTACCAACACCTCTATCTGCCCACAATCCAGTCTCCGAACTATGCATAAATCACGATACAATTCCTCGCTGTGCAGTGATTCTACATCCAAAGTTGCATATATCTCGCTGCCAAAAACGTTGTGCAGGAACTTATAATACTCTCTCACAGCCTCAGCTTCTGCACCAGTTTTATGCCGAAAATCTCTAATATGTTTCCATAATACATCCATATAGTTTGTAATAGCAAAACGGCATATGCTGTTCCTTATGGAATCCTGACGAGATGTTTTCATTGCATAGCTTGTAGCGCCTGATATCTGATCTACTATGTCTTTCAATGACATTTCCTGCTCTGGACGATGATATTCCACCAATGATTCCTTTAAGCAGGTTATACCATCTGCCATGATGGCAGTCAAGGCAGAAAATACCATATCATCATTCATGGGTTTTTCTTTGAGTTTTAATTCTTCCTTCAAAAGAAAATCCTTGCGATACAATCTCGGACCTGGTATTGCAGGAAACATACTCATGATTCGATCTGGACAGTCCTGATAATCAAACAAATCATTATCTGCTTCATCCGTCAGCCAATTCAAATGAAAGCCATTCTCTCTTCTCTTTATCCCCTCGTTATCCACTTCATAATAATTAGCTGCCACAATATCTGCCTGAGTCATCTCTGCCCGCACATAAAGATTCTTCAATAAAGAACGATCGGCAATGCAGCGACTATCCAGGAACAATACATAGTCACCTCTGGCAGCACAAGTTCCTTGGTATTTTGCGTTTTCTGCCCAATCTTTCCCCTGTTTCAGAAGCACAACTATATCATCTGAATACAGGTATTTTTCAAGGATATCCTTTTCTGCTTCCATTACCTCATCTGCAATGATAAGCACCTCATAGGATTTCCAGGTCTGCCCCCTAAGAGCGGCCAAGCTTTTCTCTAACAGGTCTATATCATGAGATAATCTCATTACCACAGTTATCCACGGTCTGTTCTGTTCCATATTCAGTGGTAAGGATGAGTTCCTCTCACCTGCAGAAATTGATTTTCTAATTCTTCCCAATCCATTCTTTGCAAGGCCAGAACTAAGATACAGCAGTTCCGGATGTTCAAGCAGCATTTCATAGAACATCTTTCGCCATTCATCTCCTCCAGGAACCTCAGAAAATTTCCAAGGTTTATCCTTAGAAGAATAATGTACTATAAACGCAGATTGATAAACCTCATCGAGATTTGAAAACTTTGTTCCATACAAAACATTCAACTGCTCTATGCTATATTTTTCTTTAGCGCGTACCAAATTAACATAAAGAAAATTATGTAACAAAGAAACATATCTTACATGGCCATCAAATACAATATTGAATATATTTTGATCCATCAAATTGCTATCTTTTTGTCGTTTTTTTGTAGCTAGCAATTTTTCAGTGCAAGAATCATTCCTCATCTTAGCTAAGTTCAAAAGCATAACGCCAGAATTGAAATAACCCTGAACCATCTTATGGAATCGATTCTTGGAATACATTGTACCGCTGTCGATAGCTGCCGCAACATAACAATCGTCCAACTCAATGTCCCACAGTTCTCTAAGGTCATGACGAACAATCAAATCACCATCAAGGTATATCACCTTATCCAAGGAACTGAGGAGTTGGGGAAGTGAAAATTTTAACAACGCAGCAGTGGAAGCAACACAATAGCTATGAGGATTGAATTTATGCAGGTCTCTATAAAGTTCCGCTGAAGTGCATATAATATCTATGGACACATCATCTGCCTCAAAGCATTTCAATCTATCAGCCAAAGATGACTCAACATCATCCATAATCAAATGCACAGCAAGCTTAGTATTTGTTTCCTTATTTTTTATCAGAGAAAAAATACTGGTGGAAGCTGGCGTAATATAATTTTCGTCTAATATAAAAGCTACATGTATTATCTCATCAATTTGATTATTTACATCAAACATTTTTCTTTCCTTTCCCACAACATATATTTCATCTACGCAATTTCATAATCTATTGATCATAATATCTTTTCCATTATTTTCTTAAATGCGGCCTATATATGCACTTTTAAACAGTTCCTACATGACTCAGCTCCACGGCCTCCATAAGCTTAGCTTTCAAAGAACCTTCAAGACTGCCTATAAAATAATCATCGACACTGTCAAAAGCTATTTTACCAATTTCAGCTTCAGGGACACGATAGAGCTTATCTCCCGTCAAAACTAAGCTATTCAAGCTATTTCTAGTAGCAGCTTCTTCCACGCGGATATCCGGGAAAACACACTTGACCGCAATATTATTGTCCTTCAGGACTTCAAATAAATCGCGATGATATACTTCACCCTCAACATGAATCAAACTGACAGAAACATCATTAGCCTGCAACAAGCTCATAACTTTTAACCCTGGCATGGTTTTTCCACAGTTCAAAAGCTCAATCTCCAATATCTTTTCATCTAAAAGCACAGTTCTTAAAAGTTCTTCTAGGCAAGCGCAGGCAAAAATATCTCGCGATAGCAGTTGCAGTTTCACCACACAATCTGCCTGAGAAAACACCTTGCCAAGATTTTCTATTATAGCCAAGATGGGCAGAGCCTTACCATTTTCTTCCAGAGCTACAGTAAGCTGTGGCAAAACCAATGACTCAGCATAATCCATCTTCTTACTGAGAGTATTTAACTCTTTAAGCTTCTTCTCCATCTTCTGCTTCATGTCATCCATACACTTACGCAGATTATTTTTTGACTTTGAAAGAATACCTTTCTTATACGTCTCAAGCCATGTATTATTTTTCTTGTCCATCCAGACAATCTTTTCCAGAGGCACGCCATTAGACAGCATCTTCAACCCTATTTCGCGCACATTTTTCTGATTTCCCATAGCAATGACTACCGCATCAAAATCCACCTTGCCCAGCTGATCCGGTGCCGATACAGGCATGCCCATCTTCAGGTGACGCTCATACTTGTCATCCAGCCACTGCACTACCTGTGCATAGCCTGTAATCTCCAGCTGTTTATAGTAGGACTGCCCTACTTCATGAGCACCATAAAGCACCACCCGGCTGCCCTTTTTGACACAACCAAAGGGGAAGACATAGTTCTGCTTGAGATTGCCATTAAAGGTGTCTTTGTAGAACTCAAATTCCGTCAAACGGATAAACGAACCATCCGGATAAGGGTGATTCTTGTTGAAACCGTGGCAGACCAAGTTTTTGTACACATCGTTTTTATAGGCAGGCTTCACGGCGATGATGACTTCTGCATCTTCCTCTCCTGCCCAGTCTTCCAGGCTCCTGACAGGAACATCCTTAAAGCTGTCAAGCTCCGGTGCTCCGGTCACAGCAAAACCTATGATTTTCTCCTGCAACCCCTCTTTGACCAAATCTTCATAGCAGGACTTGCCCATCAGGCCAGCGCCATAGATGAGGATTTTATCAGCCTCTGCCACAGCAGTTATGACATCCCGCCTCATGCCAAAAAGACGTTCAAAAAACTTCTCCGGTTCATGGACAATAGCATAGAAATCCATAGCCAGCATTTCACTCTGCTCAAAGAGAAATTCATAGTCCACCAGCCTGCGCCGGGTAAATTCCTGGCAAAGAGCTTTCAGGCGCTCATAGAAGACAGCTTTATCCTTCATCGGAATGCGGTCGAGAGTCCAGCGATAGTTGCGGAATGCCGCACAAGCGTATACTCCCTTGAACTCATCGAAAAGCAGAGCATCCTTGGACAGCAACTCGCCCAAGTAGTCATATTCATCACATATGCAATAAACCTTGCTTGCATTGTACACCGAAGAATTTGGATTGTCCCTGCGGTTCATATAGTAAGCCTTATCCACAAAGTAAGCCCTGCGGGCATGCATTATAGTCTGGAACCAGAAACCATTGTCCTGGAAAGAGGCCCCGGGGGTCTCGTTGTGACGGATATGGTTATTTTCCAAGAAGCTTCTCAGATAGATACCGCTCCAAGTGTTCATCTCGAAGGTAAAGCATTTCTTTTCCTTGGCTGCATCTATCACACGACCGCAATAACTCTTGTCCCCCTTGGTGATATGGAACAGGGTCTTGTGCAGATTTCCCTCGCTGTCCCTGGTAAAACGATAGAAACTGGCTTTTACAAGCTCAGCCTCGTTTTGTATGGCGGTATTGTAAAGCTCCTCATACATTTCTGCAGGTGCGAAATCATCTGTCTCCAAAATGCCGATGTACTCGCCCTGAGCACTGTCAATGGCTATATTCATCTGATAGCCATAACTCTTTTTGTCAGACTTGATAAGCTTCACACGACTGTCACGGCTCATATAGTCCTGAATGATTTCCAAAGTGCCATCTGTAGAGCCGGCATCCACGCAGATGATCTCGATATCCTGCAAAGTCTGATTCACAGCGCTTTCCAGGCACTCTGCCATGTATTCATGGACGTTCAAAGAGGGCAATATCAACGAAACCTTGATGGGGAAATCACTGTGCATTTCCTGTGCCTCGATGAGATCTCTGGCTTCTGTACGGATCAGGCCGCGAAGCTTGTCGTATTCCCCGGGATGATAGAAATATGTTCTGTTTTTCCCGGCTATCCCCAATTCCTGCCAGCCTTTATTATACAGATGGACCGCCAGCTGTCGCCTGCTTTCTCCCTTCATGTTTTCCAGCTGCCACAGACAGAAATGGACACAGTAATTGACAAAATCCTGCTCCCTGACTGCAAACAGATTTTCCTTCTCCATGAAATCTCGCACGGCTTTCAGCGCCTTGTAGAAGCAGTCCCAGGATTTTTCTCTGGTCACGGACAGCGAGCCACCCATGTTCACCCTGTGATGCACCAGTACATTGCCCACATAGGAGATACAACCAGCCTTCAGCATAGAAGCTGCCACAAAGAAGAGATCATTGGTTGTACGAAGTCCCTGAAAGCCAATGCCTAAACCTTGCACAAAAGAGCGACGATAAAGCTTGTCCCAAGGCCACCAGATAAAGGCTTTGAAGAAGTCCCTGCCAATGGCGGCAGAGGGAAACGACTTGGCTGTAGGCAGAAGATTCTCTCTGATGCTCCAGGGGTAGGGCGTGTATTCGCCGGTAGCATCATCATAGCGGTCGCAACGGCAGACCAGCACATCAGCCCGCTCAGACTCTGCCGCCTGATACATTTTTTCCAGCATGTCCGGCTCGAAGATATCATCGCTGTCCAGGAATATCACATAGCGGCCTGCTGCCTTGCTAAGGCCAAGATTTCTGGCTATGCCTGCGCCCTGATTTTCCTGCTGCAAAATCTTAAAACGCCTGTCGCGGGCAGCGTATTCCTGCAAAATGGCCACGGAACTGTCCGTAGAACCATCATCCACACAGATGACCTCAATATCCTTCAAAGTCTGGCCCACCAGTCCGTCCAGACATTCCCTCAAATAGTTTTCTTCGTTATAAACCGGCATGACAACAGATACTAAAATATCCACTTGTTTTCTCCTCTCAAACCCAGCAAATGAATTTCCCTTGTTTGCCAAAACTACTCCCTTAGAAATCTGCGGGATTTATTGCGCTCCGCCCCATAGAATCATAAGCCACTCCTGCCTCTCTGGCTTCAGCCAGCTCATAGCAATTCCGACCATCAAGTATAACCGGACGTGCCATAAGCTCTGCATAGCGCTGCAGGGGCAGTTCCTTTATCTTCGGCCAATCTGTCAAAATAAGGCAAAGCTCTGCTCCCTGCAAAGCCTCCTCCACACTCTTGCAATACTTCACCTGTGTAGGATAAAGTTCCTTGAACCGCTCCATGCCGATGGGGTCATAAACCCTCACTATAGCCCCTTCCTCCAGCAGCATGGGTACATTGGTGAGAGACGGGGCCTCTCTCAAATCATCTGTGCCAGGCTTAAAGGTCAACCCCAGCACAGCCACGGTGACACCTTCCAGATCCTCATAATACTTATGGGCCTTCCTTATCAACTTCAGCTTCTGATGGTCATTGACCTCAATGGCCGCCTTGACAGTCTTCAGCTCCTGCTCATGGTAGTCAGACAGCCAGTGCAGGGCCTTGGTGTCCTTGGGGAAGCAGGAACCGCCGTAGCCGATGCCAGCACGCAGGAACTTGCTGCCAATGCGCTTGTCGTAGCCCATGCCTTTGGCTACATCCTCTATATCTGCCCCGATTTCCTCGCAAAGGTTAGCGATTTCGTTGATGTAGCTTATCTTGAGCGCCAGGAAATCATTGGAAGCATACTTGATCATCTCCGCACTGCGACGATTGGTAATAATCTTCGGTGCGGCAAAGTCCTTGTAGAGTTCCGTGAGCTTTGCTTTGGAGTATTCATCCTCCACCCCCATGACGATGCGTGAGGCATGGAGAGTATCGTGCACCGCCGTACCCTGCGACAAAAACTCCGGATTGGAGGCCACATGGAGGGGGGCTACCCCCTCTGCTCTATGCTCTTTGATTAGCTTTTCGATTCGTTCATTGGTGCCAATGGGGACGGTGGATTTCACTACCACTACGCACTCCCGCTCTGCGGTCTCCGCTATCTGCATGGCCACGGCGTAGACGTAGTTCAGATTGGCAGATCCATCCCGCTTCTCCGGGGTGCCCACGCCGATGAAGATGATTTCTGCATCCTTGTAGGCACTGGCATAATCCGTGGTGTAGGTCAGGCGCTCCTTGTTCTTTTCCATCAGGGCATCCAGGTCTTTTTCGTAGATCAGGGCCTTGCCGTAGCGGTTCAGACTATCGATTTTCTGCTTGTCCACATCCACACAGGTGACTTGGTGGCCGTGCTCGGCCAGGCAGACAGCGGTGACGAAACCGACATAGCCTGTGCCTGCGATTGCTATTTTCATGGTGTATTGCTCCTTTTTGCCTTTAAGGAGAGGGCGTGACGGCTAGTCCCCCCTTCCACCGGCTTCGCCGGTCCCCCTTCCCCGTTTCACGGGGCAGGCTTTTAGTTTTGTCTTGCTTGATGGTTTTCTCTCAGTAAGGGAAAATAGTAGTTGTTGTAATAGTCATCTGTTGTGTAGGCATTGCCCTGCCAGCGAATCCTGTTTTCCGCTATTCCCATTTGAATGAGCATAGCCTTGATTTCCTTGGCTGCTTTTTCATTGATGACGGCAATCAGGATGGCATCGAAGTCCATCTTTTTCAAGTCTTCAACAGGCTGCACAGGTAAGTCCGGAGTTTTAAGTTCCTTGGCTCTTTTGTCCACTATACCTACGGGCTTGAGGTAGTTTTGCCTTTGCAGTTGTCGATAGAAAGACTGACCTGACTCTCCGGCGCCGTAGATGACAGTTCTCTCTCCCTCTTGGAAAAGATGATAGGGGAAGATGTATGACTGGCCCTCATTGGTTGCTCCCGCTCCTGCTTTCAGCAGATGATAGTGGTGGAAATACCAGTAGGCGAAATAGCCTTGCTCTCCGTAAAGATCCCTAAATGCTTGGCGGATTTCTTCCTCACTACCCTCCAGCAGGCCCTGGCTGTGGTAGCCTTGCTGAATGAAGGAGGGGTCAGTGTCGATAATGGCAAACTCCCGCACTTTGTCCTGTACTTCCGGTTTGTCACTGAACCACGGGATGTCACCCATATAGGTATCCAGTGCCTTTATCTTCGCTGCAATATTTTTGGCCTGCATTGCGATAAATTTGGCATCCCGCTTTTTTCTGGTCACAGATGTGACAGGACGGCGGTAGATGTAGAAGATGTCCGGAATCCATAGGTAGCCTCTGGCATAGAAGACACAACGGAACAGGAAGATGGCATCCTGCCCCGGCACCAAATTTTCCTCAAAGCGTATGTGGTGCTCGTCCAGAAAATCCTTTCTGAAAAGCTTGTTCCAGATGGTGCCATAAAGTTTCCGCCTGGCCCAAAGCTCCACGCGATAGGCCTTATCTTCGTTTATCAGCACTGGCTTCTCTGAGGCTGGCATATCGTCAAAGAGAATGGTGCGGAATTCATCTGTTGTCCTTACCTGTTCCTGATCTCCCTGGGGTACCAGGCAACCTGGGGAATGAACTACCTCCGCGCCGTACTTTTCGGCCGCCTTATGCATGATTTCCAATGACTCTGGCAAATAGAGATCATCACTGTCCAAGAAAGCAATGTATTTGCCCTTGGCGTGCTCAAGGCCCGTGTTTCTGGCGCCACCTGCGGTCTTGTTGCCTTCATGGCGATACAGGCTGACCTTATCATTTTCTCCATAAAGCCTGTTTACCAGTTCCCAGCTGCCATCCGTTGAGCAGTCATCTACCACTATGATTTCGAAATCCTGAAAAGTCTGAGCTAGTACGCTATCAATAGCCTCCTGCAGATACTTCCTTGCATTGTAAAGGGGCACTATCACGGATATTTCCGGCATACGACCTCTCCTTCAGACTTCTCTTAGCAGCTTGTAATCTATATAAGCGACACGGTATTTTTCGCAATACCAGGCAAAGTAAACCGTGGTCAAGAGCTCTCCTACATAACCCAAATACCTGTCGGGACGAGCAATCCCATGCTTCTTGTAATGCTCCTGCATGCCATGCAGCACCTTGAACATAAAGCGGCAATAGGCCAGGTAAATCTCTCTCTTAGCGATAACCATGTTGTTTGGGTAATGAATCTGCCCTTCCAGGAATTCCTTGGAAAAATTTGCCAGCTCAGAATCTTCATGCTCAATCAATCTCAGCATGAGGCTGTAATCCTGCTCGTCCATGGTCGTAACGGGGAGACCTGCAAAATATGCATGAACTGTAGGAAAGGTCAATCTTGGGGTAGTCAGCAAGACATCCACCTTTCCCTCGGCCATTGCCTTCTTTATTTCTTCTGTCAGAACAAAATGGCGCCGATAGTGGCAAAGTCCCAGATATTTGGCCCAGGGAGCTTTCTTCCATAGCCAGTGGGCAACTGTCAGTTCGGAATATAGGCTGTTATAACTGGAAAGGGTGTCGGATTCCTCATCGTCATACGCCATTTCTGCTGTGCGGGGGCCATCATAACCTGCTGTGCCTCCCATGACGGGATGGACGTAATCTGGCAGGTTTTCCATGCTGACTCTGGCATCTTTTAGTGATGTTGCCATTGCCAAATAGAGTTGGCTCTGCCCCCCTTCCATCAGCCCTTCGGGTTGCCACCCACGGGAAGTCCACTGGACTTCCACGCTTCGCGCTCCCCGCGCGCGGTGGAGGTAAGGACTACTTGTTACGCTACCATTGCTAAATTTACTTACGGTTTGGTGTAAGTATCTGATCTCCGGTTGTGACAGGGGCACCTGGGTCATGGGGTAGAAAGTAAACCTGGCTTCCGGGTGCTCCTTGGGGGAGATTTCCAGCATGGAGTAGTCGTAGGGGTTGCGATTTACTATCAGGTCGGAGCATGCCTCACTGATTTCTTTAATGCCCTGCTCCCCCAGCAGCTGCGTCATGCGGTGGAGGCCGATGATTTCCTTTGGCTCTCTGCCCAATTCTGCCAGCAAGCCAATAACTTCTTCGTGATACTTTTCCTGCAGGGTCAGGTGTATCTCAGCTTTTGGGAATATCTTTATGGCTTCTTCTATCTCCAAGCAGGGGCGGCCGCAGTATGTATTTCCCTGACCGTTCATTTTCGTGACGGCAAAGGCTTCTATGTCCTCACCCCTGCCCTGAGCTTCCAGATATCTGCAGTATTCCTCTGCTATGAGGCCTCTGCCGTAAAGTATCAATTTGCCCACCTGATGTCTCCACTCCCTGCAACGCTTTTTGTTTATTTATTAAGCAACATATTTATTATAGTGATTATTTTTTACTCAGTCAATGTAATTTTATGACACACAGAGCTGTCTTCACGAACATATATGCTATGCTTTCCAAAAAGGGGCATAGATACGATATGATTTGGAAAAATAAGTTCCATGAACGCATAAAAAAAGAGCCTGTTTGCAAAACCGTACTGGTCGCAAACAGGCTCTCTCTATTTGAAGAACACCGACTTTCCTATGAACTCCCTCAGAATGGAATTATTTGGTACCTCGTCCTCCACAGTTATGGGGTCAAAATACTGACAGAAGTCCAGCAAACGCCGGGCCATTCCGTACTCGGGCACCTCTGGAGAAACACTTTCCAGCAAAGGTTCAGCGTAATGCTTCAAGATGCCCAGCTCATAGATTAGGGCAGAGTTGAACATGAAGTCTGCCTCCTCCTGGAAGGGGAAGATGTACTTTTCCTCCCCCTCCCGCACAGCAGGCCACTGATGCAGGGTCTTGAGGGCACGAGCGCCGCGGAACTGGTAGTCACGCACCAGCCGGCGCAGGAGCCGGGCACTGGTGGTGGGAATCCTGTTGTGGGCATCTATGTTCAGCTGAGTCAGGGCGCTGATATAGATTTTGTACTTTTGTTCCCTGGGCACCAGTTCGCTGAGCTTTTCATTGAGGCCGTGAATCCCCTCCACGATGATGGGCTGGTCATGAGCCACCAGCAGATGCCGCCCCCCGCCCCTTTCGCTCAGGCCCGTGAGGAAATTGTAATGGGGCAGGTCTACAGCCTCTCCCTTCAGCAGGGATACCATCTGCTCATTGAAAAGCTCCGTGTCTAGAGCTCCCAGGCATTCGTAGTCGTACTCTCCTGCCTCATTCTTGGGCGTGTCCACACGGTTCTTGAAATAATCATCCAGCGAAATAGATACAGGCCGCAGCCCGTTCACCAGCAGCTGCACCCGCAGGCGCTGGGCAAAAGAGGTCTTGCCTGAGGACGAAGGCCCCGCTATGAGTATCAGCCGTAGCCTGCCCCTGTGCTCGGCAATGTGGTCGGCAATCCTGGCAATGGTCTTTTCCTGCAGCGCCTCAGAAACGCGGATAACCTCCCCCATCCTGCCCTGTTTGTTGGCCCGGTTGAGATCCGCCACATAGCGGCACTGGAGGATTTTGGCCCACTCTTTGGACTCAGACAAGATCTGATGGAACTTGGGCTGGGAAACCCGGCGGGGAATCTCCATAGTTTCATAGGTATACTGGGTGGGCATGCGCAGGAGAATCCCCGGTGGCTCATAGTCAAGCTCAAAATGCCCCAGCTCTCCGGTAGAGGAACGCAATTTCCCATAGAGGTAGTCATGGTAATTGCCACAGCTGTAGATGCTCACCATTTCCCTGGGCAGCGCGCTGATAAGGTTCGCCTTTTCAATCTGTCCGCTGCTCTTGAAAAGCTGCACTGCCTCCTCCCGCAACATGGACTTCTTGACCAAAGGCCTGTCCTCTGCCACAATCTGGCGCATCTTCATCTCAATGGCCCGCACCACTCCTTCGTTAAGCGGCACAGGCAGATGATTCAGCTCGCAAAACAGTCCTTTATTGGCTGTGAACTGCACAACCACCTCTGCCCCGTAATAAAGCTCCTGCACTGCTGTAATGAGCACGAACACCACGGACCTGCCGTAGATTCTCCATTCCATGGACATAAACTCCACCTCCGTTTCAGTCCTGGCCCTTTAGTTGATATAGATTTCTGCACCCTTCAGGAAAAATCCTCTTTCTCCATGGGCAGACAAAAAAGACACAGCCATCATGCCTTGCACCAATGGCTGTGTCCTGCTTTGCGTTATTGACTTAAATCTGCTTCTGCGCCAGTTCTTCCTGCAGCTTGTTCTCTGCCGCCAGCAGTTCCTCTGCTGCCGCCAGCTGCCTTGCTGCCTGTGCGTAGGAAGTCCCACCCAGGGAATTCCTGTTTGCCACACAGGTCTCGGGGCTGATGGCCTCGTAGATATCCTCCTCGAAGAGTTCAGAGAGCTTCTTGTACTCCTCCAGGCTCATATCCTGCAGGTAGCAGCCCTTTTCCAGGCAGGTGTGTACAGCGGTGCCGGAGACGGCATGGGCCTGGCGGAAGGGCATGCCCTTCTTCACCAGATAATCAGCCAGGTCCGTGGCATTGGAGAAGTCCTCTGCCACAGCTCTGCGCATGACCTCTTTCTTCACCTTCATGCCACGGATCAGCTGGGCATAGACACCCAGGCTGAACTTCACCGTGTCGATGGCATCGAAGATGCCCTCCTTGTCCTCCTGCAAATCCTTGTTATAGGCCAGGGGCAGGCCCTTGACCGTAGTCAGCATAGCCATGAGGTGGCCCACCACCCTGCCGGTCTTGCCCCGCACCAATTCGGACACATCGGGATTTTTCTTCTGGGGCATCATGGAGGAGCCCGTGCAATGGGCATCATCCAGCTCCACAAAGGAGAACTCACGGCTGCACCAGAGAATGGTCTCCTCGGACAGGCGGGACAGGTGCACCATGAGTATGGAGGCAGCAGACAGGAATTCCATGATGTAGTCGCGGTCGCTGACTGCATCCAGGCTGTTGCCGTAAATCTGCTGGAAGTTCAGCTGCCTGGCCACCAGTTCCCTGTCAATGGGGAAGGTGGTGCCAGCCAAAGCGCCTGCTCCCAAAGGCATGATGTCCGCCCTCTGGTAGACCCCCTCAAAGCGGGCGAAATCACGGGAGAGCATGCCGAAGTAGGCCAGCAGATGATGGGCAAAAAGGATGGGCTGTGCCCGCTGCAGGTGGGTGTAGCCGGGCATGATCACATCCTGATTGGCCTTGGCTGTCTCCACCAGGGCGGCCTGCAGATTGAGGATCTCCCTCAGCACGGCTACGGTCTCACGGCGGACATACATGTGAGTGTCCAAAGCCACCTGGTCATTGCGGCTGCGGGCGGTATGGAGCCGCCCCCCTGCCTCTCCTATGGCTTCCGTCAGCCGCTTTTCGATATTCATGTGGATATCCTCAAGGTCCACGGAGAAGTCAAACTCCCCCGCCTCAATCTGCCCCTCGATGTCCTTCAGCCCCGCCAGGATTGCCCCGCAGTCATCCTCGGAGATGATCCCGCATTTGGAAAGCATGATGGCATGGGCGATAGACCCTGCAATATCCTCATGATACATGCGCTTGTCAAAGTTTATGGACGCCTGGAACTCATTGACCATTTCATCAACAGTCTTGGTGAAGCGTCCTCCCCACATGGCCTCGCTCATTTCTCATTCTTCTCCTGCATGAGGGCACGGACCTTCAAGGGCAGGCCAAAGAGGTTGATGAAGCCCGTAGCATCAGCCTGATCGTACACATCGTCATGCTCGAAGGTGACGAACTCCTGGCTGTAGAGGGAATAGGGAGAAGTGGAGCCAGCGGAGATGATGTTGCCCTTGTAGAGCTTCAGGGTCACGGTACCGGTGACAGTCTGCTGGGTGCTCTCCACGAAGGCAGCCAGGGCCTCACGCAGCTGGCAGAACCACATGCCGTCATAGACCAGCTCGCCGTAGCGGATAGCCAGGCCCTCTTTGTAATGATAGGTAGCACGGTCGAGGCAGAGGTACTCCAGCTCGCGATGTGCGTAGTAAAGCAGGGCTCCGCCGGGATTCTCATAGACGCCGCGGGACTTCATGCCCACCAGGCGGTTCTCGCAGATATCCACGATGCCCACGCCGTTGCGGGCGCCGATCTCGTTGAGCTTGGTGAGGAGCTCCACGGCCCCCAGCTTCTCGCCGTTGACAGCTACAGGCTTGCCCTTCTCGAAGCAGATCTTCACATACTCGGGCTTGTCCGGAGCATCCTCAGGAGCTTTGGAAATAAGGAACATGCTGTTCTTGGGCTCGTTGGCAGGATCCTCCAGGTCAGAACCCTCATGGGAGAGATGCCAGATATTGCGGTCCATGCTGTAGGTCTTGTTTTCCGTAGCCACGGGGATATCATGCTTCTTGGCATACTCGATTTCAGCGCTGCGGGAATCAAGGTCCCACTCACGCCAGGGAGCGATGATGGTGAGGTTGGGAGCCAGAGCCTTGACGGTCAGCTCGAAACGCACCTGGTCGTTGCCCTTGCCGGTAGCGCCATGAGCAATGGCATCCGCGCCTTCCTTCTTGGCCACATCCACCAGCCACTTGGCGATCAGGGGACGGGCGAAGGAGGTGCCAAGCAGGTACTTGCCCTCATAGACAGCCCCGGCCTGCAGGGTGGGCCAGACGTAATCAGTCAGGAACTCCTCGGTGAGGTCTTCCACATAGACCTTGGAAGCGCCGGACTTCAGGGCCTTGTCATGGACCACATCCAGCTCATCACCCTGTCCGATATCGCAGCAGCAGGCGATGACTTCGCAGCCGTCATAGTTCTCCTTGAGCCAGGGAATGATGACGGAAGTGTCCAGTCCTCCGGAATATGCCAGAACAACTTTGCTAACCTTTGCTTTTGCCATAGTAAGCATCTCCTTTTATCATGATGTCTATGTAAATCTTAGTGAAACCTGATTCAGTTGCCCATCAAGAGCGCCATGATGGCCTTCTGGGTATGCAGGCGGTTCTCTGCCTCATCAAAGATGACATCTGCATTGGCCTCCAGCACTTCCTCGGTGATTTCCTCACCGCGATATGCAGGCAGGCAGTGCATGACGATGGCCCGCTTGTCAGCGTGAGCCATGAGCTCTTTGTTCACCTGATAGGGAGCGAAGATTTTCTTGCGCTCATCATGTTCCTCTTCCTGTCCCATGCTGGCCCAGGTGTCGGTCACCACGATGTCGGCCCCCTTGACAGCTTCTACAGGATCAGTCACCAGGCTGATGGAAGCTCCCGTAGCCTTGGCATCCTCCATGGCCTGCTTCGTCACCGTCTCATCAGGGCGATAATTCTCAGGCGTAGCCGCCACGAACTCCATGCCCGCCTTGGCACAGCCGTACATGTAGGAATTGGTCATGTTGTTGCCATCACCCACATAGGCCATCTTCAGACCCTTGAGGTTCTTGCCCTTATGCTCCCTGATGGTAAGCAGGTCGGTAAGCACCTGGCAGGGGTGCAGGAGATCCGTCAGCGCATTGATGACGGGGATATCTGCATACTCTGCCAGCTCCACTACCCGCTCATGGCCGTAGGTGCGGATCATGATGCCGTCCAGATAGCGGGACAGCACCCTGGCCGTATCCTTGATGGGCTCGCCGCGGCCCAGCTGCAGGTCGCGGTTGGACAGGAACAGGGCCTGTCCTCCCAGCTGATACATGCCGGTTTCAAAGGAAACCCTGGTGCGGGTGGAGGACTTCTCGAAAATCATGCCCAAAGTCTTGCCAGAGAGCAGCTTATGCTCAATGCCGGCTTTCTGCTTGGCCTTAAGCTCTGCTGCCAGAGCCAGTATCTCCTCCACTTCCCCTACTGTAAGTTCGTGGATAGAGAGCAAATCCCTGCCTTTTAACATAAAAATCCCCCAAATCAGTTGTATTTGGGCAACACTTTCTCAAGTGCCCCGATAACTTCGTCCACATGTTCCTCCGTGATGATCAAAGGAGGAATGAAGCGCAGCACCTTGCCTACGGTGCAGTTGATGATAACGCCTTCGGCCAGGCAGTCGTTCACGATATCCCTGCCGATATTATCCTTGGAGAGCTCCGCCCCCAGGATCAGCCCCTCGCCCCTCACTTCTTTGATAAGGGAGGGGAACTTCTCCTGCAGCTTGACCAGCTGTTGCTTGAAATAGCCGCCCACCTTCTCAATCTGCCCCAGGAACTCCGCCTTGGGCACTGTATCCAGCACCACATTGGCTGCGGCACAGGCCAGAGGATTGCCACCGAAGGTGGTGCCATGATCGCCGGGTTTCATGGCCTTGGCCACTTCCCCCCGGGCCACAAAGGCACCGATGGGCACGCCGCCAGCCAATCCCTTGGCCAGGGTCACGATATCCGGCTTCACCCCGTACTTGTCATAGGCGAAGAATTTGCCGCTTCTGCCGATACCAGCCTGTATCTCGTCAAAGATCAGCAGGGCGCCGTGCTTGTCGCAAAGCTCCCGCACCTTCTGCAGGTAGCCGGGATTCGGAGGATAGACACCGCCCTCACCCTGAATGGTCTCCAGCATGACGGCGCAGGTCTTGTCACTCATCATGCTCTCAAGCTCAGCTATATCGTTGTAATGCACATAGTCAAAGCCCTCCGGCAGAGGCCCTACCCCCTCCTGATAGTGGGGCTGGCCTGTAGCTGTAAGGGTAGCCAGGGTCCTGCCATGGAAGCTCATCCAGGCTGTGATGATCTGGCTCTTCTCAGGGTCCTTGGCATGGGCGAATTTCCTGGCCAGCTTGATGGCCCCTTCGTTGGCCTCAGCACCGGAGTTGCCAAAGAACACCTTGGCTTCCTCAAGGCCGCTGAGCCTGGCTAGCTTGTCTGCCGCATCAGCCTGGGGCTGGGTGTAGTAAAGGTTGGAGCAGTGCAGCATCTTGCCAGCCTGTTCTGACACTGCCTTTACCAGCGCCGGGTGATTATGTCCCAGCACATTGACTGCAATCCCCCCCAGGAAATCCAAATATTTCTTGCCGTTATGGTCCCAGACATAAGCGCCTTCGCCGTGGTCCAGCACTATTTCATAGCGGTTGAACACCGGCAGGTAACCTGCCTTGTCCTTGGCCATTATCTCTTGATCAGTTTCCCGCATAATCTGCTCCTCTCAGCGTACCACCTGGGTACCAATACCCTTGGCAGTGAACATTTCCAGAATGGGAGAATGTCCCAGACGCCCGTCGATGATATGGGTCTTGCCTGTGCCCATGGAGAGGGACTTGAGGCAGGCTTCCACCTTCGGTATCATGCCTCCGGCAATAATGCCCTCTCTTATATATGCCTTGGCTTCTTCCATGTGCAGGGTAGAGATGAAGGAAGACTTGTCGTTGAAATCCTTGTAAATCCCTTCCACATCTGTCAGCAGCAGCAATTTCTCCGCCTGCAGGGCTCCTGCCATCTCCGCCGCCACATAGTCGGCGTTGATATTGTAGCTCTCGCCATTCTCCCCTACGCCGATGGGGGCCACCACAGGCACATAACCGCGGTCCAGGAGGTCTTCGATAATGCCAGTCTGGATTTCTTCAACCTCGCCCACATAGCCGATATCTACCTGCTTCTCAGCCTCGCCCTCGTAGACGGTGGCCATTTTCTTCCTGGCTTTGATAAGGCCCGCATCCTTGCCGGACAGGCCCACAGCCTTGACTCCCCGGCGGTTCAGCAGGTTCACGATCTCGGAGTTGATCTTGCCGTCCAGCACCATTTCCGCGATTTCCACGGTTTCCTCATCGGTGACCCGGAGGCCTGCCACAAAGGAGCTTTCCTTGCCCACCTTCTTGAGGAAGCCCGTGATTTCCGGGCCGCCCCCGTGGACAATCACCGGACGGATGCCCACGTATTTCATCAGGGCAATGTCCTGCATGACCTTTTCCTTCAGCTCCTCGCTGACCATGGCATTGCCACCGTACTTGATGACGATGGTCTTGCCATAAAATTCCTGTATATAGGGCAGGGCCTCCACCAGGACCCCTGCCTTATCCTCTGCAGAAAAATCCATGGTTCCAGCCTCCCTCAGGTGTGATACTCGCCGTTGATCTTCACATACTCATAGGAGAAATCGCAGGTCCAGACCGTAGCCTCAGCCTCGCCCAGGCCCATGTCAATGTCGATGACGATATCCTTCTGGCTCATGACCTGCTTCAGGGCCTCCTCGTCATGCTCCGCACCCACGCCGTAAGCATAGACAGGAATGCCGCCGAACTTCACCACGGTCTTCTCAGGCACCATCTCAACTCCGGCATAGCCCACAGCGCAGATGACCCGGCCCCAGTTGGGGTCTTCCCCGAAGAAAGCCGTCTTCACCAGAGGGCTCTTGGCCACGCTCATGGCAATGGTCTTGCCGTCAGCAAAGTTCTTGACACCGGAAACGTGCACCGTCAGGAACTTGGTAGCACCCTCACCGTCAGCGGCAATGCGCTGGGCCAGGCCCTGGCAGAGCTCCTGCAAGGTAGCCTTGAACTTCTCGTAGTCGGCACCCTCAACCTTGATCTCTTCGTTGCCTGCCTCACCATTGGCCAGCACAATCACCATGTCATTGGTGCTCATGTCGCCGTCAATGGAAATCATATTGAAGGAAACCTCGGTGATTTCCGACAGGGCTTTCTGCAAAAGTTTCGAATCGATAGCCGCATCCGTGGTGATGAAGCAGAGCATGGTAGCCATATTGGGCTGGATCATGCCGGAGCCCTTGGCGATGGCGCCGAAGCGCACCTTCTTGCCCCCCAGCTCAATCTCAGCAGCACAGGACTTGGAATAAGTGTCCGTGGTGATGATGGCCTTGCCTGCAGTCTCGCTGCCATGCTCGGAAAGTTCGCTGACAGCCTGCTTGATGCCGGCTTCCATCTTCTCCATGGGCAAATTCACACCGATGATGCCCGTAGATGCTACCACCACATCCAAAGGCTCGCAGCCCAGCACCTCAGCGGTGATAGACTGCATGGCAGCGGCATCCTTCGTGCCCTGCTCGCCGGTGCAGGCATTGGCGCAGCCTGCATTGGCGGTGATGGCATGTGCCTTGCCCGTAGCCACTACTTTCTTGGAAGCGAAAACCGGCGCTGCTGCCACCGCATTCTGGGTGAAGACACCGGCCACGCTGGCCTCCTTCTCCGTATAGATGACAGCCACATCAAGGTTGCCGCTCTTCTTGACGCCGGCCTTGACACCAGCGGCCTTGAACCCCTGAGGATAAGTGACACCGGCCTTGCACATTGCTTCGCTGAACATATCTGACATATCTTGAACCTCCATAATTATCTATCAAGGATACATGGGCACCATATCCAGGCCCGTCTTCTCATCAAAACCGCAGGCAATATTGAAATTCTGCACTGCCTGCCCTGCGGCTCCCTTCACCAGATTGTCAATGGCAGACATGACGATTACCCGCTTCGTGCGCTCGTCTACATGCCAGCCCAGGTCGCAGTAGTTGGAACCGCGCACCTCCTTGGTGGAAGGATAGGCCCCCAGGCCCCGCAGCCTGATGAAGTGTTCCTCACCGTAAAGCTTATCGAAAGCCTCATTGACCATTTCAGTCGTGACACCGGGCTTCAGGGTTGCATAGCAAGTGGAAAGAATGCCCCTGGACATAGGAACCAGATGCGGCGTGAAGTTTATGATAGTCTCCTCACCGGAAAGATCCGTCATGGCCTGCTCGATTTCCGGCGTATGCCTGTGCTTGCAGGCATTGTAAGCCCGGAAATTATCGTAAAGCTCCGGGAAGTGATTGGGCACCTTGGCCCCACGGCCTGCCCCGGAGACGCCGGACTTGGCATCCACGATGATGGTGTTCACCTCAATCAGGTGTTCCTTGGCCAACGGTGCCAAAGCCAGGATGCTGGCAGTGGTGAAGCAGCCCGCATTGCCGATGATCTTGGCATCCTTGATCTTGTCCCGGTAGAGCTCCGCCAGTCCGTAGACCCTGGGCGCATCCTTATGCGTATGGGGTACGTGATACCAGGCTTCATAGACCTCTGTATCATCGAACCTGTAATCTGCCCCCAGGTCGATAATCCTTACGGGCAGGTTTTCCAGCTCCTGCCCCACCTTCATGGCATGGCCATGGGGAAGGCCGATAAAGACGAAATCGCTGTCCCTGCCGATGGACTCAATATCCTTCATGCTCTCAAGCTGCATATTATACAGTCCTGAAAGATGTGGATAAAGGCTGTCAATCTTCTCTCCCGTGTGGCTTTCAGAAGTGATGTGCACCACCTGAGCCTCAGGGTGGCTGTAGAGCAATCGCAAGAGCTCTGCCCCTGCATAGCCCGTGGCCCCCAATACGCTTACCTTCATAAACTCTCCCCCTGACCTGTACGCCTTGAAAGGACTTGCGGTATTGCCGCTCCCTCTCTCAAGTGTACCCTGTAAACTTATGAGCATAATTATACAACCAGAATGTATATTTTTGCAATAGTCCCCTGAGAATTTTTTTCTTTCTGCGAAAATTCTCCTCTAAAATGAACAGATTGGAGTATAATAGGAGAGAATCTTCCTAAGGAGGGGACTATGAAAAAAACAACCAAACGCAAGGGAACCGGGAAAAAAGTCATCAGGCGGCGCGTGAAGCCCCTGCGCTTCCTGGCCCTGCTTGCCATCCTATTTTTTATCGCCTTTGCCTTTTCCGGCGGGCTGATGGTTTTCTCTCCCCGCACCTGGCAGGGCGTAGGTGATTTCCTGCCGAAGCTGGAGAAGCGCCTGCCCGCCATTGCCTCAGATACTGCCGAGGAACTGAGCGGCAGCGACAGGCTCTCCCGCTTCTTCTTCCTGCACCGGGCAGTGGAGGCCAGGCTGGACAAGGAAAACTACGTGCGCCTGAAAGATGTGCCGGAAAATATGCAGCACGCCATCCTGGCGGTAGAGGACCGCCGCTTCTACACCCACCACGGGGTGGACTTTGAAAGCGTGGCCCGGGCCTCCCTGGTAAATCTGCAGTACGGAGAAATCCAGGAAGGTGCAAGCACCATCACCCAGCAGCTGGTGAAAAACCTCTTCCTTTCCCATGAGCAGACCTTCGGCCGCAAGGGCGAGGAACTGCTGCTGGCCCTTGATATGGAAGCCAGCTATGAAAAAGACGAAATCCTGGAGCTCTACCTCAACACCATCTACTACGGCTCCAACTTCTACGGCCTCCAGGCCGCCAGCCTGGGCTATTTCGACAAGCAGCCCAGAGAGCTGAATCTCTCAGAAGCAGCCATGCTGGCAGGCCTGCCCAACGCCCCCTCCCTTTACTCCCCCTACGTGGATTTCAAGATGGCCAAGAAGCGGCAGATCGTAGTGCTGGACGCCATGGTGCGCAACGGCTACATAGATGAAAAGACCGCAGAAGATGCCAAGATAAAGCCCCTTTACTTTGCCCGCTAAGCTGCCGGGCTCCATAAATGCACAAAAGAGACAGCGCCCTGATGACGCTGTCTCTCTTGCATTTAATATTTTCCCTTGAGTTCTTTCTTGAGCTGTTTCTCTACAGCACGATCAAAGTGCTTGTAGAACTGCTCGCAGAAATTGGCATAGGTTTTCTCAGTATCGCCTTCATTCTTGTTGGCACGGATTTCATAGCTGTAAAGAAGCTCATTGGTGCCAACCTTGAACACATCAAAAAAGAAGCTGGTGCGGCTGTTGTTGGCCACAGTCAAAATAACATAGGCATCAGCCAGATCGCCAAGGCTCTCCTTGAAAATCTTGCCAGCCTGACGGCGCTCCAGAACCCTGACATCCACACCCTTGGTTGCCCTGATGTTATCTGCCACCGTGTCATAGGACACCACATGATTGCGGGTCACACGGCTGGCATCATAGACAATCTTGGTGAGCATATCCTTGCTGGGCGCATTGGCAGCAACAGGCTGATAAAGAGGAGCTCCCACGGCAATGCGATGGATCGAGGTAATATCTGCTCCCTCAATAAGGGTTTCCTTCTCTGCATTTGCAAACGCTACCTGAGTGCTAAGCACTACCATGCAAACGATGACCAGCATTTGGATAATTTTTCTCATAAATTGCTTCCTCCTGCGTATATAGATTTCCTGCTTGCGCCGGTGTCTTGCCCCCGGCTAGCACTGTCTATTATTTTACTACACTTCCCCAAATACCGCCAGTTATTTTTCTTGACCGTAAAGGCTCCGCTCAATCCTCCTGGCCGTAGGCGTAACCGCCAATCCCCCCTGGCTTGTTTCCCTCAGGGATTTGGGCAGGGCCCGCCCAATCTTATCCATGGCTTCGATGACCTCATCCACGGGAATGACAGACTTGATGCCGGCAAGAGCCATATCTGCCGCCAGCATGGCCTCGATCACCGCAAAGCCGTTGCGCTTCACGCAGGGCACCTCTACCAGGCCGGCTACGGGATCGCAGACCAGTCCCAGGAGATTCTTGATAGACAAGGCCACCGCCTCCCCCACTTCCTCCGGGCTTCCTCCGGCAATTTCCACCAGGGCGCCTGCTGCCATAGCTGCCGCCGTACCGCACTCAGCCTGGCACCCCCCGGAAGCTCCGGCAATAGAGGCATTCTGGTCTATGACCATGCCTATGCCTGCCGCAGTGAAAAGCGACAGCACCAGCTTTTCCTCAGAAGCTCCCCTTTCTCTGGCTGCATAAAGGGCTGCAGGCACTATGCCGCAGGAACCCGCCGTGGGGCAGGCCACAATGCGGCCCATCACTGCGTTGACCTCATTTACGCCTATGGCGGCAGCAGCCGCCTGCAGGGCTGCCCGCCCCAGGTAAGGAGCCCGCACCTTTCCCTCACTGTAGAGAGAAAGGCGCCGGGCGTCGCCGCCTGTGAGACCGCTGAGGGATTTTTCCGTATTGCTGATGCCCCGTTCAATGGATTCCTGCATAACCGCCCAGCTGGCAGTCATTTCCTTGATGATGTTTTCCCTGTTGCGCAGGCTGGTGTGCATCTCCCGGGCAATAACTATCTCATGCATGGGCATAGACTTGTCCGTGGCCATGGCTATAAGCTCAGCCAAATTGTTGAAATTTATCATCTTTCTCTCCTGCTCACACGGCGGGCACGGCCCTGGCCATTTCCACATCCGGCACCTGGCCGCATTCCTCTACTACATCTGCTGCCGGTTCGTCATCCAGCTCCATGATCATCATGGCAGTCTCCCCCCGGCTCTGGCGTGACACCCGCATAAAAGCGATATTCATCTCATAACGGGCCAATATCTGTGTCACCTTGGTGATGATGCCGGGACGGTCGTGGTGAATGGTCAGAAGCGCCGGATACTGGCCGCTCAGCTCCACCTCATAGCCGTCAATATTGGTGACCAGTATATTGCCGCCCCCTACAGAGGCACCCCTGACCCTGGCCACCCGCCCAGTCTCACCTACAAGATAGATGACTGCCGTATTAGGGTGGGCATCCTGAAGCTCCACCTGCTTGAAATCGTAAGAAAGGCCATTCCTGCCTGCCAGTTCCAACGCCTCGCGCAGGCGCATATCATCAGGCTCCATGCCCATGATGCCGGCAATGAGCGCCTTGTCCGTGCCGTGTCCCTTATAGGTCTGGGCAAAGGAGCCATGCAGGTTTATCTCCGCCCTCACGGCCCTTTCGCCCAGGATCTTCCGCGCCATGAGCCCCAGCCTGGCAGCCCCTGCCGTATGGGAGCTGGAGGGGCCTATCATCACCGGCCCCACAATATCAAACACACCATGCATAATCTTTCACCTCATGCAGAAAAGAGGAGGCTGACAAACAGCCTCCTCCTTCTCTTGCCAACTAAAACAAAATTACTTGATCAGCCCATGGTTTCTCAAAGCCTTTTCCAGCTGTGCCTCATGGGCAGGCTCCATCTCGCAGAGGGGCATCCTCAGCGGGCCGGCATTCCAGCCCATCTTGCGCATAGCCACCTTCACGGGAATGGGGTTCACCTCACAGAAGAGTGCATCAATAAGGTCAGTGTACTCAATCTGCAGTTTCATGGATTCCTCCACCTTGCCGTCAAAGTAGAGCTGGCACATATCATGGGTGACCTTGGGTGCCACATTGGACAGCACGGAGATAACTCCCTGGCCGCCCAAAGAGAGAATGGGCACAATCTGATCATCGTTGCCGGAATAGACCACCAGGTCATCGCCACAGGCTGCCCTGAGGCGCAGGATCTTGGAAAGGTCGCCGTTAGCTTCCTTCACTGCCACGATGTTGGGGTGCTTGGCCAGCTCAGCATAGGTGGAAGTCTGGATAGAAACCCCCGTGCGGGAAGGCACATCGTAAAGGATAATGGGGATATTCACGCTGTCTGCAATCATGGTATAGTGCTGGATCAGCCCCTTCTGGGTGCACTTGTTGTAGTAAGGAGTCACTACCAGCAGGGCATCAGCCCCCACTTCCTCAGCATACTTGGAGAATTCCACCGCTATGCGGGTCTCATTGGAGCCGGTGCCGGCAATCACAGGCACACGTCCCTTGGTATGCTCCACCGCAAACTTGATGGCCTCTTTATGCTCCTCAACGGACATGGTAGCAGACTCGCCAGTGGTGCCGGTGATGACGATGGCGTCCGTATGATTCTCAATCTGGTCGTCGATGATGCGGCCCAGTTCCTCAAAATTAACGCCATCCTCAGTGTAAGGGGTGATGATTGCTACGCCTGCGCCTCTGAAAATCGGTTTCTTCATCAGGAAGCCTCCTTGAATATCCACATTTGCCTTTATTCATTCATGTTTACAATTCTACGACATAGTGCAGTTTTTGTCTACGCCGTAAACTGCAAACTTTCAGGAAAAACCTGCCCTTGCCAACTCTCAGAGCGCCGGTGCCACAGCACCGAAAAGTTTCTTGTTTTCCTTGATTTTCTGCTCCCCGCCGAAGACGCAGAGCACATTTTCCTTCATGCAGGCTCTCACCAGCGGAGCCAATGCCTTGATATCCCCCTGGCGGGTAGTGAGGATTTCCGTGCGCATCTGCTGGCGGTCAAGATAGGAAATGCCACGCAGGTAACAGTTATCCGCCATCTCCCCCTTCATCTGGGGAGTGAGGGGCGTATCCACGCCGCTGATGGTGCCGATGATGGCCTTGGTCATTTCCCTGTCGGAGGCAGCGAAGTTCTCAAGGTAATCAGCTGTGCTATCAAAGACCTCTATAGTCTCCTTGAGGTTCGGGTCGCGATAGGAGCCGAAGTTCATCATGCCGTTGCGGTTGAAGCTGGTGAAAGCACCGTAGGCACCGCCCTGCACGCGGATCTTGGTCCAGAAGTAATCATAGCGCAGCAGGGTTTCCAGCACCCGCATGGAGCCGGTGTACTTGTAGCCCAGTTTCAGGAAGTTAGCCCCCTTGCCCACATACTGCACCCGGCTGGAGGAGGTAAGCCCCTCATTGCGGCGGGCCAGCTTCCAGCGATAGCGCTGCTTGGGGAAAGTCAGGCGTGAAAGTGACTGGCGCAGGGGGGCAAAGGCAGCTTCAAAGCTCCTGTAATCCGCCTCCGGCACCGTGATACTCACCAAAAGGTCCTTCTGGTTGAAGACCTGGCGCAGCACCTCGCCAAAAATCTCCGGGAGCTTGGCAAAATGATTGTCAAAGTCTGCCAGGAAGTCCTTCACAAAATGATAGAAGGGCAGGCCCCCCTGGTCAGCATAAGCCCCCGCAGGGGTGAGATAGGCGGCAATGCGTCCGGACACCACCTGATGGGCAGAGCGCTGCAGGCTCAGCTCCACTTCTGTCTGCACCTGCAGCAGAAGTTCCCTGATGCGCTTGGCATCCGTAAAGACACTGCGGGTAATGATTTCCTGCAGCAGCTGGCAGAGGTGAGGCAGCTTCTTCACCAGGGCCTTGGCCTTGATGCGGAACTTGGGCTGGCAGGAATCCGGCTCACCCTTGCGGGTATAGGACACCACATCATAGCTGATGCCGCCGGTGTGGAGATTCTTGAGGTTGGCCAGTTCTGCATAGCTGTGCTCTGCCGTATCCACTTCACCCATAAGCTCTGCCAGCAGGTAGAGATAAGGCAGATGCTCCTGGGACACGCAGCCTGCATCAAAGTAAAGGTTCAGGTAGCCAATGCCGTGGGTGTCCACCTTGCTGTGGAGCACCTTCGTCCCCATGAGCTCTTTTTCCACCACAGGCAGCTCATAGGCTTCCTTGCGGATATCTGCCACATCCAGCACGGGAATGTAAGCCAGGGCTTCGGGGCTGTCCTCTGCCTGCTGTCGCTCCTTCAGCGCCTTGCAGGCCTCGATGATTTCCTTTATCTGCTGCTCAGACATCTGCGCTTTCTTCTCAGCCAGCAGCTTTTCCTGGGCAGCTTCCCGCTCTGCTGCCAGGGTCTTGCTGGGGGTCAGGGTCACCATGGTCACATGGTTGTTGTCCAGGAAGAACTTCTGGATAAGCTCCTCAAAATACCTGCCCTCCAGTCCTTCTTTCATGCGGGCCAGCAGTTTCTCATAGTAAAGGGCATCCTCAGGCTGCCCATCGTAAAGCCAGGTCTTCATGGCGGCAATGCCGTAAATCAAACCCTTGGGGGCAGAGCCGAAGTCAGCCTCACGCAGGCGAAATTCCAACAGGTTGATGGAAGCTTCCAACAGGGTCTTGTCCAGCCCCTCCTCCACCAGCTTCTTCAGAGTATCCATGGTCAGCTGATAGAACTTATCCGCCCTGTCAGCCTCGGAATTGGCCACCACAATGCTCAGGAAAGGCTGCAGCACGCTTTCCTCGAAGCTGGAGTCCACATCGCTGCCCAGCTCTGCATCAATCAAAGCTTTCCGCAAAGGAGCAGCCGGTGTCTTCAAGAGGGCATGGTTGAGGATTTCCAGTCCCATGATAGTTTCCGTGTCTAGGGAATCACCCATGAGCCAGTTCAGGGAGAGGAAGGTCTTTTCCTCCGTGCTCTCCTCAGTACCCACAGGGTATGACTCAGTGCGGCGCTTCATCTCCGTGAAGAGTTCCTGCTTCTCAATGACAGAAGGCACGGGAATGCGGTCGTAATGGGACAGATATTCCCTGTCCAGATAAGCCAGCTTCTCTTCTATATCCATATCGCCATAGAGATAGATATAGCTGTTGGAAGGATGGTAATACTTGCCGTGGAACTCGGTGAACATTTCCTGAGTCAGCTCGGGGATATGCTCAGGATCACCGCCGGACTCCCAGCCGTAGGTGGTATCGGGATAAAGGGAGTTCATGATGCGGCTCTCCAGCAGATCATCAGGAGAGGACAGGGCCCCCTTCATCTCATTGTAAACCACGCCGCTGTAGCGCAGTGGCTCCTCCGGGGACTCTATCTCATAGTGCCAGCCCTCCTGCATGAGCACCTGGGGATTTTCCCGCATCTGGGGATAGAAGACCGCATCAAGGTACACGTCCATGAGGTTCTGGAAATCCTTGTCATTGCGGCTGGCCACAGGATAGATGGTCTTGTCCGGATAGGTCATGGCATTGAGGAAGGTATTGAGAGAGCCCTTCACCAGTTCCACAAAGGGCTCCTTCAAGGGATACTTGCGGGAGCCGCAGAGCACGGAGTGCTCCACAATATGGGCCACACCCGTATCATCCACCGGCGGCGTACGGAAAGCGATGGAGAAGACCTTGTTGTCATCATCGTTCTGCAAGAAAAACAGCCGGGCGCCGCTCTTCTCATGCTCAAAGACATAGGCCTCGGAGCTGACCTCTTTGATGGAAGTTTTCCTCAGCAGCCTGAAGCCGCTGACTACATCATTTATATTCAAAGCAATGACCTCCCTGCAAAATAATTCAGTCGTATTAAATATTATAACATATCCTGCGAAAACTCGAAACCTTCCCGCAAAGACAAAAAGGAGAGACAACCCACGCTTGGTCGTCTCTCCTTAAACTATGCAATTAACTGAAAGCTGCCGTCTTACTTGCCTGCCAGCTTCTTGTAGTTCTCATAGCGGGTCATGGCATCCTTCTGGGTCTTCTCGAAGAGCGCATCTGCTGCCTCCGGGAAGGAACGCTTGAGGTTGATGTAGCGGTTCTCGCCCATGAGGAATTCCTGGAACTTGCCGAAGTCAGGCTCCTTGGAATCCAGGCTGAAGGGGTTCTTGTCGCTGCCAACCAGCTGCGGGTTGTAGCGGAAGTTTGCCCAGTAGCCGCACTCCACAGCCAGCTTGGCTTCCAGCTGGCTGTTGCCCATGCCCTTGCGGATGCCGTGGTTGATGCAGGGAGCATAAGCGATAATGAGGGACGGGCCATGATAAGCCTCTGCCTCGGCAATGGCCTTCAGGACCTGGTTGTGGTCAGCACCCATGTCAACCTGAGCCACATACACGTAGCCATAGGACATAGCCATCATGCCCAGATCCTTCTTCTTGGTCTTCTTGCCGGAAGCTGCGAACTGAGCGATAGCAGCAGCAGGCGTTGCTTTGGAAGACTGGCCGCCGGTATTGGAGTAAACCTCGGTATCAAAGACGAAGACATTAACGTCCTCGCCGGATGCCAGCACATGGTCCACACCGCCGTAGCCGATATCGTAAGCCCAGCCGTCACCGCCGAAGATCCACTGGGAGCGCTTCACGAAGTACTGCTTCTGGTCATAGATCTTGCCCAGAAGTTCGTCGCTGCCCTTCTCAGCAGCCAGCAATGCCTTCAGCTTCTCGGCGCGCTCGCGGGTGCCCTCGCCCTCATTCAGATGGTCAGCCCAGTCAGTGAGAGCTGCCTGCAGGTCTGCACTGCCCTTGCCTGCCTCGACGGCAGCACGGGCATCTGCCTCCAGAGCCTCACGCACAGCCTTGGTGCCCAGGAACATGCCCAGACCAAACTCTGCATTGTCCTCGAAGAGGGAGTTTGCCCAAGCGGGGCCGTGGCCCTTGGCGTTCTTGGTATAAGGCATAGCCGGTGCGCTGCCGCCCCAGATGGAGGAGCAGCCCGTAGCATTGGCCACCATCATGCGGTCGCCGAAGAGCTGGGTGATGAGCTTGGCGTACGGAGTCTCGCCGCAACCTGCGCAGGCACCGGAGAACTCCAGGAGCGGCTGCTCGAACTGGGAGCCGATGACCGTTTCCTTCTTCATGGTGATGGTCTTGGGAGCCACCTTCTTGGTGTCCACCGCATAGTCGAAGTACTTCTGCTTTGCCTTGAGCTCGTCATCCAGAGGCTGCATATCCAGAGCCTTCACCGGGCAGACCTGAGCGCAGTTGCCGCAGCCCAGGCAGTCCAGGGTGGACACAGCCATGGTGAAGTTGTATTCCTTCAGAGCCGGAGCCTTGGGATTCTTGGAAAGCATGCCCTCGGGAGCAGCAGCCTTTTCCTCGTCCGTCATGAGCACAGGGCGGATAGCAGCGTGGGGGCAGACAAAGGAGCACTGGTTGCAGCTGATGCACTTGTCCACATTCCACACAGGCACCTTGATGGCCGTGCCACGCTTTTCGTAAGCAGCGCCGCCCACAGGAAAGGTGCCGTCTGCCATGTCGCTGGCAAACTTGGAAACTGCCAGCTTGTCGCCTTCCTGGCGGTTCATGACCCGCTGGATCTCGGTGATGAAAGCAGGCTCATCCCGCTTCACTTCGGCCTCATCCTGTGCCTCAGCCCAGGAAGCAGGCACCTCAACCCTGTGGAGAGCCTCTACGCCCTGATCCACAGCGCCGTTGTTCATATCCACGATGTTCTGGCCCTTCTTGCCATAGGCCTTCACAATGGAATCCTTCAGCAGGTCAACAGCCTTGTCAATGGGAATGATGTTTGCCAGCTTGAAGAAGCCTGCCTGCATGACCATGTTGAAGCGGCCGCCGAGACCCAGATCCTGGGCAATCTTCACGGCGTTGACCGTATAGAACTCAATCTCGTTCTTGGCAATGTAGCGCTTCATGTAAGAGGGCAAATGCTCAGTCAGCTCCTCATCGCTCCAGACGGTGTTCAGCAGGAACTTGCCGCCCTTGCGGAGACCTGCCAGCAGGTCATAATTATAGACATAGGACTGCTGGGAGCAGGAAATGAAGTCAGCCCTGTTGATGAGATAGGGGCTGGTGATGGGCAGCTTGCCGAAGCGCAGATGGCTCATGGTGATGCCGCCGGACTTCTTGGAGTCATAGGCAAAGTATGCCTGGGCATACATATCCGTGTTGTCGCCAATGATCTTGATGGCCTGCTTGTTGGCGCCTACAGTACCGTCAGAGCCAAGGCCCCAGAATTTGCAGGCGGTGGTGCCTTCCGGCGTGAGGTTCACATCGGAGTTCACGGGAGCCAGGCTCTTCTCCGTCACGTCATCCTCGATGCCGATGGTGAAACCGTCAAGAGGCGCATCTTTCTTCAGGTTCTCGAACACGGCGAAAATCTGGTCCGGAGTGGTGTCCTTGCCGCCCAGACCATAACGACCGCCTACGATGACGGGGTTCAGGTCGGAGCTGTAGAAAGCGCTCTTCACATCCAGATACAGAGGCTCGCCGATGGCGCCCGGCTCCTTGGTGCGGTCAAGCACTGCCACCTTCTTCACGGTCTTGGGCAGGAACTTGAAGAAATGCTCCAGGGAGAAAGGACGATAGAGGTGCACGGACAGGAGGCCTACCTTCTCACCGTTCTTGTTCAGGTAATCCACCGTCTCCTGCACAGCCTGGCAGACGGAACCCATGGCGATGATGATGCGGTCTGCATCCTCGGCACCATAGTAATCAAAGAGGTGGTGCTCACGGCCGGTGACCTTGGCCAGCTCTGCCATGCACTCCTCTACCAGAGCCGGGATAGCATCATAGTACTTGTTGACAGCTTCCCTCTCCTGGAAATAGATATCCGGGTTCTGGGCAGTGCCGCGGATCACCGGAGCATCCGGATTGAGAGCCCTCTCGCGGAAAGCCTTCACAGCCTCCCAGTCAAGGATCTTGCTGAGGTCATCGTAATCAATAAGCTCGATTTTCTGGATCTCATGGGAAGTGCGGAAGCCATCAAAGAAGTTGATGAACGGCACGCGGCCCTTGATAGCTACAAGATGAGCCACAGCTGACATATCCATGACTTCCTGGACACTGTTCTCGCAGAGCATAGCGCAGCCAGCCTGGCGGGCAGCCATGACATCCTGATGATCACCAAAGATATTCAGGGAGGAAGCAGCCAGGGCACGGGCGCTCACGTGGAACACGCCCGGCAGCAGCTCGCCTGCCACCTTGTAAAGATTCGGAATCATGAGGAGGAAACCCTGGGAAGCCGTATAGGTGGTAGTCAGGGCACCTGCCTGCAAGGAACCATGGACCGCGCCTGCGGCACCAGCCTCTGACTGCATCTCAATCACGCGCACCTTCTGGCCGAACAGGTTCTTCTGTCCCTTGGCAGCCATTTCATCCACGTGCTCAGCCATGGGTGAAGACGGCGTGATAGGATAGATAGCCGCTACATCCGTAAAGGCGTAGGACACGTAGGCGGCAGCTGTATTGCCGTCCATGGTTTTCATTTTTTTGCTCATGTGTTTTGCTCCCCTCTGTGTATGACTTGAAGCCTAACATACGTTTTCGGTGAAAATTACACAATTTCACTTATCCGCTGACATCAATTATACACCCTGCAAAAACCATTGTAAATAAGATAAAACCCGCCTGCACACAGCCAAAAGGCCCGTACCATGCGGTTCCGGGCCTTTGCATAAATCATGCTTATCTTGTCATATTCATTTTTTTGCTTTTTCGATGAAAATTCATGCCTGCTTATCCTGCTCTGCTGCTTCACGGCTATGATTGCGGCCATAAAGGAAATACAGAGCCACCCCCAGAGCGCTCCAGATCCAGAACCTCTCCCAGGTCATAGAAGACAGGTTGTACATGATGTAGCCGCAGCTCACGATGGAAAGGGTGCCCACCAGATAAACCGCAGGGCAGCGGAAAGGACGCTTGGTGACAGGATACTTCCTGCGCAGCACCATCACCGCCACGGAAGAAACCAGGAAGGCAAAGAGCGTGCCCACGCTGCACATCTCAGCCACCACATTGATGGGGGTGAAGCCGCTGACGATAGCCACCGCCACCCCCACCACGATGGTGATGCGGTGCGGGGTCTTGAAGCGGGGGTGAACCTGGCAGATGAATTTCGGAATCAGCCCGTCACGGCTCATGGCAAAGAACTCACGGGTCTGGGCATAAATCATCACCAGCAGCACCGTGGTCAGGCCAGCAATAGCTCCCGTGCCCACCAAAGCAGAACCGAAGCGGTAGCCCAGCTCACGCAGCACAAAAGCCACCGGCTCGGCATTATCCAGCTGGGTATAGCTCATATTGCCCGTCATCACCGCCGTGACCCCCACGTAAAGCAAGGTGCAGATAAGCAGGGAACCGATAATGCCCATGGGCATATCCCGGGCAGGATTCTTCGTTTCCTCTGCCGCTGTGGCAATGGAATCAACGCCCAGGTAAGCAAAGAAAATCACGGCCGCTCCTGCAGACACGCCAGCCCACCCAAAGGGCATAAAGGGCTCCCAATTCATAGTATCCACAGATGGCCCGGCCAGGAACAAGAAGATGAAAATAGCCAGCAGCTTCACGCCCACCAGCACCTTATTCACCGTGACGCTGGCATGTATGCCCCGTATCAGCAGCGCTGTCAGGAAAAGAGTAATCAGCACCGCCGGCAGATTCACCAGGCCCCCTTCCGCAGGAACCTTGGTCAGAGCCTCGGGTATGGCAAAGCCCATGGACTTCAGAAGTCCCGTCACATAGGCCGACCAGCCCCCCGCCACAGCGCTGGCGCCTACGGAATACTCCAGCACAAGATTCCAGCCCACCAGCCAGGCCCAGAGCTCCCCCACGGAGGTATAGGCATAAGCGTAAGCACTGCCAGCCACAGAAACCATGGAGGCAAGCTCTGAGTAAACCAAACTTACAAAACCACAGGTAATGCCAGCCATCAGAAAGGATACCATGAGGGCAGGCCCGGCGTACTTGGCCGCCGCCACCCCTGTCAGCACAAAAATTCCCGTCCCCACAATGACGCCTATGCCCAGCATAGTAACGTCCAGGGCTCCCATTTCCCGCCTGAGGCGGGTGCGTTTCACATCAGACTGGTATTCCTCAATGCTCTTGGTGCGAAAGATACCCACCAACATCACTCCTTTATCATATCAGGGCAAGCCTTTCCTTGACTTTCCCCTTTAATCCTGCTTGTTTTCCTGTACCAGCAGGTACAAGCTCAAAACGACTCCATCCTCCGTAAGATAACGGGGGTCAAAGACCCGCACATCAAGCTTTTCCCGGAGCATCCTGCCAAGTGCCTCCGTCTCCTTCTCCTTGGAACCGAAAAGCATATACAGATCCGGGGTAGCAGTGTAATCATAGCCGTTGATTTTGATGAACATCAGAAGCACTGCCGTCATCAGAGCCGGCATCTTATCCCGGCAGCTTTTCTCATCCCCCAGCACCGACACGGCATCAGCAAAGAGCGCACGAATCAGCAGACGGGCATAGGCACTGAAGCCTATGCGCCGCACTATTTCCTCCAGGGCCCTTGCTTCGTCTTTGAAAGAGTCTGCCAGCTTCTCCAGGCGCTGCACCTTGGGAGGCAGCTCCCTCAAAGACACCACATTGAGCTGGGCGTAATCGGACATCACGTGAAGGATATGCCTCACCGCCGCCGCCTCACGCACAAAGAACTGTTCCAGATTAGCCTGTGGGCTCTGCAGCTTGAAGAGCTCATACTGGCGCAGCACAACCTCCTTCATGCGGGAACGCAGCTTGAGGCTGGCAGGCACAGAGGTGATGTAATTGAGCATCAGTATGCCCCTGGTCCTGATATGGCCGAAGAAAACGAAATTCTCTATGCCATTGAGCCCTACCTCGGGCATGGGCAGGTCCATATACTCCTCGGTGAAGATGTCACGGCATTTCACCATGCCCTCCTGCATTTCCACTACTTCAAAGACGGAAAAGCGGGCATGGAGAAGGTCCCGGAGAATATCCTGAGCCGTGGTGCTGAGATTGTCCTTTTCCCGCTCATAATAATGCCGCAGCGGAGTGCGGTCATCCTCCAGCAGATGATAGTCAAACATGAAGTAATCCCAGTAGCTCAGCCAAAAGGCACTGTCTTCCTCGACCTCGCTTTCGTCCTTGATAAAAGGCGGCATTTCATGGGCAGGACCGCAGAAAATCCGCATGGCCCGCTCTGAGTCCCTGGCGTACTTCTTCTGCTTGAAGTACTTGCCCACATTCTTGAGCACCGCATCCAGTTCTGCGTTGAGCCTCTCCACCTCCACCGCCGACTCTTCCGTTTCCGGGTCCAGACGGTGATAGACATCCCCATTCGTATGCCTGGGCGGCATGGAGAATACTTCATCCAAATACAAGGATTCCTCCACATCCTGGATAAAGTAAGAAAAATCCTCCTGCCAACCATTCTCAGCAAGGTAATCATAGAACGTCTGCAAACGCTTCAGCCATTCCCTGACTGACTCTTCCTCCAGCCTGAACTCCTTATGCACCTCATTGTAGCGGTAGAGAAGCTCCTGGTAATCGAAGATGGAAAGCGCTGCAAAAGAATCAAGCTGCTGCTCGTCCAGATAGGTCAGCAGCAGTTCAATCAGGCTCCATTCCTGCCTGAGTTCCGCATCCCCTCTGCCCCGCCAGGCCAGACGACGGAGATACTTGTCCAGCAATGTGCGAGGCAGCAGAGAACCGGCTCTGCCATTCTCTCTGTAAAATTCATTGACTAATGCATATACATTATTACTCATTGACTAAATTACTCCTTGGGCGTGTTGATTAATTCACTCAGCCCATCTTCACGGGTCTTGACTGCCCCTGCTGCGTTGACAAATCCTCGACATAGCACCGCTATGCCTCCGGTTTGCCGCCTTGCAATGGGCAGCCAATCCCCGCAAATCTGTGCCAAGTTCATTTAATCAACACACCCTAGCCATATTTTGCACAACTATACAAGTATACCATAATATATCAGTTAACACAAAAAAAGAGCGCCTCACGGCGCTCCCTCAAACTTTCAAAACTATACAGAAGAAATCATGTATTGAACATTTTAGATTTGCAGTAAACGTCAACCAATCATCTGCGCCCTTTGGGCTTGATTCTTGGGACGTTCTTGCGGACGGCCTGTTACCCAATCATCCTGCGCTTTCGCTTGGATTCTTGGACAGGCCAGTCTAAGTTAAGCCCTCGACATATTAGTAGTAGTTAGCTTCATACCTCACGGTACTTCCACACCTACCCTATCAACCTTGTCTTCTTCAAGGTGTCTTACTAGCTTATGCTATGAGATACTTCATCTCGGGACGGGCTTCACGCTTAGATGCTTTCAGCGTTTATCCCTTCCGGACGCAGCTGCCCAGCTGCACACCTGGCGGCATGACTGGTTCACCGGCGGTCCGTCCACTCCGGTCCTCTCGTACTAGGAGCAGTCTCCCTCATGTATCTTACGCCCGCGATGGATATGGACCGAACTGTCTCACGACGTTCTGAACCCAGCTCACGTACCACTTTAATGGGCGAACAGCCCAACCCTTGGGACCTGCTTCAGCCCCAGGATGTGATGAGCCGACATCGAGGTGCCAAACCTCCCCGTCGATATGGACTCTTGGGAGAGATTAGCCTGTTATCCCCAGGGTAGCTTTTATCCGTTGAGCGATGGCAATTCCACTCTCATTCCACCGGATCACTAAGCCCTACTTTCGTACCTGCTCGACCTGTATGTCTCGCAGTCAAGCTCCCTTCTGCCTTTATACTCTTCGCGCGATTTCTGTCCGCGCTGAGGGAACCTTTGGACGCCTCCGTTACTCTTTCGGAGGCGACCGCCCCAGTCAAACTGCCCACCTGATACTGTCCTCGGTTTTGTTAATCCCGGAGTTAGATTCCTAACACGCAAAGGCTGGTATCCCAACAATGACTCCCCCTAATCTGGCGATCAGGGTTCTCCGTCTCCCAGCTATCCTGTACGTTACATGCCAAAAATCAATGTCAGGCTGCAGTAAAGCTCCATGGGGTCTTTCTGTCCAGTCGCGGGTAACCTGCATCTTCACAGGTATTTCAATTTCACCGGGTCCCTCGTTGAGACAGTGCCCAAATCGTTACACCTTTCGTGCGGGTCGGAACTTACCCGACAAGGAATTTCGCTACCTTAGGACCGTTATAGTTACGGCCGCCGTTTACTGGGGCTTCAATTCAGAGCTTCAGCTTGCGCCTGACCCTTCCTCTTAACCTTCCAGCACCGGGCAGGTGTCAGCACCTATACGTCAGATTTCTCTTTAGCAGGCACCTGTGTTTGTGGTAAACAGTCGCTTGGGCTTCTCTTCTGTCGCCGGCTCCAGCTCCATGAGCAAGTCACTTCACCAGCTCCGGCCATCCTTCTCCCGAAGTTACGGATGCATTTTGCCGAGTTCCTTAACGAGGGTTCTCCCGCGCACCTTAGGATTCTCTCCCCGCCTACCTGTGTCGGTTTTGGTACGGGCGCATTTCACCTCGTTAGAAGCTTTTCTCGGCAGTGTAGTACGCTTGAATTCGTTCATCCCGTAGGAATCCCTATCTGTCAGTTCTCGGCCTTGCAGTGAGGGGATTTGCCTCCTCACCAGCCTACCGCCTTCGACCGGCATTTCCAATCGCCGACTCAAGCTCCTTGCTGCGTCACTCCATCCTCAAACGGTTCCATGCGGTACAGGAATTTTTGCCTGTTGTCCATCGCCTATGCTTGCTGCCTCGGCTTAGGTCCCGACTTACCCTGGGACGACGAGCGTTGCCCAGGATCCCTTAGGCTTTCGGTGGGTCAGATTCTCACTGACCGTTTCGCTACTCATACCAGCATTCTCACTTCCAAGCGCTCCAGCTGTCCTTGCGGTCAACCTTCAACGCCCTTGGAACGCTCCCCTACCCAGTGGGGCATAATCTACAGGATATCTGAGGCCATCTGCTTGTCTATGCTGTCATCTGCTTCGTCATCGTCGCTCGCCATAGCAACCGCTATGACTCGTTCCTCTTCCTTGCATATGCCAGCATATCCTGCGCATCTGTCTCTCAGCTACTCTGTAGATTATACCCCGCTGCCGCGACTTCGGTTCTGTACTTGAGCCCCGGATATTTTCGGCGCAGGGCCTCTCGACCAGTGAGCTATTACGCACTCTTTGAATGGTGGCTGCTTCTGAGCCAACATCCTGGTTGTTTATGAAGTCCTACATCCTTTTCCACTTAGTACAGCATTGGGGACCTTAGTCGGCGGTCTGGGCTGTTTCCCTCTTGAGTACGGGTCTTATCACTCGCACTCTGACTCCCAGGTTCTTCTCATACAGCCATTCGCAGTTTGACTGGAGTTGGTATCCATTACAGACCCGCGTCCGATCAGTGCTCTACCATCTGTATGTGTCGCCTGAGGCTAGCCCTAAAGCTATTTCGGGGAGAACCAGCTATCTCCACGTTCGATTGGCATTTCACCCCTATGCACAGCTCATCCCAAAGTTTTTCAACACTCACGGGTTCGGTCCTCCACTCATTTTTACCTGAGCTTCAACCTGGCCATGCATAGATCACTGTGGTTTCGGGTCTAATCCATGTGACTTGCGCCCTGTTAAGACTCGCTTTCGCTTCGGCTCCGCGTCTTCCGCTTAACCTTGCCACATAGATTAACTCGCCGGTTCATTCTTCAATAGGCACGCCGTCGCACATATAAAGTGCTTCGACTGCTTGTAGACATACGGTTTCAGGTTCTATTTCACTCCCCTCCCGGGGTCCTTTTCACCTTTCCCTCACGGTACTATGCGCTATCGGTCGTTCCGTAGTATTTTGCCTTGGATGGTGGTCCACCCTGCTTCCCACAAGGTTTCACGTGTCTCGTGGTACTCTGGATACCGGCCCATTGGAGGTTCTTTCGCTTACGGGGGTTTCACCTTCTGCGCCGCTCCTTCCCAGAAGCTTCAGCTAGAATCTCTTCCTTTTATGCCGGTCCTCAACCCCGGGTGACCGAAGTCTCCCGGTTTGGGCTCTTCCCTTTTCGCTCGCCGCTACTGGGGGAATCTCTTTTGATTACTTTTCCTCTGGCTACTTAGATGTTTCAGTTCACCAGGTGTGTCCTCCTTTCGGATAGTGCAACATAACTCGCACTGGGTTGCCCCATTCGGAAATCTGAGGGTCAAAGCTTACTTGCAGCTCGCCTCAGCTTATCGCAGCTTATCGCGTCCTTCATCGACTCGGAACGCCTAGGCATCCACCATATGCCCTTGGTAGCTTAACTTAATGTTCACAAGCTTTCGCTTGCGTAAGTGATTCGCACACATTTGCGTGTCGCTTTCGCTCCTTCAAATGTGGCTCTCTACTTAAAAAGCAACTAAGTTCATCTGTTTCAGATGTCTATGCTTTTGAATCCTAAAATGTTCGTTCAAACCAATTGTTACCTTGGTTGAAATTGATACATTTCATTCTTCTGTGTAGTTTTCAAAGATCAATTTGAAGGTGTTGTACCTTCAAAACTAGACAATGCAAAAGCCAAATGCCACGACCTAGGAATTGTAATCCTTAGAAAGGAGGTGATCCAGCCGCACCTTCCGATACGGCTACCTTGTTACGACTTCACCCCAGTCATCGCCCCCACCTTAGACGGCTGTTTCCTTGCGGTTAACCCACCGGCTTCGGGTGTGAATGACTTCCGTGGTGTGACGGGCGGTGTGTACAAGGCCCGGGAACGTATTCACCGCTGTATGCTGACCAGCGATTACTAGCGATTCCGACTTCATGCAGGCGGGTTGCAGCCTGCAATCCGAACTGGGAGACGGTTTATGGGGTTCGCTTGCCCTCGCGGGTTCGCTGCTCTCTGTCCGTCCCATTGTAGTACGTGTGTAGCCCAGGACATAAGGGGCATGATGACTTGACGTCATCCCCGCCTTCCTCCGCGTTGTCCGCGGCAGTCTCATTTGAGTTCCCACCATAACGTGCTGGCAACAAATGATAGGGGTTGCGCTCGTTGCGGGACTTAACCCAACATCTCACGACACGAGCTGACGACAGCCATGCACCACCTGTTTTCGTGTCTCCGAAGAGAGGCATCCATCTCTGGATGTTTCACTCAATGTCAAGCCCTGGTAAGGTTCTTCGCGTTGCGTCGAATTAAACCACATACTCCACCGCTTGTGCGGGCCCCCGTCAATTCCTTTGAGTTTCAGCCTTGCGGCCGTACTCCCCAGGCGGAGTGCTTATTGCGTTAACTCCGGCACAGGAGGGGTCGATACCTCCTACACCTAGCACTCATCGTTTACGGCGTGGACTACCAGGGTATCTAATCCTGTTCGCTCCCCACGCTTTCGAGCCTCAGCGTCAGTTACAGTCCAGAAAGCCGCCTTCGCCACTGGTGTTCCTCCTAATATCTACGCATTTCACCGCTACACTAGGAATTCCGCTTTCCTCTCCTGCACTCAAGAAAACCAGTTTCCATCCCATCACGGGGTTGAGCCCCGAACTTTTAAGATGGACTTGATTTCCCGCCTGCGCTCCCTTTACGCCCAATGATTCCGGACAACGCTCGCCACCTACGTATTACCGCGGCTGCTGGCACGTAGTTAGCCGTGGCTTTCTTGAAAGGTACCGTCATTAGGTTCCGTTGTTGATAGAACCCACGTTCGTCCCCTTCGACAGAGCTTTACGATCCGAAGACCTTCTTCACTCACGCGGCGTTGCTCCGTCAGGCTTTCGCCCATTGCGGAAGATTCCCCACTGCTGCCTCCCGTAGGAGTCTGGGCCGTGTCTCAGTCCCAATGTGGCCGTTCATCCTCTCAGACCGGCTACTGATCGTCGCCTTGGTGGGCCGTTACCCCGCCAACCAGCTAATCAGACGCAGGCCCATCTCTAAGTGATAGCTTACAAGTAGAGGCCATCTTTAATGAGCTTCCCATGCGGAAAACTCACAACATTCGGTATTAGCAGTCCTTTCGGACTGTTGTCCCCATCTTAGAGGCAGGTTGCCTACGCGTTACTCACCCGTTTGCCACTAGCTTCCGGCTTCACCGTTCAACCCTAAGTTGTGTTAGCACTTTTATATAGTGTGGTGAATGCTTCGCATTCACGACGCTCGAAGTGCATCTACCCTTAAAGCTCAACGGTGAATCCGTAAGCCCGTTCGACTTGCATGTGTTAAGCACGCCGCCAGCGTTCGTCCTGAGCCAGGATCAAACTCTCCAATAAAGTATTGAAGAACTTAATCAAGCTCTCATTTGTTAAAGAAATTGCCGATTGCTATGTTGTTCATACCAATCGATGTTTTATTTCAAACCAAAAGGTTTGACTAACATCTGGCTTGAATCATGTTGCATGATTCATTTTGCATTGTTTAGTTTTCAAGGAACAACTTGATTTCTCAAGGGCCGCTCGCTTGAAGCGACTTGTTTATTTTATCTTGTCTCTTTCGGAGTGTCAAGCACTTTTTTGAATTTCTTTTTCAATATTTTTTGCTGGCCAATCAAAGCTCTCTTTTATATTGTAGGAAACTCTTTCGTGCTTGCCGCTCCCGCTAGCGACTTGTATTATGATACACGTCTCGAAGGTGTTTGTCAACAACTTTTTTAAAAAAGTTACAGGATTATTTTTAAGCATTGCCAGCCTATTCACCCTAAAGTATATCCCATTATGAATCCACGCCTTTTGCAAAAAGACGGCGGCCGAAACTCGATGGTCGCGGCCGCCACTTTTTGATTATATCATTTTAGCTGTCAAATCTTGAACTTAGCCACAGCTTCTTCCATGGAATTTGCCATCTCCGTCAGCTTGCGGCTGGCAGCGGCAATCTCATGCATGGTGGCAGTCTGCTCCTCTGTAGCAGCAGATACAGTCTCTGCCTCGCCGGACACATTGCGGCTCATCTTGCTGATCTTTTCAATCGCACTGGTAATAAGGTTGGTATTCTCCGACAACCGCCTGATGGCCAGTTCCATTTCTCTGGAATCATGAGCCACCTTGTCTACCATGCCTGCTATGCTATGGAAAGTAGCTCCCGCACCGTCTACAGCTGCGGTACCGCTCTGTACCTGGCGTACCCCCTCCTCCATGACAGTAACAGCCTGCTTGGACTTATTCTGGATGGAAGTGATGAGAGAAGCAATTTCTCCTGCAGACTGGCTGGACTGCTCTGCCAGCTTCCTAACTTCATCAGCTACCACAGCAAAGCCACGGCCATGCTCACCAGCACGGGCAGCCTCGATGGCAGCGTTCAGGGCCAGCAGGTTGGTCTGCTCGGCAATCTGGGAAATAGCATCAACAATGGCGCCAATTTTGTCTGACTCATGGCCCAAATCTTCAATAACCTTGCCAGACTCGCTGACCGTCTGCTCGATGAGCTTCATCTGCTGCACAGCAGTGCTGACGCTCTTTTCACCGTCATCAGCATGTGATTTGGTCTCCCCTACCACCTCGGCAGCGTGTTTAACTGTCTCAGCAAAGTCATTCATGTGCTTAGCCAGTTCTTCAGTCTGAATGCCTGCATTCTCCACCTCAGTGAACTGCTCACTGCAGGAACCTGCCACATTGACGATAGAATCGGCAATCTGACCGCTGACGGTAGCCGACTGGCTGGAGTTCTCCGTCAGGTGAGCAGCAGACTGAGCTACCTGCTGGGCATCTTCTGCCACCTGTTTGATCATGGCATCAACATTATCCTGGAGTTTCTGCAGGGCCCTGGTCATGGCGCCGATTTCATCAGACCTGGCTGCATCCTCTTCCTCCTTATGGACCGGACGGAAATCACCGGTTGCAAGGACTGTAAGTCTGTCAGTAACCCTGCCAATAGGCGCCACAATCGTCTTGCCTGCCCAGATGGCCAGAGCCACGAAGACGGCTTCCATCACCAGTACAAAAACAAGCAGTTTGATAAGGCTGGACCAGAAAGCAGAATCTGCCTTTTCCTGCTCCTCCGCCACTTTGACATCAATATCATCAATCCAAACGCCAGTTCCCAGCACCCATTTGTAAGGCTCATACGTAGCAGTGTAGTTACGCTTAGGCAACGGCTCCGTCTCATTAGGCTTGGCAAACATCAGATCCGTGAAGCCGCCCCCAGGCTTGCGGCCATTCTCAATCATTTCCTTGATAAAATAACGTCCGGAAGGATCAACGGAATTGATACGGGATTTTCCCTCGGTGTCACGCCCCAAAAGCACCACATTGACACCCTCATAAGTGTCAATCCAGAAATACCCCTTGCCTTCATCGTAGCGAAGCTCCCTAACCCTGTCAGCCGCTTCTTTCTTGGCCTGCTCCTCTGTCAGTTCTCCTTTCTGCTGCTTTTTATGGACTTCTTCAATCACCGAGATAGCCAATTGAGTCTCGTTCCTCAGGGAAGATTCCACATCTGCAGTCAGCGTCTGGCGGTAGTTTTCCACCTGACGGTCAGACTCACTCATCATGTTCTGCAGGAACACGATGCTGACACAGACCATGGTCAGCAATGATGTCCCTACCATCATGGCAATAATCTTAGCTCTCAAAGATAATACAGATTGCATGAAGTCTTCATCCTTTCTCGGGGCACCCGGGCCCGGGCCTGACTTATAGGTCAGCCTTGTCAAAATACTCCTTCAGCACATCTTCCTTATGGCACCCCTCCACTTCGGCCAGGGCTGCCGCCATAAGATCGCAGACCCGCTCCAGCTGAGCAAAACGGTTTACCACTTGGTGGAACTTATTGATTTGCGCATAGCTTGATTCATATCTCTGCATTTCCTTCAAGGTCTCCAAAGCTTCCCGTATAGGTTTCTTCACATCTTCCATAGCTCACCCTCCCCAAAAATGCCCTGTATAATCCTAGTGTATATATACTACTTATTCCTCAAAATCCCTGCCTGCGTACAGAAATTTCAGTATTGCATTAAACTTTCTATTCTCAAGCAGTATACAAGTAGGTTATAATAGATATCGTACAATATTATGTAGAGTATATGGAGGAAAAAATGAACCAGTCACAGAAACCAAAGAGCATGCAGGAACTCATGACTTACTATGACAACACCATCGATATGCTAAATATCGACATCGAAGTTCTAAAAGAAGAAAATGAACGCCTTCAAAAAATAATAGATGAACGAGCCCGGGGCCAAACCGTAAGCCTCAACGACGGACTGATTTCCCGTGGCCAGGAAGCTGACCTCTACCCCAACGAAGTCAGAGAAATCCTCATGGATGTGCTGAAAGCCGCCAGAGCCAACATCGTCAAAGATGGCACCCGCCGGGCAGACGTCGTGGACGACATCCTGAAAGCCAACCCCGTGGAAGGCGCTCCCAACACCCGTGCCAAAGCACTGCAGGCTGCTTTCAAAGGCTACGTAACCATGGACGCTTCCGTCAGGAAAAAACTCAGCGACCTGGGCATAACCTCCTCTTCAAAGATAAGCAGCCATCACAAGGCTGTCTACTACGGCGATGACCGCTACAAAGTCTCCGTCTCCGCCTCCTGCTCAGACAGGCGCGGCGGCGACAACACCGCAGCTGAAATGATAAGGAAGTTTCTGTAAATAACCGTATGACGTTCGAAATTTACAGCTATAAGATATCCCCAAATCCCCATTTGGGAGATGAATTCAGTCAAAATCCTTGACACAATTAAGCAAAACATGATATTATTACAGAGTTGATTGCGCTCGTAGTCCAGTGGATAGGACGTTAGCCTCCGGAGCTGAAAGCGTGGGTTCGACTCCCGCCGAGCGCACCAAAATGAGTGTTTCGTGGCGTTGAGTATTCAGTCACGAAGGTAATATATAAATCCCGAAAGCGATATCAAAATTGCTTTCGGGATTTTTCATTGGCTAAATGAGCTTTGATAAAGCATATTAAAAAGCACCACTCGCTCAACCAGAACGAGTGGTGCTTTCTTTCCTATACGGACAGTACTCTTATGCCTTATTACATCATGCCGGGCATGCCGCCGCCCATGCCGGGAGCCGGAGCCGGGGGCTCCTTCTCGGGCTTATCAGCCACCAGGGTCTCGGTGGTGAGAACCATGGCAGCGATGGAAGCAGCGTTCTGCAGAGCGGAACGGGTGACCTTGGCAGGATCTACGATACCAGCCTGGATCATGTCAACGTAAGTGTTGTCCACAGCGTTGAAGCCGATGCCGTCACCAGCCTTCTTCACGTTCTCAACTACCACGGAACCCTCGAGGCCTGCGTTGTCAGCGATCTGGCGGACAGGCTCCTCGATAGCGCGGCGAACGATGTTCACACCTACCTTCACATCGCCCTCAGCCTCAATCTTGTCGAGAGCCGGGAGGATGTCGATGAAGGTGGTGCCGCCGCCTGCTACGATGCCTTCCTCACGGGCAGCACGGGTAGCATTGAGGGCATCCTCGATGCGGTACTTCTTGTCCTTCATCTCAACTTCGGTGGCAGCACCGATCTCGATGACAGCTACGCCGCCAGCCAGCTTGGCAAGGCGCTCCTGGAGCTTCTCCTTGTCGAAGTCGGAAGTAGTAGCCTCAATCTGCTTCTTGATCTGCTCCACGCGGGACTTGATGGCTTCCTTATCGCCATAGCCGTCCACGATGGTGGTGTTGTCCTTGGTAGAACGAACCTGGTTGGCACGACCGAGGTCTTCGAGAGTCACGCTGTCCAGCTTGCGGCCCAGCTCCTCGCTGATGACCTGGCCGCCGGTAAGGATAGCGATATCCTCCAGCATAGCCTTGCGGCGGTCGCCGAAGCCCGGAGCCTTCACAGCCAGAGCCTTGAAGGTGCCGCGGAGCTTGTTCACCACGATAGTAGCGAGAGCCTCGCCATCAAGGTCCTCAGAAATGACCATGAGCTGCTTGCCCTGCTTCACAACCTGCTCCAGGATGGGCAGGATATCAGCGATAGCGGAAATCTTGCGGTCGGTGATGAGGATGTAAGGATCATCCAGGACAGCTTCCATCTTGTCCGTATCGGTAACCATGTACGGAGAGATGTAGCCACGGTCGAACTGCATGCCCTCTACCACTTTCAGGTTGGTATCCATGGACTTGGACTCCTCAACGGTGATGACGCCGTCCTGGCCCACTTTCTCCATGGCATCAGCAATCAGCTGGCCAACTTCCTCATCAGCGGAGGAGATGGTAGCAACCTGTGCGGTAGCAGCCTTGCTCTCAATGGGCTTAGCCTTGGTCTGGATTTCCTCTACCAGAGCCTTCACAGCCTTCTCGATGCCCTTCTTCACGATCATGGGGTTGGCACCGGCAACCACGTTTCGCATGCCCTCATGAATCATAGCCTGTGCCAGCAGGGTTGCAGTAGTGGTACCGTCACCAGCGATATCGTTGGTCTTGGTAGCAACTTCCTTTACCAGCTGGGCGCCCATGTTCTCAAAGGGATCTTCCAGCTCGATGTCACGGGCAATGGTCACGCCATCATTGGTGATGGTGGGAGCGCCAAACTTCTTGTCCAACACTACGTTGCGGCCCTTGGGCCCAAGGGTGACCTTCACAGCGTTAGCCAGTGCGTCAACGCCGCGGCCAAGAGCACGGCGTGCTTCTTCGTCAAACAAAATCTGCTTTGCCATTTATATTACCTCCAAAAGGTTCTGATTCAATTAGAGAACTGCCAGGATGTCGCTCTCGCGGATGACCAGGTAATCCTTGTCATCAACCTTGACCTCAGTCCCGGAATATTTAGAGAAGAGGATGTCGTCGCCAACCTTGACTTCCATCTCAGCGCGCTGGCCATTGTCCAGAAGCTTGCCTGCGCCTACAGCCACAACCTTGCCCTTCTGGGGCTTCTCTTTGGCAGTGTCCGGCAGCACAATGCCGCTGGCAGTCTTGACATCGCCCTCGGAAACTTCAATGACAACTCTTTCGCCCAATGGCTTAATCATATTTATCTTCCTCCCATATAGAAATATACAAGATTCAATCTGTTAGCACTCACTCACGTCGAGTGCTAATCACAGGTATTATGATAACGCTTGAACATCAAAAAGTCAATAAATAAAATTAAAAAAGTCAAAAAAACAAAGCACCCGCCCCCTCCTAACATCAGGGTCGAATGCTTTGTTTAATCATATCAAGGTAAGCGAAGGCCACAGGTGCAGCATAAGCGGAACGTGTGAAATTTTGCCACAGGCAAAATTTCAAGTGAAGCGTTGCTGTACCTGTGGCCTGAACGCCTTAACGTGCAGGTCTCACACTTTACCACCCGTGGCTTTGATAATGGCCTCGGCCACGGACTTCACCGTCAGCCGCTTGTACATGGCATAACGCTGGATGCGACGGTGTGCCTCCTGCTCGCTCATGTGATGCTTCTTCATAAGGATGCCCTTGGCCTGATCCAGAATCTTCCGCAGAGCCAGGAGGTCGCGCAGCTCCTCAGCCTCCTGGCGGAGACTTTTTGCTTCCTGCCATCTGGCAGAAGCTATAGCAAGAGATGTGAGGATTTCCTCATCCTCCGCTCCCTCAGGCAGGCAGCCGTAAATGCCCAGCAAGGCCAGTTCAGGAGCAGCCTTTCCCAATACCAGGACGGGAGCCAGCTTCGCCAGCCTTGCCAGGCTTTCTGTACCTTCCGGCTCTGTCCCCAGGTGAAATAACACGGCTCCCGGTTTCTTTTCTATAGCAAGCTCAAGGGCTCTGGCAGGTTCCCCTGCCTCTCCCGAGAGCTCAAAACCGGCTTTCTTGAAAATACTCTTGTACTGGAGACGCAAGCGGTACTCCGGCTCGACTAACAAAACGCTGGGCAATCCCTGGGGCATAAATTCATCCCTGTCCTTTACTGGTACCAAAAAGCTGCTTCATATCATCTCACAAACTAAATTTATTTATCTGTCAGGGTAAGTCCCGGCACGGCATTCAGATAATGGTCGCTGTAAAGCCCGGCCTGTGCCTGATAGTACCCACGGCAGGCAATCATGGCGGCGTTGTCCGTGCAGAGGATTTTGCTGGGATAGGAGAACTTCACTCCGCGCCTGCCTGCCTCTTCCCTGAGCCTTGCCTCCAGGCCGCTGTTAGCGGCCACGCCACCTGCCAGTACCAGTGTATCTCTGCCTGCTTCTGCCACTGCCTCAAAGGCCTTGTGGGTCAGCACCTCGATGACGGAATGCTGGAAGGAAGCGGCAATATCAGCCTTGTTCAGCTCATGCCCCTTCATCTTCTCGCTATTGATGTAGTTCAGCACCGCCGATTTCAAACCGCTGAAGCTGAACTCGTAATTGCCCTTTTCCTCCAGAGCGCGGGGGAAATCAATAGCCAGGGGGTTGCCCTCCTTGGCCAGGGCGTCTATGCGGGGACCGCCGGGATAAGGCAGCCCCATGACCCGGGCAATCTTGTCAAAGGCTTCCCCTGCCGCATCATCACGGGTCTGGCCCATCATGCGGAACTCATTATAGCCCCGCACATCCACCAAAGCCGTATGTCCACCTGATACCACCAGAGCCATAAAAGGCGGCTCAAGGGAAGTATCAGAAAGGAAATTGGCAAAGATATGCCCCTCCAGATGGTTCACCCCAATCAGGGGCACATCCAGGGCATAAGCCAAAGACTTGCCTGCCGACACTCCCACCAGCAGAGCTCCCACCAGCCCGGGACCATAAGTCACTGCCACCTGGTCGATATCGCCAAGTTCCACTCCGGCCTCGCGGACTGCCTCATCAATAACAGGCATGATGTTCACAATGTGTTTCCGGGAAGCAATCTCCGGCACCACCCCTCCAAATTTCTGATGAATGGGTATCTGGGTGGAAATGATATTGGAAAGGATTTCCCGCCCCCCCTTGAGCACCGCTGCCGAAGTCTCGTCACAGCTGGACTCAATGCCAAGGGTCAGGATTTCCTGCTGGTCTTTCTGTTCCATTAAAGCTCCTATTTCAAATCTTCGTATTCCACATGATGATGGCGTCTTCCCCATTGTCCTGATAATAGCGGGGACGACGTCCGGCCTCCTTGAAGCCGAAATTCTTGTAAAGGGCCAGCGCAGGATCATTTGAAGGCCGCACTTCCAGGGTAAGGGCAGTTACGCCTTTCTCCTTCACCCTTTGGATCAGCTCTGCCATCATTTCCGTGCCCACGTGCTTCCCCCGGTAATCAGGAGACACTGCCACATTGGTGATCTGGGCCTCCTCAAAGGAGATCCAGCACCCCACATAGCCTATGACCTGCTCCTCTGCAGGAGTCTCCTCATCCAGCGCCAGCAGGTAAAGGGTGTTCTCATTGGCAGCTTCCCGCCAAAAGGACTCCCTGGACCAGGGCATGGCAAAGCAGGCCTTCTCCACCTTTTCAACAGCTGCCGCATCATCCGGCACCATTTCGCGGAAAGTAAGCTTCACTTGGCACCGCCCTCCGCTGCCTCGGGATGACGCTTCTCCCACAGAACCTCCGCCTCGCTGCGGCGAATATAGACAGGCTCCATATCCATGACATTGCCCACTTCACCTGCAGCCAGCTTCTTCAATCCCACCATAGCCACACAAGCGGCCCGGGGCATGACCAGATGAGCAGGGGCCAGGCTGACATTAGCGGGAAGTTCCAGCTTGCCCGCAATCTTCTTGGGCACCACATCCCCCAGGAGCACCACTGGCTCCTTCATCTCCCCGCAAGAAGAGATAACCTCAAGCAGGCCGGAGACGGTGATTTCTTCCTGTGCCTCCATGCGTCCCTCATGGAAGCGGAAACTCTGGCGGTAAGCATTGCCTTTCTGGGCATCCAGCAGGGTCACGATGCGCACCCCCGGCACAGGATAGTGCCAGGCCATAGCTTCCAGGGTAGGCACGCCTATAAGAGGCAGCTTCAGGGCATAGCAGACAGCCTTGGCTGCCGCCAGACCGATGCGAAGCCCTGTAAAGGAGCCCGGCCCAATGCTCACGGCGATGCCATCCAAATCTTCTTTTTTCACATTTGCCATTTTGAGCACCTGCTCCATATGTGGGAGCAAAGTCTCAGAATGGGTCAGGCGGGCCTGCATGGTAAGTTCAGCAGAAAGCCGCGCCTCTGAGGCCACAGCCACGCTTGAAACCTGGGTGGCTGTATCAATGGCCAGTATTGACAAAGGTCTCCAACTCCTTCAAAAATTCCTTGTTCTCTTCACCAATGGAGGAAAAAGTGAGCTTGCGGCCAGTCTCGCTGATGCGCTCAATGGACACTTCCACATAGTCATCCGGCATGGACTGGGGGAACTTGTCGGGCCACTCAATGACCACGATGCCCTCCGGCTCCTCCAGATATTCATAGAAGCCGATTTCCTCCAGTTCCTCTTCCGTCTCCAGGCGATAGAGGTCGAAATGGTAGATTGGGCAGATGCCCTCATATATGTTCATCAGATTGAAGGTAGGGCTGGTGACTTCCCCCTCCACGCCCAAAGTCTTTGCCAGGCTCTGGACAAAAAGGGTCTTGCCTGCGCCCAAATCACCTTCCAAGCACAGCACGGTTCCCTCGCGGATCTTCTGTCCCAGTTTATCAGCTAGGTCAGCAGTTTCCTCAGGGGAATTGGTTGTACACGTAAACATAATTTTTTATCTCTCCTATTTTGATAGACAGTTACATCAGTCTCCATTCAATTTTCTATTATAACGCTATATTTCAGATTTTGTCGATAGACAAAATTACACAAATCAGCGTTTCGGCGATAAGCCATAGCGCCTTTTTTCAGATTCTGTCGATAGACAAAATTATACAAAACCGCCCCATACATGCCTTTTTGCTTATTTTTATGTTGAAATTTTCTGACCTTTATTATATAATAGGTGGCGTAGCGATAAGCCACAAAATATGGGAGCAAGTTGTCATTCTGTGTATTTTTTAGGAGGATGCCAAATGAAAAAATTTGTCTGCACCGTCTGTGGTTACGTACATGAGGGAGATGCCCCTCCGGCTCAGTGCCCCATCTGCAAGGCACCAGCTGACAAATTCGTTGAGCAGACCGGTGATTTGGTGTTCGCAGATGAGCACCGCATTGGCGTGGCCAAAGGTGTTGATGAGCGCATCATCGAAGGCCTGCGCATGAACTTCACGGGTGAATGCTCCGAAGTAGGCATGTATCTTGCCATGAGCCGTCAGGCTGACCGTGAAGGCTATCCTGAGGTTGCCGAAGCCTATAAGCGCTACGCCTGGGAAGAAGCTGAGCATGCTGCCAAGTTCGCTGAGCTCTTGGGCGAAGTCCTCACGAACAGCACCAAGAAGAACCTTGAAATGCGCATAGACGCTGAGCATGGCGCCTGCGCCGGCAAGAAGGAGCTCGCTACCCTTGCCAAGCAGCTCAACCTTGATGCCATCCATGACACGGTTCATGAGATGTGCAAGGACGAAGCCCGCCATGGCTGCGGCTTCAAGGGGCTCTATGACCGTTATTTCGGCAAATAAGCATTAACAAGCACTCTAAAAGGGGCGCCAACGTATGGTGCCCCTTATTTTCGTGCAATTACAGCAAAGATGCAGGATCAAAACCAGAGTTCCTTATTCTTGTCAGGAGCACCTTATCATCCACCACTGAGTCTATCTCATGTTCCGGACTCTCACGAAGATGTTCTTCATATGGCTCCGGCAGAATATGCTCATACTGGTCTGCAAACATCATAAGCGTAGGCCTGTCCGTCAAGCCAAACTCAACTTTCTTCACAATGCCAAAGCCCCTGGTAGTCTTAACCACGGTTCCCACAGGGTAGATGGCCACATTGCTGAAAAACAGCTTCAAGAGCCTTTTATCAAATTGTCCCTCTGAGCAGTTCACCATGATATTGTAAGCCACAGCAGGAGAGTATGCCTTCTTGTAAGGCCTTCTGCTGGTGAGAGCATCGTACACATCTGCAATAGCGCAAATACGCCCGTAAAGATGTATGTCCGTCCCTTGCCGCCCTCCTGGATAGCCCTTCCCATTCATATGCTCATGATGCTGCAAAGCCACTATCCCCAGTATAGGGGCATCCGGCAATGACATGGCCCGTATCTTGCTGAAACCGGCCTCCGGGTGATGCTTGATGATATCAAACTCGTTCTGCGTAAGCCTGCCACGCTTGTTCAGGATTTCCGGGGGCACGATGATTTTCCCCAGATCATGCAGCAGCCCTCCCATAGTCAGCTCCTGCACTCCCCCCTCCGGCAGATTAGCCAAACGCCCCAGCATGCCAGAAAGCATGGCTACATTGACACTATGGGCAAAGGTATATTCATCGTGTACGCGTATATCCGTCAGCTGTACCAAATTCCCGCTGCGGGTGGCGATATCTGCCACCATGGCAGAAGCAGCTTTGGCCAATGGCTCAAACTCAAAAGTCCCCGTCCGCTCAATCTGGGCAAACACATCGCACACGCGCTGTATGGCCATGACCCTGGTCCTTTCCGAAAGGATATCCTCCGGCGGCATTGGCTTTATTTCCGAAGAATAGTTCAATACATGCAGGCCAATGACTCCCAGGTCACGCAGCTTGTCTATATAATGCTCGGTAAGTTCTGTGCCTTTGGTAAGGTAGCTGGCACCGCTGGAATTGTATATGCTCTGGGCCGTCACCATGCCGGGACGCAATTTTTTCAGCGGTAAATCTATCATAGTTGTTCCTTCCCATATAATAAAGTACATCCCCTGCCAAAATTCCCTGCAGGAACCTCCCCTTACTTAGAAGCTTTCTCCACCAGATCCCTGACACTGTCGGAAATGCGGTTATCGCTCATAGACCCCTTCACCACATTCATCTGTTCCTCGGAAAGTTCCGGTTCAACTGAAGCCTGTGCCACTAGATCCTTCACGCTGTCGGATATGCGGTTGTCGCTCATGGAGCCCTTCACCACGTCCATCTGTTCCTCAGTAAGCCCCGTGTCTTCCTTGGCCTCCACGGACTCTTCCTTCTCCTCATCCTGCTGGATTTCTCCAGTGTTGTAAAGGATATGCTTGCCCTTGTACCTGAAAATCTGCTTTATCGTCATTTGAACCGCGGGACGCCCTGCCCGCTTCACCTCCCGTTTGCACAGATGGCTCTCCTCATCACGTCATATACAGAAGTTCGTACACTCACTCTTGCTTGGATAATTCTACATCCATGGCCTTTTTCCTGCTGGCTTTTGAACTGCTCTTCAAGCCCCAAATGGCCCTCGAAAAAAACCGTCAGGGAAAAGCTCCCCGACGGATTTTTCTTATTCCGCGTCTTTTGACTGCAAAGCTATGATCCCCGCCTGGAATTCCTCCAGGCTGAGGTCAAAGTAGGGCAGTTCCTTCATCAAGTCGTAAACTTCCAGCTGGGAAACAGCCTGCTCAATGCGCTCTGATATACTGTCCTCTGTCAGGGCATGCATGAGCATGTGCTCTATTTCCTCTATATTTCTTTCCATATATATCCTGCTTTCAGCCTTACACAGCCTCTGTATTGTCCAGCTCGTACTCAGCAGCCTGAGCTTCCTTCTGCTCCTCCCAGATAATGGTGGGAGCCAGCTCGAAGCCATTGAAGCGGGTGGCGCTCACTGTGGAGTAGGCACCGATTTCCGTTACCAGCACCTTGTCCCCAATCTTCAAAGCAGGCGCCTCAAAATCGCTGTAGAGCACATCAATGCCATCGCAGCTAGGACCGCCAAAAAAGGAAGGACGCTTCTTCCCCTTGCCGAAGCAGTGAAGAGGATAGGTCCAGTGGTCATAGATAATGCCGGAGAAAGCACCATAAATGCTTTCATCCAGGATATACCAAGGCTTCTCCCCCCGGAACTTGGTGCCGATGACAGAAGCCACCAGATTCACCGCCGTGCCGCACATATAGCGGCCTGGCTCCGTCCACACAGCCACATCGGGGAAGAGGCGCTCAATCTGCCTGTTGATGGCCTCCATCATAGCTGCCAGATCCACGGAAAGACCTTCCGCAGAGGGCACCGGGAAGCCGCCGCCTATATCCAGGTCAGTCAGCTCCATGCCCATCCTCTTTGCCTCGTCAAAGAGCCCCCTGCACACCAGCAGAGCCTCTTCATAAGCCGCCGTAGAAAGGGACTGGCTGCCCACATGGAAGCAGATGCCAATGGGGTTAAGCCCCGCTGCCTTGGCCTTCTGCAGCAGAGGCAGCGCCTCAGCCAAAGGAGCACCGAATTTGGTGTTGAGATCCACCAGAGCCTTATTGTTACGCACACTGACCCTGACCAAGACATCCGCGCCCGGCACAGCAGCAGCCATTTTTCCAATCTCAGACTCATCATCAAAAGTCATGCGGCGCACATTGCACTCTGCCGCCGCCAAAAGGCCGCGCTGGTCTTTCACAGGATTGGCATAAATCATGCGGGAACCGTCAACTCCCAGCTCATGAAGCGTCCTTATCTCACCAGCAGAAGCCACATCGAAGCAGGAGCCCAAAGAAGCCAGCCGCTTCAGTATTCCCGGTGTGGGATTTGCCTTCATGGCATAGTAGATGCCCGCCCGGGGCATATGCTTCCGCATAAAGCGATAATTCTCCTCCACCTGGTCCAGTGAAGCCACCAGAAACGGCGTAGGAATACGCGCTGCCAATTCATTCATCTCTTGTTCGGTCAGTCGAAACATAACACAACCCTTCCTTTTTACATGATGTACAGTGGTGCACTAAGCTCATACTGCGCCCTATGGGCTTGCATTCGCTAAGTGCCCTGTGTATACGCAGAACTAACCGCTCACCTTCCCCCTTCGGGTTCGTTTCACGGAGTTCTGCAGTAAAAATCTTTCCTTATGTTAGCAGATAACGCCCCCCTTGTAAACAAGAAAATTCCCCTGTCTATCCTCTGTAAACAACGGCTCACATAATCCTCTCCCAGAAAATTTTCTCACAAAAATATTGACGTACATATAAATAAATGATATACTTTTATTCGTTAGCGACACAAGCAGTTACTATCTTGCCGGAATGGCGGAATTGGCAGACGCACCAGACTCAAAATCTGGCGTTGGCAACAACGTATCGGTTCAAGTCCGATTTCCGGCACCACTTGAAAATGCAAGCCCTGAGGTTCAGCCTCGGGGCTTTTTCATTGATGTTTATTACGGAGGTTTGCAATGACTCAAGAAGAATTCCACAAGCTCGTTCATCTGGTAATGGACTCCCCCGCCCATCCCCCCGAGACGCTCTTCACCGGCGGCATGGACAACTGGCGGGCCAGAGCCCATCTGGCCCATTTCCTGGCCATGAAGGGCATTGACAAGGAAAAGGAAGCGTTAGAACTCTTCCGCAGCATCGTAGAGGAAGAGATTGACGAGGAGAATGCTGAAGAAGTTGAGGAAAAGGCCTTTGCCCTCCAGAAGCTCTGCAGCCTGGAAAAGAGCCTCAATCAGGACGAGAAGGCCCTTAACCATATCAACCTGGCCATCGAGCTGGCGGAGAACACGGACTTCCTCTACAAATACCTGCTGCGCGGCGAGCTCTGGGCTGACCGCTGGAACCTCATGCACAAGATGAAGATGACAGAGCAGGCCGAGGCTGAAGTGGACGAGCGCCTGGAAGCATACAAGGACCTGCCCATCCCCCACAACAGCTACGTCTACTACGGCTACCGCTTCAAGGCCCACCTGGCCGCCGCCCGGGGATCCGGCACCCTCATTGCCAAGGACTACATGCACATGGCCCTCCACGCCATGGAGATTCCCGAACGAAACAAGGCTGCCCTGGAGCACGCCTTTGCCGCCACCCACGACAACACTCCCTTTATCCTGGCCGAGATTGACAAAGCAACCCCGAACCCGGATATGCTGCACTGGGATATCTAAGCCCTGCCACCTCCCCCATACGCGGGGAGGTTTTATTATTATGGGATGCTTTCTACCAGAACAAATAAAAGAAGCTGTCTAGCACCAAGGCTAGGCAGCTTCTTTTATGATATATCAGCTTTTACCAATCTATGCGCATAGATTAAAGGGCACGCTGAACCTTACCTGAACGCAGGCAACGGGTGCAGACGTTAACACGCTTGACCTCACCCTCGACCACAGCACGGACGCGCTGAATGTTGGGCTTCCAGGAGCGCTTCGTCTTCAGATGGGAATGGCTGACGTTGTTACCGGACAGCTCACCCTTTGCACAAATCTCGCAAACATTTGCCATATCGCTACACCTCCTTACTGGATGTTGAAAACCGTTGAGTGGTATGGCTTCCAAACAGAACGGATATATTTTACCACAAAGAAAAAGCCTTAGCAAGGAAAACTTTCAGCAAACTTTGAAAGCATTTCCCTGCTAAGGCGTTTGGGACATAGGCATAGCAACGCAACACTTGGAATTTTGCCTATGGCAAAATCCCACACGTTCCGCTTATGCTACACCTATCCCCCTTTCTCACTAACTATTTCTTACTCCTCGCTGGCAGACTTCTTGCTGGCAATCTTCTCCTGCACCAGCTTGATGAAGTCCTCAGCGCCCATGGACTGGGTTTCCTTCTCGCCATAGCGGCGGACAGTGACAGTACCGTTCTCCACTTCCTGGTCGCCTACTACGAGAGCGTAAGGAATCTTCTTGACCTGGGCTTCGCGGATCTTGTAGCCCGTCTTCTCGTTGCGGTCATCCACCTCAACGCGGAGGCCAAGGTCGAACATCTTCTTCTTCAGCTCATAAGCGTAGTCGGCATGCTTGTCCGTGATGGGCAGGATCTTCACCTGCACAGGAGCCAGCCATACCGGGAAGGCACCGGCATAGTTCTCGATGAGGATGCCAATGAAGCGCTCGATGGAGCCGTACACCACACGGTGGAGCATGACAGGGCGGTGCTTCTCGCCGTCCTCACCCACATAGGTCAGGTCGAACTTCTCAGGCATGAGCATATCCAGCTGGATGGTGCCGCACTGCCAGGTACGACCGATGGAATCACGGAGGTGGAAGTCAATCTTCGGGCCGTAGAAAGCGCCGTCACCCTCGTTGATGATGTACTCAAGGCCGCGGTGCTCCAAGGCATTGCGGAGAGCGTTGGTAGCATTCTCCCAGATCTCATCAGAACCCATGGAGTCCTCAGGACGGGTAGACAGCTCTGCCGTGTAGGACAGGCCGAAGGTGCTGTAGACCTCATCGAACAGGTCGATGGTGTGCTGGATTTCCTCCTCAATCTGGCTGGGAGTGATGAAGAGATGGGCATCGTCCTGGGTGAAGTTGCGGACGCGGAACAGACCGTGGAGAGCACCGGAGAGCTCATGGCGGTGTACCAGGCCCAGCTCGCCCATGCGCAGGGGCAGGTCACGATAGCTGTGCTGATGGGACTTGTAAACCAGCATGCCGCCGGGGCAGTTCATGGGCTTCACTGCATAATCTTCCTCATCAATCTTCGTGAAGTACATGTTCTCCTTATAATGATCCCAATGGCCGGAAGTCTCCCAGAGCTTGCGGTTCATAATCATGGGAGTCTTGATTTCCTGATAGCCGTAGCGGCGGTGCACTTCACGCCAGTAATTGATGAGTTCGTTGCGAATCACCATGCCATTGGGGTGGAAGAAGGGGAAGCCGGGACCTTCCTCGTGGAGGCTGAAGAGATCAAGTTCCTTGCCCAGCTTGCGGTGATCGCGCTTGGCAGCCTCCTCCAGCATATGCAGGTACTCGTCAAGATCTGCCTGCTTCTCGAAAGCCGTGCCGTAGATACGCTGGAGCATCTTGTTCTTCTCGCTGCCGCGCCAGTAAGCACCTGCCACACTCTGAAGCTTGATGGCCTTCACCTTGCCCGTGGAAAGCACATGGGGACCGGCGCAGAGGTCGGTGAACTCGCCCTGGGAGTACATGGAAATAGTTGCATCCTCAGGCAGATCTTCGATGAGCTCCACCTTGTAGTTCTCGCCCTTTTCCTTGAAGAAGGCGATGGCATCAGCACGGCTGACTTCTTTCCTCTCCAACTTCAGGTTCTCCTTGACGATCTTCTTCATTTCCTTCTCAATGTCCCGCAAGTCGCTTTCCGTAAGCTGGCGGTCCATGTCGAAGTCATAGTAGAAGCCGTTGTCGATAGCAGGGCCGATGGCCAGCTGCACATTGTTGTCCTTGTAGAGGCGCTTCACGGCCTGTGCCAGGATATGGGAAGCCGTATGGCGCAGAGCCCAGCGGCCGTCCTCTTCCTCAAAGGTCAGGAAATCCACCTGGCAATCCTTGTCCAGGACGCGGGTAAGGTCTACAGTCTCGCCGTCCACCTTGGCAGCCAGCACCTTCTTGGCCAGGCTGTTGCTCACCTGCTTCACAAAATCAAGTACGGACGTACCCTCGGCCACTTCGCGCACCGCACCGTCTTTCAGCGTGATTTTCAGCATGAAAATTCCTCCTAAACACCGCCCCGGACACCCGCAGGAAAGCGCATCCAAAGACGTAAAACTAAAAAGACCCGTCCCTTCAATCTAATGAAGGGACGAGTCACAAACTCGCGGTTCCACCCTGCTTGCCCCGAAAACTCAGAGCCACTTTGGACATTTTTAACGGAGATTGCTCCGGCAAGACCTACCCACCAAAAGGCTTCAGCCTTGCAGCTTGGAAGGGGTAACGCACTGCTTTCTCTCCGCAGGGCTTGCAGCCAGGGCCCCGCTCTCTGTAGGAGCAACCACAGTCGTCATGTCTTCCGCATCGCCTTTGTTCTTATGTAAGGATTATTATAGGAGCTGCCCCCTGCCCTGTCAAGGAGTTTTTCTTGTTCCCGCCTGCCTTCTCTGATAAAATGAAAACAAAGAAACTCGCAAAGGAGAGGACTATCATGACCATACACGGAGCCGTAATCATAGAGCAGGGAGTGACCTTCGCTGTCGTAGCCGTAAGGCCGGAAGTCACCCGCTACACCGCCCGACTGGTACACACGCGCCGGGCCCTCTCCCGCTTCTTTCCCAACATGCCCATCATCCTCATGAGCCAGGATAATAATGGTACGCCCCATTACTATGGGCGCAAGGACATCGTGGAATTCCTGAAATCCATCCGACTGGACCAAATTCCCTGGAAGGAATATCATATTTACTGAAAACAGAGGAGCAAGCCCATGAAAAAGAAACTTCTTGCCAGCCTGGCAGCCCTGCTGCTCACCGGCAGCCTCACTGCCTCAGCCTCCCCCATTCCCCTGCGGGGCATCGTAGAAGGCTTCTACGGCACCCCCTGGTCCCAGTCTGACAGATTGGACATGATAGACTTCTGCCAGCAGGAAAAACTCAACGCCTACATCTACGCCCCCAAAGATGATCCCTATCATCGCTCCAAGTGGCGCGAACCATATCCCCAGGACAAACTGACTGAACTGTCTGACCTCATCGCTGCAGCCAAACGCCAGCAAGTGAAGTTCATCTTTGCAGTTTCTCCTGGCCTTGACATCAGCTTTGCAGGGGAGCAAGGGCAGAACGACCGCCTGGCCATGCAAAACAAACTCAATGCCATGTATGACCTTGGCGTGAGGGATTTTGCCATCTTCTTTGACGACATAGAAAACAAGGACGGCCAGGGGCAGGCAGAATTCCTGAACTGGCTGGAGGAAAACTTCGTCAAAAGCCACCCCAGCGTCTCCCCTCTCATCACCGTGCCCACAGAATATTTCCATCTGGACATGACGGAAAAAGGCGCAGTGAAAGAATACACAAAATCTTTTTCAGACACCCTGAACAAGGACATCCTGGTGCTCTACACCGGGGAGAAGGTAGTACCCGACGGGCTGCAGGACAAGGACTACGCAGAAGCCAACAAGCTCTACAGCAGGCGGCTTGGCCTGTGGTGGAACTATCCCGTCAGCGATTATCTGGAAGCAAAGCTGGCTCTCGGCCCCATAGAGAAGCTTCCCCGCAAGAAGCTCCCTGCCATCTTTTTCAACCCCATGAAATATGCCCAACTGTCAAAGCTCAGCCTCACCACCGGGGCGGCCTATGCCAAATACCCCAGAGGCTACAAGCCCGCCAAAGCCTGGCGCAAAGCCCTGAAAAAAGAATACGGTCCCTTGGCAGCTGACATGGAAAGATTTGCTGACCATTCCCAGCACATGAAGGTAAGCTGGGCAGAAATCGGCCCCGCAGACGGCAAAAAACTCCGCCAGCTGGCAGATTCCTACTGGGCAGCCAAGACTCCCAGGAAACGCCAAACCGCTGAAAAGAAACTGACCAAAGAGCTTCTTGCCCTGGACAAGTCCATCGGCAATCTCCTCACTGACCTCCCGCCGGAAGTCCTCGCCGAATGCCGCCCCCAGCTGGAACAGCTGCAGCGCATAGCCAGGGCCGACCTGCTGGGCCTCGACCTGCTGGCAGGCAGCCAGGACAAAGCAGCAAACTTTGCCCAAGCCCTGCAGGAAGTGAAAGCCCACGACCAGGAAGCCCTGGTTTCAGAGCAAAGCGCCCGCGCCCTGCTGACGGAAATAGAAAAAAACTGCCTTAAAACACCTTCCTGCCCTTCCTAGAAAAAGATGTAATAAATGACCCCCACCAAAAAACTGGCCAGGTTCGTGAGCAGGAGGGTACGAAACAGATTTTTGCCCTCAGTGCGGAGTCCATATAGGCATAATGCGAATTCCAGTGCCACCACCATGCACTCCCCCACCACCAGCAGGCACAGATACCAGGTATCGTCCGTGGCAAATTGCAAGCATTCGTTCAGCAGGAGATTGGTGATGATGTTGACTCCTGCAAAGTAGGCGCAGTCATAGAGCCTTCGATAGCCTAGCAAGTAAAACAGAGGCACCTCAATGATCACAGTCAGCAGGGCATTCTCCAGCAACTCAGGCTGGGCAATATAATCAAGGTACCTTGAGCCAGGCAAAGGATTCGCTACATCTGCATAAGCGACAGTGGAATTGAAGAGAAACAAAAGAATCCCTATGACCGCAACTATCCTTCCCTTCTTCAGCAAACCATCACACCTCACCTCAAGAAGATAGTCAAAAAACTGCATTCTCACGGCCGTTCCTTACTGAACCTCCGAAAAAGCTCAAAAGATGCAAAAAGGCATAGGAACTGAATCACAAGCATGGCGTGAGGCGGCATCCGTAAGCTGTCATAAAAGAAGGCACCCGGCAACAGGCAGCCGGCAGCCAGCCCGAACATCAGGCCGGGATGGGACGGGCTGCACCAATGCGCCAGGCGCAGTGTCAAAGGCATCGTCATGTTAAAGGCCAAGGCCAGCAGCACCGCAGACCACAGTCCGCCTCCCTGCAGCGCCAAAAATCCCAGCAGGAAAATCAGCACAATCGTGTGCTGGAAACCGATGCGGTCGCTGCACCATCCTCCCAGAGCCTTGCCTAGCGCAAAGACACAGGGGAAGAGCATCACGTACTCCTCTGAACCGCCGCCACCGCCAAAACCACGCAGGACCACGCACCCCAGGAGCAGGAAGAGGCAGGCCATCCCTGCCAGCGGAGCAATCCCCTTCACTCCGGCTGCATCCTGCGTGCTTGTTTTGCATACGCAGGGAGCCTGCCCGCCCTCCTTTTGCAGATTGTAAAATACCACCAGGGTCAATACAGCATACAACGACAGGAACAAGTACTCCCCGCAAAGCTGGTTCAGCCCCAGGGCCAGCCCGATAGCACCACTGGACACAAAAAGCCCCAGCTCCTTGTAGGTGGAATACCCACGCAGGACAATGCTTCCCGCCGCCACATGGAAGATACAGTTGCCCAGCCCCAGGCAGATGACCTTTGCAAAAATGTCCAAGGTTTCCACCGTGCCAAGCCCCAGAGCCGCCAAGGACAACAGAAGCCCGTAGGAAGTCCAGGTGGGGCGGCGATCCAGCAGATAGCCAGCCAGCCATTGGCCGCCAAAGGCTATCAGGTTATACATCCCGAAATAGTAGAGAATCGGTTCATAATACAACTCCCGCAGGGCATACGCCGCCAAAGCAGCGCCGCAAACACCATCCACGGCAAAGTGTTGCAGCGTATACAGAAGCAACCTGCTCATTCTCTCCCTACAGAAAAACACTTACCTTGTCCTCTCCGTCAACTTTCTGGATGAAGATATGCTTTTCCAGCCAATTGTTGGACAGCTTATTGCCAAAACGCGTCTGGCGCTGGAAAGTTGCGTCGATTCTCAGCACATAATGTAGTGTCACGCCCTCTTCCGGCGATCCGTAGAAAAAGACATCCCTCTCCGTACTATCCCTGCTGCCTGCCCCCTTGCCGTAAGTGACCATTTCATCAGAATCCGCTCTCCGAATGGCATATTGATACTGGCATGGAGCGTTGAAATGGAAATACATCGCCATTACCCCATTCTCCTCTATGCCGAAGTTGACATCCGGCATGGCAGCATCAGCTTCCCGCCCCTCATGGGCATAAGGCCGCGGCCCTGGCCAGGGCTCAGCCACATCTGCATAGGCCGCCACCGAACCGCAGAGAATCAACGAAGCCCCGATAATAGCCACAGCTTTGACATGCTTTCCAAAATACATCTTTCTTCACCTCGCAAAAAAACTAAAAATCCTCGTTTTTTCATTCTTCCCCGTCTTACCATTTTCCTGCCAGAAACCATCTTCAGCACCCTAAAAGCGGCTGCTGGAAGGCAAACAACGTCTCATTGATGGTAAAGATATCGTACTCCTTCCGCTCGATGAAATACTCCACGATTATATCTGCCTTGCTGCTGTGAGACAGGGCATACCCCGCCCTGCCGATAAAATCCTTGGTTTCATCAAGATTCAGCTCCAGGGCCACCGCAAATGCTATAGCTGTGGACTTGCTGGGCTTATAGGCCGGGTTGTTGCGTATCTTCGAAAACAGCTTTCGGTCAACATTAGCCCTTTTATACACCTCAGGGTCGGTCTTCCCCTTTGTATCTATCAGGCGCAGCAGCGCTTCGGAGAAAGTATCGTCTATTTCCTTGAGCAAATCGTCCAGAGAGCGGGCTTTGGCTGGAGCAGCCATAGCTGCCTCCTCCACGGGCGCTTCATCTCCCAAATATGCAGGCTTTTCAAACATCCTGCGTCTTTCCCTGAGATCACCAAAGTATTCCTCGCCCAGCAGTTCCTCAATATACCTCTCATCCAGGAAACTCTGCACCTCTTCAAACAAGCTGCTGGATATCCTGAAGGACTTCTGGTCAAAAACTACCAGATAGACTTTCATATCATGGTCAGACAAAAATCCGCGTATAGCCTGGGTCGCCACGGCTATAGCAATCTCTGAGGGACAGCCATACACCCCCGCAGAGATAAGCGGGAAAGCTACAGAAGTGCAGCCGTTCTCCTCTGCCAGTCGCAGGGAGTTTGCATAACAATCTGCCAGCAGTTCCCTCTCCCCCTGCCCGCCATCATGCCACACAGGACCTGCCGTGTGGATTACGAATTTGGCATTGAGGCTGAATGCAGGGGTAATAACGGCCTTACCTGTGGCAATGTCACCGATTTCCTTCCGTGCTGCCAATAACCCAGTCCCTGCGGCCTTATGTATAGCCCGGTCAACACCCCCGCCCACCACAGGACGGGGATTTGCTGTGTTGACGATGGCATCAACCTGCATCTTCGTTATATCGTTGCGTACTATTTCCAAAGGCATTATTTACGCCCCCCGTAAAGCTAAATGACATTTATGGCAGACTATCCATAAAAGGTGAACGCTTCGTATAGCATGCAAAATGCGGTTCCGATTTGTGTAGACCAAGCTTGAAATACTCTATTATTTTTCTCCTCACAAATCAACAAACTACTATTCAATATATAAAATTAGAGCTCATCTTCCAAATTCTCTTTCTGTTGACATTACGCATATAAATAATCGTCAACCAACCACAACTAAAATTAGTTGTCTATTATTCATAATCCTTTATAATACATTTCAATAAATTTTGCCATCATTTTACGTCTTAATAACAAAAAATAATCGTAGTCACTATAATTCATATCAAAGATAGTCTCGGGAATCGCATTTTCACTAAGATTAACCATCATAGCTTCTCTATCCGTGATATTGCCTATTTTTATTTCCCTAGAATCGCACTGTTGACAGACCGTCGCAAAGTATTCACTAGGAGCACTATCACTTATAGCCGTATTAACATGAGTGTCAAGATAAATATAATTTGCAACTTGATTATATTTTGATTTGTTATCTATTCCATTCTTCTTTAAATACGCCTTAGGAAATATATGATGGATATCGCCAACGACCTCTACTAGATCAGATACCATAGTTCCAGTTTGAAAAAGCGAATTGCTATTTTGGTTAATTTGTGCAGCTAAAAACGTATTAAATGCGGGGCTGTTAGCTGATGAAGTTTCTAGATTTTGAGGAAGTGTTACATTCCAAAAAGTATCTGAAAGTGTAGAATCTTCCACCTCCCTAAAATAATCAATGTATCCTTTTTCTCTTATAAGTCGTATGTCACGACTCATCACAGATTCTGGTGATCCAACATAACGCCCCGTAAGAGTTGACAACACAAACCACTTCTGCACATAACGCTTCACTTGAACAGCGGAAGTTTCCTTATCCTTTAGCAAATTGAGATAGAGCATATATGCAAAATCCAATGTCATTTTTGAATTCAAAAGCTTATTAGATCTAAACCCTGCACTTCTAATTGCCAATATGAAATTCTTAAAGTTATTTTCATTTATAAAATCATTTATCCCCTGCTCTAGTCTAGTATAAGAATCTTCAATAATTTCTTCCCTAAATTCTTTTGTTTCAAAGTCACGCCCCGATAGCAAACTAACTAAATCTGCCAATTTAGCACGATCAAATTTATGCATAAATGCAACCCGAAGCATATCACTATAAGTCGGGATATAAAGCTCTTCATTATCATGATAAAGCCATCTTATTTTCTCAGCATACGGAGTCAATACAAACGCTTCATCCTTAGTCATTTGTTCATAAAAATCAGGTTTTACCGCCAAATGACAGAAATAGTCTACAACCTTACGCAATTTATTACCACCATGATTCACATCAGCAGCCATCTTTGACATTACAAAATCAGACTGACTGAGTGCAGTACCCTTAGAGTTGATACGTATGAATATTTCTGTTACCTCATCTATATCCAGGCTATGGGCAAGTTCAATAACACCTATCTGTCGATATGATATATCCTTAAGCTTATTAATCACACTATTTATCATACTAGGCGTCACATCTGGATTATTATTACTATATTCTTGAGAAAACGTAAAAGAATCAAAATCACTTCTAAATATCAATGAAATATCGGGAATCCAACGTTTATCTTTCAAATGAGAAGCATCCTGCACTGCAAAACGTTTCGATTTGTCTTCAGTTAACGGATTAAATGCAATCTTTATTCTATCTTTATTAAAATCTTCATCTAAAACTTCCAGTCCCGAGATTGCCGCCATGATCGCTGTAATTCTCTGCTGCCCATCAATAAGAACATGATTACCATTAGCTACAGTTCCATCTTTTATCTGCACATCAGGGTTTTTCCATGTGATAATATACCCAGTTGGATATCCATTATAAAGCGAATCGATTAAATCCCTGACTTGACTACGTTTCCATACAAAAGGACGCTGAATCTCCGGTATAACAAACTGTCCAGCCTCAATCATACCTAGTATGGAACTTATTTGATACTGCTTCAATTCAAATTTTACTGTCTCCATTTAAAATTCTCCATCTCACATGATTACATGCGCCACTACAATATTCGATTACCGTTCCTCTTATTTTCCCTATTAACACTCCGCAGGAATATCGAATGTCGAAGAATCTGCAGGATTCCAACATACAATATGTATACTCCCACCCATTTTAATAATTTTCCTAGCTACATCTTCACTATGTACATACCTATTTAATAAATGAAATTTATCTGTCAAACCTGTAAGTCTTGCACTACATAAATGCGACGATAATGGTTTATTAAGAGAATCAACCGCTAACATCACACCTATCTTTCCTCTCAACAACCCCAATATATCCTTCTTCATTTCCTCGTAATCATTATCAAACGCAAAGTAATGTGCGTGCCAATCAGAGAAGAAAACTGTAAAATCTCCTCTTAGTTCTATATCTAACGTTTTATTACAATATGGGTTCTTTATAACCAACACAAAATCATCAGCCTCCAGGTACTCATAACCCTTATTTCCTCTTGAATAAACCTCAACTTCATAATCACCAAAATATCTCAGCAAATCTTCTTTTAACTGAACTCTATTCCTGTTAACAAAATCAAGCATTTTGTACTCCGTTCCCACACATTTCCCCTCCCTATCAAATAGCTATCTCCAAACCTGTCCACAGTGCTATTGGGAGGCAAAGCATCATGAACAGCTTTAGACGCACGATATTACAACAATTATTTTAATAAACGATCAACCTCTACCTATTAGTCTTCGTTAACACCAGCCTGATTTCCTGCCTTTAAAAGTCGTATTCCCAATATGCGAAACATTACATCACCACTTGCACCATGACGGCCTGTTGTTGCCCTAATATAGATTAAGTATTTTTATAATCAGATCCACATCCATATACTTTATCTATAGATCATATTATTAAAAAATACTTTTCTGAAAACATCTTCAATATATCCACAAAGATGATATAATTAAGACAACACATAATTTCTGCTAGGAGGTGTTAGTATGAGCAAGCGTCTGACCTGGGAGGAGATAAAAAAAATCTACCCTGGCAAATGGGTAGGTCTCTCCAATGTGGAATGGAAAGACGAAGCAAATGTAAGTTCTGCCATCGTTGAATATGCGGGCGAATCCGATGAGGAACCATTGAAACGGCAGCTCGCTGGGGAAGATATGTATACAATCTATACTACACCAGATGATTTGTGCCCATTAGGAATGCTGGTGAGTGGAAAATGAATCAGTTTACCTTACGCTTGCGTGAAGATGTACAACGCCCTACTGCAATACTAACAAACTTTTCTCATCTACACGCTATGCTGGATACTGGTGCTGTACTGCCTGTATGGGTAAGCAACGAAACACTGCTAAAGTCTCTAGGCGGTGTTCCTATTGCACCAGATCAGCCATTTGGCGGCTTTGGAGGTATGACCACAGGAACAATTTACAGATTGCCGACTTTTCAGATTGGCGAATTGATATTTCCTGAATTCCCCATCATAGCTTCTCGTATTGACTTGCCCTGCCAGATGATTTTAAGTGCTACCATGTTTAATGGCCTCATTTACGAAATTGATGACTGGAATCACAAATTCAACGTAACTATCCCTGACCACGAATCCCATGTACGAAAATTAACTATCGAAGACAAAAACGGAACCCTGCATATCCTCTGTACCGGAGAATAGCAACTCAAAAAGTCCGATCAAATCAGCATCGCAATGTTGATTTAATCGGACTTTTTATGTTTGCTATTACAAAACTTACTTCAGGAACCCGTTGACAATCTGTTCCTCAGCCTCTTTCTCTGTGAGCCCCAGGGTCATCAGCTTGATGAGCTGGTCGCCGGCAATCTTGCCGATGGCGGCTTCATGCACCAGCATGGCGTCCACGTTATTGGCTTCCAAAGAAGGCACGGCCAGAATCCTGCCCTCGTCCATGATGATGGAATCGCACTCCGTATGGCCGTGGCAGGCGGCGTTGCCTACGATGCGGAGGTCCAGCTTCTGATAGGACTTGTCCTTGGCTACGCCTCTGGATACCACATCGGCGCTGGAGTTTTCACCGTCCAGATTCACCTCATATTCGCTGTAGGCGTACTGGGTGCCATGGGTCATCAGGCGCTCCCTCACGATGAGGCTGGCGTCAGCCTTGAGATTGGCTTTGGTAGTGCGGCTGGTGGAGTCCACGCCCTTGATCTGCACCATTTCCATTTCCATGGAGCTGCCTGCCTCCATGGTCACCTCGGTGACGGGGTTCAGGATGCGCTGGCCGTCCCCCTGGCCGGAACCGTAATGCTTTTCCACATACTTGACCTTGGCATTTTCCCCTACGAAGAAGCGGTGCACGCCGTCATGCTCCGAATCCTGCTTGCCGCAGTTATCGATGCCGCAACCTGCCACGATGACCACGTCGGCCCCCTCACCGATGTAGAAATCGTTGTAAACCGTTTCCTTCAGGCCGCTCTCGCTCATAACCACGGGGATATGCACGCTCTCATTCTTGGTGCCCGGCTTGATGCGGATATCAATGCCGGAGCCGTCCTCCTTGGAGGTTATCTCAATATTGGCAGAGCTGCCGCGGCCCACGGACTTGCCGTTGGCACGCAGGTTATAGGCCCCGATGGGCACATCATGGAGGTCAGCCACCTCCAGCAGCAGTCTTTTCTGTATCTCATCCATCTGTAGCATTGGGCGGCCTCCTTACTGAAACTTCCTGCACATGGGCATGCTGACCTCGGTATCCATAATCTTGGGCAGGATGTCCTTGCCGGGCCCATGTTCCTGCACCCTGCCGTCTGCCAGCACGATAATCTCATCAGCAATCTGCAGGATGCGCTCCTGATGGGAAATGATGATGATGGAGCTTTCCTCGATTTCCTCCCGCATTTTCTCAAAGATGCGGATAAGGTTCTGGAAACTCCAGAGGTCGATGCCCGCCTCCGGCTCATCAAAGATGGAAAGGCTGGTCTTGCGGGCCAGGATAGTGGCAATCTCAATACGCTTCAGCTCGCCGCCGGACAGGGAGCTGTTCACTTCGCGGTTGAGATAGTCGTTGGCGCAGAGCCCCACCTCTGAAAGGTAGTCACAGGCTTTGATATGAGAAATCTTCTTGCCCGCCGCCAGGCGCAGCAGGTCTATGACCTGCAGGCCCCGGAAACGCACAGGCTGCTGGAAGGCAAAACTGATGCCCAGCTTCGCCCTCTCCGTGATGCTCTTGTCAGTGATATCCTCACCGTCCAAATAAATCCTGCCAGAAGTGGGCTGCTCAATGCCCGCAATGATCTTGGCCAGGGTGGACTTGCCGCTGCCGTTAGGCCCTGTGATGACCACAAATTTCCTGTTGTCCACAGTAAGACTCAGGTCCTGGATGATATCCACCTGGCTATTGCCCTCGGTGACATGGAAGGAAATGTTCTTCAGTTCCAACATGTATATCTAGCTCTCCCTTCCGATTTACGAAATTTATGCTTTAGCTTTCTTTTTATATTATAACACAATTGTTCAAATTTTGCCGTGGGCAAAATCTTCCAATTAGTGTTTCAACGAGGCGGGCTACATATGCTTATAACCCGTTATTATATTCGTCATCGTCAACTATGGAAGTGAAGGACATCTTGTTCCGAGTTATAACGCTATTGTTATGGTTTTGTCATGAAATAAATTAGAACACAATCAAGCTCTTCATTCTTTTGCATAACTTTCCACCCACATCTTCTTCCCATCGGTATGGAATACCACTTCCCCTTCCAAATCCGTACGGTGAATTTCGGCCCCTGCCTGCTGCAGTCTCTCCAACACTTTGGCCTTTGGGTGGCCGAAGCTGTTGTCTGCGCCCACACAGATAATGGCAAAATTTGGAGAAACTGCCCTGAGAAATTCTTCCGAGCTGGAAGTATCTGAACCGTGATGGCCTACCTTCAGTACTGTGCTGTGAAGCTTCCCCTGATCTTGCTGGGACAGAATGACCGCCTCATTTTCCTTGGTCAAATCTCCCGTAATAAGGAAGCTCGCCTCCCCGTATGTAATCTTATACACATTGGAAGCCTCATTGCCGCTGCCTGGAGCCACAACTTCCGGGGCATAGAGCACCTCCACCCGCACTCCGTCAACCTCCATAGCCGCCCCCTGCCTGGCCGGTTCCAGTTTATTCAGCAACGGGTCTGCCTGGCTCAGATGGAAGCTCCTGGCATATTCTCCCCGCCCCTCCCAGGCAGTATAAACCTTCCCTACCGGCAGTTTCTTCAGTACCGCCCCAGTGCCGCCAGCATGGTCATCGTGGGCATGAGTGAGAAAAACCGCCTCCACGCGGTTCATGCCATAGTGCCTCAAATAAGGAACCAGGACCTTCTCCCCCACATCAAAGTCCCCCCGCGTGCCTCCACTGTCGAAAAGCAGCACTCTACCCTTGGGACTGCAAAGGACCAGCGCGTCTCCCTGCCCTACATCCACTGCCACCAGAGTCATTTCGCCTGTGTGGGCAAAATAACGTCCGCCCAGGAACATGAGCAAGACCAGCCCTGCCAGCAAAAGGTATTGCCGCCTGGACTTCATGAAATCCCATGCCTTTTCCTGCCAGGGCTTATCTGCCACCATAAAGCACAGTATGGCATAGTAAACAGCCCCTGCCCAACCGTTCAAGGTTGGGATCCAGATCATGCTGCCGGGCAGCTTTGACATCCATCTCGCCATTTCGTAAACGATGCCCAACAGCAAACTGTCCCCGACATAGATTATCCTGCCCAGGAAAGGCAAAAGAAAGGCAATTATTCCTCCAAACAAGCCAATGACAATGATCAGCTCAACTATAGGCACAATAGTCAGATTGGCAAGCAGGGAGGATATAGAAAGCTGGTTAAAATACCAGGCTAAAATAGGCAAGGTTGACAATTGCGCCGCCATAGTGATGGCAAAACCTGCAGAAACGAACTCACCCAAACGACATTTCTTGAGCCACTCCCTCATCACAGGAGCAAGATACAACAACCCCGCCGTAGCCAGGAAGGACAGTTGGAAGCTGATATGAAATAGAAGCAGTGGAGAAACTGTCAGCATCACCAACCCAGTTATCAGCAGAATCCGCCTTGCATCCCTCTCCCTGTCCAGCGACAAGGCCAGGAACGCCAGCCCGCCCATAATGGCGCTGCGTATAACAGGCGGGACACAGCCGGACAGCAGGGAATAAACCACTATAGTTCCAATTACCAAAATTGCCCGCAAACCTTTGGAAAGGCGCAAAGCCATGCCCAGCCACGCCATCACCGCTGCAATCAGGCTGATATGAGCGCCGGAAACCGAAAGTATGTGTACTATGCCGGTGGCGGTGAAGGCATCCAACAATTCCGGCTGCAGCCCGCCATAGCCGCCAAAGAGCATGGCGAAGATAGCAGCAGCGTCCTCCTTGGGCATTACTTCCTCCATAGCGCTGAGATAATGACTCCGCACTGAGGATAGCCAACGCTTGAAGGATGCTCCCTCCCGTTCCTCCACCTTCAGGCTTTCTCCCCGGGCAGAAAGGGTAGCGGTGATGCCCTGACTTTTCAGAAGCAGAGCCGTATCAAGCTGACCTGGGTTCCTGTAGCCATGAGGCAGGCGTACTTTCCCCGTGACAGCAACACCATCACCAATACGGGGCAATGCCTTGGGCGCTTCATTGAACCTGGCATAGACATACAAGCCGCCTTCAGCCGTAACCGTTTCCGCTTTTCCCTTCTTTATTCGTTCAGCCTCCAAATGGAGGCGTAGCCTGTAAGAGCCATCAGAAGCCAGCCTGAGGAATGGCTCCTCCAGCAGCTTACCCGTCACCCGCACTTCCTCATGGGCAAAGTGTGAGATATCATCAGCTGGCAGCATCTCCGCACTCCAAAGCCTGGCAGCCCCCAGTACAAAAGCCGCCAGTATAAAAGGCACCCAGGTCCACTCCCGACTTTTCCAGATGCCAAAAGCCGCTGCCCCCAGCAGCCCGCAGAGAAGCAGGCATACCGGCAGCAGCGGCAATACAGTCACACTATGGGCGCAGAAGATACCAAAACTCAAGGCAAAGAGCAGCCCTAAGAGGAATGGTTCCTGATGCTGTCCCATGATCACACCTTCTTGAATTCCGGCAGGTTCAAGCTGCCGGTCAGCAGAGAGGATGGCACTTTATTCTTCTACGAACTCAATCTTGCAGTCAGACAGGGATTTGATGCGGGCCAGAGACTCCAGCCTGTAGCCAGCCTCACGGATTCTCTCGGCTCCCCGCTGGAAGGACTTCTCGATGGCGATGCCAATGCCCACCACCTCGCAGCCTCCCTGCTCCACGATATTGCAGAGGCCCAGGGCCGCATTGCCGTCTGCCAGGAAGTCATCGATAATGAGGACCTTCTCACCGGCGGTCAGGAATTTCTTCAGGATATAGACATTCTTGGTTTCCTTCTTGGTGAAAGAAGTGATGGGGCAAGCGTAACGGTCCTCTTCCATCAGCGCTGACTGATGCTTGCGGGCAAAAACCAGTTTCGTGCCCAGCTCTGCCGCCACGGCCAGGGCAATGGCGATACCGGAGGACTCCACCGTCACTACCTTGTCTACCTTCACATCAGCAAAGAGCCTGGCAAATTCCTTTCCCATGGCCAGAGACAGCTGGGGATCGATCTGATGGTTCAGGAAGGAATCCACCTTCAGGATATTCCCCGGCAGGCAGAAGCCCTCTTCCCTGATTCTCTGCTTCAGTAATTCCATGCCTTTTCTCCTTCTTCCTGCTCAGCCTCTTCTTTTTTCTCCTCGCCCAAAGCAGCAATTTCCATATCCTTGGGCAACAGGGCGCTCAGAAGCACGGAAATCACGAAGACCACAGCCACGCAGTTGGCACCGAAGACATCCTGCACCAGCTGGGGCATGGCCTGCCAGATGCCAGCCTCGCTGGCCTGGGTGGCGCCGATGCCGAAGGACAGGGAAATGGCGGCAATGGTCACATTGCGCTGGGTAAAGCCTGCGGCAGCCATCATCTGAATGCCGCTGACCATGATAGCACCGAACATCATGACGGTGCAGCCCCCCAGCACCGGATCAGGCAGGGAAGCGAAGAAAGCGCCGATGGGAGGGAACATGCTGGCCAGTATCATGCAGGCCGCACCAGTCATGATGGTGAAGCGGTTCACTACTTTCGTCATGGCAATGAGGCCCACGTTCTGGCTGAAAGAAGTGATGGGCGTGCAGCCGAAGAGAGAGGAAATAGAGCTGGCAAAGCCGTCGCAGGCCAGAGACCCAGAAATCTCCTTTTCCTTGATCTCACGCTTCAGGCCTGCCATGGTCATGGCAGAAGTGTCACCGATAGTCTCAGCAGCAGACACCAGGAAGATGATAGCTACAGACACGATAGCCCCCGCATGGAACTCCGGCGTGAAGGGCAGGAAGGTGGGGAAAGAGATGATGCCGCTGTTGAAAATCCTGGAAAGATCCACAATCCCCGCAAAGATGGAAATGACATAACCCACAATCAGACCGAAAAGCACGGAAAGCTGTTTCCAGTAGCCCTTGGCAAAGACATTGAACAGCAGGCAGGACACCAGGGTAATGGCGGCAATGCCCAGATTGCCTACGGCACCGTAGCCCTCATTGTAGCCGCCGCCAAAGGAGCGAATGCCCACCCCCAGCAATGAATAGCCGATGGTAGTCACCACGATAGCCGCCACCACGGGAGTGATGATGCGGCGCCAGTATTTGGCCATGAGACCCAGCGTACCCTCAAAGATACCCCCCACCAGCACAGCACCCACGGCAGCGCCGTAACCATAGCTGGCAGAGACATAGCAGAGAATGCTGACGAAGGTGAAGCTCACGCCCATGACAATGGGGAGACGCGCCCCCACCCGGCCCAGGGGGTAAAGCTGAATCAGGGTAGCAATACCTGCTACGAACATGGCATTCTGCAAGAGCATGGCCACGCTGCTCTTATCCATTCCCGCAGCCCCCGCCACGATGATGATGGGGGCAAGATTCGCCACAAACATAGCCAGCACATGCTGAAGGCCAAAGGGTACCGCCTTCCCCAGAGGAACCTTGCCATCCAACTGGTAGATATTCTCGATTTTCGGCTCTGACATACTTTCTAAAACACTCCTTCTACACAGATACATCACGATTTTTTTATTCTACCACATCTCCGACAATTTGTGTGCAAAAAGTACACAAGTCCCAATGTTTTTATTTTCAGTCATCTCGCATTCAAAATCACAAAAAAAAGGAGAGCCGCAGTATGCTCTCCTATAGTCAATGTCTCATCAAATCATACGGGCCGTGAATTTCTCGATCATTTTCTCCGGCTTATAAGATTCCTTGGCCTTCCGCAGACCCTCATGCCCCATATCTTCCTCCCGGTTGATATAGGTCATGTGGCTCCAGGCGTGAGCCACGAAGCCCTGATTGATGGCGGGATAGGCACCGCGAATATCCGGGTCGGCCTTTTCCACATGGATGACCGCCGTATCCTTGTTCAGCTGCTCGCCGAAGGTAAAGGCGATAATCCTGCCGTCCAGGCGGATTGCGCCGCCCTTCAGGTCAAAGTAACGGAAATCGTTCAAGATTTCCATGATGGCCTTGCGTTCCCAGCCGATAAAAGGGTCATCCGGCTCATCAGCCAGACGCAGCTTATACCAGTTATTCAACTCTATCTTGCAAAGGGTGATGATATCATCATCGATGGGCAGACATTCCGCCTGGGGATAGAGTTTCCTGAAAGCGTTCAGGTGATTCTTCTTGGAATGAAGCTTCCTGCCCGAGAGGTTGATCAGCTTCTCTGCCAGATACACATAATCAAAGTTGTCTCTGTCTGACTTGATGTCAAATTTAGCACCAGGATAGAACTCCAGTTCCCTGACGAAAAACTTTTCGATGCCGCTGAAAACCAAAGGCTTCCCCTGCTCCTTGAAATACTCTGCGAGCTTGCCAATAGCCTCCTGCATCTTGTCCTCTGCTCCCAAGGGCTGAAGGGCCATGAGTTCGTCCTGCCAGGTGCTGATCATGTAGAGCACATCATTTTCTTCACAAATCTTTATCTGATAGGGTTCCCTCCACATGAAGAGGTTCGTAAAGTTCAAATGTGAATTCTCGTAATACTGGCTATGGCAGTAGCGGTCCAAAAGAGGCTTATCCTCTTTTACAAGGTCACGAAATACTATAGCAATCACCCTCCTGCCTTTTCCATTCTGCTTCTACCCGCTGAACGATGGTTTCCACATCGGCCCCGCCGGAGGCCAGAGCTGCCGCCCTCACTACCCCCTCTACCAGAGGAGCGTTCACCAGATGCAGCTTGTCATCCTTCATTTCCTCCAGTACCAGTTCGCTGGTGAGCATAGCGCTGCCCATATCGCCGAAAATCACGGCACCATCACGGCCGCAGACTTCTTCCACTGCATTTGTGATGCGCTCATAGCTGACGCCGCTGATGCCTTCTTCCAATCCGCCAGCGCAGGCAATCTTCACTTCACGGGCCATCATCTCCGCCAGTTCTCTAACGCCCTCAGCCAAAGTATGGCTATGGGAGACTATCACAATTCCAACCAAACTGATTTCTCTCCTTTATCAAAGTTGTCACACAAATCAATTCTATTACACTTGTATATCTACTATTTGACATGCCCTGCGGCTTTTCCTGCCTGTTTATTGATAACTTATCCGTAAAACTGTCCCTGTATTATAACACAAACGGCATAGCTATGGCTATAAAAAATAGATAGCTCGGAAAAGCTTCAAAAGAAAAAGGCAGCTGGCAAATGACACAACAGGCAGGATAAACAGGCATAAAAGTTGAATAACTACCCCAAACCTAGTAAGAATCGAGGTCATAAACATGGGACATAGTCTTATCATCAAACTTTGGCAGGCCTTTGTCATCCTCATTGCCTTTGGAGCAGGCTACTGGCAACAGATGCAGCAGGCACCTCTGGTGATGGTGATAGCCACCGCCCTCTCTGTACTGCTGGCAGGGCTTCCCCTGCCCCTGATTGCCTCCCGCCCTCTGGTCATGTACCGCATTGGCTGCCGGGCTGAGGAACTGGGCATCAATGTACATAAGAAAGGCAGTCTCTCAGAGCTGGCTTCTGCCTCTACGCTGGTACTCACCCACAGCCGCTTCCTCACCAGCGGCGCGGCCTTCATCACGGAGCTCATTCCCCAGGGCGTTTCCCAGGGAACACTGCTGTCCATGGCTGCCAGTGTGGAATCAGGCTCCACTCACCCCATTGCCCAACTCATCTGCCAGACTGCTTCCGACCGCCGTCTGCGGCTCCAGCCGGTGACGAATTTCAACGAGCTTCCCGGGCAGGGGGCGGAGGCCATCATCAGCCGCATTCCCGTACGGGTGGGCAATGCTGCCTGGCTGAAAAGCGAGGAAGCTGATATCAGCGCAGAATTTCTCACCAGGGCAGACCAGCTTTCCCTCAAGGGCATGATTCCCGTCTTTGTCTGCTCAGGCAAATACTCCCGGGGACTTATCGCCGTTCAGAGGGAAATCAGCTTCGACACCATCGCAGCCCTGCACAGGCTGCAAAAGCTGGGACTGAAGCTCATGTTGCTGACAGGGCTGAACAAGCGCAATGCCAGCTATATCAAGAAGCAGACCAACATTGACGACATACGCTTCGAGATTTTCCCGGAGCAAAAAACACGGGAACTGCACCTTATGCGCACCAGAAAAGACGTCATCGCCGTGCTGGGGGACTGTGAACTGGACAAAGAACTTATGGAAGCAGCAGATGTGCGCATTGCCTGGCTGCCCTCTGCCCAGGATAAAAAAGGCGAAACTCCCCCTGCCGAAGGCAAAGCAGAGGAAGAAACTCCCGGCCCCGACCCGGATTTCCCCGATGAGCCTCCCCAGCCGGAGGTGAAGGACAGCTTTGCTGCCAAGACACCAGTCAAGCCCCATATCAGCATTCCCCAAGGCAATTTCCTGGCACTGGCCAGGCTGCGCAACAGGGCGGCGGTGGGCATGAAACTGGTGAAGCAGCAACGGATGATTGCCATGGTGCTCTGCCTGGCACTTATGCTTCCTGCTACCAACACCCTGACGCCTTTCGGAGTTCCCTTCGTTGACCCTGTAGTTTCAATACTTGGCAATCTATTGATTGCCGTGTTCATTCTCCTTATTTCCTTCAGGGCGTGACTTATTCATATATATCTATGAGGAGGGTTGTTTATGGAAGCCTTGCTGCTATCCAGATGGCAGTTTGCCATCACCACGGTTTACCATTTTCTCTTCGTCCCCATTACCCTGGGGCTTTCCATCTTCACGGCTCTGCTGGAGACCTGCTATGTGCGGACTCAGCACCCGGAGTGGAAGCCCGTATGCAAGAAGCTCACGAAATTCTTCGGCACTATTTTCCTCATCAATTTTGCCATGGGCGTAGTCACAGGCATCGTGCAGGAGTTCCACTTCGGCATGAACTGGTCAGAGTATTCCCGCTTCATGGGGGATATCTTCGGCGCGCCTCTGGCCCTGGAAGCTCTCACCGCCTTCTTCCTGGAGTCCACCTTCCTGGGCATCTGGATGTTCGGCTGGGACAAGCTGTCGGAGAAAGCCCACTGCGCCTGCATCTGGCTGGTGGCCATCGGCAGCAACCTGTCCGCCTTCTGGATCCTGGTGGCCAACTCCTTCATGCAGCACCCTGTGGGCTATGCCGTGAACAACGGCCGGGCTGAGATGACAGATTTCTTCGCCCTGGTGACCAATCCCTATGTGGTTGGCGAGTACACCCACGCCCTTTGCGCAGGCCTGGCCACAGGCGGCTTCGTGGTGCTGGCGGTATCCGCCTGGAAGATTGCCCATGACTATGATTCCAAAGAAGCCTTCAAGCAGACCCTGAAAGCCGGGGCTGTCTATATGCTGGTGGGCACCCTTGGCGTCATGGGCACTGGCCATCTCCATGCCCAGTACCTGCGGGAAGCCAACCCCATGAAGCTCTCCTCCATGGAAGCACTCTGGGAGACGGAAAATCCCGCCCCCTTCGCCATCATGGCGGATATCAACCAGGAACAGGGCAAGAATGACTTTGAGATTGCAGTCCCCGCCCTCTTCTCCTTCATGCTCTACAATGCGCCTGAGGGCGAAGTCAAAGGCATCAACGATTTGCAGAAAGAAGCTGTAGCCAAGTACGGGGCCGGCGACTACCGTCCCGATGTGACAGGCCTCTTCTGGAGCTTCCGCATCATGGTAGGTGTGGGCGGCCTCATGGCTTTCATCGCCGGTGCCATGGGCTTTTTAGCCTGGACTGGCAGGCTGGATAACTTCAGCTGCGCGCTGAAGCTGCTGCCCTGGCTGCTTCCCCTGCCCTTCATAGCCAATTCCGTGGGCTGGTTCATCGCCGAGGGAGGGCGCCAGCCCTGGATAGTGGTAGGCCTGCAGAAAACTGCCGATGCCGTTTCTCCCAATATCACGGGAGGCGAGGTGTGGCTTACCATGATTGGCTTCACTGTAATCTATCTCCTGCTGGCCATGGCCGCCCTCTATGCGGCCTTCCGCTTCATCAACCGCACCAAAGTCCTGCAGACAGAAGGGAGGAATGGATGATGGAACTGAACGTCTTATGGTTCGTGCTGATTACCGTGCTCTTCACGGGCTTCTTCTTCCTGGAGGGCTTTGACTACGGCGTGGGCGGCCTTGCCCCCTTCATGGGACGCACCGATGAGGAACGGGGCATGATTATCCGCACCATCGGCCCCGTCTGGGACGGCAATGAAGTGTGGATGATCACCGCCGGCGGCGCCCTCTTTGCCGCTTTTCCCCACGTTTATTCCACCATGTTCTCCACTTTCTACCTGGCCCTGTTCCTGATGCTGGTGGCCCTGATTCTCCGGGGGGTAGCCTTCGAGCTGCGGGGCAAGGCTGACTGCCTCTGCTGGCGCAGGTTCTGGGAAGGCTGCATCGCCTTCGGCAGCATCGTGCCCGCATTCCTCTGGGGTGTGGCGGTCACCAATCTCATCGCAGGACTGCCCATCAACAATGAAATGCATTACCTGGGCAGTTTCTACGATCTGCTTTCCGCCTATACCATCGTGGGAGGTTTCACCTTCCTGACAGTATTCCTCTTCCACGGGGCCGCCTTCCTCACCCAGCGGCTGGGTGACTACGGGCTGGTGCTAAGGGCCAGGGATTTTGCCTTGAAAACCGGGGCTGCGGCCATCTTCTTCTTTGTGCTGTGCTTCGTGCTCACGGCTACCAAGACCGACCTTTTCCACAGCTTCCCCGCCGCCCTGCTGCTGGTGCTGACAGGAGTGCTCTTCATTGCCGGCTACATTTCCATGGGGCAAGGCAAGTTCAGGGGCAGCTTCATCTGCTCCTCCCTGGCCATCGTAGCTGTCTCCTGCTCCTTCTTCACGGGACTTTTCCCCAGGCTGATGGTATCTTCCATCAACCCGGCTTTCAGCCTCACCATTGAGAACGCCTCTTCCACTCCCTACACCCTGTCCATCATGACCGTGGCAGCCCTGGTGCTGGTGCCCATCGTGCTGATCTATCAGGGCTGGTGCTACTGGGTGTTCAGGCACAGGGTTACGGGCAAGGATTTAGGAAACCACTGAACCATGAAAAACAATCTGCTCTACCAGACCTGCCATAAACACAAAAACATAACCTTCCGCCTTTTCGCTCTTGAAGCTGTGGGCAGTCTGCTGCTGCTTGGAGCCTCAGGAACACTGGCACATTTGATGGAATCTGCCAGACAGCTTTCCCTGGGAGCTGGCAATATGGAAGCAGCACCGGCTTTGCTGGTGCTGCTTTTTGTGCTGTGCCTGCGAAGCCCTGCACGATGGCAGCAAAGGAAATATCTGAATGCGTTAAGCCACCATTGCCGCATGGACTGCCGCCAGAAACTACACGAAAGTCTCTTTTCCCCCGCTGAGAACACGCAGGAGATTTCAGCCGCTGCCTTGGAAACCACAGAAGCCCTGGGCAGGTATTTCTCCGCTGTGCTGCCTAACATACTTAGCCTCCTAATCCTTATGCCCATCATGCTGGCTTCTGCCCTGGCCCTTGATTATGTAACAGCAGGACTGTTCCTCCTGACCCTGCCCATCGCCCCTTTCCTGCTCTACCTGATTGGCACAGTCACCAGGGAGCGGACTGCCAGGCAATGGCAGGAACTGCTACGGCTGACCAGTGAATTCCGCGAACTATTGGCAGGCATGATTTCCATCAAGCTCTTCCGGCAGGGTGAAGGACAAAAGTCGCGGCTGGCAGAATTGAGCCGTGATTTTTCTGCCGCTTCCCTGCAGGTACTGCAGACTGCCTTTATCTCCAGCTTTGCCCTGGAGCTCATCACCACCCTTTCCATCGCCATTGTGGCCGTCAGCATCGGCTTCCGCCTGCTGGGAGGCGGCCTGGAGTTCGAGCCGGCCTTCTTCCTGCTGCTTATCACGCCCTTATATTATCAGCCCCTGAGGCAGGCTGGCGCCTCCTTCCATGCGGCTATGGAAGCCCGGACTGCCGAAAAGAAGCTGGAAAAGTATCTGGCAGAACCTCCCGAACTTGCAGGTCACAAGGGGCAGCTGCAGATTCCCCCCGCCCTGCGCATAAGCCATCTCTCCCTTGGCTATGAGGGACGTCAGCAGCCTGTATTCAAGGGACTAAGTCTTGCTATCCCCGCAGGCTGCAAAGCTCTCCTCACCGGCCCCAGCGGCTGCGGCAAGAGCACTCTGCTAAAGGCCATAGCAGGACTGAGCCTGCCCCTAACTGGAGAAGTCCTGCTGAATGACAGCGATGTGCTGAAGCTGGCTCCCGTCAGCCGTCAGAAAATCATCAGCTATCTGCCCCAGGAGCCAAAGATTTTCTCTGGCACTTTGTCAGAAAATCTGGCCCTATTTCAGGACGTTCCCAAGGAAAGAATGGTGCAGGCCCTGCGTCTGGCCTCCCTGGAAAACTGGCATAAGTCTTTGCCTGAGGGGCTTGATACCAGGCTGGGCGCAGAAGGCATCAGCCTGTCACAGGGGGAACGGAAACGGCTGGGACTTGCCCGCCTTATCCTGCAAAACCGACCATTGGTGCTCCTGGACGAGCCTACCAACGGACTGGACAGCCAGACAGAAGCAGCCGTAATACGTGCTCTTGAAGCCTTCAGCCACCGACGCACTCTGCTGATAGTTTCCCACCGCCCTGCCCTAAGGGAGTGGGCTGAAAAAATCTTCAACTGGGAGGAGCTATTGCCATGACAGAAACCTTGAAACTCTTGCTCTCCCATACGGAAAAGAAGACTCTGCTCCCTCCCCTGCTGGCAGGGCTGATGGCAAGTCTCACAGGACTGGGCCTTATGGGCGCCGGAGCCTGGCTTATCGCCAAGGCTGCTCTCCAGCCTCCCCTCTACACCCTTGCCCTGGGCGTTACCTGTGTCAGAGCCTGCGGCATCTTCCGGGCGGTGTTCCGCTATCTGGAAAGGTATTCAGGCCATAAGCTAGCCTTCAACGCTTATTGCCAGCTTCAGGAATCTGTTTATGCCCTTGCCTTGTCAATGCTTCCCCTGAAATCAGGCACCCTGTCCCAAGGGCTGTGGCTGGAACGGCTTATCAGGGACTGCAGCCTGCTGCGGGATGCCTATGTGCGCGCCCTGCTGCCCCTGGCATTGAATCTTGTCATAACCATTGCCTTCTGTTGGATATTGTATGACTGTCACCCCTTGCTGTCCCTGACCCTGCTCCTAACCTTCGAAGTCATGGCAGCCCTTGGCTGGCTTCTGACCAGGGAACCAAGGTCATCCCCTGCCAAGTCAGCCTATCGGCAGGAACTGCTGGAAATGGCAGAAGGCAGGGAAGAACTGCTGACGGCAGGTTCTGCTCCGCCTTCCTTGATTCGCTTGCAGGAGCGTGCTGAACGCTGGCAGCTGCAACAGGCAAAGGAACAAGCACGAAACTGCTGGCTGGAGCTTCTGCTCTCCCTTGTCAAATACTCCGGCTTCACCTTGCTATTCTATCAGCTCTGCCTGCTGGTACCCGCCAGGATGGATTACATTGAACTGGCCGTCTGGCTGCTGCTCCTGCTGACCCTCTGCCAGGATTACAATGTGCTGCTCCCTGCACTTGAACAAATGAAAGAAGCCAGGGCAGCAGGCAAGTCTCTTGCAGTCGCTGCTTCAACTTCCGCCTCAACTGCAGCCTGCAAAGGCGATTTATTGCAGGTTGATAACCTGACCTTTGGTTACAATGACCAGCCCCTTTTCCATAACCTCTCCTTCACCATCGCCCCCCATCAGCACACAGCCATCATGGGCGAAAGCGGCAGGGGGAAGACCACCCTGGCTTATCTGCTGGCAGGACTTTACCAGCCAGAGGACGGGACAATCAAGCTTTCCGCCCCGCCCGCCGGGAATCTGCAAGGGTGCTTCATTTTCAGCGGGTCCATCAGGGAGAACTTCCTGCGGCTGCATCCGGAACTGCCAGAGGAAGAAATGATGGCCTGCCTGGAAACAGCACAACTTACAGACTGCCTGACCAGCCTCCCCCAGGGACTTGATACCCCCTTGGGCTTTGACGGCAGCAGCCTGTCAGGCGGGGAACGCAACCGCCTGCTCACCGCCCTGGCCCTTGCCGCCCCTTCTCCCCTGCTGCTCCTTGACGAACCCACCGCAGGACTGGACAAAAAAACAGCGTCCCGGCTGCTTGAGGCACTCTTTGAAAGAGTGCAGGAACAGAGCAGGACGCTGATAATTATTACACATGAATTGAATATATTGGATAGGTTTAGGCAGGTTATCGAACTTTAATTCACTTCCCCAATATCTCCTTGTCAAAATCCCGGCCCTGCACCATGCGGGGCCTTTTTTCATTGAAAGCAGGATTCACAATGCTCTTGGCAGGGTCATACTCTGCCGTGGCAATGTCCAGCAGATCCAATACAGTATGAATCATATCGTCTGTCATATAGGGACGGTTCACTGCTGCCTGGAGCTGTTCCCATTTATCACTGTGCTTGCTGCGGAACTCAGGTGAGCCCCAGAACACCATCGGCACCTCCAGCATTTCCTGGGTGGGGTTCTCCTCCACATGGCCGCTGCGGTAACCGTGGTCGTAAACTGCCTCCCCGTGGTCTGGCAGATAGATGATGAGAGCATCCTTATCCCGAAACTTGCCAATGAGGGAGCTGACCACAAAGTCATTGTAGAACAGGGCATTCTCATACTGGGCGATTTCCGTGCGCTTTTCTTCAGAAAGCCCATCCTGGGGCGGAGGTACATCTTCCGCCCTGAATTTTGTGAAGAGATAGGGAAAGCGCAGATAGTAGAGGCTGTGGCCCCCCATCAGATGCAGCACCATGAACTGCTTCTGCCCGGGCTGAGCCTCTGCCAGAGCTTCATCCACCAAAGGGAAAAGCTCCTCATCCAGCCTGCCGCTTTCTTCGTGAGACTCTCTTATCTGGGTATAGCGGCTCAAATCACTGCGCTGGCTGTAGAACTGGCTGACATTGCCCCAGATGCCAGAACTTTCCTGATTGGAAAGCCAGGAAGTCTTATACCCCGCTGCCTTCATGATATCTATGAGATTGTTGTATTTGTACCAGGTGTCCGTGTTCTCCGCATCTGCAAAGGTGAAAAGTTCCCTGAGCACCGCCGCTGTGGCCCCCTGGGGAGCGATGACCTCGCGAAAGACTGCCAGTTCCCCCTTGCCATAAAGGTCATCTAGATTGGGCGTATTCTCCAGCGGGTAGCCATAAAGATGCAGACGGCGGCGGTTGGTGGACTCTCCCACAATGAAAACCACATAGGGCACAGAACTGTCATTGCGAATAAGCTCAGGCTCCGTGGCGGCCTGAGTGATGATTTCCTCATAGGAACGCATATTGGTCATGGCCGTATCAAGGGAAAGTCCCACTCTCACCACAGGAATGTCCAGGTCATTGTTGACGATGAAATTGTGGTACTGCTGGAAAAGCACACCTCCCGCCCCGGCTCCCGCCAGTAGCAGGACCAGCAGCAAACGGCTGCGCCAGTGCCCCGAGGGATAGTTCCAGCGCAATTCCTGCATATAGTGCCAAATGCCCACACAGAGGGCAAGGAAGCCAAAGGCCAGGACAATACCAAAAATCCCCACATAGCGGGCAAAGAACTCCCCCGCCTCCTGTGGATTGGTCTGCATCACCGCCGTGATGATGCCCGCCCCAATCTGGGCGCGGTAATTCCAGAGGGCAAAGCACTCCAGCCCTCCCAAGAGCGCCGCGACAAAAAAGGACAGGCCGGCCAGCGCGCGCCTGACAGGTCTTGCAGGTACCAGTCCCAGCAGCCCCACATACAGAGCTGCCCCCGCCAGCACGAAGACGCCATCCACCAGCAGCACTCCCAGCTGCTGGTCTTTGTAATGCTGCAGGTTCAGATAGCAGATGGTGAACCAATTCAACAGGAACAAGGCCATGATCAGCCCCAGATTTTTTTCTGCGAAACGCTTGCCCCTGGCCCAAAGGCGTAAAAGCTGCGCTTTGATTTTCCTAAGTCTTTCGGAGAGCATTTCTCCACCTCCATGGCATCTATGATACCACATACGATTCCCAACATAAAATCCCTTAAAATTCTGCCTAATTTACCATTTTTCTTTGTCTGGTGAAGGATTTTCTCCCATCTGAAACGAATTATTCCATATTACCACGGAATCGTTTTTCATTTTCAATACTAGGAGGATGGCTATGTTTAACTTCAAATCCGTCCGGGACAGGCTGACTGTGCTGTTCGTGCTGCTGAGTGCAGCATCGACCCTGACCGTCGGCGCCTTCTTCATTGTGTCCCAGATACGCAGCAACAATGAGCAGGTGGAAACCTACAGGGTCGAGCTTGCCCAGCAGTATGACCGGGAACTGAAGATGCAGACTGAAGGCATCATCTCCGCCATCGAAGGCATCTACAAGGAACAGCAGGCCGGCCGCATACAGGAGGCCGAGGCCAAGAAGCTGGCCATGGAAGCTATCCGCAACACCCGCTTCGATGAGGGCAAGGGCTACTTCTCAGTAGATGAGCGCCGCACAGGCATCTGCGTGGTGCACCCCATCCAGGGAGCCAAGGTAGAGGGCAAGGACCGCTCCCAGAACAAGGACAGCCAGGGCGTCATGTACATGCAGGACATGTTCAAGGCAGCTGACGCAGGCGGCGGCTTCGTAAACTACTCCTTCCCCAAGCCCGGCGAGAGCACTGACTCTCCCAAGCGCACCTATGTAGGCTATTTCAAACCCTATGACTGGGTCATCGATACCGGCTCCTACATCGACTACATCGATGCCAGAGCCAATGAATACGCTGACGAGATGCAGAGCAAGCTGAACAGCCAGATCATCATTTCCATCATCCTGCTGGCTGTCATCGAAGTGCTGGTAGTCATCATCAGCATGCGCCTGGCCCAGGCCTTTGCTGACCCCATTGTCTTCGTCACCCGCCGTCTGGGGCAGTTTGCCGAAGGCGACTACCGCAAGGAACCCATCCGTGAAGACTGGGTGAGCCGCAATGACGAAATCGGCGGCATGATGCATTCCATAGGCAATCTTGCTGGCAGCATGCGCGGTCTTCTCAACACCATCACCAGTTCTGCCGAGCAGGTAGCCTCCGATGCTGCTGACCTGACAGAGCGCACCGAGCAGTCCTCCCAGGCCAGCCACAGCGTAGCCGTGTCCATCACCGATGTGGCCGGAGCCGCCAACAACCAGCTGAACGCCGTCAATGACGCCACCCAATCCATCGACCGGCTGGCAGAGACCATGAACCGTGTCTCCAGCAGCGCCGAAGACACCGCTGCCAATACCCGCCGGGCTGCCCAGGCCGCCCAGAACGGCCAGCAGGTGGTCTCCCGCACCGTCAGCGACATGGAACATCTTAGCCAGGCCGTGGAGAGTTCCGCCGCCCGCATCCGGGAGCTGGGGGCTCGCTCCGACACCATCGGCCAGATTACGGATACCATCTCCAGCATCGCCGAGCAGACGAACCTCCTGGCTCTCAACGCCGCCATCGAGGCAGCCAGGGCTGGCGAGCAGGGCCGAGGTTTCGCCGTAGTAGCTGAGGAAATCAGGAAACTGGCTGCCCAGTCCGAAGAAGCAGCTTCCCAGATTGCCCAGCTCATCGGGCAGATCCAGGAAGACACCAAGCACGCTGTGTCCAGCATGAACGACGGCACCCAGCAGCTGGTCACCACCAAGGAAAGCGTCAGCCAGACCGGCTCCGAATTCCAGGATATTGCCCAGCTCATCGAGAGCATCTCCAAACAGTCTGACCGCATTGCCCAGGCTTCCCGCTCCGCTACGGAAGATGCCACGGGCTGCCAGCAGTCCATCCAGGAGATTGACAATATGAGCAAGAACGTGGTGGCAGAATCCGAGAACGTCTCCGCCGCTACGGAAGAACAGTCAGCCTCCATGCAGGATATGGCTCACTCCTGCCGGGAGCTGGCCAATATGTCTGAGAAACTCCGCCAGGCCGTCACCAAGTTCAAGGTCTGAAACCGAATCGCTCCCCCATCGGCTGGCGGCCTTGTCTGCCAGCCGATTTTAAATCAAGAAAACAGGAAGGGATATTATGATAGATGAACACGAATGGCGCAGCGTATTGCAAGTGGCCAAGGACGGGACTTTCTCCCTGGCCGCCAAACACCTCTTCATCTCCCAGCCCTCCCTTTCCCAATGCATCAAGAAAATCGAGGGAGAGCTGGGCATGCAGATCTTTGACCGCAGCAAGAGCCCTTTGCAGCTGACAGAGGCGGGACGCATCTATATAGAAGCCGCCCACCAAATGAAAGACCTGCGCAAGAATCTCCTGAGCCGGGTGGACGACCTCTCGGAGCTCCGCTCCGGGCAGGTGCGCATAGGCAGTTCCCGCACCCGCTCTGTATGTGTTCTGGCAGATGCCATGGTAGCCTTCCACCAGCGCTATCCCAATATCCAACTATCCGTAGTCGAAGGCTCAACTTCCAGGCTCCAGGAGCATATCCTCCAGGGGCACGTGGACTTTTCCCTGCTCTACACTCCTCTGCCGGATACTTTCCGCACCATTCCCCTCATGGAGGAGCGCGTGTTCGTAGCAGTGCCGCAGCACCACCCCATGGTAAGCCAGTACAACGGGGTACAGCCCCTGCCCTATCCGGTCATTTCCTTCAAGGCTTTCCAGGACGAGCCTTTCATCATCCTGAAACCCAGCCGGTGCATGAGGACCATTTATGACAATCTCTGCAAGACCACCGGCGTGAAGCCCCGTGAGGTCTTCGAGGGAGACAGCGTCCTGAGCGCCGCAGAGCTTTGCTCCCGTGGCATGGGAGCCACCCTCATCACGGATATGCTCATCAGGCTTGGTGCCCGCAAGGAGCCTCCTTTCTTCTTCGCACTGAAGGAAAATATAGAGGCCAGGCAACTGGTAGCAGCCTACGGAGCAAACCAGCAGCTGTCCAAAGCTGCCCAGGTATTCCTGCAGTTCATACGGTAAGACCGCCTTCCTCTCAGAGGAAGGCTTTTTAATTTCCAATAGCCCCTTCCCAAACCTATTGAAAAATCAAATACCTCATATAAGAAAGATGTATTTTACCATAGACAATAGTAAATGCTACAATAAAGCCGATTTATTTTGTATTGTTATTTTGAGTTGCATGATTTTTTCGCAACAGGAGGGCTTGTACTATGTCAACTACCATCTCACGCCGCACATTCATAAAAGGTGCGGCAGCTGCAGGCGTAGCTTTGGCTGCAGGGTCATACTTCACCTGGAATGGGCAGAACATTCCCAAATCTGTGCAAAAAGGTGAAGTCACCTACGATGTGCTGATTATCGGCAGCGGCGGCGCTGGCATGCGCGCAGCCCTGGCAGCAGCCGAGAACAAGGACCTGAAAGTGGCCGTCATGACCAAGCTGGTGCCCACCCGCTCCGCTTCCACCATGGCCCAGGGCGGCATGAACGGCGTCACCGGCGTCACTGACCCGGAGGACAGCGTGGACTCCCACATGTTCGACACCATCAAGGGCGGCGACTACCTCTGCGACCAGGATGCAGTGGAATACTTCGCCCAGCGGGCCGGCGAGAACATCTATGAGATGGATTTCATGGGTTATCCCTACAACCGTCAGAAGGACGGCGCTTTCCATCAGCGCAAGATGGGCGGTTCCTCCCACCCCAGGGCTGCTTACTTCGAGGACCGCGCAGGCCACGCCATGGTACACGCCCTCTTCGAGCAGTGCCTGAAGAACAACATCGACTTCATCTCCGAGTGCCAGATGCTGGAAATCAGCATGGACGGCGACAAACTCAACGGCGTCATCGCCATGGATATGCGCAGCGGCAACCTCCTGGGCGTGGCTGCCAAGACCGTCATCATAGCTACCGGCGGCTATGGGCGGGTCTACTGGATCCGCACCTCCAATCCCTACAGCTCCACCGGCGACGGCATCGTGGCCGGCATGAACATCGGCATCCCCTTCAAGGATCCCGAAATGGTGCAGTTCCACCCCACTGGCCTTTCCGCCAACGGCGTGCTGCTCTCCGAGTCCAGCCGCGCTGAGGGTGCTCTCCTCATCAACAAGGACGGCGAGCGCTTCATGGGCAAGTATGCTCCTGAGAAGAAAGAGCTGGCCACCCGCGATATCGTGGCCCGTGCCATTGCCACGGAAATGCTGGAAGGCCGCGGCATCGGCGAAGGCATCCATGCAGGCGTCTACATGGACTTCCGCCACATTCCTCCCGAGCGCATCGACGAGCGCCTGGGCCAGGTCTGGGATCTCTCCAAGCGCTTTGCCGGCGTGGACATCAAGAAGGAAATGGTGCCCATCGCTCCCACCTGCCACTACTCCATGGGCGGCCTGGAAATGGCCGACTTCCACACCGGCGCCTCCCGTGTGCCCGGCGTCTTCGTAGCAGGTGAGTGCAGCTGCGTTTCCATCCATGGCGCCAACCGCCTGGGTGCCAACTCCCTCTCCGAGGTGCTGGTCTTCGGCCACACCGCAGGCGACGGTGCCGCAGCCTATGCCAAGGAGCACAAATACGAGGGCAATCAGGAGAAGATGGCCCAGGACTGCGCCAAGTGGCAGGACAAGTTCACGGAAGTCACCACCCGTGACCGCTCCGCAGGCAAGACTGTGCCCGAGATCCGTGATGCCATGGTCAACACCATGTGGTACAAGGTGGGCGTCTTCCGTGAGGAGAACCAGCTGCTGGAAGCAGCCCAGGAACTCACTGCCCTAGAGAAAGAATACGAGCACTGCTACGTGGGAGATACCTCCCATGTGTACAATACCGCCTTCGAGCAGTACATCGAGCTGGGGAACCTCCTGCAGGTGTCCCACAGCATCGTGCAGGGAGCCATTGCCCGCAAGGAGAGCCGTGGCGGCCATTCCCGCCGGGATTATCCGAAGCGCGATGATGTGAATTTCCTCAAGCACACACTGATTTTCAAGAAGGATGGCGGCTACCACACCGAGTACAAGGACGTTGTCATCACGAAGTATCAGCCGAAGGAAAGGAAGTACTAAAATGGACGTAACGCTGAATATACACCGCTCCGTAGAGGGCAAGCAGTGGGTGCAGAAGTACAAGCTGCCTGTGACTGTGGGCATGACTGTCCTGGAAGCCCTGACCGTGGTGAAAGAGACCCAGGACCCCACCCTCTCCTTCACCTGCTCCTGCCGCTCCAGCATCTGCGGCGCCTGCGCCGTGAAGGTCAATGGCAATGCCGAGCTGGCCTGCGAGATTCTCGTGGAGAACCTGCTGAAGCGCTATGACACCGATACCCTCACCATCGAGCCTCTGGGCAATTTCCGTGTCATCCGCGACCTGATTGTGGACTGGGATCCCAAGTATGCCCGACTCAAGAAGATCAAGCCCGCTCTGGAGCCGAAGCCCGAATTCACGGCAGAGACCGGCTGCAAGCAGAGCCCTGAGGAATTCAACAAATTCAAGAAATACGCAGGCTGCATCCTCTGCGGCTCCTGCGTTTCCGAATGCAACAAGAACACCCTGAACCAGGATGACTTCCTGGATCCCTTCGTATTCGTGAAGGCAGAACGCCTGGTAGCAGACAGCCGCAACCGCGACCCCAAGCAGCATCTCCAGGCTGTGCAGGATTCCGGTCTCTGGCGCTGCTTCAACTGCCAGGAATGCACCGCCAAGTGCCCCAAGGGCCTGGACCCCGCCGGTGCCATCGAGAAGCTCAAGGAAGCTACCTTCAAGATGGGCCTCAGCCAGGGAGTTGGCGGCAAGCACGCCAAGGCCATCTACGATGACATCTCCGATTCCGGCATGCTGGACGAGTCCAAGCTCAACATCAAGTCCGAGGGCTTCCTCATGGCCGGCCTGCGCCTGCCCATGGCCCTGCGCCTCATGAACACGGGCAAGATGAATCCGCTGGAATCCCATCCCGTGAACCCCGATATCAAGACCATCCAAGCCGTTGTAAAGGCCGCGGAAAAGGAGGCAGAATAATATGAAGTACGCATTTTTCCCCGGCTGTGTCCTGAAAGGAGCGGCTGCCGAGGCCTATACTTCCATGAGCAAAGTCTGCGAGAAGCTGGGCATCGAATTGGTGGAAATCGAGAACTGGACCTGTTGCGGCGCGTCCCACGCTCAGGGCGTCAATGATCTGGCAGCCCTGGCAGTCAATGCCCGCAACATCTCCATCGCCGAGCATATGGGCCTGCCCATCATGACGGTCTGCAACACCTGCACCCTGCAACTGCGCACAGCCAAGCACCGCCTGGACAGCGACCCCAAGCTCAAAGAAAAGGTCAATGGCATCCTCAAAGAAGGCGGCCATCCCTACGAGTACAAGGGCACTTCCGAAATCACCCACTTCCTCTGGGTGCTGGACAAGAACCTTGACCTCCTGAAGGGCAAGATCACCAAGCCCTTGAGCGACCTGCGGGTGGCAGGCTATTACGGCTGCCACATCCTCCGTCCCCAGGAAATCATGAATCACGAGGACGGCAAGCATCCCCAGTCCCTGGAGCGCCTCATCGAGGCCCTGGGTGCCAAGAGCGTGGAATTCGATGCCAAGCGCAAGTGCTGCGGCTTCCACGCCCAGCTGGCAGCAGAGCACGACGTGCTCACGGTGACTGGCCAGATTGTGGACAGCGCCAACAAGGCAGAGGCCGATGCCATCGTCACCCCCTGCCCCCTCTGTCAGATGCAGCTTGATATGTACGAGCCGGAAGGCCGCGAGGCCGTCCACAGCCAGGCTGAAGTCCCCATCCTGCACATGCAGCAGCTGGTAGGCTTCGCCTTGGGCCTCAGCAAGGAAGATGTAGGCTTCAACCGCCACGTTTCCGCCCAGGCCAAGCTCAAGATCTAAGGTGCTTCTCTAACATTTGCTTGCCCCATATATACATATACACATCTCAAAACGGCCCCCGGAGTGTAGATCCGGGGGCCGCTTTGACGTCCGCAAATTTTTCCATAGTCAAAGAGCCGCCCCTGCCGGGACGGCTCTGTACTATTCTTTTGGTGGAGATGAGGAGAATCGAACTCCTGTCCGAAAATATTGCTACACCGACTTCTCCGAGCGCAGTTTGTGGATTAGTTTAAGGAATCAGCCCCCCACAAACAAGGAACCTCATCCCGATTCCGATAAAAAGTTCCCCAGCAGGCCCTCGGACAAAACCTGCCAAGTATCCCACATTTGGCCTCTCTTCTGTCTTAGTGGGAGTCAGTCAGAGAGAGGTGGCTTTAAGCAGCCAGTGCGTAATCTTCGTTAGCTTTTATATTTAAGCTAGTTGCCAATTTTAACGAGATCAGGCGTCTCGGCTCGCTATCGACATACCATCTATCCCCGTCGAGACCATTACATCCCCACAAGATAAAGACACACCAAGCGATTACGCTATCTTCATTATAGAGCAGCCTGTATCAGCTGTCAACAGGCACACTCTGTTTCTGCGTATATTCAGCGCACGCCTGGCTCTCTGCCTTCCTTGAACACCATCATCATCTCATTTGTCAGGCTCAAATCATCTGTCTGCCCCTCGATTTCTGCCCGTGGCACCCAGCGGCCTTCTTTAAGCTCATTTCTCTCCAGCTTTATTTCCGTATCCCCGTCCACATCACAGTAGAACCCCATCAGGAGATCCTGTACGCTGCCCCAGGGCTGGGACTTGTAATAGCGCAGGTTCTTCACCTTCAGCCCTGCTTCCTCCATGACCTCCCGGGCCACACACTCCTCCAGGGTCTCGCCGATTTCCGTGAAGCCTGCAATCAGGGCGTAAAAGGACATGGGGCGGTTGGCGTATTTCGTCATGAGAATGCTGTCGCCATTGATAACCCCCACAATCACCGCAGGCATCAGCCGGGGATAAATCACATGGCCGCAATCTGGGCATTTCAGGGCCCGTTCACTTTCTGAATGAACTGTCCTGCTGCCGCAGCGCCCACAGAATTTGTTGTCCCGGTACCATACAGCCAGATGGAAGGCTGTATAAGCTGCATACATCAGAAAACGCGGTCCCTTCAGCTTGTAACGTATATCCCTCAGGCTCAGGTAATGATACCCGGGCAATTCTGCCACACTCTCTGCCAGATAGAAGTCTCTTTCGTCTATGGAAAACAAATAGCGGCAGGACGCATCTGCCGGTAGTTCCTCACGCAGGGGGAAACATATCTCTGCTACCCCCTCGCACACCAGCAAGCTGCCTCCCTGAACGCATATTACCGTATCCTTCGGTCCGCACGCCTTTTCCGGCCTGTACTCGTTCCTGAGTTTCATGGGTGATATATCCTGTATCATCTCAGCAAGATCTCCTTCCTTTATCCTACGTCATACTTTCTCGATATTTCCATGCAGCGGTATAAAAACAGCTTGGAATTAGCAAAATCATCCAGCCTGCCAATTTCCTCAAAGATGCGCCTATCTGCTATCTCCCCCCTGGTTCTGGCAAAGACCCGCGCATCTATTTCCGTGGGAGAAAAGAGATACCAGGCCATATCCCGCTTCAGCCTGTTGCACCGCCTGATATACCCCTCCTCCAGCATCTCATGCTGCATGAGGTGGCGGAACTCATGGTAAACGGAATTTTCCACATCCTCCTGGGAAGTGTGCTCACCAAGGTCAATGACTATGCGGTAAGAGCCGTCATCATCAAAAAATGTATACGCCTTCTGCCCGGGATAGCCTGTAGGCGCGTAGTATATCTTGCCAGCAAGGACGAGTGGGAACCTCTTAAATAATGCTGCAAAAAGCCCGTCGGCCCTGTGCTTCCATAGCATCTGCTTAATACCCTGAAACAAATTCCTCCCCTCCTAAAGAAGCGCAGCCTATAATAGTATATCTAGGCCGATTCATCACGCCAGCCTGTCCTGACGTCCTGCAATCTGCTCCGCAATTGTTTTGACATTATAGAGCAGATTGTCCATACGCTCTCTGTCAAAAAGATCATTTTGGCTGTATATATCTTCTATCAGCCGCCAAAGCAGTGCTTCATCCAGCCTTGCCACTTGCAGGTCTGTCCTGCCCAGCAGCTTTACCTGCTCTGCATGTGTATCGCGGAAGGGCTTGGAGGGCTGGTCTTTGAACTTCATCCTTTTGTTGAGCTGCAAATACCAAAGGCTGTTGCCATTGTCAAAAATAGGCGCCATACCAACAAATTGGCGGGTTTCTACATTCCTGACAAAGCCGAAATTGCCATAATGGCGATCTGCATTGTTGATGAGGTAATCAAACATGAGCATTTCATCTATCTCCTGCCTGACCACAGGAATAGAAAGCTCCTCCATGCAGCGAAAGAAGTGCTGATAACTGTTTTCATGGTTCAGTTTTGGCACAGTTCCCAGAATCTCCAACGCCGGGATATACTCCGTCTCGGTTGTGGCAAATGTTTCACAGGCACTATATGCCTTTTCTCCGCTCTCATCCTGCACCAAACTATAGCTGACATGTGGCAACCCCAGGATTTCCAGCAACCGTGCGGCAAAGACTTCATTGTAGGGCTGCTGGTCAAAGGGGGCAGAGCCTTCTTTGTAAAGGATTCTCCTGCCCTGCTCAATTTTCCAGTACTTTGGCAGGTCACCATTTGAACTGCTGTCCGGCGTATAGCTTGAGCCGTCCTGTCCGGATATTGATCTGAAGGACTGCTCCGCAAAGTCATGCTCAAACAAATTCACATCGTGCCAGCCGAAATCTGCCCCTTCCGGCTTGAACCAATACTGGTCTGACAAGTTAAGTCCCAAGCTCTTGAAGGACAAGGCACTGGGAGTCTCCACCTGATAAGCTGCCAGCATGGCTGCTACATCCTGACGATTGGCAGAAACACTGCGATTATCTATCCACTTCTGCAATGCCCCCCGATAATCGCTGCTATAAAAAACCGACAAGGGCAGATATTCCCGATTCTCCACCCGCACCTCACCGGCAATGCGCCCTGACTGCTCATTCACTTCAAAGCTGCCCACGACGACATCTTTGCACATAAGCTGAAACTTCATCGCCACACAACCTTCCCAAGCTTTTTTTACATTATACCAAAAAAGCCCCGACTGTTGCCAGCCAGAGCCAATTTTGCAGTCAAATATGCACTTATAACCTATAACCTAATGCTCCTCCATAACCCCTACAATCATATCCCGGTTCAGACGGGCAGCCTCCATCCCCGGGTTCAAGGCTAAGGACTTATTATAATCCCGCAAAGCTTCTGAGTAGTGTCCCAGCTGCATATAAGCATTGCCACGGATATAGAACGCATCTGCATAGTCAGGCTTCAGAGTTATTGCTCTGCTCAGATCAGCAACCGCCTGCTCATAATTTCCCATGCTATATAGTACAAAGCCCCGCCCTCCGTAGGCGGTGGCATAGCTACCGTCAAGGGCAATGGCACGGGAAAAATCTGCCACGGCCCTGCCATAGTCCTTCATCTTTCCATAGGCAATACCTCTATTATGATAGGCATAAGCAAAATCTGGATTTTTGGCAAGCGCCTCAGAAAATAGCCCAGCCGCTTCAGCGAATTGCCCCTCGCCCAACAGCCTTGCACCTTGCTCGTTCAGGCCCGCAGCCACAAAACCTTCGTCATTGCGCCTAACCTCCTGACGGATTTCCTGTCTTTCACTCTCAGTAGAAGCATTGGCAAAGCGCTGCTTCAAAGTCTCCATTTCCTGGTTCAGCCTTACCACTTCCTCCGTCAGTTCTTTATTCTGCCGGACGGCATCAGACAGGGCAGCCTTATCCTTCACCATGGAGGCATTGATATTATCCGTATCCACCAACACCGTCACATGGCATTCATAGCGAAGCACATCCTCTGTGATTGGCACCGCCCTGAACTTTGGCGTACCCTGCAGCTGCATGACCTGGGCAGAAATGACCATGACCTCATCATGGGTAAGCTGCCCCTCCTTCACAAAGGAAAGGCTCTCCACGAACACCCCCGCCTTCTCCCCGGCGTTTCGCATGGCTTCATTCTTGGCCCTTTCCTTGGCCACGGATATGTTCTCATCCAGCCCGTCACCTATGGTGTAGAAGCCGTCTCCCTCGATGATTCGGTGCTCGGCAGCAACCAAAGGCACAGCCGCTATCCCCCAGAGCCAAGCCATCAAAAAAAACATCCCTGCCCCAAGGTGCCAAGACCAGCTCTTTTTCCTTATCATCTAATCCGCTCCTCACTCTCCCGCTACCCTTGTACTTTTATTTCCCTAATGCGTGCCCTGTTATCCGTAGTTATCCACATACGTTTTTTACCATTGTTCGCATAAAATGTTCTTGCACCATTGGAAACTATAGCACCATAGCCAAATTTATCAAACACGCTTGACATGGGTATTCCAACCCTAATACCGGAAGGCGTTCCTATTCCATTTGCTTGCGATACTACCATACTATAAACTACACCATCATAAAAATCCAGACGGAAGGCATCGCCATACATCAAATATGCCAGCTGTCCTTGAGAACCTATAACCCGCTGAGTTGGCGGACCATAGATACCTACCACATATTCTTCATCTGCACCTATATGAATATCTCCTAGCATAAATTCTGTTTCAGGCAGACTAGCTGCAGAGCAATGCGCTGAAATCGAAACCACTAACAAAAATAACGTCATTTGAAATAACTTGGACAATGACTTCATGTTCATCTTTCTCCCTTCTGATTGTAGAACATATTCGACCTTAAATCGCTAATCCCACTTCAAATTTCTTCATACATTCTACCAACGTTTTAATGCGGTAATTCACACTATATCGCTTTATAAACGGCGAAAGAAGCACAGGGTGTTCTTTAAGATGAAGTAAGTAAAAGTTCTGACCATTATTATCTGGCAGTTTAATATTTCTAATATCCTCAGAACTAGTAAATTCAGGGTATTCATGTTCTAAAATTGTAAGAATTTCATCAGGCGCACCAAAGAAAACAATCCATGATGTTGGTACAGAGATAGCATCTATAAACTCCATCAAATTCTTAAAATATGCCATGTATTTTTTGTTGTCCAACAACTCCTTTGCCGTAAACTGCATACGTTTTGACTTATAAGGAATCATTTCTGCCGTAAGAACAGGCTTTTCCGTGAAGCGGTTGAGGAACAATTTTGCAGTTGTATCTTCCTTATCATAACCATTCTTCTTGTTTTTAGCGCACATGGCCTGGACTTCCGGCCATGTGTCATAAATTTCATCCTTTCCCATCAGTGCCATATGCATACGAAGTACATAGCGATAATAGTCTGTTTCCAATTCAATTTTATTCTTGCTTAAGAAAGTGTCATATGTAGTATCTGTGCTGTCTTCACGAATGTCTTTTTGTGGAACGCAATAATCTATGATATCTTGCCAACGAACATCTTCCCATTTCCATTTCTTGCATCTATCTAACGGAGCTCCTGGATTCAGCCCTATCCATACAAGTTCAGCCTTGCGATTACCTCCGCTGTAGCAAAAGGGGAAGGGCTCATTGCCATTCTCTATATCCACAGTCAATGTAGGCATCAATAGTTTTTGGATTTCCTGACAGCTTTTCTCTAGTGCCTCTCTTGATTCTTTCTCCCCTATATAGTCATCCAGTGACTGCCCTGCAATACTCTCCATAAGTTCCTTGAATTTCTTTTGAGTATCCACCACGGACCCTCCTTTACATCAAAACCATTTTTCCAAATCAAAAATTTTCTTCAATACAATCGGAATTTCCACATCGTACTCCAAAATATCAGCATACTCCACGAACAACCTGTACTCCCTAACTGCACTTTTAGCATCACCTCCTCTTTCCAAAAGTATAGCCTTACCATAATGCCAACCTGCTTCATTTGCATCAAGAGAAGCTGCTTTATCATAGTCTTTTTTAGCTAGATCAAACTGTCCCTGCGCCCTATATATATGTCCCCTATGACTATATACAGATGCAATATCAGCACCTTCAGCTATAATCTCATTATATCGAGCAAGTGCTTCATCCTTTTTTTGCTCTCTCTCCATCTTGATTGCTTCATAGAAGCTCTTAATATTAATCTGATACGCAATCAAAGGATTATCTTTTTTCAACTCACTGTACTGATTTTTTATTCGCTTATACTCTTCATTTAATTTATCCTTATCTTTTTCGATACGTTTTGCCTCTACAATTTCGTGTATCATTTTTTCAGCAATATCTACATCCAATTCGCCTTTTACCGAAGCCGTTATTATGATATTACCGTTAGGAGCGATGTTTTTATTATAATTCTTTGATTTTACTTTTATTATCGTAGCAGTAACCATTTCAATTTCATCAGCTGACAACTGATTATCCACACTTGTTGAGCTACTTGTAATTGCTACTGCTGCTTGTTGTGAAATACTGCGCACTGCTTCTGTAAAGGCACATTCCTCCCCATATTTGACAGAATCTTTTCCTGTCATCATATATTCACCTTTGCCATCAGTCACCATTATTTCAGCTTTTACTACCCCAAACTGCATTGTTAAACACATCATCAAAACCAAAAGCACTTGCCATAATTTTTTTGCCATAAAATCTTACACCCCAATAACTAATAAACTGTTATTTGATTCACCACAATCTTTCAGCAGTAAATTTCCCGTCCCTTTTTGCTTTTGCTATAATTAAATTATATCGGTGATCCTTATCCCTACCATCAAGTTCCATGGCTTTCTCCAAATATTGTATAGCTTTATCATACTGACCAATCTCTATATAAGCTATACCTAAATTCCCATAAGCCTTGGCATAATTCTGATCTATTGCAATTGCTTTTTGATATTCATTTATCGCTTTGTCATATTCCTCGAGTTTATAATAAATATTCCCCAGATTATAATGAGGTTCTGTGTATGCTGAATCAATAATTGTTGCAAAAACATATCCTTCGTTAGCTTTTGCAAAATCTCCATAAGCCTCATAAGCAACAGCACGGTTATTATATGCAAAAGCATATTTAGGATTAAGTGCCAACGCCTGATTATTATTCACTATCATACCTTCATAATCCGCATTCTTCCAATTTCTCCCCCCTTCTTCAAGCATAAGCAATGCTTTATACTCCCTATCTTGTCTCATCTTTTCTCTTTCTGCTTCCAAATCATCAATCGTACCATTATTGATTTTGTTCCTTAGTTCGCTTAGCTCAATTTCCAACTTTTTCTTATCCCTCTCTAATGTATAGTACTGCTCTTTTATACGATTTCTTACCTCTTCTCGTATTTTCATATAATCATCTATATCTGAGGTGTCAACTGACGCAACTATTTCAACACGTATTTTAATCTCTCCACTTGAAAGCATGATTTTTTTAACATCTTTATTTATGACTTTTATTTGTTGACTCGTAATAACTTTTATATCATCCTCCACCACTTGCATTTTCTCTGCATGAGTATAATTTTCCACATATACTCCAGCCTGTTCCGCTGCTGCCTGCTTTGCATAATCTAAGGCGTGAGCTTCACTTATTTCCATCGTGTCCACATTGCTCATAACATATTCACCAACAGAAGAAAATTTCGCAACAGATGCGTTAGCTTCATTTATGTACACCAGCATACCCAGTACACATATTATAAATATTTTATATTTCACACTACCGCCCCTTTATAAAAAATTTAACGCAATCTACTTTGCGTATATTTTTATCTTCGTTGCCCACAACAGTCTATCAAAAGTTTTCACACCATAATATATCCTATTGTTTCCGTAGAATTCAAAATCTTGTTCCTTGTTATTCCATACACTTAGATTATCCAGCGCTTTATGGATTTGAGCTAAATCTTTTTCTGCAAACATTTTTGATGAAACAAGCGTCTGCTCCAGCAACACAAAAGCTAAATCATCATTCACTTTAGGATACTGACGAGACACAATTGGTGAATCTTGCTTCAGTATCATTTCTATTGCCAGCACCTCACCTTTTCCGTTTACACAGAAACGAACTCTTTGATCACCTCTCCCTCCCAAACGATACTCATAAACTGTTCCGTCTCCTGTTTCATCTATCAACTTTTTATTTTTAGCCACACAATAACCACTAAAATCTCCATATTTCAGTTCCTGCTTTTGTATAATTGCTTCATTATACTCCTCCACTATATAGTCTAAAGATAAATCGTCAAACATTGGCATGTTACAGGCAGAACATATATTCACTCCCAGTACACATATAAAATAAGCCATTATTAAAAATGTTTTCTTATAAACCAAGTACAACACCACTCTTCTATTACATACATAATTTCATTTGTATTCATATTTATAAACAGATGTAAATATTACTTTTCCATCTTCTACAATTCCTGCAGATGTTGCAAATCTTACATCTCCTGTTTCTTCCAGAAATTTTAGTTTACCTCCATCTAAAGCAGATTCCAACGGTTTTTTCCAAAGATTAAACCACCCTTCTTTTGTCAGCCCCCCCATATCACGCAAGAGGAATCCAAAATATCCCATTATATCATTGTTATAATCTACATTAATACCTAAATATTCTTCAACTGATGCTGCTACAACCCTACCTTTCTCAACAGTAATTGTCAACGATGAATTATATGGATCCGAAAAATGTGCTAAATATGTATAGCGCCCATCCTCATTGTCATTTTTATATAAATCAACCAATTTCACTTTCAGGTTTCCTTTTTTTTCCACATTTTCATTAAATGCTTTCAAATAATCAGAAACATCTTCATCTGTTATATTTGAGATTGGCACTCTCCGCCATGTCTTTGCATAACTTGTTGCATGAAACGAAAGTACGACCGCTATAATACATAATATGACTAACATATATCTTGGTAGTATAGCATTACTTAAAAATCTTTCCCATCTCGATAACATAAGTAGTCATCTCCTTCTCTACCAATGCACATAATACATCATATTATATGTATGTTAACCATCAATCTATGCTGTTTCTTTAACTTCAAGGTTTAGGTTATATATCCTAAATCTAAATCACTCTACATATACAGCAACTTTCATGCAGTCTGTACTTTGATCAAAGGATTTTTCTACGAAATATTTCTTGTTATTATTGAAGAATCTAAATTCTTCTTTATCATATGTGAAATATTTCAAATCAAGCAATTTGTTATGAACTTTTTCTTTCTCAACCTCATCTATATTCTCCCAGCAACCTGCTGCTCTAAACACACACTCAACAAGCATAGAAATAATCTGTGGATTTCTATCTTTATATGCACTTAACATAAGAAATGAATTTTTATGCAATAACACATCAACTCCATACACTTCATGCTTAAAACTTGCATAAAATCGAAGCATTTGATTTCCTTTAGGGCCTATATCATATCCCCACATTTCTCCTGCCGGATATTCAGCCAACAACACTCTATTAGCGGAAAAACACTCCTTACCAAAGCCTTTATAATCATTCTCATATTCCTTGGTTATTAAATCATTGTAACGCTTCACTACATCTTCCATATATATTCCACTACACAATAATTTATCTTCTGCTGAACAGATACCGGGTAATGGTACACACAGGAAAGCAAACATTACCAACACCATGAAGCTCTTCTTCAATACATAGTAAACCATAACTTGGTCCCTCCTAATCTTTATCTTTTTGCTCTTTAACAAACCTTATTGTCTCAAAAATATCATAAAACAATCCCCATATATGCTTTAAAAATCATTTCCTCCGATTGACTTTTTCCGACTCTATCGTTCCGCACTTATCTCAACTCTCACCGCTCTTATATTTTCATCAAAATATTTTTCCACAAAGTATTTCCTGTTATTGTTAACAAATTTAATACTAGTTTTACCAGTATTAAAAAATTCCATTCCCTTCACGCCTTCAACGATTGCGTTATAATCAGCTTTTGGTAAATCAAACATAGCACCCGACACCAAAAGCAAAAACATTATCATATCACTAGCAAATGCAGGATTATTGTTATTCTTAACATTCTGCATGATCGGAGATTGTATATGCAATGCTACATCTATTACCAACACTTCATTACGTTCATTGGTCAGGAATCTGACTATTTGATTTTTTCTCCCTCCCAACTCATAGTTATACAGGCTTCCGTTTGCATCACCTCCAACTTTCTTCTTGTTCTTTGCCACATATGTGCCACTAACCTCACCACTTTCGAATATCTTATCGTAAAATGATACTATACTTTGATTATATTGATACACAATTTCATCAAAAGTTACATTATCATACAAGGGAGTTCTCGCTGCTGAACAAATATTTATTTCAGATATACATAAAAGGAAAGTACTGCAAATCAATAATACAAACCATCTCATTTTTATCTTTTCTAAAAACATAAAGCATGACCTCTTTTCTCAAATTTACCTCACAAATACCACCGCACAATTATCCAGAAAATGGCACTTCTGATTCTCTGCCAGTACCTTATCCGCATCTGCCGTGGAAATCACGGGGTAGCTGTTGTGGCTCTCCAGTCTCACGGCCTTCACCACCAGGGGATTGCTCCCGGCGCGGCTCTTGTTGCCGTTCATGCCGTTTGCATAACTAGCCATACCCTTGGCTATCACTTTGTCATAGTCCAGATTCTTGTAGCCATAGATAGGTTGGCTGTCGGCGTTCCTTATGACCGGGGACATTACAGGACTTAACCCCAGTCCGCTGCAGTCTACCACCAGCCCCGTATAACCTCCCGTGGCAGCGATATTGCCACTAGGGGCAGGAGCCGTCGGAGTGCCACTTGTCTCCACCGACACAGATACATTTACGGAGGGCGCGGGGAAAGCTTCTTTTTCCACGGGCTTCAGGGCTACCTTGGCAAGGGAATTAGTCACGCCGTAGAGGGGGACTTCCAATACCACCGTGCAGTTGCCATACTCGTCATAGTTTTCTGAAATAACTTTTGCCCGCTTCACCACTGCATCCACCTGCCCGGCTACAATATCCCCAGTGGATATATTGTCTTCGATGGTGCTTTCTGCCGTGATGTGAATTCCATTGGCCTGTTCTGCCAAGCGTCTGTAGGCATCCAGCATGGCTGCCTGATGGGCGAGAATCCTGGCGTGTCCTGGATTCTTCGCCCTGTCTGGTGGGGCACCATAGCCCGTGCCAGTAACAATATCATTCTCCCAGTCCGTGACGGCGCTGCCTTGAGCCAGCACTTGCAATAGCCCTATGCACATCATGAAGCAAACCATCACCAGCCCTGCCAGGAATCTCCGAACTTTGATCCTCTCCATCTGTAAAACCTCCCTGTTAAAAACAACACAAATCACCCTCCGGCATTGCCGCAGGGCTGCAAATCTTGATATGATTTTTTCCACAACTTAATAAACCATCTATTCTGTATCTCTCTAACGGACATTCGTTTCCTATGGGGGGATGAAGGCAGGCACACGAAGAACTTCACTGCCGTACATGATGAAAGCCTCCTTTCCACTATCGGTCTACAAACGTCCTAGTTTGTGTTTACTTCTACATCAGCTCCCCTTTCTCCTGCCAGCAACGACAAAATCAAATATCCCTTTCCTCAATCCTCTACCGTTCCAACTGACGAGTGCTCCAACCTGATTTAGCACACTCCTGAGCATAAAAATCCCGTTCCTGCTCATTTTCGACCTTCAGTAGCATACGATAATGTGTCCAACTCAATTGGTCACTCACTGCGTGACCAATTGGAAAAGCAAGGTAAATGTCACCCCTGAGACAAAAAATACTGGTTTGTTCCAGTATAATAGAACAAACCAGCGAAATCAACCTTCATTCTATTGTAATGGCGGTCTCAGCTTTTCCTGAACACGAACTCGCCGTTTTCTGCCTCGATCCTTACCGTATCCCCTTCCTGCACTTCGCCTTTGATGATTTCCTTGGAAAGCTCTGTCTCCACCGTATGGGTCAGGAGCCTCCTCAGGGGGCGGGCACCGAAGTTGGGGTCGAAGCCCTTGTCTGCCAGAGTGTCCAGAGCCTCTTCGCTCCAGGTGAGGGTGATTCCCACCTGCTTCTCCAGGCGCTTGTCCAGGGCTTTCAAGAGGATGGCAGCGATGCCCTTTACCTGCTCCTTTTCCAGGGCCTTGAAGACGATGGTGTCATCCACCCGGTTCAGGAACTCGGGACGGAAGTATTCCTTCAGCAGTTCCTTCACCGCCCCCTTGGCCTCCTCGTAATCCTTGTTGAGGATTTCATGGGAACCCAGATTGCTGGTCATGATGATGACTGTGTTCTTGAAGTTCACCACCCGGCCCTTGCCATCAGTGAGGCGACCATCGTCCAGGATCTGCAGGAGCACGTTGAACACATCACGATGTGCTTTCTCTATCTCGTCCAACAGGATGACGCTATAGGGACGACGACGCACAGCTTCCGTCAGCTGACCACCCTCATCGTAACCCACATAGCCCGGAGGCGCACCGATGAGCCTTGCCACAGAGTGCTTCTCCATGTACTCGGACATATCAATGCGGATCATGCTGCGCTCATCGTCAAAAAGAGCCTCTGCCAAAGTCTTGGCCAGTTCCGTCTTGCCCACCCCCGTGGGGCCCAGGAAGATGAAGGAACCGATGGGACGGTTGGGGTCCTTGATGCCGGCCCGGGCCCGCAGGATAGCTTCACTGACAGCCTTCACTGCCTCGTCCTGGCCCACCACCCGCTCATGGAGCACATCTTCCAGATGAATCAGCTTCTCCCTCTCGCCCGTGAGCATCTTGGACACGGGAATGCCCGTCCAGCGGCTCACCACCTTGGCGATATCTTCCTCCCCCACTTCTTCCTTCAAGAGCTGCTCACCCTGGGCGCGGGCGGCAATAGCAGCTTCCTCCTCCTGCAGGGTCTTCTGCAGCTGGGGCAGCTTGCCGTATTTCAGCTCCGATAAGCGGTTCAGGTCATAGGCCCGCTCGGCGGCCTCCATCTGGCCGTTTACCTCGTCGATCTCCTTCTTGATGGCCCTGACCCGCAGGATAGCCTGTTTCTCGCTTTCCCACTTGGCCTGCAGTTCCTTCTCCTGCTGCTGGAGCTGGGCCTTTTCCTCACGGATGCCCTGCAGTTTCTCCTTGGAAGCCTCGTCAGTCTCCTTGTTCAAAGCCTGTTCCTCGATTTCCAGCTGCATGATCTTGCGGCGCAGTTCATCCAGGGGACCGGGCATGGACTCGATTTCCGTGCGCATCTTGGCAGCAGCTTCATCCACCAGGTCGATGGCCTTATCCGGCAGGAACCTGTCGGAAATATACCTGTCAGACAAAGTGGCTGCCGCCACCAGAGCCGCATCACGGATGCGCACCCCATGATGCACCTCATAGCGCTCCTTGAGCCCGCGCAAGATGGAGATGGTGTCCTCCACGCTGGGCTGGCCCACCAGCACAGGCTGGAAGCGGCGCTCCAGTGCGGTATCCTTCTCGATATACTTCCTGTACTCATTGAGGGTGGTGGCACCAATGCAGCGCAGCTCGCCCCGGGCCAGCATGGGCTTCAGGATATTGCCTGCGTCCATAGCCCCCTCGGCAGCACCTGCCCCCACTACCGTATGCACTTCATCGATGAAAAGGAGAATCTGCCCGTCGGACTTGGCAATCTCATTCAGCACGCCCTTGAGCCTTTCCTCGAATTCCCCGCGGAACTTGGCTCCTGCCACCAAAGCGCCCATATCCAGGGAATAAAGGGTCTTGTTCTTCAGGGATTCCGGCACGTCCCCTGCCACAATGCGGCGGGCCAGCCCCTCTACAATGGCGGTCTTGCCCACGCCAGGCTCACCGATGAGCACCGGGTTGTTCTTGGTGCGGCGGGAGAGGATTTCGATAGTCCTCCTGATTTCCTCATCACGGCCAATCACCGGGTCCAGCTTGCCATGGCGGGCCAGGTCTGTTAGATCCCGGCCGTATTTCTCCAGAGACTTGTAGCCCTCCTCAGGGTTATCGCTGGTGACATTCTGCTTGCGGTTCTTCTTGATGGAGTCCTGAATGCGGCTCTTGGTGAGCTTGAACTCCCGACAGACAGACTGCACTTCTTCTGAGCCGTCCGTCACCAGAGCCAGCAGCAGATGCTCGGTGGAAACATACTCGTCCTTCATGGACTTGGAAAGTTCCTCCGCCCTGCCCAGCACTCGCACCATATCCATGCCCATAGAGAGGCGGTCCGTGCCCTTCACCCCGGGAATCTTGCTGAGCACCTGCTCCAGCTTGGCCTTCAGCAAAGGCAGATCCGTCTGGCAGTCCTCAAAGATAGTGGCCAAAAGCCCCTCCGGCTCCTTGGCCAGCGCCAGCAGCACATGGGCCGAAGTGATTTCCTGATGATATTTCATGGCAGCCAGCTGCTGTGCCGACTGCAAGGCCGCCAAAGTGCGGGCCGTGAATTTTTCCTGTCCCATATATATGCCTCCAATCTTGATTGCAAGAGTGATTTCAATTCCTTATGTACTCATTAAAACACAATAAGGTCAAAAAGTCAAATGATTTTCTTGACTTTTTGACCTTATTGATAAAGAAAATGTGCCGAAGGTCTCCTCCGGCACATCTTATGGTCAGCGCATTAGGGCGTGTTGATTAAATGAACTTGGCCTAGATTTGCGGGGATTGGCTGTCCATTGCAAGGCGACAAACCGGAGGCATAGCGGTGCTATGTCGAGGATTTGTCAACGAAGCAGGGACAGTCAAGACCCGTGAAGATGGGCTTAGTGAATTAATCAACACGCCCTAGGCCATGGCAGTCATCTGATAGCGGCTGCGCACGCGCTCCATCATCGCTTCATAACAGTTGAACAGGCTTTCCAGAACTGATTTATTCTCATCAAGGTCTTTCCGCACGAAATACTGGCGGATTTCCTGCTGAGCTGCCTTATCATCCTCGTCGTAAATATCCATCAACAGTTTCATGGTGAAACGGTGATGCTTGCTCTGCTCCTCAGACAGGGGCCTTATCAGCACTTCATAGAGCCTGACGATCCGCTCTGAAAAATCCAATACGCTCTCAGCGGGATACTTCTTGAAATGTATGGAGAGTATCTGGCCCACCAGCATCTTCATATCATTCCATTTGTCATCATTCAGGACATAACAATCCCGAAGCCGCAAATCCGTTTCGATGTAAGCATAAGCCTTCAAACGCTCCGACCATTCGCTAGACAGCAGCCATCGGTAGAATTTCTCCAAGCCTATCTCCTCGCTTTCGTCACTGAATCATCCCTCGTTACCCCGATTCTCTATGATTATATTATTCCGCGAGAATCTGAAAAATTCCTGCATGGAATATTCAGAAAGGCAAAAATTATGTTACAAAGTTACATTTTCTTAAGTTGCCCAAGGAAGTTCTGCAGCATCCTGTGCCCCTCTGGTGTGAGGATGGATTCCGGGTGGAACTGGATGCCCTCCACCGGATATTCCCTGTGCCTGAGCCCCATGATGATGCCATCAGAGAGCTCGCTGGTGACTTCCAGGCAGTCCGGCAGGCTTTCCCTCTCCACTATCAGAGAATGATAGCGGGCCACAGGCGTATCCTGGGGCAGACCTTCATAGAGGCCCTTGCCATTATGATGGATGGGAGACGGCTTGCCATGGACGATCTCGCCAGCCCGCACCACCTTGCCGCCGTATACCTCGCCAATGGCCTGATGACCCAGGCAGATGCCCAGGATGGGCAAGTCCTTCCCCAGCTCACGGACAGCCTCCTCGCTGATGCCTGCGTCCTTTGGCACCCCGGGACCGGGGGAGATGACCATGGCCTCATAGCCTTTCCTGCGGATTTCATCCACCGTGATCTTGTCGTGGCGGATGACCTCTACCTCCGCCCCCAGTTCCGAAAGCAGCTGATATACATTGTAAGTGAAGGAATCGTAGTTATCTAAAAGCAATATCACCGTTTTCCACCTCCTCCACTACTTCAAAGAGCGCCCTGGACTTCTGCAGGATTTCCTGATATTCCTTCTCCGGCACGGAATCAGCCACAATGCCCGCACCGGACTGAATGACCGCTTCCCTGTCCTTTTCGATGCGCATGGTGCGCAAAGTGATGCACATGTCCATATTCCCGGCAAAGTCCATATAGCCCACAGTGCCGGAATAGGACCCACGCCGCACAGGCTCCAGTTCATTGATGATCTCCATGGCCCGGAGCTTCGGCGCCCCGCTGACGGTGCCTGCAGGAAAGGTAGCCCGCAGCACATCCATGGGAGCGTACTCCTGCCTGAGCTTTCCCTGCACTTCTGATACCATGTGCATGACATGGCTGAAGTATTCCACTTCCTTCAGCTTCGTCACCCGCACAGTGCCAGCCTCGCTGATGCGGCCCAGATCGTTGCGGGCCAGGTCCACCAGCATGGAATGCTCAGCACATTCCTTTTCGTCGGCCTTCAGCTCAACAGAAAGCGCCTCGTCCTCCCTGAGGCTGCCTCCCCTGCGCCTGGTACCTGCAATTGGATACGTATAGACCGTCCTCCCCGCCACCTTCACCAGCATCTCTGGAGACGCTCCCACCAGCTTCACCGGGCCGAAGTCCAGATAGAACATATAGGGAGAGGGATTCACCTGACGCAGCCTGCGGTAGAAATGGAAGCAGGGCTTGGTGATGGACGCCCGGAACTGCCGGGAAGGCACTACCTGAAAGATATCCCCGGCAAAGATATGCTCCTTGGCCTTGCCGATAGCCTCCAGGAAATCCTTTGGTGCCTGACCATAGAGAGCCTGGAAGTCCAGCTTCTGCTCCCTCTGCTTTTCTTCTGCAGCAGTACGGGGCACAGGCCCCTCCAGGCATTTCACCACCTCTTCCATGCGAGCGACAGCTTCGTCGTAGGCCTCCGCCGCTTCCCTGCCCTGGGACTCTGCCAGATACACTAACCTGGCAGAGTTCTTCAGAGCATCAAAGACCACCAGCAGGCGGCAGATCATGAACTGGCCCAGAATCTCATTTTCCCCAATGGAGAGGCCCCGCACCCGGTCAAAGACAGCGGCTATCTCGTAGTTGAAATAGCCTACCAGTCCCCCGTTCACCAAGGGCAGTTCATCTGTCAGCAGGGGACGGAACTCCCTCATATACTCCTTCAGAGCCGCCACCGGCTCCCCCTGTATGCAGCGCATGACATCGTCCTGCTGCACCATGAGGTGGTCCTTGAAGACCTGGAGACGCACGAAGGGCTCCGCTCCTATGAAGGAGTACCTGCCGAACTGCTGGTGGGTGGTATCCACCGACTCCAGGATATATCCCCGGCTGCCCTCCACCAGCTTGGCATAGACCGATACCGGGGTATCCATATCCATATTTATTTCCGTAGAAAGGGCAATGAGATTTGCCCTTTCAGACATGCTTACGAATTCTTCTCTTGAAGGCTTCAGCTCCATAGACATCGCCCCTAAACTTTGGCAGTATTGATATCCTTGATGATATCCTTCTCAGGCTTGCCCAGCACCCACCCCAGGGTCTTGATCTCGGAGTACAGCATAACCCGCTGCTCCCTGTTGTCATCGTGACTGCGCATATATTCCTGATACTGGATAATAGACTGATTGTACTTTGCCAGGATTTCCTGGGTGTGGCGGCCATGGCGGCGGGTGATGAGGTTGCCATCCTTGACCCTTACTTTCTTCAAAAGCTCCACCGGGTCATCCTGCATATTTATTTTCTTCTTGTTCTCAAAATCCTCAAAAATGCTCATCTTGCTGCCTCCTGTCTGTCAAAAATCCACATGCAGGAGTATTCGTCATGAGAGCAGGATTTTCCTGTCAGGACCTCAGCCAAAAGCCTTGTCCAGAGCCTTGCGCATATTGCCGATTAGCTCCATGGCCTCGTCCTGCCGGCCGTCCAGCAAGCGCTTCACCACGGCACTGCCCACGATGACCCCGTCTGCATGGGCAGCAGCCGCCGCAGCCGCCTCCGGGGTGCCGATGCCAAAGCCGATGGCCAGAGGAACCTTTGTATGCTTGCGGGCCTCGGCGCAGACTCTGCCAATGACGCTGTAGTCAATCTCCTTCACCCCGGTGACACCGTAGTTGGACACACAGTACACGAAGCCGGTGGCTTCGGTGCAGGTGGCGCTCATGCGCTCCCCTGTGGTGCCGGGAGTGACGAACTCCATGAAGTGGAAGCTGTGAGCAGCAGCTATCTTCCTCATGTCCCCGGCCTCCTCATGGGGCACATCAGGGGCAATGAGGCCGTCCATGCCTGCTGCCATGGCATCTTCCACGAAGCGTTCAAAGCCGTAGTGGTGCATCTGGTTGATGTAGCCCATGGCCACCAGGGGAACCTCGGAGAACTTGCGGATCTCCCTCACGATTTCAAAAACCTTGGGCAGGGTCATACCATGCTTCAATGCCTCCACAGAAGCAGTCTGGATGACAGGACCGTCTGCCATGGGGTCAGAGAAGGGCACTCCCAGCTCGATGATGTCCGCCCCGGCTTCCACAGCCCGGCGCACTGCCTCGATGGTGCCGGCTGCATCGGGCATGCCGGCGGTGATATAGATGATCAGCGCCTTGCGGCCCTGGTCTTTCAGCTCTGCGAATTTATTTTCCAGCCTCGTAGCCATCATGCTTCCTCCCCCAATACCTTTGCCACCATCTGCACATCCTTGTCCCCACGTCCTGAAAGAGTCACCACTACGGTTTCCTCCGGGCTGGTCTCAGGCATCAGCTTCTCCAGATATGCCAGGGCATGGGAGCTCTCCACCGCAGGGATGATGCCCTCGATGCCGGAGAGGCGCTGGAAGGCCGCCAATGCCTCCTCATCGGTGACAGATACATACTGGGCCACGCCGCTGTCCTTGTAGAAGGAATGCTCCGGGCCTACCCCGGGATAATCCAGGCCGGCAGAAATGCTGTAGGCCTCCACCACCTGGCCGTCGTCGTCCTGCAGGAGATAACTGAAAGCCCCGTGCAGGATGCCCGGCTCACCGGTGCCGGACAGGGTCTTGGCGTTGTCCCCGGCAGCCTCACCCCGGCCGCCGGCCTCTACGCCGATTTTCTTCACTGACTTATCATCACGGAAGTCATAGAAGGTTCCGATGGCATTGCTGCCGCCGCCCACGCAGGCCACCACATAATCCGGCAGCCCCCCCAGCTTCTCCACGGACTGCTGGCGGATTTCCTCGCCAATGCATTTCTGGAAATCCCTGACCATGGCCGGATAAGGATGGGGCCCCACGGCAGAACCGATGATGTAGTGGGTGTCCTGGATATTGGTAGCCCAGTAGCGGATGGCCTCACTGGTGGCATCCTTCAGAGTGCCGGTGCCAGAGGAAACGGGAATGACCTTGGCTCCCAGGAGCTTCATGCGGAACACATTGAGCTTCTGGCGTTCCACATCCACCGCCCCCATGAATACGTGGCATTCCATACCGAAAAGGGCTGCCACGGTAGCCGTGGCCACGCCGTGCTGGCCTGCGCCTGTCTCAGCCACCACCCGCTTCTTGCCCATGCGCTTGGCCAGAAGAGCCTGGCCCAGGGCGTTGTTGATCTTGTGGGCGCCTGTATGCAGCAGGTCTTCCCGCTTGAGGAAAATCCTGGCCCTGCCATAGTGCTTTGTCAGCCGCTCTGCATAGTAGAGATTGGTGGGACGTCCTGCATACTCCCGCAGGTAGCTCCTGAACTCCTCCTGGAACTCAGGATCCTCTTTGTATTTGAGATAAGCTTCCTCCAGCTCATTCAGAGCCGGCATCACGATTTCCGGCACGTACTGTCCGCCAAACTTGCCAAATCTGCCCTTGGTATTCATCAGATATTCCTCATTTCCTAATATAGTCAAGCCGAAGCCTCGGCCTTTTCTCCAACCTTTGCCATCAGGCGGGTCTGGCGGGCTATATCATTGGCCCTCACCAGTCCCTCCCCCACCAGGATGCCCTTGCAGCCTGCCTGCTGCAGGATTTCCGCATCCTCCCGGGTGAAGACGCCGCTTTCGCTGATAAGTCTGCGCTCCCCCGTCACATAGGGCAGCAGCTCCAGCGTATTCTGGATATCTGTCTCAAAGGTCACCAGATTGCGGTTGTTGATGCCGATGTACTCAGCAGGAGTGGACAGAGCCGCCTCCATATCCTCTTCGTCATGGACCTCCACCAAGGCATCCATGCCCAGGCTCCAGGTGGTGTAAAGGTACTCCTTGAGCTGGGCGGGAGAAAGGATGCGGGCTATCAGCAGCACCGCATCCGCCCCCAGGAGCCTGGCCTCATAGAGCTGATACTCGTCAATGACGAAATCCTTCCGCAGCAGGGGAAGCTCCACCGCCTGGCGCACTTCCCTGAAGGATTCATTGCTGCCCAGGAAGTGCGGGTCAGTGTGGACGGACAGCATGGCCGCCCCGTTGGCCTCATAGATATGGGCCATCTCCACCACGGAGTGGGTCTTGTTCAGCCTCCCCTTGGCCGGGGACTGGAGCTTGCACTCGGCAATCAGATTCCAATCCCGCTGGCGGAAGCTGTGGGACATGCGGAAATGTCCGAACTGCCCCTTGCCCTCATTCAGCCTGGCCTTGATTTCCGTCAAAGGCATTTCCCTGCGGGCGTCATTTACAATCTCTTTTTTCTTTGCCACAATCTCGGCTAATATATCTTTCATGGTCTTGTACCTCTCTGTCTTTAATTTAGCCTCCACCGTTTACGGGGGAGGGGGACCACGCTAGTGGTGGAAGGGGGAACGGCCTTCAGCCCCGCCATCGCTCTGCCTCCCGCAGGAAGGAAGTTATCAGCCTCACTGATTTCTCTCCCTGCTCCTCCAGGCTGCCGGACACATCCACGCCGTAGGGATGAAAGGTTTCCGCCACCTCGGAAAGATTCTCCTCAGAAATCCCCCCTGCCACCAGCAAGGGCTTCCCAAGGCTGGCCACCTCCCGGCTGGCTTCCTGCCAGGCGAAGGTCATGCCCGTGCCTCCCGCCTCACCTTTCACAAAGCTGTCCAGCAGTATGATTTCTGCCGGATAATGCCCGGCCTCATCAGCGTTGAAGTTATCTCCATAACGGTAAGCTTTGATGACCGGCCTTGCTACCCGTCTGGCATAAGCCTCATCTTCATGGCCATGCAGCTGTACGTAATCAAGGCTGCAGAACTCTGCAATCTCATTGACTTCGGATAAGGGAGCATCCACGAAGACGCCCACTCTCTTGCTATGCCTGATCCCGGTGGAAATCTCTTTCACAATCTCCGGCGCCACATAGCGGCGGCTGCCCTTGTAGAAGATAAAGCCCAAAAGATCAGCCCCGGCAGCTTCTGCCGCCAAGGCAGCCTCCTCTGTCTTCATCCCGCATATCTTGACTATCATCTCACAGCCTCCTCCCCCTTCCGTCAGCCCTGCGGGCTGCCACCTTCCCCGCAAGCGGGGCAGGCTAAGAGGAATTATAAAAAACAAAAGCCCCGGCAGGAAATATCTCTTCCTGCCGGGGCGAAATATCTTCGCGGTGCCACCCGATTCAAACCTAAAGAAAGGCTCCTCATTTCAGGCACGGAGAAAAGCTCGATGCCCTAGCCCTGTAACGGAGGCAGCCGTCCCAGCCTACTGGCATTTATGCAATGCTTTCGGTGAGCTCTCACAGAACCATTCATCAAACCTCGTCCATCGGGCCTCCCACCTCCGGAAAACCGGTCCCCGACTCGCTGAAGGACTGCAATCTGACTACTCTTTCTGCTCTACGATTTAAACGCTGTAAAGTTGTAACTCCAACTGATGGTCTTTATAATACCTGCCTTCACCCCTTTTGTCAAGGATTAATTTTTGTAAATAGATGTAGATTCTACAAAAACATTCGTCATCATGCACAACAACCAGCACTGACTGCCATCGCTCCATGGCCTGACAAGCATAAAAAAACCCCGCCAAACCATGTCTGACGGGATCTTGCAATATTCTCTTGTAAGCGGATTAACGCTTGGAGAACTGGGAGCTACTATTTTAATGGGATTATCGCCATTTTTGTAACTTGTGTGTAACTTTCTAGACTATTGATACTGTACGCCATTTATATATAGGAAGTTACTTCGCCACAGCCCACACTCCACACGCAATAGACAATATCTGCCATAGGGTCTTCTGCTGCCTAAGGCGTTTTTCGGTCTTTTCCCGGGCCTGCCGCTCTGCTTTGATTTCATCTGTCATACTTTGCAAATATAGATTCGCTGCTTCTAATGAGTTCTTCGCATTCATCTGCGAGGCCTGCAGCTCTGTCAATTGCTTCTGCAGCTTCTCCGATAGCTGCTTCTGCTCTGCCAGTTCCCTCTCTAGCTCCATCGTTTGCGATTGAGATACTGTGAGTGAGTTCCTGACTATGGTCAATTCGCCCCGCGAGGTCTGCAGCTGTTCCCTGGCTGTCTGCAGCTCTTTCGATAGCTTCATCAATAGCTCCTGCTGCTTCCTGCTGTTCTCTCTCAAGGTCTTGAATTCGCTCATTGACAGGGTCACTTGTTCCGGGATCTGTTCTGATGTCTCCGAACAATAGCCAAAGGGTGCCAGCCAGAGCAAGGATAACAAGCACAACAGCAAGGCCCGCCCCAATAAATTTAGTTTTCTCATTCAATTTCCTGCCTCCTTTTCGTAAAGAGTTCACGCAAAACGTAAATTCTCTTACCTTTTGGTGTTTACGTTTTACGTTATGCTCTTGACTTTTCGCCTAAATGCTCTTACTGGCTTTACTTTTCAGGTCAAGTAAGGGCACGATTTCCCGGTAAAAGTAAAGTGACACCTAAGCGACATTTTCTGTCACTTTAGAAAATCGCTGGAATGTGTCAAATTACTTTCACCGGCACCTTTGAAAGCGGCGTGGCTCAGCGTCCGAAAGGCCCCTCACCGTAGACGGGCACGCCGTAGGGCGTGGAGAGGTCTATGGCTGCCACGTACTGGAAGGTGTTTTCTGCCCTGTTGGCATAGCCTTCATAGCAGTTTCTGGGAATGCAGGCAGCCTGGGCATATTCATCACGGAACATATCCCGCAAGGTTTCCAGGCTCCTGATGTTATAGCCGCGTTCCTGCCGCCGCCGGATGAAGCGGGCCACCACGCTGGTGCTGGTAGGGCACCACATACCGGCGTAAATGATGCAGCGGCTATCGTCAAGGAAAACTATGCCCTGCAGTGTGTCTACATAATCCAGGCAGTCTTCCTGTAGTTTTTGCCGCTGTACCTCCTGCCCTGCTTCACTGCTGATAAGCTGAGCCAGCTCCTCCAGTTCGCCCGCCGTCGCAATGTCGCTATAGGATCTGTCCACGAATTTTTCCCCGCCGGGGATTCTGTCGAGAAGGTCATCCGCCCTGTCACCCTCCCACTGGCTGCAGCCCAGGGAGGGATAGTCTCCCCCCGTGCTGCAGCTGATAGCGTCGAAGCCGCCCTCTATGCCGGTCTCGATAAGTCCTTTTGCGATTTCTAAAGCTATTTCCTGCCGCGTCATTTAGTCTGTGCCTCCGTCACTGTACTGCGTAGTAGATTGCTTTGCCGATAATCAAATCAAGCATATTATAAAGATTGTCTCCGGGGCAGCTGGTGGCCATGAGGTCACGGTGTCCCACAATATGTCCCCTGTCGATAGGCAGGCCATAATCCGTGCAAAGGTTTGCCAGCAACATGGCCACGCTCTCAATCTGATCGCAGGTAGGCTTTGCTTCCATGAAATCCCCGGAAAGGTGTATGCCGATGGTGTGGGAATTCTCCCCGTAGGCATGCGCTCCTACCGTCCAATGTGGGCGGCCCTGTTCTATGGTGCCATTTTTGCGGATCACGTAATGGTAGCCGATTCCTGCCCAGCCCTGCTGGTTGATATGCCAGCCGTGAATCTGCTGGGCGCTTGCGTCGATATCATTGCGGCCCGTGTGGTGAATGACAATCATGTCTGTCTTATAGCGGGTTTCGAGGTCTCTCACGAATTCAAGCCCCGTGTCTATGACGTTCGCTCTTTCCATCATTCCCCTGCCTCCTTCTTTTTCTGGGCCTCCTGCTTAGCCTTGATTACCAGGTTATCGTCCTCCGGCTTTACCTGATTGTATTCCGGCACGGTTCTGGTTACATTCTGATTCTGTTCCTTGTTTTTGCTGTCGCTCATGGTTCTCTTTCCTCCTCATGCAGCTGCTTCAAAGATTCCTTGAGCTTTTCCGGCACGGGAACGCCTGCCTTGGCGGCGTTCTCTATGATGGAAAGGCCCTCATTGCCGAAATAAAACCACGTCACGATAAGGCTTATAATTTCCTGCCCCGTGGCTCTGTCAAGGAAATGAGCCAGGGAAACAAGGGCAAGTATCATGAGTTTCTTGCCTATGCCCTTAAAGCCAATCCTTGAATCAAGTTTCAAATGCGGGTTGATATACGCTGCCAGTACCCCGGTTAAGTAGTCTATGGCCATGGCCACCACCAGGGCCTCCAGTGAAGCGCTCCACCCGCCAAACAGATATGCTATTACCATTCCACATGCCCCCAGCAGGCTGCTGCCTGCAGCGTTTGCCCTTGTGGGCAGAACGCCAAAAATAAAGTCATACATATCATTCTTCCTTTCTCCTGAGCACAATGCCAAATTTCTCCCAGGCCTCCTGCTCAAGCCAGTCTTTCAAATTCGGCACGTCTGCCCGCTGGGCATGGCCGTACCATGAAGCTATTACCGATTGGATATGTTCCTGAGGATATGCGTCCCTGTGCTTAGCCAGGTATTCCATCCCTCTCCTCATGCGAGTTATGCACTTCTTGCGAAGCAGCAGCTTGTAAGGCCAAATCCTATAGCCCAGATAATCTATGCCCTGATTGATGGGAAAGACGGATGTTTTGCCATTGAGTTTCAGCAGCAGCCTTTCCTCAAGGTACACCCTGATTTCTCTCAGCCATTCATGGAGCTGGGCCTTGTCCGGGTGCAGCAATATGAAATCATCCATATAGCGCAGGTAGTGTTTGCACTTCAGCTCCTGCTTCACAAAGTGATCCAATTCATTGAGATAGATATTGCCGGACAGCTGACTGGTGAGATTCCCCAGGGGAACGCCCACGGCCCTGCCTTCTCCACTTACGGCGCTGTAGAGAATGATATGGAAAAGCCACTGAGTTTCCCTGTCCCATATCTTCTTCCTGATAAGCCCCTCCAAAATGGAGCAGTCTATGCTCTGGAAGTAATGATGGATATCACACTTTAGGGCGTAGACTTTGCCATGTTCGGCCTGCATCTTCCTTAGAAAATATACAAGCCTTTCCACGCCCTTATGTGTGCCCTTGTTATTCCTGCAGGCGTAGCTGTCAGAAATGAAGGTGCTGTCAAAGATTGGCTCTATGAGATTGCACAAGGCATGGTGTACCACTCTGTCACGGAATGGCGCTGCCAGCACCAGCCGTGTTTTAGGGTCATAAACATAAAACTCTCTGTATCTGCCAGGCTCATAAGTCTTGTAGATCAGAGAGTTTTGTATATCTATCAGGTTTTCTTCCAGGTGCTCTGTGAATTTCAGCACCTCCGGCCTGTACCTCTTGCATTTTCTTGCCTTCTGGTAGGCCAGCAGGAGATTCTGAAAGTCATAGATTTTAGGATATAGGTCGTTGTATGTTTTCATAGTTCTCCCAAATAAATAGCGCCCGCTTTTCGGTCTTTCTGCCTACTAAGCGGGGGCGTGATAACTTATTTTTGCTTTTTTCAAAACAAGGACGTATGCTCCTTTGTCTTAGTTCCGGGATTAGGGCCAGCATTGCCCTAAAACTTCTGACGTAAAGACAGAGCGGCGCGGAAGCCGATGTTAGCGTTGCGATTCGACGGCGCGTTGTTCAGGTTCAGGTAGAAGCCAGAACGGGCATTGCCGCCATTGTTCCAGTTGCCACCACGGATGGCCGCCCGGGAGCCGGGCCAGTGCGCAGATACAGCATACGCCCTACAAGATATTATGATTGTATGCTTTTCATCCAGCCGCCAATCATACGGCCTATCTCGTCTATCTTGCCTGATAATACCTCATAGGGATGATTCTTCAGGAAGCCTAATGTATGCCCCAGCCTTACCATGGCCCGCAAAGTATCCAGCTGTATGTCCACATCCCTCATGGTGGTCTTCTTCATATAGTGCTTATTGCAGGATATGATAAGCTCCATCAGTTCCAGGGCCACTCTTTTAGTCTCTGCTGCCAATACGAATTTCTCAGATTTCGGATACTGCCTGAGCACTACATACATATACCCAATCATATCCTCTGTCTTCGTCTGGATTTTAAGTCCTTTAAATCCGCTTTTAGCTGGTGCGTTGCTGTTGTTTTCTTCCAATTCAATTTCTCCTTTGAGGTCAAGGCCTCGCTACCGCGAGGCCATCAGATTATCAGGCTGACAGATTTCAGATAGACAAAGCGGCGCGGAAGCCGATGTAAGCGAGGCGATCCGACGGCGCGTCGTACAGGCTCAGGTAGAAGCCAGAACGGGCATTGCCGCCAACGTTCCAGTTGCCACCACGGATGGCCGCCCGGGAGCCTTTGCTCCTGATCCAGAAGCCGTCCTTCCATTCCTCAGTACCGACACCTACAGCCTTAGGAAGGGCAAGGGGTGCCAGGTCGGATTCAAACCGCATGGTGTTAATCTTGGCGTACTGGTAGGCATCGCCTGCAGGGTCACTATTATTCATCTGCGGGGAAATCTTAGTGAAGCCGTCTCCAGTGGAATGAGCGATGGCAGTGCTGCCATTTGCGCCACGGCTTACGGTGAGGGTGTTGCTCTCCACCGCCGTGACAACGGCCTGCTCAGTGCCCATCTGCAGGGTATCACCTACGGCAAAACCGTCATTGTCCGGGCCATTGACAAGGCCGGAGAAGGCGAAGGAGGTAGCAGAAGCAGAAATGTCTGCCGTGAGATAAGCGGTTGCGCCACCGGGGATTACACAGTAATCCGTAAGCTGGTAGACGGTAACATCATTTGCGTGGGTGGCTGCCGTGGAACTTTTTGCCCCACGGGTGCAGCCGGACAGCACAGCCGTGGTAGAGGTCTGCTTGTCGATGGCACCATAAGTGATGTACTCACTGCCGATAAGGATGAGGCCGGTTTCAGGCCATGCGTCGATATCTTCCACGGTGTCGAGGGTAATGGTGGTATCCACAGCCGTGATACCATCTGCATCGTTGATAAGGGCAGTTTTCTTGTGGGTGTAGATACCGTCGGTGATGTTGAAGTCCATCCACTCCCAGACATTGCCCACGATATCAAACACGCCCTTGCTGGTGCCGTCACAGCTCCAGGAGACAGGGCCGGTGCCGGTGAGTACGCGCCCGTCACAAGTCTTATCAGGTACGCCATAGTTACCCCAGGCGTTGCTGTCGCGGTAATCCTTGCCATAGTTGTTATTGCCGTGGATATCATGCCCCAGCAGCTTAGTCAGGAAGCAGACAGTTGCCCATTCCTTCATAGTGGGCAGGTGGCAGGCCACGCCGTTGATAAGGCGGGCAGCGCAGGCCGTCTTTGCCTCAGTCTGGTTGACATTTGCCCAGGGAATACGCCCCGGCAGGGATACGGGGATATTGGCATTATCGCCGGTCTGGTGAGAACACTGATACTTGTCGATGAAGAAGCCACCCAGGTTCAATGCCTCAGCAGGAAAAGCGCCGCCATCATAAGCCCCTGCCGGAATAGTGAATTTCGGAATATACACCATTTCCGTGGTGCCGCCATCGTCTGTCACAAAGGTAACATCACGCATGCCGGATGTAATCTGCTCACGAATTGCTTTCAGGGAAAGGTCTTTGATCATTTAGTTTTCCTCCTCATTGTCGTTCTCAGTTTCCACGGGGCCGGGGATAGGATAAAGCAGGATCCGCGTGTCAGACAGGTCAGGCCAAACAATTTCGGTTTTGGTGATTTCCTGCCCGCCGGCATCGCGCTGGCCGGTGGGAACATTCCTGGTGTCGATTTCCGGCACATAGATTTCTGCCAACATAAAGGGGTGATCCACGGTGTTATCCATGGAGAGGTCACCATTGTACTCGCAGAAAATGCGGGCAATGCCGCCCCAGTAGTCCCTGAGGTCAAAGCTCCGCCCCCTCACCCTGAGGTCGCCCAGGGTGAAATCATGGAGGTCAATAACGGAATGGTCTTTTTCATTCACGGAAAATTCCGCGTGGTTCATGTCAGGATTGATTACAACGATATCCAGCATTTCTATGCCTCCCTCATTAGTTCAAAATCTGATAACGGCCATTGCCCTTGTACCCGCCGGTGTTGTAGACGGTGAAGTAATAAGCGCCACGGGAAATATAGATATCTCCCAAATCGCCGCCGGTGCTTGCCGTGGCTGCCACATTGACAACATAATTCGTGTTGCCGATAGTATGGGAAACAGTAACGCCGGTGGTGCCATTGAAGGTGAAATCGCCCTGCTTGGAGGTCATTTCCAAAGCCTCGAAGCGGGCATTGAGGCTTGCCTTGCCGCCCCGGGCAGTCTGAATCTCATTCTTGATTTTGTCCTGCTCAGTCTTCAAGTACAGCGTGCGGCAGGCCAGGTCTTTGATGGCCTCATTCATCACGCCGTTAGCGCCGCCCAGCAAGGGATCTGTGGTCTCAAGCTGGTATACGCCGTTTTTCCACGTTGCAGATTCTGCTACATAAGCCATTTACTCTTCCTCCTGTGTCAGAAATAGATTTCCCAGTATCCAGTAATCTGGATATCGTCTTCCTTGCCGATGGTGGACTTTCTCACCCGGCGGGAAAAGAGAGTGCCATCACCAAAGAACAGGCCAAACTCACGGATTGCCAGCCCGTTGGCCACGTTGGTGCCTATCACAAAGTTGAATTTTACTTTGTTGTTGGCATATTCCACAGAAGACACATTGACTTTCACCGTATTGGTAAGGCCCGTATCTCCTGAAGCTGCCGCCGCTGAGCCGGTACCCACGCCCACCTGGGTGATGTGTCCCGTGTACCCGCCCCCCAGCATGCGGGCCAGCTTGGCACGGCCCGCCGCCACAATGAGGTTGTGGTCATCGTCTGCAAGGATAAGTTTCCCCGCCTTGTAGACTTCCAAATGCACCGCCCCACGCATTTCCTGCATGGTGTCGGCAAATCCCAGATTGTTCATCCTTTGCCTCCTTCTATGCTGCTATGTACTTGTAATCGCAGACAGCGCCGCCCCAGCCGGTGATATGCTTGCCATCTGCCTTGATGGTGCCATCTGCATTAAATCTGGCATTGTAAATCTGTGCCGGGAAGGTGCTGCCGTTGGCCCTGTAGGCCCCGTCTGCCCTTCTGGCCCCTGCCGCGTTGGCCAAATACCTGCCGTTGGCCACAAGTCCCATCCCCACGGTGATGGAGATGGCGTCTTCCATGGCAAAAGCCATCATAGAGCCATCTGCCCTGCTGGTGCCGTCAGCATAGATGGTGCCGTTATTGTCTGCCAGCCCTACGGCGTGGGCAAGGCTCAGGCTGTCTTCCATCATGTGCCCGCTGGCCTTATGGCTGCCGTTGGCCACGGCCTGCCCGTCTGCCAGGGTGCCAGTGTCCACGGTGTCCATGTGAGGTGTGACCACGTTGGTTGAATTTCTTTCGGTGGTGCTGCAGGTTTCTGCCGCCACTTCCTCAGTTGTCAGAACTATCCTGCTGCTGAGGTTTTCATCACTGTTGGCGCGGGCATTGATAGCCACAGCCGTGGGTTTCTCCGCCCCGTTGGCCTTATACTGCCCATTGGCCAGCTTCGGTTTCCGGGGTTCGCTGGTGAGGCCGTCAAAGGCATCTGCCAGCATAAGGCCTCCGGCGTAGTGGCTGCCATCTGCCGTGATAGGTTTCCCGGGATAGAAAGCACCGTCTGCATAGAACAGTTTCACCAGCCCTACTTCTTCAGCCTCATGGGTGGATAATGTTCCCCCGGATGTTTCAGTGACGTTATCGGTGTCGCTGATAGCCAGCGCCGTGGTATCCGTGAAGGCCTCTGCAATGGGGTTGTCCCAGCCTGCTGTGAAGGTGCCATCTGCCTTGAATCTGCCATCTGCCCAGATGTTTATTCTGTAGAGGTCAGACAGGAAGAGATTCACCAAATCCACGAAAACTTCCATGCCTACAGAGTTGGCATAGATAAGCCCCGTATGGTTCCAGCACTTGGCGTAAATGCTGCCATCCGCCTGGTATTCGCCATTGGCGATATTCGGCCACACCTGCTGGGGATTTTGCTCCCCTGGTGCTGCCCCGTTGGCCCTGATGGTTCCATTGGCCGTGTAGGCGCCATCACAGAAGGCTGCCCCATGCTCCCCGCCTGCCAGATAGGCACCGTTTGCGAACCTGCCCACCCATGGGTAACGTTCGATAAAGCCGGTTTCTTCCAGCAGGGCCAGCAGGTCGCTGGCAGTGAGTTCGTCCTTCAATACCAGCAGATAGCGCAAAGCATCCAGCCAGGAACGTTCGTTCTTGGCGCTGTTGATGGCCGCCAGTATGTTGGCCTGTTCCTCCGGGTCAGTGATTACGTCTGAGATAGTCACCCGGAAATAGCCGGGGCTGCCGCCGTATTCATACCACTCTTCCACCCAGGATTCCACGAAAGCCGCTGCCAGCACTTTTTCCACGGCTGCAGGGGTGCCCTTGATACGGTGCCAGGCTATGGATTCACGGATAAGCCGCCGTTTGGTGTCTATATCCATGCCCAAGGGCCTGTAGAAATCTACATGCCATTGCCAGGCCAGCAGGTCAAGGACACGCTCCGGCAGTTCATCAATCCTGCTTATGAGCAGGTTTTCTTTGATGTCTGCCGTGACGGCCTGCAGTTCTGCATCCAACGCGCTGGCCGCCGCTTCAATCTGAGGATCCCCCCTGATACTTTCAGGGAGGATTTCCAGAAGGCTCAGGGTCTTAAACTCTTTAACCATCTTCCAATCCTCCAAAGTTCACCGTGATGGTGTTTTCTATGGCCACCTCACTGGCAGCCACGGCGGCAAAGACAGGCTCAGTAATCACAGCCCGCTTTGCTCCTGCCGCCCTCACCCTGTAATAGAGTTCCGTGGGGTTGATATCCCGCCCCAGGTGCTCTTTCTGCCAGGCTACGAATTCAGAGACAGCACTTTGCACAGCAGCCTGTATGGCCACGGCGCTGGTGGCATCGTCTGAATCTATGTAGTAGGTGAGGGTGACATTATAGCTTTTCACCGTGGGGGCCAAAACGCTCACCTGGTCGGTGAGAGGCCTCACGGTTCTGGCATTCAAGGTATTGCTGACTAAGGTCAGCATTTCCGCCCCCGGCAGCTGCCCGCCCTCCAGCAGAGGATAAACATTCACCTCACATGGGTTAGGAGAAATCACTGCCACATCTGAGATAAGGGCTGAGGCCGTCTTTGTCCAAAAGATATAGGCCCCCTTGCTCCCAGCGCAGGAATAACTTTCTGGGGCCTGCTGGATTCGCAGACGGTATGAATCATCCGTCTCCACATCAGCCCCGCCTGCCGTGGCGGTGAGGTTGGTCACACTGGCCACAAATGGCAGGGGGTCAACCATTTTGGTCAGCTCCCCTACGGCGTAGCTGTTGCCCTGTGTTCCCTTAATGGTACAGGTGGCCGCCACATCCCCCGTGGTCTGCCCGGCAGCTATGGAAAGTGCCTCTGTGGTGGCGAAATATACGCCATCCCCAGCCGTAACGCGGTTCCCTATAGGAATGAGTGTGGCCTGCTCCCGTGCTGCCGAAAGGGTATACCTGAGGGTTGTATTGGCGGCAGTTGCCTGCAGCCGTTCACAGCCCACCAGTATGCCGATATGGTCAAGATAATCCCCCACAGCGTAGGCCAGCAGGTTCATCTTTGCCGATTGGTCTATGATTTCCCGCTGCTGGATAATGACGGATTCAAGCCCCAGTAGGAAAAGCCTCAGAGGGTCAGCCCTTGCCAGCTTCCTGCCCAGGATTCCTTCTGCTATGGTTATGACATTGGATTCAATGTCTGCAGGGTCTCTATCCGCAAAGGACAGGTCTGCTAAATTTTGTAGGTTCATTGTATCTTTATCCTCACTGTAGGCTGCAGGGTGCCGTCCATTTCCTTGCCCTCATAGGCCACAGATACAACTTTGGCCCGCGGCTCGTACTTGCTGACTGCAGCCACGATTTCGCCGGTGATTTTCGCCTGAGCCGCTGCAATGGGCAAGTCTATGACTTCACCGTTAATGCCAAATTCTCTGTCCATGGGCACGGTTTTCTTGAGGGTGTTGATGATGGTGCGCACGTTCTGCAGAATCTCTTCATACTCTGAGGCAGGAACAAAGTTGATGTCCTTCATTTCTGCCGTCACATCGATTATCAAGCGCCCTCACCTCCTCCCATAAGGGGCACATATTCCTTGAGTGTTACATCAACCTCTGAGACGATTACCCGCCCCATGTTATCCACGGATACCAGGGATTCACCCACGCTTTCGATTACCCACATATTGGCTCCCACGGTCTGATTGCCAATAATCAAATACATGGCCTCGCCCTTCTCGCACAGTTCCCTGAGCTGCTGGGCCTGCGCTGTAGGATCCACGCCCCAGCTGGTGGAAAAACGCATGGTGAAGGTTATTTCCTCCCCATCCGGGCCGAGGTATTCAAGCAAAGGTTTCTGGCCGTTGATTTCATGTGTGCCAAAGCGGGCTTTGGTGGTGCGCTTGAGGCCATCGAAGGTGATAACCTCGCGGCTGGATACCTGAAAGACGATATCTCCCAGGCTACCCAGGGGCATGGACAGGCCAAAGGAAGATAGTTTTCCCATCACCTGGGAAAGCACCCCCTGGGCCATGTTGTTCAAGCTCCGTTGCAGTCCTTTGGCGTAGCTTCCCGCCACGTTAGAAAGAAATGACATTCCATCAGCCCCCTGTGATTACATTAGGGCTGCCCACGTCCACGCTGCCCCCGCATGATACAGGGTCACCTATTCGCCCAGCCGCCTTATTGTTGATGAATACGGTGCTGCTTCCTGCATTTATTACACCACTATGTGGAGGGTGTGCGGGGCAGGAATGGGCAGGGTAGCTATCTCCTACACGCCCCGCCGGTTGGCCGTTCACAATAACATCCGGGCTGCCTGTTGCCAGCCCTCTGGGCGGGCAGGCATCATGTCCCGTATCGTTGTCCCCCAATCTTGTCTGTGGTGGCATTTACACCGCCTCCTTTAGCAGTTCAGATTGATAACTGAGCCATTTATATTTATTGGCCCTGTGATTTGCACATTGAGGGTGTGGCTCTTTCGGTTGTACTCAAAATATGAGCCATCCGAAAAATCGAAGCGCATGATATCCAAATTCTGTACCTGGGGCGGCTGCTTCTCGTTGAAGTAGCTGCCCAGTATCCAGCCGGTAGAGAAATTCTTGTCATTGTTGTTGAAGATACATAAAACTTGATCGTCAATATCCGGCACCCAGTAATCCTTATTTTTCCCTGAGCAGCGGTGTAATATATGTAGTTCCGGGCTTACGATTCCGTCCTTATCGTCAAATCTCACCCGGGCCGTATTGTTGGCCACGTTCACGCTGGTGACGGTACCAGGTCTTACCATTCCCCTCAACAGGCGTTCCGCCTCAGTATCCATCAATCACCCTCCTTAAATCCACTTTCGTGGTGTAGCCATTGCCCACTTCATGGGAGCTTTTGGTTATGAGATACTTGCCATCGAAGCTGCGGAAATTCTTCAGCTCCACAGTGTTGGAGGCCAGCAAGGCGAAATTGCCCGCCATGGTGAGGCTGACAGATGTTTCTTCAAGATTCTTCTCATGGAGCTTCTTCTTGGCCAGCTTCTCAGCCTCAGCCACGGATTCAACTTTTTCGTTGATTTCCAGTGTTTCGCCCTTCTCCCTTTTGGGGTCTGTAAAAGTAAACTCTATGAGTTCATCTTTCTTTGAGTGCTTATATTTGACATGGCAGGCCTTATAGATTTGGTGGACAGTCTGCCTACACTCAAAGGATTTCACCGCGCTGGTGCCGTTGACGATGGTCAGCACCGGGTCTTCCTTCTCATACTTTGACACATCGAAGATAACTATTTTGTTATCCGTGACTTTGAGGGAAAGGCCTGCGTCCTTGCATAGCTTCTGCAGGAAGGAAAGGTCTGTCTGCTCTGACTGCTCTGCCCTCTCCTGCATGGGGTCTTCCTCTGTGTCGTAGTAGAGTTCCATGCCTACCCCGCCTGCCACGTCCTGAGCAATGGCCGAAAGTTTCACTTTCTCCCACGCCCTGGTGCGCTTGACGGAATTTATCCCGCCGGTGACAGGTACGGAAATCAACTTGATTTTGACTTCATGGGGCCAGCCGCTTATGGAGATTTCATCCACATCGAACTTGCCAAAAGGCAGCTCCCTGGTATCTCCCTCACCCTCCCAGTTCTGAACCTGCAGGGTGATGTCCATGGTGGCCCCCAGTTCCGGCATCCAGTCCCCCATCCATAACTCTTCCCGGTCATGGAGGGAGATTTCTGCTTCATCTGCCTCCCCGCCCAGCACCTCATTGATAGTGAAGGATTTGAGGAAAGCGGCTATGTCCTGGGATATATCCTGTGAATCATACAGGCATTTGATATTTGTGCGCCGTACCTCCATGGCCTACCTCCTCCACGGGGGCAGGCTCTTCACTTTGTTATCCTCTGTGATTTCCGGCAAAGTGAGAACTACCCCGGCTGAAAATATGCCCGTGTCAAGGTGCCGGGGATTGGCCTCCATCAATTGATTGACGTATTTACAATCCCCCAGCTGTTCATAGGCTATCAAGTCCCAGATATCGCCACTTTTGGTGGTGTATGTCCTGCTCAAAAAGCCCGCCTCGCTTTCATCCTGCTGAATTCTGCCATCTGCTCTTCAAAGGAACGCTGTACCTTCTGCCCTGCATCCAGCACGGCCTGCTTGATGGGGCCAGGCTCTGCATTACCATTTACTGTGAGGTTGATGGTAATGGCCGGCGGGGTGATTTCGGTGGTAGTGCTGTTATTGTTGGTGGTGAAGCTATCACCGCCACCAGCGCCATCAAAGCCGAAAATATCCGCCGCTTTGTTCCATAAGCCCGTAGGAAGTGCCGGGGTTTCCTGTGTTTGAGGAATGCCTGCCCCCAGCGCCGCCCCCAGATTCTCCCAAAGGCTAGGGATTCTTTCTTGAGGCTTGCCATCTTTCTGCTTAGGTGGTGTTGCCTGGAACATACGCCCAGCGTCCTGCCACGGATTCACGACAGGCCTTGAAGATTCGTTTCTTTCCGGGTTCCTCTGAGGCCTGTCCTGTCTGTGGGGAGGTATGCCCAGCAAAGCCCCTGCCTTTTCCCAGATGGTAGTATGGCGGCGGGTCTGGCCTTCCTTCTCCTGCTGGGGTGGCGCTACGTTTTGGAACATACGCCCTGCGTCCTGCCAGGGGTTAATGGCAGGTTGTCTGTTTTCCTCTTCCTGCTTTCTTTGGGCGGGTATGCCCAGCAGCGCCCCAGCTTTCTCCCAAATGGTGGTGTGGCGGTGAGGCTGTTCCTCTTTCGCCTCCTGTACGGGGGCTGCAGTCTGGAACATACGTCCAGCGTCCTGCCAGGGGTTAATGGCAGGTTGTCTGTTTTCCTCTTCCTGCTTTCTTTGGGCAGGTATGCCCAGCAGCGCCCCAGCCTTCTCCCAGATAGTGGTATGGTGGCGAGGTTTATCCTCCTGCTGTGGTGCTGGTGCCGTGGTCTGGTACATACGGCCTGCATTCTTCCACGGGTCAGCGGTGGGCTTCTGGTTCTCTTCCTGTCCGGGGATTTTTATTCCCAGCATTTCACCAGCTTTTTGCCACAAAGCAAAGGCTCTCTGCGAACCATCAAGGGGAATAGCGGCCTCAGGGGATTCTTCTGCAAAAGTGGTGAGGAAAGCACCTTTGCGATAGATACCGCCTCTTGCATTGGCAGGTATTTCACTGCCGCCCCCACCGCCAAAGCCAGCCACGCTCTTAATGGAGCTGATAATGCCATTGACAGTGTTCTTTATACCGCCCAGCACACTGTCAGCGATATTGCCCAGGGTGCTGAAAATGCTCTGGAAGATGTTCACAATGCCGCTCCATGCGGTCTGCCAATCAAGGGCAAATACGCCGGTGATGAATTGAATCAGCCCACTGAATATGCCGATAGCGCCGGTGATGACGGAGGCCACGATACCAATAGCCGTGGTGACGGTTCCCACTGCCACATTAGCAAAGACGATAAAAGCCCCCACCAGTGCGCCGCCGAAAATGGTGGCCAGCATTTGCGCCGCCTGAATCAGATATTCAAAGACACCACTGCTGGCAATGGCTTCAAAGGTCGTCATAATGGTCTGCCCCAGCTGAGTGAGAACAGGCCCCATGGATACGGCCAAATTACCGATAGTTACACCCAGCTGGGCAAAAGCAGGGGCTATGGCAGCTATGATATTGCCGAAGGTTGTGCCCAGCTGGGCAAAGACAGGCTGCAATGCAGCCCATGCGTTGGCAAATAAGCCCATCAATCCATCAAACGCCGCCCCCAGTTGTGCCAAAGCTGGCTGTATCATTGTCCAGGCATTGCTGAAAGCCTCAGTTATCCGCCCCCATAGCTCCATAAAGAAGGGGCCAACTTTATCCCAGTTTGAATAGATAAGATAGGCCGCCCCCGCTATGGCCATGATAGCCACGCCCAGGGGTGAGAACATTGCCGCAAGGCCTGCCCTGCCTACACTGAGGATTGCTGCCCCCATCCGCTTCAGCCCCTGTGTCGCGGCTTGGACAGCGTTGCCTATGTTGAAATTCCTCACCATGTTCATCACGGCGGTTCCAGCGCTTGCCGCGTTTCTCTTTATGGCGGCTGCACCATTGGCAAAGGCTTGGCTGGCAGCGCCCATATTTGTGGCCACCGCCTGCTTGAGGCTCTGCCACCTGCCCTGCACAGCCGTGCCAGCTGACTGTGCTGTACCAGCCAGGCTGAAATTGCTCATTCTGGCGGACAAAGCCTGCCATTTTCCCTGTATGGAGGCTATGGCTCTATCTGTAGCCGCCCCCATGCTTGCATAAGCCTTTTCCATAGAGGTGGTCATACTTGTGGCAATGTCTCCCCATTTGAGTGCTTTCATGCGCCCCATAAGAGCCACAGCCTGAGCGCTCACATTGTTGAATGCAGCTGCAGCTTGAACGCCGATGGCTCTGAATGTGGTCATTGCCTGGGTGCCAATACTACGGAACACGTTCGCCGCCTGGGTGCCCATGCTGCGATACATATCCGCATTCATTGCCGCCCGCAAGATAGACATAGCCCTTGCCTGTGCCGTGGTGGCCAAAGTCAGCAGCTTCTGCCCCCCTGTCGTTGTGCGCAGTACACTGCTATACAGCTCAAAGGAACTTGACACAAGATCCACAGCGGCCTTGCCCATCTGAAAGGTTTTGAAGAAAACAAAGGCCGTCGCCAATCCTGCACCTATCTCACCGATTGACTTTACCAGCCCCTCATTTTCCTTTATCCAGCCCGATGCACTCCCTGCCGCTTCTGCCATGGTCTTAATACCTGTGGTGATTGCCGGCAGGAAGATGGTACCTAAGGAGATTGCTACGCCCTCCAGGGCGCTCTTGAATTGCGTCCATGCTCCTTTAGCGTTGTCCTGCATGGTCTTGGCCATCTGTTCGGCCCTACCGTCGCAGTTCTCCATTTCATTGACCAGGCTTTCGAATACCTCCGGGCCAGCTTCCAAAACGGACAGCCAGCCGGTGGCTGCCTCAGTACCAAAGATAGCTTTAAGACGTGCCAGGCGGTCTTCTTGACTGAGGCCATCCATCTTGGCTCTCAGTTCTGTGAGGATTGCCCCCATCTTTTTGGGCTTGCCTGAGAGGTCTTCCATTTCAATGCCCAAATCTTTCAAGGCGGCTGCAGCTTCCTGCTGCTGGGCCTGCGCTTCTGACAGGGATATACCCAGTTCATCCATAGCCTTGCTGGCTGCCTTCGGCGGCCCTGCCAGTCTCAAAAAGCCAGAGCGCAAGGCTGTACCTGCCTGACTGGCTTTAATGCCACTGTTAGCCATGATACCTGCAAGGGCTGCCGTCTCTTCCATGGAGGCCCCAAAGGCTTTAGCCACCGGGGCAGCGTACTTCATGGTTTCGCCCAGCATTTCCACGTTGGTGTTAGTCTTCGTGACGGTGACGGCAAATACATCAGCCATGTGTCCTGCCTGATCAGCAGACAGGCCAAAGGCGGTCAAGTCATCAGAAATAATATCCGCTGTGCGTGCCAGGTCTGTGCCACCTGCTGCCGCAAGGGCCAGCAGTCCGGGCATGCCGCCGATTATCTGATTAGTATCCCAGCCCGCCATGCCTAAATAAGACATAGCCTGTGCCGCCTGGGTGGCACTAAACTGGGTTGTTTCGCCCAGCTTGCGGGCCGTATTGGTGAGGGCTATCATGCGCTCGTCCGCTTTATCCGTGATTCCCGTGATAGCCTGTACTTTGGACATGGCTGCCTCGAAGTTTGCCGCCGTTTCCACGGCACCAATAACAGGCGCTGCCACCATGCCAGCCGTGGCAAAGCCACTCTGCATGCCAGCCCAGGCAGCACTCATTTTGGCGCTTGCCGCCATCCTGCCCGCTTGTGCCGCTTCAAGGCGTTTGGCTGCAGCCTGGGTCTGGTTCATTTCTGCCTTGAGCCGTGCCAGGTGTCCACGATAATCCTCAGCACTCATGCCCGCCTGTCTCATGCTCTGAGAGATGCGCTGCATGGAATTCTGGTACTGGCTTTCGGATATCTTGCCCTGACTGTACTGGGTCTGCAGGCTCTGCATTTGGCGGGAATAGGCCTTTATTTGATTCTGTGAATCCTGCCAGGCTCTATCCAGGCGTTTCTGCGCGGCATTGATTTCTTTCGTCTTTTCGCTGAGCCGTTGCATAGCTGCCCCGCCCTGGTTCATGGCTGCAGTGAATCCCGCCCCCATCATGGCGTTTATGGCGAAAGATATAGCAAATATTTTTCCTGCTGCCACTCCCAAACCGCCTCCTTTCTGGTATAATAAAAGCAAGATAATTTCAGCAACATAAGGGGGTCAGGAACATGATTGGTATCACACTTTTCCTAGCTCTGATAATCGGTGCAGCTGTTCTTGGGTTCGCTGCCGGTATTGCTTACAAACTTATCTGCTTGTTTTTCAAAACTGCCTGATGTTTCCCCGCCTTTCGGCGGGGCTTTTTTATTGCCTATTTTTTGGCCTCCTTCAGCACTTCCATCCAGTCCCCAAACTCCCTAAGGGTCTGGTTCTGCCAATATTCCATGCTGCCGGTCTCCCGCAAGGCAAATATGATTTTTCTCAGCTTGTGGGTGGGGCTGTCTTCCTTTGGGAGGAAAATGGCCTCAGGGCTGATTACCCTTCGCCATTCATCAGCTTGGCGGCCGAAGACGACAATAAAAAATTCAGCACCCTTGCCGTGATTTCTGCAAATACGGGAATGGGCAAATTCTGAATTTCCTTGAAGTCCACGCCCAGGGCGCGGGCTGCCAGCCTTGCTCTGAATCCGGCGCTATAGGTGATGTCCGGGGTTGCGTCTGCTTTCATGCGGCAGGCGCGCTCTGCATCCATGAAGGCCTGGGCGTTGAGTTCGCCCAGCTTGGCTTCCAGATCTGAGAAGTCAAGTTCCTTCTTCTCTTCCTTCACAGTCTCTACAGCCTCCACGTCCTTAGTCTCTTTTTCTGCCATGTTATCCTCCTATCACAGGCCCAAATCACTCTTTACGCTGGCAAGGAAGTCCACGCCATCCACAAAGTGAATGTAATTGAGCTTGTCGATTTCCAGCACCACTTTGCCAGCCACCGCAATTTTGATATAGATAATCTCAAGGGTGGATTTGGTGTCAGTGTGATCAGCAGGCTTGTAGCTGCCTGTGTCGCTCTTTTTGGGCAGAGTGCGCACGTTGATTTTGACGGCCTCACTCTTGATTTCCCCGGTACCTGCATCATACTGCTCATTGGAGCCTCTGATTTCCAGATCATGGGCCTTCATGGCCAGCAGTTTGGTCACATCCTCATTGAGAGTGCGCCAATTGATTTCCAGCTCCATGCTGGCGGTGTGGCCCGGGGTGGGCATTTCAATCTCACCGCCGATACCAGCGCCGGACAGGGTAGCAGTCTTATACTCGATGCTGGGCAGGGTGATGTCTGCCATGCCCAGCTTGCGGCCACCAGCGATAAAGACTTCAAAGTTGATGAGTTTATCGCGCACAATGTTAATGTTTCCCATTGCTTTCTCCTTTCATCACGCGAACAGGGTGGAGATATAATCCGGGTCATACTCCTGCACGAAATGAATCTCACGGGCAGGAGACGGCGGGGTGATGTAGACATGGAAGTAGATAATGCCATCCATCAGGCCGGTGGTGGTATTTTCATCCTCGCGGAATTCTACACGCCCGCCCAGGAGGGCACCTTTCGCCGTGAGGCCGTTCAGCCAGATGTTGGCGCTGTCCACGATGGTCTCAATGAACCTCTTGTTCATGGGGTCATCAATCTTGTTCCAGAAGGTGGTGATCAGCGTGTTGCCAATCCAGTTGAACATACGGCGGATAGGAATGAAGTTGTCCTTCACATCAGTGTTGGAGGGGTAGGCCGTGGTACGGTTGCCCCAGGACTTCCAGCCGCCGATAAAGTTCAGCGCTGTTACTACACCCTGCCCGTTGAGGTAGGCGGCCTGGGCATTGTTCAGGTAGATTTCCGTACCATCTGCCAGGCAAGCGCCATTGGCCTGCAGGGACTTGTTAGACGGGGAATAATAAGGGATATCGTCGTGCTGCGCGTCGGTGTAGTTCATCACGCTGGCCAGCTGGGTGGACAGGTGGAATACTTCATCGCCCTGCTTCAAGAGAGGCCAGCAGAGAATGCAGTCCTTGTCAGCGCCGATGTTGGCATTCTTCCATTCGCTGGCGGCGGTGTAGGTCTTCACCGTCTCAGTGGGAATGTCGCAGATGGAAATGGCGTTGAAGTGACCACAGATGTTATGCTCTTTGGCCTTCATCACTGCTGCCACGTTGACGTTGCTGCTCCAGCCGGGGGCAATGATGATACCCGGCACAAGGCCAAAGCGGGGATAGATTTCATCAATCAGCTCCAGGCCTTCTGCCTTGTTGGTCGCAATGTCGATACCGCCGATGATATCGGCAGGCACCACGGTGGTAGGGGTCAGTTTCGTGTAGGAAACGTACACTTTGGAAGCGCTTGCGATCGCGCCGCCGGAGAGGGCCGTGATGATGAGATTGCCGTCATCGTCATGGGCGGCGGTGTAGTCGGTGTCTGCCACCAGCTCTTCACCGTCGGTGGCGGCGTAAACCTTGATACCTTCCAGCAGGGCGGGGTCTGTGATGGTGCCCACCTTGTCGGTGAGATTGCACTCTGCCTGGGTCACAGCTGCCTTGTGGCTGTCCTTATCCAGGACGTTCACCAGCACGATGGGAGCCATGTTGAACAGGGCAAAGTGGGTTTTCATAACTTCGCAGAGGGTGTACTTGTCCCACTCAGCGGAATAGCCAAAAGCTGCCACTGCCTCAGCGTAGGTGTAGCAGAGTACAGGGGTGTTCACCGCTGCCGGGTCGCTTGCCAGGTGTACCGGGGCCGTACCGAAAGCGATAATCAGGCCGCTGTCAGTCTGGGTCATGGGCACCAGGCTGGTGGCCACTTCGCCGGTGTAAATACCATGCTTGTAAGACATATTTTTCTCCTTCCTCTTACTGCTTCATTTCCTTATATGCCAGGTTGATGGGGGTGCCCTTCTTCTGGATATCCGCCATAGCCTGGGTTGCTGCCGCCACGGGAACAAAGAGCCGGTTGATGGTCTTGAATTCTGCCTGCAAGGACAGAATCAGTTCAGCAGGCTCCTGCTTGTAAACCGTGTAGGTCTTCAAACCTTTGGAAAGGACGTTAGGGCCGAGATACATAACAGGCGCTTCCGCCTGCTGCACCTCCTGCTTTTCCTGAGCAGGCGCTTTTACTTCCTGCTCTTTGGCTTCCTGTCTTTTGCTCATGAGATATACTCCTCCATAATCTTGTACCAGTCTGCTTCCATGTGCTGATCCGGCTGGCCCACCTGATACCTCAGGGTTGCATAGCCAAACCAGAAGGGAATGGGCTGGGCTTCAATGGTCTCAAACTTCGCGGGAAGGGTAAGGCGGAAGCGATTGTCCAATATGCGGAAAATCAGCAGGCGCTGCCGTACCCGCTCCATGATTGAAAGCAAGTCCTGCCACGCCCCCGGGCCTCTGCCGTCTGCTCCTTCCCCATCTGTCCCCTGCCCGTCTTCACCGTAAATACCAAAGGTGAGGCCTATGACGGCTTCTGAGCCGTCTTCTGTATCCTCCGTACCTTGCCAGCTTACGATTACAAGCGGGTAATAGGTGTCGTTCTCGAAGTCTTCATCAGGGATATGCTGAGTATAGACAGAGACGGTTTTGTCTTCCTGTCCTTCAGCCTTCATTTTGTAGTCCTTCACGGCTTCTTTTATTTCTGCCGTGACGGCCTGTACCAATCTTGCCGGGGTCATCTTCTATAGCCCATAAGGAAGGCTCTCACCTCTCTATCCAGTTCCTTACTCAGCCTCTCCTGCGCCTTAGTCTCTACAAACTCACGCACAGAGGGGCTTTCCAACATTTGCGGGGTCGATGGGCCGGACAGCTTGGCAATAGGAAGGCTGCTGCTTCCTGCCGTGCGCCGGAACACACCCACATGGCCAGATTTCATCTTAGCCAGGAAGGCATGGGCAATGGTGCCGCCCTCCCCCTTCACCACTTGGCTGTAAAGGTAATTGCCCCGTGGGGGCCGTCTCTTTGGTACAGCCGTGGGCTTATGCTTGAAATATGCCAGGTCGTTCACCCGCCCCCGCGAGGTCAGCACAGCGCCGCCCCCTTGGAAAGATACCTTCATGGTTCTCGTGATGTAGGTGGGTTTGATGGTGTAGCGCTCTTTTGCTTTTTGGGTTGCGTCCTTCTTGGCTCCCCGGATACTTTTGCGGATTGCCGTATTAGCCGCCTTCTGAGCCGCCCCCGGCAGCCCCCGCAATAGTTCTTGAGCCTTTGCGATTTCGCTGGCATCTATTTCAATCATGCAAATGCGCCGCCTCTCATGCGATAGGCCCCCAGTTCGATGGTCAGCATGCCCATATCTTCGGTGCATTTATCCACCACATAGCGCTTGCCATCCATGCGGAACGGGGTGCCCTCTGCAGGAATTTTGCTAAGGTCTGAGGTTTTCACGCAGACAGTGACATAATCGCCATGAAGGCCCTCCGGGGTGCGTTTTCCGCCCTGGACATTTGCCTTCCTGTCCCCGGTCAAGTCCCCAGAGACTACACAAATACATTCCTTGCCTTCAAGGGTGTGGGTCTCCCCGAATTCGTCCGGGTTGAGGAAGACGGCAGAAATATCTGCCGCCACCATATCCTTGAAAGACATCACCCCAGCCTGACGCTGGTGTAGGCAGTGCTGACAGTGTCGGCAGTGGCAGGCTTGGCAATGACGCTGTAGCCAACAAAGGTATTGCTGGAAGACGTGGCGGTGACCACCTCGTTAGTGCCATCCCAGTACACCTTCTCGCCCTGCTTGATTTCGCCGGCCCCGGCAGGCATCTTAAAGGTGCCCGTCAAGGTGATGGTGCCGGTCTTCCCGGCAGGGATATCCTCAAGGGCTACGCCCACCCTGTCTTCCAGAGGCACAACGTCCATGTAGCCCACATCAGAAGATGCAGTGAAGTCGATATTATCGCCTTTCTGCGTGTAAATTGCTTTTGCCATGTTTTCTTCCTCCTGTTCCTTAGCTGATAACGCTCTTCTGGATTCCGCGATAGTCAAGCAGGTTCACGCCCACATCGTGGTAAATACGCCACTTAATGCCCAGGGTGTCAAACTGCACGGCGCTCTCCATGGTGGGGGTCTCATTGCCGTTCAGGCTGGTGACTTCCACGGTGGGAATGAGGCCTGGAGCTGCCACAAGGTAGAATTCATTTGCCGTAGCCAGCTCAGGGTCAGCAACCACAGACAGCTTGTTGGCGAAGGGGTTCACGGTGGCGTTGTTCTTGCTGGGATCCACTACGGAATGAATCAGCTGGGCCGCCGTAACTTCCAGCTCCACGGGCACAAGGATATAGGCAGGCTGGATATTCAGGAATTCCTTGCCGCCGATATTCTTCTGCTTGGCCATAGCTGCCTTGATGGTGCCCAGGCCTGCCACGGTGAGGGCTGCGCTCTGCAGATTGCCATGGCCTGCATGGAAGAGGGTCTTACCTTCAATGACGGGGTTGTCTGCCAGCAGCTTGTAGACCATCTGGTTAATCATGCGGCGGCAGGCAGCGCCATAGATAGAGGGCAGGGTTTTCAGTGCGCCCAGGTCATCGTTGATAATGGCCTGCCGGGTGAGGCTGAAAGTCTTGCCATAGGTGGCAATAGAGGTCTTCACAGAGTTTTCCGTGAGGTCGCCGTGCTTGAATTCACCGTTCTCGTTCACTTTCTCAAGTGTATCGGCTTCACTCAGGCGATAGCGGGTAGCGTCCTTGAAGTCGGAATTGCTGCCCTTGGCAGTCCAATACTGGTAGGTGGTAGGCGCTGCCTGGTATGCCTGAGCCATGGACTTGTTGGCCACGTTGGAGAGGATACCGGGGAAAGCGCCGGTGCCGGTCAAGGCATCACGCACAAGGTCTTCATCCTTCATGCGGCTGGTGTTCTTGCCAGCCTCGCGCTCGATGCACTCTGCAGCCAGGCGAAGCATACGCTTGCCCTGGAATTCATCAGCACCGGCAGCAGGCTTCTCGATGGCAAGGCCCGCCCTCATGGCAAGGCCATCAATGGCAGCGGAACGGAATTTGTCCATTTCGTCTGCCTGTACGTTTACCTGCTGGGGCTTGCGCTCATTGGCCAGCTGTTCCAGCACGGCGGCGCGGGCAGCTTCCACGGTGGTGCCCTCTTCGATAAATTTGGCAGAATCCATGCCAAACTGACGGCAAAGGCCATCAATCTCCTTGACGCGCTGACGCTCTGCCTGTACGGCTGCGCTCTTTACTTCCTCCTCATTTACCTGGGGCTGGGGCTGAGGCTGTGCCTGTGCTTTAGTCTCCGGTTCCCCCTGGGTGGGATTCTTCATGTTTTCGTCCATTTTTGCATCTCCATTTCTTTCTTCAGGCTCATTATCCAAACTTCGTCCTACACCTACGGTGGGATCAGCAGGCACGGAAACAATCGAAAGCTCATAGGGCATCCATTTCTTGGCAATGTAGCAAGGGCCCTCGAAACGGCCATCTTCGCTCTTTTTATCTTCCTGGACTTCTTCCCATTCCTCCACCATGTAGCCAACAGATACGCCCTTGAGGGTGCCGCTCTTAACCTTCTGGTAGATTTTCTCGCTTTCCTCGTCTTCATCAAACTGAACCACCGCCCTCAGCTTATGCTCTCCTTCATCCAGCTCCACGGAAAGGATTTTTCCTATTACGCTGTAGGAATTATGGTTGAAAAGCATAACGCCGATTTCCTGCAGGCGGGTGAGGTCAATGGCTCCCGCTTCATGAAGCAGTATCTCATTACCAAACCAGCGCCTATAGGGTTCTTCGCTGGAAAGAGACAGGTCAACGGTGCGGTTGTCCTGTTCTTCCCCCGCCGCGCGGCAGGAGATTTCCCCGCGAAAGTCACGGGTCAACGGCTCATTCTTGTTCCTGGTCTTCGCTTTTGGTTCCATCGTCTTCCTCCTCACTTTCTTCCTCGCCGCCCCCGGCGGCATTCGCATGGTTGCTTAAAGCTGCCTGAACGGTGATAGGCGTATGAATTGCCAGGGTAAGGCCCATAGCCTCTGCCGTTTCCTTCTCCAGTGCCATCTGTTCAAGCTGTTCGCGCCAATCGTAACCACGTTCTGCACACCACTGGGCAAGGGTTTTGCCCCCGTTCTGCAGGGCTATGATATCGGCATTGACTTCCTTGCTGGGGTCTATCCACGCCCAGCCGGGTGTCACCCAATCGCAGGCCTGATACTTCTCCCTGTTCTCGTAGTAATCAGGGATTTGCAACAGGCCAGCCATCACGCACAAATCCAGCCATTCCCGATAGACGGGAGCACACAGGTGCTCTGCCAGATAGCGCTGCATAGGCTCAAAGGTCTTGCGGTCTTCAAGCATTCCCTGCCGTGCGCTGGAAAAGCTGGCTTTGTCGAAGTCCCGGCTCATGAGTTCATAGCTCATGCCCAGGCCCGCCCCCGCCAATCGCTCCTGGATAGCAACATAATCCCTCGCGTTGGCCATGCCACGGGAAGGGTTGGCAGTTTCCACCTTCTCCCCGGGCGCCAGGTATTTGATCATACCGGGCCGCAAGGATTGCAGTTTCTTGTTTTCCGGGTCTTTGGTGTTGCCGATACGGCCAATTTTGCCAGCCGTGCCGTCCTGAGTGGTGATAAAGACGGAAAAACAGGCGGCGATTCTTGCCGCCACGGTCTCAGCGTCCAAATAATCCTGTGTATCCTTGAGCCGCTTGATGATGGGGGCTAAATCTGAGATTCCACGGATTTGGTCAGGCTGTTTCCGCGTCCACAGGTGGATTATTTCCCCTGCCGGAATGCGGTCTGGGTCATACTGGATAAAGCCATCAGGGCTTTTCTTGTCTATCCAGTAGGCCACCGGCTTCAGATAGTTGTCCAATTCCACGCCGGAACGGATAACATTGCCCGTTTTGGGGGCTGTAATCATGTACTGGCTCAGCAGGTCAGACTTGATTATCTGCAGCCTAAGGGGGAATTTACCCCGGCGGTTCACGGTTTTCTTGATGAAAATCTCCCCGTCAACCACTTTCCGGCGCAAAAGCAGGGCTTGCAGCTCTTCAAAAGTCTGCTGCCCGGTAATGTCGCAGTTTTCCGCCCTGCACCACTCAGCCCACAAGGCTTCTATCTGCTTGTTGAGGTCATCGTCACCGGTGCGGGCCTGGGGTTTGATACCCGTACCCACCACATTGCGCACAATACCGCCAATAGCCGCCCCCGCTATGTCGCTGTTGTCTTCCAGATAGCGGGCACGGGCTTTGATGAGGTCGCGCTGGGATTTTTCGCTGTTTTCCGTGTCAGTGTTGACAGGTATCCAGCCATCATTGAACCGCGACACCTCCCCGGCCTCGTAACTTCTGAGGCTTTCAGCGTAAAACGCCCGCTGGCAGGCCCACTGTGGCGAAATTAAAGCTATAGCTTTCTCAAGAATGTTCATAGCCGCCCCAGTTCAGCGAAATACACCCCGCCGTCTTCCAGGCGGGCAATGCTGGCCTTTAGTTCTGCCTCACGCTTATATAGTGTGGCCAGGTCAGCCTTGCTGATCCGGCGGTTAGCTATCTGGTATTCCTGGGCCCCGCCCTCAATGGCAGCAATGGTTTCCCTCACGCTTGCCAGCTGGCCCCGTAAAATTTCCAATTCCTCCAAACTGTTCACCCCCTTTCATGGGCATAATAAAAAGCCGCCCACTACAGGCGGCTCTCATAGCCAATCTTCTCGCACTCCCAGCCAGTCCTGGGGTTCTTCTTCGGTTTCTTCTTCCTCTGCCTCTATCTCCGGCTCTATGAGGTATCTCACTCCTATGATTTCGGCAGCCAAAATGTTGTTGGTCTCGCAGTCCAGCAGATGGTTGGCGGCGTGGGAGCTGATTTTCTCCCAGCCTATGGAGACACGGCCTTTTTTATCCTTGCGCTCCACCCTCTGCTCTGAACAGATTTGGTCGCAGTATTCGCGGTCAATGTCACGGTAGACATTCCAGCTGCCGTGCGCTCCGGCATCTATGCTCATACGTGAGGCCACAAAGTTCTTTAGTTGGTCTGTGTCCATGGTATAGAGCCTGAGGCCAAAGCTGGACACGCTTTTATCCAGAATCGTGACATTGTAGCGGGATTTCAGCGGGTTGCTGGCACCTTTGGTGGGCACCAGCACGTCCATGTGATGAGCGCAGAAGGCATAAACCTCGTCGGTATTGTAGCCTGAATCCATGCAGGCCAGATTGATGTTGTGGATTTCCCCGTTTGTATCCGGGTAATTCCTATCCAGCATGGCTTCTATGTCTGCCCAGGTCTCCAATCTCCCATAATCCACCAGCCAGCTGGTGAGGTGCGGCCCCCAGGCGCGAACGGAATACCAGAAGTGATCCAGCTGCACGTCAATGCCAGCTGTCAGAATCTGGGCTTCAGCAGGCATTGTGCCCCGCTCATAAGGCAACTGCTTTTCCATGACCACATCCGAATGCAGACGGCTGGATTTGTCCACCCACGGCTCTGCCAGCCATGAGTTGATAAAGTTCATGAGCAGGGCAGGTTCATCCTTGCTTGCAATGAACTTCGCCGCTACATCGCCAAAGTTCAGCCAGGGGGAATAGATGCTGTTGAGGTGGAAGGCCACTTTCACGGCCCGCCCGCTCTTTTTCCTCTCCCCCCGCCACTCCCCGGCTCTGAGCATGGCAGGCTTCTGGCGGTCATCTATAGGCTCATGGCAGTGCTTGCATTCGTAGTAAGCCGCCATTTTGGCCTCGTTTTCGTCCGCCCCCTCCGGCCACTTCACCTGCCCAAATTCAAGGGCCTGCATTTCTCCGCAATGAGGGCAGGGCACAAAATACTTATACTGTACATCTGCATTCAGCCAGCCTTGCCAGATGTTGCCAGTTTTCAGTGTGGGGGTGGAGACTTTCACAATCTTGAAGTTGTAAAATGTCTTTGTGCGCTCTGCTGCCAGTTCCAGGGGGCCAGCTTCCGCCCCCGTCCATTTCGGAAATTTGTCGATTTCGTCAAAGAACACATAGCGCACAGGGCGGCTTGACAGGTCTGAGGGGCTATTTGCCCCGGTGAGGGCAATATACATACTGTCAAAAGCCAGCTCCAAATCCTTGCTTTCCCGCTCCTTGAAGTGTTGTGACAGGTCTGGGCTTAGCTGGATCAGGGGCTGCAGTCGCTTTTCTGAGGTGAATTTTGCCAGTTTTTCCGATGGGTAGACTATGAGCATAGGCCCGGGGTCTTGCGCCACGGCATAGCCTATCATGTTTTGCTCTGCCGATGTCTTTCCCAGCTGCGAACCGGCGCAAAAGGTGATATCGTGAACAAAATCATCGTTGAAAGCGTCCATCACCTTCCTGAGGTACGGGGTCTTGCTGGTGCGCCAATGCCCAGGGGACGCGCTATCCAGTTCTGAGAGGACACGGTATTTATCCGCCCACTCTGAGACGGTCAGCTTTTCCGGGGGTTTCAGCATCGCCAGGGCGTTCATTATCCACTCAGGATATTCCAGCTCATTTCTTCGCTTTTTTCTTCGCCCTGCCACGGTACAGCCTCCCTTCTGACAGCTCCAGCAGCGCGTCATTTATGCGCTTGTCAACTTCGTTCTTTGCGATAGTTACTACTTCTGCATCTAAAGCGGCCAAATCTGCCGCCACATTGTGGCCCACCACCAGCAAAGACTTCTTCACGTTGGCCAGCAGGCGGGTCAGCTCACTCTGAACCAGCGCGGCGGGGATAAATTCGGTTTTGGTCACGCCCAGTTTGATTTTTTCCTGGGCGGCCTTGGCCTCCTTCAAATCCGCCTCAGCCTTGAGCTTGCGGGTTTCCGGGCTTTCTACGTGCTTGCCGGTGTAGCGCCATTCCATGAGGGCCTTGATGTTCCATTTTCCCCGGCCTTCCTTGGGAGCGCCCTTTTTCTGCCAGGCTGACAAAGTTTCCCGCGAGATTTGGAAGAATTGGCAGGTGTCGTTGGTTGAGAAAATAAACTTTTCTTCTTCTGTTTCGCGCGCGTGCGAACCATTTTCATCTGGCACCCTGCCACCTCCTTTCCTGTTGGTCAGATTGTCAACCAGATTTTTTTGATTTCGCGCAGAAAAGGCCCGCGACTCGCAGACCCGTGTGGCTGATTGGCCCCAGGAGGACCCGCGACACCCGGGGGGTGCCTAGCGAATCCGTTTCACGCGGTCAGACTTGTATTTCCCGCCGCCGTGCTTGTGGCAGCGTGCCTTGAAGTCTGGCTGCATCAGCCCTGCTGTCTCACCCTTTCGTGAGTAAGTCATGCAAAGCCTGTTCTCATAGGTCACGCACTCACTGCAGCACATATCTGCTGCAGTGTCGTGATAGATACACTTCCTGTTGTCACAGTGAACCTCCAAAGCACGCTTCACCGCCTTTCAGCCAAAGAAAAAGAGCACAGATTTCAAGTCTGTGCTCTTCTCCATATCCTTTAGGGAGCAGAATCGATGTCTCCAAATGGCTACACTTTTTCCACACCCCTAGTATATCACAGTTTTTTTCACATGTATGTTGCATGATTTCTCAGCAGTGTGTTGCAGCTAACTTGCCTGTAACTTGCCGATTCCAGTCTTTCGCTTCCACCAGCCCGCATAAGCGCTGGAGATTTTAACTTGCTGGTAACTTGCCTGCAGCTTGCTTCTGGGTGTGCAAGCTGAAAGCAAGCCTTGAATCAAGCCTCAGAGTGCATCTGCCCCATAGAGGACTTCGCTCATCCTTGCCACCAGCACCTTGCGATTCCTCCAGATGGTTGATCTGTCACAATGCAGCTCCACCTCTATTTCCTTCTGGCTCTTGCCCTCGAAGTAAATCATGGGCACAATGCGATAGTATTCCTGATTCTTGATATAGTCCAAAGCGGTCTCTATCTCCCCCACCTCCCGGCTATCCCGGTATAGGCGTTCTGTGAGGGAGAAGATTTTCTCCCGGCGAAGTTCTTCCAAATCCCGCTCCGGGGCTTTCCCGCTATGGGACTGGAAGATAACGATATCTGCTGATTTGCCCATATCCTCCCGGGCAATATCTTTGATGTCTGCTTCATAGCGCTGGATATTGTCCTTGAGGGTGGGGTAGGCTCTCAGCCGCCTTTCGGTGGATTTGTATGCGCTCCTGTCTGCCTTGCGCCCCTCGTTCATGATTCTCCTGCCCACCTCTTCGATGGTCTGGGTTATCTGCTTCAAGTCCTTTTCCGTCAATGCCATTTTGATTCCTCCGATAGTCTCCCTGAAAAGATAGGCTGTTTCTCAGTGGTGCTAATCGGTCAAATCCGCCCCCGGCGGCGGTCTCTCTCCTGGGCGGCGCGTTTCCGCCTTGCCCTGGCTCTGATATGCCGCAAGGGCTGAATCCTCATAAGGATTCTCTTTGGCAATAATTTTACTATTATATTGTACATTTGTCGAACTGTCTGCCTCGATTTCTGTTTATTTATTCGTCCGGGTAGGTGACGGTGGTATTGCTTTCATGGCAGTATTTGCACCTCACGTATGTCCACCGCTCATGGATATCGGCTTCATAATCTGCCCCGCAATTGTGGCAGGTAACTTCTCCCCGCCGCCATCCATTGGAGCGTTCTTTCTTCTTATATGAAGGAACAGGCCTCTGGGGTTCGCGGTCTTCTTCCGCCTCTTCGTCAGCTGTGGCTTCCAGATCATCACTGGAAATAGATGCTACCTTTTGTAAATCCACCTCCCACAGCCCGCCCCCGGGCAGATTACAAGCAAAAACAGGCGGGTTGCTGTGCCGGAACTTCTCCACCAGCTGCATGGCGCTGTATTTATCCAGCTCCATAATCTGTATAGGCAGGCCCGGAATGGAGAGGTCTACCGTGACGGTGTTTTCGTCCCGCTTTTCCTCCTGGGGTTCCGGCATGGTGGTTTCCTCTATCATAGGCCTCAGGAGGGATATGGCCTTGATGCAGGATTCTTTATGCTGTTTATTGAGGTTATTCCTCTCAGACAGTGCCTGCAGATCATGTATTATTGCTTCTATTTCCTCATTGGTCATTTTGCAGCCCCCTCACGAATTTCCTGATAGCCTTGGCTTCTGCCTTGCCTATCAGGGTTGAGATTCCATCTTTATGGACATAGATTTTATAGCCCATGTCCATGATTTTCTGATTGATGAAGTGTGTCTGATTGGTTCTCACCAGCGCCCGGTGCATCTTGACGGCCTCGTTTGCCTCCCAGAAGGTCACAAGGCCATCACTGGGCATGCCATTTACATAAACGTGGATTTCTCCCTTCATACTCCCGCCTCCCCTTGCTATTCGCCGCGTTCGTTCTTGCTGGTGGCGTAGGCCATCATGAGCCTCATGCTGGCATTTATCAGATGGGGTTCGCTTCTGTCTCCCATCCGATAAAGATTGATGTGCCTCATGGCGCGGGCAAGGTGTTCATCCGCGGGAATGGTCTTCCATGTCTCCCCGGGGTGTTTCACCGCCCCCGCCGTGAGGCCTGTGGCGATTTCATCCAGCCACGGGGCTGAAAGGTACCTGTATTCGTTGTTTTCGCTGTCCTGGGGAAAGTCTTTCTGCATTTCTTTTTCCAAAACCATTTTCTACCTCGCAAATTCCACAAATTACCTAGCAACTATCTAACCTGGCGAAAAATCTAGTAAGTTTTAGATAGTTTTATATAGTTTTTGTCTAAACCTAGCAAATTTCACGATTTACCTAGCAAAATTATTATTCTTCGTCATCGTCAGCCCATGGGGTTTCATATTTGCTTCCCGCGCCCACAATTCTCAGGGCATGCTCCCCACACTCGCATATAAGATGTGTTACCCAAAATTTTCCCAGCCATACTTCCTTTCCTGTCATTTCAGACATAGGCCTCTGGCATTTTGTGCATCTGGGTTTCCCATGTTTATCGCAGTGTAGGTGAAGGAACGCATAGAGATACTGCCCGGTATCAAAACTTTCGGCTTCTTTATACTGCCTTCTCTTTTTATTCTTCCTGCCCATCATTTTCCTCCTCCAATTTGTCCAATTTCCCGGATAGCACCAGCAAGACAGCTTCACAGATGATGGTGAATTTCACCCGCTCCAAATTCTCAGCCACGCTTATATCCTTTGACTTGTACTTCCTCCCAGATAATGGGGATTTCTGCCCGGCGCTTTTCTGGGTAGTCATCTGGCAGAGGTCACGCACGGCATCTTTGAGCGCCTGCAGGTTCGATTCCGGCTTTTTGCCTCCTGGCTGGTTCCAGCTCCATAGGATCATGGTGGTAAAATCCCTCATTACGGGGTCTTGCTCCATCATTCAGCTTTCCTCCCATGGCTTATCACACACCGGGCACCTGCTGCCGCTCATGTCTCTTTCGTGGCCACAGATAGGACAGCAGCCATCGCCGCTGCCGCCATTGTAGCCCCAGAATTCGACAACTTTGTTCTTCTCATTATCGTTCCAGCCCTGATACCCGCTCTCGGCAGCGCTCCCCTTTATGGCGCACACCATGAAGTAATCATCAATCTCATACTGCAGATTATTATCCACGATGAATTCTTCTATTTCATCCAGCGTGGGCTGCCGCTGGGTGCCGATGAAGCGATATATGGCACGACATGCCTCATCATAATCTTTTTCAAAGGTGATTTTGTTCCTTGCCATTGTTCCGCCCCCTCATTCGTCCCTGAATAGATTTTCCTGCTTGTACTCTTTTACCTCCCAGCACCGCCCCATAACCAGCGGCTCCAGAAAATACTCTGCCGGTTGCCACATCCTGCCGTCATAGCGTTCGATGCAGCCATGATAGGAAAATCTGATTTCGGCAGGCTTATAGCCGGTGCCATCGTCCACCACAAAAGACACCCCGGGCTTTTTGCCAAACAGGGCCGCGACTTCCTCAATGCGGTTCCTCTTTAAGTCGGTCATTTCTCCACCCCCGCCCTGGTATTCCAGTTCAGCACAGCCCACTCTATCGACTGTGCCCCAGCTCCTGCTGCAGAGCAATGCGGGCATGTAATCCGCCATTCATCACTACTTAGCCGCCACTTTTCAAGAAGCGCCCAGCCGTCTCCCTTTTCTATCTTGGCCCCACAGAATGGGCAGGGCAGGAGGTCTTGGGTCAGTTCCTTCTTCAAATCGAAAAGAGCTATGCGCTTTTCCATCTGACGGCGCTGATTTTCATCGTCCCACATGGTTGTTTCTCCTTTATTTGCAGGATTTTTGATGATTTCGCACGATTTATCCCGCATGATTGCTGACTTCGCGGGGTTTATCGCACGTTTAACGCATTATTCGCGTTAAATTTCGCACGATAAACACTCGCGCGTGTTAAATTCGCGTTAATTCAGCCAGCCTCTCTGTCTGCCCACCAGTTCCAGCAGCTGGATAATGCCTTCATCCAGCTTATCGCTCACCATGAGCGTCTGCCATTCTTCGCGGGTCATTTTGTCGAGGCTTTCAATGAGTTCGCCCAATGCGGTTTTCTTTTCGGTCATGATATCCGCCCCCTGGCTGTTATTTCAGTCTTACGCTGATGATGAATTCTGTGGTTTTATCCTCATACTGGATTTTCGTTACGGCGGTGTTACCCTTCATCCAGCCCATGAGCCGGAGGATCTTCTTTCCCCTGTAGGTCATGGCTATTTCCCCCTTTTGGTCATTGCCAGCCTGTCCGGCGTGGCCTTCCAGTTCTCAATCCTCATGTTCTGATTCTTGATTTTCTCTTCCACGCGGGAGTGGTGGCCTGATACTATGCACAGGCCCATAATGATGAACACAGCCAATGTGGAGAACGCCCCCGCAAAAAACCAGATAATCGAATTCATATTAAACTCAAGCACCGTCTTCACGCTCCTTTACTTTGAAGGTCTCATAAAACTGATGCACGGTCATGCTGATAGCAACGTCCTGCCCCCTGTCCACCAGCAGGCGGTCTTCATGTTTCCTATCCTGGTGGAAATGCCATTCTTCCCCGGGGTTGAAGTGAATTGCTATCCCGCCCATGTCCCCCATTATGGAAACGCCGTCACATATCGGCTCACAAATCCCTCTCATTGCTCTGTCTCCTTCTGCGAATAGGCTTAGAATGGTATCTCTTCATCTGAAATATCCCCGCCAAATCCTTCCCCGGCAGGTGGTGCGCCGGCGGGGTTCTGGCCCTGGGGCTTGCTGCCACAGAATTCCATTCTTTCCAGCACCACTTCTGTGGTATAGCGCTTGATTCCGTCCCGGTCTTCATATTGGCGGGTTTGCAAGCGCCCCCTCAGGAGGATTTCCCTGCCCTTCACCAGATTGTTGCCGATTGTCTCAGCCAGTTTGTCCCAGGCTACGCAATTGTGAAAGTCTGCCGTGGGGCCGTTCTGGTTTTCCTGCCGGTAGGGCTTATCGGTGGCCAGTCCGAAGGTGGCCACGGGCTTACCGCTTTGGGTGTACCTTATTTCCGGGTCTTTCGTAAGTCTTCCCTTGAGTATCACTAAATTCATTCCTGCTTTTCCTCCTGAGTAATTCACCTATTCCCATTACTGCTGCAAATCCTGCGAGTGACACCAGCACCCCTGCCAGTATCGCCACTACTGCATCATACATTCATTGCCTCCCATCTTATCGGATAGCCTTTGAGCAGGGCCACATAATAGCCGTAGCTGAGGCCGTGCGCTCTGGCTTCTCTTGCCAGCTGGTCGAGCCTTGCCATGCTTGCCTTTCTTTTCCTGTCCCTGCGGCCGTACACCATTTCTCTGTATGCGTTGCTGTGATGGATAGCCATCCTGCATTCAGGGCAATACTTGGCGTTGCTTTTTTTGCTGGTGACTGTGAAGGTGGCACCGCATAGCTGGCAGGTCATTATCCTTTCCATGTGCGCCCCTCCCTCAGACAGCAGCTTCCTCCGGGGTCTCATGAACTTCTCCGTCTGATTCCCACATATTTTCTGAATCATACTTCATGCCGTTGGCCTTGGCCCATTCCTTGGCCCACTCTTCCAAATCTATGCCCGCTTCAAGGTAGCTATAGGGGCAGTTCTTGGCATTGTTGTTGACTGTCTCCACGCCGTACTTTCGGAAAATCTCGCGGATCAGGCATTTCTTCCAGGCTTTCTTATGGCATTTGCCACAGGTCTTGGGGATAAAGCCGGAATAGAGCTTGGCGAAGTCATCAGCGTTCATGCAGATAGCCCCCGCCATGTCCTGCACTATCTTGTAGTAGTGCTGGGCCTTGTCGTTTGGCACAAAGATGATGTCCATGTGGTGAATGTGCCGGGTGAAGTCCTTGGCTGCGTCGAGGTCGAGGAAATCATAGCGCCGTTTGATGGCTTTCTTGCCCCAGGTGCGACAGGTGCGAAGGTCTTTCATAAATTCCGCATCCACACCCTTGGCCTTCTGGTAGTCTGCTATTACCTGGTCGAGCAAGTCCACCAGCAGCATAATCCGCGTCATGCTGACTTTTTCCGGCTTTGAAAGGTAGTTGTTCATGGTTGTTTCTCCTTTTGGTCATGTGATTGTTTCCGGCAGGCGTGGCTATGCCATCAGGTCTTCCAGCCTTGCACCGCTGGGGCCTATGTAGTCGAGGAAATGAATCACCATATCGGCCTTCACCTCATAGGGGTTCAAATCCTCAGCCGTGGCGTACTTATGGCCATAGATTTCCTTCATGTAGATCCATGTTGCCCAGGGCACCATAAAATACTTTAGTTCGTATCCCTTGCCTATGCCACAGCAGATAAAAGCACCCGCCCCCGCCTTATAGTATTTGGTGAGGATTTCCGCCTGTGTTTCGGTGACGGCGCTGTACTTTATGCGGTCTGTCTGGGTATACTTGGCTTCTATGGCGATAAGACGGCCTCCCCTGAGGCAGCCAATGAAATCGGGGTGCGCCCTAGCGACGAATTGCACCTCTGCCCGCCCCCGGGCACGGTCAAGATTCTTCACCACGCGGAAAGGTTCGCTTTCCTTGTGCAGCACCAGACGGCCCTCCTGTTCATACTTCCTTGCCGCCCCCATTATCATGTCTTCCATAATTCGGCCCTGGCTGTTGTTCACTCTGCTGATGTAGCTACGCCCTGCGTCTGGCATCTAAATCCTCCCTCAGTTTCCGGCAAAACTCCTCCTTGGTCATGATGTGAAAGTCCTTCTTTGGATTCCAGTAGGTCTTTGGCTCATGCCAGCGGCGTGTGGTGTGTGGCGACTCTATTCCGCCGATTCCTCTTAGCCTCATATTTCTTCCCCCTCAGGATTTTCTTTTTCAGGCATTTGCGCACGGGATAAAGTTTCGTACTCAATCCCACCAGCCATGTCAGAGATATTTCTTGAATGTACCTGAAATAGCGCCAATGGTGGTCTGATACCCGCTCACATTTGCCACAGGTCTGGTAATGGCAGTCTCCTATCACGCCCGTGTCCTTGCACCAGGCGAAATTAGGGCAATACCAGCAACAGATAGGCCGCTTTTTGTGGGATAGCTTGCATTTTTCATCCTTGCAGTAGTAACGGGTCACGGCTTTGCCTCCTTTGTGGATAAGTATGTGAATAACTCTGTTTATTCTGTGGATAAAACTGTGAATAAGCCTTTATCCTGTGAATAACTTTATATTGTCTACCCGTCACGCTCATAGACAGCGTGCTGGTAGGGGTAGCCGTCTATTGTATAGCCGTTGTAACTCAATTCCTTTACGACATGGTAGCCTTTTGGGGCTTTGATTTTGTCGCTGTAGGTATCATGGCGGGTTATCTGCTGGGTGACAGCCCTGGTGCGGATAAGGTTCTTGCTGGGGCAGATGCGGGAACGCTTTGACTTGATTTCTTTTATCTCTGCATCCAGCTTCTTCACATCCAGCCCCGCCTTCACCGCCTGGGCTTTCGCATTCAGTTTGGTGGTCAGCACGTCTTCTTTTGTCATGTAGGCCGCCAATCTTGCCGCGTCCATGGCCCGGGCCTCATAGGGCTTGAAGTGACAATCTCCCAGCCCCCATGCCTTTTCCATTTCGGCCTTCATCTGGGGGAAGGGCACCCCCGGCAGGAAAGGGAGAATGATATGGCCATGGAGCCTGCCCTTGCCTGTGATGTTTTCGTGTACGGCTATGTATTTCAAATCCTGCCCGTGCTTCTTATAGAAGGTGCGCAGATTTCTGATCATCTTCGCGTACTCTGCCTTGAATCTCTCCACAGGGACTTTTTCAGACAGAGTAAAGGAGGCCCACCAATCCCCGGGCTTGAAATTGTCCATTATTAGGCGGGTCAGTTTCTCCGTCCTGTGTCTGAGGTTTATCTTCTCCTGGGTTTCGGTTGTGCTGCCTCCTGCCCTGGGCCTCCTCCTCTCTCTCACCAGAGGATTCTTTGGCATAGCCCGGAGGGAGTGGTACTTGTCCTCTATGAAAATACTTTTATCGTGGGATACCCACCTTTTCTTCATGTAGGCCATGGCTGTTTCTCCATCTGTTTTTGGCTGTGAGATTCCTTGATTTCTGCATGGTTATACAGGATATTTGTCGTAATACTAATTCCTTAAACAAGCCCGGAAAGCGGTGCAAAACACCGCCCTCCGATTTGCCTGCCGGTCAGAGGGAATAGCCTCCCTTGGCTGCTGCTTCCCTGATTTGTGCTTCAGTGAATCCTGTGTACTCCATAAATAATTTGGGGCTGATGTAGTAAGAGAATTTCGGTTTCCTGCCGGTGGTGCCAGTGGGCACCGCCTGGCCGAAGGGCAGGAGGTTTCTCTGCAAGCCGATGCGGATAAATTGCGGCCCCTTGCCCATCATGGAGGCTGCCAGCTCCGGCATGATTTTTCTGATCATAGCGCTCCCTCCCTTAGGCCGTGGCGCTCTTGAAGTTCAGGGGCGTGGCGGTGAGTATGGCACCTGCCAGCCTCAGAATGGTAGCCTCCCCGCCCATTTTGCGAATAGCCTCGATGACTTCCATGGTTTCCCGGCGGGCCTGTTCGTTCTTCAATGCTTCACGCAGGGCATCTTCTGTGGACACATACATCAGTTATCGCCTCCCTCTTCCTTTTCAGATTCTTCTTTCTGTTCAAATTCCAATTGTTGCTGGGCACGCTTGCCCTCTGCGTAGAGTATGATTTCATCACAGAGGAGCTTTGCCACGGCGCTGCATTTCTCTGCCCAGGTCTGGGCGTTCTCCAGCGTGTATTTCTCCATGTGGAGAGGCACCGCCGGGGATTCAAAGTCGAAGTCCAGGCCGTTCTCCAGTCCCAGGCTCACGCCCAGGGTCAGAGTGGGGTTGCCAGCCTTAGGATATTTGATGCTGGCACCGGCTATGGTGGTATAGTTGATTCTGCTTGCGGGGATAAGGCACAGGTAGGGGATAAACTGTCCAAATGCTTCCAGTGTGCCCTCCAGCTCCGGGCGGGGGAATTCCCTGCTCTTGCATTGTCTCTCTTCACCGCCATATTCTTCCCATCTGACTATGTAAACTTTCGTGCCGTCTGCTTTCTCACGTATCGACACACCTAATGCTCTTTTGCCCATAGGCATCCTCCCTTCCATGGCAGGAACGCCCCGCCCCCTGTCGAATACCTCCCCCATAAAAAGGAGGTGATTGAAATGTTCTTCTATGATAGTCCTGCCGGCCTTTTCACTATTCAGCTGGAAGATGGTCGCTACACCTTGCGACTGAATGGCGAAATTTTAGGCCGTTACCATGCCCCCCATGCGGCGGCAGATGATGTCTACACGCAACATACGGGTGAAAGCACCTGGGATAATATCCCACTCCCCATTGATACCCCTACAGGAATAGATGAATGGGATTCAACGTAAGGGGTCAGTATCCGGCTTGTGAGTGATGGAAATACGGTAATTGCCACACTCGCAACGGTAGACAAGTGTCTGTCTTTCTTCTCCATGAATAGCAAAAACCGTTTTGGCCTTGTATGCTTCATGACATTTGGAGCACGCAAGGCCCCCTTCTTCTGTCTTGATGGTTCCATACCACTCCTGCAGGATTCCATCCCCTACTATGCGGGTGACTTTATCCTCATGGTAATAGTTCGGTATCCCCTCAAATACCATCCGCCCCCTCCTTTCCGTCAGCGCCACTATTCTAAGAATAGTGCTATACTGGCCCTTTAGGGCCAGTATAGCACTATTCTTAGAATAGTGCTATACTGGCCCTTTAGGGCCAGTTCGCAAACTCAGTTACAGTTTTTGTAACTCAGTAATCTTTATACAGCTATATTAAATCACTCAGTTACTTATGTCAAGATATTTATCTTGATTTATGTCACTCAGTAATATAAAATATTTTTCAAAGGAGGTGAAAAATATTTATGGAAACGTCAAATATCAACACTCGTATAGAGGTTTTACGCAAGTCACTAAGGTATAACCAGGCAACTTTTGGCGAAAAAATCGGCCTTGGTGGCGGTGCCATAGGCAAGATGGAGCGCGGGGGCACCGTCACCGACCAAAACATCAAGCTGATCTGCGAAAAGTTCAACGTGCGCCGCGCATGGCTGGTGGACGGTGAGGGGGATATGTACGATTCCCCGGAAAACTCCCTGTTCGCCAACTTCGCCAAAGAGTTCAATCTGAATCAGGCAGAGCAAAACCTTGCCCGCTTCTTCCTCACCCTGCCAGCAGAGGAACGGCGGCAGATGCTCAAATATGTCACCATGCTGGCCGATGCCATCCAGGGGAAGGAAGCCCCGCCCCCAGGCAGCGACATTGAAGCAGAGGTGGAGGCCTACCGCAAGGAGCTGCAGGATATCCACGCCGCTGGCGCTCAAGGCAAGCAGCCCCCCTCAGAAGATACCGCGCCCAAAAGGGCATAACAAAAGAGCCGCCTGCCAAAACAGACGACCCCGCCATTATTTTCCAATTCCCAAAAGAAAAGAGCCGCCCACAGCCATAGGCGGCTCTTTTAAGAAAGGAAGTTATGCCAATACCCTCCATCCATCTAAGCAAAAAGCCCCAGCAGTGGAGATTTGCTGGGGCTTTGTACGAACCTCATGACCGATAGGCTCGCAGAGAAACAACCTAAGGATATTATAGCCCACTCTCTGCAGCCTGTCCCACTATCAAACAAAAAAGGGACGGTGATTTTATGAGATTGCCAAATTCTTCCGGGAGCGTCACCAAATTGCCCGGCAAAAGGCGCAAGCCTTACGCTGTCCGGGTCACAGCCGGCTGGACAGATGATGGCAGGCAGATACAAAAGTACCTGGGATATTACGCCAAACGTACTGAGGCCATTGCGGCCCTTATGGCGTACAACGAAAATCCTTATGATCTGGACAGCCACAAGGTCACTTTTGCCGAACTATATGAGCGCTGGGGAGAGAATAAGTATTCCGGGGATATTCCAAACTGCTACAAGGCCGCCTATAAGCGTGTCCCCCATCTTCATAAAATGGCCTTTGTGGATATCCGCAAGCGCCACATTCAGGGAGAGGTGGATGCGTGTGAGTTGGGGTATTCCACAAAGAAGAATATCAAGACGTTATGCAACAAACTCTGCAACTTCGCCATTGATTTGGAGCTGGTGACAGCCAATGTGGCCACCACCGTGGAGCTGCCGCCCTCTGAGGATAGCGACATGCACAATCCTTTCACTGATGCAGAACTGGCCCTACTCTGGCAGCACACTGATGATGAAGGTGCCAGGTTCGCGCTCATCCTGTCCTATACCGGCCTGCGCCCCACTGAGCTATTGAAAATCAAGGTAGCAGACGTACACCTGGACGAAAGGTATATGATGGGTGGCCTGAAAACCCCCGCCGGCAAAAACCGGGCCATTCCCATAGCAGAGAAGATATTCCCCTTCATTGCCGAAATGTATAGTCCTGATAACGAATACCTGGTCATTGATAGCCGTGACGGAAAGCCAATGAAAACCTATGACAGGCTCCGTGACCATATCTGGGAGAGGTCTCCCATCATAATGGGCCTGCCCACTGAACACTTGCCTGGTGATGGCCGTCACACTTGCGCTTCCCTGCTGGATAACGCAAAGGTTGACTTGAAAACCATGCAGTTAATTCTCGGCCACCGCTCCGCCAATATTACCCATCGTGTCTATACCCATAAGACAATCCAGCAGCTGGTTGAAGCTATAAACCTAATCTGATTTGTAACTTGTACGTAACTTGTGTGTAACTTTTAGAGTAAAAAATACCCCTCTGTATTGATACACTATTTCTTTACAGAGAATTGAAAAAGCCCGCCACCATTGAGGTGACGGGCTTTTGTAACTTTCCCTTCGTGCTGTATAAATCAGCGCTTGGAGAACTGGGAGCTACTATTTTAATGGGATTATCGCCATTTTTGTAACTTGTGTGTAACTTTCTAGACTATTGATACTGTACGCCATTTATATATAGGAAGTTACTTCGCCACAGCCCACACTCCACACGCAATAGACAATATCTGCCATAGGGTCTTCTGCTGCCTAAGGCGTTTTTCGGTCTTTTCCCGGGCCTGCCGCTCTGCTTTGATTTCATCTGTCATACTTTGCAAATATAGATTCGCTGCTTCTAATGAGTTCTTCGCATTCATCTGCGAGGCCTGCAGCTCTGTCAATTGCTTCTGCAGCTTCTCCGATAGCTGCTTCTGCTCTGCCAGTTCCCTCTCTAGCTCCATCGTTTGCGATTGAGATACTGTGAGTGAGTTCCTGACTATGGTCAATTCGCCCCGCGAGGTCTGCAGCTGTTCCCTGGCTGTCTGCAGCTCTTTCGATAGCTTCATCAATAGCTCCTGCTGCTTCCTGCTGTTCTCTCTCAAGGTCTTGAATTCGCTCATTGACAGGGTCACTTGTTCCGGGATCTGTTCTGATGTCTCCGAACAATAGCCAAAGGGTGCCAGCCAGAGCAAGGATAACAAGCACAACAGCAAGGCCCGCCCCAATAAATTTAGTTTTCTCATTCAATTTCCTGCCTCCTTTTCGTAAAGAGTTCACGCAAAACGTAAATTCTCTTACCTTTTGGTGTTTACGTTTTACGTTATGCTCTTGACTTTTCGCCTAAATGCTCTTACTGGCTTTACTTTTCAGGTCAAGTAAGGGCACGATTTCCCGGTAAAAGTAAAGTGACACCTAAGCGACATTTTCTGTCACTTTAGAAAATCGCTGGAATGTGTCAAATTACTTTCACCGGCACCTTTGAAAGCGGCGTGGCTCAGCGTCCGAAAGGCCCCTCACCGTAGACGGGCACGCCGTAGGGCGTGGAGAGGTCTATGGCTGCCACGTACTGGAAGGTGTTTTCTGCCCTGTTGGCATAGCCTTCATAGCAGTTTCTGGGAATGCAGGCAGCCTGGGCATATTCATCACGGAACATATCCCGCAAGGTTTCCAGGCTCCTGATGTTATAGCCGCGTTCCTGCCGCCGCCGGATGAAGCGGGCCACCACGCTGGTGCTGGTAGGGCACCACATACCGGCGTAAATGATGCAGCGGCTATCGTCAAGGAAAACTATGCCCTGCAGTGTGTCTACATAATCCAGGCAGTCTTCCTGTAGTTTTTGCCGCTGTACCTCCTGCCCTGCTTCACTGCTGATAAGCTGAGCCAGCTCCTCCAGTTCGCCCGCCGTCGCAATGTCGCTATAGGATCTGTCCACGAATTTTTCCCCGCCGGGGATTCTGTCGAGAAGGTCATCCGCCCTGTCACCCTCCCACTGGCTGCAGCCCAGGGAGGGATAGTCTCCCCCCGTGCTGCAGCTGATAGCGTCGAAGCCGCCCTCTATGCCGGTCTCGATAAGTCCTTTTGCGATTTCTAAAGCTATTTCCTGCCGCGTCATTTAGTCTGTGCCTCCGTCACTGTACTGCGTAGTAGATTGCTTTGCCGATAATCAAATCAAGCATATTATAAAGATTGTCTCCGGGGCAGCTGGTGGCCATGAGGTCACGGTGTCCCACAATATGTCCCCTGTCGATAGGCAGGCCATAATCCGTGCAAAGGTTTGCCAGCAACATGGCCACGCTCTCAATCTGATCGCAGGTAGGCTTTGCTTCCATGAAATCCCCGGAAAGGTGTATGCCGATGGTGTGGGAATTCTCCCCGTAGGCATGCGCTCCTACCGTCCAATGTGGGCGGCCCTGTTCTATGGTGCCATTTTTGCGGATCACGTAATGGTAGCCGATTCCTGCCCAGCCCTGCTGGTTGATATGCCAGCCGTGAATCTGCTGGGCGCTTGCGTCGATATCATTGCGGCCCGTGTGGTGAATGACAATCATGTCTGTCTTATAGCGGGTTTCGAGGTCTCTCACGAATTCAAGCCCCGTGTCTATGACGTTCGCTCTTTCCATCATTCCCCTGCCTCCTTCTTTTTCTGGGCCTCCTGCTTAGCCTTGATTACCAGGTTATCGTCCTCCGGCTTTACCTGATTGTATTCCGGCACGGTTCTGGTTACATTCTGATTCTGTTCCTTGTTTTTGCTGTCGCTCATGGTTCTCTTTCCTCCTCATGCAGCTGCTTCAAAGATTCCTTGAGCTTTTCCGGCACGGGAACGCCTGCCTTGGCGGCGTTCTCTATGATGGAAAGGCCCTCATTGCCGAAATAAAACCACGTCACGATAAGGCTTATAATTTCCTGCCCCGTGGCTCTGTCAAGGAAATGAGCCAGGGAAACAAGGGCAAGTATCATGAGTTTCTTGCCTATGCCCTTAAAGCCAATCCTTGAATCAAGTTTCAAATGCGGGTTGATATACGCTGCCAGTACCCCGGTTAAGTAGTCTATGGCCATGGCCACCACCAGGGCCTCCAGTGAAGCGCTCCACCCGCCAAACAGATATGCTATTACCATTCCACATGCCCCCAGCAGGCTGCTGCCTGCAGCGTTTGCCCTTGTGGGCAGAACGCCAAAAATAAAGTCATACATATCATTCTTCCTTTCTCCTGAGCACAATGCCAAATTTCTCCCAGGCCTCCTGCTCAAGCCAGTCTTTCAAATTCGGCACGTCTGCCCGCTGGGCATGGCCGTACCATGAAGCTATTACCGATTGGATATGTTCCTGAGGATATGCGTCCCTGTGCTTAGCCAGGTATTCCATCCCTCTCCTCATGCGAGTTATGCACTTCTTGCGAAGCAGCAGCTTGTAAGGCCAAATCCTATAGCCCAGATAATCTATGCCCTGATTGATGGGAAAGACGGATGTTTTGCCATTGAGTTTCAGCAGCAGCCTTTCCTCAAGGTACACCCTGATTTCTCTCAGCCATTCATGGAGCTGGGCCTTGTCCGGGTGCAGCAATATGAAATCATCCATATAGCGCAGGTAGTGTTTGCACTTCAGCTCCTGCTTCACAAAGTGATCCAATTCATTGAGATAGATATTGCCGGACAGCTGACTGGTGAGATTCCCCAGGGGAACGCCCACGGCCCTGCCTTCTCCACTTACGGCGCTGTAGAGAATGATATGGAAAAGCCACTGAGTTTCCCTGTCCCATATCTTCTTCCTGATAAGCCCCTCCAAAATGGAGCAGTCTATGCTCTGGAAGTAATGATGGATATCACACTTTAGGGCGTAGACTTTGCCATGTTCGGCCTGCATCTTCCTTAGAAAATATACAAGCCTTTCCACGCCCTTATGTGTGCCCTTGTTATTCCTGCAGGCGTAGCTGTCAGAAATGAAGGTGCTGTCAAAGATTGGCTCTATGAGATTGCACAAGGCATGGTGTACCACTCTGTCACGGAATGGCGCTGCCAGCACCAGCCGTGTTTTAGGGTCATAAACATAAAACTCTCTGTATCTGCCAGGCTCATAAGTCTTGTAGATCAGAGAGTTTTGTATATCTATCAGGTTTTCTTCCAGGTGCTCTGTGAATTTCAGCACCTCCGGCCTGTACCTCTTGCATTTTCTTGCCTTCTGGTAGGCCAGCAGGAGATTCTGAAAGTCATAGATTTTAGGATATAGGTCGTTGTATGTTTTCATAGTTCTCCCAAATAAATAGCGCCCGCTTTTCGGTCTTTCTGCCTACTAAGCGGGGGCGTGATAACTTATTTTTGCTTTTTTCAAAACAAGGACGTATGCTCCTTTGTCTTAGTTCCGGGATTAGGGCCAGCATTGCCCTAAAACTTCTGACGTAAAGACAGAGCGGCGCGGAAGCCGATGTTAGCGTTGCGATTCGACGGCGCGTTGTTCAGGTTCAGGTAGAAGCCAGAACGGGCATTGCCGCCATTGTTCCAGTTGCCACCACGGATGGCCGCCGGGAGCCGGGCCAGTGCGCAGATACAGCATACGCCCTACAAGATATTATGATTGTATGCTTTTCATCCAGCCGCCAATCATACGGCCTATCTCGTCTATCTTGCCTGATAATACCTCATAGGGATGATTCTTCAGGAAGCCTAATGTATGCCCCAGCCTTACCATGGCCCGCAAAGTATCCAGCTGTATGTCCACATCCCTCATGGTGGTCTTCTTCATATAGTGCTTATTGCAGGATATGATAAGCTCCATCAGTTCCAGGGCCACTCTTTTAGTCTCTGCTGCCAATACGAATTTCTCAGATTTCGGATACTGCCTGAGCACTACATACATATACCCAATCATATCCTCTGTCTTCGTCTGGATTTTAAGTCCTTTAAATCCGCTTTTAGCTGGTGCGTTGCTGTTGTTTTCTTCCAATTCAATTTCTCCTTTGAGGTCAAGGCCTCGCTACCGCGAGGCCATCAGATTATCAGGCTGACAGATTTCAGATAGACAAAGCGGCGCGGAAGCCGATGTAAGCGAGGCGATCCGACGGCGCGTCGTACAGGCTCAGGTAGAAGCCAGAACGGGCATTGCCGCCAACGTTCCAGTTGCCACCACGGAGGCCGCCCGGGAGCCTTTGCTCCTGATCCAGAAGCCGTCCTTCCATTCCTCAGTACCGACACCTACAGCCTTAGGAAGGGCAAGGGGTGCCAGGTCGGATTCAAACCGCATGGTGTTAATCTTGGCGTACTGGTAGGCATCGCCTGCAGGGTCACTATTATTCATCTGCGGGGAAATCTTAGTGAAGCCGTCTCCAGTGGAATGAGCGATGGCAGTGCTGCCATTTGCGCCACGGCTTACGGTGAGGGTGTTGCTCTCCACCGCCGTGACAACGGCCTGCTCAGTGCCCATCTGCAGGGTATCACCTACGGCAAAACCGTCATTGTCCGGGCCATTGACAAGGCCGGAGAAGGCGAAGGAGGTAGCAGAAGCAGAAATGTCTGCCGTGAGATAAGCGGTTGCGCCACCGGGGATTACACAGTAATCCGTAAGCTGGTAGACGGTAACATCATTTGCGTGGGTGGCTGCCGTGGAACTTTTTGCCCCACGGGTGCAGCCGGACAGCACAGCCGTGGTAGAGGTCTGCTTGTCGATGGCACCATAAGTGATGTACTCACTGCCGATAAGGATGAGGCCGGTTTCAGGCCATGCGTCGATATCTTCCACGGTGTCGAGGGTAATGGTGGTATCCACAGCCGTGATACCATCTGCATCGTTGATAAGGGCAGTTTTCTTGTGGGTGTAGATACCGTCGGTGATGTTGAAGTCCATCCACTCCCAGACATTGCCCACGATATCAAACACGCCCTTGCTGGTGCCGTCACAGCTCCAGGAGACAGGGCCGGTGCCGGTGAGTACGCGCCCGTCACAAGTCTTATCAGGTACGCCATAGTTACCCCAGGCGTTGCTGTCGCGGTAATCCTTGCCATAGTTGTTATTGCCGTGGATATCATGCCCCAGCAGCTTAGTCAGGAAGCAGACAGTTGCCCATTCCTTCATAGTGGGCAGGTGGCAGGCCACGCCGTTGATAAGGCGGGCAGCGCAGGCCGTCTTTGCCTCAGTCTGGTTGACATTTGCCCAGGGAATACGCCCCGGCAGGGATACGGGGATATTGGCATTATCGCCGGTCTGGTGAGAACACTGATACTTGTCGATGAAGAAGCCACCCAGGTTCAATGCCTCAGCAGGAAAAGCGCCGCCATCATAAGCCCCTGCCGGAATAGTGAATTTCGGAATATACACCATTTCCGTGGTGCCGCCATCGTCTGTCACAAAGGTAACATCACGCATGCCGGATGTAATCTGCTCACGAATTGCTTTCAGGGAAAGGTCTTTGATCATTTAGTTTTCCTCCTCATTGTCGTTCTCAGTTTCCACGGGGCCGGGGATAGGATAAAGCAGGATCCGCGTGTCAGACAGGTCAGGCCAAACAATTTCGGTTTGGTGATTTCCTGCCCGCCGGCATCGCGCTGGCCGGTGGGAACATTCCTGGTGTCGATTTCCGGCACATAGATTTCTGCCAACATAAAGGGGTGATCCACGGTGTTATCCATGGAGAGGTCACCATTGTACTCGCAGAAAATGCGGGCAATGCCGCCCCAGTAGTCCCTGAGGTCAAAGCTCCGCCCCTCACCCTGAGGTCGCCCAGGGTGAAATCATGGAGGTCAATAACGGAATGGTCTTTTTCATTCACGGAAATTCCGCGTGGTTCATGTCAGGATTGATTACAACGATATCCAGCATTTCTATGCCTCCCTCATTAGTTCAAAATCTGATAACGGCCATTGCCTTGTACCCGCCGGTGTTGTAGACGGTGAAGTAATAAGCGCCACGGGAAATATAGATATCTCCCAAATCGCCGCCGGTGCTTGCCGTGGCTGCCACATTGACAACATAATTCGTGTTGCCGATAGTATGGGAAACAGTAACGCCGGTGGTGCCATTGAAGGTGAAATCGCCCTGCTTGGAGGTCATTTCCAAAGCCTCGAAGCGGGCATTGAGGCTTGCCTTGCCGCCCGGGCAGTCTGAATCTCATTCTTGATTTTGTCCTGCTCAGTCTTCAAGTACAGCGTGCGGCAGGCCAGGTCTTTGATGGCCTCATTCATCACGCCGTTAGCGCCGCCCAGCAAGGGATCTGTGGTCTCAAGCTGGTATACGCCGTTTTTCCACGTTGCAGATTCTGCTACATAAGCCATTTACTCTTCCTCCTGTGTCAGAAATAGATTTCCCAGTATCCAGTAATCTGGATATCGTCTTCCTTGCCGATGGTGGACTTTCTCACCCGGCGGGAAAAGAGAGTGCCATCACCAAAGAACAGGCCAAACTCACGGATTGCCAGCCCGTTGGCACGTTGGTGCCTATCACAAAGTTGAATTTTACTTTGTTGTTGGCATATTCCACAGAAGACACATTGACTTTCACCGTATTGGTAAGGCCGTATCTCCTGAAGCTGCCGCCGCTGAGCCGGTACCCACGCCCACCTGGGTGATGTGTCCCGTGTACCGCCCCCAGCATGCGGGCCAGCTTGGCACGGCCGCCGCCACAATGAGGTTGTGGTCATCGTCTGCAAGGATAAGTTTCCCGCCTTGTAGACTTCCAAATGCACCGCCCCACGCATTTCCTGCATGGTGTCGGCAAATCCCAGATTGTTCATCCTTTGCTCCTTCTATGCTGCTATGTACTTGTAATCGCAGACAGCGCCGCCCAGCCGGTGATATGCTTGCCATCTGCCTTGATGGTGCCATCTGCATTAAATCTGGCATTGTAAATCTGTGCCGGGAAGGTGCTGCCGTTGGCCCTGTAGGCCCGTCTGCCCTTCTGGCCCTGCCGCGTTGGCCAAATACCTGCGTTGGCCACAAGTCCCATCCCCACGGTGATGGAGATGGCGTCTTCCATGGCAAAAGCCATCATAGAGCCATCTGCCTGCTGGTGCCGTCAGCATAGATGGTGCCGTTATTGTCTGCCAGCCCTACGGCGTGGGCAAGGCTCAGGCTGTCTTCCATCATGTGCCCGCTGGCCTTATGGCTGCCGTTGGCCACGGCCTGCCGTCTGCCAGGGTGCCAGTGTCCACGGTGTCCATGTGAGGTGTGACCACGTTGGTTGAATTTCTTTCGGTGGTGCTGCAGGTTTCTGCCGCCACTTCCTCAGTTGTCAGAACTATCCTGCTGCTGAGGTTTTCATCACTGTTGGCGCGGGCATTGATAGCCACAGCCGTGGGTTTCTCCGCCCGTTGGCCTTATACTGCCATTGGCCAGCTTCGGTTTCCGGGGTTCGCTGGTGAGGCCGTCAAAGGCATCTGCCAGCATAAGGCCTCCGGCGTAGTGGCTGCCATCTGCCGTGATAGGTTTCCCGGGATAGAAAGCACCGTCTGCATAGAACAGTTTCACCAGCCCTACTTCTTCAGCCTCATGGGTGGATAATGTTCCCCCGGATGTTTCAGTGACGTTATCGGTGTCGCTGATAGCCAGCGCCGTGGTATCCGTGAAGGCCTCTGCAATGGGGTTGTCCCAGCCTGCTGTGAAGGTGCCATCTGCCTTGAATCTGCCATCTGCCCAGATGTTTATTCTGTAGAGGTCAGACAGGAAGAGATTCACCAAATCCACGAAAACTTCCATGCCTACAGAGTTGGCATAGATAAGCCCGTATGGTTCCAGCACTTGGCGTAAATGCTGCCATCCGCCTGGTATTCGCCATTGGCGATATTCGGCCACACCTGCTGGGGATTTTGCTCCCTGGTGCTGCCCCGTTGGCCCTGATGGTTCCATTGGCCGTGTAGGCGCATCACAGAAGGCTGCCCATGCTCCCCGCCTGCCAGATAGGCACCGTTTGCGAACCTGCCCACCCATGGGTAACGTTCGATAAAGCCGGTTTCTTCCAGCAGGGCCAGCAGGTCGCTGGCAGTGAGTTCGTCCTTCAATACCAGCAGATAGCGCAAAGCATCCAGCCAGGAACGTTCGTTCTTGGCGCTGTTGATGGCCGCCAGTATGTTGGCCTGTTCCTCCGGGTCAGTGATTACGTCTGAGATAGTCACCCGGAAATAGCCGGGGCTGCCGCCGTATTCATACCACTCTTCCACCCAGGATTCCACGAAAGCCGCTGCCAGCACTTTTTCCACGGCTGCAGGGGTGCCCTTGATACGGTGCCAGGCTATGGATTCACGGATAAGCCGCCGTTTGGTGTCTATATCCATGCCCAAGGGCCTGTAGAAATCTACATGCCATTGCCAGGCCAGCAGGTCAAGGACACGCTCCGGCAGTTCATCAATCCTGCTTATGAGCAGGTTTTCTTTGATGTCTGCCGTGACGGCCTGCAGTTCTGCATCCAACGCGCTGGCCGCCGCTTCAATCTGAGGATCCCCCCTGATACTTTCAGGGAGGATTTCCAGAAGGCTCAGGGTCTTAAACTCTTTAACCATCTTCCAATCCTCCAAAGTTCACCGTGATGGTGTTTTCTATGGCCACCTCACTGGCAGCCACGGCGGCAAAGACAGGCTCAGTAATCACAGCCCGCTTTGCTCCTGCCGCCCTCACCCTGTAATAGAGTTCCGTGGGGTTGATATCCCGCCCCAGGTGCTCTTTCTGCCAGGCTACGAATTCAGAGACAGCACTTTGCACAGCAGCCTGTATGGCCACGGCGCTGGTGGCATCGTCTGAATCTATGTAGTAGGTGAGGGTGACATTATAGCTTTTCACCGTGGGGGCCAAAACGCTCACCTGGTCGGTGAGAGGCCTCACGGTTCTGGCATTCAAGGTATTGCTGACTAAGGTCAGCATTTCCGCCCCGGCAGCTGCCCGCCCTCCAGCAGAGGATAAACATTCACCTCACATGGGTTAGGAGAAATCACTGCCACATCTGAGATAAGGGCTGAGGCCGTCTTTGTCCAAAAGATATAGGCCCCTTGCTCCCAGCGCAGGAATAACTTTCTGGGGCCTGCTGGATTCGCAGACGGTATGAATCATCCGTCTCCACATCAGCCCCGCCTGCCGTGGCGGTGAGGTTGGTCACACTGGCCACAAATGGCAGGGGGTCAACCATTTTGGTCAGCTCCCCTACGGCGTAGCTGTTGCCCTGTGTTCCTTAATGGTACAGGTGGCCGCCACATCCCCCGTGGTCTGCCCGGCAGCTATGGAAAGTGCCTCTGTGGTGGCGAAATATACGCCATCCCCAGCCGTAACGCGGTTCCCTATAGGAATGAGTGTGGCCTGCTCCCGTGCTGCCGAAAGGGTATACCTGAGGGTTGTATTGGCGGCAGTTGCCTGCAGCCGTTCACAGCCCACCAGTATGCCGATATGGTCAAGATAATCCCCACAGCGTAGGCCAGCAGGTTCATCTTTGCCGATTGGTCTATGATTTCCCGCTGCTGGATAATGACGGATTCAAGCCCCAGTAGGAAAAGCCTCAGAGGGTCAGCCCTTGCCAGCTTCCTGCCCAGGATTCCTTCTGCTATGGTTATGACATTGGATTCAATGTCTGCAGGGTCTCTATCCGCAAAGGACAGGTCTGCTAAATTTTGTAGGTTCATTGTATCTTTATCCTCACTGTAGGCTGCAGGGTGCCGTCCATTTCCTTGCCCTCATAGGCCACAGATACAACTTTGGCCGCGGCTCGTACTTGCTGACTGCAGCCACGATTTCGCCGGTGATTTTCGCCTGAGCCGCTGCAATGGGCAAGTCTATGACTTCACCGTTAATGCCAAATTCTCTGTCCATGGGCACGGTTTTCTTGAGGGTGTTGATGATGGTGCGCACGTTCTGCAGAATCTCTTCATACTCTGAGGCAGGAACAAAGTTGATGTCCTTCATTTCTGCCGTCACATCGATTATCAAGCGCCCTCACCTCCTCCCATAAGGGGCACATATTCCTTGAGTGTTACATCAACCTCTGAGACGATTACCCGCCCCATGTTATCCACGGATACCAGGGATTCACCCACGCTTTCGATTACCCACATATTGGCTCCCACGGTCTGATTGCCAATAATCAAATACATGGCCTCGCCCTTCTCGCACAGTTCCCTGAGCTGCTGGGCCTGCGCTGTAGGATCCACGCCCCAGCTGGTGGAAAAACGCATGGTGAAGGTTATTTCCTCCCCATCCGGGCCGAGGTATTCAAGCAAAGGTTTCTGGCCGTTGATTTCATGTGTGCCAAAGCGGCTTTGGTGGTGCGCTTGAGGCCATCGAAGGTGATAACCTCGCGGCTGGATACCTGAAGACGATATCTCCCAGGCTACCCAGGGGCATGGACAGGCCAAAGGAAGATAGTTTTTTCCCATCACCTGGGAAAGCACCCCCTGGGCCATGTTGTTCAAGCTCCGTTGCAGTCCTTTGGCGTAGCTTCCCGCCACGTTAGAAAGAAATGACATTCCATCAGCCCCCTGTGATTACATTAGGGCTGCCCACGTCCACGCTGCCCCCGCATGATACAGGGTCACCTATTCGCCCAGCGCCTTATTGTTGATGAATACGGTGCTGCTTCCTGCATTTATTACACCACTATGTGGAGGTGTGCGGGCAGGAATGGGCAGGGTAGCTATCTCCTACACGCCCCGCCGGTTGGCCGTTCACAATAACATCCGGGCTGCCTGTTGCCAGCCTCTGGGCGGGCAGGCATCATGTCCCGTATTCGTTGTCCCCCAATCTTGTCTGTGGTGGCATTTACACCGCCTCCTTTAGCAGTTCAGATTGATAACTGAGCCATTTATATTTATTGGCCCTGTGATTTGCACATTGAGGGTGTGGCTCTTTCGGTTGTACTCAAAATATGAGCCATCCGAAAAATCGAAGCGCATGATATCCAAATTCTGTACCTGGGGCGGCTGCTTCTCGTTGAAGTAGCTGCCCAGTATCCAGCCGGTAGAGAAATTCTTGTCATTGTTGTTGAAGATACATAAAACTTGATCGTCAATATCCGGCACCCAGTAATCCTTATTTTTCCCTGAGCAGCGGTGTAATATATGTAGTTCCGGGCTTACGATTCCGTCCTTATCGTCAAATCTCACCCGGGCCGTATTGTTGGCCACGTTCACGCTGGTGACGGTACCAGGTCTTACCATTCCCCTCAACAGGCGTTCCGCCTCAGTATCCATCAATCACCCTCCTTAAATCCACTTTCGTGGTGTAGCCATTGCCCACTTCATGGGAGCTTTTGGTTATGAGATACTTGCCATCGAAGCTGCGGAAATTCTTCAGCTCCA